>JBLWWK010000001.1:0-359621 GCA_048267965.1 Salibacteraceae bacterium
AATAACCCGAATCATTTTCCAAAACAAAAAAGGATCCAGTAGATTGGGCAGAGTCTCTTTGAATGATCTTATTAAAAGTGGTTTGGCACTGCGCCAAACCACTAAAACAAATAAATAATAAGGTTAATATTTTATGCACTTGCCTTGAATTACTTGTCCAGAATTAAGCGTTGCATAATAAACGTACAAACCAGGTGCCCAATTGCTCGTGTTGATCGATTTTAAACGAGGTTGGTTGTACACCCGCTGACCATGATTATTATAAATGGCTATCGACTTACAGTTTTTAATCTCAAGGTTGAGCTCATTGCTAAGCGTAGCGTCCTCGCTACGCTTCTATACAAGCGGCATCCTTGCCGCAACTAGTAACTTCCTACCCAAGAAAAATCTAAAATTATCTTATGCTCGCTCCCCCGCGATTGCATTGCGTGTTTCTAGCTTTTTGTCTTCCACATCCCTCTTAAATTTAACGAGAATGAATTGAACAGCGTTCATGAAGCTGTTCTTTTTGCATAGAAAATACAAAAACACTTCTTTAGCGAAAAGCTGGCAAACAGGCGGTAATTTGAATAAAATCAATCGTGAACTATCTTCTTAAGATTTTGGGGAAACAATTACACAGGTTGAAATAGATTAACCACTGTATTTCTTCTACTTTTCTTGAGAATTCAATTCGTAAAAAGCATTTTTCTAATAGTTTTACGCCTCGTTAAAATCGGTACCGCATAAATGGTTTTCAGCTCCATCACTTTTTTGTTTTTCTTTTTACCGCTGGTATTGTTGATTTACCATTTGGTTCCTACCATTAAATGGAAAAACGCCTTTTTACTGCTCGCTAGCTTGGTGTTTTACGCTTGGGGAGAACCCGTTTTTGTGGTGGTAATCTTGTTTTCGAGTTTGCTCAATTATTGCATGGGCTTGCTAATAGATCGATATAAAGGCGCTAATTGGCCACTTTACATAGGTGTTACCGTAAACTTAGCGATTTTAATTGTGGCTAAATATGCCAACTTTGCGGTAGAGAACTTAAACCAAATTGTACCTGAAGATTGGGCTGTTGGCCATTTGAATATTCCACTGCCCATTGGTGTTTCGTTTTTTACTTTTCAAGCAATTAGCTATCTGGTAGATGTAAAACGAGGCGATGGAAGTGTACAGAAAAATCCACTAAACATCTTTTTATACATTACTCTTTTTCCGCAACTTATTGCAGGACCCATTGTTCGTTACCATCATGTGGCTACCGAGCTAAAAAGAAGAGTTTCTCACCTACGTCTTTTTCAATCAGGAATTGATCGGTTTGTGGTGGGTTTGGGCAAAAAAGTTCTTATCGCTAACAACGCAGGCTTTGTGGCAGACGCTATTATGAACCAACCCGATGCGTGGAATACCGGTGCCGCTTGGTTAGGTATGGTGGCCTATACCCTTCAAATTTATTTCGATTTTTCTGGCTATTCAGACATGGCTATTGGTTTAGGACGAATGTTTGGGTTCCATTTTCACGAAAATTTCAACTTTCCTTATCAAGCTAAGAGTATTCAAGAATTTTGGAGGCGTTGGCATATTTCTCTCTCTACTTGGTTTCGAGATTACTTGTACATTCCGTTGGGCGGAAACAGAAAAGGACAACAACGTACCTACGTCAACTTATTAATCGTGTTTTTCTTAACGGGCTTATGGCATGGTGCCAGCTGGAATTTTGTTTTTTGGGGGCTTTTTCACGGTGCTTTCTTGTTAGTAGAAAGAGCAGGGTGGTTATCGTGGGTGACTAAAAACAAGGTGTTTAGCCATGTTTACACTTTACTCGTGGTAATGGTAGGATGGGTGTTTTTTAGAATAATCGATTTTTCAGAAGCGGTAAATTTCTGTTCACACTTACTAGCGTTTAACGGTAGTTCGGTTCCTGCCGAAATAGGATCAAAACACATTTTTTTCATGGTTTTAGGGGTTTTGTTCAGTGTAAATTGGAAAATGAGTGTTTTTACAGCCCATAAATTTGAACCGCTTATACCTGTTTTTAGAGGAATTCGCCAATTTTCTTTATTGCTACTATTGGTGATTTGCTGCTTATCGATTGCATCTACTACTTACAACCCGTTTATTTATTTCCGTTTCTAGCATGGCAAAGAAAATCGATATAAGAAGTTTTTTGTTGGCGCTAACATTGGCTGTTTGCACGGGATGTTTGCTGTATTTTACTTTGGCAAAACCCGTTAATACGCATACTTACAACCTAAGTGTAGAATCGAGTAAAGCGGCCGAGTTAAACTTGATTATAACCGATGTAGAAGCACCAGAATACCCGTTAAACTTCGATTTAAAAGCAGGGCAAAGTAAGTTGGTAAGTTTTCAAAGTGCTCAACCAGATCGTGCAAAAATGGTGGTGAAATATACCGAAACACCAGGAAGTTTGCAGCTGAATGGTTTTCAATATGCGCGATCTTTTTTACCGATTTCAGCTCGAGAATTTGAAAAAATTCCGGGTTTTAAGCTCTTAGAAGGATCCAAAATCAACTCCAATACACTTCAACCACAAGACCAGCAAATTGTAGCAGAAATTGATCTCTCTTCTTTTGCCATTTCATCGAAAAAACATGCGTTCTTGCAGCTTGTTTTCGTGTTGATAGTAAGTGTTTTAGCATTGTTGCTGTTCTACTTTGTTCTATTGCGCATAAGAAACACAAGCACTATAAATGCTTTAGCAGCGCTTTTAGTAGCGCTAGTTTTTGCTTTTGGATTTTATCATGTATTGGAGCGTTTAGCCCATCACCGTTCTAGGGCAGAATTGGCCTTCGATTGGAAAACAGAGCCCAATTGCATTTACGGTTTCATGTTTTCAAAAACCAACTCGTTTGCAGATGGCGTAAATGTGTATTACAATCCTACAGACCCAGCTTCTGTACCCATCAAGTTTACTTCAGAAAGAGACCCTATCGAAAGTGTTCGACTCGACTTTGAATGTGATCAGCCTATTGAGGTTAACGGTTTGGTGCTGAAAAATGCATTAAGCTACATCCGTTTGCAGCCTAAAGAAATTCAAGAGGCTTTTTGTTTAAGCAACGATCTTCGAGTAGAGCTGGTAAACAATGACCAAACCTTAAAATGGGTTCCTACCGGGCCAGACCCATACGTGGTGTTTAATAACGAAATGGTGCCTGTTTTTAAACTGATAGATCGGTTGGTGTTTAGAGCTCATCTTTACGTGGCCTATGTAGTTTGGGTAGTGCTGTTTTTCGGCTTTTTGTTTTTCTCTACCAAGAAACGGTATGTAGTAATACGTGATGGTTGGTTTGTAATGGCGTTTTGTTTGGTGATTTCTTTGCCAGGCATTTTGTGGTGGTTTTCTACACCCATCACTTATTTTCCTGAAGAAAAGAGGTTGGCTGTTAACTTAGAAAACCTCGATACTTTGGCTGTAGGGCAGGCTACTCAACGGATCGACAATTATTTTTCTGATCATTTTGGGGCACGAGCAGATTTAATCTCTACCGATAATTTAATTAACGTTTTACTTTTTAATCAGGCCAACGATTTGTCTACCGTGCTCATTGGTAAAGAGGGCTGGATGTTTTACCGCGGTGAGTTGGTGGGCGAAGTATATATTAACGAATACCCGTACGATACGGCAACGCTAGAAACAATTCGTAGAAATTTGTTGGAACGCGAACATTGGCTGCATCAACATGGATCAAAGTTTTATGTGACTTTCCCTCCGTTAAAACACGCTGTGTATCCTGAAATGTTGCCTTATCAGCTTAAGGCGAAAAACGAAATGACAAAAACCGATCAGGTAATTGCGTATTTAAAAGCTACCACTTCGCTCAATGTTATTGAGTTAAAAGAGGAGATGAAAAACCATAAGATTTTGGGCGATTTGTATTACAGAAAAGATACCCACTGGAATCACATGGGCGCCTTTGTAGCTTACAAGCAAATTGCGAGGCGGTGGGCAGAAGATATTGAGGGCTTTGAAGATATTTATGGCCTAGAAGATATGGCCATTGGCGAGCATGCAGACCATGCGGGCGATTTGCCTAGGTTGTTGGGGTTAAGCGATTACTACGAAAGAAAAGGACCAGTAGTGATTCCTAATTTCCCAACGCATTATGAGAAAGTGGAAATTGAAGAAGAGATTAACCAATTTTTTAGCGAGTACGGAATTAAGTATGTCAACAAAACCGTAAAGCCAGAATTAACACTGCTGGTTTTTAGAGATTCGTTTACCAATTTTTGGTTTCAACATTTGAACAATCACTTTAGTGAAGCTAAATACATTTGGACTCACCAGTTTAGAACCGATGTGTTTGAGCAAGGCTATCCTGATGTTGTTTTGCTCGAAATGCTCGAGCGTTTCTCGTATGATTTAACCTATTCAAATCCGCCAGAAGTGCAAGCGTTTTACCAAGCTCACCTCGATTCTATCGAAGCTGATATACCCGTAAAACCGTTGCCTGCGGAGTAGAAAGCGAAAACACCTCGTTGCCCAAAGCTGGTCGGTGTGGGCCAAAATAAAACGAATGCCAAAGCGGAGTAGAAAAGTCTTTAAAATGAAGGTGGTTGGTGATAAAATAATCGGCTTCTTCGAGTGAGTTTACCAAGGTAATGCGTTGTATTTCGGTTGCTGGCAACAAATCGTAGTTGAGTTTTCCTGGCCAATCAGAAACCATTACCGTTAATTCTCCTTCTGTATTTTCTAAAATATACTCCCAACCTTGTTTAAAATTAACGCCCCAATAATCGCATTCGAGTTGTTGCTCTAAATTATTTCCTACCCAAAAATTGTAGTAGGAACCGCCTTTCGGATGCAACCAAACCGTATAACTCAAGAGAAGAATATACCCTAAAGAAGCCAATGCCCAACGATGCGGATATAGAGCATAAACGAATTTAAACCGTTTAAAAAACCGCAAACCATACAGAGCTAAAACAATTAAAAACGGAAAAATAAACTGAAAATGGCGCCAGCCATTGTAAAAAACCGGCTTTAGCAAAACAGCTGCCAATAGAGGTATTGAAACTACAAATGCTGATAAGTAAAATGCATTATTTTGGGTGATTTCTTTCCAAAAATTGTGAAAAAGATGACGAAACCGATCAACGGTTCCTACCGATATAAATACCCATAAAGCGGCAGGCAAGGTCATAATTAAAAATGCGGGCAAATACCAACGAGGAGCTTCTTTGGGAGCAAAAAATTCACCTAAAAACAGGGTGAAGTTAGGTTGTTTAACATCGGTAATTACACTGAATTGTTGCCAAAAACTTTGCAACGGATGGTGCCATAAATACGGCCAAACCAAAATGGAAGAACTCACAAAAAGGGCAAAAACCAGTAAGAAAAGAGCAAAAGAACGCTTCAGTTGTTGAGGTTGGCGGTATGTCAAAACCAAAAATTGCACAACATACAGGCCCAGAAATAAGAGCGAAATAATGCGAATATCAGTAGCAATGCCTAAAGTGATGGCGAAAAGCAAGTGCCACTTTGTGCGGTTCTGCAGAGCTATTTTTAATAGAAAATAGGCGAGCCAGACAAAGAGCAACATCAAAATAGGATCTTTCGAATTAATGATGGAATGCGTGAAAATTCGGGGATAGAAAATCAGTGAAATCCACCCTAGAAAAGCGTAAAAAGATGAAAAACCACCCAAACGGAGCAAACGATAAAAACCAATACTCAATAAAGCGAAAAATAGAAAAGTAGTAACCTGCCTAACGCGAATAATTTGGGCGGGTTCGGTGGCTCCTGTCAATTGTTCGGCAGCTACCAACAAAAGCTGAAAAGCAGGGCCGTGTTCGTCTATATTTCCTTGAAAAATCTCTTCGCGAGACGTTGCTGAATGGTTGATGAATTCAGTGGCCCATTCGATGTTTCTCAGCGCATTGTCTCGCATTATCCAGTCGTCCCAAGCAACGCCAAAATCTTTTGAGCAAAACAAGCCAACGCCCAAGTAAACTACAAAAGCAATGAGTAAACCAACTTCTTTTCTCATGCGTATTCAATGGCTAATAATGCACAGTAACTAGAGGTGTAAAGGGCTAAAATTACCACTGGAATCACTGTCAGTTTTGGGGAGATAAAGCGGTGCGTTAACTCAATTCCCTTTCCCATAAAATAGAGAAACGTGGGCAGCGAGGTAAGTAAAAAAGCACCTTTCATAAACGAGTAGAGCGGATAATTGGCGGTTAAAGAAATAATACCTGCAAGGTTGAGCGCAAGCAAGCTCAACAAAGCCAAGCCTACTACATCGAAGTGTTTTTGAGCAACTAATGTGTAAAAGAAACGGCCTATGCCAAGCCAGAGAAACAATAAAAAAGGCAAACCTATTAATAGGGCCGCTCTACCGAAAAACAGAAACTGGTTAGAAACATTTTCCCAGTTCGGAATAACCGGAATGGATTGGTAGTTAATGTACAATTGGTATTGGCTGTCGAATTCTGGGTCACTGTGCCAACGATTCGAGATTTTGGGTTCAGACTCGAACCAAAATTGCAGGTAAAGCGTAGCCAAGAGCGATTCTGAATTTTCTTGCCGAATCAGCGGCATTTTCCAATATTCCCACAAATTGAAGGTGTGAATATCTCGTGTACCAGGCCGTTGGGGAATTTCCATCCCGAAAATTTCTAAATTCATTTTTAGTGGATTGCCAATAAATTGGCTTTTCCAAGCTAGATGCGAGGTAAACGCCACTAAAGGCAGGCTAACTACCCATAAAGAAGTTGAAATTCTCTTTTTTAACGATTGGTTTTTATTGTAAAATGCGGCATAAATTGCCGCAAACGGAAACAGCACAATGGCAATAGATTTAGTGAGAACTGCTAGTGAAATACCAACAGCAATTACTAGCCGCCAATAAGAGAGATGCCGTTTTTTGGGCCACAACAACACGGCATATACCGATGCAAACACCCAAAAATACAGCGCAGAATCGTTGCTATGAGTAACGCCCATAAAAATGTGTCTCGGCAAAAAACAAAAAGCCGCAAAGAGTAAAATTTTTATAAATACTGAGAATTTGAACTGTTTTAGAATTCCCCAAATAAGAGGAATGGCTCCTACACCAAACAAAAAGGTAACCCCTTGTAGCGCTTTTTTGATGAGCGATTCGCTGTCTGTAAAAAGACGTAAAATTTGTACAACACCAGCATTAAGGGTGTAAAAAACGGGTGGCTGAAAACACTCGAAACACGCATCAGGAGGTGGGTAAAAACCGTTAGCCAAAAGCAAAAATGTGGGTTCAAAGTGGTCGTCATACAACACCTCTGGCGGAACATTCCACCACAATAAAAACCGAAGAAGAAATCCGACTAGGCCAATTATAAATACGAGCTGAATATGATTCTTCATTGAGAAATATTGCTCATTTTCGAGGTGAACAAACTTAACGCTTAGCACCGAATAATGAACGAAGACTTCTTTAAAACTTACAAGCACGTTATTTTACTCTTGGTCGCCAGCATTTTTGCTGTTAAAGTGCTTGTGATGTCTGCTGCTTATCCGTTTTTTGGAACGAGTGATGAGCTGCCCAACTTCGATACCGCTTTAAAATGGGCGCGCGGCTATAACTACCACGATACCATATTTGTATACGATACGCTAACCCTCGAAATGGCGCACGAGGTGCAATCTGACCAATACTTAATAGGCGAATTGCAAAACCCATCTTTCATGCCCATTATCAACTTGCAGTACCGCACGCCAAAAGAGGTTTTTGTAGATGTTTTCGCTAAAATTGAGCACCAACAATCGCATTCTTCGCCCATTTATTATTTACCGGTAGGAACCATTTTTCATTCTCTACCCAATTCTTGGTCGCCCTATGCGAAACTGTATACGCTTCGGTTTTGCAACGTTATTATCGCCTTCTTTCTCGCTTTTTTCTTGCTCAAGTCCTTGGCTTTGTTCTATGCTGATATTCGAATAATTGCCGCAGCCGGTTTGCTTTTTGCAGCCATCCCGCAATCGATTTATTACTTTATTAATATCGATATTCTCAGCGCCTTAACCAGTGTGGTTACCTTCTATTTTGCGCTGCTTCTTATACAACAGCAAAAATTAAAATGGGCAGTGTTGTTGGGTTTGTTAGCTGCTATTGCCGTGTTGGTAAAAGCCTCGGCTTTGGTGGCATCGTTTTGCGCATTTCTCATGGTTTTGCTGGCATTCTTGCCTTTTAATCGTAAAAAATGGATAACGATTTTGGCGAGTGTAATTGCGTTTTGTGTGGGCTTGGTTCCTACGTTAATGATGAGAAAAATGGCGGGAGTTGGCTACTTTGCTACTCGCTATAAGCTAGAGATTCTTACTTGGACAGAAAAAGAATGGAGTGATTATTTGCCGCATGTATTGTTCACAAAATCAGGGGTTTCTGTTTTCTTTAATAAAACATGGTCTTCTTGGTGGTTGGGAGAAAATTTGTGGAATGGCGGCCCTATGTATAGCGATAAAGTAGGAACCGTTTTCGCGGCTATTACATTGATCTTTTTAGTGGTGTTTTTGGTGAACACAATTCAGAAAAGAAAAGAACGGTCGCTACTTCAACTGTTGAGGTACATTACTTGGTTAACCATTTCGGGCTATTTTGTGCTTTTTGCTTATTTGAGCATAAAACACGATTTTGGAATCTGTGTTTACCCTAGTTCGTTTTTTCCAGTTTTTGTTTCTGGCAGGTTAATGCTGGGGATGCTTTTTCCGTTTGTTTTTCTACTGGTAGATTCTCTTCACTTTTTATTGAGAAAAAGCCAGAATGTATTGATTTTCTCTGTTTTGGCTTCGTTGGCTCTCTTACTGTTCGAGCTCTATATTACCCACGAAGTGTTTTTTGATCAAAAGAACTTTTTTCACGCTGTTTTATTGAAATAGAAGTAGCCTATTACAAAAGTGGTTTGGTAGTTAAAGCAACAGCTGCTACTTCATTGTTTTATCAATGGTGGTATTCACTGCATAATTACTGTTTTCGAAGCAAAAACGGCCTAATAAGATAGCAGGATTAATCTTGTATTGATCTCCTAAGGTTTTTAGTTTTTCGTCATTAGGCGAAATGTGATGATTTACTAAATCTTGCCAAATTTCGTTAGCAATTAACTTTTGTTGAGCATAGTTATCTGCCTGAGTTTCGTATTCGTCTAAGCTTTTTTTTCGGGTCAAATCCATGAATTTTCTTTCTTTATCGTGCCTCAAATGCAGGTCGATATGCCCAATTTCGTGCATGATGGTAAAAGCGAAATTGTCGATTCGATTATGTCTCAGCGTTACGGCAATGGCGGGATTTTTCTCTGACCAAAATGAAAAGCCGTCTATGGGTGTTTTTTCAAGTTTAGGAATCAAGACCAGCTTAATTCCATATTGGTTAAGTTCTGCTTTAACTTTTTCTAATGTTTCGGAGTTTTTATAAAAAATGAAGTTCAACTTTTTGCAGAGTTCATGAAGTTTGTCAAAATGAAAAGCATTGATTTCTTGTTTTTTAGCTTCATATTGAGCTAAAGAACTCCAAGCGAACATGTTTTTATCATCAATTTTTAGTTTTTCTGATTTACGGTAAAAAGCGAATTTACTTTGAGAGAATGAAGAAACTAAAGAATCAATGGTGTCTACATTGTAAATTTCTTTTATTGTTCTGATATCACTTTCGAGATCATTCTTCAAATAGTTGAGTTTTTTAAAATATCGAACGGGGACGTATTCCTTAATAATGCTCCAGATTTCGATATTCTTAATTTTTCGAATGTTTTTCTCTTTAGCTCTTGCTTGGTCAATTTCATACTGAGTTTGAAATCTCATCCAATAGTCTGCTGAAATTCCTAAAGACTTCTCAAGCAAAATGGCAATATCTGCAGTTATGGGCCTTTTTCCTTTGATGATTTCGTTTAAAAAAGATGGCTGTACGTCTAATTGTTTAGCCAATGCACGTTGGTTTAAATCAGGTGTGGCATCTAATTCATCTTTAATTAAAACTCCTGGGTGCGTTGCTTGAGCTGGTGTTAAAACTTTGTTTGTTGCCATCTGTTTCTGTGCTTTTCAATAGTATTTACTTGTAGTGATTGCTCAATTCTATAATAGAGCATATCGTAATACTATCAGGTTCTTTACCTTTTTGAGTAGCTATAAATTCAATCCGATATTTTCTATCTACTCGAACTGATTCTAGTCCTTTTTTATCGCCAACGAGTTTTTCGTAATTCAAACTCTTTATGCAATAAAGCTCTTCTGTGTTTTGGGCTACTCTTAGTTTGTCGATTGCTTGTATGTACTTCTTGATAACACTTGGTTGAAACCTATGTTTTTTGCTTCGAGCTTTGCCACTTTCGTATAATTCTTTCAGGTAGTCTTTCTCGAAGGTAATTTCCATGGTAGTGGTTTATCATAGAGCAAAGGTATGCAAAGCACTGAAAAGTTCACTTAAAAAGTAAACATAATAGTCGAAGCAGTTCGTTTGCCCGTTACAATTTCATTCTAAAATCGTGTGCGCCCAAGCTTAGGTTCGGGTTGTAGCAAGGGTCGTTTTTCACATACTTTTCCCATTGGTTTCTTAGCTGACTTAACTCGCGTTTGTGGCGTTCGTAAGATTCTTTGGTTAAATGCGGATGACCTCGAGAAATAGATTCGTGGTGGTACAATTCAACGTGCGGAACATACACGTTTCTGTAACCAGCTTCTAGCACCCGCAAGCAAAAATCAACATCGTTGTATTCCACTTGGTATTTTTCGTCAAAACCGTTGATTTCGTCAAAAATTTCGGTTCTCACCATGATGCAAGCAGCTGTTAAAGCCGAGTAATTATTGAGTAAATTAACGTAGTTGAAGTAACCGGGTCCTTCTCGGTGATCACATACAAAAACGTGGCCTGCCGCACCGCCCAAACCTAAAATTACACCCGCATGCTGAATGGTGTTATTAGGGTAGAGAAGTTTACAGCCCACAACGCCAATCTCTTTACGCTGAGATTGTTCTATAAATCCTTCGAGCCAATCTTCGGCAATAACTTCTGTATCGTTATTGAGCAAAACAAGGTAGGAACCGTTCACTTGGTTCCTACCGAAATTCATTAAAAATGAGAAATTAAAAGGTTCTTCGGTTCGCGCAACTTTGAACTGTTCAGGATGCTTTTTAGAATAAGCATCGAAAAGCTCGAAAGTGGCTTTTTCTTCGCTGTTATTATCTACCACCAACACCTCGAAATGGCGGTAAGTGGTTTTATCGAAAATAGAATCGAGGCACACTTTAAGCACATCGGCTTTGTCTTTTGTAGGTATAATTATCGATACTTTTTCGGTAGGATCCGTTATGTTTAATCGAATGGAATACCCGCGAAAGCCATCGAGAAAATCGACCGTTCCTGGCGTTTTTCTGCGTTGCAATGCTTCGGTAAGCGCCTTTTGCGCGGCAATGTAGGCGTAAGGTTTTGCGTCTTCGGTGGCAGCTGCTGATTCTTGGTGAACACGCCAATGGTACAGCACTTCTGGCAGATGCTCAATGTTGTTGGTTTGTTCTGTAAAACGCAAAACGAGATCGTAATCTTGACTACCTTCAAAACCTACGCGCCAACCACCAATGGCCTTCATAATAGAAGCGCGAAAAACCGTTAAATGGCCTAAGTAATTTCTTGAAAGTAAGTTTTCTGGCGACCAATCTGGCTTAAAATGAGGAATGCTGTGGTGGCCGTCTTCGTCTACTTTGTCTTCGTCTGTGTAGACTAAGTCTGTATTCGGTTTGTTTTCAATTACTTCTGCAACTTTAAACAAGGCATCTTCTCGAATTAAATCGTCTTGATCCATTAAAACAATAAAGTCGCCTTCGGCTATTTCTAACCCAGAGTTAGAAGCTTTTGAGATGTGTCCGTTTTCAGTTCTAAAAACGGCTTTTATTCTAGGATCGCGCTTTTGATAGCTCTTAATTACCTTCTTTACTTCTGGGTTAGTAGAGCAATCGTCACTTAAAATTAGCTCCCAGTTTTCGTAAGATTGGTGAAGAATAGAATCGATAGCCGCTTTAAAGAATTGAATGGGCGGATTGTAAACGGGCATCACAATCGAAAAGAGCGTGTTGGTTTTAAACTTATCGGCCAACAAGCGTTGTTCTAAAATAGTATCTTCTTTGGGGCGGTTGTGTTCAATCCAATTCATGTACGGATCTGCACTAAAGCCGTAGGTAGATTGCCCCGCTTCTACAATTACTACGCGAGTTTCTTCTAGCGCCAAGTAAACGTGCTTGGTGATTTTGGCTAAAAAGCGCCTAACTACTTGCCACGTTTTTTTAGAAACCAACACAACTATTTTTCGCAAGAAGTTTTTCGATTGCCCCATGCTGCTATTCGACTTAAACTTGCTGGTTAAGTTTTTAAGCTCTTTAAGAACTTTAAACAGCGGATTGGCTTCTAGGTGGTTGATCCGAATTTGTAGTTTAGAAACACTTTTTAATGCGTGATCTAGCTGGCTATTGAGTTGCTTTCTTACGTTTTCGCTTTCAGTTAATTGGGTTTGAGAAGCGGTGTAAGCAGTGGTTAACTCTTGAACTTGCTTTTCGATGTTGCTAATGTGAACCTCTTTTTGATTCAGCTGAAAGGCGTGATCTTCTTTAGCTTTTTCTACATGAGCCAATAAAGACGAAATGTGCTTGCCTGCATACACCAAAATATCTTGGTGATGCTTCTGAAACAACTCAGGAAACTGCTGAATAATAAAACGATAATTTTCAGCATGGTGTTCAGGAGATCGGGCTCCTTCTACCAAAGAGTTTTTTCTTACTCGATAGTGGAAGAGAATTTCAGGAATGTGATAGAATTTCCAGCCTTTGTTGGCGGCCGCAATCCAGAGAAGCCAATCTTCGTAGCCTGAGTGTGGCAGCTTTTCGTTGTAACCACCCGCTTGTTCCCAAACTGCCTTTCTGTACACCGCACAATTGTCGATGTAGTTGGTAGAAAGTAATTGAATTAGATGAAAACCTTTTAAGCGAACATCTACCTCTTTTTCTCCAAAATGATGAGAATCGCTAAAAACCACTCCTACCTCAGGCTGCTGATCGAGAATTTCTATGGCTTTATCGATGTACGCGTTAGAAATGGTATTGTCAGGATCTACAGGTAAGATATAATCTGCCGATGCTGCGGTGATTAACCGGTTACGAGATTTTTCTACCCCAGCGTTTTCTTGCCAAATTACTTGAAAACCATCTTTTTCTAGGTTTTGTAACTTTTCGATGGTGAAAGAATCTGTAGAGCCATCGTTTAACAAAAGCACTTCAATGTCTTCTCTTTCTGTGTCGAAAGAAGCAAGGCATTCGTTAATATACTCTCCTAGGTTATACACCGGTATAATTACCGATAACTTGGGTTTTCTCATAATTGTTAAAACATAGATTGGTAGTGTTGAATTCCTTGTTCAACGTTTCCTTGAAAAACGAGTTGGCCGTGGTCTAAAAAAAGAACAGAATCGCAAATTCTGCGTACATCGTCTACACTGTGAGAAACAAATAAAATGGTGCTTCCTGTGTCTTTTATCTCTTGAATTCTATGAATGCATTTTTGCTGAAAACCTTGATCGCCAACGGCTAAAACTTCGTCTACAATTAATATTTCTGGAGATTCTGCCACGGCAATGCTAAAACTTAAACGACTCAACATACCGGTTGAGTAAGTTTTAATGGGCTTTTTTAAATCGCTTTCTGAAAGTTCTGAGAAGTCGGCAATTTTTTCTTTAAGCTGCGGTATTTCTTTTCGTGAATAGCCGAGTAAGCTACAGGTGAGTTCAATGTTTTCGAAACCGTTGAGTTCCATTTCAATTCCGGCTCCTACCGCCAAAATGGGCGCTACTTTTCCGTAAACATTAATGGTGCCCGCAGAAGGAAATAGCATACCTGCAACCGCTTTAAGCATAGAGCTTTTTCCGGCTCCGTTTCTTCCTAAAACACCTACAGAGCTACCTTTTTCGATAGAGAAATTGATGTTGTTAAGCACCACTTTTTTCTCGAATAACGAGCTGAATTTAAAGCTGGTAATTAAATCTTTTACAGAATTAACCCCTTGGTTAAAAGTGTAGTAGCTAATGTCTACGTTTTTAAATTCTATGTGCGGTTGCTGACTCATCTATAAATTCGAGATTAATCCCGATTCAAGCTTTTTAAAGGTGAAAAAACCTATGGCAAAGGTGCCCAATGAAAGAACAGTGAGCATTAAGAAATCGAAGGCACTAGGTACAGTATTAAAGTACAACACTTCTCTTACCGCGGCAAAGTAGTGGTAAAGCGGGTTGAGCTTAAAAAAGGTGTGGTAATTTTCGGGTACAAAATCGATGGTGTAAGCAATGGGCGTTAAATAAAAAAGGGCAGGATTAATGGTGTTCCACAAAATAGAGATGTCTCTTAAGAATACGTTTAAACTTCCAAGCAGCAGCCCTATACCTAGAGAGAAAATAGCCATTAGTAAAATGATGGGCACAAAGAGAAGGGTATGGGTTCCTACCGATAAACCAAAGAAGGCCATAAGGCCAAAAAACGGAACGAGCACCAAACATAAATTCACTAATTCGGTAACCAAAGAGGCTAACGGAAAGGCTAAAATGGGCAAGTTGATGGTTTTAATTATGCCAGAATTCGATAAAAAAGATTGTATACACTCGTTACCAATGTTGTTGAAAAATTGCCAAAGTACAAGGCCAGAAAGTACATAAAGGCTGTAGCTTCGCATGCCTTGAAATGCTTGCGAGAACACGAAGTGAAAAATGAGCAAATACATCAATGGTGTAATAAAAGACCACGCAAAACCGAGCAAGGTGTTTTTATACCTTAGTTTTATATTTCGCTTCACCAAACTGGCAATGGCATCGAAGCGGATTCGGTTGTTGACGTTACTCATAAGCGGCCAAATTTAGAACAAAACATGCACCAAACGGCTGAAGAAATTTACTGGATTAACGCGCGTTTTTTAACGGTTTCGCTAACGGGCGTGCAACGGTTTGCACTAGAATTAACGCGGGCTTTGGTGGCCAAAGGCCAAAAAGTGCGTTTGTTGGTTCCGGCAAAAGCAGTGATAGAGCCACTCGATTTTGAAGCAGAAATTATTTCGTTTGGCGCTTTTAAAGGCGCTTTGTGGGAGCAAATAGATTTGCCTATTTTCTTGAAAAAGAAAAAGATAGAAAAGTGTTTGCATTTTGCGAACACCGCTCCTTTAGTCGTGAGAAATCATTTTGTTGTAATTCACGATGCGGCTGTTTTTCAAAAAAATCAACAATGGTTTTCGCGTTCGTTTACGCTGTGGTATCGGTTTTTGCTGCCCAAAATAGCCCAACGCAATATGGTAGGAACCGTTAGCCAATTTTCAGCAAGAGAACTAAGTAACTATTTATCTCTATCAGAAAAAGAAATCACCATCTTGTACAACGGGGTAAGTTTCCCGTTGCAACAGGCAAAAGTAGATCAGCCACCTATCGAGGCTGCGCCCTATTTATTGGTGGTGGGCTCGTTGAATAATCGAAAAGGGATAGAAAACGCGGTAAAAGCTTTTTTACAAAGCGATAGTTTATCACAGAAATACCGGCTGGTAATTGTGGGCTCTACTTCTCACCATTTTGCCAAAACCGATTTATTTACCACCATTGCTCAATCTGATCGAATAACGGTAAGGTCTCGAGTAACTGACTGCGAAATGGCCAACCTTTACCACCACGCAGAATTGCTTTTGGCTCCTTACATTTACGAAGGCTTTGGCTTACCCATTTTAGAAGCTCTTTATTTTAAAACCCCCGTTTTAGCCAACGATTTAGAGGTTTTTAGAGAATTATTTCAAGATGGCATACATTATGTAAATTCTAACGATATCTTTACTTTTGAAACTTCAATAAACTATACCTTGAAAAATTCTCCCTCTGAAAACTCTTATCATCTTAAAAGATACGTACTTAGAAAACTTAGTTACTTGTCGGCAGCTGATGTATTGCTCGAGTTATTAGATCAGGCGAATAATTAGTAATGAGTTCTGATTTAAAAATAGCCGTTGTTCACGATTGGTTTATATCAAAAGGTGGGGCAGAGAAGGTAATTCGAGAAATTCTCAATTGTTTTCCTCAAGCCGATGTTTTCAGCCTGCTCAATAGTTTTGATGATCAACTCTCTAAAGAAATTGTGCACTCGAAGCCCATTAAAGCATCGTTTTTGCAGAAAATTCCTTTTGCCAAGAAATACCACCGTTACCTTTTTCCGCTTTACGTTAGAGCCGTAGAATCGCTCGATTTATCTTCTTACGATTTAATTATTTCTTCTTCTCACGCAGTAGCAAAAGGAGTGAAAATTCAACCGAATCAAATACACATTTGTTATTGCCATACACCCGTTCGGTATGCGTGGGATTTAAAAGAAGAATACCTCAAAGAGGTGAAGCAAAAGCTGGTAAAAAAATTAGCGAGTTGGCAACTCGAAAAATTGCGCATGTGGGATTTGCAAGTAGCCAACAGAGTCAATACTTACGTAGCAAATTCACAATACATCAGCAACCGAATTCAGAACAATTACAATTTGAATTCAACGGTGATTTATCCACCAATCGATACTCAGTTTTTTCAGCCTAACGGCATTAAAGTTCACGAGAGAACCAACTATTTAGTGGTTTCAAGATTGGTAAATTACAAACGCATCGATATTGTGTTAGATGCTTTTCGAAAATTGCCGCACTTAGCACTCAAAATTGTAGGAACCGGCCCGTACGAACAGCGATTAAAAGTAACAGCACCACCAAACGTGAGTTTTACAGGCTTTATCGAAGATGCTGAATTGCGAAGAGAAATGCAGAAGTCGCGAGCCTTGATTTTAACGGCAGACGAAGACTTTGGAATAACATCTTTAGAAGCCCAAGCTTGCGGAATACCCGTTTTAGCGCTGCGCAAAGGCGGTTACTTAGAAACCGTAGTAGAAGGCAAAACAGGTTTGTTTTTTAAAGACCAAAAAGCCGAAAGCCTCTTAGAAGTAATACAGCAATTTGAAAAAAACAGGCTAACCTTTTTACCCGAAGCAGCCCGCGAAAACGCCCTTAAATTCTCGCAAGAACAGTTTAGAGAGAAGTTTTTAAAACTGGTGAAAGAGAAAGCGCAGTGGTAAACATGCAAGCTCTACGGTCTCTTCATTATTCTCAGCTTCTTTGGTTTTTGCTCTTTGCTTTTCCTATTTATTCGTTGCAATGGGCGGTAAATGTGGCTGCACTGGTATTTTTGGTAGGGATAATTATTCGATTGTTCCATCCATCCAATTTTCAAAAAACACCAATAAGCGCCTTTTTACCATTGATTTTTATGGTGATTTTGGGTCTTTTCTATCTTTTTAACGCATTTCTGGCCGAGAACTTTACCACCGCTTGGTTCGAGTTCGAAAAACGGATGGGCTTTATTGCTTTGCCCTTACTCGTGTTTCTACTGCCTAAAAAATCGAAATATTCGGTTTTGCTCGCAAGCAGCGCAGGCTTTGTGTCGTCTACCTTGTTACTTTCGGTGTCGATATTGGGTATTCACCTCTTTTTTGCCGTTTTAGGAACCACAGCCCACGAAAATTATTTCTTTGTTTTGCGGTCGGCTTTCGAATCGGTTTGGGCGCTACATCCTACGTATTTCGGCATTTTTAACGCAATATCCATTTTGGTCTTAATTCATGTTCTTACCCAATTTGAGCTAAAAAAAGGTGAAAAAAGAGTTGGCGTATTAATCGTTCTTATTCTTACTGCAGCATTGTTTTTGATAGCGGCCAGGGCAGCCATTTTAGCGCTCACGGTAGGAACCGTTTATTACCTAATTGCACAAAAACAATGGAAGTTATTGTTCCCATTTTTAATAGGAATAATGGCCGCAGGATGGCTCGCCAAAGATTCTTTGCAGCCTAGAATTGAGCAGGTTTTTCAGATGGCAAAACCAGAATCTACGATGGTAAAAGATGGAACATCTATTAGAAGAGATGTTTACAATTGCTCGCTAAACTTACTCGAATATTATTGGTTAACGGGCGCAGGAGCAGAAAATGTGCAAAACGAATTAAACGGCTGTTATTACGTTTCTAAAACCTATTCTTCTGGACAAATCAACCTCAATACCCACAACGAGTTTTTAAACCAATGGCTTTCTTGGGGCATTTTAGGTCTGCTGCTTTTGTTCGCTTTTTTGTTTAGCGTTTTGTACGCTACTCGGCAACAACCAGTAGGTGTAGCCATTTGGTGCGTGCTTTTTATTCAGTTGTGTACAGAAAACCTACTGGCTCGTCAGCATGGAGTTTTTCTAGTTTTGCTTACGTTTTCACTTCTGCTTTATGCAGTTAATTCTTCGAAAGCATCCTTAAAAAGCAAACTTCCGTCTCCGTAACTCAAAAAACGGAAATCGTTGTGAAGAGCGTAATCGTAAATCGTTTTCCATTCGGTTCCTACCAAGGCAGAAATGAGCAATAATAAAGTGCTCTTGGGCTGATGAAAGTTGGTGGCCAATGCATCCACTATTTTTAAATCGTAGCCCGGGGCAATCATTAATTGAGTGCGGGTTACCAATTCGGTAAGTTGGTGAGATTTCATCCAATCGATGAGAGCAGAAAGTGCTTCTTGCGGAGAAAGGGTTGAATTTAATTCGTACGGATCCCACTGAAAAACCTCTAATTGATGCAATTCGATGTTTTTGGTTTCCGCTGTTTTAATGCCCAACCAATAAAGACTTTCTAAGGTGCGCATGGAGGTGGTTCCTACCGAAACAATGGGTGTGTTTTGCGTTTTGCGAGTGAGTAATTTCTCAATCATTTCGAGCTGCACATGAATGTATTCGAAATGCATATCGTGATCAGCAATGGTTTCGGTTTGCACAGGTTTAAACGTTCCGGCACCCACGTGTAGCGTTACAAAAAGTTGCTCAATGTTCTTTTTTTGCAAGCTCGAAAAAACAGTTTCGGTAAAATGTAAACCCGCGGTAGGAGCCGCAACTGAGCCATCGTGCTGTGCATAAACCGTTTGGTAACGAGTTTTGTCGAGGTCTTCAGCATTTCTTTTCAAATAAGGAGGAAGCGGTGTAATACCGGCAGCGTCTAAAATTTCTGCGAAAGAAAGTGATGAAATACTCCAAGAGAATCGAATTTTGAAGGAACCACTCAGGGCTTCTAGTTTTTCTACCTTGAGTTCGCAAGTTTGGTTGTTAACAGCAAAAGTGCACGAGAGAAATTCTTCTTTCCATTTTTTGGCACCTCCTACTAAGCAAATCCATTCTACAGAAGCGGTTTCGCTCATAGCCAACGCCAAGTTGAGGTGTTTTTGTGCCGGTTCTAAGCAGAAAATTTCAATGGTTTTTCCGTTGCGGTTGGTAAAATGCATGCGCGCTTGAACTACACGGGTATTGTTAAAAACCAGTGCTGCATTTTCAGGTAAATAATGCTCAATGTTTTTGTATACATCTTGCCGAATGGTGCCCTGCTTATAAACGAGAAGTTTAGATTGGTCTCTTTGCTCTAAAGGAAATTTGGCAATTCTTTCTTCTGGGAGCGGATAGTTAAAATCTTCAATCTGTATCTCTTTGGGGCTTTTCATTCTCTTTTTCGCTTAGACGGCAAAAGTATAGCTCATCGCCAAAATAAAATGCGCAATCGGTTTTTATCACGAATTCGATAACTTTTTCGCGTGTTCGAGATTAAACCGGTAATTACTACAGCGCCTAACGATGCCACTGCCGGAATGGCTACTCCTGGGTGGGCTAAATCTTCGTGATTGAGTAACGCATTGGTAACGGGTATGGCTCCTGCTACAATAAAAACGTATTGTGAAATGCCAGCAGCTACTTCCATGCCTTTGCGGTTTCTGTAAATTCTTTTTATAGCAGTTAAGGGAATCATTTTATCGCTAATGCCTACCACAGAATCTTGCAAAGAAGATACATAGCCGTTTAACTTTTCACCGGTAAACAACTTTACACGAATAGAATCACCAGCAAAGTACTTGTGTCTTTCCACTTTATTCCATTTGTACTGATCGAAAACTAATGCGCGCTGGGCAAAAAGGCTGTTGAAACCGAGCAAGAATACCGAAAACCAAAACGTGAAGAGCACCTTAAAATTCATAAATGCGTTGTTTTGAATACATTTGCAGCCGAATTTCTGATTTATTGTATTACCCTCAAAACTTAAGTATAGCATGCAACTGTACAACAAAGTAGACAAAAGGGAACTCAAGAAGCAATTAATGGAAGAGCCGTTTAAGCGTATTACGGTATCTTTCTATCGCTACGTTATTATTGAGAACCCACAACAAATGCGCGATTCTCTGTTCTTAGATTGGAGCGAACTCGGTTGTTTCGGTAGAATTTATATTGCCACAGAAGGCATCAATGCTCAAATGAGTGTTCCTGAGCACAATTGGGAGCAATTTGAAAAGCACTTGCACAGCATCGAAGAGTTTAAAGACATTCCGTTTAAAATTGCAGTAGAAGACGATGGTAAATCGTTTTACAAATTAGCCATCAAAGTGCGCAAGCAAATTGTTGCAGACGGGTTACAGCCACACGATTATGATGTTACCAATGTAGGAACCCATCTTACTGCCAAAGAATGGAACACAGCTGTTAACGACCCAGAATCTGTTGTGGTAGATATGAGAAATCATTACGAAAGTGAAGTAGGAAAATTCAAAGGAGCCATTACGCCAGATGCAGACACATTTAGAGATGAGCTGCCAATGGTTCTTAAAGAATTAGAAGATAAAAAAGACAAGAAAATTCTTCTGTATTGCACAGGAGGTATCCGCTGCGAAAAAACTTCAGCTTATCTAAAACATCACGGTTTTAATGATGTAAACCAGTTACTGGGCGGTATCATCGATTACCGAAGACAAGTAGATGCAGAAGGGCTCGACAACACATTTATTGGTAAAAACTTTGTGTTCGATCAACGTTTAGGCGAACGCATTACAGACGATGTAATTGCTAAATGTCACCAATGTGGCGAACCGTGTGATGATCACACAAACTGTGAAAATGCAGACTGCCATTTGTTATTTATTCAATGCGAAAAGTGCAAGAAAAAATACGATGGTTGTTGTAGTAAAGCGTGCCAAGAAGTGGCTTTGTTACCAGAAGAAGAACAACGAAAACTACGAAAAGGACAAAATAAAAAAGGCGATCAACGCAATGTTTACAAAAAAGGCAGGTTGCGCCCGCACGTAGACGAACTGTTTAAAAAAGAAATAGAAACTTCTTTAAAAGCAGAAGACTAAGCTGAGTAATGTCATTTTTTTGGTTTGTGATGTAAGTTACATTTGAGACTCGAAAAGAATTATTCACTTTAGAAAAAGATACGTATGCCGATTTATCATCAGCTCGGAAAAATACCGCACAAAAGACATACTGTGTTCAAGTCTGATAAAGGTGAGCATTACTATGAGCAACTCTTCGGAACCGAAGGTTTCTCAGGAATGTCTTCGCTTCTTTATCATGTGCACAGACCTACACAGGTTAAAGAAATAATCAAGAGCTATTCAGTAAAGCCGAAAATTGCCATTGAAAACAACATTCAATCGTTTCGTTTAAAAGGCTTTCAGGTAAACCCAGAAGAAGATTTTTTGGCGAGCCGCAAAGTGGTAATGACCAATAGTGATTGCAACATCGCGTTGGCAGCACCACAAAAATCAATGACCGATTATTTCTACAAAAACACCGATTCTGATGAAATGATTTTTGTTCACCAAGGTTCTGGTGTGCTTAAAACATTACTCGGTAACATAGAATTTGGCTACGGAGATTACCTTTTAATTCCAAGAGGTATGATTTACCAAATGCACTTCAACGATGAAAATAACCGACTTTTCATTGTAGAGAGCAGCCAGCCCATGTACACCCCAAAAAGGTACAGAAACCACTTTGGGCAATTGCTAGAACACAGTCCGTTTTGCGAAAGAGACATTCGCAGACCACAGCAATTAGAAGTTCACGATGAAAAAGGGGAGTTTTTAATGAAAATTAAAAAACTAGACCAAATTCACGAGCTTACTTACGCAACCCATCCGTTCGATGTTGTAGGTTGGGATGGCTACAATTATCCGTATGCTTTTTCAATTCACGATTTTGAACCCATAACTGGTCGCGTTCACCAGCCGCCACCCGTACATCAAACATTCGAATCTGGCGGATTTGTAGTATGTTCGTTCTGCCCAAGATTATACGATTATCATCCAGAGGCCATTCCGGCACCTTACAACCACAGCAACATCGATTCAGACGAAGTGCTGTATTACGTAGATGGTGACTTTATGAGCCGAAACGATATCGAAAAAGGGCACATTAGTTTACATCCAGCAGGCATTCCACATGGTCCGCACCCGGGCGCAATGGAAAGAAGTTTGGGCAAAAAAGAAACAGAAGAATTAGCAGTAATGGTCGACACCTTTAAGCCTTTAATGCTTACAGAAGAAGCCGTTAAAATTGCTGATCAGCAATACTATAAATCTTGGCTAGAGCATTAACAACCGGATATCAATTAGCCTTATACATGGCAATGGGCTAGTTTCGGTAGGAACACAATTTTGGTTCCTACTAAAACTACCTATCTGAAATGTATTTTATTTTTGTATTGAATCGAATTTTACCCAACAACAATATATGAGCGCGATGAAAGACAATTCTTCTTTAGAACTAGAGAAAATATTCACCGAAGCTGAAGATTTTTTACCCCTTAACGGAACCGACTACGTAGAGTTTTATGTAGGCAATGCCAAACAAGCTGCCCACTACTACAAAAACGCATTCGGCTTTCAAGATTTGGCCTACGGAGGTCTAGAAACAGGCTTAAAAGACAGAGCTTCTTACGTTTTACAGCAAGATAAAATTAGAATAGTTTTAACTACTCCTCTTAATCAAGGAGGGCCTATCAACGAGCATTTAAGTAAGCACGGTGATGGCGTTAAGGTAGTGGCTATTTGGGTAGATGATGCTACCAAATCTTGGGAAGAAACTACTAAACGAGGTGCTAAATCTTTTATGGAACCTACCGTAGAAGAAGATGAGCACGGTAAAGTAGTTCGTTCAGGTATTCACACATATGGTGATACTGTTCACATCTTTGTAGAAAGAAAAGAATATAATGGTGTTTTTCTACCCGGTTACAAGCCATACACCAGCGAATTTCAGCCAGAGCCAGTGGGCTTAAAATACATCGACCACATGGTGGGTAACGTAGGTTGGAACGAAATGAATACTTGGGTAGAATTCTACAACAAAGTAATGGGCTTTGCTCAGCTTATTTCGTTCGATGATAAAGACATTTCTACTGAGTACACTGCTCTTATGAGTAAGGTGATGACCAACGGAAATGGACGCATCAAATTCCCAATTAACGAACCCGCAGAAGGCAAGAAAAAATCTCAGGTAGAAGAATACCTAGACTTTTATAACGGTGCTGGTGTTCAGCATATTGCTGTAGCTACAGACGATATTGTAACTACCGTTAAAGCTATGAAAGCTAGAGGTGTTGAATTCTTAGAAGTGCCCAGCACGTATTACGATACAGTTTTAGATCGCGTTGGTGAAATCGATGAAGATTTAGCTCCGTTAAAAGAATTAGGGATCTTAATCGATAGAGACGATGAAGGGTATTTATTGCAGTTGTTTACAAAACCTGTAAGTGATCGCCCAACGTTATTTTTCGAAATAATTCAACGTAAAGGTGCTCAATCTTTCGGTAAAGGTAACTTCCAAGCCCTTTTCGAAGCAATCGAGCGCGAACAAGCCAATAGAGGTACTTTGTAATAATTTTTGGTTTTTTGATTCGAAAAAGCCCACAATAACTATTGTGGGCTTTTTTCGTTTAGATACTTAGGTTTCTCATTAAATTAGTGGCATGCGACTGCCTTTTTTGCTCTGTATGTATTTGTTGTTTCTTAGTGGGCAATCGTATGGGCAAGATTCAATCTCTCATAAACGCGTTGTTTTTCGTCCTTACGATGAGGTGAGAATTGTTTACCAAGCGCGTAAAAATCAAGAGCAAATTCCAGACGGTTATTTCAAGGTCTACTTTCAAAACAAATTACAAGTAGCAGGGCACTACGTTCAAGGAAAACGCGATGGTAAATGGACACGCTTTTTTAGCAATGGTAAACCTCGAATTGAAGCTGAGTATACCAACGGACAAAAAACAGGCGAATGGAAATCGTATTATTTCAATCGAAATTCAAAATCTAATTGGCATTACGCCCAAAACTTACGCGTTAACGTTTGGCAATCGAAATCGAAAAATGGAGATCCGCAACTAAAAGCTGCTTTCGATTCTGTAGGAACCCTTCAACAAGTAATTCTCTATAACTCAAAAGGCGCAGCCGTAGCTAATTACGAATGGTTGTACAACGGCCAAAACCAAGAGGAAAGAAGAAGTTTGTATTACGATAACTACCGAATTTTCTCTTACCAAAGGTGGCTCAACGGAGTTTTAGACGGTCCTGCTATTACTTACCATAAAAATGGAATTGTTTGGGAATCTTTTCTCTACAAAAACGGAAAACTATGGCAAGTAGACGAAATGAATTCTCGTTCTCGCCAAGCGCTTTTCTCGGGTTCTTTCTTTGCCGGTGAAGGCGAACTAAGAAGGTATTATCCAAACGGATTAAAATACAGTTATTCCCAGTGGAAAAACGGTGAAAAAAACGGTTTGTATCAGTTGTTCGATAACGGAATAGAAGCGGTGAACGGTTCCTACCGAAACAACCAACCCATTGGTAAATGGACTATTCATGATGGCTATCACAACCCACATTTTAGCATTGAGTTTAAGCCCGCCCTTCGTAAAGTTTTTGTGAAAGAGTTGCTGAGCTCGAACAAGCGAGAGGCCGAGTTAGGGCATTATAATACAGAGTGGCAGAAGGTGGGCGAGTGGCAAAAAGTGAATATTTACAACGAACCCACCGAAATTGCGCATTACACCAATGGATTGCTTGATGGGCATTTTGTTCAGTTCGATTTTGGAGGTGTAAAACGGGTAGAAGGCGTTTATAATTATGGAGAGAAAAATTATGAGTGGAAATACAGAAATTCAGCTTCTACCGTAATTTATCGAGAGAATTTCGACAAAAAAGTAGAGCTGAAGACGTGGCGAGAAAGAATAGAAAAAGGTTACCGATGGGTGAAACCACCGGTGAAAAAAAAGATTCATCCGCTGTATTTTGAGTTCGATGTTGGGGCTGCTGCTCCAAGAATACCACCACCGCCACCAGGAAGAGTGCTTACTCCGTTGTTGTATGCCGTTCCCAATTGGGCAGGAACCGAATTGCTGCCACAGCCAGAATTTAACCTCACCTTCGAAGAGCGCTTTATTCGCTTCGAAAGAAATGAAGATTTTGAGTTTATTCCGCAATTTTTGCCTCCTCGGTTTGAATCTGGGATGAGCGATTTTGATACTTTATTGAAAAACTTGCTGCAGAACTCTAAGAAAAGCCGTAAAATTGACATCAACGGAAAACTTTGGGTATTACTGAAAGTAGATGAATTAGGAATAATCACTTCTTGTGAAACAGTAAAAACTCTGGGTAAAGGTGCAGACGATATCGTAGAACTTCTCATCAAACAAATGCCACCTTTGCTACCTGCTGAATATCAGGGAATTCCAGTTGGTGTGTATATGCTAGCTGAAGTTTTGTACTAAATTTGATTTACGATTAACTTATAGCACACGTTTGAGATTTTTTCTTCTACCCCTTATTGCGCTGTTTTTGTGCGCAACGGGTTATGCCCAAGAGCATGGCCAAGATGGTGTTTTTGATTTTCGCCATTCTTTTCAAGATGCAGAAACAGTTCTTGAACTAGAAGGAGACTGGAATTTTCAATGGGGTAAATTGGTTCATCCGAGCCAGGCGCAAACTATTCAGGGCAAATTGGCGGTTCCGAGTTATTGGAACGATATTGATTCTTTGCAAGCCATTGGTTTTGCCACGTATTCAACTCGGCTAATACTCCCCTCAAAAGGGCGCTTTGGGCTCTACGTTCCCGATATGTATACCAGTTTTCACCTCTATGCCAACGGTGAGTTAATTGCTTCTAATGGTACGGTAGGAACCGATTCTGAACATACTGAGCCTTTCTGGAGTAGTGAAGTAGTTTTGTTGCCCGAAAATTCTACAGAAATTGAGTTAACACTGCAAATTGCCAATTTTCATCATTACCGCGGAGGTATTGAAATTCCTATTCGTGTGGGTCTTATTGAGCAATTGCAAAACCAGCGTGAAGTCTCTCTTACTCTTTCCATCTTCTTGGCTGGAGCCGTTGTAATGGGCGGTTTGTTTTTTACTGGAATGTATTGGTTTGAGCGAAACAACCTGGCTATGCTGCTCTTTGCCCTCTTTTGTGTTTTATACAGCTACAGAGTGGTAGGAGCCGATTACTATTACATCAATGAATTTCTGCGGTACTTAGGTTTTTCTTGGTTTACCATAATCAGGTTCGAATACTTGGCACTTACCACAAGTATTACGGTCTATGCTTGGTTTATCTACGCCTTATTTCCGAAAGAGTTTTATCGTCCGCTTTTCTTAGGTCTCGCAGGTTTTGGTGTGCTTTATTCAGTAATTGTATTAATTACACCACCGTTGTTTTTCAGTAAGTTGATGGCTTACTATTCGTTCTTTCTTTCGTTTTTTGTGTTTTATGGTTTTTCGGTTTTTGTAAGAGCTACCATCAATAAAAGACCAGGGGCTGTATATGCATTAATTAGTGGTGGTTTATTGCTGGTCTCTTTCGCCATTAAAATCTTAGGATACTTCTCTATTCTAGAAGAAGATAAAATTGTGCTGCTAACCTGTTACTTAGGCTTTTTCTTTTTTCAATCGCTAATCTTATCGTACCGCTATTCTCAGTCGTTGAAAACAGCAGTAATACAAGCCAACGCTGCATCAGACGCCAAAAGCCAGTTTTTAGCCAATATGAGTCACGAGATCAGAACTCCGTTAAACGGTATTATCGGTATGTCTGATTTGCTTTCTAAAAGTGAGCTGAATAAAGAGCAACAGTTTCAACTCAACATTGTGAAATCGAGCAGTCGATTTTTGCTTTCTATTCTAAACGATATACTCGACTTCTCTAAGAGTTCTGCAGGTAAATTGCAATTGGATCCTACCAACGAAAATTTAAACGTGTTGGTAGAAGAGGTAACAGGAGCGTTTGAGCTTCAGGCAAAACAAAAAGGGTTACGTTTTAAAACTCAATTGCCGAAAGAACAACTCGAAGTTCGGGTAGATGCTATGCGTTTAAAGCAAGTGCTTTACAACTTAATTAGTAACTCCATTAAGTTTACCGTAGAAGGGCAAATTGAAGTAATTGTTCACTTGAAAGAGTCTGGTCAAGATGGCTACAGAGTGCGCTTTAGTATTGTCGATACAGGCATCGGTATGAGTCAAAAAGAGCAAAATCGATTGTTTAAGCCGTTTTCTCAGATAGATTCTTCAACGCAACGAAAATTCGGAGGCTCAGGATTAGGGTTAAGCATTGCTCAGCAGCTAGTGAATTTAATGGGTTCGGGCATTAAAGTAAAGAGCACCAAAGGAGAAGGAAGTGAATTTTATTTCGAAATTGTTTTGCCCAACGCTGTAAAACAAGAAGATAGAGAAGCTATTTCTAGCTACGAGAAGGTAGAGCAACGAGTAATTCGAAAACAACTTACGCACAAGGTTTTTAGAACGGCTGTAATAGACGATAACTCGATCAATTTAATCTTGGCACAAAAGATTTTAGAAAATATCGGAATCAGTTTTGACGTATTTGAAGATGGGTACGAATTTTTAGAACGAACCAGTTCTGGCTTAAAGTACGATTTGATTCTGCTCGATATTCAAATGCCAGGCATAGACGGTTTTCAGGTACTGAAAAACATTCAACAAAACCATTATTTAGAAGCTGTGGTGATAGCAATGACAGCCAACGTAATGAAAGAGGATATCGAAAATTATTACGAAGCTGGTTTCCACGATGTATTAGAAAAACCGTTTACCCAAGCAGATATTGAAGCGACTATCAATAAATGGATTGAGTTTGTTGATGAGTAATGAGAGCGCGTAAAAAAAACAAAACCTTATGCTGTTATTACGCAGCGGTAGATTGAGTACAAGGCTTACTTTTCTACTTCGTAAAAATCGCACAGTAACTGTCGATAGGCCGAAAATAATTTCGATTTAGAAACAAACCCAACGTATTTTTCTCCTTCTAAAACGGGTAAATTCCAAGCACCACTCCGTTCAAATTTTTGCATCACCGTATCCATGCTATCGGTTGTGTAAATAAACTCGGGTGCTGCTTGCATCAGCTCATGCACAACAACCTCTTTGTACTTAGCTTGGTTAAACATAATGTCTCGAATGTCGTCTAACGTAACTACTCCTAAGAACCTGCCTTCTTCGTCAATAACCGGGAAAAGGTTTCTAGAAGATTTACTCACCACTTTTACCAGATCACCCAGGCAATCGTATGGTTTTACTACTTTAAAGTTCACCTCAATTTCGTTTTTGAGCTCCATCAAGGTTAAAACCGCTTGGTCTTTATGATGCGTTATTAATTCGCCTCGTTTGGCCAGCTGCAAATTATACACAGAATGCGGAACGGCATATTTTACAGTAATAAACGAAATGGCAGTGGTAATCATTAAGGGGAGAAACAATTCGTAACCACCCGTTATCTCTGCAATTAAGAACATAGCAGTAAGCGGAGCGTGCAAAACACCCGCCATTAACCCCGCCATAGAAACCAAGGTGAAGTTCGTTACTGAAAGTTGTGCAATTCCTAAACCATTAAAAACCCGAGAGAAAACAAAACCTAAGGTGCTTCCCATAAATAAAGTAGGGGCGAAAATTCCGCCAATTCCCCCGCTTTTCAAGGTAATGGTGGTGGCTACTACTTTTAGCAGCATCAAAATAGCCAAGGCAAAAGTCACCATCCAAAAAGTAGTGTCAATTTCTACCAATCGAATTTGGCTAATTACTCGAGCTCCATCGTTTTCTACCAAAGCATTTATTACTCCGTAACCTTCTCCGTATAACGGTGGGAACACAAACACAATTAACCCAAGTAAACTACCACCGATGAGAACCCGTAGGTATTGGTTTTTAATCTTTTCTAACGAATTAGAAATGCCAAAATACACCTGCGAGAAGTAGATAGAAACCAGACCGCAGATAAGTCCTAACAGAATAAAAAACGGAACATCACTTCCTAAAAAATCATCGCTGAGGTCGAAATGAAAAAGAACATCGTTTCCCAAGAAAAAGCGAGAAGTTAAAGCTGCACTTACCGAGGCCAACAAAAGTGGAATAAGAGAAGCTGCTGTGAGGTCAATCATAATAACCTCGATGGCAAAAACAATGGCGGCAACAGGAGCATTAAAAATACTCGCTAAAGCCCCAGCAGCGGCACAAGCAATTAACAAGGTTTTAGTCTTGTAATTCATACGAAGCACCTGCCCTAAATTAGAGCCGAGCGCAGAAGTGGTGGCCACTGTTGGGCCTTCTAGACCCACCGAACCACCAAAACCAACCGTAATGGCAGCTGTAATAATAGAAGAGAAAGTATCTTTTCTTGGTAAATTTCCCTTGCCTTTAGAAATGGCGTAAAGCGCTGCCGGAATACCATGACCTACCCGCTGTCGCAGCACAAATTTCACCACTAAAACAGTGATGAAAATACCCAATAGCGGATACAAGAAATACAGCCAATCATCAACATCTGAAATGCCCTCGGTAAGTAAAACCTCTACCAAATGCACCGTGTTTTTAATGGTAACAGCAGCAATACCAGACAGCAACCCTACAAGAATAGAAACGATGTAGAGAAACTGCCGGTTGCTAATGTATTTGGCTCTCCAAACGAGAAACCTTCTAATTCTAGCTTTTACTAATTGCATCAGCCTGCAAAATTGCAAAAGCAACTCGAATCAGCCACGAAAGAAAGTAAGATTTAAAGTAATTTATCCAATTGAGTTTCAATTGTTCCAGAAGGGCGCGATGCATTAGCATCTATCAAGATCCCTTCTTTGTCGATGAGAATAAATCTCGGGATTCCACCGATTTTATAATCTTTCACCAATTGAGCTTTCCAGGCTTCTTCTGCATGCAGCTGAATTCCTCCAAGGTTATCGTTTTTCACTTTGTATTCCCAAGCAGATTGGCTGTTGTCAATCGAAATACTCACAAACTGAACTGGATGGTAACGGTATTTTTTCTCTAAGCGCTTTAAATCAGGAATTTCAGCTAAACAAGGTCCGCACCAAGTAGCCCAAATATCGATATAAACGTATTTTCCGCGTAAATCTTCGAGGCTTACCGTATCGCCATTAATAGAAGGGTAACTAAAGGTAGGAGCCGGTTTTCCTTTCGTTAAGTGTTTCCATTCAGCTAATTGGTTTTCCAATTCTTTTACAAAACCTTGGGTAGAAACTTGCTTTTTGAAAACGGCAAACAAGCTATCGCTAATGGTTGGCGATTCGTACTCTACCATATCTGCCATGGGGCTGTAAGCAAAGTAATCTTTTAAAATAGGAAGCGTAAAAATAGAATCTGCCGCTTGGTAGCGAAGCTCGTAATACGCATATCTATTATGCTGTAGAGAATCTAAGTGAGAATTGTAGAAAGAAGTAGCAGCGTTGTACACTACATCTTCTAAATAATCGATATACGAATCTACAAGAACAGCATTAGAATCGTTGAGGGTTAAGGCGTGGCGCTTTTTCTCGTATTCTGCACTAATGGGTGCAAGTTCTGTTTCAATAAAATACGCTCGGTAAGAAGGGTAGTTTTCTAGCCATTGAGCAATTAAGTAGTAGTTGCTTAGGGCTTGGTGTTTCATAAAATCGGTATCGAAACGCGCGTTATTGGTGGTGAATTGCACCAATACAGAATCGAGAACTCTTCGAGATGAATCTACAAAAGCAATAAAGTTAGCTTCTTCTTCACCGTATGCAGAGCGTGTTTCTCGAAGCATTTCTTTTACAATTTCGTTTCGGCTTCTAATGTAGTTGGCTACTTTTTTTAATCCGCCTTGAAACTCAATAGGTTTTTCTTCATCTGCTCCATCTATTTGAGCATACAGTGTTTTTCCTTTTTTCAGGTATACTTGCCATGCGCGTTGGTTGTAAGTGAACTGATAGTAACCATCTGGCCAAGTTTCAGAATCTATTTTTACCCAATTGTTGGTGTCAAGTGTAAGGGTATCGCCTACTGCTTCTACGCCTTGTGCTTTCTCAATTTTGGGCAAAAGCTGTTGAATAACCACTTCTGTAGCACTTGGATTTAAAACTTCTACGCCAAACTCGATTTTTTCGGGAATCGGTTCCTTCGGTTGGCAACTAAAAAAACAGTAAACAATACAGGTTAAAAGCAAAGCGCTTACAGTTTTCATGCTAATTTGATTTTCCAGAGAATGATATTTGATAAATGAAGTTGGGCTGTGTTTCGCCATCGATAACAAAGGTAAAAGAACCATTTTGTCTTAGGTAAGAGCCATCGATAGAGCGAATGTTCGTAAAAATTCCGCTCCCGTTTTTGGGGTTAAGAAGGCTGTGACCAGAAGCTTGACCAGCAATTTGGCACGTAAAACTTCCAATAGAATCGAGCCGAACCAAAATGGTGTTTTTGCTTACGGCTTCTACCCAAAGAGTGTCTTCGTGCTCTTGATTTTGGTAGGTGGTGTCTTGGTAGATTTCTTGAATATCACCATAGAAGAGCAGCGGATAATCAGAAGAAATATCCGGCTCTGCTATTGATGTTGTATCGTCTTTTTCACAAGCGGTTAATGCCATTAATAGCCCACTAGCTATTAGAATCTGGCAAAACCACGTTAATTTGAAGTTCTTGTAATTGCTCATTAGATATTGTTGCTGGAGCGTCTATCATCATATCTCTTCCCGCATTGTTTTTCGGGAAAGCGATGTAATCTCTAATAGAATCGTCACCACCGGTTACAGCGGCCAAACGATCAAAACCGAACGCCATACCACCGTGCGGAGGAGCTCCATATTCAAATGCATTTAATAAAAAGCCAAATTGCTTTTGGGCTTCTTCTTCACTAAAACCCAACAATTCGAACATTTGTTTTTGTGTCTCTTTGTTGTGAATTCTGATTGATCCACCGCCAAGTTCTACTCCATTCATTACTAAATCGTAAGCATTAGCGCGAACAGCACCTGGTTGAGTCGCCAAGAGCTCTAAATCTTCTGCTTTTGGCGAAGTAAAGGGGTGGTGCATAGCATGGTAACGCTCGGTATCTTCGTCCCACTCTAACAACGGAAAATCTAACACCCAAAGTGGAGAAAACTCATCTTTCTTTCTTAATTCTAAGCGATTGCCCATTTCTAAACGTAATTCTCCTAACGCTTTTCGGGTAGGAGCCAAATTACCGCTTAAGATAAGTAAAAGATCGCCCGGTTGTGCTTGCGCTCTTTCTCCCCATTCTTGCAAATCTTCTGCGCTGTAGAATTTATCTACGGCAGATTTTATGGTTCCATCTTCGTTAAATTTTACCCAAACCATGCCTTTAGCACCAATTTGTGGTCTTTTTACCCAATCGGTAAGTTTGTCGATGTCTTTACGGCTGTAAGATGCACAGTTTTTAGCATTGATACCGATTACGGCTTCTGCACTATCGAAAACTTTAAAACCTTTGTTTTGTGCTAAATCGGTAAGTTCAACAAATTTCATGTCGAAACGTGTATCGGGCTTATCAGAGCCATAGTATTTCATGGCATCGGCATAGCTCATTCGATCAAAATCGCCTAATTCGATGTTTTTGATGGTTTTGAACAAATGTTTGGTTAAACCTTCAAATGTTTGCAACACATCTTCTTGGTCTACAAATGCCATCTCACAATCGATTTGGGTAAACTCGGGTTGGCGATCTGCACGTAAATCTTCGTCTCTAAAACAACGAACAATCTGGAAATAGCGATCGTAGCCAGAAACCATAAGCAACTGCTTAAAAGTCTGTGGCGATTGAGGTAAAGCATAAAACTCACCTTGGTTCATTCTTGAAGGAACCACAAAATCACGGGCTCCTTCAGGAGTCGATTTGATAAGAAAAGGAGTTTCTATTTCGTAGAAATCTTGCTGATCGAGAAACTTTCGGGTTTCTAAACCTAGCTGATGGCGAAGCTTCATTTTCTGTTGAAGCGGATTTCTTCTTAAATCTAAATATCGGTATTTCATGCGCAGTTCTTCGCCACCATCCGTTTCGTCTTCGATGGTAAACGGAGGGGTTTTACTGCTGTTTAAAACTGTAAGTGATTCTACTTGAATTTCGATATCGCCCGTAGGCATGTTGGGATTTTTGCTAGAACGTTCAATTACGGTTCCTACCGCTTGAATAACAAATTCTCTACCTACTTTACGAGCAGCTTCACAGGCGGTTGCATTGTCTTCTAGGTTGAAGGCAAGCTGGGTAATACCGTAACGATCACGAACATCAATAAAGGTCATTCCACCTAAATTTCGAGATTTTTGTACCCATCCAGAAAGGGTGACTTGTTGGCCAATGTGATTTTCTCTGAGCTCTCCGCAAGTATGTGTTCTATACATTTTCAAATTTGTTTTGCTGGCGCCAAAATTAACGTTTTAAAAGGGCGTAGAGATTTCATCAGAAAAAAAATTGAAGAGAGGTGTAACTTCTCGAAAGGGGTAATCGTTCCACTTTCAAACAACAAAAAATTAGAACAATGAAATCGATAGCTACTTTATTACTCTTGCTTCTTTTTAGTTTTTTATCACAAGCTCAAGAAACCAAAAATTCAGAAGCTCAGGTGATTACCAATTCTGCTGACACGGGTAAATCAGATACCACCAAAATTCTGATGAACAACAAAAAAATCATCATTATCACAGAAGGTGATTTTAGTTCAGACGCAGAAGATTGTGAAGATTGCGAAGACAAATCTAGCTACAACCACTGGGCAGGGTTTGATTTTGGAGTAAACTATTTAATGTTTCCGGCAGGGCCCGATGAGTTTGATTACAGCTGGTTGCAAGATCAAGATTTTGGAAAATCAATCTATTGGTCTTTAAATCTTTGGGAATACGATATTAACCTAATTAAAGACCACGTACAGTTAATTACGGGTGGTGGTTTTTCTTTTGTAAACCACAGTTTTACCCACAATAAACACATTCAGTTTAACGAAGATGCCACTTTTGCTGTAGAAGACACGGTGAGAGATTACAGCAAAAATCGTTTGCGTTCTACGTATTTTAATGTGCCATTAATGTTGGCTTTTAATACCAAAAATCAATCGAAACATGGTTTGCACTTTGCTGCAGGTGTAACAGGTGGTGTGCGTTTAGGAACCACCGTAAGAAGAAAATGGTTCGAAGATGGAAACAAAGAAAAAAGCAACGAATACGGCACTTATAATATGAACCGTTTCACCTTAGATGCCTCGGCACGTTTAGGTATAGGCACCTATTTTACGCTATTTGCTAACTATAATTTGTTGCCCATGTTCGATACAGACCACGCTCCAGAAGTGTACAATTTGTCTGCGGGCATTCGAGTAATTCCGTTTCATTAAAAGAAACAACAACCGGTAGTTTTCAAGGCTGTGCTAGGGAGAGTAGCGCAGCCTTTTTTGTTGATCGGTACGATCCCAATTTCTCTTTTTTGAAGCTTTTACCGCTGAAAAACAACTCAACCTTCGAAAATGCCCAAAACGATGGTCTGATGATAGAATGAACAACCACCGAAAACGAAAACGTTGAGGTGGCCGCTACATCAATAGCGTTTTCTATTTTTACACCGTTTTCAAAATCGAATTGATGGAAGATAAAATCAAAGACCTCGAACAACGGTTAGAAGAATCTAGAAAAGGTGGAGGCGAAAAACGCGTTGAAGCCCAACACAAGAAAGGAAAGTTAACGGCTAGAGAAAGAATTCACTTTTTGCTAGACGAAGGCTCTTTCGAAGAAATTGGCGCAATGGTTACACACCGCTCTACTTTGTTTGGTTTAGACAAACAGAAGTTTTTAGGTGATGGTGTAGTTACTGGTTACGGAACCATTCAAGGTCGTTTGGTTTATGTTTTTTCACAAGATTTCACCGTTTTAGGTGGTTCTTTAGCCGAAGCACATGCCGAAAAGATTTGCCGTATTATGGATTTAGCCATGAAAAACGGTGCTCCGTTAATTGGCTTAAACGATAGTGGTGGGGCGCGTATTCAAGAAGGCGTTGTGTCTTTAGGCGGCTATGCAGATATTTTTTACAGAAATACCTTAGCAAGTGGTGTAATTCCACAGATTTCTGCCATAATGGGGCCTTGTGCTGGCGGAGCTGTTTATTCTCCGGCACTTACCGATTTTATTATGATGGTAGAAAACACTTCTTACATGTTTGTTACCGGGCCCAATGTGGTAAAAACCGTAACGCACGAAGAAGTAACCAGCGAAGAACTAGGGGGTGCCTCTGCGCACAGCACTAAATCGGGTGTAACGCATTTTACAGCGCCAAACGAAATAGACGCAATTAACCAATTAAAGAAATTGTTGAGCTATGTTCCGCAAAATTGCGAAGAAGAGGCTCCATCTATTCCTTACACACCAGCAGACGAATCTCGAGAGCAGTTAAACTCGATTATTCCTGAAAATCCGAATCAACCTTACGACATAAGAGAGGTTATTGAAGGAACCATCGATACAGATTCTTTTTACGAAGTGCATAAAGATTATGCAGAAAACATTGTAGTTGGTTTTGCCCGTTTAGGCGGAAAATCAATTGGTGTTGTGGCTAACCAGCCAGCAGTTTTAGCCGGTGTTTTAGATATAGAATCATCTAAAAAAGGAGCGCGTTTTGTTCGTTTTTGTGATGCTTTCAACATTCCGTTACTTGTATTCGAAGACGTGCCTGGGTTCCTACCGGGAACCGACCAAGAGTGGAATGCAATTATCACCAACGGTGCAAAATTATTGTATGCGTTTAGCGAAGCAACCGTACCGAGAATTACGGTCATTACTAGAAAAGCTTACGGTGGTGCTTACGATGTAATGAACTCTAAGCACATTGGTGCAGATATGAACTACGCTTGGCCATCTGCAGAAATTGCAGTAATGGGCGCAAAAGGGGCAGCAGAAATTATCTTTAGAAAAGAGATTGCTGCAGCAGAAGATCCTGAAGCAAAATGGAAAGAGAAAGAAGCCGAATATGCAGCTGAATTTGCACACCCTTACAAAGCGGCAGAAAGAGGGTATGTAGACGAAGTAATTCGACCTGATCAAACCAGAGAGAAACTGATCAAAGCCTTTAAAATGCTTGAGAACAAGGCAGAGAAGTTGCCGAAAAAGAAGCACGGAAACATTCCGTTGTAATTTTTAAGAATACATTTTTATCGTGTTTTTACCCGAAACTGGGTTGAAACATGAAAATCACACAAAATCATGCTTGACTGGCTGTTTATTAGCTAGTTGAGCATGATTTTTTTGTTTGCAATAACTTCTCGCCAGCTGAACTCAGCTAGCATACGTTATAACTAGGTTAATAAGCAAAAACAATTCTATCTTTAAGGCAACTAAAACCACATCTTGGTAGTTATATAAGTAGAATTTAAAAACCTATCTATGACAACAAATATTCGTTCGCTCTGCGTAGCCATGAGCTTAACCTTTTTAGCACTTACTTTATTCACCGTAAATTTAATGGCTCAAGCAGCCTCAGATATTAACGGCCCGCAAGCTTTTGCACAAACAGTAATTACCCTCGATAACGATGATGTAATGCTGCGTGAGTTAGCAGGAACCAAAGGAACTTTAGTAGTGTTTTCTTGCAATACGTGTCCGTTCGTAATTAAATGGGAAGATCGTTACAACGACCTTTACGATTTAGCTAAAGCCAACGGAATCAACATGATTTTAGTAAACTCTAACGAGGCGTTTAGAGGAGGCGATGATTCTCACGAGAAAATGAAAGAGCACGCTAAAAAAATGGGCTATAAAATGCCTTACGTTATTGATCAGAATCACGTAATCGCAGATATTTTGGCAGCGAAAGCAACACCGCAGGTTTACTTGTTCGATAACAACTTTAGAATTGTATACCGTGGCGCCATAGATGATAACCAAGATAGCGCAGACGATGTGCAAGAAACGTATGCAGCAGATGCTATTACAGCATTAGCTAACGATCAAAAAATAGCAGTAACCGAAACAAAAGCACTTGGTTGCAGCATTAAAAGGGTGAAAAAGTAACCCAAAATCAATATTCTTTTAAAGGCAATGGCAATTTATTAATGTCATTGCCTTTTTTTGTGGTTGAATTTTCAAAACAATAGAGAAGATGAATGTTTTAGTAATTGGTTCAGGAGGTAGAGAACACACCCTTAGTTGGAAAATAGCTCAGAGCGAAAAGTGCAGCCATTTGTTTATAGCTCCAGGTAACGCAGGAACCGCTTCTGTAGGAACCAATCTAGCCATTAAAGAAACTGATTTCGAAGCTATTAAAAATGCGGTGTTAACCCACGCTATTGAATTAGTAGTTGTAGGGCCTGAAGCTCCTTTAGTAGAAGGTATTCACGATTTCTTTGCACAAGACGATCAGCTAAAAAACATTCATGTAATTGGGCCTAAAAAAGCAGGAGCCGAACTCGAAGGAAGCAAAGACTTCTCTAAAGCTTTTATGGAAGAGTTCAACATACCTACGGCTCGATACAAAACCATTACAAAAACCAATTTATCTGAGGGGGTAGAGTTTTTAACCACTCTTAAAGCTCCTTATGTTTTAAAAGCAGATGGGTTAGCGGCTGGTAAAGGCGTTTTAATTCTTGATGATTTAGCAGAAGCTCAAAAAGAACTTGAAAATATGCTAAGCGGCAAATTTGGAGATGCCAGCTCTAAGGTGGTAATCGAAGAGTTTTTAGACGGTATTGAGTGTTCGGTTTTTGTTTTAACTAACGGAAAAGAATACAAAATTTTACCCGAAGCAAAAGATTACAAACGCATTGGCGAAGGCGATACTGGTTTAAACACAGGAGGCATGGGTTCTATCTCTCCCGTAGATTTTGCAGACAACGCATTTATGCAAAAAGTAGAAGATCGAATTGTAAAACCTACCATTAATGGGTTGCAAGCAAGAAGTATCGATTATCAAGGGTTTGTGTTTATTGGCTTAATGAATGTAAACGGAGAACCATTTGTTATTGAGTACAATGTAAGAATGGGAGATCCCGAAACAGAAGTGGTAATTCCAAGAATTAAAAGTGATTTCTTAGAACTGTTGTTGGCCACTGCAGAAAACCGTTTAGATCAAGAAACCATTGAAATAGACAACCGCTATGCAACTAGCGTAATGTTAGTTTCTGGAGGGTATCCAGAATCTTACGAGAAAGGCAAAACAATTACTGGTTTCCAAAATGTAAGAAATGCATTGTTGTTTCATGCAGGAACCCGAATAGAAGACGGAAAAGCCTTAACCGCTGGCGGTAGAGTATTGGCCGTTACTGCATTTGGCAAAACCATAAAAGAAGCCTTAACCATTAGCTTCGAAAATGCAGAGCAGATCAAATTCGATAAAATGTATTATCGTAAAGATATTGGCTTCGATTTAATGTAAAAACACAGATCGAACAGCTACAAACTAAAAAAGCCGACTGGTTTCCCAATCGGCTTTTTTTAATATGTAAAAAGAAACTATTTTAACGTTCCTTCGCGCTCTGCTTTCTTGTTGTAGTCTGCCTGAACTTTCACCCAAACCACGAGTAGAACAAAGATGGCAACAATGTAAAACCAGTTTACAATGCTATCTTGATTATTAATTGCTGTAATTTTTAATAAGTCGAAAGAGGCAAAAATTAAATCTCCAATTCCGTAAACTAATTCATTCCAAGACATGAGTTCTTACTTTTGTTCCGACAAATTTAATATTTCTGCTAAATGCTGGTAAGTTTTTTTCGATCAACTAAGGCACAAGTTTTTTTTGTGCTTCCAATTATTGCTATAGCCCTAAGAATACCAGCGTTTTTTGGGTTTATAGAGCCGCCAGTATCTTCGTCAATTCTTTTCGAAAATAGCTTAGGATGGTTAAAAAATTGGCCAATTATTTCGGTTTTGTTGGCAGCGAGCGTTACTCTGCTGCAAGCAATCTTGCTAAATTCAATGGTTCGGCAATTTGAGTTACTTCGAAAAATTAACTATTTAACCGCTTTTTACTTTGTGTTGTTTGCCTCTTTACTGCCATCGTTTTGGTTTTTAACCGAAGATGCTTTGGCGCTTTTGTTTTTGCTGTTCGCTCTACAAAAAATGGTAACGCTGGCTCGATCTGATAGAACGTTGTCGTTGAGCTTCGATTCCGCTTTTTTAATTTCGTTAGCGGCTTGTTTTTCGGTGCAGTACACTCTGTTTTTTCTGCTGTTGCTCATTGCACAAATTTCGTTTAGCTCAATGGGTTGGCGCGAAATATTAACCAGTTGCGTAGGTTGGGCGCTACCAGTTTTCTTTTGGTGGTCTTACTATTATTTGGTAGGATCCGATAACAACTCGGTTTATGCTCACTTTTTAACCAATACTGTTTCTTTTCAATCGTTCGATTCTAGCTTTTCAGAACACTTGGTTTTTTGGTTATCGTTGGTGGTTTTAGTAGTGATGTCGCTCGGCTCCTACATGAAAGGAATTCAAGTAAACACGGTAAAAACAAAGAATACCTTGCTACTTTTCTTGTGGTTGTTTGTGGTAGCCATTTTTAACGAGTGGTGGCTAGAAGCAGATGGGGTTAGCTTAGCGTTGTTATTGGCTCCTGCTTTAATTGCGTCTAATTATAGCACCTATGCCAAGAAAAAGTGGATTCCTGAAGTTTTGGTGTTAATTCTAATGGCGAGTGCATTCTACTCTCAATGGGCTATGTTCGGTTAAGGGGAATAATCTACTTTTGTAAAAATTTTTGACAGCATGAAATTTGGTGTAATCACTTTTCCGGGAAGTAACTGCGATGAAGATATGGTGTATGTTTTAGAAACGCTACTGAATCAAAAAGTAGAGCGTTTGTGGCATAAAGATCAAGATTTAAAAGGAGTAGATTTTGTTGTGCTTCCGGGAGGTTTCTCTTACGGTGATTACTTGAGAAGTGGCGCTATTGCTCGCTTTTCACCAATTATGACAGAGGTGATTAAGCATGCCGAAAAAGGCGGTTACGTAATGGGAATTTGTAATGGTTTCCAGATTTTATGTGAAGCAGGTTTACTACCAGGTGCTTTACTGCACAACAACCACCAGAAGTTTGTTTGTAAAAACATCTTTATGAAGCCGAGCACATCTAACGCGCTTACCAATAAAGGTTTAGATGCAGACAAGGCGTTGAAAATTCCAATTGCTCATGCAGAAGGTCGTTATTATGTTTCAGACGAAGCATTGGCTGAATTAAAGCAAAACGATCAAATTCTTTTCCAATACTGTACAGAAGAAGGTGAAGTTTCTGAAAGAGCCAATCCTAATGGTTCTGTAAATCATATTGCTGGTGTTACCAACAAAGGGCGCAATGTTTTTGGTATGATGCCTCACCCAGAAAGAGCTGCCGATACAGAATTAGGCAATGTAGACGGTAAATTAATTTTCGATTCAATTTTAGCGGCAGTTCAAGCGTAGGTAACTTCTGAAAAATTAGGTTTTTATCGCTCGACTCGATTTGTATTTTTGAGCGATGATCTTAACCGATACGCATACACACGTTTATCTCGATGCTTTTAGCGAAGATAGAGATGAGATGATGCAACGCGCCTTTGATAAAGGCGTGCAACGCATTTTTTTACCGCATGTAGATAGAGAAACCACTGCCGATTTAAAGCAATTAGTGGCCGATTATCCCAATCATTGTTTTCCTATGATGGGGCTACATCCTTGCTCAGTAAAAGAAGACTACCACGAAGAGTTACGGTTTGTAAAAGAAGAATTGGCTTCTGGTAATTATGTGGCGGTTGGTGAAATTGGCATAGACCTCTATTGGGATAAGACCTTTTTTAAACAACAAGTTGAAGCCTTTGAAAAGCAAATAGAATGGGCTAAAGAACTCAACTTGCCCATTGTGATTCATGCGAGAGATAGTTTCGATGAGATTTTCGAAATTGTAGACCGACTCAACGATAACCAGCTCAAAGGTATTTTCCATTGCTTTACAGGAACCCTAGAGCAAGCTCAACATATTTTAGATTACGGTGATTTTTACTTGGGCATTGGGGGCGTGGTAACGTTCAAGAATTCAGGCCTAGATAAAGTGGTAAAACAACTTCCGCTTGATAAATTGGTGTTAGAAACCGATGCACCTTATTTAACACCTACACCTTTTCGGGGTAAACGCAACGAGGCTTCTTACACAGAGTTGGTGGCGCAAAAAGTGGCCGATATACACGAAACCGCCATAGAAAATGTAGCAGAGATTACTACACAGAATTCTAAAACTATATTTGGTTGCTAATGCTTAAGGTGCCTAAAATTCTGATTATCTATACCGGAGGAACAATTGGTATGGTTCAAGAAGCCAAAACCAAAGCGCTTCATCCGTTCGATTTTGACCAGCTCACTCAACAAATTCCAGAGCTTTCGAAGCTGAATATTGAGTTAGATTCCATTGCACTAGATAATCCGATCGATTCAAGTAACATGAATCCTGTTATTTGGGTGGCATTGGGCAAAATGATAGAGCAGAATTACAACGATTATGATGGTTTTGTAATCTTACACGGCTCAGATACCATGGCATATACCGCTTCTGGGCTCAGTTTTATACTCGAGAATTTAAGCAAGCCTGTAATTTTAACGGGAAGTCAACTGCCTATTGGTGTAATACGAACCGATGGTAAAGAAAACTTTTTAACCGCGATAGAAATTGCTGCGGCTCGTAACGAATTGGGAGAGCCAATGGTGCCTGAAGTAGCCGTTTATTTCGAGTACAAATTGTACCGAGGGAACCGTACCCATAAATTCAGTGCTGAAAACTTCGAGGCGTTTAACTCGCCTAATTATCCTTTACTGGCAGAAGCTGGAGTACACATTAAATACAACCGAAGTGATATTTGGGTTCCTACCGGTTTAAACTTGAAAGTAAACCGTCTTTTTAACGATAATGTGGCCGTGCTGTTTCTGTTTCCAGGCATCAATGAAAAAGTGGTGAGGTGTATTTTAGAAAACCCGGCCTTGCAAGGCATTGTTCTTAAAACGTTTGGAAGTGGAAATGCGCCTACTTATTCTTGGTTTTTAGAAGCTATAAAAACGGCCATTGATGGGGGTAAGTTTATTTACAACGTTACCCAATGCCATACAGGTGTTGTAGAGCAAGGTTTGTACGAAACAAGCCGTGAAATGCTAGAAATGGGTGTGATTAGCGGACGAGATATTACCACCGAAGCAGCAGTGGCAAAACTAATGTACCTTACCGGTTCTAATTTAGCCGAAGAAGAAGTGAGAGCGGCAATGGAAGCATCGCTTCGTGGAGAACTAACCGTTTAACTATGGCCAGAAAAAAGCAACAGAAACAAGTGAAATCTGCGCAGCAACAAGAGCAAACGAAAGCGCAACCTATAAAAACTTCGCAATCTATATCCGTTGTTAGAAGTAGTTGGAAACAACACAAAACAGCGCTGTCAACAGTATTCTTGTTGGGTTTTTTGCTCTATGCCAACACCCTTTCTCATGATTATGTGTTAGACGATAAAATTGTTCTTACGCATAATCAGATTACCCAAAAAGGATTCTCTTCTATTTTCGATCACTTCTTTTACGATTCTATGAATGGCTTTTGGGCCCATAATTACGGAGTAGATGTAAAAGATTTAGAAGATAAAAACTTGGTGAGTGGTGGGCGATACCGTCCGGTTACTATGGTTACTCATTCTATTGAGTATGGTTTGTTTGGCAAATCGCCATTTATTGGTCATTTAATAAATGCTCTGTTGTACGGAGCAACAGGATTTCTGCTTTTTGTGTTTTTAAGTTTGTTGTTTCCAGTGAAAGACCAAAAGTGGTACTGGAACATACCGTTTATAGCCACTTTATTGTTTGTTGTTCATCCTTTGCACACAGAGGTAGTTGCTAATATAAAAGGGAGAGATGAAATTCTTAGTTTCTTTTTTGCGCTTTTAGCGCTCATTTCTTTTATAAAGTTCAAAAAAGGCCAAAACGACACTAAATCATTGGTGTATAGTTGCTTGTTTTTTGCATTGGCCTTGTTTTCTAAAGAAACCGCACTCCCGTTTTTAGTCATTTTACCCTTAACGGCTATTACGTTTCTAAAATCGAAATTCAAAGAGCTAGCGATGCCCATTTTAGCTTTGGTAGCAGTAACTGCTTTTTATATGGTAGTTCGTTTTTCGGTGCTAGGTTGGGAAAGTGCCGATGTGCCAAATGAAATTATGAATAATCCATTTCTTCGAGCTAATTCAGAGGAAAAGTGGGCAACAATTATTCTGTCGTTTTTAGCTTACCTCAAGCTGATGGTGTATCCACATCCGCTAACGCACGATTATTATCCGTTTCACTTACCGTTTTTAGAAGCAGAAGTAATGTATGCCAATTGGTCTACTCCGTTAGTGTTTGTTTCTGTGGTTATTGGCGTAGCACTCTTGGTAGTTACCATCAGAGAAGTATTCTTGAGACAATCGGTGTTAGGTTTTGGCTTAGCATGGTTTTTTGGCACTTTGTTGCTAGTTTCTAATGTGCTTTTTCCAGTAGGGGTTTTTATGAATGAGCGTTTTCTCTACATTCCTTCAGCTGGTTTGTTACTGGTAGGAACCGTATACCTGTTAAAATGGGTTCCTACCGTTAAACATGCGAATGCACGTTGGGCGATGCCGCTTCTTATGATTTTGGTGGTGGCTATGAGTATAAAAACCATTACCAGAAATGCAGCCTGGGAAAGCGATAGAACCTTGGCGCTTACCGATGTAGATATTTCTGAAGGGAGTGCAAAAGTGAAGATGAGTGCTGGTTTGCAAATTATGCAGCAACACGAAAATAGCGCAGCGGCCATTAAGCGAGAAAATTTTGAAATTGCCATTGGGCATTTAAGGAAGGCGATAGAAATTCACCCAACCTATGTTCAAGCGTTAACTTTAATAGGTAAAGCCCATTTTCAGCTAGAAGAATATTCAAAGGCCAATGTTTACTTTTTAAGGTTGGCAGGGGTAAATCCGAATTTTGAAAACCGATCGGCTTTGATGTTTGTGGTTGCAGGATCACGTAAAATGATGGAAAACGGTGAAATTCAGTCGGCTGTAGAAAGTTTACAAACACTCCAAAGGTATTATCCAAATGCTAGCGAACCGCTCACAACGTTAGGAGAGGCGTATGGTAGATATCTTAACAAACCGAAAGAATCTGAAGCTTTTTTGTTAAAAGCTTTACAAAAAGCACCCAACAATGCAGACGCATTAATGAACCTCGGAACGTTGTATGCACAACAAAGAGACTTAGTAAAAGCGAAGAGCTATTTTGAGCAAGCGATGAGGTATGTGCCTAATAATAGGGTGCTTCTGCAAAATTTGGCAGCTATTTATTCTCAATTAGGAGACGTTGAAAATTATCAGCGGTATGCAAAACGCCTTCAAAATATGCAGCAGAACACTAAAAACTAACACGAGCCGTTCTTTAATTAAAAATTAAGAAGCGCCTTTTGTGAATTTTGTAAACCTATTTTTTTTGTAGTTTAGTCGCCCTCTATGGGCAGTTTATGTAGATGCAGAAATTCTTTAATTGTGGAATAATGCAGAAGCAGAACTCTCAAGAGAAGTGAAATAAAATCGTTCTTATTTAAAAATCAAAAACTTAGAAACAAGTAAATTTTTCAAAATCAACAGTTATGAAAAAAATTATTGCCTTACTTACCGTAGTGGGAATGCTGACTTTCGTTTCGTTCTCGGCATTAGCTCAAAACGAGCCTAACATGCCAGACTCTACTCAGATGGAACAAACTGAAGGTACAGATTCAACCGATGCAGATACTACTGCTGCTATGGCAGAGATGGAAGAGCCTGCAGAAGAAGCTACTACAGTAGAAGCTGAAGAGGAAGCCGTAGTTGAAGATAAAGGTTTCCATCAATTTGTGAAAGACAAGTTCATCGATGGTGGACCCGTATTTATGTCTTTCGTAATGGTTTGTTTAATTCTAGGTTTAGCGATTGTAATTGAGCGTGTACTTTACCTTTCAATGTCAACTACAAACACTAAGAAATTATTAAACGATGTTGAAGGTGCATTAGCACAAGGCGGTGTAGAAGCAGCTAAAGAAGTTTGCCGTAACACTCGTGGTCCTGTTGCTAGTATCTTTTACCAAGGTTTAGATCGTTCTTCAGAAGGTATCGAAATGGTTGAGAAATCAGTTATTTCTTACGGTTCTGTACAAGTAGGTAACATGGAAAGAAACCTTTCTTGGATTTCATTATTTATCGCTCTTGCACCAATGCTTGGTTTCTTTGGTACTGTATTCGGTATGATTGGAGCATTTGACGCGATTGCTGCTGCAAACAACATCTCTCCAGGTATTGTTGCTGGTGGTATCGGGGTAGCACTTATTACTACCTTATCAGGTCTTTTAGTAGCGATGATTCTACAAGTATTTTACAACTACATTGTATCAAAAGTTGATAGCCTTACCAACGATATGGAAGACGCATCAATTGCACTTATAGATATTTTAGTAAAGCACGAACAATCGAAAAAGTAATTAATTATGCAGAATAAAATTGCATCATACATCATGTATGTATTGCTAATTCTAGGAGTAATCTTACTTGTAGTGGGTCTTGTAGGTGAAAACTACGATCCAATGCTTTACTACTCTTACGCATTATCAATACTAGCAGTGATTGGCATTTTGGCAGGATCCGTTTTCGGATTAATGAGCAAACCATCTGCCATCAAAACAATCGGTATCGGAATTGGAGGTTTAGCCATTCTTTTAGGAATAGGATTCGGTTTAGCAGACGGTTCAGTTACTATTAAACAAGCAGACGCTGGCATTACTGAGTCTGCCTCACAGTGGTCAGGAGCAATTCTTTACATGTTATACATCGTATTGCTTCTTTCTATCTTGTCTATCGTTTACTCATTATTATCAAGATTAACTAGATAACATATGGCAAAGAGAGCATCGCCAGAAATTAATGCAAGTTCAATGGCAGATATCGCTTTCCTGCTCTTGGTGTTTTTCCTTGTGACTACGACCATGGATACAAGCTTTGGTCTCATGAGAAAATTGCCACCGCCATTGTTGCAAGATCAGCCAGATCCGCCACCCATTAGAGACCGTAACGTATTCGTAGTACTTGCGAATGCTAACGATCAACTACTTGTTGAAGGTGATCTAATGGATATTACGGAACTGAGAGAAGCAGCAAAAGAGTTTATTGCGAATCCAATGAACAAAGAAGAATTGCCAGAGAAGAAAGCCGTTGAGGTTCCGTTCTTCGGAACTTATCAGGTTTCTAAACAGGTAATTTCTCTGCAAAATGATAATGGTACATCGTACAACTTGTACATTCAAATTCAAAACGAATTGGCAGCAGCTTACAATGAACTACGTAACGAGTTGGCAATAAGTAAATTTGGAGTTTCTTACGATGAGCTGTTAAAACGTGGAGACGAAGAAAAGGTGAAAGCCATTCGTAAAGTATATCCACAGAGAATTTCAGAAGCAGAACCACAAGATGTAGGAGGATAATTGTATGTCAAAATTTAAACCAGACGCAAAAAAAGAACTTCCAGCAGTATCTACCGCTTCGTTGCCTGATATCGTTTTCATGCTCCTTTTCTTCTTCATGGTAACTACCGTGATGAGAGAAACCGACTTGAAAGTTTCGATATCTGAACCAGAAGCAACTGAAATTGAGAAACTGGAAAACAAATCTCTGGTGTTTTACCTATACATAGGTGAGCCCATGGAGAAGAAAAAGTATGGTACCGCATCTCGTGTTCAAATCAATGATGCATTTGCAGAAATTGATGAGGTTCGTCCGGCTATTGAAACGTTTAGAACTACAAAAGATGAAGCAGAAGTTCCATTAATTACTGCTTCTTTTAAAGTAGATAAAGAAACAAAAATGGGTATTGTAACCGATGTTAAGCAAGAGCTAAGAATGGCTCAGCAGCTTAAGATTAGCTACGCTACTCGTGAAAAACTTGACGAGTAATCTTTTTTCGATTATTCTTCTTGATAACTGTTGAAAAAAAAGGAAGCTTCTAAGAGGCTTCCTTTTTTTGTTGACAGATTACGTAAACTCTATATAGTAGAAAAACCACCACCATACTACAAATGGTTATTAACGGCCATTGATTGGCCGCTATTCCCAGGTCTTCGGTTTCTTCTGGCACCACTTTTAAATTGGTGAAATACACCAAACTTAAGGCTAAAGCATTATTGATAAAATGCATCAAAATCGGAAGAATTAAACTTCCAGACCAATAAAAAACATAGCCGAACAAAGCTCCCATTAAAAGGCGCGGAACAAACCCCAAAAACTGCATGTGTATAGCGCTAAATACAAAAGCAGATACCCAAATGGCTAAGTGGTGATTTTTCCACCAAACATTTAGTTCTCGCTGAAATACTCCTCTAAAAAGAAATTCTTCACCAATAGCGGGAACCACAGCAATCAGCAATAAGTTAAAGAGATAATCAAGCGGAGAATCCATTTTAAGAAATACTTCTAGAATTTGCTGATTATTGTTTTCAGTAGAGCGCATCCAATCTTCAATAAATTGGATAGATTCAGGCAAAGAGAGTTGGCTATTCCAATAACCAATCCAGTTAATAATAGGTAGCGAGCTTGCCATAATGAATATGCTGAAAAGAATAAGCTGAACAGAACTTACTCGGTATAACCGCAAATAATCTTGAACAGAAGTTTGCGAAAACAGCCATCCAGCCATAATTCCAGGGAAAACAAAGGTTCCGATACTGCTAAAAAGTTGCAATATTTTTAACCCAAGTACCTTGGTAGGATCCGAAAGATCACCAGAAACGACTACCATATTCATAGCATGATCAGGATTTATCAAGAAGATGATAGCGGCTCCTACAATACCAAAAATGAAGATGCCAAGGAGAATAAACACCAGCGAATACATAATTCTAGAGCCTGGATTTTTTTCTTGGAGAATTCCTGCGTATTTCATGAAAGACAGTTTCTTAATTTTGCGGTTCGAAATTAGCGAATGGTAAAGATTGCAGATATAGAAGTTGGAGATTTTCCGTTGTTGTTAGCACCCATGGAAGATGTAAGTGACCCACCCTTTAGAGCTTTGTGCAAAGAAAATGGTGCAGATGTTATGTATACAGAGTTTATTTCATCTGAAGGGTTAATCAGAGATGCCGCCAAAAGCGTACAAAAGCTCGATATCTTTGAATACGAACGTCCTGTTGGTATACAAATCTTTGGTTCTGACTTAGATTCTATGGTAGAAGCCACCAGAATTACAGAACGAACAAATCCTGATATTATCGATATTAACTTTGGTTGCCCAGTAAAAAAGGTAGCCTCGAAAGGCGCAGGCGCAGGTATTTTGCAAGACATACCTAAGATGGTACGGCTAACAAAGGCCATTGTAGAAACTACCCATTTGCCAGTTACAGTAAAAACCCGTTTGGGGTGGGACGAAAACAGTAAATACATTGTAGAGGTTGCCGAACGATTACAAGATGTGGGCATAAAAGCAATTTCTATTCACGGTAGAACCCGCAAACAGATGTACAAAGGCGATGCAGATTGGTCCTTGATTTCTGAGGTGAAAAACAACGCAAGGATGCATATTCCGGTTTTTGGTAATGGAGACATTACTACACCAGAGAAAGCGGTAGAGTACCGAGATAAATATGGAATAGACGGCATCATGATCGGCAGAGCCTCTATCGGTTACCCTTGGATTTTTAATGAGATTAAGCACTTCATGAAAACAGGTGAGCATTTAGCCAAACCTACCGTGCACGATCGCGTTAAGATGGCTAGAAAACACCTCGAAATGAGCGTAGCTTGGAAGGGTGAAAACCTAGGAATAGTCGAAACACGCAGGCATTATGGGAATTACTTTAAAGGGGTTCCGCATTTTAAGGCCTTCAGAACCATTTTGGTAACATCTCACGACTTAAATGAACTTTACGATACGCTCGATAAAATAGAAGTGAACTACTCAGGTTCTGACACTACTTTGGTCTGAAAAGCTTTTCGCGTAGCAATCTTGGCAGGAACCCAAGAAGCAAAAAAACCAATTACTAAAACGGTAACAGTAATGGTAAGTAAATCGGTAATTTCGAGCGCAACGGGATACGCATCTACAATCATCCCATCAATTTTTATGAAGCCAAATTGCTCTTGAAGTGTCACGATTACCATACCGAGCACTAAGCCTGAAAATCCTCCTAACCAAGCAATCATTTGCCCTTCAAGATGAAAAATGGAGAAAATGGTTTTGGGTGTGGCTCCTAAACTTTGTAAAGTGAAAATATCTTTCTCTTTATCGATAATCAGCATGGTTAGGGAGCCAATGAGGTTAAAAGTGGCAATCATGAGAATAAAAGCCAGAATTAAGAAAGTGAACCATTTTTCGGTTTGGCTGGTTCTAAAAACAATTTCGTTGCGTTCTTCTCTGGTTACAACGCGGTAATCGGTTCCTACCAATTGCTGCAACTCTTCTTTAAACGTGAGTGCGTCAACTCCAGGCTCTAGGTCTACTTCGAGGGCAGAAACTTCGCCTTTAGCGTCTAGTGCTCTTTCTGCAAAACGGTAGGAACTCAACACATACTTCGAATCAAAATCTGCATTCACGGCAAAAATTCCCGAAGGAAAAATATTTTCTATTCGGAAGGCATTTTGAGCGTTAATTACAAACCCTTTTTTCTTCTTAGGAGCGTAAACTTGAATAGGTGTTGTGGCACTATTAATAAACAAACCGAGCTGGTCGGCAACGAAATATCCAGGAATTAAAAATTCACGTTCGTCTTTTGTGGTAAGGGTAGAAGAGCCTTGCCAAATCATGGTGTCGATACCTGTAATTTCTTTAAAACTGGTATCTACCCCTTTTAAAGTAGCAAATGTGTGGTTATCGTTGTACTTAAACATTACCGTTTCTTCAAGGCTTCTAGAGAAGTTGGCAACATTTTCGTTTTGCACCATTTCCATCACCGGAAAATCACTCCAAGAGAATGTTTTTCCTTCTGCTGCTTCGATGCGAAGGTCTGCATCAAAATTGCTGTATAGCTTAGAAATTAGATTGTCGAGACCGTTAAAAACAGATAGAATTACCACTAAGGCAAGTGTTCCTATGCCAATACCGAACATAGAAATACGTGAAATAATGTTAATTACATTGGTGCTTTTTTTCGAAAAAAGGTACCTCTTTGCTATGTAAAAAGGGAAATTCACTTAGTCGAGTAACTCGTCTATACGTTCTGCATAATCTAAAGAATCGTCTAAGTAAAAGAAAAGTTCAGGCACATTTCGCAACTGATTTTTAATGCGCTGACCCAGTTGAAAACGAATTTCTCCTGCATGAGATTTAATGGCTTTCAAGTCTGTTTTGCTAGTATCTGTGGGGAAAATACTTAAATACACTCTCGCCATTCTTAAATCGGGAGCGGTTCTTACCACGGTTACAGAAATCATTTTTCCGGGTAAAATATCGGTTCCTACCTGCTGAAAAATTTCACCTAAGTCGCGCTGAATTAATTTCGCAACTTTCTCTTGTCTGATACTCATTTGGCAAAGGTAGCGAATAAGCCGTTTATACCGCGTACACCCTGAATGATGAAAATGCTCTGCAGCACTTCGATAACTCTTATCTTTGCGAACTCACCTGAAAGTGAATTATAGCTGAATGAAAAATCTCTTAAAAATCTTAGGCCTCGCCAAGGCTTATATAGGTTCTGCTTTTCTCAACATCTTTTTCAATATTCTAAGTGTGTTTTTTTCGGTATTCTCTCTTGCTATGTTAATACCGGTATTAGATGTGTTGTTCAACGATAACTTCGAAAAATTAGCGGCCCAAAAACCTCCAACTGGTTTTTCGATAGATGCTTTAAAAGATCAGTTTTACTTCTTTTTAGCCGAAACCATTCAAGATAATGGAAAACAAGATGCTCTAATTATTATTTGTGTGGTATTAGTGGTAATGACCACTTTAAAAAACTTGTTTAAGTATTTAGCTATGTTTTTTATCGCCAAGATTAGAAACAATGTAGTTCGTGATATTCGCAATAATTTGTATGCTAAAGTGTTGGCTTTGCCTTTGAGCTATTTTTCTGAAGAACGAAAAGGGAACGTGATTTCAAAAATGACTTCTGATGTGCAAGAAGTAGAGTGGTCGATCATGACATCTCTCGAAGCTGTTTTTAGAGAGCCCATTGCCATAATTGCGTTTTTAGCCGCGTTGGTGTATACCAGTCCCCAAATGAGTGTTTTTATCTTTATTCTGTTGCCAATTGCAGGTTTAATCATTGGCCAGATTGGGAAGAGTTTGAAGAAAACATCGAACCAAAGTCAAACCAAATTAGGCGATTTACTTTCTACCATAGAAGAGACATTAACGGGCTTAAGAATTATTAAAGCATTTAATGCAGAAAAAACTTCACAGCAAAAATTTGAAGAACAAAATCAAGGATATGCGAATTTGATGATTCGCATGTACCGCAAGCGAGATTTAGCATCACCATTGAGCGAATGGATGGGCGTTGCCGTTGTGTCAATTGTTTTGCTTTACGGAGGTAGATTAGTATTTGATGATGAATTGGCGGCTTCATCTTTTATCGGATTTCTCGTGCTTTTTAGTCAGTTAATTACACCGGCTAAATCGCTTTCAAGTGCTTCTTATCATGTGCAGCGAGGTTCGGCTTCTATGGATAGAATCAACGATATTTTAAATGCGGATAAGCGTATTTATGAAATTGATCAGCCTAAAACCATACAACAGTTTTCGAAAGGGATTTCTTATGAGCAGGTAAGCTTCAAATACGAAAAAGAGTATGTGCTGAAGAGTTTAACCCTCGATGTTAAGAAAGGCGAAACGGTTGCCTTAGTGGGGCCTTCTGGAAGTGGTAAATCTACCATTGCCGATTTATTGCCGCGCTTTTACGATGTGCAAGAAGGAGCCGTTAAAATTGATGGTGTAGACATTAAAGAGATGAATTTGCGCTCGTTGCGAGAAATGCTCGGTATTGTTACTCAACAGAGTATTCTTTTTAACGATACAGTGGCTAACAACATCGATTTTGGAGAAGGATCGCATTCTCGTGAAGACATTATAAAAGCGGCAAAAATTGCGAATGCTCACGAGTTTATAGTTCAACTAGAAAACGGATACGATACCAATATTGGTGATGGAGGTGGAAAACTCTCTGGCGGACAAAGACAAAGAATAAGTATCGCTAGAGCCGTATTGAAAAATCCTCCGATTTTAATCTTAGACGAAGCCACTTCTGCCCTCGACACGCAAAGTGAGAAATTGGTGCAAGAGGCGCTCGAAAACCTGATGAAAAATCGAACTTCTTTGGTAATTGCTCACCGATTGTCTACCATTCAAAATGCCGATAAAATTGTGGTAATTGAAAAGGGAGAAATCAAAGAAATAGGAACCCACGCTGAATTGCTTGAAAAAGGAGCGCTCTACAAGAAGTTGTATGAACTTCAATCTTTTGGGTAACTTTACGCCAACGCATCAAAAACTTTAAATATGATAAGAACCTTACTTTTTACCCTTTCTTGTTTATTGACTTCCTCTATTGGGTTCAGTCAAATTACCGTTACCGGAGCAGATTTTGCATCGCCCGTAACAGATGTTTACATGTTTAAAGATACTGTAGTGAATGGGTTAACGGTTCCTACAGGTTCAGCAACTGCCCAAACATGGGATTATTCAGCATTGCAATACGATTTTTACGAAACGCTAACGCTAGATAACCCAGCTTCAACGCCTAATGCCTCAAATTTCCCAAGTGCTACACACGTAGTTAACGATAATGGTTTGTACACCTATTTAAAACTTACCGCCAACGGCTTGTACCTAGATGGTTTAGATGGCGATGTTCTAGGTCAAGGTGTAAATACTTCGTTTAACATTAATCCAGATATTCAGCTGCTAAACTTGCCAGCTAACTATGGCGACTCATTTATTTCTGAATCTGTGTTAGACAGTGCAGTTGCGGGTTCTGCAGTAGGCCAACCTTTCGATTCTATTCGATTAACCAGAAGAATGGTGAGAGAAACAGAAATTGATGCTTTTGGTGATGTAACTACGCCTGCAGGAACCTTCACCACCTTAAGAGTGTTTACCAAAGAAACCACGTACGACACGCTAGAAGTGCAAATCTTTGGCGCATGGCAAATGATCGAAGACCTAGAAGACAGCACTTTTACTTATCAGTACATCGCGAATAACGAAGACTTTTTTGTACTTGAGTTAGAAACGGATGCCCGCAACGGTAACATCTTAAATGCCGATTATAAATCGGGAGATAATTTAATTGCGGCAACGCAAATTAACCCAACTAGCTGCCATGGAGATGCAGATGGAGGAGCAACAGCAGCCGCTTTTGGTGGTTCTGGAACTTACGCCTACACATGGTCAGATGGTACAGCCAACGGAAATCAAGTAACCGATTTATCAGCTGGAACCTATACGGTAACCGTTACCGATGGCGTAAATACCGTAATAGAAACGTTTACAGTAACTGAGCCAGCTCCTATCACTTTATCTGCAAATACCACACCTTCTCAAAACGGAATGTCTAACGGAAGCATAGAGGTAACCGCATCTGGTGGTACACCGGGATACTCATTTCTTTGGTCGAACGGTGGCGGAACGGCTATTTTGAATAACATCCCAGAAGGTACTTACGAAGTAACCGTTACAGATGCCAACTTGTGCACCAAAATAGAATCGTTTACCATTGGTACAACTGGAGTAGAAACACTAGAAGAGAGTGCTATTCAAGTTTTTCCTAACCCAACGGTAGGAACCGTTAACATTCTTGCCGAAGATCTTCAAATTCAACAGTATAAAGTGTACAGCTTAATAGGAAATGTAGTATTGGATCGTTCAGTAAATAACCTGAGCCAGCTAGAACTGACTATTCCTGGTGAGCGTGGAATTTACTTTTTAGAAGTAACCACTTCTAAAGGGATGCTAATCAAAAAGCTGGTTAAGCAATAAAATCAACATTTTGAAAGTAAAAAGCCCTTAGAAAGTTCTAAGGGCTTTTTTATTTTAATAGAGAAAGTCGTTATACGGGAACCTCTTTGCATGGGTTTCTTTAATGTTTTCGTAGAGCAAATCACGTAGTTCGTGAATGTTCAACTTCTCTTTTGCAGAAATAAAAATACATGGAGCTTTTAAGTTTCTGCTCAGGCTCTTTTTAAGGTCTTCTAAAGCAATGGGGTGCTCGTTTCCGCCTGTGTAGTCAAACTCTCCTTCTTCAACGTGCTTGTACTGATCAATTTTATTGAAAACATAAACCGTTGGTTTTTCTTCACCGCTAATTTCGGTAAGTGTTTCGTTTACCGTTTTCATGTGATCTTCGTATTGTGGGTGAGAAATATCGATTACATGAACTAAAACATCGGCCTCTCTTACCTCGTCTAACGTACTTTTAAAAGACTCTACTAATTGGTGAGGGAGTTTTCTAATGAAACCAACGGTGTCGGTCATCAAAAACGGAAGATTGTGAATAACCACTTTTCTAACCGTTGTATCGAGGGTAGCGAAGAGTTTGTTTTCTGCAAACACTTCAGATTTACTCAAGATATTCATAAGAGTAGATTTACCCACGTTGGTATAGCCCACTAGCGCCACACGCACCATTTTACCCCGATTCTTACGCTGCGTAGCCATTTGTTTATCAATGGTTTCGAGCTTTTTGTGAAGGCGGGTTATTTTTTCGCGAATAATACGTCTATCCGTTTCAATTTCTTTTTCCCCAGCACCACCACGGGTTCCTGTTCCCCCACGTTGGCGCTCAAGGTGAGTCCACATACGGGTTAATCGAGGCAATAAATATTGGTAACGTGCTAAATCAACTTGCGCCTTAGCTTGTGCGGTTTGAGCACGTTGTTGAAAGATATCGAGAATAAGCAAACTTCGATCGTAAATCTTGATTTTCAATTCTTTTTCAAGATTTCGCATTTGTGAGGGCGATAAATCATCATCGAAAATGATGGTATCGATTTTTTCTGCTTTAATGTAGGTGTCGATTTCCATTAGTTTTCCTTTGCCAACGAAAGACCTAACATCTGGAGTTTGAAGTTTTTGCGTAAACGTTTTTACGGCTTTTATTCCTAGTGTTTCTGCTAAGAATGCGAGTTCATCTAAATATTCGGCAACTTGTTCTTCAGACTGATTAGGGGTAATTATACCCACTAAAACGCCTGTTTCTTGTCTGCCTTCTGTCTTAATCATTTCTCCCATATAAGGAAACCTCTATTTTTAAATAAGTTGCGAAATTATTGAAAGTTTTTTGTGTGAATCACAATTGTGTTCCTACCGATACGATTAATCTATTGAAAACAACCTCTGAGCCTTGTAAACCCTCCGATAAATAACTGGCCGTTGTGAGGCGCATACGAATTGCGATATTGCAGTTGCAAATGATAATAGTGAATCTTCTTAGAGCCTAACCTAAAATTAAAATTATGAGAAGATTTATAGCCGCTACCTGCGCTTTTTCTTTTGTTGCACTCACTTCTTGGGGGCAACAAAACCCGATGTGTAATCCGCCTTCAGCTTCTATGTTGCTAGATGTAAACAATGTTTCGGCATTGATTCAAAATGGAGGTGACCAATGGTGGGATTTATCGGGATTCGCGCATTATCGCGTTCCTAAAAACACGGGTAGGAACACGTTTTTTCAGCAGTCGATTTGGTTTGGAGGTAGAGATTCAGGAAATACGCTGCACTTGGCAGGTGTGAAGTACCGACAAACAGGAATGGATTTTTATCCGGGTCCGTTAGACGAAAACGGAGAAGTTACTCAAAGCACTTGTGATGGGTTTGATGAAATTTTTCCGATGACCCAAACAGAAGTAAATGAGCATGTTAATGGAGTTGCCACTTCGACTAATGTTTTGGCGTGGCCAGCAAAAGGAAACCCATACAATGGTATGCCCAACCAAGATTTGGCGCCTTTTGTAGATGTAAACAACGATGAGATTTATAACGCTTTAGATGGAGATTATCCGCTAATTAATGGAGATCAAGCCCTTTGGTATGTAGTAAACGATAAAGGTAATTTGCACACCGAAACGGGTGGAGAGCAAATTGGAATTGAGATGCAAGTGATGGCGTATGCATACACTGGAAATGGACACGAAAACAACGCCACGTTTTATGATTATAAAATAATCAATAAGGGAAAATCGTTGCTAGATGCCTATTTCGGAGTAATGGTAGATACTGATTTGGGAAATCCTTCAGATGATTTTGTGGCGTGTGATACCTCAAGAAATTTGGGCTTTGTGTTTAACGGAGACAGTTTTGACGAAGATGGTGGCGGCATACTCGGGTATGGAGCTCATCCGCCAATGGCAGGTGTTCGAATTTTAGAATCAAAACTAAGTAGATCGAATCAAAACCTGAAAATGTCATCTTTTTCCGTATTTGATAATAGCTCTGGGGCAACAGGTATCCCTTCTCTCCCTGTGCATTACTACCAATATATGCGCGGTTTATGGAAAGATAGTTCTCCCTTTTACCGTGGTGGAAATGGACATGCTTCTGATCCTAATTCTGATCCGTCTGCGATTACCAAATATATGTTTTCAGGCTCACCAGCAGATGCCAACAGTTGGTCAGAATGCTCTGCTGGAAATGTGCCAGGAGACAGGAAAATGCTTTTATCAGCAGGGGAATTTGATTTTAACAAAGGCGATTTTGTACAGTTTACCACGGTGGCCATTTTTGCAGAAACGGCTGATCCATATTTGGCATGTGGCCAAGATTTTGGAGAAATTTTAGAAGCAAGTGATTACCTAAAAGCGTATCATGATACAGCCGATCAGGTTTTTACGAGTACAAACAATCAAAATTTCGACTTTTCATCTAAAGTGAATGTTTTTCCTAATCCGGTTAAAGAAAATTTTCAAGTGATTGGTCTTGAAGAAAACAGCGAATTTCAATTGCTTAATTTAGAGGGGAAGGTAATGGAAAGTGGCTATCTGTCTAGTCAGCAGGCTACTGTGTCAGTTGGTCATTTGCCAGCTGGAATTTATTTTCTAAGGGTAACCAACCATCAAAATGCGTTAATGAGGAAAATAATTATTCAATAAAAATGAAACCTTTATGAAAATCTTAACGTTATAAGAGTTGTATGATTACACTAGCGACTACGAAACCTTTCTTGTCCTGTTAAATGAATTAACAACCGTAAGCATTTGTTTATGGTTGTTTCTTTTTGGTTAGGACTACTTAAATTATGAATTACTGTTCATCGTTCGCTAACTCAATCTTAATCAGAAAAGGTTGAAACGAAAAAAAGCTCGCCAATAGCGAGCTTTTTTTATAAAATAGATTTCGTAAACTACAATTAGAAAGCTCTATCCCACGGAATACGAGAAATCATAATTACTAAACCAATCGTAAAGAAAATTACAATCTTTTTGTGCTTGTCTAAATCGCTAGCTGCCTTTTTGGCTTTTACTCTACCAACGGTAATTAAAGCAACCCCAATAACCATGGCGGTAAGGTGTTCAACTCCCCAATAACGTAAAGTGGGGTTCCCCATAGCCGCACCAAAATCGTTTAATGCCGTTTCAACTATCGGGCTAACGAAATACAATACAAAGCCGATTAAGAGCTGAACGTGAGAGAATATTAGCGCCAACTTAGAAAGGCTATCATTGGTTTTACCAAATTTTCCTTTTTGTGCTAACCCCATTGCCGAAAGAACAATGGCAATTATAATCACTAACAAAAGAGCCCAACGCAAAGCAGAATGTGTGTGCAATAAACCAGTATACATGCTATGTTTAATTTAAAGTTTCCCTGCGAAAATACTACAAGCAAATCGCCTAAGTGTTTGTTAAACCCAAAATATCACTCACAAAGCACAGAATATAAATCACTATTTTCGTGCGTTATTGAGGCATTTTAGATGAGATTTTTTATTGCGTTAGTTCTATTGAGCACGGTTTTAGTAACCAGTGGTCAGTCCACTTTTCCAGAAAATAAAGTTCAAGACACCAGAAATACCCTTTTTGCATTGGTCAACGGTAAAGTTTATACCGCCAACAACCGATTAGAAAAAGTGAATTTATTGGTTCAAAACGGCAAAATACTATCGGTAGGAACCGATTTTGAAATTCCGAAGCATGCCGTTACACAAGATATTCAAGGCAAAGTAGTTTATCCATCGTTTATCGATTTGTACACAGATTATGGGGTTCCTACCGTTGAAAAGAAAAAAGCAGGACGAAAACCTCAATACCATGCTCAAAGAAGAGGAGCATTTGGTGCCAACAATGCTCTTCATACCGAAAGAAACGCTGCTACTGTTTTCGAACCTAACAACAAAGAAGCTAGCGAATGGAGAGAAAAAGGATTTGGTTGGGTGCTTACTCAACAGCAAGATGGCATCGCTAGAGGAACGGCTTCTCTAGTAGCCCTCGGCAACCAATCTGCTAACGAAATGGTAATTAAGGCCGAAGCAGCCACTGGTTTTTCGTTCGATAAAGGCAGCTCCACACAGCAATATCCGAGCTCTTTAATGGGCGCAATTTCATTGCTCAGACAAACGTATTACGATGCGCAGTGGTATAGTCAACAGTCTACAAAAGAAACCAATATTACTTTGCAACACTTCTACGAGCAGTTGACGTTGCCGGCCATTTTTCAAGTAAGCGATTACTTAAGCGCTCAGCGAGCTGCAGAGGTTTCAAAAGAATTTAATCACCCTTACATAATCAAAGGGAACGGAGATGAATACAAGCGATTATACGATATAAAAGCAACGCAAGCGAGCTTTATTATTCCTCTGAATTTTCCAGATGCTTACGATATTACCGACCCTTACGATGCTCTTTTTGTTACCCTAGAAGAGCTAAAACATTGGGAGTTGGCTCCTTCTAACCTCGCTATTTTGGCACAGCACAACATCCCTTTCACAATTACCGCAGAAGGAACCGATTCTGGCAAAGATTTTATGGATCGCCTTCGAAAAGCAGTGCACGCGGGTTTGCCAAAAGAAAAAGCGATTGATGCATTAACTCGTGTTCCCGCTCAACTGCTAAAAGTTGAAAATAAGGTAGGAACCATAGAACCCGGAAAAGTAGCCAACTTTTTTATCGCATCTGATTCGCTGTTTAGTTCTGATGCTGCTGTTATTGAAAATTGGGTTGCCGGGAAACCCTACCCAATTAACCGTATCGATAAAGTAGATATCACTGGAGAATATGTGCTTTCGGTAGATAAAACACAACTCAACTTGATTATTAAGCAAGAAGGGAAAAAATTACAGGCTACCGTAAACGAGCGTGGAAGAAACGAGAAAAAGGTAAAAATAACGCAAGACTATAAGCTAATTACCCTGCAATTCGATTGGGAAGATGCCATGCTTTCTGGTCCGGTTCGCCTGAGCGGAAAAATCAACTATAAAAGCAAAATTCTAGACGGTAGAGGTCAAAACGGAAAAGGAGATTGGGTAGTTTGGACCGCCATTCGACAAGAGAAATTCAACACGAAGAAAGAAACGGTTCCTACCGAGAAAGTAAATGCTCAGGCATGGTTTCCCAACAAGGCATACGGTTGGCAACAACTGCCAGAACGCAACGATTTCATTATTCGCAGAGCTACAATTTGGAGCTGCGATTCACTGGGCAAATTTGTGGGCGATGTTCTGGTAGAAGACGGAAAAATTGCAGCAGTTGGTCGTCAGTTAGAGTACGATGATGATGTAATCGTTATAAACGGAAAAGACCTACATGTTACGCCTGGTTTGGTAGACGAACACAGCCACATTGCCATTAGCAAAGGCGTGAACGAAGGCAGTTATAACAGCTCGGCCATGGTGAGAATTGGCGATGTGGTAAACCCAGACGATATCAATATTTATAGGCAGTTAAGTGGTGGTGTAACAACTGCTCATTTGCTTCACGGTTCTGCCAATCCAATAGGCGGGCAATCAGCTCTAATTAAGCTGAAATGGGGGTACAATGCCGATGCGATGAAAATCGATAATGCTCCGGGTTTCATCAAATTTGCTTTGGGTGAAAATGTAAAGCAATCGAACTGGGGAGACCATAATACCATTCGTTTTCCTCAAACTAGAATGGGCGTAGAGCAAGTGTATTACGATCGTTTCTATCGAGCATTAGAATACGATTCTCTTTGGAAACAATATGGTCTAGAAAAGAAAAGGTTTACGGTAAAGAAATTGCCTGTGGTTAAGGAGATTACGGGCTATGAAAACTTACCGCCAAGAAGAGATTTAGAGTTAGAAGCTCTAGTAGAAATACTGCATAGCGAACGCTTTATTTCTTGCCATAGTTACATGCAACACGAAATTAATATGCTTATGCATGTGGCAGATTCAATGGGTTTTCGTGTCAATACATTCACCCATATTTTAGAAGGTTATAAAGTGGCTGATAAGCTAAAAGAACATGGGGCACATGCTTCTACTTTTAGTGATTGGTGGGCGTATAAATACGAGGTGAACGATGCAATTCCCTACAATGCGGCCTTGCTCAACGAGGTGGGTGTAAATACGGGAATTAATTCTGACGATGCTGAAATGGGACGCAGGCTTAATCATGAAGCAGCCAAAACCATTAAATATGGAAAAGTAAGCGAAGAAGATGCCTTAAAAATGGTCACCATTAACCCAGCAAAAATGCTGCACTTAGATCATCGACTAGGTTCAATTACGGTGGGCAAAGATGCCGATTTAGTTGTCTGGACCGGCCATCCGCTCAGCGTTTACAGCATGGTGAAAACTACCTACATAGAAGGTATTCCGTTTTTCGATCGAGAACGAGATGCTCAGTTGCGAGAAGAAATCAAAGCAGAAAGAGCTAGAATTATCCAAAAAATGATTGAATTCAATAAAAAAGGTGGAAAAACGCAAAAACCATCAGCTAAAGAGCAGTTACTTTACGAGTGCGATACCATCTTAGAAGAATATTTGCATGAATAATTTTATTTTAAAAAGTTGGGCTGTCTTGCTTTTCTGGGTAGCCACTTTATCGGTAGGAGCCCAAATTCCATCACCCGGAAAACTAACCGACCAAAAGATTTTGATTTTGGGAGGCGTTGCACATGTTGGGAATGGAGACGTGATTGAAAATTCTGCAATTGCCGTTGAAAACGGATTGCTTCAATTTGTGAAAAATCAATTGATTTATCGCATCGATCAGGCAGAATACGATACGGTAATTCATCTCAACGGGCAACATGTCTATCCAGGGTTTATTGCTTGTAATACCACGCTAGGATTAAGAGAAATAGATGCAGTTCGCGCTACTTTAGATTATGACGATGTTGGGGATTACAATCCCAATATTCGAAGCGCAATTGCCTTCAATACCGATTCTAAAATAACCCCAACCGTTCGGTTTAATGGTGTTTTATTGGGGCAAATTACTCCAAGAGGAGGCATAATCTCCGGATCGAGTTCTGTAATGCATTTCGATGGCTGGAATTGGGAAGACGCTTTAGTAGCAGAAGATGAAGGTGTTCATCTCAATTGGCCTAAAAGATTTACTCAAAAAGGCGGTTGGGGAAAACCTATAACCACAGAGAAAAACAAGAACTCAGACGATAGAGTAGATGCGATTTATCGGTTTTTTAACGAAGCAAAAGCGTATTCAAGAAAGCCCTCGGGAAAGATTAAAAACCTTCGTTTCGAAGCAATGAAGGGTATTTTTAACGGAGAAAAAACGCTGTACATCCATTGTGATTTTGCAAGAGAAATTCTTCAGGCCGTAGAAATTAAACGTCATTTCGATTTAGAAAAAGTAGTAATTGTGGGCGGTTACGAGGCGTATTTAATACCAGAAGTATTGCGAGATAATCACGTAAGTGTTTTGTTATCGAACCTACATAGCTTACCCAAAAGAGAGCAAGATCCTATTGATTTGCCCTATCAAATGCCGAGTATTTTAATTGAACTAGACATTCCGTTTGCCATCGATATGAGTGGAAGCATGGAAGCAATGAATACTCGAAATCTTCCGTTTACCGCAGGCACCGCAGTGGCGTATGGTTTGTCTTACGAGAAAGCCATCGAGTCAATTACATTGGCTCCTGCAAAAATGCTGGGTATAGAAAGCATGTACGGCACATTAGAGGCCGGAAAAAGTGCTACACTTTTTGTGTCTTACGGAGACGCTTTAGACATGCGCACCAATCAGTTGCACTTTGCTTTGGTGAACGGTAAGTTTATTCAACTTTCTCATCCTCAGTTAGATTTATACAAGAAATTTCAGAAGAAATACCGAAATTGATGACATGAATCGTTTTAGATGGTTAATCTGTTTACTCATTTCGGTAGGAACCGTTTCTTGCGCTGAAGAAGAAAAAACATGGACAGTAACTTACCGCGTTGATGTTCAGGGAGGTTCGGCAACAGAATTTCGAGTGCGATACTTAACACAAAGTCAAGCAACACGAGAAGTAGGGCCTTTCTCAACTTATTGGGAATCTCCAGCTCTCACGGAATTTAAAGATGCCGAAAATGTGCGGTTAACCGTAGAAAGAATTTCAGGAGACGCAACGTTAAATTTGGCCATTCTCAGAAACGGAGCCGTTCATGAGAGTGGCCAAATGGTATCAAGTGAAAATGAAAGAGAAATTGAAGATCAACTTTGAGTTGAATAGCCCACCTTTTCTCTCACTCTATTAATAACTTCTTTTGCAGTAACTCGCGCTTTGTCGGCACCCTGAAAAAGAATCTCGTCAAGCTCAGATTTGTTGTTCATCAAGTAATTGTACTTCTCTCTGGCTTCACCAAAGCGCTCTAAAATCTCTTCGAAAATAGCTTTCTTGGCGTGTCCGTAACCGTAGCCCCCTTTTAAGTAATTTTCGCGCATTTCTGCCACTTTTTCTGTAGGAGCCAATAACTCATATATCGCAAAAGCATTACAAGTGTCGGGGTTTTTAGGTTCTTCTATCGGTGTGCTATCGGTAACAATGCTATTCACCACTTTCTTTAACTTCTTTTCAGGCAAGAAAATGTTAATAGTATTGTCTCTTGATTTGCTCATTTTTTCACCATCTAAACCCGGTACTAACTTGGTGTTTTCTTCTGTTTTAGCTTCTGGAATTTTAAAAGTTTCGCCCATTTGATGATTAAAGCGAGAAGCAACATCCCGGGTGATTTCCAAGTGCTGTAATTGATCTTTACCAACAGGTACAAAGTCGGCATCGTATAGTAAAATATCTGCCGCCATTAACATAGGATAGGTGAACAAACCGGCATTTACATCGGCTAATCGGTCTGCTTTGTCTTTAAAAGAGTGAGCCAAGGTTAAGCGTTGGTAAGGGAAAAAACAGCTTAGATACCAAGACAATTCGCAAGTTTCAGGCACATCACTCTGGCGGTAAAAAACAGTTTTGTTGGGGTCTAACCCCGCGGCAAGCCAAGTGGCTGCAACAGAATAAGTGTTTTCTCGTACTTCTTCTGCACTCTTAATTTGCGTTAGCGTATGCATGTCTGCAATAAACAAGTAAGAATTTGAAGATGGGTTGTTTGCTAAGTTGATAGCCGGCAGTATAGCTCCTAATAGATTACCCAAGTGAGGAATCCCAGTTGCTTGTACGCCCGTAAGTATTCTTGCCATTTGTCTTCGTTTTAATCCATCAAAAGTAAAAAATACCTCTGCAGAAAATATTCAAGGTTGCACTAACAATTAAGGAATCGAATATCTTAGTAGGCTTCAAAATGATCAACTATCTAAAAATACCGTTCCGTTTTGCGTACAAGGTGTATTTCTTGCTGCTGTTTTTCAGTTCGTTGGCAGTACTATACCCTTTGTTTTACTATTTCTTGTCGAATGAAAAGAGATGGCCGAGAGCATTTTATTGGATGCGTATTTGGGGAACATTTCTTCGTTATGCTTCAGGTATTTTTATTCAATTCGGTTGCGAGAAGCAGTTTCCAGAACCACCTTATGTGGTAGTGTCTAATCATGGTTCCTACATAGATACCGTATTAATGTATTGTATTATACCCGATTATTTTGTCTTCATGGGAAAAGAAGAACTTAAAAATTGGCCGCTTTTTGGCATGTTTTTCACCAAAGGCATGAATATTTTGGTAGACCGAGGAAGCATTCGCGATTCTCACCGCGCTTACCAAAGAGCACACGATGAATTATCGAAAAAACGATCAGTTGCCATATTTCCAGAAGGCGGAATACCCGAAACGGCTCCACAAATGGCACGCTTTAAAAATGGTGCTTTTCGCTTGGCTATTGAACATCAGGTTCCTATAGTACCCATTACTTTGGTGAATAGTTGGAGCACTTTTAACAGTAATCAGCTGTATACTGGCGAGGCAAGCCCAGATGTTGTTCGTGTTGAAATTCACAAACCAATCAGCACAAAAGGTCTTACCGATAAAGATTTGGTACATTTGCGCCAACAAGCGTTCGAAGTAATTAACAAACCGCTTTTAGAAAATGAAAGTAGACGATAAATTAGTAGATCAAGTAGCTACACTTGCTAAATTGAAATTTGAAGGAGAAGAAAAAGAAGCCATCAAATCTGATATGCAGCGAATTCTAGATTTCGTTTCTAGTCTCGAAGAGGTAGATTGCGAAGGTGTAGAGCCTTTAATTTACATGACAGACGGTTACCTCGAACTTAGAAAAGACGAAGCAAGCGTTACTATTTCTCAAAAAGAAGGCCTTGAAAACGCTCCTTCTAAAGATTCTGATTACTTCAAGTTGCCGAAAGTTCTCGACAAATAGCTAGAACTTGGAAAGGTTCAAAGCACATTTGGCTCTTATCGGAGCTAATTTAATTTACGGTATTAATTATTCGGTGGCTAAATCTGTGATGCCCACCTACATAGAACCATTAGGTTTTATTCTGTTACGTGTAATTGGCGCTTTGCTTTTATTTTGGTCATTGTCTTTATTCACAACCCGTTGGGAGCCGATAGAGAAAAAAGACTGGGGCAGAATTGTGTTAGCAGGGCTTTTTGGCGTTGCGTTAAATCAGATGCTTTTCTTTAAAGGGTTAAACCTAACTCAACCCATTAATGCGAGCATTATAATGACCACCAATCCTATTTTGGTCTTAATCATCTCGGCTATTCTGCTGAAAGAGCGGATTTCACTCCGAAAAATTGTTGGTATTTCATTAGGGTTAGTTGGTGCAGTTTTGCTGATACTATTTAAAGGTGGTGTAGACAATCCTTCTATTTCGGTAGGAACCGATACTGCCTTAGGTGATTTACTAGTGCTGCTAAACGCTCTTTCTTACGGAGTTTATTTAGTGATTGTGAAGCCGTTAATGTCCAAATACAAGGCCGTAACCGTTTTGAAGTTGGTGTTTTTATTTGGTTTCTGTTTCGTGCTCCCTTTTGGGATGGGGGAATTTACCGCTATTGAGTGGAGTGCGTTGCCTACAGAAATTATTTGGGCCATCGTTTTTGTAGTAGTAGGAACCACTTTCTTCTCTTATTTGCTTAACATCTATGCCTTGCAAAAAGTATCTTCTACTTCTGTGAGCATCTATATTTATTCTCAACCCTTTTTCGCAACGCTTGTAGCTTTGTCTTTTGGTCAAGATGAACTTACAGCTACAAAAATTGTCGCAACTGCTTTAATATTTACAGGCGTTTATTTGGTGACGATGAAGAAGAAAGCCAAAGAAAAGGCAATCAACGCATAAGAGTAACTTTACCTTGTAATTGAAGAGTTTCTGCAGATTCGTTTTCATAAGTAACATGCCAAACGTATACATCTGCAGGTTGGTTGTGACCATCCCAACCGTTATCAAAACCATTTGATTCGTGAACCAATTCTCCCCAGCGGTTAAAAACTTTCATGCTGAAATTACGCACCCACTCCCCTTCAGGTTGAAAGATGTCGTTCAAGAAATCTCCGTTTGGAGTAAAAGCAGTAGGCATAAATAATTTTGTGGGGCATTCAGAGTGCAGAATTATGCTGTCAGATGAAATACATCCGTATTGATTGGTGTATTCAACACTGTATTTTCCAGGAGATTGTAACACTCCAATAGAACCTGTATTTCCATTGCTCCAGTAAAGGGTTCCTTCTAGATGCGATAAGTCTACCTGAACAAACTCGCCCGGACAAAGAGAAGAATCTGCCTGAAGATTAAGTTCAGTTGGCACTTGAATGTTTACTTCTGTAGAGTCTTTAGCAACACCACAATGGTTAGAAGCTTCTACAGCATACATGCCTCCTTGGTTTACCGAAATAGAATTGATGTTGGTAATTCCATTGCTCCAAATCACCTCGCGTACCTCTTGAATTTCAGCAATAATGGTTACAGATTCACCTTCGCAAATAGTGTATTTGTTGGGTAGATTTACCATGGGCAAATGGTCGTATTCTAAGCGAATATTGTCAGAGCTTCCTCCGCAACTGTTATACACCGACACATTATATACACCGTCTTGGTTAAGAACTTTTGTTGGACTCGTGTCGCCATCGTTCCATAAGAAATCGGTGAAAGGTGTCGATAAGTCTACGGTTATTAACTCACCTTCGCAGAGAACGGTGTCTTGCCCTAAATCAATATCTGGAGGCGTTAATTCAATCACACTAAATGTGCTTTCTGATTCTCCACATTTGTTTTGAGCTGAAATCTTATAAGTGCCTGGTTTCGTTACTTGGAGTGGGGCGGATCCTTCAGATTTCCATGAATACTGGTCTGCGTCTGACGGAGGCGAAAAAGTAATTGAACTACCTTCACAGAAGAAAGTGTCTACAAACATGCTTAAATCGGGAATGTCTAAAACAGTTACGGCTATTTGATCAGAAACCGATTCGCAAGAATTGGAAACAGCTACTTGATAATTTCCGCTGGTTTGCACTTGCACAGAAGATTGAGTAGATCCAGTACTCCAAGAATAACCAGATGCCGAATTAGAAGTAGCGTTTAGAACGAGTGGTTGCGCTATGCAGGTTACTGTATCTGGGCCTAATTCAACTTGAATTCTTGGTATGGTGGTTACGTTCAAAGTGTCAAACGAAGAACCACAGACATTGGTAGCTGTAACCATGTAGACACCCGCCATAGTAATTTCTTGTATGTTACTGATGTTACCTGTATTCCAATGATATTGATGATTGGGAGAGCCAGCTGTTTCTAAGTAGTGCGCATTAAAGCAAATAGAGGTGTCGTTGCCAAGCGTAATTTCAGGAATAGTAATTCTCTCAAAATGCATGGTGTCGTCTACTTCACAAGCTCCATTCGTTACTGTAACTGAGTAATTACCTGTTTGATAGGGCGCCAGTTGAGGTCCGTTGTGACCTGTACTCCATTGGTAATGAGTAATGTCGGGTTGTGAAACATCTAACCAAAGGGTGTCTGCAACACAAACAGCTGTATCTTCTCCTAAATCTAATGTGGGTGGGTTAAAGACTTTAACTTCTATTATTTCTGACCAAGAATCTCCGCAAGTGTTGGATGCAGAGAGTAAAACTTGTTCATCTTGTTGTTGGTAGAAAGCTACCAGCGAAGAAGAGGCATTCATAAAACCTGAAGGAGAGTCAAAGGTGTAAGTTCCTCCGGTAAATTCGTGGTAGACAGTGTCGTGTCGACAAATTTCCAGTTCTTTTTCTTCAAGCCCAAAACTTGCATTTACCCAATCTATAACATAATCTACGGCCCCAGTGCCATTGCTGCCTGTAAACCCTATGTGTAAATTGTTAGGAGATTGAAGCGCTTGAAGAAGTTCAGAATTGGTGAAGGTATGTTGAAGTACCAACTGGCAATCGACATACATCGATAGTTTCTTTGTGCTGGCTTCCCAAGAGATTTTAACATCGTGAAAGTTGCAATCTTTTAATGTGGTGCTCGTAGTCGAAAGAGGTTGTGCTCCTACCAAACTCTGCGGAGAATTGTGATTGGTTTCTCCATTTAGAAAAATGTCGGTATGCTCGTATAGTGGTTCAGAAGGATCCGATTTTAAATCAAATTCGATAGCAATATTGCTATGAAGCCCTGCGTATCCCAGTCCGCCAGGAACAGTTGATAAACCTTGAGATGGACTAATTAAGAAAGCAAAACCATCGTTAGAGGTGAAAGAGCAACCAAATTTTATGCTGAAAAGTAAATCGAAATCTGCGTTGAGAGAAACCGGTTGGTTGAGCCAAGCAGCTCCATGTGAGTTCATTCCTTGAACCAGAGAAGCTCTTCTAGCTTGAGGTTCTTCGGCAGTGCCCAGCAAATTGAAATGCTGCGCATTAGCCGCGAAGCCAAGGCAAATGAGGAGTAATATTATAGGAAGTTTTCTCAAGCCGTTTCGTTAAAACGCCATAAAAGTAAGAATTAAATTTTTTATTCGGAGGTGCAAAAAGCAATAAATACAGCAAGTTAACGTACAGTAAGCGATTGTGTTAGCGCTTTGCCTTATGGTTAAAGGAATGGCTTGTAATTATTTTATTATTCTTTAGTGATGAAAATTGAATTTTTATTGAAAAAAATCGATTTCGCTCCGTATTAAGTCTTGCTAACGAGAAGAATAACAGCCCATCAATATTATTTACCTTTGCCCACTTATTTAAAGCGTGTATGATAGCATCGATGACGGGATTTGGAAAATCTCAAAGGCAGTTTGAAGGAAAGAAAATTACAGTAGAGATAAAATCGTTGAACAGTAAACAAGGCGATTTTATTGTCAGAATGCCAGGTGTTTACAAAGAGAAAGAGCTTGAGCTGCGTTCTTTGTTATCAAAAGAATTACAACGCGGAAAAATTGAACTTACCGTTTACACAGAAGGGAATGCTCACGAAGCACAACACTCTTTCAATAAAGAATTGGCCGTTGCCTATTACAATGAATTAAAATCGTTGAAAGAAGAGTTAGGTGTGTCTGATACTGATTACCTAGCTCAAGTGATGAGACTGCCCGATGTGTTGAAGACCGAAAAACCTGAGCTAGGCGAAGAAGAAGGCAAGGTTTTGATGGATTTGGTAAAAGAAGCCATTGCAGGTGTAAATGAATTTAGAAACCAAGAAGGGAAGAAGCTCGAGACCGATTTTTCGAACAGAATTGAACACATAGAGACGCTGCTTACTGAAGTAGAAAGTCACGACCCCAAGAGAATTGAAGCGATTCGCGAAAGAATCACAAAGAATGTTCAAGAGATTTTACATGGCGAAAACGTAGATTTTAACCGTCATGAACAAGAGCTTATTTATTACATCGAGAAGCTAGATATTACAGAAGAAAAGGTTCGCTTACGAGCGCATTGTGAATACTTTATTGAAACAATGAAAGCCGATAAATCGCAAGGTAAAAAGCTTGGTTTTATCTCTCAAGAAGTAGGTAGAGAAATTAATACCATTGGTTCTAAAGCCAATTATGCACCGATTCAGAGAGCGGTAGTTCAGATGAAAGACGAACTTGAAAAAATCAAAGAGCAGGTTCTCAACGTGTTGTAATGGAAGGCAAAGCAATTATCATATCGGCTCCTTCAGGAGCAGGAAAAACCACCATTGTAAAACATCTTTTAAGTCAGGCCGAATTGCCGTTAGAATTTTCGATTTCTGCCTGTAGCCGTGATCCAAGAGGAAACGAAGTAAACGGAAAAGATTATCACTTTTTAGGAGTAGAAGGTTTTAAAAAAGCCATTGCTGAAGACCGTTTTGTAGAATGGGAAGAAGTGTATGCCCAACAATTTTACGGTACACTAAAAAGCGAACTAGAAAGAATTTGGGCGCAAAACAAGGTGGTTATTTTCGATGTAGATGTGATAGGCGGCATCAACCTTAAAAAGAAACTAAAAAATCAAGCTTTGTCTTTGTTTATTCAAGCACCAGATGTGCAAGAATTAGAAAGAAGACTTCGATTAAGAGCTACGGAAACCGAAGAGAAAATTCAACTTCGTATTTCAAAGGCCAAAGAAGAAATCGAGAAAGCCAAAGAGTTTGATGTAATCGTTATAAACGATAACCTTGCTGATGCGTTTACAAAAACAAGAGAAGCGGTATCTAAATTTATAAATCAGAATTAAAAGGCATGAAAGTAGGCCTGTATTTCGGTACGTATAATCCCATTCATGTAGGGCATTTGATTATTGCTAACTACATGGCGCAGTTCACAGATTTAGACCAAGTTTGGATGGTGGTTACTCCACAAAATCCGATGAAGAAAAACCACAACTTATTAGAAGATTATCACCGTTTAGCGCTTGTTCAAGAAGCACTAGAAGGCAACGATAAGCTTCAAGTAAGCGATATTGAGTTTAAACTTCCCAAGCCTTCTTACACTACAAATACCTTGGTAGCGTTAGGCGAAAAACACCCGAACTACGAGTTTTCTCTTATTATGGGAGAAGATAACTTAAGAACCTTGCACAAGTGGAAAAACTATGAGCAAATCTTAACGCATCACCATATTTACGTTTATCCACGAGCTTTAACAGAAGAAGAGCAAGAAAAAATCAATAATAAAAAGCACAACCGACTTATCGACCATGAGAAAGTGCATTTAGTGAAAGCACCCATCATGAAAATCTCTTCGAGCTTAATTCGAAAAGCAATTAAAGAGCAAAAAGATGTAAAGTATTTACTGACCGAACCGGTTTACAAATACCTTACAGACATGAATTTCTACAAATAATAGAAACACGCTTCGTTGGTGACCAAGGTTTTAATTATTCGGTTCAGTTCTATCGGAGACATCGTTCTCACTACACCCGTAATTCGTTGTTTAAAGCAGCAATTAGAAGGTGAAAACGAGATTCACTATTTAACGAAAAAGCGGTTCCTACCGTTATTGGCCGAAAACCCGTATGTTGATGTTTTTCACACCATAGAAAACGATGTGAGCGAAGTGTTTGATGAGCTGAAAAGTCAGCAATTTCACTACGTAATCGATTTGCACAATAATCTACGAAGTTTGCGGGTAAAAAGGGCTCTAAAAGTACTGAGCTTCTCTTTCGAAAAACTCAATTTGCAGAAGTGGTTTTATGTAAATACCAAAATCAATGTAATGCCGAAGGTGCACATTGTTGAGCGGTATATGCAGGCTGTAAAAGCCTTGGGAATAAAAAACGATGAGCAGGGATTAGACTATTTTCTAGCGAAAGAAGATGAGGTGAAAATCACCGATTTGCCAGCCTTTTTGCATGCTGGTTTTGTGGGTTTTGTAATTGGTGGCAGTTATCCGGGAAAGGTGATGCCCCAGCACAAAATTGCAGAAGTTTGTGAGCAGTTAAATAGGCCAATAGTTTTATTGGGCGGACCAGAAGATAGCGCAGTTGGAGAGGCTGTTGAGCAGCAATTTCCGAATTTTGTGTACAATGCTTGCGGCAAATTTTCGATTAATCAATCGGCTTCGTTGGTGAAACTTTCGCAAGTGGTAATTGCCCACGACACAGGGCTTATGCACATTGCTTCTGCTTACAAAAAGAAAATTATTTCGATTTGGGGAGCTACCGTTCCTGAGTTTGGTATGTATCCGTATTTGCCAGGCGAGGGTTCAAAAATTATAGAACCAAAAAGCGTTTGGGATCGACCATATTCAAAACTGGGCAACAACAAATTTTACAAGCCAAAATTCAAGGGCATGGAAAAAATCGATGTAGCTGAAATTGTAGAAGCCGTTAATTCTTAAATTGATCTTTTAGCCTCTTTTCTAGACTTTTCCAGTGCAAATTCTTGGCAATTATTTTTCCTTGACTATTGATTAAGAAGTTGGTAGGAACCGCACTCACGTTGAATTCAGCTACCATTTCAGATTGATACATTTTTTCGTCTGTATAGCTTTTCCAAAGGATGCCGTCTGCGGCCATAGCACTTTTCATTCTAGACTCTCTGCGCTCTATGGCAAAACCTACAATTTCGAAGCCTTGGCTATTGTAGTTTTTATATAGTTCAACTAAATGCGGATTGGCTCTTCGGCACGGGCCACACCAAGAGCCCCAAAATTCAATTAAGGTTAACGTGTTTTGCGTGTAATCTACTTTTGCTTCGTTATTTATTAAAAAAGGAGGCGCGCTGTTGCCTAAAGCTGTTTTCTCTAATTGAAGCACTTTATTTTCCATTTTTGTCACTAAATCTAACTGGGTGTATTGGCTTTTCAGCTGGTTAACCAGTTTTTTAAGTGAAGGAATGTAATCGTCTCCTACCCAGCGCAGCGCTACATAATAATGGGCTAAAGTTGGATTCATTTCAGAGAATGAAAAATCCATAAGTTCTCGAAGATGCAGGTTGTAATTGTCGTGCTCTACCAACGATAGTTCTTGCACCTTTTCGGTGTCTTTGGCCTTGGTAGCAGCTGTGATTTCAGCACGAATTGGTTTCACCCATTGAGCAAATGATTGTTTTCTAAATGCCTCGTATTTGTTTAATTCTTGACTAGAAACACTGCCAGTAATGGAAAATTGACCTTTTGATTGGTGCAGGGCAACTGAATGGGTTTTGTTATCAATCACTAGCCAAATTTCGTTGTTTCGGCTTGCAACTAATTTGTAAATTCCTTTTTGAGTGAGCGAAAATGAGAAGTTGCCTTTATCGGTACGAACCGTTTTTACTGTTTCTTCGGTTCGCTCTAAAACATCCCAAAATACCACCTCTACAGAATCTGGATAGGTGGAGTCTTCTAGTTCCCAAAATCCTTGTATATCGGTTGCAAAAGTTGCTTGAGCAGAAAGGGTAATGAGGAGGGAAAAAAGAAAATATGCACGTTTCATTCAATAAAATTTGGCATTTTTGATTACCAATTTTTGTTTTAAGATTGATTTAACTGGATTTTATGAAAAGCAACGTAGGGCGCAAAGACAAGTCGATAAGATTGATACTAGCAATGGGTTTAGCTCTTTTATCGGCTGCAGAGTGGTTGCCAGAAGCGGTGAACCGTGCATTAATTGTTATTGCTGGTATTTTGCTATTAACTGGTTTTGTTCGCTTTTGCCCTATTTACAAGGTTTTAGGTAAGAATACTTGCGAAATTCCTCAGAAAGATGAAAACAAGTAATTTTTAATTTTTCCGTCTATTTAGTTTTAGGTTCTGCGTCTATTGCAAATCGTGTATGAGGTGCGTTTTTCTTTTTTCAATAGCCTTTCATATTTAGTTTCAACAATAGTATGGGGAGTAATTTTTCACAATGAAATCTTTACTTTAAAGTTGGGTTCAAAACTCATTTGTTTTCAACGAATAAGCCCGTGAATCGGTTCCTACAGAAAGTATTACAAATAAAGAAATCTGTTGTAGGCAGTGCTATCGATAATATTAATTAGCGTTTCTTTGTTGCCAACACACTGCAAAAGTGAGAAGTCTGTTTCTCTACTTTTGGCCACCCATTGAAAATTAGATAACTTTTACATGGAATATCCATCCAGTCTTAGTTCAAAGCTACCCAAAGTGAGCACTACCATATTTACGGTAATGTCTGCTTTAGCGAAAGAACACAACGCGTACAATTTATCACAAGGTTTCCCAGATTTTGAAGTTTCTCCTCAGCTTATAGAGTTGGTGAATCAGAAAATGAAATCGGGTTGGAACCAATATGCACCTATGGCAGGCGCCATGGAATTAAGAGAGCAAGTAGCGCTAAAAACAGAGAAGTTATATTCTGCTCACTATAACCCAGAAACGGAAATTACCATTACTGCGGGCGGAACTCAAGCTATTTATACAGCGGTAGCTTCTATCATTAGAGAAGAAGATGAGGTAATAATTTTTACTCCTGCTTACGATTGCTATGCTCCGGCAATTGAATTGTGTGGTGGTAAACCTGTTTACGTTCCGTTAAAAGGGCCTGATTATTCGATTGATTGGGACGAGGTGAAAAAATTGATCAATCGCAGAACGCGGATGATTGTAATAAACACCCCTCATAACCCAACGGGAACAGTGCTGTCTGCCGAAGACATGAAGCATTTAGAAGGCATTACTAGAGATAACGATATTATTATTTTGAGTGATGAAGTGTACGAACACATTGTTTTAGATGGGTACGAACACCAAAGTATTGCCCGTTATCCGAAATTGGCAGAGCGTAGCTTTATAATTGGTTCATTCGGAAAGAGTTTTCACGTTACGGGCTGGAAAACCGGTTTTTGCTTAGCGCCAGAAAACTTGATGCGTGAGTTTAGAAAAGTTCATCAGTACGTGGTTTTTGCGGTGAACACGCCTATTCAAATGGCTTTAGCTGATTTCTTGAAAGACGAGAACAACTACAACCAGATTGCAGACCTTTATCAAGAGAAAAGAGATTTCTTTTTAGAGGCAATTAAAGGGTCGCGGTTTAAGGCTCACCCTAGTCAGGGTACGTATTTTCAGTTGCTCGATTACAGTGAAATTTCTGAAGAGAAAGATACTGAGTTTGCCAAGCAATTAACGATTGAGCATAAAGTGGCTTCGATTCCGGTTTCTGTGTTCTATCACAACCCGGTTCACGATCGAGTATTACGATTCTGTTTTGCCAAAGAGAAAGAAACCTTAGAAAAGGCGGCAGAAATTTTAAATAAGCTTTAAGCCTTTTTTTCTAACTAATGGAATAAAAAAAACCTGCAGCAACGCTGCAGGTTTTTTTGTTTATGGTAAGCAACCTCTTTTTAATAAAGGTTGTTGCTGTTTCTGTAACCACTTGTGTTTAAGTACCAATCTGTGTAAGTAAGTCCACCTGATACAGCCCAATCATCGAAACGATTGTAACCTGTTAAGATGTCGTTCTTTTCAATTAAGTAATCGAATTCGGTTGGAATATCGATTGCCCATGGTAATTGGTTAGGCGTTACATAGTAGTCTGAAGAAGTAACGTTTGAGCCATCGTCTAGCGTTCCGAAAAGTGCAGGATTTACCAAATCAGTTGGTGCTTGATCGGCTAAGTGTACTTCTCTGCCTCTATCTTGGTTGATGAAGATAAACGGATTAAACGGAGCTAAACCAATATTAGCTTGTGGAGTGTTAAAGTTTACAGTAACTACAGTAGTGTCGATGTTCATGGTAGTTCCAGTCACCGGAATTACATTGATTAACGAACCGCCCAACATTGAGTTGATGTTGTCGTAAATCATGATAACTGTTTCACCAGTATGACCCGCTTCTGTACCGTTGGCGTTTAGGTTAATGCTTCCTGTGATTAACTCGGTTCCTGTTACAGATGAAATTACTGAGTTATCGATTGGAAGAGAAACTCCAAATCCGTTGTCGAATCCGGCTCCTACCGCTTTAATGTTGTAACGACCAATTAACTGAACTACTTCGTTGTTAGCGTTAGTTACCGTTTGGTATTGGTAAGCAACTACTAAATCGTTGAAGTCGTAATCTCCTTTGCTTGGCCATAAATCTTCAAAAGCGGTTGTAGCAAAGTTGTTCTGATTCGGGTAGTAGTTGTTAAACGCTTTGGTTGGGTCGTTCGGATACTCATCGTGAATATCTACTACACCATCATTGTCTGTATCTGGGTTTGGAGCAGAGCCTAAACCTTCAGGATTACAAGAAGTAACAGGGATGTAAACGTTACAATTGGTAGTGGCACCGTTACCAAGGCTTCCGTAATTGTTTTCGATTCCGTTAGGATCACATAAATCTAACGAACCAGAAATAGTTCCACCACCGTTGATAGTTGTATTACCCGCTACTTTTATTGCTGAAGCTGCTGTTCCAGAACCTGAAATAGAGGCATTTACTGTAAGGTTGATGGTAGAAATCATAGATTGGTTGGCTAATACCAATGGGTTGTTTCCGCCATTGTGCTGTAAACGACCATCTACAGATATGTATGCGTTGGTAAGTGTTAACGGACCGTTGTTGTCAAAATCTTCAGAAGTGATGCTACAATTGTTATTGAGCGTTCCGTTGTTTTCGAAATCATCATCTACTACCACAGAACCGTTATTGATGAAAGTTGCGTTGTTCTCAAATTTCTTATCACTAATAATTGTTCCGAAGTTCTGGTAAGTTACAGTATTGTTGTTAAGCTCTACTTTATCGGTTACTTCGATAGAACCGTAGTTTACGAAGGGGCCGCTTGGATCGAACTTCTTATCGAAAATTAAATCTGTACTGTAGTTTTCGAACAAGTTAGTAGTGTTGTTGATTTTTAAATCTTTTAAACGAACCGTTGTGTTTTGGTAAGTTTTAAAGGTAGCAGAGTTGCTTAGCTCAACATACTTGTAGTTAAAAGTAGCGCCTTCAACCACTTCGATGTGGTGATCTCCCCACATGTTAGTTTGTGAATTAGGAGCGTCTACAGTACCACAAACACGTAAAGTACCTCCTGGCCATTGCCAGTTAATGTTACCTGTTAGCGTACCTGTTAAACAAATGGTTTGGTTGCCAGGTACTGTGATGCTTGAAACGTTTCCAGAAATTACTTGGTCACAACCAGTTGTGCAACTTGGGCCAGGCTGACGAGTATAAGAACGTCTGCCTTTTTTATTGCTATCGCTAAAAGAATAGTTCAGTGAGTTGTTAACTAACTGTACCTCTTTATACGTAGATGGTTGGGCACCTATTTTTAGCTCTAACCAAAGCGTTTTTAAATAGGTAGGAACCTTAATCTTTAAATCGAAAGGATTGCTTTGATTTAAGCGACCTTCAACTAATTTGTTGCCACTCACGTTTTGTGGGTTGTTTTGATAAACAGCCACAATGTATTGGGTAGAAGCGGGTAAATCAGGGAAATCAACATCAACGTTGATATCAATTTCTTGTGTTGTGTTGTAGTTGAAATTTTGAGGAACTACTAATTCTTGAAAATTATCAACGTTTACATCTCCAATAAAAACAGAGTCGGTGTCGTCTTCTAAGTCGTGGTTACAACTTGTGAAAACACCTACTAAACCTGCGATTAATAAGCTGAATAAGCCAATGCGTTTCATAGCTAAAGTTTGTATTTGTGCTAAATTGAATTGCAAATATAAGACCTTGTTCCAATATTTGGAAATGTTTATCAACTTTTTTGTGTTAAAAATCAAATAGTTAGAAAAAAGCCCGTAATTGAACGCTTCCAGCGTGTACAGTATTGCTGGTTTCTGAGAGTCTTCCGGTGTAGTTGATGTTAAGTTGTAAGAACTCGCCAAGGTTTTTTTGAACTAGTACCTCCCAAACGGCATTTTTACCATTTTGTAGTCCATCGAGCATTTCAAAAGCGAGAGCATTACCGGTAGGAGCCGTATAATCAATGCTAATGTAACTTGCAGAAGCCGAGATACTCGAATTGCCTACCTTATTATATTGGCCTTCGATGGTGGCTTTTTGAATTTGCGCATTTTCATTGCCGAGTTCTTCGCGGTTTTGTTTTTCGGTAGTAGAATAAGCAAGGGCCAATTTTATAGCGCTGCTGGGTTGGTAGGTGAATTTCGGTTCTAAACGGTAGTAGTCTATAAAATAGTTTCTATTGGTAAAAAATTGGGAACTATTGGTTTGATTACCGCGTTCGCCAATAAGGTTAAATTGAAAAACTTTGGTGAGGTTGTACCGAATATCTGCTTTTTGAAACTCTTGACTTCTTGATTCTGTTCCGTTTGAAAGCAAGCTTTTAGATTCTAGATTTTGAAACGTGTGTTCTACTCCAAATTTAGGATGTGTTCGATTAAAGTAAAGTGTATTTCGAATACTAGATGTTAAAGCAATTATAGACGAATCTGCTAGGTTAGATGCAAAAGGATTAAAACGATCTAAATCTTGTTCTTGGTTGGTTTTTCTATTTATTCGAAACGCAACTTGGTCTGAGAATTTGCTAATTATTTTCTTGAAACCGTCTTTGCTTCTCCAAAATAAATCGGGGCGAATAAAAAATGATTGGTTAAACTGATTGGTGTAGGTTTTTACAAATTCGTTGGTTCTTGTGTAAACGCGTATATAATCGGCCTGGTCTTGAAACGCAGCCACTTCAAATTCGTCAAGCTCTTTTACGCCATTGTCGTTATAGTCTGTCCAAGAAAAAATACCTTGACCAGAAGCTACTTCAACATAAACGAATTCTTGTTTTTCTTCTAGGCCAGCCCCAATTTCGTAAAACGAGGTAGAGGTAATTCCGCCCTTTAAAAAGCGAAGGGTATACTCTAATCTACCGAGTAGGGTGTTTTCGGGTTCTCCTGAATAAATTGAATCATTGAGTACTTGTAGTTCCCGATAGGTGGCTTTTCCTTTAAGGCGCGAGTTTTTGTTTTTCTTTAATTCAAACTCAAATCCTACACTTTCGCCTCGGGTAACCGATTGCATTTTATTTTTAGCTGCAGCATAATCCCAACGTTGATTGTACAGTGCCTTGTAACGATTGGTGGCGCTGTCTGGATTTTCAATAAAAAATTCAAATTCGTAAAACTGGTAAGCCGCAGCACTTAAAGAATCAGAGTCTGGATTCTTTCTGCGGTTATTCTCAAAATCGTCTCGAAAACCCACATTGAAATGCTTAAATTCTTTTTTGTACAACGTTTTGTGGCGGTAAAAAGAGGTTTTGTTGAATTTACCATCTGAATTAAGCCAACTAGATAGAAAAGTAACCGAATGACTCTTCGCTTTTAAGTCTACGTTTAGTTGATGCTGGGTGGCAGTGTATTCTGAAGCTGCGAAGAAGCCTTGAAAACGGTATTGAGCCATTCCGTTTTTTGCGTTTTTAAGTCCAATTTCTGCACCGGGTAAGAATTGTGCTTCTGTGAGTTCAAAATCCCGCAAGTTCCAATCTCGGTCAAATTCAACGCCTCGAAACCGTTCAATTTCTTCGAAGTCTTGGCTTACCTGCTCAAAATCGGCTGCGGCCGTTAGCCTCCAGGGTTGTTCTTTTTTAGAAATGGGCTGTTCGGTGGTAATTCGAAAGTAAGAGGCAAAGCCAAAATCATCTTCCGCGTTTTTAGAAGAGAAGGTGTTTATATCGTTTTGTGAAAGAGCTAATTCTGAGATGAGTAACGTGTTCCTACCGATTTTATAATCGCCAGCAACAGAAAATAACTGTTTTAATTTAGGAGTAATCAGCACAATTACAGGTGCGTAAGAACCTTGGCTTACTCCGTTTATAGGCGCAACATACTCATATACACGCCCATTGGCGTTTGAAGGCGCCTGAATGTAATTACCATTTAAGGGGCCCACATCTGAGAAAGAAACCTGATAAATAGCGCTGTCTGGTTGCGTAGAATACACAAAAATGGAATCAATTTGGCCGGTAGGTAACGTGTCTAATTGGAGCCGATAAAGCACCCGATCGTTAGAATAATCAACTTGTTGAACCCCTGATGTAAAGGCGTTATCGATGTTGTCGCCAACGTCTTCGAGGCGTTCTATTTGCTCTTCTGAAAGTTCTTGCTGAAGCGGTTGGCGTTTGGCATCTTGTTCAGAATAGGCACTTAATCGTAAGTTCCATTTTGACTTAGAAAATGCAATTTCTGATTGGATTAAACTTCTCGAAAAACTTTGAGCCGTGTACTGAAACTCTACAATAATCCGCTTGTCTTTGGTGATGAGTTGGCGCGCAGTGAAAACAATTTCAGCTTTATTGTAATCGATAATATAATCGTTGTCTTGGCCTCGTTTTAACAGTTTTCCGTCAATAAAAACGCGTTCGGTTCCTGATAAAACAATAATAAAAGCCTCATTTTCTGCCCCAGAAAGTCGGTAAGGACCTTGGTTGCCTTCGATGCCTTGCAGAATGTTTCGAGCAAATTTTCCACGAGAAACCGCAGCGCTTGCTTGCAAAGTAGTGACCAAAGAAGAATCACCTTTTCCGTTAGTTAGCTGGGTTTCGAAAGAAGCGCCTCGCAATCTTTTGTTGTACCGCAAAAAATGGCTGTTGGCGTTGGCTACTTGAAAATCGCCTGCCGTTAATCGGTTGTTATCGTTAAACAATTGAATGTAAACCTGATCGAAGTCTTGTAACTGTTGGGTGTTGCCTTCTGGTTGAATGGGAATGTTGTTGTCTGAAATGGCAGCTAGAATCCCGATTTCTTCAGAAATCTTGCCGCTCAATTGTAAGTTGAGGTTTGAGTTTACCCCCAAATTTTGGTTGTTTCCGAACGAAAGACCACGAGAAATACTCCCTTGTTTTTGCAGCTCACTAAATTTAAAATTCGAATTTTCTTGATAGTTTGCTGTAAACTTAAAAGGGTTTTTCTTCGCCTCTAATTCTTCTTCTACAACCAATGTATCTTTGTTTTGATACGGCTTTTGAAGGTCGAACAGGAAAACACGAAAAGTGGCAAAGACAGAATCTTTTGATGGTTTTTGTTTCCAAACGAACTGACTTTGCAGTGCATTTAACGAGTAAAACGAAGTGTCGAAACCATTGAGTTGAAAAGAAGGAGCATAAACCGGAAGTGAATCGAGCAAAACCGTGTCTGGTCCAGTAGGAACCCAAACTTTTCTCAAAGTAGATTCTTGGCCAAAAACAGGAATAAATCCGGTTAAAAAGATGAATACGTAAACGAATTGCTTCAACTTAATCTCTTCTATACAGCGAAAATAGCCAAATGGAACATCCAGTTACTTTTGTAAAGCTTGAACGTGAACGAATAAAATATGGTATTCATTACTTATAACGTAAACGGAATTAGAGCTGCTTTGCGTAAAAATTGGCTCGATTGGTTGGTAGCAACTCAAGCTGATGTAGTAGGTTTACAAGAAGTGAAAGCCGAAGAACATCAAGTAGATATTGCTGCATTTCGTTCTCTTGGTTACCATGTTTATTGGAGTAGCGCCCAGAAAAAAGGATATTCAGGAGTTGCTGTTTTATCAAAATATTTGCCTTTAAAAGTAGAAACCAAGTTGGGTTTTGAACCACTTGATCGTGAGGGTAGATTGTTGGTTTTGCATTTCAAAAATACCATTGTAATAAATGCCTATTTCCCAACGGGAAGCAACGAAGAACGCATGCTAGCCAAAATTCAATTTTTACATTATTTCTCAGAATTGCTGCAAAAAGTAGAACAAGAAAAAAAGTCGATTTTGATAATGGGCGATTTCAATATTGCTAGAAATGAGCAGGATGTTTTTAATCCGGTTTACGCTCAGTTTTCAGCAGGGTATTCGTTCCCCGAAAGAACTTGGATGCAACAATTGATAGACAGCGGTTACATAGATACTTTTAGAACCTTACACCGAAGGGCTCAGCAATATACATGGTGGAGTTATATGGCCAATGCCAGGTCTAAAAACCTAGGGTGGCGCATCGATTATATTTTGGCAAAAGGCAAAATAGTTGAGCAGTTAAGTCGTTCTCAACACCTCACCCAAGCCATCCACAGCGATCATTGCCCCGTAAGAGCCGAGTTTTTCAATTATTCAATATAAGTTGTTAGTAAATCAATCGGTTCCTACTAGAAAAAGCAAAGCATACGTTGATATTTGTAAATTAAAGTAATTGGCATGAAGAGTTTGAAGATCTATAGAAACGCACTAATGGTTTTTTTATCGGTAGGAACCATTTTCACTTCTTGTATACCCCCCAAACAAGTGGAAGAATTAAGAACAAAATATGAGCGTTGTGAAGAAGAGCGGCAAGATTTTAGCGCAAAAAAACAATCGTTAGAAACCGAAAATAACGAGCTAAAAGCAGAGGTAGAGTTGCTAGAGTCGAAGATTGAAAAAGTAAAAGACGATACCTTAAAAGCGGCCGCTAACTTGCGCAGAGCCATGAGAGATTTAGATCGTCAGCGCGAAATCAACAACAAACTCGAAGAAATTACCAACGAGCTGCAAAGTGGTTCTCAGGCTGAAAACAGAAAGTTGTTGGCAGAACTACAAACCAAGATGGAAGAACTTCAAGAAAAAGAAGACCAGCTGAAAAGGTTAGAAATGGAGCTCAATCGTAAGAAAGAAAACTTAGACATTCTTAAGGCAGAATTAGAGAAAAGAGAAGAAAGGGTGCGAGAGTTAGAAGACTTAATTGCACAAAAAGACGCAGCCGTAAGAGCGCTAAAAGATCGAATTAAAGCAGCACTTTCGGGTTTCGAAGACAAAGGGATTAAGGTAGAGCAGAAAAACGGTAGAGTATACGTTTCCATGGAAGCAAAATTGCTGTTTGCATCAGGGAGCACTTCTGTAGGAACCGAGGGGAGTGTTGCCGTAGTAGAATTAGCCAAGGCGCTAGAAGGCATCGAAGATTTAACCATTTTAGTTGAAGGGCATACCGATAACGACCCTATCAAAACAGCTTTTATTAACGATAACTGGGATTTATCTGTAATGCGCGCTACATCGGTGGTGAGAATTATGATCGATAATTCAAACTTAGACCCTTCAAAGCTTACCGCAGCGGGGAGAGGCGAGTTTTTTCCAGTTGCTGAAAACGATTCAAGAGAAAATAAAGCGAAGAACAGACGTATAGAAGTAATTTTAACACCTAACTTAGACAAGCTGTTCGAGTTGTTAGAAGAAGGAGCTTCTGCTAACGAAGAGCAAAACTAAAAAGAGCCAAAGGGTGAAAAACCAGCATTTTGATTTCGATGATGTTTTTCACCTTTAAAAACGAATAGTTACTGTGAGAGTTTTTGTGCTGATTACTGCCTTTTTATTAAGTGTTGCTGCGCTTGCACAGTCTGAAAAAGACCAGTTTTACATGCAGCAGTGTTCAAAATGGCATTTCAATAAAGACAGTTTACAGCATTACGGAAATCTTCTTATTCAATCAGACAATCAGAAAGCAATTGCCGAGGGATATTATGCTTTAGGGTATGCTCAGCAAAAAATAATGGCCAATGATTCTGCTTTGTTTTATTACGACAAGGCAGATTTACTGGCAAAACAAATCAACGATTACCGATTTCGTTCCCGAATCATTAAAAACCAATCTATTGCCGCAGGTAAAGTAGGCAATGTTGATTTGGCTTTTCGCTTTCTCGATTTGTTAGAACAATTAGGAGTAGACCATCAAGATTCGCTGTTAATCGCTTTAAGCTTTAACCAAAGGGGCGTTTATTATAAAGAGTTGGGCAGGCTAGAAGAAGCGGCCAAAGTGCACACAGAAGGAGCTCGATTATACCAGCAACTAAACAATGTTTATGTAATTAATAGTTACACCAATTTGGCATTGGTTTATGTAGAGTTAGGAGTAGATTCTTTAGCTCATTTTTATTTTCAGAAGGCCTATAAAGTGGCTCAAGAGAAAGAAGTAGATCGGTTGCATTTTAGAGCCACTGGAAATTTGGGTAATTACCATCGAGTGGCTGGGAACGCAGATTCTGCCTTGCATTATTTTTCAATTCAGTTAAGAGATACTGCTAAAATTCCGTTGCAAGCTAAAATGATTTTGTATCAAAATTTGGCTGAATTATCGATAGAGAATGGAATTTTAGAAAGAGCATCTATTTTACTCAAGAAATTAGAAAATGCGCTAGAAGGTAAAAGAAGCACTAAACGATTTATTGAGTTTTACAACGTGAGTATGCGTTACGAGATGGCTCTTAAAAACTGGGAGCGGGCATTGGCATTTGCTGATAGTTCGTTGGCGCTCAATAAAGAGCTGGGTTATGCTTCTAAAACGCTTCCGGTATTGCAATCGAGAGCTTCGTTACTCGAAAAATTGGGTAGATACGATGAGGCGCTGACCTCGTTAAAAGAATATGCTGCGGTAAAAGATAGCATTGTAGCAGCCACCAACGTAGAAGCTATAGAAAAGGTAGCGGCTAAGTTTCATCTCAACGAAAAAGAACAAGAATTGCGCAAGGCTTTATTAGACAAAGAAGCTACATCAGACTATTTAAATATTGCACTCTTCAGTATTTTAGGAATTGTATTCTTGGCAGGAGCCGTGTTCCTACAGTTTAAGCAACCTAAGAAAACAAAGAAGAAAGAAGAAGCCCCGCCTGAAGAACCCGTCAAAAAGTCGAAATCGTATTCTAAACTCTATATTCAGCTCAATTCTGGGGCAAAAGTGTTGAAAGATGAAGTGGTTTACATAAAAAGTGAAGGCCATTACCTGAACTACTTCTTTTCGAACGAGGTGAGACCAGAGCTAGACAGAGATACAATGGTGAGCAGAGCTGAAGAATTGGCTTCGAAAGGATTTGTGCGCGTTCATCGTTCTTATTTAGTGAACGAGCAGCACGTGGTAAAAGTCAAAAGTTCAGAAGTGTTAATGAGCAATCGAGATCAGGTTCCGCTTTCAAGAAGTTATCGAGAGCAATTAATAGCTCAAAGACACCCCTTGTTTGTTTAACGGAAGTAATTCATTCGTGTCAAATAAGCTGCATTTCATGCCAAAGCGGCTATTTCGTTGGGTTTAGGGCAAAATATTTATACATATTTACACTTGCAAGTTGATGGTAGATTTGTAAAAAATCACAACCTAAACCCGTGAAAATTTAATCTTAGTTAGCACAAAGATTGATTCTAATCATTAGCTTAGAAAGGAAAGGCCGGAGTAGAGATACACCCGGCTTTTTTTGTGCGTTTTCGTCTCGGCTTTGTCAATTTGACGTAAAAATATTCTTCTGGCTGTTTTCTTTTACTGTTTGACAATCAAACATTTAGTTCTTTTCGTTAGCTTTAAGGGAAAAACACATGCCAACAGAACTACAGTTTAAACCTCAAGACGCAACCAAAGCTACTGGTTGTGGGGTTATTCTGTTTAGTATGCTTTTCTTATTTGGCATTTGTTCGGGCGTTTTTCTCTTGTTTAATCTCACCGAAAACAGTTTTAATCTTTTTAGCGATTTAAGTATTCTATCGGTTGTGCTCACCTTTGTGTTGGTGTTGGCTAGTTTTTTGGCTAGAAATGCCAAGCTCAACAAAGGCATTTTGTCAATCTCTCCGCAACGAATTCAAAACGATGATTTTTCAGTGCTTAATTCGAGCATTAAATTGCGCGTGTATTATGTGAAAAACCAAAGAAGATCACGTTTTTACGCTTACACCATTAACGATAATCGCGGTAAGTTTTTTATGCTTTGTGTGTATCAAGATGCCTTGTTAAACGCTCTTTTAGAACGGAGGTGGGTTCCTACAGAAGAGTACCACAATGTAGAGGTAAAGCGCCTCACTTTCGATAGTGGAAGCCCTAAATTTGAGGTGCGTTGCAAAGAGACGGGGCATGTACTTTTTTACAACACAGGGTCGGGTTTGTTTTCGTTTACAAAGCAAGATCGGCTGAACCAAGATGGTTTTATTAAGCCCAAATATTACATTCAAAATCCGAATTACATGCGGTATTAACGTATCGGTAGGAACTCGTTTTTCAACTTTATTTAGCCAAACAAAGCAGAGAAAACTTCTTCAATTTTTTTGGCGCTCACTACTTCGATTTGAAAAGAAGATAAATCGAGGCCTTTGAGGTTGTAAGCAGAAATGAAAATACGCTCGAAGCCTAGTTTTTCGGCCTCAGAAATGCGTTGTTCTATGCGAGTTACGGGTCTTATTTCTCCACTTAGCCCCACTTCTGCTGCAAAACAGTAATTAGGACTAACGGGAATATCTTCGTTCGAAGAGAGAATGGCTCCTACCACTGCTAAATCAATAGCGGGATCGTCTACTCGAATGCCGCCAGCGATGTTGAGAAAAACATCCTTAGCTGCCAATCGAAAACCACAACGCTTCTCTAGAACTGCCAAAAGCATGTTTAACCGTCTAACGTCAAAGCCTGTTCCGGCTCGCTGAGGTGTTCCGTAAGCAGCGGTACTCACCAAAGCTTGCACTTCAATTAACATGGGGCGCAAACCTTCCATGGTAGCGGCAATAGAAGAACCACTTAGCGTTTTGTCTCGGTTCGAGATAAGAATTTCAGATGGGTTTTCTACTTCTCTTAATCCAGAGCCTTGCATTTCGTAAATGCCTAATTCGTTGGTAGAGCCAAAACGGTTTTTTACCGAACGTAACAAACGGTAAATATGGTTTCTGTCGCCTTCGAACTGAAGAACAGTATCAACCATGTGCTCTAACACTTTAGGCCCTGCAATTTGTCCGTCTTTAGTAATATGGCCAATAATAAAAACAGGTGTACCCGATTCTTTTGCAAACTTGATGAGTTCTGCCGTACATTCTCTGATTTGAGAAATGCTACCGGGAGACGATTCAATGGTGTTGGTGTGCAGTGTTTGAATAGAATCAATAACTAAAACATCGGGTTGAGTTTCGCTAATTTGATGGAAAATATTGGGGGTAGATGTTTCTGTAAGCAGGTAACAAAGGGGGTTGTCTATTCCCATTCTGTTAGCACGTAGTTTAATCTGCTGCTCGCTCTCTTCGCCTGAAACGTACAAAGTTTTCTTGTTTTTTAGCTGTAAAGCAATTTGCAAGAGAAGAGTAGATTTACCGATGCCCGGTTCGCCCCCAATAAGAATAAGAGAACCCGGAACTATACCTCCGCCTAAAACACGATTTAGCTCTTGGTTTTCGACAATTATTCTAGGCTGATCTTCGAAAACTACATCTTGGATAGGTTGTGGCTTTCGAGCTGTTTTTTCTTGAGTAGAAAATGCACGGTGACCTTTAGCTGGTTCCTTCTCAATAATTTCTTCTACGTAAGAATTCCAAGAGCCGCAAGAAGGGCATTTTCCAATCCATTTAGAAGATTGTGAGCCACAACTCTGACAAACAAAACTTTTTTTAATCTTAGCCAATGTCGAATGTGTTTACAGCCAAAGTAACACCAATTTTACAACTGGTGAGCTTCGATAATTTTTCGCTCTAATTGAGTGGTAGAATGCCCAGGAACAAACGGAATAACTTGAACCGTGCCTCCATGAGAGCGTACCCAATCTGAGCCAACAATGTATTTTTTACTTGTAGAATCCGTTTCTGCAGGATCGTAATCTCCCCCTTTTACCAGAACATTTGGTGTTAATTTTTCGATGATTTTTTGAGGAGTAGAATCACCAAATATCACAACAGCATCTACAAAAGAGAAAGCAGCTAAAAGGTGGGCACGTGTATTTTCGTCTTTAATCGGTCTGGCGGGACCTTTCGATAAAGTTTTTACAGAAATATCGCTATTGAGCGCTATGATTAAGCGATCACCGCAGTTAGCTGTTTTTGCTAAATAATCGATGTGGCCAAGATGCAGAAGATCGAAAACTCCGTTGGTAAACACTACTTTTTCGTTGTTGCGTTCCCACTGAAGTCGAATGTTTTTAAGCGCTGATAACGAGTAGATTTTACTCTGGAGATGCTTCAGGTGATTTTTCATGTATTCGGTTCCTTCTGTTATAAATTGGCATAAGCCAAAACGCGATGGCGCCTAGCACTAAAATAAGAACGGTTTGTGCGGTCCACACTATCCAGCCGAAAGCACCACCAATATTTTTGTCTACTTCGTAGAGAATAAGAATCGATTGAATGGCAATAGGGTAAGCTCCGATGCCACCATTGGTAAGCGCAATGGTGATGCCGCCTAAAACAAAACCCGTTAACACCCCAGCGAAAGGGACTTCTGCTGTTTGCGGAAGAGCAAAGAAACAGAGATAAAACATCATTAAATAGGCTACCCAAATAAAGAGGGTGTGTGCTAAAAAAGCCCATTTCTGTTTCATTTTTACGATAGAAATAACGCCTTCTACAATGCCTTTTAAAATTTTCTGTACCGATAAAACAAACTTGTTGGTTGACTTTACCTTGTACATGAAAATAAGCGTTACAATACCGCCAAGCAGGGCAGCAGCCATTAAAACAATTATGGTTGTTCCGCTTATTTTGCCTGCATAAGCAGAGAAAAGATCATTGATAAGTTCTTGTATTACTTCGTATTGCAGAAACACAACGGTGGTGGTAGTAAGGAGCAAGATAATTGCATCGGCTACTCGTTCGGCAATTACGGTTCCTAATAGTTTTTCGAAGGGAGCTTTTTCGTACCGGGCCATAACACCACAACGTGAAAGTTCGCCTAATCTAGGAACCGCCAAATTGATGAGATAACCAATCATCACTGCGAAAAAGCTATTGGCAAAGCGAGGTTTGTACCCTAGAGGTTCTAGGGTGTATTTCCATCGATAGGCTCTTGAAACGTGCGATAAGGTGGCTACAATTAATGAAAGGGCCACCCAGCCGTAGTTGGCATTATTAAAAGCGGAAAGAATGTCGGTTTTGTCTTCGTCTGTTAAGCCATCGATAAACCACCAAACGAGGAAGAGTCCCAAGCCCAGTGGAATAATAACTTTAAGCGCAGCTGTTAGCTTCTTTTTCAAAGGGCTATTTTAATTGGTTAGTTTCTTCGTTAGGAAAAACGATGGTGGGTTTAAAGCTTTTGGCTTCTTCAAAATCAAGTAAAGCGTACGAAATAATGATAACGATATCGCCAACGGCTACTTTTCGAGCTGCGGGGCCGTTTAAGCAGATTTCGCCAGTGTTTCTTTCGCCTGTGATAACGTAGGTCTCTAAGCGTTCACCGTTGTTGATATTAACAATCTGAACTTTTTCGCCTTCGATTAGGTTTGAGGCTTCCATTAAAGCTTGGTCAATAGTTACGCTTCCGATGTAGTTTAAATCGGCTTCGGTGACTTTACAGCGATGGATCTTTGATTTTACGACTTGAACCTGCATTGAATTCTAAAAATTTTTGCGAAAATAGTGCTTTAATTCAAAGCTTCATTATCGATAAGGCGAACCCCCTCAACATGAACCGCTATAAATGCTCTAACATGATTGATGTTGATTTTTTCTGTAATCGGTTGCATGCTATCTGCATCTACTATGGCGAAATATTCGAGGTCGAACAGGGGTCTATCAGAAAAGGCTTTATTGATCTTTTCGTGAATTTCTGGCAAAGAAAGTTCGGTAAATTGATCTCTAGCCCATAAGAGTTGCTGATAAATAAAGCCGCATTTTTCTTTGGCTTCTTCAGATAGGCGCTCGTTTCTAGAGCTCATAGCTAAGCCGTTTTTTTCTCTTTGAATTTCGCAGCCTATTACTTCTGTAGGAAGATTTTCGATTTCGGCTAGTTTTTGAATAACCAAAAGTTGTTGGTAGTCTTTTTTTCCGAAGTAAGCTTTGTCTGGCTCAATGAGTCTAAAAAGCTTGTTGATAATGGTTCCTACACCGTTAAAATGCCCAGGTCTGAACTTGCCTTCCATTAATATTTCAATGCCTCCGAAATCGTACTCTTTAGCTTTTTCGCCCTGGGTATACATTTCTTCAGGGCTAGGAGTAAAAACCGCATCGCAATGATGCAAATCAAGCAAATCGATGTCTTTTTTCAGGTTGCGAGGGTATTTTTCTAAATCTGAGGGATTATTAAACTGAGTAGGGTTCACAAAAATGGAACAAACGGTAATGTCTGTTTCTTCTTTCGATTGCTCTACAAGCGCCATGTGGCCATTGTGCAGAGCACCCATGGTGGCAACAAAGCCAATGGTTTTTTCGTTATTTTTTTGAGTGGTTAAATAAGCTTTTAGTTCAGCTTTAGAAGAGGTAATAAACATCTGAAAGGAGAGTTGATACAGTTTACCGTAATGTGGCAAAGCTAATTGAAAACTTGAACCGTGCTATAAAAATTATTACTTTTGTACGCATTTCTTAAAAATCTAGTTTATGGAAAAGCCAAGAGTGCTGTTCATTTCACAGGAAATTACCCCTTATTTACCAGAAAGTGAGATTTCTAAAATAGGAAGAGAGTTGCCGCAGGGTACACAAGAACACGGAAAAGAAATCAGAACATTCATGCCTCGATATGGCTGCATCAACGAAAGAAGACATCAGCTTCATGAGGTAATTAGGTTGTCTGGTATGAATCTAGTTGTGAACGACTTAGATCATCCGTTGATTATCAAGGTTGCATCTATTCAGCCTGTGAGAATGCAGGTTTATTTTATAGATAACGAAGAATACTTTCAGCGTAAAGCAGTGTTGAAAGACGAAGAGGGTAAGTTGTTTAACGATAACGATGAGCGCTCTATTTTCTTTGTGAAGGGCGTGCTTGAAACGGTTAAGAAATTAGGCTGGTCTCCAGATATTATTCACTGCCATGGTTGGATGACCGCAGTATTACCAACCTACTTGAAGACTGTTTATAAAGACGATCCGTTATTCAGCGATTCTAAGGTAGTTTACTCTGCATACACGCACGAAACTGATGGTGATTTAGCAGAAGATTTTCAAGCTAAATTAGATTTTGACGGTATTTCAGAAGAACATTCTGGAGTAGTAGCTACACCAACGTTCAATAATTTGCATAAGTTAGCCGTTAAAGATGCTGACGCAGTAATTTTTCACCCAGAAATTGACAGTGAAGTAGTAGATTACGCTGAAGAGAACGATAAAACATTTATAAAACACGAAGGAGAAGATTATATAGCAGCTTACAATGAGTTGTATGATAAGATTCTTGATGAAAGTTCAGTTTTAGCCGAATGAAAATAAGACAAAACTCATACAGCAAAGGGATAAAGCATTTTTATCCCTTTGTTTTTTTTATAGCCATTTTCTTTTTTGCTCAATGTAAAAACGATGAGTTAGTTGGGTTAGAGGTTCAGCCAGATGATACACAAATCGGTTTATCTTCTTCAGATACCACCACGTTGGTATTGTCTACGGTGAGAGATGATTCGGTTCCTACCGATGTTTATACCACCGCCATGTTAGGAAGTTATGTAGACCCTATATTCGGATACACGGGTTCTTCGATTGTGACTAATTTCCGTCTTGAGCAGTTAAATCCAGAGTTTGCAGGTGAGCCCTCGATTGTTTTAGACTCTGCAGTGCTTTCGTTTTATATTCTAGATGCCTACCACGATAGAAGCAATCCGTCAGTTGCAAATCAGTCGTTTAAAGTGTACGAATTACAAGAAGCCATCGATAGTGATGCCGATTATTATTCGAATACTGAAATTCCAGCAGGTCTTCCGTTAATAGGGGAGGCCAATAATATTGCCTTAAATATCGAAGAATCAGACAGTGTTGAGATTTTAGGTCAGAAGGAACCAAGGCAAGTTCGAATTCGACTCGACTCTGCCAGAATGGCCCAACTGCTTCAAAATTCGGCATCTGCATTTGTAAATAACGATGTGCTCGAAGATGCCTTTAAAGGTGTAGTTGTTGTTCCAGATAACCCATCACAAGCGGCAAACGAAGGTGTGATAATGAGAATGGGAATGGTGAGTAGCTTTTCAAAAATTACTTTTTTCTTTTCTACTAATATTGATACACTCGAGACGTTCGATTTGCTGATAAACCAAGAAACTGATTTTTATTCAGTGTTTGATCACGATTATTCAGGAAGTGTTGTTGGTAATGTTTTAAACAATACTTCACTGGCCCAAGAGAACGTGTACATTCAGAATTTAGAAGGAACCGCTGTTCGAATAGAACTACCTTATTTAGAAGAATGGGCGCAGAAAGGTGAGATTTTGATAAATCAAGCAATTCTTGAGATTCCGGTAGATGATCAAGCCAGTGGAGATTACGATATAAATGACGGAGTGCTCATTCTTGTAGACTCTTTGGGTAAGAATATTTTGCCAGTAGATTTTTCGGAAGGAACCAATCATTTTGATGGCGAGTTTAATGAATCTGAAAATAAATATGAAGTGAATATTACGCGTCATATTCAACAGACAATTTTAGACTACCAAGTAGGAATTAACTCTAACTATGCCTTACTTTTGGTGGGCGCTAGAACGGGTTCAATACCTCAAAGAACAGTCTTAAAAGGGTTGAATCCAACTACTGGCAACAGACTAAAACTGAAAATAACATACACCTCTTTGTAGACAAAACTGAAATTACATGTGTGGAATTGTAGGATACCTAGGGGATAAGGATGCTTATCCTATCATTGTGAAAGGTCTGAAAAGACTAGAATATCGCGGATACGATAGTGCTGGAGTGGCATTACAACACGATGGCGAAATCAAACTTTACAAAAAGCAAGGAAAGGTTTCTGATTTAGAAGCTGAAGCTGAAGGAAAAAATAAGGATGGTAACATGGGAATTGGCCATACTAGATGGGCAACTCACGGTGCACCAAGCGATCGTAATTCACACCCTCACTACTCAGAATCTGAGAATTTAGTGATTATTCACAATGGAATTATTGAGAATTACGACACCCTTAAGAAAGAATTAATCCGCAGAGGTTACCAATTTAAAAGTGAAACGGATACGGAAGTATTGGTGAACTTTATTGAAGAGGTAATGAAGTCAGATAATCTTCCCTTAGAGAAAGCTACGCGTGTTGCTCTTCAAGAAGTAGTAGGTGCGTATGCTATTGCTATAATGGAAAAGAATAACCAAGATCTAATGGTTTTGGCTAAAAAAGGAAGTCCGCTAGTAGTAGGTGTAGGAGAAGGAGAATTTTTCGTTGCTTCTGACGCATCTCCATTCTTAGAATATACCAAGAATGCGATTTACTTAGATGACGAGGAAATGGCAATTGTTCGCAGAGGAAAAGAACTAGAAATTCGTTCTGTTCATAGCAATAAAGAAGTAGATCCGTTTATTCAAGAATTGCAATTGAGTCTTGAGGCTATCGAAAAAGGTGGTTACGAGCACTTCATGCTTAAAGAGATTTACGAACAACCTAAAGCCATAAGAGATACCTTACGAGGTAGATTGCTTGTGGATCAGGGTATTATCTCTATGAGTGGTATGAAAGAGTTTAAGTCTAAACTTAAAAATGCCAATAGAATTATTGTAGTGGCTTGTGGTACTAGCTGGCATGCTGGTCTCGTTGCAGAGTACTTGTTTGAAGAATTAGCACGTGTTCCTGTTGAAGTTGAATATGCTTCTGAATTCAGGTATAGAAATCCTATTATTACGGAAGATGACGTGGTTATAGCCATCTCTCAGTCAGGAGAAACAGCCGATTCTTTAGCAGCTATCGAATTAGCGAAGTCGAAAGGAGCAACTATTTTTGGAGTATGTAACGTAGTAGGTTCTTCAATTGCTAGAGCTTCTCACGCAGGTGCTTACACCCATGCGGGTCCTGAAATTGGCGTAGCTTCTACCAAAGCATTTACTGCTCAAGTTACTGTATTGTCTTTAATGGCTCTTGAGCTAGGTAGAACGAGAGGCGTACTGTCTGATTCTAGATTTAGAACTCTTTGCCAAGAGCTCGACTCAATTCCTCAAAAGATTGAAAAAATGTTAGAAACCGATAGTAAGGTAACTACGATTTCTGATGTTTATAAAGATGCGAGTAACTTCTTATACTTGGGTAGAGGTTTTAACTTTCCAGTAGCTTTAGAAGGAGCCCTTAAATTAAAAGAGATTAGTTACATTCATGCAGAAGGATATCCAGCAGCAGAAATGAAGCACGGTCCTATTGCTCTTATCGATGAAAATATGCCCGTTGTTGTAATCGCAACAAAACGTGGTCATTACGAGAAAGTGGTGAGTAACATTCAAGAAATTAAGGCAAGAAACGGAAAAATCATTGCTGTAGTAAACGAAGGCGATGAAGTAATTGAAGAAATGGCTGATTGGGTATTAGAAATTCCTGATACAGAAGAAGCTTTTACTCCATTATTAACAACTATTCCGTTGCAGTTGCTTTCTTATCACATTGCAGTAATGCGCGGTTGTAACGTAGATCAACCAAGAAACTTGGCAAAATCGGTTACTGTAGAGTAACTCAACTGCATAACAAGCAAATAAATGAAACGGCTGTCTGAAAAAGACGGCCGTTTTTATTTTGCCCACATAATCACTTTATCGTTATTTATGTACTGTTCAATGTTGTCAGTCGCCAAAAGAGCAATGATATCAGCGAGCGGTAAAATTCCTAATCCTCCGCCTAGCGTAAGCGTGTAAATAACAGGAACACGCGGGTGAGTCCCAAGGTAAAGACGGTGAACACCAAAAGGACCTAATGCAACGGCTAATAAAATGGCGTTAACCTTGTGGTTTCTGTGAGGCTTCTCCAAAGCTTTTTGTAGCGCCCATTTTTGTACAGCACCCTTCACCATTATCAACTGTGAAGGCAGTTTTTCATCCATGTCATCAATTTCTAATTGATCTTGATCAAAAACATTCTGGCTATAACTTATTGAAAAAGAGAGGGTAAACAATAGGAGTGTCACGGTAGGAACCCGAGCCCAAAAAAAATAATATTTAAAGTGTGGTTTGATTTCCTAAAAATTTGTTAAATCAATTATTTAAATATTTTTGTTACGCGAATCTAGACTATTCTAATTCTAAAAAAACTACGAAATGAAAAAAGTTTATTTACTAGCGGTTGCAGTTGCAACTTTCGGTTTTGTTGCTTGTGGCGGTCCTGCAAATGAAGGAGCTCAAGACGAAGCACAACAAGAAAACACTGAAATGAAAGAAGAGATCAACGAAGAAGCCCATGAAGATCATTCTTCTGATGCTCATGATCATTCAGACATGATGGATTCTGATTCAGCGGCTGCAGACACTACAATGGTAGAAGAAGTAACTGAAGAAGTTGAAGCAACTGATGCTGAAGAAGTAACTGAAGAAACTGCTGAATAAGTAGTCGATCTTTTATTTGATAAAAAAAGCCCGCAATTGATCATTGCGGGCTTTTTTTGTGCGGTACAAAATGATTTGTTTTTTACCCTTGGTCTTTTTGTTTTAAAACAGACTTCGTTTTTATAACTACCTCGTCATCAGTGTTTAAGATTCTGTAAAAACCTTCGTTATTCCATACATTTCGAGCAATGTAGGCTTTCAGTCTACGCAATAATTGTTTCTCAGAGCGGTTAATCTCTTTTTCGGTTCCTTCAATGCCTTTCTTTTTGGCAAACTCAATAAAATCAGACAATAAAGCCTTGTTTTCAATGTTTTCCTGAAATTCTTCCGAACTTTTGTAAAGATTTTCGATTTCCGTACGGTTTTTATCAACGTAATCGAACGCGTAATCATAAACCAACCCTCGATATACTACTTTGTTGAGGTAGAAGGAACCACCTGACGTGTCTATCGGAACAAAGAAATCAGGCATTATTCCACCACCCCCGTATACAATTTTACCACCAGGAGTGGTGAATTTAAGGGAATCTGGAAAATCAATGGTGTCAGCATTGTAAAGTTCACCGGTTTCGTATCGATGTTCAAAATCTTCTAGGTACTGGTCGGTGCCCTCACCGTAGGGGCGTTGAATACACCTTCCGGTGGGCGTGTAATAACGCGCAATTGTTAATCGGGTAGCACTTCCGTCTGGCCAATTGGTTTGCTCTTGAACTAAACCTTTTCCAAAACTTCTACGGCCAATAATTTCACCTCGATCATTGTCTTGAATGGCTCCTGCCAAAATCTCACTTGCAGAAGCTGAACTTTGGTCAATAAGCACGGCTATTGGGAAATTTTGAAAAGCTCCGTCTTTTTCAGAGTAATAATTTTGTCGATCGCGGGCTCTACCTTCAGTATAAACAATCATTTTACCCTTTGGTAAAAGTTCATCGGCAATTCTAACGGCAGCGTCTAGAAAACCACCGCCATTTCCGCGCAAATCAATTACTAGCTCGCTCATTCCTTGTTGAGTGAGTTTTTGAGTTGCTTCCATAAATTCTTGGTAAGTAGTTTTAGCGAACCGGCTAATTTTGATAAAACCAATGTCTTTATTGAGCATGTAGGCCACATCTACACTGTGAAATGGTATTTTATCTCTGGTGATAGTGAAATCTAGGTTCTTCTCTACAAATCGGTCTACGGTGAGATTTACTTTAGTACCTTTTTTACCTTTTAATAGTTTCATTACTTTCTGGTTGGTGATTCCATTGCCAGCAATGAGTTCTCCATCTACTTTTACAATTCTATCGCCTGCTTGAAGACCTACTTTTTCTGATGGTCCGCCAGAGATGGTGGTAATAATAACCACGGTGTCTTTCTGAATATTAAATTGAACACCAATCCCTTCGAACTTACCTTCTAGCGGCTCATTCATGGCTTTTAGTTCAGATGCAGGAATGTAATAACTATGCGGATCTAGTTCTTGTAGAAGATGCTGAACTGTTTCTTCAATGAGTTCATCTTTTCTAACGGTATCTACATATTCTTGGTCGATGTAATTAATAATCTCATTAAGAATGTTGAAGTTTCGATGTTTAAAAGAGATGATAGAAGGATCCGATCCCGTGTTCGTACCGTTAACATTGGCCCCTAAAATAAAGCCAACCACAACGGCTATTGAAACAATAATAGGGAGGTATATAAGGAGTTTTCCTGATTTTTTAGACATAGCAAAAAATTGAAATCCAAATGTAGACTATTTAATAGGTGTGAAATTAAAGGAATAACGTTAAAAGCTCTTAACAGTTTTGATAAACGGTTATTCTTACCTTAAAATTAACAGCCATTGCAGAAAGAAAAAGAAACGGGAATTGTTGAGAAGGCAGGTAGAAAGGAGTGAAAACAAAAAAAGTGAAACTGCTAAGCAATTTCACTTTTAGTACCCGGGGCGGGAATCGAACCCGCACTCTGTTGCCAGAACTGGATTTTGAATCCAGCGCGTCTACCAGTTCCGCCACCCGGGCTTAAACGGACGGCAAAAATAAACGAATATTTGAGAATACATAGTGCTTTCACTTTCATTGCTTTAGGTTTACCCGTAATTTAGCAGCGGAATAATCTCAGAAAATCTTTATTCTGAGGACATTATTCTTGGAAAGATCAAGATTTAATAATTAAATTTGCACCCCTTTTTTAAGGGGGATAAGCTTTTTACAATTAATTGAATGGGAAATACAAGGAAGTTTTTCACGGGTTCGGCCCATCCTGAATTAGCGAAGAAAATAGCTGAGTATCACGGTGGTTCATTAGGTGATGTTACTTTAATGCGTTTCAGTGATGGGGAGTTTACAGCCTCTTTCGAAGAAACGGTTAGAGGGGTAGATGTATTTCTAATTCAGCCAACATTACCACCAGCTGATAATTTATTTGAGCTGTTGTTAATGGTAGATGCTGCAAAAAGAGCTTCTGCAAAAAACATTATTGCGGTTTTACCTTATTTCGGTTTTGCTCGCCAAGACAGAAAAGATAAACCTAGAGTGGCCATTGGGTCTAAATTGGTAGCTAACATGCTTACTGCAGCAGGTGTTACCAGGATTATGACCATGGATTTACACGCAGATCAGATTCAAGGCTTTTTTGAAGTGCCTGTTGATCATCTTTATGCATCTTCAATTTTCTTACCTTATGTTCAAAATAATTTTGACTTAGGTAATTTAATTATGGCCGCTCCAGATACTGGAGGTACCAAGCGCGCTAATGCATATGCCAAGTACTTAGATCTTGAATTAGCTATTTGTTACAAACAAAGAAGAGTAGCTAACGAAATTCAAGACATGCTGGTAATTGGTGATGTTAGCGGGAAAGATGTTTTATTAGTAGACGATATTATAGATACGGCAGGAACGCTTACCAAAGCAGCCGATCTTATGAAAGAGCAAGGGGCAAAATCTGTTAGAGCCATGTGTACACATGCTGTGCTTTCAGGTCCCGCATATGAAAGAATTGAGAATTCAGAATTAACAGAATTAATTGTTACCGACACGCTTCCATTGAAACAAGAGTCGAGTAAGATTAAAGTTTTATCAGTAGCAGAGCTATTCTCAAACGTGATACGCAGTGTGGCGAGCCACGAATCTATTAGCTCTAATTTTATAATTTAAAGTACGTTTAAACTGCATAGAAATGAAAACGACTACAATTAGTGGTAAATTAAGAAGCAGCATCGGAGGAAAAGATGCAAAGGCCTTAAGAAATGAAGGACTAGTGCCTTGCGTAATTTACGGTGGTAAAGAGAATGTTCATATCGCAATAGATTCAAGAGCATTTAAAGAAATAGTATACACTCCAGACGTATACAGAGTAAAAATAGACGTAGACGGAACCGAATTCGATACCATTTTCTACGATCAGCAGTTTGATCCCATTTCAGATGAAATCGTTCATGCTGATTTCATGGAAGTTCAAGACGATAAAGTGGTAACTATTAGCTTGCCACTGAAGTTTAAAGGTAGTCCAATCGGTGTGCGTAATGGTGGTAAGTTAAGAACTCCATTGCGTAAGTTAAAAGTTAAAGGTGCTGTATCTGCTTTACCAGCCGATATTGAGTTAGATATTACTAACTTAAGAATTGGTCGTTCAGTTAAAGTTGGAGACATTAACCTTGAAGGTGTTCAGATTTTGAACAATCCTAACAACGTAGCAGTAGCTGTTAAAATGGCTCGTGGTGCTGTTGATGATGGTGGTGAAGACGAAGAGGAAGCAGCTGAAGCTTCTGCTGAATAATTCTCTTATTCATGAAGTATTTGATTGTAGGTCTTGGCAACATTGGGGCTGAGTACGACAATACAAGACACAATATAGGGTTTAAAATACTCGATGAACTAGCTAGTTCATCGAGTATTTTTTTTTCGCTCGATCGTTTAGCGCATCGTGCAGAACTCAAGCACAAAGGCAGAACATTCGTTCTTATTAAGCCTACCACTTACATGAATTTAAGTGGTAAAGCCGTTAATTTCTGGATGCAACAAGAGAAGATACCAGCCGATCGTGTGTTGGTAATTACCGATGACATTAACCTGCCATTTGGTAAAATCAGAATTCGCAGAAAAGGAAGTGACGGAGGCCATAACGGGCTCAAAAACATCAACCAAGTTTTAGGAAGGCAAGATTACCCACGCATGCGTTTTGGAGTCGGAGACGAATTCCATAAGGGTAAACAAGTAGATTATGTGCTGGGTAAATGGAGTAGAGAAGAAGAAAAAGAAATGCAAAATCGCTTAATTCTTTGTTCTCAAGCAATTTTGGCATTTGGCACCATCGGTATTGATAGAATGATGAACGAGTTCAATAACCAATAAGCGTAAATTGAACTCGTTCATTTTTTAAGTTGAGTTTATTGCTTTAGCACGTTTTTTAAACTGGTTTTTTCAACCAATTCTTTCTCTAACTCTTCAATAGATACACGCTTTTGTTCCATACTGTCGCGCTCGCGAATCGTAACAGTGTTATCTTCTAACGTTTGGTGGTCTACGGTTACACAATAAGGGGTTCCTACAGCATCCATTCTTCTGTAGCGCTTACCAATAGAATCTTTCTCTTCGTAAACACAGTTAAAATCAAACTTGAGTTGGTTAAGAATTTCTCTTGCTTTTTCAGGCAAACCATCTTTCTTTACCAAGGGTAAAATAGCTGCTTTTGTAGGAGCCAATACCGGAGGAATTCTCAATACCGTTCGCTCAGAACCATCTTCTAATTTTTCTTCGGTATAGGCTTGGGTTAAAACTGCCAAAAACATGCGATCTAGCCCAATTGATGTTTCAATTACATACGGAACGTAACTCGAATTATCTTCAGCATCAAAAAATTGAAGTTTCTTTCCAGAATGTTCTTCGTGTGCTTTTAAATCAAAGTCTGTACGAGAGTGAATCCCTTCTAATTCTTTGAAACCCATCGGGAAATCGAATTCGATATCGGCAGCTGCATTGGCGTAGTGAGCCAGCTTAATGTGATCGTGAAAACGATAGCTTTCGTCACTCATGCCCAGTGCTTTGTGCCATTGAATACGATGTTCTTTCCAGTATTCGTACCACTCTAATTCGGTGCCTGGCTTAACAAAAAACTGCATTTCCATTTGTTCAAATTCACGCATTCTGAAAATGAATTGGCGAGCAATAATTTCGTTTCTAAAAGCTTTACCAATTTGAGCAATTCCGAAAGGAATTTTCATTCTTCCTGTTTTCTGAACATTTAAGAAGTTGACGAAAATACCTTGAGCCGTTTCTGGGCGTAAATATATTTTGCTAGAACCTTCTGCCACCGAACCCATTTCGGTAGAAAACATAAGGTTGAACTGACGAACGTCTGTCCAGTTTTTAGAACCCGAAACAGGGTCAGTAATATCTAATTCATGAATTAACTGCTTAACACCTGCTAAATCTTCAGTTTCTAGCAATTGTCTTAAACGATCTTCAATGCTTTTAATTTGCTCTTGGTATTTTACCACTCTCGGGTTGGTTTGCAAGAACATCGCTTCTTCAAAAGAACCTCCAAATCGTTTGGCTGCTTTTTTAACTTCTTTGGTGATTTTACCGCGAATTTTCTCAATATGTTCTTCAATTAACACATCGGCACGGTAGCGTTTTTTAGAATCTTTGTTATCGATTAATGGGTCGTTAAACGCAGAAAGATGGCCAGAAGCTTCCCAAGTTTTAGGGTGCATAAAAATGGCAGAATCAAGCCCAACAATGTTTTCGTGCATTTGAACCATCGATTTCCACCAGTAATTTTTGATGTTGTTTTTTAGTTCCACACCGTTTTGACCATAATCGTACGTTGCGCTTAAACCATCGTAAATTTCACTCGAAGAGAATATAAATCCGTATTCTTTTGCGTGAGCAATTATTTTTTTGAGCAGATCTTCTTGTTGTGCCATTTCTATTGAATTTGTTGCAAAAGAAAGCATTTGATTCAAATCATTTAGGCTACTCTTAAAATAGAGCTATAAAATTCTTAGACCAACGGTACGAACCCGATTTCAATTCTCTTAAATAGTTCTCTATTTTATGTGTTTTCGAACTCAAAAAAGGTGAAATTCATCCTTTAGACAGGTTTTGATGGAACATGCTCAAAAAAGTGGAAGGACAAAGGGAATGAGAAGACTTTGATTGAAAGAAAGTTGGGTTCCTACCGTTACAAAAATTAGAAAAGTAGCTAGAGAAATACGCCATTCTATAAGTAGAACCTTGCACAAGGTTCGTAATATTGCAAAATGATTCAGATCGATGATAAGCTAATTTCGTTAAGTGTTTTCGAGCGCAAGTTTGTGTGCGATTTAAACGCTTGCAAAGGAGCTTGCTGTGTAGAGGGAGATATGGGGGCGCCATTAGAAGATGATGAGGCGAAAAAATTAGAAGAGATTTACCCCAAAGTAAAGCCGTTTTTGAGAGCCGAAGGTATAGAAGCTATTGAGCAACAAGGGACGTTTATTCGAGACGATTATGACGAAGAGTATGTTACGCCTTTGGTGAATAACTCTGAGTGTGCTTATGTTACTTTCGATGCTAACGGAACGGCTAAATGTGGTATTGAACAAGCCTATCGAGCAGGTGAAATCGATTATTTAAAGCCTGTTAGTTGCCATTTATACCCAATACGAATCAAAAAATATTCTCAATTCACAGCCGTTAATTACGATGAGTGGGATATCTGCAAACCTGCTTGTGAATGTGGCGAACAATTAAATGTTCCGGTGTTTAAATTTCTGAAGGAACCGCTTATTCGCAAGTTTGGTGAAATGTGGTATCACGAACTTACTCAAGCCCAAAGTGCTTTAGAAAATAGAGAAAAAGATTGATAAAAGAAAGTCGTCTTTTTCAATATTAAGGCAATTAACAGCCGAAATTTTGTGAAACTTCGAACTGGCAAGATGTTGGCCGATTTGAACTTTTTTTATGAACAAGATGTTGGCCTGCTAGACTGTTAACAACTACCAATTTTTGTGAATTAAATTGAATTGACAGCCGAGCGGATTTTGCCAATTTTTGTGTGAGCAACTATCACCTTGTTTTGTAGTAAAGTCAACTATTGTGTTTTTAAGTAGTTGAAAATCAATTGTAAATAGATTTTTATAGGCTATATTGCCTAACAATATATAATTAGTTTTAGTATGAGTGAAGAGCGCCAAACCACAGAGAATGAAGAGCTAAAAGCAGCTCAGAATTCTAACCCCAACCACCCAGATTTAGACGAACCAATCTTAAAAGAAGACAATTCTAGATTTGTTCTTTTCCCGATTAAGCACCACGATATTTGGAATTTCTACAAGAAGTCTGAAGCTAGCTTTTGGACAGCTGAAGAAATTGACCTTGCTCCAGATTTGCACGATTGGGAGCACAAGCTAAACGATGATGAAAAATATTTCATTAAACACGTTTTGGCCTTTTTTGCTGCGAGCGATGGTATTGTAAACGAAAACCTAGCAGAAAACTTTCTAGCAGAAGTTCAGTATACAGAAGCGAAGTTCTTTTATGGTTTTCAAGTAGCGATTGAAAATATTCATTCTGAAACGTATTCGTTGCTTATCGATACGTACATCAAGAAAAAAGAAGAGAAAGACTATTTGTTTAACGCCATTGAAACCATGGATTGCGTTAAGAAAAAAGCAGAGTGGGCACTGCGTTGGATCGATGAAGGTTCTTTCGCTGAGAGATTAGTAGCTTTTGCGGCTGTAGAAGGTATTTTCTTTTCTGGTTCTTTCTGTTCCATTTTCTGGTTAAAGAAAAGAGGCTTAATGCCAGGGTTGAGTTTTTCTAACGAGCTGATCTCACGTGACGAAGGAATGCACTGTGACTTTGCTTGTTTGCTCTATACTCAACACTTAAAGCATCAATTGCCTAAATCAAAAGTTCAAGAGATTATTACGAACGCAGTAGAAATTGAAAAAGAATTTGTTACTGATGCATTGCCTGTTAAGTTAATTGGTATGAACTCAGAATTGATGACTCAGTACATCGAGTTTGTGGCTGACCGCTTGTTGGTAGAATTAGGAAACGAGAAAATTTACGGCTCAGCCAATCCGTTCGATTTTATGGAGCTGATTTCTCTTCAAGGTAAAACCAACTTCTTTGAAAAAAGAGTGGCAGAATACCAAAAGGCAGGCGTTATGAAACAAGATGACGATAAAGGAAAAGAGTTTACCGTAGACGCAGACTTTTAATACCACACCCAACCCTGAAAATTCACGCTTTTAAACGTAAAAAAAGACAATCAGCATGTTCGTAATAAAAAGAGACGGTAGAAAAGAGTCTATCAAATTTGATAAAATACAAGGTCGTGTTAAAAAGTTATGCTACGGTTTGCACCAAAGTGTAGACCCAGTGAAAATTTCAATGCGCGTAATTGAAGGTATCTACGAGGGAGTAACTACTTCTGAGTTAGATAATTTAGCTTCTGAAGTGGCGGCTAGTATGACCACCACTCACCCAGATTACGCCATCTTAGCGGCTCGAATTGCCGTTTCTAATTTGCACAAGAGTACAAAGAAGTCTTTCTCAGAAACGATGAAAGATATGTACGAATATATCGACCCGAAAACGGGAGAAGAAGCTCCTTTGCTTTCAAAAGAGGTATACGAAATCATTGAAGAAAATGCTGAATTGTTAGATTCTAGTATTATTTACGACCGTGATTTTGGGTACGATTTCTTTGGCTTCAAAACGTTAGAGCGCGCCTATTTAATGAAGCTAAAAGGGCAAATTGTAGAAAGACCACAACATATGTTAATGCGTGTTTCTGTAGGTATTCACAAGAAAGATATTGAGTCGGCAATTAAAACCTACAACCTGATGAGTGAGCGTTGGTTTACACATGCTACACCAACTCTTTTTAACTCAGGTACTCCTAAACCGCAGATGTCTTCTTGTTTCTTACTAACAACCAAAGACGATAGTATTGATGGTATTTACGATACACTAAAGCAGTGTGCTAAAATTAGCCAATCTGCAGGTGGTATTGGTTTGGCAATTCACGATATTAGAGCAACAGGTTCGTACATTAAAGGAACCAACGGAACTTCTAACGGTATTGTACCTATGTTGCGCGTGTTTAACGATACTGCTCGCTATGTAGACCAAGGTGGTGGAAAACGTAAAGGTTCTTTCGCTATTTACTTAGAGCCTTGGCATTCTGATGTTTTCGATTTTCTTGATTTGAAGAAGAATCATGGAAAAGAAGAGCAAAGAGCAAGAGATTTATTCTATGCTCTTTGGATTCCAGATTTATTCATGAAACGCGTAGAAGAAAACGGAGATTGGACATTGATGGATCCGAATGTTTGTACAGGCTTGTCTGAATGTTGGGGAGAGGAATTCGAAAAACTGTACACCAAATACGAGCAAGAAGGTAAAGGAAGAAAAACCATTAAAGCACAAGAGCTTTGGTTTAAAATCTTAGAATCTCAAATAGAAACAGGCACGCCTTATATGCTGTATAAAGATGCAGCGAACAGCAAGTCGAATCAGCAAAATTTAGGAACCATTAAGTCGTCTAACTTATGTACCGAAATTATCGAGTACACTTCTCCAGACGAAGTAGCGGTATGTAACTTAGCTTCAATTGCGTTGCCGAAGTTTATTGAAAACGGAAAATTTGACCACGATAAATTGTTTGAAGTAACTTACCAAGCAACGGTGAACTTAAACCGAATTATCGATGGTAATTACTATCCCGTAAAAGAAGCGAGAAACTCGAACATGAGACACCGCCCCATCGGGTTAGGTATTCAGGGTTTGGCAGATGCTTTTATTCTTTTACGTTACCCCTTTGAATCTGAAGAAGCAAAACAGCTGAATAAAGAAGTTCACGAAACAATTTATTACGCTGCCATGACGGCTTCTAAAGACCTAGCGAAAGAAGAAGGTGCTTACGAAACATACGAAGGATCACCTGTTTCTAAAGGTGTATTCCAATTTGATATGTGGAATGTAACTCCATCTGACCGTTGGGAGTGGGATGTGTTGAAAGAAGAAGTAAAAACACACGGTGTTAGAAACTCACTTTTATTAGCGCCAATGCCTACAGCTTCAACATCGCAAATATTAGGAAACAACGAATGTTTCGAACCGTATACTTCGAATGTTTATACACGTAGAACTCTTTCGGGTGAGTTTGTTGTGGTAAACAAACATTTACTAAAAGATTTAGTGAAATTAGGTCTGTGGAACGAGGAGTTAAAGAACCAAATTATTGCGGCTAACGGCTCTGTTCAACAAATTGACGAGATTCCTCAGAATCTGAAAGACCTTTACAAAACAGCTTGGGAAATTAGCCAAAAAACATTGCTTGAAATGGCGGCAGATCGTGGAGCATACATTTGTCAATCTCAATCACTTAACGTGTTTATGGAGAATGCCAACTTTGCAAAGCTAACTTCAATGCACTTTTATGGCTGGAAACAAGGTTTAAAAACAGGAATGTATTACCTTAGAACCAAAGCTGCTTCTGATGCAATTAAATTTACGGTAGATAAATCAAAATTGAATCAGCAAGAAAAAAACGCTCGATTAGAATCAGTTGCGGAAGCGTCTGAAAAAGAGCAGCTTAGTGCAGGTGCTAAAAAAGAAGCCAACAAGAAGAGTTAAGCTTTTCAACGTTAACAATATGCCAACAGAAGCGCTCCATGAGAAATTGTGGGGCGCTTCGCTTTTTTTTACATTTTCGCGGTCTTCAAAACAACGGATGCCGGCTAAAGTAGAGTGATTCTAAATAAAGGTGGTTGACAATTCAATGACATTGAAAACACTCACTATGGTCACTTTTGTATTCGAAAATTAACGAAGTTGGATTATTTCAAATCAATAGCATTTACCCATAAAACGGTAGGTTTAGAAAAGGTAGCCAAGTTTCATATTCCAGAAGACGAATATGATCAACGACTTACTGCCTTCAAAAAAGAACTAAACCTAGACGAGTTGATGTTTCTATCAACTTGCAACCGAGTAGAAATTTATTTCTGCACCCAGTCGGTAATCAACGATGCATTTCTTCGTAAATTTTATTCTCAACTTTATCCTTCTTGGTCTCAAGAAGAATTGTCTGATGTAATCGATTTAACCCGAGTTGAAGACGGCCTAGATGCGGTTCGTCACATATTTCACGTTACGGGCTCTCTCGATTCACTTGTGGTAGGTGAGCGAGAAATTCTTACCCAGTTTAGAAAAGCCTACGATAAAGCGCTAGAACTAAAGCTTACCGGAGATTTTCTTCGTTTAGCAGATCGTGCAGCTATCGAAACAGCCAAAAGAATTTTTACCGAAACAGACATTGCTAATCGTCCGGTTTCAGTAGTCAATCTAGCGGCAAGAGGCTTAATGGCTTACAACCTCGAACAAGATGCGAGAATTTTAGTGGTAGGAGCCGGAGTTACCAACACTGCAATGCTTAAGAAACTGAAAAAGCAAGGCTATCACAACTTTGCTATTTTCAACAGAACTTTTTCGAAAGCACAAGCATTGGCCAACGAAATTGGCGGAGACGCTTACGCCCTAAATCAACTCGATAATTTTACTAAAGGGTTCGATGTGATTTTAACCTGCACCGGAGCAACCGAGCAAATAATTACAAAAGACCTTTACACCCACCTTTTACAAGAAGATACCAACCAAAAATTTGTAGTTGATTTAGCCATACCGAACGATTTCGATACCAAAATTAAAGAAAGCCATCCGGTAGAGTTAATTGAGGTAGAATCGTTAAAAGAAATGGCCCAGAAAAACCTAAGCGAACGCAAAAAAGCCATGGTTTTCTGTGAGCAAATCATCGATGAAAAATTGGCAGAATTCGAAGCGGTTTACAGAGATCGCCAAATCGAATTAACGGTAAGAGAAGTGCCAAAACAAGTAAAAGCCATCAAAGACAAAACGTTAAACGAGGTTTTTGCTAAACAACTTTCACAAGTAGACGAAGAAACCAAGCTGCTTATGGGCGAAATGCTTTCTTACATGGAAAAGAAAGTAAACGCAATTACCATGAAAAAAGCGAAAGAAATTTTTACGCAGCGCAACGTCTAATCAAACTGAACTCATTCAATTCTTATGAAAATCACTATTGGTAGTAGAGGCTCAGACCTTGCACTATGGCAAGCAAATCATGTTAAAAACAGATTTGAAAGCCTTGGAGCAGAGGTAACCATTAACATCATAAAAACACAAGGCGATAAAATTCAGCACTTGAGTTTCGATAAAATGGAAGGGAAAGGCTTTTTCACGAAAGAAATAGAAGCTGCCTTGCTCGCCAAAGAAATTGATTTAGCGGTTCATTCCCATAAAGATTTAGAAACTACCCAGCCTGAAGGCTTAGCCATTGCAGCCGTTTCTGAACGAGAAGATCCATCAGAATTGGTGTTAATTAGAAAAGAATCTGTTGATTCTCAAAGAATGTTTGAGTTCAAAGAAGGCGCTGTTGTTGGTACTAGCTCTGCAAGAAGAAAATCGCAGCTCTTACATTATCGCCCTGATATCGAAATTAAAGACCTAAGAGGGAACGTACCTACCCGCATCAATAAACTAAGAAATGGTGAATACGATGCAATTATGGCGGCTAACGCAGGCATTGCTCGCTTGCAACTGAACCTAGACGATCTACATGTTATAAAGCCTAAACCTACTGAGTTTGTGCCCGCACCAGCACAAGGCGTTTTAGGCTTACAGGTGCGCGAAGAAGACCAAGATATTTACGACTTTGTTCGTCAGCTAAACGATGAAGAAGTAGAACAGCGCATTGCTATTGAGCGTGGTGTGCTGAAAACATTTAACGGAGGTTGTCAACTTCCATTAGGGGTTTATTGTGAGAAAAATGCTAACGGCTACAAAGTGTGGTCAGCTATGGCAGATGCTTGGAATGCACCTCTGCGTAAAGATTATATAGAAGCAACAGAAAGTGAAAATCTGGCTAACGAAATTGTTAACCGCTTAAAAAAAAAGTGAGTAAATCAGTTTTAATTACACGTGAATTAGATGATAATTCTTTGTTTGCGAGAGTTTTAATAGAAAAAGGACTCAAAGTTTTTGGTCAACCGTTTATCGAAACTAAACCGATTCCGTTTTCATCAATTCCAGTAACCGATTGGGTGTTTTTTAGCAGCAGAAGAGCCATCGAACATTTCTTTTCTCAAGCAAAAACTATTCCTGCCAACGTTAAATGGGCAGCTCTTTCAGAAGGAACCGCTCAAGAGTTAAAGAAGCATGTTTCTAACATTCATTTTGTAGGAACCAAAATTAAAACACCCGAAATAGCACAAGAATTTGCGGTAGAATGCGAGAACAAAAGTGTGCTCTTTCCTATGGCCATTGATTCGTTACAATCGGTGCAAAAGAACCTTTCTTTCTCTACCAGAGTGGTGAACTTATTTGTTTATAAAACACTTGAACTAACAAAAGAATCGGTTCCTACCGTTGATAGAGTTGTGTTTACCAGCCCATCGAATGTGAGAGGTTACCTCAATAGCACAGCCTGGAAACCTGAACAACAAATGGCTGTTGCCATCGGAGAAAGTACTTCTTACGAGCTTAAAAATCATGGAATTAAAAACATTGTAGCCAATAGTTATTCAGAATTGGCCTTGTCAGATGCGGTAATGAAAACCCTCTAAACCCAATCTTCTTCCGTTTTTTGGCGTAATAACGATAGAAAAAAGCCTTTTTCATGTAAATCGATGTTTTTGAATCGGCTAATCGCAAAAGTTGTCTGAAAGTAGCTGGCGATTTTGCTACATTTGGTAATCTACTAAAACGGATTACTATGAAGAAAACGTTTACAATCGTTTCATTAATTGCTTTATCGTTAAGTAGTTGGAGTCAGATTCAATCAGACACTCAACAACCTGCTCTAACCTCAGAAGAAAAGGCTAAAAAGCTAGAAAAGCTAGGCCAACGCTTAGAAATTGAATACTACAAAAATATTGAGAAAGCCCGCGAAATTGCTCGCAAGAGCGGGCAACCATTGAAATATAGCACACCCACTGCAGACTTTGAATTGGTGGGTTTAGATGAGAAAAATCGCTTAGTTTATTATACAACTCACAACTTCGATGCGGCAGAATCTACGGGAACTAGCGAAGTTTGGGCCAGTACACCCACAGGTTATGGCTTAACTGGTGGCGGCCTGAGTATTGGCGAGTGGGATGGTGGCGCTGTTCTTACTACCCATCAAGAGTTTGGTTCGCGGGTTACTCAGGTAGATGGTGCTAGTTCATTGAGCTCTCATGCCACACACGTTGCCGGAACTCTCATTGCCGCTGGGGTAGATCCCTCAGCAAAAGGGATGGCTTACGATGCCAACCTATCTGCTCACGATTGGAATAATGACGATGCTGAAATGGCTGCATACGCGGCTACAGGCCTAGTTTCTAATCATAGCTATGGTACAATTTCAGGCTGGCGAGAGAATAACGGAACTTGGGAATGGTGGGGAGATACTACCATTAGCGCCACAGAAGACGATAACTTCGGTAAATATTCTACCTCTGCTAGAGATTGGGACAGTATTGCGTGGCTAGCGCCTAATTATCTAATCGTAAAATCGGCAGGTAACGACAGAAATGATGGTCCGCCTGCAGGTACAACCAGCCACGAAGTAATGGTTTTTAGCGGAGGAAGTTGGGTAGGAATTCCCAGCAATACATACCGCCCACAAGATGGCGGAGTAGATGGCTACGACTGCATGTCGATAAAAGGCACCGCCAAAAATATTTTAACGGTAGGAGCCGTTTTCGATATCCCTGGAGGGTATTCTAATCCGAACGATGTGGTTATGACTTCTTTTAGTAATTGGGGGCCTACCGATGATGGAAGAATTAAACCAGACCTTGTAGGAAATGGAGTTGGTTTATATTCTACGAGTTCTTCGGGAAACACCAATTATTACAACTCTTCGGGTACTTCTATGAGTTCTCCAAATGTGGCGGGGTCGCTGTTGCTGTTGCAAGAAATGTATAACGATAGCAACAACGTATTTATGCTTTCATCTACTTTAAAAGGGCTGGCATTGCACACTGCAGATGAAGCCGGAGCTAATGATGGTCCAGATTATTCGAATGGTTGGGGATTGCTAAACACAAAATCGGCAGCTGATGTAATTGCCGATACTGTTGCCAACCGTATTTTAGAAGAAAACCTTACCAACAATGCCACCTATACTTACACTGTATATTCTGACGGAACACAGCCGCTAGCGGCAACTATATGCTGGAACGACCCACCGGGATTACCAAAATCTGCATTAGACGATACGGCTTCTAATCTTATTAACGATTTAGATTTACGAATTCTCGATTCAGGTGGGAGCACATTTCAACCATGGATTTTAGATCCTGCTAATCCGAGTGCGGCTGCAACAACGGGCGATAATTTTAGAGACAATGTAGAGAAGGTGTTTATCGCTAATCCTGTTGCTGGGTTTTATACCATTCAGGTTACACATAAAGGAACATTGCATGGGAGTCAGCCACAAGAATTTTCGGTAATTGCTACAGGTTTAGCGGTTTCTGGAATAACGGCTCCTCTAGCAGATTTTTCAGCATCCGATTCTACAATTTGTGTGGGCGATATGGTCACCTTTACCGATTTATCGCAAAATTCACCTGATACTTGGTCTTGGGTAATTAACGGTGCGAACCCATCTACCAGTTCACTTCAAAATCCTGCAGTGCAGTTTGATACTCCTGGTAGCTACACGGTAGAATTAACAGCTAGCAATCCTGCGGGTTCTGATACCGAAACCAAGTTGATGTTTATTGAGGTAATTGCCTATCCGCAAGTTGATTTTACGGAGGTAATAGCTTCAGGACAAGATACTTTTTGCGTAAACGAGCCCGATTTTGATATAACTACCGCGTCTCCATTTGGTGGCGTTTTTAGCGGTTCTCCTATAGTTGTAGACAGTCTGTTTTCGGCTTCTGCCGCAGGTGTAGGGCCCCATGAAGTTTATTATTCGGTAGATTCAATAGGATGTATCACAACTGATACGGTTTCGATAGAAGTAATTGCGGTTCCTACCGTTACCCACACATCTGGCTCTACGGTTTGTGATGCAACCCCTGCCTTTGTAATAACTGGTGGTTCGCCAGCGGGCGGTGTTTATTCGGGGCCAGGAGTGGTTAATGCACAAGAATTTAACCCGGCTTTGGCTGGGGTAGGAACCCATGTTGTCACCTATTCGTATACCAACGCTCAAGGATGTAGCAACACCGCAACGGTTCAATTTGAGGTAACTCCTAGCCCTACAGTAGATGCGGGTGCATATCCTGTTTTGTGTAGCAGTTCATCACCCATTCCACTGGTAGGAACCCCTGCAGGCGGGCAATTCAGTGGGCCAGGCGTACAAGCTGGAATGTTTGAGCCTATATTGGCTGGAGCCGGTACACATTCTGTAATTTACACACTTACCAGCGGAACGTGTACTGTTTACGATACCGTTTCTATAACGGTGGATGCCTTGCCTACTGTAACCTTGTCGGCAATAAATGATGTGTGTTTAAATGCAGGTTTGGTAACGCTTACACAAGGTTTACCCATTGGAGGTACTTATTTTGGAGTTGGAGTAGCTTCTGGTTCTTTCGATCCGGTAGCTACAGGAATTGGAACTCAGCAGATTGGATATGCTTTTACCAATTCTAATGGATGTTCAGATACCGCTTATACTACTGTAAATGTGGTAAATGGCGTAACGGTATCCACCACCCCAGTAACAGGGATTTGCGAGTTAGAAACTCCGTTTACCTTAACAATGGGCTCACCAGCTGGAGGAGTTTATTCAGGCGTAGGAGTGGTGAACGATACGGTTTTTGATCCGAGTTTGAGTGGTTCTGGCACGTTCGATATAGTGTATTCTTACAACGTAAACGGTTGTGTAGATGCCGATACCAATACCATTACGGTAGATGAAATGCCCCTAGTTAATTTTGATGATTTAGGAGTAGTTTGTATTTCAGACCCTGTGATTAACTTGGTAGGAGGAACTCCAGTAGGCGGTGTTTATGCAGGGCCATTTGTTTCTAATGGTCAGTTTGATCCGCAGGCTGCAGGAATAGGAATTACTACTCTTACTTATACCGTGATCAACGGAAGCTGCACAGCTATAGATTCGGCAACGGTAGAAGTGAACGATGGTTCAGTGGAGATTTTAAATTTTGTAGATGAATTGTGTGAGAACGATCCTCCGGTTGTGTTAATGCCTAATCCACCAGGAGGTGTGCTTACAGGCCCGGGGTTAACGGCTAATCTATTTTTAGCAGGCGATGCAGGAGTAGGAACCCATACCATTTCTTATTCTACTACAGGTGCTTGTAGTGATACTGCCGATTATTCAGTAACAGTTCATCCTAACCCTGTAATCAATTCTATTACAGGTCCTCCAGTAGTGTTTATTAACTCAACCTATACGTATTCGGTTCCTGCCAATAATGGTTCTGCTTATGAGTGGATTGTAACTGGTGGCGATACGAATTTTACCACAAATAATGCGGTAAATATTACATGGGGATCGGGTTTAGAAGGATTTATAGAGGTGTTTGAAACCAATCAATTTGGGTGCGTAGATAGCACGATGATTCGAGTAGATTTAAAAGCATCTAGTGTTAAAGAACTAGCAAGTGAAGGCCGTGTAATCGTGTATCCGAATCCTACTACCCGAGAGATTGCAATTGTGGCTACTTCGAAAATGGAAGTTGTGCGCATTTTTGCTGTAAACGGGCAGATGTTGCAAGAAGTGAACAATGTTAACGCATTAGAAACGCAAGTAGATGTTTCGGCACTTGCACAAGGCGTTTATTGGGTAGAGATTTCAGGAGAAAATCACCATTCGGTGGTGAAATTACTCAAACAATAATAGCGAGAGTTTGAATAAAAAAGCCTGATTGAATGCGTTCAGTCAGGCTTTTTTAATGCGATAAATAAGAGCAGTTACAAGAGTCTGTTCTAATCTGTATAGATTAATTTCTAGCGGAGGGTAAAGTGTTCTGCTTCCCAAATAAATTGCCCACATTCGGGTATTAGGCTTTTTTCTTCCATTAGATGGGCTACTTTTTGTGCGCTACTGGCTCGGTACTTTTGCAGTGGGCCTTTCATGATGGGGTCAAGTAGTTTAGCTAAAAATATACCCAGATTCTCACCCAGTCTAAATTCTTTTCGATCGCCTACCAAAATAGAAGGTCTAAAAATGTGAAGGGTATCAAAATCGAATTCTTCTAATGCTTCTTCCATTTCTCCCTTCACTTTGTTGTAAAAAATCGAAGAGTCTGAATTAGCGCCCATTGCGCTGATAACGCAGAAAACATTGGCTTTGTTTTCTTTTGCTTTACGGGCAGTGTTGATGACCATTTCGAAATCAACTTTTCTGAATTTTTCTTTAGAACCTGCTTGTTTCATTGTGGTTCCTAAACAGCAAAAGGCAGCATGAATATCGGGTAAATCTACAGAGTCTAATTCTTCTAGGTTGGCTACAATTTCTTCTACTTTTACGTGCGAACTGTCGGTAGACCTTCTTTGCAAAGAATAGATTTTTTGATAGTGATGATTGGTGATTAATTGTTGTAATAAATGGGTTCCTACCAAACCGGTAGCACCTGTAATTAAAGCGTTTTTAGCCATTCTGTAGCTTTTTTCTCATTCTCTTTTTTAACCATGCATTGCCTAAAATGGTGGTGATAATTAGAAGTGCGCCAAGGTAAAATCCAGTTGTCATTTTCTCGTCTTCTCCAAAAAACAAAAGAGCCAAAACAATGCTGTAAACGGGCTCCATGTTAATACTAATACTTACTGTAAACGGAGAAAGTTCTCGCATAACCTCTACACTCACCACAAAGGCGAAAGAGGTACACACTAAGCTAAGAATAATTATCCAAACAAGGTCAGATGTGCTGGGGGTAAGCCATTCTGTATCAAAGCTATTCGTGGTTAAAAAGTAAATGCAAACTGCGATAAAACCACCTAGCATTTCATAGGTAGAAATCAATTTAGGCCGATGTCCATCTTTTACCAATTTTCCGTTTAAAACTGTGAATAAAGAAGCACAGAAAGCGGCTCCTAAAGAAAATAAAATGCCCAGAGCGTATTGGGTTTCGAAGCTGAAAATGAGTACCAAACCTATAATTACTAGAATGCCAAAGACGAATTCGTAGCCAATGATTTTTCGTTTAAAAAACAAGGGTTCTAGCAGGGCGGTAAACAAAGATGCAGAAGCCAACGTGGCCAAGGCTACAGAAACGGTACTCACTTTTATAGATTCGAAAAATAAAATCCAGTGCAGAGCTACAATTACGCCAATGCCCAGAAATTGAAGCAAGGCTTTTCTTTCAACTTTTAGACTAAAATTAATGATGCGCAGGTAAATAATGAGCCCAACAAAGGCAAAAAGCATTCGGTAAGCAACTAACGGTATGCTTGGCAAATCGATGAGTTTACCGATAATTCCGGTAAAACCCCAAAGAAGAATAACGAAGTGAAGGAGCAGTTGGTTTTTGTATTGATCGATGAAGCTTCTCATGGCAGTTCTTCTTTGTTAGGGGTAGGTTCGTTATTTGATTCTGCGACCCCGCCAGAAACAATAAATTTCATAATGTCGCCAGAGCGAGCATTTACAGGGGTAACATATTCTGGAGAAATAATGTAGAGATTTCCTGAGAAAGCATACGAGTGAGGTAGATAAACGGCAACCTTGTCTTTAATACCGAGTTTGCTTAAATCGTCTGAAGTAATAAACCCCAATTTTTCACCTGTACTTTCTTTGCTAAGGCGCACCAAAACAGGCGTGTTAAAGCTTTTCTTTTTACCCACAAAAGCAGATACGAGGTCTTTAATGGCATCGTAAATTACCTTTATAAGTGGTGCTCTTTTTAAGAAATTAGCAAAGAACAAGGTGAAAGGGCGCACAATAATGGAGTTGGCCAAAACGCCCAGGAGAGTTAAGAATGTGGCAATAATCAGAATTCCAGAACCTGGGAATAGTTCAATCGGAATAATATTATCGATGAGAATAAACAGCTCGTATAACACATAAAGTGTAGCTACTGAAGGCACAATTAACAACACGCCTTGTAGAAAATAAGAAAGTAGTTGGTTGATTAACTGCTTGTAATTCATTCTGATAGATTGAGTTGACTGCGTTGCTTTTTAGGCATTTTTTGCACAACTAATGTATAACTATCATCTATCCATTGCTTCAATAAATCGTCAGATATTGAGCCGTCTATTTCAACGGTGTTCCAATGTTTTTTACTCATGTGATAACCTGCCTTTACAGCACTGTATTGTTCGCGAAGTTCGAGGGCATAATCAGGGTCACATTTTACGTTAATGCTGGTAAATAAATCTACATCGCAGAGCACAAACATTTTACCGAGCACTTTAAAAACGAGGGTTTTATCATCGAACGGAAACTCTTCGGTAACGCCTTCTTTGGCTATGCAGTAATTGCGAAATTCTTCAATATTCATCTTAAAACGGAATTCTAGAAGAATCTTTTAAATGAGAAAGCACAACGCTCGACCTCATTTGACCAATTTCTTCGATATGGCTCAATTTTTCGTTAATCAACAAGTCGAGCTCTTTAATGTCTTTCACCATTACTTTGAGCAAATAGTCGAAATCACCAGTAAGTTGGTAACACTCTACAATTTCGTCTATTTGGTTAATCTGAAGCACAAATTTTTGCATGGCGTTTTCGATTTGCCTTAGCAAGCTCACTTGAATAACTACTTGCAAGCCAAAGCCCAGTTTTTCGTGATTTAGCCGAGCCTCATAGCCATCGATAAATCCGGCTTTTTCTAATTTTCTAACACGTTCTAAGGTAGGAGCCGGAGATAAATCTACCTCTTTCGACAGCTGTAAATTGGTGATTCTGCCGTTTTTCTGTAAAATTTTTAAAATCTTTTTGTCGATTTCGTCTAATTGATTGGTCATGATTGTGCTAATTGAACGGGGTATAAAATAGGTTTGCTTGGCGAAGCATCGTTTTCAAAACTTGCCAATTGCAGGTTCAAAAGGTAGGAACCGTCTTTTACTTCATCGTTAACAAATATAAGTTCGGTAATTGTGGCATCGAGGCGAGGTTGGTCTGGATAATTCCAAAAAGCGTGATGAGCTGCTAAAACACCTTGATCTTCTTCTCGATCTACTGAAGGTGTATCGATTAGCAAATGTTTTACGCCTTTTTCTCTTAGCCAATGTGCTAATTCTGCTTCGATATAAGTTGGGTTGGTGTTTGAGTAGTTTTGTTCTTTTTTAGAAAGCTGGTTGGGCAACGTTCTTATTACCAAAGCCTCTGGAATTGTTTCTAAAAGATGAGAAACTTGCTTTTTGGTTACCACTCGATCTCCGTTTTCCTCATTGGGCTGCACAGAAACAAGTTGGGCATAGAAGTGGAACCGGGAAAGTGAATTGTTTACGGAATACGGTTCCTTCGAGATATGACCAACACACTCTGTATGTGTACCATGGCCGTGCGGATTAAAGAAAATATTCTTAAAGTTGACAGCACCACCCAAATTGACATCCCCCACAAAGCCATTGGCCAGAACTGGCGTAATTTCTAGCGGGTCTACATACCAAGCTCTAGGGCCATTGGCGGCATTTACTAAGGGCAGTGAAATGTCGATAGGGCGTAATAAATTGGCTGTATAGTGCAGCTGGTTGTGCTCAAAATGTACTTGCATAACAATTAAATTGGGTAGCAAAAAGCTAGCTATGAAAATACTGTTATTCTGATACGATAAAAAACTCGGCTGCAATTTTATCGGCTAATAATCTGCCGGGTTGAGTTAAGCGCAGTTGATGTTTAGAAGTTTGCAAATAGGGCTGCAACCAATCTTCTTGAAGAGTTTGCTCAAATTGCGCAATAACCGATGCTGAAAAATCGATGTGCAATTGCTTTAAATCAACTCCCCATTGGGTGCGTAAACCAGTAAGCACTCTCTCGTTAAAGCGATCGAATTCAGACAGTTTTTCTGCCTCGAAAATGGAGAGGTTGTTTTCTAAACCTTCAAAATATTTTCGGTTGTTGGCTACATTCCACCTTCTGTGTGTGCCGTTAAAACTGTGAGCTGACGGACCTAAACCAACATAATGAGACCCTTGCCAATAAGAGGTATTGTGTTTGGCGTATTGGTTGGGTAGAGCGAAGTTAGAAATCTCGTATTGTTCGTAACCATGAGCTTCTAGATGGCTTACAAGTAGTTGAAAATGCTCGGCAGCCAAATCATCGTTTAGTTGCGGAAAATGGCCAGTTTTTACCTTGTGGTCTAAGGCGGTTCCTTCTTCTAATATGAGGCAATACGAAGAAATATGTGGAATTTCAAAATCGGTGGCGATGGTTAAATTCTCTTGCCAATTCTCAATGGAAAGCTGCGGATACCCATAAATTAAATCGATGGTAATATTCTTAAAACCAGCACTTTTTGCCCATTTTACACATTGAATGGCTTCTTGAGAAGAGTGCGCTCGATTCATCCAAACTAAATCTTCTTCTCTAAAAGATTGTATGCCAATGCTTAGTCGATTTATTTGAGTTTCTTGCAAAGAGAAAAGATACTCTTTTGATAAATCGTCTGGGTTAGCTTCAAGGGTAATTTCGGCTCCTACCGCTAAGGTGCTATCAAAAAGAACAAAATCAATTATTTCTTGAATTTCTGTTGCTGAAAGTTGTGAAGGTGTGCCGCCACCGAAATAAATGCTCGTTATGGGTGTGGCTTGCCATTCTTTTTTGCGGAGGCTAATTTCTTTTTTTAAAGCAGCTAAAAAACGCGGTTTTTGACGCAATGTGGTGCTAAAATGGAAATCGCAATAATGGCACGCTTGTTTGCAAAACGGAATGTGAATGTAAATACCTGCCATAGCGCTACGCTTTCAAAATAATTCTGAACGTGGTGCCTTTTTCAGGTTCGCTCGATTTTACAAATATTTTACCGCGGTGATAGTTTTCAATAATCCGTTTCGACAGAGATAATCCTAATCCCCAGCCTCGTTTTTTGCTGGTGTATCCCGGTTGGAACACGGTTTTCCGTTTGCTAGAAGAAATTCCTTTTCCGGTATCTGTAACATCTATAAAAATGTCGTTTTCGAGCTGCTCAATACGAAGCGTGATTTTACCATTTCCGGCCATGGCATCGATGGCGTTTTTGCATAAGTTTTCGATTACCCACTCGAAAAGCGGAACGTTAAGCTGAGCGTTAATTTGCTCTTCGTTAATGGGCACAACTTCGAAAATTACTTTCGAAGAACTTCTTGTTTTTAGGTAAACAATAAACTTGTTAATTACTTCAACAACATCTTTTGGTTCTAATTTAGGTTGCGCGCCAATTTTAGAAAAACGATCGGTAATCATTTCTAAACGGTGAATGTCTTTCGCCATTTCTTGCGTTACTTCTGGCGCTAATTCTTTTGCTTTTAACAATTCAATCCACCCAATAAGTGAAGATAAAGGTGTGCCTAATTGGTGAGCCGTTTCTTTCGACATGCCTACCCAAACTTGGTTTTGCTCAGATTTTCGAGAGATAGAAAACAACCAATAGCCAATTAAAATAAACAACCCAATTACCACAAACTGAATAAGCGGATAGTATTTTAACTGATTGAGAAGTGCGCTGTCTTTGTAGAAGATAAAGTGCTCTTTATCGCCAAAATCGATAACAATGGGTTCGTTTTCAGACGACATTTGCGCCAGTTGTTTTTGAAGTAAATCGGGCGTTTCGAATAATCGGCTAGCCATATTACCCGATGCAAGCACCGAATCTTTTTCGTGGTTTACATACAAAACGGGTGTTGAAGCAGAATTGGCTACAATCTCTTGAATAAAAGAGTTTTGTAAATCGTTAAAGGTAATTCTGAGATCTTCTACCAGCTTTGATTCTTTGTAGTATAAATAATTTTTATCGTTGCCATAGTAGGCTTCTTCAATAGGCTCAAACTGAGATTTCATAATGGCCAGTTGCTCTTCTAGCAGCTGATCGTTGGCTTGCTTTAAGCTATCTTGAACCGATTGCGGAAGAGCTCGAATGCTATCAGAAAACAAGTTGATGTATTGGTCTACATTGGTGCTCGAAATAATTTTTCCGTTTTTGTTGACGCTAATAATCGGTATGGTGGTATTCGATTCAATAACATCTAAAGCCAGTTTTATTTCATCGTCTATTCCAGAGTTTACGGCATATTTTGTAGCCGCCACCCAGAGTTCTACTTTTTTGCGTTCTTCATCTTCTAGGCGTTTAAAAAGCGTGTTGGTATAACTTACCAAACGGGCTTTTTTCTGAATAGCTTCTGCCCAAAGCTTAACTTGTTTACGCTCTTCGTTGGCCATTTCGTTCACCAAAATATTGGTATACCAAAACGAGGCGCCTACTATTAATAGAGCCAGCACAATTAAGATGCGTTTCCAAACTATTTTTTTCGAGTATATATTCAAACGAGTTGCATTTTTAAAGGTCTTCTTCTTCGAATTCCCATTCTTCAAATTTTGATTTTTTCTCTTTTTTAGGCTGAGAAATTTCTTTCAAAAAACGATTTACCTTCTTTTTAATTGTTGTGTCGGTAGCGGCTCTTGGCGCTTTTTCTGAAGGTGAAGCCGTGGTATCGAATTCGCCAAAATCCATTTGGTATTCAGCTTCAGTGGGTTCTTTTAAATCTGGAAGAGTAGTGTCGTTTTTAAACCATCCGAGTTCTTCTTTCATCACTGACTTGGCCGTTTTCACCTCTTTTTTAGCGACCTCTTTTCGGTAGGAACGCGCTGCCGTTTTATCTAAAGCTATAACAGGATGATCTACAGTTCCTGTTATTCTGAGAAAAATCTGTTTGTTGCCTAAATTATCGTCTTTAATATAACCGTATTCAGTGACTTTCACATCTTTATCTTTTACCAAAACTTCTTTCAAATTGAAGTTTAATGCATAATCGATATCATTGTTAAAAGTGTGGCTACCATTGAGTTCAATGTTTAATGCCGAAGAAGAAATCTGCATTTCAGGAATGCTCAACATTTGGTTTTTTATAGAAAGCGTATTTCTAAGTTGATCGAACTTTACATGCTGTAACCTGCGTTTAAAATCGTCTAGATTGACTAACAAACGCAGTACTTTGTTTTCTTCAATGGGCGCAACCGTTTCTTGTAGCAGCTCGTAGTTGATAAGCTCCCCTTTCTGTATTGTAACATCGGCTTCAAGTTCTAGTTGCTCGGTATTTACTTCTTGTTGTATAATGGGGAATTTTACCGAAAAATCGGCAAAAGCGGTTCCTACAATATGGCGAGCCAAGATACTTTCTTGACCAAAGTTGTTGAACATTTCGAACGCTTTTTGAAGGTTTACATCGCCAAAGTTTCCGGCCATAAAAAACTCTTGTCCGTTTTGGTAATTCGAAACACGCATATTAATCCGTGCTTGTCCTTCGAGTAAATGGGTTGATAAGTTTCTTATTACCAATTGGTTGTGTTGGTAAGTAAGGTTGCCTTTTATCGATTGGGCTTCTATGTTTTCTCGCTTAAAATCTTGAATGCTAATGTTGCTTTCAATTGTGAAAAAAGCAGGCCAATCCGCAGACGTTTCTTCGGGAGATGAGGCGGATGTAAACGCATTTTCCCACTCGATGGCGTTGAGGTAATCAGTTTGGAGATTTCCTATTATTTCTGCGGGTTTCTCTTCTTTCCAGCTTAAAAAGTTTTTGATTTTACCTTTAAAACTTAAGTGACTGTTGAGTGCAGTAGCTTTTAACGAATCAATCACCAAGTATTGCTGATCGAAACGTGATTGAGTAGAGAGTTCCGTTACTTGAAGTGAACTATTTACCAGCGAAAATTGAGCGTTGGTTAAGGCCAATTTTCCTGTTGTTTTTTGCAAGTGAAACTGTGCTGAATCGAGTGTGAAAAGGTGCTTGGCTTTCAGTTGTAATTCTAAGTCTACATCTACTTTACCTGAAGCTTGCTCTACCGTATCGATGTTAATGAGGTTTTCTAAATCGCTGAGTTCGCCAGTGCATTTTAATTGTGCTTTTAGTAAAGAGTTGTTGAAGTTAACAATTGAAAAAGCACCAGTAACAGAGGTTTTCTGGTGTTGAGCTTGAAAAGTAGTTAGCCTGAACTCGCTCGTTTCCCAATTTCGCTGATCTCCGTTAGTGTAAAAACCGCTAGCAGAGATGCCTTGCACCGATAATTGACTTTCTTTCTTGCTCCAACTAGCTTGTTGAAGTTCAAAATCGGTGTTGATGAGTGGGGCTTTTTCGTTTTCTTCTTTTTGTAAAGTGATAGATAAATCACAAGTGCCGCTGAGTTGATAAGCTGAAAGTTGCGTTTGCTGTGAACGCGGTAATATAGAAATGGCCTTTTCTAGTCCGATGTTTTTTCCAGCGAGCGATAATGAGTAAGTTTCAGGAGAAAATACTCCTGTAATGGAAAGTTGCAAAGTGTTATCGATGGTGGTATTACCTCGGTAAAAACGATAGGTTTTGGTATTTAAATCTACATCAAAGCCTACATCGAGTTGCAGGTGTTGCTGTGCCAGTAATTCTACTTGATCGAATTGAAGTTGGTGAATACTGAAATCTCCAAAAACATCCATTTGAAACGCTTCTGATCCAAAATCACCTTTGGTTTGGGCGTTTTCTATAAAAACGTGAATGTGTTCTTTAGCGGTTTCGCGATCCCACAGAAACTCTACTTGATGAAAGCTTACTTTTTTAAGAGAAAACTGCAGTTGAGAAGAGGTGGTGTCTGCTGTGTTCGATTTCCAAAAATCGTAATTGATATTGCCACCAGAATCGGTAATAAAGTGGGCTTTTCCGTTAGAGAATTCAGCAGCTTCAAGCGTGTAATTGCCTTTGTATAAATCGAATAGGTTAAATTTTAAATACACCGATTCGAAATGGAAAAGCGTATCTTTTTGGGTGTGACTCCAGCTTTCGAAAGCCGTAACATTTTTTAACTCAATAGAGGCGTAGGGGAACTTTTTAATAAAGCTCACCTCCATCTTCTCAGGAACAATTTCCGTGTTGAGGTAAGAGTTTAATTGTTGGGTACCCGTAAGAATAATCTCGTCTTGGTATACATAGGCGAGATAAGAGGCGGATCCTACCAAAAGGGAGAATACCGCCACTACCCAAATCAAAATTCGTTTCAATTTCGACATAGCGCTAGAACGCCAAATATGCGAAAAAGGTATTAGAGCATTTTAAGTTGAGAAATTTCTTTTCCGGTTAAGAATCGATATTTCCCACGTTGAACGTTCTTTTTGGTAAGGCCTGCAAAAACGGTTCGGTCTAGTTTGGTAACCGTGTAACCAAGCGCTTCGAAAAGTCTTCTAATTACGCGGTTTTTGCCACTGTGCAATTCTACACCTACTACTTTTTTATCGGCACCATCGCCTACATAGCTGGCTACATCTACGTTTACATAACCATCTTCTAACTGCACGCCTTTCTCTAATTTCTTAAGATCTGCGGCTGCTACGTTTTTATCGAGGGTTACCATGTAGATTTTACGCACACCGTGTTTAGGGTGAGTTAATTTTTTAGCTAGCGCTCCGTCATTGGTAAGCAAAAGCAAACCAGTGGTGTTTCTATCTAATCTTCCTACAGGGAAAACACGCTCTTTACAAGCGCCCGCAATCAATAAAGAAACGGTTTTTCTTCCTTGCGGGTCGTTCAGTGTGGTGATGTAATCTTTGGGTTTGTTGAGCAGTAAATAAACAGGTTTTTCGGGTCTAACAGAATGACCACCATATTTAACGTGATCGCTCAATTTTACTTTTGTACCTAATTCAGTAACTACTTTTCCGTTTACTTCTACCAAGCCAGCTTCAATATATGTATCGGCCTCTCTACGAGAGCAAATACCAGAGTGCGCCAAGTATTTGTTTAGGCGAATTGAATCTGGATCACTTGGAGTTTGCTTCGCCTTATTGGGCTTACGGTAAGAAGGTTTACTAGGTCTGAAACTTCTTTTTTTCGAGAAAGAAGGACGGTCTTCGTTGTTTTCGGCTCCTTCTCTAGAGGGTCTTGAAGGTCTTGCAGACGATGATCTAGACGGTTTAGAGAATTTGAAAGATTTTTTGGGAGCGTTGTTGCCAGAACGGCTACTAGAAGAATTTGTTTTTCGATCTTCAGACGCTTTCCCAGCGGCTTTTCGATTTCTATGCATTGTATTTTTGTTTTTCGGGCGGCAAATGTACAAAGAATATTACCACCTAGGTAAGAATGCTTCTTGTATGTGAGTGATTTTCTGTTGGTTCTTGTTTAAAACGATAGAAATGATGTCGAACTGAACTTCTACATCAAGCCCATTTTTTTCAATATAATGATTAGCAGCGCGAATAATGCTTTTTTGTTTCGATTTAGAAACGGCTTCGTACGGTTCGCCTAGAAAATTACTAAACCGAGTTTTTACCTCAATTATGGCTAGAATTCCCGATTTAGATGCAATTATGTCGATTTCTTCTCTTCCAAATCGCCAGTTTCGGTCTAGAATTTTCCAATTGTTTTTAATGAGGTGCTCTACTGCTAAGTCTTCACCTTGGTTTCCTAAGTCGTTGTGGGTGGCCATAAGGGGTGAAGTTAAAAAGAAAGTGTGACTTGGTCTTGCACGCTTAAGTGAGCATTCATGCTAATTGGAATACACCAATTTTCGGGCTGATGTCCGCTCGGAAAGCCAAAACAAACCGGGAAATCAAACTCTTTTACCAAATCGAAAATAATGCTCTCTGGCTCTTGGCCAAACGGATTGGGACCTTGTTTAATATCCGTTAAACCGCCCACTATTAATCCCGCCAAATGGTCGAATTTATGGGCTTTTTTCAATCCCCAAAGCATTCGGTCAAAATGATAAGCATATTCAGAAACCTCTTCTAAAAGTAAAATTTTACCAGCCGTATTTAGGTCGCTATTGGTTCCTACTAAGTTGTGGATAATCGAAAGATTGCCGCCCACAATAGGTGCTGAAGTTTCGCCTTTTCTGTTTTGCTTTTCGGTAGGAACCGTATACGCGTTGAATTGGCCAAAAAGCATGGATTTGAGAGAATTCAATGAAAAATTGTCTTCTCGGTTTTCCGGAAAATTAAGCGGAACGGTAGCGTGCAAAGAAGCGATGTTGAAATGAGTATGTATATGGTTGTGGAGCACCGTAATGTCGCTAAAACCAACTATCCATTTTGGGTTTTTAACAAACGCAGAAAAATCTAACCGATCAATAATTCGGATGGTTCCGTAGCCACCTCGAGCGCAAATAATTGCCTTTATTTCAGGGTGATCGAGCGCCCATTGAAGATCATCAGCTCGTTCTTTATCGGTTCCAGAAAAAATGCGGTGTTTCCCCAAGGTGTTTTTACCCACCCAACAAGTAAGTCCCCAGCTTTTGATTAGAGCTTTGGCGTTGTTGATGTAACTTTCTTCAATAAATTTTGCAGGAGCCACAATGGCTACAGTATCGCCCGGTTGTAGTGAAGGCGGAAGAATTGCGTTATTTGCCATGGCTCAAAAGTAAAGGTTGTTTTTTTACTCTTTTCGGTTCGATTTTATGAGAAAGATGAAAAAGAGGTTTTTTCTCTTTTTTGGCTCGACTCAAAATTTAAGGCCGTAGAAGTGATGAAGTTTTTATCTGGAATAGAGATGTTTTTTTGAATATTTCAATTCAAAAATTGAGAACTATCGTTACCTCAGAATAGAAGATTCTTTTTCAGTGTAGAGAAATGCATGTCATTTTGGAAGTTAATTAAAATTAACATAGAATTCGATGTGGGAAATTATAATCTTCAGTAATATTGTGACAGGAAAACAAAGAAGAGTCTATAAGCTTTGCGAGGAGTTGTTGTTATTATAGACCCTTCTATGTATAATTTACGGTTAGAAAGTTTGCTGGAACAAACTTTCTAACTTTTGCTTCTGTTTTTATTCCTCGATTTTACAATATCGATGAGTGAAGCAGCAAGTCTAGAAAGATTTGATATTGTAGTAATTATTGTATTTAAATCTACTTCCATATCTACCTCCTTTCTATATTATTTTCCAACATAGTTAATTCAACATGAATTAACTTGGCTAGAAAGAAGTTTTAGGAGCTTATCTCCCTCCTCGAAATACAAAGATTAAGTTTTAAGAAATGAGTATCAATCTCATTGTATTAACAGAAATAGGTAGTTGTTAACAGTCTGCATAGAGAATTTCTTGTTCATAACTACTGAGGTAATTTCCAATCCCCTTATTCATTCAAAGGTTCACGGATTTTTATTTGTTAATAGCTGTATTTTTCTTCTAATTGTTAGTTAGCTATTGATTTATAAAGAAATGATCAATTCAGTGACAAAAAAACGCTCAAACTTCATTCGGTTCAAAATCGGAAGGGCAATTTTTATCATTTCCTAAACCTTTTTCGTCAATTTTACTTTTTTGTATAAGTGAAAAGTGGCGAGCAAATACTAAAAGAATGGATGGGTTCAAAAGGCTGGGCCCCGTTTGAGTTTCAGCAAGAGGCTTGGGCGTGTTTTGCAAAAGGAAATCATGGTTTGGTTAATGCACCAACGGGTTCTGGTAAAACGTATTCTTTGCTCGGTGCTGTAGTGGCCGATTTTATTAATCGAAATCCGTCTAATTGGCAAAAACCTACAAAAGGGTTGCAACTAATTTGGATTACGCCTATTCGCGCTTTATCGAAAGAAATCGAAATTTCTGCTCAACGTTTGTTTAATGGCATCGGTTTGCCTTGGTCGGTAGGAACCCGAACTGGAGACACTTCAACATCTGAACGAGCAAAGCAATCTCGAAATATGCCGCAAGTGCTCATTACAACTCCGGAAAGTTTGCACCTATTGTTGGCTCAAAAAAAGTATCCGCAAAGGTTTAAAAACGTGATAGGCATTGTGTGTGATGAATGGCACGAGCTCATGGGCTCGAAAAGAGGCGTAATGATGGAATTAGCGCTTTCTCGTCTTAAAACGGTGGCTCCTTCAATGCGGATTTGGGGGATTTCGGCCACCATAGGTAACATGGAAGATTCATTGAAAGTGTTACTTGGTTCCTACTACACTCAAAAAGAAGTGGCTTTTATTAAGGCGGCTATTCAAAAGAAAATTGAAGTGGTTTCTGTACTGCCCGATGAGGTGGAGAATTTTCCCTGGAGCGGACACCTTGGGATTAAATTGCTCGAAAAAGTGGTTCCTATTTTACATACGAGCAAAACCACGCTTATTTTTACCAATACGCGGGCACAGTGCGAAATTTGGTATCAAAGAATTTTAGACGCGGCTCCCGATTTGGCGGGTAGAATTGCTATGCACCACGGTTCTATTTCTAAAGAAATTAGAGATTGGGTAGAAGATGCTTTGCATACCGAACAGTTAAAAGCGGTGGTGTGCACATCGAGCTTAGATTTAGGGGTTGATTTTAGACCGGTAGAAAGCATTGTGCAAATTGGTGGGCCCAAAGGCGTGGCGCGTTTTGCACAACGAGCAGGCAGAAGTGGTCATCAACCGGGTGCTTTGAGTAGAATTTATTTTGTGCCTACGCATTCTTTAGAGTTAATTGAAGCAGCAGCACTGAGAGAAGCCATCAACAAAAATTTGATGGAAGATAGAATTCCATACATCCGCTCTTTCGATGTGCTTACGCAATATTTAACCACGTTAGCGGTTTCTGAAGGTTTTTTTCCTGACGATATTTTACCTGAAATTCAATCTACACATGCATTTGAGTCGATTTCATTAGAAGAATGGAATTGGTGCTTAAATTTTATTACCACGGGCGGAGATAGTTTGCAGAGTTACGATGAGTATCAAAAAGTAGACATTGAAGAAAACGGTTTGCTCAAAGTAAATTCTCGTAGAACGGCTATGCGGCATCGGCTACAAATAGGAGCCATAGTTAGCGATGCCATGCTTACCGTAAAGTTTGTAACGGGTGGCAGAATTGGAAGCATCGAAGAATGGTTTATTTCTAAACTCGAACCGGGAGAAGTGTTTTGGTTTGCAGGCCGAAGTTTAGAGTTGGTGCGTGTAAAAGATATGGTGGTTCAAGTAAAAATGAGCAAAAAGAAAACGGGCAAAGTTCCTAGTTGGCAAGGGGGTAGAATGCCGTTGTCTAGCAATTTAAGTTTCGTTTTGCGAAAAAAACTACAAGAGGCAATTTTGAAAACCAGCCACGAAGTGGAGTTGGTAACCATACAGCCATTAATTCAATTTCAAGCAGAACGCAGTCATGTGCCTACAGCCAATGAATTTTTAATCGAAATGTTCGAGAGTAAAGATGGTTTTCACTGTTGCATGTATCCGTTCGATGGTCGCTCGGTTCACGAGGGCATTGCCAGTCTACTGGCCTATAGAATTAGTTTGTTACAGCCCATTTCGTTTAGCATTGCTTTCAACGATTACGGTTTCGAGCTGGTGTCTGATCAGCCTATACCTATTCAAGCTGTTCTCGACAATAATTTACTGACTACCGATTTTTTAATGGACGATATCCAAAACAGTGTAAATGCTTCTGAAATGGCGCGCAGAAGGTTTAGAGACATAGCCGGAATTAGCGGTTTGGTGTTTAAAGGGTATCCCGGAAATTACAAAGCCGACAAACATTTACAATCGTCTTCTCAATTGTTTTTCGATGTGTTTAGAGATTACGAACCTACCAACTTGTTGTACAAACAAGCGTATGACGAAGCCCTCGATTTTCAGCTTGAGTATGCACGTTTGCGAAAAGCATTAGAACGAATCAATGCGCAAGAATTTGTGGTGGTGCACTTAGAAAAACCTTCTCCATTCTCTTTTCCCATCATGGTAGATCGACTCAGAGAGCGTTTTGTAGCAGAAGATTTAGAACAGCGAGTAGAGAAATTGCAATTAGCATTTGAGTAAGAAGTGGATGTTAAGTGGTTTATTTTCATTAGTTTAGTAGTGATGTTGATGCCTTTGAAAATTTATTTAACGCTTTTATTGTCCGCTTTGCTAAATGTGTATGTCACCGCACAAATCACTTACAGAAATTCTGCACCAGATGTTAATTCTGAAATTCAAGCCCTTATACCTTGGGGAGATAGCGTAATTATTAAAAAAGAGTTAGGCAAAGAAGTGGTGAGTAGCGGCACTCATTTTTTGGTAGGAACCAATACCTACTCGAGCGATGCAATCGGTAACCCAGATGTTTTCAGTAAAACCTATCAAGTAGAAAATGGATTTCTGTTTCACTACGGAAAAAGACTCAATGAAAATTTAAGTGATCAGTTAATTCGAGTCGATTTAGCCACAGGCACCGCAGATTATCTTGATTTACCCCTAGAAAATCAAGGGATTGTAATGGGGAGTGTTATTCGAGATTTTGAGTTGTTCAATGGTTTTGTGTACTTGCTAGTAGATAATTTGGCTGTAGGTAGAAAGGTGTTGAGAGTAGAAACTACAACCCTTATGTTCGATAATGCTTGGAACAACTCAATCAACCAAAATTTGTGGGTAAGCGAAATCCATTCGTTCGACTTAATAAACAATCAATTGGTGTTTTTGAGTGAAAATGCTGGAGTGTACAGTTTAAAAAGTGTTGATCTTAACAATCAAAATATATCTTCAATTACAAGTGTTTCACCTTTTGCATTAGAGGGGCAGTTTTCAAAATTAGTAGCTATAAACGATACGTTGTTTAGCTACTCTGTTAATTCAAATGGAATGGCTACTCAGTATTTTTACTCCAGCAATGGGTATTCTGAAAACATTTCCATCAACGGTGAAGTTCTTCAAAGTTTTGAATGGAATGGTTCGTTTTATCTATCGGGTAGTTTTCAACTGAGTGGGCAAACAGAATATTTTGCCGAACTCGACTTAAACACAATGAATCTTCAAGCCATTACTGGATTAAATGGTAAAGTTGAGTGGGTAAATACCTCGACTAATCAGATCGAATTACTGGGAGATTTCACCTCATTTAATGGAGTGCAGGCGAACGGGAAAGTCGTTCTTGACAACCAGTTAAACGTACTTTACAATTTTGAATCTTCGAGTATTTCGGGGGTGAAAGATCACGCCTTTTTGAATGGAAACGACACCCTTTTAATCGGTCGCAAATTGAAAGTTGAAGGGAATGATTTAGCAGAAGAAATTATTTACAATCCATCTACCAATCAATTTGAAGAGGTGCCCAGCTATCTACAGGGTAAAATTGTTGAAGGAACCGTAAATAACCACTTTTTGTATTACGAATTAGAAAGCACCAATGGTGAATATGAATTCTATACCCTTGATTTGAACACAGGACAAATTACGCTGCTAGGAGCTTTTACCCACGGAGGGAAAGAAGTTTTTACCGATTTTAAAAACAGGAGAGTCTTTGCTGATCACATTTTCAATCAGGCATCTAGTTCTGCTTATCTAGTAGCTTATAACTTAGATAACTTTCAAGATACCACCCATTTAAATGTAGCGTATTTTGCAGAAGTTATCGATGTTGCGGCAAGTTCAGATCATTTGTTTGTTATGGGAACTACAGAACCGTCTAATCCTAACTTGCAGATTTTCAAATATCCACGCCAAGATTTTACTCATCGCGAACTAATCTTTGATAAAAATCACGATGGGCCAGGAAATGGAGCTTACAACGGAGGGCAAATTGAGTACAATCCTTATCAAAATCAGTTAGTATTCGGTTTTTCAGAAAATGGCACTATGGAAACTCAATCGTGTTACAATTATCTTTTCAGCGTAACAACGAATAGCGTAGAGGCAGAGCTTTCAGCTAGCACCAGTAGTACCGAACCCGAAAACTTTGTTTTTAATGCTTTGGTGCCTACGAAATCGGGTTTATTCGCTTCAGGTTCTGAATTTGATAGAATTACGGATCAAACTGCTGAGGTAAACGTCTTCAATGCCTTCTATCATTACAACGAGAATACAGACTTTGATTTTGTTGAAAATGGCACTCCTAATTTTAGAGACTCAGTTCGTTTGGAATTGAATCATTTGGTAGGAACTCCGAATTACATTTACGGAGGAGCAAAGCATTCTGATTTACGCGGATTTGTTGTATTCGAGAGAGCCCAAACTTTTACTTCCGTAGATGAAGTAAAAACGCATAGAACTTCGACTTCCTCTTTTAAGGTGTATCCGGTTCCTGCAGAAAATCAATTGAATTTAAAATGGACGAGAAAAGAAGCAGCTCAAGCGCAAATCTGCGACATCAATGGTCGCGTGATTGTTCAAAAACAGCTCTTGAGCGGCTATAATTTCTTCGATGTTTCCCAACTTAACTCGGGAGTGTATTTTGTGTTCCTCCCCGAAACGGGGGAAAGAGTAAAATGGGTTAAACTTTAAAGTCTAAAAGATGCTCCGATTCTACCATTTGCAGCCGTGTTTCCACCGCCAAATTGGAGCATAATACCAATGTTGTCGTTAAAATAGTAACGACCACCCACTTGAATTCCTAATCCCAAACCAGAAGAATAATCTCCGTTATATTCAATATCATTGGGGCCATCGTAGGTGTCGTAAATAACAAAACCCAAATTGGCACCAGCGTACAAATCGATGTTGGTAGGTATTTCGAGCAAATCGGTAAAGTGGTAATTACCTACAGCCACCAAACCAATAATGTGGTGATTCCAGTCGTATCGGTTCCATCTTTCTTTGTAGTTGCGGTAGCTAAAATCACCACCGATGGTAAAGTTAGGAGCTACGCAATACTCGTAAGTGGCGAATACGGGAATTCCCCAACTAGAGAATCCCAGACCAGCACTTAGTTGTTGATTTCCTTTGTTAATGGGACTTTGAGCCGAGAGGTTAAACGATAAAAGGGTAAAGGCAAAAATTAAAGGTTTTAAAAGTTTCATAATAGACTTTGGGGTTGTTTATGTTAGTATTAAAAATTACTTACTCTGTAAATAGGGCTTTTAATTCTGTAGCATCTTCTGGTTTCATTTTACCAGCCAAAATAAGAGCGAGCTGACGTCTTCTAAGTGCTGCATCGAAATGCTTTTTTTCTTCTTCTGTTTCTGGAATTAACGCTGGAACGTCAATGGTATTACCGTACTGATCTACCGCTACAAAGGTGTAAATAGCTTCGTTGCACTTAATTTGCTTTTTAGTGCGGTGATCGTCTACCATTACGTCAATGTGTACTTCCATAGAAGAAGTAAATGCCCTGCTCACTTTGGCTTCGAGGGTAACAAAATCGCCCAATTTAATCGGGTGGTTAAACGCTACGTGGTTTACACTTGCGGTAACCACAACACGGTCTGCATGGCGATGTGCACAAACAGCCGCAGTAGCATCCATCCAATGAAGTAACTGTCCACCCATTAAATTGTTCAAAGTATTTGTGTCGTTAGGCAAAACAATGTGCGTGCTAACGGTGATAGAATCTGAAGGATGCTTTTGTTTATTCATGCTTTTAAATCTTGCCGCAAAATTAACCTATTTCGGATTTTTGGTGCTTCACCGAGACGTTAAGCTACTTTTGCAGGGTAGATTTTTTCACTATGGATTTTAATTACGTAAAAGCACTACACATCATTTTTGTGGTTACCTGGTTTGCCGGGCTATTCTACATTGTTCGGTTGTTTATTTACCACCGAGAAGCCGAAGACGAGAACGAACCCAAAAAATCGATCTTGCAAGACCAGTTTTCAATTATGGAAAAACGCTTGTGGTACGGTATTACGTGGCCATCTGCCCTTCTCACGTTAATTTTCGCTTCGTGGTTGCTGATTAAAAGTCCAGGATATTTAAAGTTGCCTTACATGCACGTTAAACTCACTTTCGTGTTCCTACTATACGTATACCATTTCTTGTGTGGGCGCATTTTTAAGCAATTGCAAAAAGGTGTTTTTAAATACAGCTCAAATCAGTTGCGCATCTGGAACGAGGTGGCTACGCTCTTTTTGGTAGCCATCGTTTTTATAATAGTTGTGAAAAGCGCCATTAATTGGATTTATGGCATTGTAGGGCTCGTGATTTTTGCTGCCATGTTAATGTTGGCCATCCGGATTTATAAAAAATTAAGAAAAGCGCGTTAACAAAATGCATCCGTTTTAGGTTTCTTTGCGGTAGGAACCGTATTCTGGTTTAAAGTAATTTACACGTTTAGTTAATGAAAAGTACTTCGTTTGTTCCAGTAATTATTTTGCTGATTGTTCTCTTTCTTATCGATTTATATACTCAAAAAGGGTTGAAAGTTTTAGTGGCCGACTTTCAGCAAGATTGGATGAAAAAACTGGTTATATTCGGTCATTGGGGTATTTTTATTCTCTTCGCTATCTGGATTTTAACCGCAACCTTTAATGTTCAAGCGCTCACCAATTACAAGAATTACAAGTATTTCTATTTTCTATTTGGGTTATCGTTGTTGTTTTATCTGCCCAAGTTGGTGTATGGGGTTTTTGTGTTTGCAGACGATGTGCAACTAGCCGTAAAATGGTTGGCGCAGAAATTTTCGAGCGAGAAAGACTTGCATCCTACAGCAGAGGCCATTTCAAGAAAAAAGTTTATTCATCAAATTGGTATTGCTACAGCTGCTATTCCTTTTGCTAGTGCCGCTTATGGAATGATTAAAGGGCGTTGGGATTTTCGTGTAATTAGAAAACAAGTGGTTTTCGAAAACTTGCCCAAAGAGTTTGATGGCTTTACCATTGCTCAAATTTCAGATGCTCACTTGGGTAGTTTCTTTCATAATTTTAAGCCCGTAGAGAAAGCGATTGAACTGCTCAATGCTCAAAATGCAGATGTAATTGTTTTTACCGGTGATTTGGTCAATAATTATGCAGAAGAGGCAGAAGACTGGATCTCGTATTTCAAGCAACTTAAGGCCAAGCACGGTAAATTCAGCATTCTTGGAAATCACGATTATGGCGAGTATGCCAAATGGCCTAGCCACCAAGCCAAAGAAAATAACCTTAACCGTTTAAAGGCCATTCATGGCGAAATGGATTTTCGATTGTTACTTAACGAGCAACAGAAAATTTCGATTGGTGATAGTTCCATTTCTATTTTAGGAGTAGAGAATTGGGGAGTGCCTCCGTTTCCGCAATACGGCAATATTCAACAAGCCAAGGTAGGAACCGAAACGGCTCCGTTCAAAGTATTACTTTCTCACGATCCTTCTCATTGGGATGCGCAAGTGATTAAAGACCATGGAGACATCGATTTAACGTTGTCGGGTCATACCCATGGTGCTCAATTTGGGGTAGAACTGGGCAACGTAAAATGGAGCCCAGTGAAGTATAAGTATCCTCGCTGGGCAGGGCTGTACCAAGTAGGAAAACAGATGCTTTATGTAAACCGTGGCTTTGGTTATATAGGTTTTCCGGGTAGGGTAGGTATGCCACCTGAAATTACCGTTTTAGAGCTTAAAACGGCTTAGAATTGCCTAAACATATGCAATTTCAAAGGTTTCATAGTCTTCCATAGTAGCTTTCCAGGTTTTTACATTTTCAACGGTCGCTTTAGAAGGACCCACTTTGCACCATTCGATAAACTCGTTGAGGTCTTCTTCAAAACCTTCAGCCTCGATGTAAACAGAGCCATCTCTTAGGTTTTTAACAATGCCGGTGATGTTCAGTGATAGTGCTTTTTCTACAGTGTTTTTTCGGAAGAATACTCCTTGCACTTTGCCAGTTACAGAAATATTAATGTGTTTCATTTGAGTGAATATGTTGTCCCAAAAATAATCGAATTTCTAAATCAAAAACAGCCTAAATAAAATCAAATTATGAAAAATGGATGTAGCTACATATATTTGTGCTGTGAAAATAGAAGAAGAGATCCAACAAGGCGAATTTGCCTCTAGTTATCAGAAAGTAACGGTTAACATCTTGTTCACTTCTAGTTGGTTAGGCGGCTTGCATTTGCAGTTCTTGAAACCCTACAATATCTCTATGCAACAGTTTAATGTGTTGAGAATTTTGCGGGGGCAATTCCCCAATCCGGCTTCTATTACACTTTTAACCGAGCGCATGCTCGACAAAAATTCGAACGCTTCTCGGTTGGTAGATAAATTGCTCGATAAAGAATTAATCGAGAGAAAAGTGTGCTTGAACGATAGACGTCAAAAAGACGTAGTGATTTCTGAAAAAGGTCTTGAACTGCTAGAGCGAATCGATAGTGAGTTTGTGCAGTTTGAACAGAGATTGGCGCAGTTATCTCCAGAAGAAGCTGAGCAATTAAGTGATTTACTCGACAAACTCAGGGGCTAAAATAGTTTTCCACTTTTTATTGTTGACTCGTATCTGATTAGAGTTGTACCTTTGCACTCCTTTTCAGAAGGACGTAAAGTAATTAATTGGATGAAATTCACAAATATTTGTATATTGATGGTTTCTCCAAAATTGAAAAATCTACAAATCGATTATGCGTCAGTTAAAAATTACTAAGCAGCTTACCAACCGAGACAGTAAATCAATAGATAAGTACCTAAGTGACGTATCAAAAGAAGAAATGGTTACTCCAGAAGAGGAAGTTTCTCTAGCGGTACGAATTAAAGAAGGTGATGAAAATGCTCTCAATCGATTGGTAAATGCAAACTTACGCTTCGTTATTTCGGTTGCAAAACAGTACCAAGGTCATGGCTTAACGCTAGAAGACTTAATAGCCGAAGGGAACATCGGTTTGATTACTGCAGCAAAACGATTTGATGAAACGAAAGGGTTTAAATTTATTTCATACGCTGTTTGGTGGATTCGTCAAAGTATCATGCAAGCAATCGCAGAGAACTCTCGAGTTGTTCGCCTACCATTGAATAAAGTTTCTGCAATCCAGAAAATTGCAAACGCTTATTCTAAACTAGAGCAAGAGCACGAAAGAGCCCCTTCAAATGAAGAAATCGCTGGATTACTTGAGTCTTCATCAGATAACGTGGCCGATTTGTTTACGTATTCTCAAAAACAAGTTTCTGTAGATGCTCCTTTAATTGAAGGAGAAGAAAATAGCTTGTTAAATGTTCTTACAAATGAAAACTCTTCAAGCCCTAACGATGTGCTGATGAGAGAATCATTATGTAAAGATATCGAACGTGTTTTAGTTTCATTGAAACCAAGAGAAGCAGATGTAGTTCGCCTTTCGTTTGGTCTTAACGGTGAAACGCCTATGACGCTAGAAGAAATTGCTAACAGCCTAGGTTTAACGCGTGAGAGAATTCGTCAAATTCGTGAAAAAGCATTAAGAAGTTTGAGAAAGAAAGCTAACTCGAACTTACTTAAACATTATTTGTAAAAATTACTAAAGCCCGCGATAAGCGGGCTTTTTTATTCAACTTTTAGAGTTGTTTCTTGTTTCTTTTCACATGAATATTCTTCTTCACTACGAACAACATTTTCTAAGTAGCCAGCACGATTGGATGGTGCTAGTGCACGGTGCGGGCGGAAGTACCAGAACCTGGAAAAATCAAATAGACGAGTTTCAACAACATTACAATGTGTTGGTGCTCGATTTGCGAGATCATGGCAAGTCTAAGTTTAGAGACTTTATGGGTAAGCTCGAATATTCTATCGAAAGTATTGCAGAAGATGTAATTCGACTATTAGAGCATCTCAATATTAGAAAATGTCATTTTGTAGGGGTGAGTTTAGGTTCGGTAATCATCCGATCAATTGAAGAACTAAAGCCACAACTAATTAACTCTGTAGTGTTAGCAGGCGGTATTTTTAAAATTAATTTTAAGCTGAACGTTCTGCTGAAATCAGGCTTATTCTTAGCCAACTTACTTCCTTTTCATACCATCTATAAAATCTTTGCAATGATTGTTTTGCCAAGAAACAATCACAAAAGTTCTCGTCATATATTCGTGAGAGAAGCCAAGAAAATTACGCATCAAGAATTTTTAAATTGGCTGAAAATCACCAAAGACATCAATAAAACACTCAATCGTTTGTTTAGCAATAAAATTGATGTTCCTTACTTGATTGTAATGGGTGAGCAAGATCACGTTTTTCTTAAGCCAGCGAGTGAATTTGCCAAGAAATACCGCAATGTAGCCCTCGAAATTATTGAGCAATGCGGCCATGTATGCAACATCGAAAAGGCCAAAGAATTCAACAACAAAACACTCACCTTTCTTCAAGAAAAATTTCCTTCTCAGAAATAAATTTTGAGAATCGTGCAACACCTCAATTTCTAGTCGCATCTTTTTAAGTAATTCATCTCTACTGAGAACTTTGAATGCTTAACTAGTTGAATACCCTGAAAAACATACCTCATTTCGAATTAATCGAAGAGTGCAAAACCGGTGACGAACGCGCCCAATTACAATTGTATAAGGCGTATTCACAAGCCATGTTTAATACCGCTTTTTCGGTTTTAAGAAATGATAAAGATGCAGAAGAATGCATGCAAGAAGCCTTTTTGCGCGCTTTCGGAAGTCTACATCAATTCAAGGCAGAATCTACCTTCGGAGCTTGGCTAAAACGCATCACCATCAATGAGTGCTTGCGGAAACAGCGAAAAATTCAACTTGAGTTTGAGCCGTTAAACCCACACCAAGATCCTGTAGAAACTGAGCCTGAAGAGATGGAGTTTAACTTTTCGATTGCACAAGTAAAATCGGCAATGGCAACGCTTCCAAGTGGCTATCAAGTGGTGCTTGAATTGTATCTGTTAGAAGGGTACGATCACGAAGAAATTGCTCAAATTCTAGAAATGAGCGCATCCACTTCGCGTTCACAGTTCTTAAGAGGGAAGAAAAAATTAATTGAAAAACTGAATCAGTTGTAAAATGGATAATTCGTTCGAAAATTGGTTCCTACAGAAGAAAGAAGAATTCGATAAAGAAATGCCTGTTGGTCATGAAAATCGAATGTTTCAAAAATTGCAAGGCAACGAAAAGCCTTCGTTTTTGAAAACGAAATCACTGTTGAAATTTGCCGCTATGCTGGTGATTTCCATATCGGTAGGAGCCGCTCTTATGCACTTCATTAACCAATCATCGGTAGAGCAATTGCCCATGGCTGAGCAAAGATTGTCGTTGTCAGATGTGTCTGAAGAGTACGGAATGGCCGAGAATTATTTCAAAATGAACATTGAAAGGCAAGAGAAAAAAATAAACCAACAAAGCAGTAACGAAAGCTTTCAAGGTTTAACCAAAGCACTCGATGATCTTAAAATTGAATACAAAGAATTAGAAAAAGAGTTGTACAACAATCCTGGCAACAAGAAAATTGTTCACGCCATGATTAAGAATTACGAATTGCGCATTGAACTGTTAAAATCGCTCAACCAGTTAATTCAAATAAAACAACAAAAACACGAACATTATGAAAAAAGCAATGCATAAATCCCTGTTGCTTTCTGCTGTATTTTTACTCGCAGCGCTTGCGGTGCAGGCGAAAGAATTGGCTTCAAAAAGCATTCATCGTGAGTTTCACGTTGAAAAAAATGCAGCCCTAGAAATATCGAATTTTTACGGAGATGTGGTTTATACCACCGAGCCTAATCGCGAGGTAATTACAGTAGATATTGAAGTTGAGCTGTATCACCGCAACGAAGATCAGGCGCAAAAACAACTCGATAAAATCAACATCATTTTTGACGAAAACGGTCAAAATCCGAAAATTCGAACGCAAATAGACGGAAAAAACAACAACTTTAAAGATCTACAAATTAGCTATAAAGTTCGGGTTCCTAGGTCGTTAAAACTGACATTAGTGAATAAATACGGTGATGTGGTAATAAACGAATTGCACAATTCTACTACGGTAAAAGTGGCCTACGGAAGCATTAAAATTGACAAGTTGCTATCAGCTAACAACGAAATTAAGGTGATGTATGGCGATTTAAACCTGAACTATGCCAACCAGCTAAAATTAGATGCTGATTACAGTGATGTTGTAATTGATCAAGTAACTGATTTTTCGGTAGATGCGATGTACTCAGACATGAGGGTTCAGCTTTCAGAAAAAAGTAAAATAAAAACCATGTACGGAGATGTAGTAATCGAAAAGGTAAACGACATTACCATCGATGGAATGTACTCTGAAATTAGAATGGATAACGTGGTGAACTCAATGGTGGTAAAAACCATGTACGGAGATGTAAACGTTAAAAAAGTTCACAAACAGTTTACCGATGTTGAGGTAGATGGAATGTACTCAGATATGGTTCTTTCGTTCGAAAGTGGCAGTGTTTTCACTCTGTCTAGCGATTTAATGTATGCCGATATTTCGCTGCCTTCTGGGGCTCAAATTATTAATAAAAACAAGACTGGGGCGTCTTACACGCTGGAAGCAGAGAAAGGGAAATCTCAAAAACCCAGTAAAGTAAAAGTAATTTCTCGTTACGGAGATGTGAAAATCAACTAGCTATTGAGGCTACTTTTTAGTTACCCAAGCATTGCTGTTCTCGGTTACTTTAAAATCGCGAAGAGCAATGTTTGCGTTGTTTAAATCGTTAAAACCGCCAGCTGTTACTCGGAATAATCGGCCATCTTTATCGAGAATTTTAGCAGAAGAAAAACCTTTTGATTTTAGCTCAGCCACCAATTTAGTAGCGTTAGCCTCAACACCAAAACAGCCCGCTATGATGTGGTATTGTTGTGTGTAAATAGCTTCTTTAACAGGAACTTCTTCTTTATTTTCTCTTTCGGTAGGAGCCGATTCTGCTTCGTCTAATAAATTAACAATGACTGCGCCTTCTTCTTCTTCAATCAATTTAATCTCTGCCGTAGGCGATTGCATATCTTCTAATTTAGGAAGCGAAAAAGGGATGGCTTCTTCAATAGCGATAAACTCGAAAGAAGATGAATTGGGAACATAAACCTCACATACCTTTTCTGAAAAAGGATTCAAATCTGAATAGTGAAATTGCTGCTGAGAATTAAAAACAGTAGTGCTACTAGCTAGCCAAGCGGCATAGCCTAGAATGGGCAAAACTACAGCGCCAGCTGCGGCATAACCCAACCAAGATCTCTTTGGTTTCGAAGAGGTAGTTTCTTCATGAACCGGAGAAGTTGAAATAGAAGCAACTTCGGGTTCCTTCGGTGAAGAAACAGGTTGAGAAACAACAGTTGCCGCCAAAGGCAATGCATGAAACGGTTCTAGGCCAAACGCATCTGCACCGTAACTTTCTTGCGTATTGGGCTCGAAAGAAATAATGCCCACTTGAGAAAGCTGAAAAACACCTAAACCAGCTAAGTGAAGAGATCCTTCTTTTTCAAGTGTTTCTTGCCATTTTTGTTTGGCTTCTTGAATAAAACCTAATGCTTCGGTGTACGAAACAGCGTTTTTTGAACTTACAGCCTGAGCCAGCAAACCATCGTTTTTGATAAGGTTTTTGTTGAAAGAAACCTTCTTCGATGGTGGGTAGAATTTATGCTGCAACTGGTCGTAACGAGCCGCATCTGGGTTTAAAATAAAACCACCAAAATCTGGCACGATTACACATTCGTGCTTTTGCAATAATTCTTTAATAAGTTCGTGAAGCCTTAGCATAAAAGCGAAAGTAACATTTTAGTGGGAATAATCGTTTAACCCAAAACCTCGAAAAAGCCTTTGTATGCAATCTTTTTTAAGACCTTTTCTTTTCTTGATAAGTCTTGTATTTTCTTTCACTATTCACGCTCAAGTAGATAGCGCAAAATGGGCACTAGAAGGCATGTGCTCTACTTTTCTCAACTTAAAAACGATTCAGATTAAGCAAATAACCATAGAGCGAGTAGATGGGCAACTGAACCCATCAATAGCAGAAGCCAAAGTTCAATTCAAGCCAACTCGAAAAATCTACATACGATCGTTAGATCAAAACAATGAAATTACATCTGAATTACTGTTTTTAGATGGAGAAAACAACAATGATGCGCTCGTAAATCCAGTAAGTTTTCCGTACATCAATCTTGATTTAGACCCTAAAGGGCACCTCATGCGAAAAGGTAGGCACCACACTATTTTCGAGGCGGGTGGTAAATATTTGGCAGAGGTAATTCACACTTCTATGGCGCATGCTGAAAGTGTAAACGAGTTTAAAAAGCGCTTTCGGTTTGTAGGAACAGAGATTTACCAAGAGAAAAAGTGCTACAGGATAGAAATTGTCAACAATGATTATGCGCTAGACGATTATACCGTTAAGGCCGATGAAGATGTAATCGATATTGCTAGAAAAAAGATGATTCCAGAATATAAAATACTGGAAACCAATGCTGAATTAGACGATTACGATGAGGTGGAAGAAGGAGATGAAATAAAAATTCCGCGTTATTACGGGAAGAAAATTGTGTTGCTGATTGATGCTAAAACGTTTATTCCTTGGTATCAACGAATCGAAGACGAACAAGGCGTTTTTGCAGAGTATAAAATGCTGAAATGTTATCTCAATCCTGAGTTTTCTGAGATCCAATTCTCTAGCGAGAATCCAGCATACGGTTTCTAAAGATTTGTTATTTTTCATGAAGAAAACATCACTACTTCATGAACCACACCAACGACTACCTGCACCAGTTGGCGCTTTCGCAAGTTTCTGGAATTGGAAAACGAAAAATGCGCGCCCTCATCGAACAGTTCGATTCTGTTGAGTTTTTATTTAAAGAATCTGCAAAAAATCTGCGTTTAATTCCGGGGTTAACAGAGGTTTCGATTAACGAAATACTTAACAAGTCTACATGGCTTAGAGCAGAGCAAGAAATGCGCTTTGTAGAAGACCACCAAATCGATTTAATTAGTTTGCGAGATCAAGAATACCCAAAGCGTCTCAAGCATTGCAACGATGCGCCTACGCTGCTTTTCAAAAAAGGCAGTATGCGTTTAAACCAAGAAAAGTTTATTGCCATTGTAGGAACCCGAAAAGCCACTCATTATGGCAGAGAAATCACTGAAAAAATAGTAGAAAAATTAGCGCCCTACAACGCTACCATTGTAAGCGGATTAGCCATCGGAATTGACGGAATAGCCCACAAAAATGCTTCGTTTCATCAGTTGCAAAACATTGCGGTTTTGGCTCATGGTCTCGATAGAATTTATCCGCCATCGCATACAGGGTTGGTCGCAGAAATGGTCTCGAACGGTGGGGTGCTCAGTGAATATTTTACCCAAACATTTCCAGACAGAAATCATTTTCCAGACAGAAACAGAATTGTTGCCGGCATGGTAGACGCTGTGATTGTGGTAGAATCTCGTATTCAAGGCGGAAGCATGATTACCGCAGAGTTGGCACACTCGTATAACCGAGATGTGTTCGCTGTTCCGGGTAAATTAACAGACGAAAACTCTAAGGGATGTAATTTGCTCATCAAGTCGCAAAAAGCCATAATCTACACAGGTATAGAAGATTTAGAATACAATTTGGGTTGGGAAAAAGAGGGAAGTTCTCAGGTAAATCGGCAAAAGCAATTGTTTGTAGAATTGGTTCCTACCGAAGAAAAAATAGTGGAGTTATTGCGAGAAAACGGGCGAACGAGCCTTGAGAATCTGTGCGAAAAACTCGGTTTGTCTTCACAATCAATTAGTATTCATCTGTTCAACCTCGAAATGCACGGTTTGCTAGTGGCACTGCCCGGAAAACTCTACGAGCTGAGATAAGCTAAAATTTGTTAATTATTTCTCAATAAGTCAGTGGTTTAGTACTATAAATAGGTATAGTAATAGCGGGGCTTGCTCATTGCAAAAAAGATTACATTTGCCCCGAAATCAAACTAACTTAAAGCATGTCAGAGAACAAATATCAAGCTCAAATTGATGCTTTCATGGAGAAAGTAAAAGCTACAAATTCTCACGAGCCAGAATTTATGCAAGCGGTTCATGAGGTAGCTGAGACGGTAATTCCTTACATCGAGGAAAATCCGAAGTACAAAGCGGCCAACATTCTAGAAAGAATGGTAGAGCCAGAGCGTGTAATTATGTTTAGAGTTCCATGGCAAGACGACCAAGGAAATGTTCAAGTAAACAGAGGTTTCAGAGTAGAGTACAACTCTGCTATTGGACCCTACAAAGGCGGGTTGCGTTTTCACCCAACTGTAAACCTTTCAGTGCTTAAGTTTCTAGGATTTGAGCAAGTATTTAAGAACTCTCTAACTACTCTTCCGATGGGTGGTGGTAAAGGAGGTTCTGACTTCAACCCAAAAGGAAAATCAGACAGAGAAGTAATGAATTTCTGCCAGTCTTTTATGACAGAACTTCAAAGACATATTGGTCCTAATACTGATGTTCCAGCTGGAGATATCGGGGTAGGAGCACGTGAAATTGGCTACATGTTTGGTCAGTACAAAAGATTGCGTAACGAATTTACCGGAGTTTTAACGGGTAAAGGCCTTAACTGGGGTGGTTCGTTAATTCGTACTGAAGCAACGGGTTACGGTGCAGTTTACTTTGCAGAAAACATGTTGCAAAGAATTGGAGACTCAATTCACGGTAAAAGTGTAGCGGTTTCTGGTTCTGGTAACGTAGCACAATACGCAATTGAAAAAGTTACTCAATTAGGAGGTAAAGTAGTTACAGCATCAGATAGTTCTGGTTACATCTACGATCCTAACGGCATCAACGCTGAGCGTTTAGACTTCTTAAAAGAATTGAAAAACGTTAAACGCGGTAGAATTAAAGAATACGCTGATAAATTTGGTGTAGAATTCTTCGAAGGCGAGCGTCCTTGGGCAGTTGACACGCAAATTGATGTTGCTTTCCCATGTGCTACTCAAAACGAATTGAATGGCGATGATGCTAAACAATTGCTAGGTAAAGGTATCAAGGTAGTAACAGAAGGTGCTAACATGCCTTGTACTCCAGAAGCAGTAGAAGCTTTCCAATCAAATTCAATTGTTTTTGCTCCAGGTAAAGCAGCAAACGCTGGTGGAGTAGCTACTTCAGGTTTAGAAATGGCGCAAAACTCTATGCGTTACAACTGGACGCGTGAAGAAGTAGACACGAAGCTACAAGCAATTATGAAAGATATTCACGATGCTTGTGTTAAGTTTGGTAGAGACGAGAATGGCGTAGTAGACTATGTTAAAGGTGCTAACCTTGCTGGTTTTGTTAAAGTAGCCGACTCAATGATTGATCAAGGAGTTATCTAATAACCAATTAGATTCTTTATACTATTTAAAAGGAGGGCAAATGCTCTCCTTTTTTTGTTGTTAGAAACTTAGTTGGTTTTATCTTTTTTGAAGTGGCCGGGTAATTGGGCTAAAGACCTGTATGAAGATAACATAGCAGCGCGTAGTCAGTGTCGAAATTTGGAATTTCTCCGATTAATTTTAAACTTAGTGGAACCAGAGAAACACGGCTACTTAATTCTAGACCCTTAAGACCAATGTTCTTCAGGTTGGTATTCCCGCAAACCACAACTACACAAAGTAGAGCGGGGTAAATTTTATAACCCCTATGCTCATGGAAAGGAATCGCTTTTCTGCTTTGATAATTTTAACTTTTTGTTTAATCCCCCCGTGGTGTGTTTTGGCCAGTTAAATTACCCTAGTAACTCAAGTACTATTACATCGGGTAATGTTGGTATGGCGCTGTCACTTGGCATGCAGAGGCTGAACACTACTTCTTGGAGCGGTTTAGGTTCATTGCTGTTAACCAACAGCAATGGAGACTTATCCGTTATTCATAACACAGGTGGAAGAGTACTCAACGGAACCACTCAAATTGGGAACAAAGAGGCATTGCGCTTAACTTCAGGTCGATTAACAGCTTACCGTTCGTTATCATTGAACAGATTGAGTAGCCAATGCACTGATTTAGAGTTTCTAGAAGAAAATATTTCAGGTACGGATAAAAGATTGTACCGCATCAGAAAGTGGAAGAGTAATTCAAGCTCTTATCCCAACATTGTAGAGTTTAACTCACCAGCTTCAAATGCAAGTACTTTGTTTTGCACTCCTGTATTTATAGGCTGTTACAACACTAACGCCAATACTACGGATTACAAGCTTCATGTTGCTATTGGTATAAGAACAGAGCGCGTTAAAGTAGACCTTCAAACTGCTCGGGCAGATTATGTTTTCGAGGCAGATTTCAATCTAAAATCACTGTCAGAAATTGAAGTATACATTAAGCAAGACGGTTATTTACCTGATGTACCCTCAGCAGAAGAAGTGGCGGCCAACGGTATTGAATTGGGTGAGATGAACAAAATTCTTCTTCAAAAAATTGAAGAGTTGACTCTTTATATTATAGAACTAGAAAAGAAAATTGATCAAAAATGAGAAGTAATAATTTTATTGGAATTGTTATCCTTTCCATCTTAGCTTTAGCCGTTCTTTCTTGCGAAAAGAATGATTCTGAGGAAAAGGCAATAAACAATCCATGCCTAGATAAGCAGGAGCCAACAGCAGATTTTAAGCTTGTTGAAGTTTCTTCGAGGCTTGATGATGTTTATGCTGAAACAGATAAAGTTGCTCTTTCCAATTTAGAATTTCGAGCATTATATCAAGCTGACTCAGTGGAGCATTTTTGGCAGATCGATCATTTAGAACGGGATAATGCTAATTTCAGTATGTATTTCGGTACCCTCAACGATCTAAGGCCTTTCACCGTTCAAGTGACCCATAAAATTAAATTTAAAAGAGACTCTCTGTGCTTTCCTTATTTGGAATCTAATGAAGATTCGGTTACAAAAACTTTTCAGGTAGTAGAATTCATAGATGACCTTAATATGATTGGGAAATTTGAGTTGACTGACACAGTAACAAGTGAGAAGTATATTGCTGAGATAGATGTACATGCGGTAGAATCGGGTACTTATGACTCGATATCAACAGATATTCCCGTTCATGTTGATCAGGGTATTAGAGGCTATTATTTTGTTTACAAAAATTTATTCAATGAGGGCAAAACACTAAAGACTGGCCCAGGTTACACACATGAATATAATAACTTTTTGCTTATCAGGCTACGAAAATTCAACCGGAAATTTATTGTTGCTAAGTTTAATCCGAATGATAATAGCTTTATGCTTTACCATTACGATACAGATAAAACTATTACAGTAGGAAAAAAATTGAACCCATAAAAAAGCATTCATAAAGAATAAACTGTCCAATTGAAACAGGCGGCCTACTAGAACTTCATTTTAAAGGATGATAGCTTTTTGAATTGTTGGGTTTAATAAAATTAAAACACACCTATGAATACTCGAACTATTTTTATGCTAGGGATTATACTCCTTAGCGTTTCAACATCTTTCAGTCAATCAAGCAGATCTACAATAGGGTTTGAAGGCGGGGCAAGTTTTGTGACTATTTATGGTAATGAATTCGCTGAGGATAAGGGATCTGGGGCATTCAGGTTTTCAGGCGGCTTTTCTTATCAATATAGAGTTTCAGATTTATTTGCGTTACGAACCAACGTGTTTTATGAAAGGAAAGGCAACAGAATATATCTTGATGATATACTCTTCTCTGGAGAACCTATAGAATTAACTGGTCGTAATTACTATGATTATTTAACCGTTCCTTTATTGTGCAGGGTAACATTCGGGAAAAAGATTAAATTTTTCGCAAATGCAGGCCCATATGCTGGAGTGCTGGTCTCTCAACGAATCATTACGGAAACCAATTCCAAAAACTACCCTGGGACAGAATCAAATGATATTGATTATTTCGTGCGAATGGATTATGGCATTTCAAGTGGCATTGGCATGAATTTTAAGCTGCTAGAAGATATATCTCTTGGTTTTGAGTTGAGAAATAACCTTGGATTGAGAAATATATCAAACGGTCCAGTGAATAATGACGGTACCATTAAGAATAACACAACAAGTATTCTAATCGGTCTTGCTTTTAACTTAAAAGCGGCAAAATCCAAAGTCAAGGGAAAATAGAGCGAGAGAATCTGACCTGCTATTACTAAACAGCTATGGCAGCACCTATCAAGTGATCTTTGATCAACATATAATACCTTTTCGAGAGTAGATTAGCTATAGAAGGCCGCATCAAAACTTGAAGCGGCTTTTTTGTTGGTGAACTCTAACACAACCAATATCTTTGGCGAAAACAGAATAGAAATGTACGGAGATATAAAAGAATACCTCAGAGAAGAATTAAAGAGCATTGAAGAAAATGGTCTTTTCAAGAAAGAACGCATTATTACAACACCTCAAGATGCTGTGATTAAGATTAGCACAGGCGAAGAGGTGATCAACTTCTGTTCAAACAATTACTTAGGCTTGTCTTCTCACCCTAGAGTTGTAGAAGCAGCTCACAAAGCATTAGATTCACACGGGTTTGGAATGTCTTCGGTTCGTTTTATCTGTGGAACTCAAGATATTCATAAAGAATTAGAGCAAAAAATTGCAGACTTTTTAGGTACAGAAGATACCATTCTCTATGCTGCTGCATTTGATGCCAATGGTGGTGTGTTCGAACCATTACTTACAAAAGAAGATGCCATTATCTCAGATTCGTTAAACCACGCTTCTATTATCGATGGTGTGCGTTTGTGCAAGGCGCAGCGCTATAGATACCAGAATAACGATATGGCAGATCTTGAAGAGCAATTAAAAGCTGCTGAAGGAGCCCGATTTAAAATCATTGTAACAGATGGAGTTTTCTCAATGGATGGGTATGTTGCTCAACTTGATAAAATCTGTGATCTAGCCGATAAATACGATGCATTGGTAATGGTAGACGAATGTCATTCCACTGGTTTTATTGGAAAAACAGGAAGAGGAACCCACGAGCTAAATAACGTGATGGGGCGTGTAGACATTATTACAGGAACTCTAGGAAAAGCCTTAGGCGGTGCCATGGGTGGTTTCACTACGGGTAAAAAAGAGATCATCGAAATGCTTCGCCAGCGTTCTCGTCCGTATTTATTTTCTAACTCATTAGCGCCAGCCATTGTAGGAGCGTCTATTGCCGTTTTCGATTTGCTAAGCGAAACTACAGAGCTAAGAGATAAGCTAGAAGCAAACGTTAATTATTTTAAGAAAAACATTGCTGCAGCTGGTTTCGACATTAAAGATGGTGATTCTGCCATTGTGCCAATTATGTTGTACGATGCTGCGCTGTCTCAGAAGTTTGCAGACGAATTGTTAAACGAAGGAATTTACGTAATCGGCTTTTTCTACCCAGTAGTTCCGAAAGAGCAAGCTAGAATCCGCGTTCAATTAAGTGCAGCACACGAAACAGAACATTTAGACAAAGCCGTAGCAGCTTTCACTAAGGTGGGCAAGAAGCTCGGTGTAATAAAGTAATAGTCATTTATTTAGCGGTAGGAACCGTGTTCCTACCGTTATTTTAAACAGTCTTAAGGCAACTTATAAACACGTGTTGTTGAAAAACTTGGCTGATTTAAAATTAAATGGTAGATTTGCAGCCCCTTATGCGAAAGGGGGTAGTGTAAAGTATTGGTTAACAATAAAAAAACGTAACATTGGATACGCTTAGTTATAGAACACAGTCGGTAAACAAAGAAAATGCTGACAAGAAATGGGTCCTTGTTGATGCTGAAGGAATGACAGTTGGGAGACTTTCATCAAGAGTTGCTTTAGTACTTAGAGGAAAGCATAAGCCATCATTTACTCCACACTCAGATTGTGGAGATAATGTCGTTATTATTAACGCAGAAAAAGTAAATCTTTCAGGAACGAAGTGGTTTACTAAAGAGTACATTCGCCATACCGGTTATCCTGGTGGTCAGCGTTCTGCTACTGCTGAGGAAGTAATGGCAAAACATCCTACACGCATTCTTGAAAGTGCAATTAAAGGGATGTTACCGAAAAACAAGTTGAGCCGTGCAATTATGAAGAACCTTTATGTATATGAAGGTGCTGAGCATAAGCAAGAAGCTCAAAAGCCAACTAAAATTGATCTTAATACAATTAGATAGATAAGATGGATGTAATTAATACACTTGGAAGACGTAAATCTTCTGTTGCTCGTGTTTACCTTCAAAAGGGAACTGGGACAATTACTGTAAATGGCCGTGATGCCAAAGAGTATTTCCCAACTCCAGTTTTGCAAGCTCGTTTAGAGCGTCCGTTTACTATCACTGAAACGCTTGGCCAATACGATGTAAAGGCTAACGTGAAAGGTGGAGGTATCACTGGACAGGTAGACGCTATTCTTTTAGGAATTTCTCGTGCACTTTGTGAAGTTGACGAAGAAATGAGATCTACTCTCAAATCTGAGAAACTTTTAACGAGAGATCCAAGAATGGTTGAGCGTAAGAAATTCGGTCAGAAGAAAGCGCGTAAGAAGTTCCAATTCTCGAAACGTTAATTATTCAGCCTTTATTGGTTTAGTATCCAAACTCTACAGGACTGCATTGCAAAACCTGTTGGTTGCTCAAATCGAGTTGAAGGGAAGGTAAACAACTTTTAAAATTAGCAAAATGGCTAGAACAAATTACGAAGACTTGCTTAAAGCAGGTGTTCACTTTGGTCACTTAACTAGAAAGTGGCATCCAAAAATGGCTCCTTACATTTTTATGGAGCGCAATGATATCCATATCATTGATTTGCACAAGACCGTTGTAAAGCTTGATGAAGCTGCCAATGCAATGCGTCAAATGGCAAAGTCAGGAAAGAAAATTCTTTTCGTTTCTACAAAAAAGCAAGCAAAAGAAATCGTTGCCGAAAAAGCAGGGGCAGTAAATATGCCTTATGTTACTGAGCGTTGGCCAGGTGGTATGTTAACCAACTTCGCTACAATTCGCAAGGCTATTCGCAAAATGGGATCGATTGAAAAATTGTTAGCAGACGAAAACGCAACTCACATCGCAAAAAGAGAGCGTTTAATGTTAACTCGCCAGAAAGATAAGTTAGACAGAAACTTAGGTTCTATCGCTGATCTTACGCGTTTGCCAGCAGCTCTTTTTATCGTAGATATCAAGAAAGAACATATTGCAATTGCTGAGGCAAGAAAATTAAACATCCCAACTTTCGCTTTAGTTGATACTAACTCTAACCCAGATTTAGTTGATTTCCCAATTCCAGGTAACGATGATGCTTCTAGCTCTATTGATAAAATCATGAGCGTTATTACTGAAGCTATCGCTGAAGGGTTAAACGAAAGAAAAGCTGAAAAAGAAAAGTCTACAGAGACTAAGGCTAAACCAGCTGACAAAAAGAAAGCTGAAGTAAAAGCTGAAAAAGAGTAAGTAGATTTAAATTTAAATACTTTAAACTTTTTTCAAACATGGCAAATATTACTGCATCAGATGTAAACGCACTTCGTAAGAAAACAGGTGCGGGTATGATGGACTGCAAAAAAGCCCTTGTAGAAGCAGACGGGGATATAGAAGGTGCAATCGAAATCCTTCGTAAAAAAGGTCAAAAAGTAGCAGCAAAACGTGGCGATAACGAAGCGTCTGAAGGTTTAACGGTAGCTATGGCTAACGCAGACAACAACGCAGGTGTTATCATTACTGTAAATTGTGAAACTGATTTCGTAGCTAAAAATGCAGAGTTCGCAAACTTTGTAAACGATCTTGCGAAATTGGCTTTAGACAACAATGCTGATTCAGTAGATGCTTTGAAAGCCCTAGAAATGGATGGCTTAAAAGTAGACGAAAAACTTACTGAGCAAATTGGTAAAATCGGTGAAAAAATTGAAGTTTCTAACTTAGGTAGAATTTCTACTGATGCAGTTGTTGCTTACAATCACCCAGGTAACCAAATCGCTTCTTTAGTAGGTTTAAATAAAGCAGGTGATACTTCTTTAGAAGCTGGTAAAGATGTAGCAATGCAAATTGCGGCTATGAACCCAGTGAGCTTAAACAAAGACAGCGTTCCTGCTGAAGTTGTTGAGAAAGAACTTGAAATTGCTAAAGATTTAATCCGTCAAGAAGGTAAACCAGAAGAAATGGTAGACAAAATCGCGATGGGTAAATTGAACAAATTCTTTAAAGAGAATACTCTTTTAGATCAGGCGTTCATTAAAGACAACAAAAAGTCTGTAAGCCAGTACCTAAACGAGACTGAAAAAGGTTTAACAGTAACTGAATTCTTAAGATACTCACTATCTTAATTCAGTGTTGATCGAAAATAATTAACAAAAAAGAGAGGTTTTTCATAAATCTCTCTTTTTTTTGCTCTAAACTTCGGCAGCTATGAATTACAAACGCATTCTTCTTAAATTAAGTGGTGAATCTCTAATGGGCGATAAACAATTTGGTATCGACCATGCAAGACTTTCGAGCTACTCAAAAGAAATTAAACAAATTGTTGATCAAGGGTTAGAAGTAGCCATTGTAATTGGGGGTGGAAACATCTTTAGAGGTATTCAACAAGTAGATGGAGCTATCGATCGTGTACAGGGAGACTACATGGGAATGCTAGCTACCATGATTAATAGCATGGCTTTACAAAGTTCGCTAGAATCTCATGGTATTCAAACGCGTTTGCAATCGGCCATAAAAATGGAGCAAATTGCAGAACCTTTTATTAAGCGTAAAGCTACTCGCCACCTCGAAAAAGGCAGAGTAGTGATTTTTGGCGCAGGAACGGGAAACCCTTACTTTACCACCGATACGGCAGCATCTTTAAGAGCCATTGAAATTGGTGCAGACGTTATTCTTAAAGGTACACGTGTAGACGGTATTTACACAGCCGATCCAGAGAAGGATCCTTCTGCTAAGAAATACGACAAAATCTCGTTTACCGAATGTATCGACAAAGGGCTAAATGTAATGGATCTTACCGCCTTTACTTTATGTAAAGAAAACAACTTGCCAATTATTGTTTTTGATATGGATTCTGGTGGGAATTTAGCCAAAGTGCTAAAAGATTCTTCGGTAGGAACCATTGTTACAGAAGATTAGATGATTCGAGAATATGTTCCAAGCGATGAAAAAGACATACTTTCATTGTTTAGAGCAAATGTTCCTGAATTTTTCGATAGTTCTGAAGAAAAAGAATTGCGTTATTATCTCAACCATCAACGAGAAGATTATTTCGTTTATGAGTTAAATGGCGAAGTAGTGGCAGCTGCGGGGATTAATTATTTTCCAGAGGCTAGTGAAGCTAGATTTTCTTGGGATTTTATTTTACCTGCTATGCAAAAAAAGGGAATTGGAAGTGCCCTTGCGCAGTATAGATTAGAAGTGATTAGTAAAAAAGCTAATGTGCGTAAAGTGGTTGTAAGAACATCACAAATGGCGCACCAATTTTATTCAAAAATGGGGTTTAAGCTCGATTTTGTTAAGAATGATTTTTGGGCTCCAGGCTTCCATCTTTATCAAATGAGTAAACCTGTTGAGCGCAGATAACCGCTCATTAGATCGTATTTTTTTCTGCAGCTTTGAAATGAACTTCCCACTGGGGAGACGTAGTTTTGGGGCTGCAGTTTTTATTTAAAGCCCATCGCTTTTCTAAAGTACGATTGAAAAGGATATATCATTTTAAAATCGTTCAGAAAAAGCTCGTCTAAATTAGGAGCAAGAAGGGTTTCGGGCGTGTAGGTTTTATAGATGTACCAGTTTTTATGGTACAAAAGCGGTAAGGTTTGGGCCAATTCACGGTATTCTTTAGGCACAGTTTTATACTTCTCACCATGTATTTCGCCAAAATGAGTGTTAAAATCATCGTTTTCGATGATTTTGTGCAATTCTGATGTGGTTTTCTTAATAAAACTGCGCACTCCTTCAATTTGCTTAGGCTGGGCTTTGTAAATACCAGAATAGAGACGAACATGCTCAGGCCCCAATTCGAAATACAAAGAAGGAACACCGTGATCTTTTTTTCCGTGAGGTCCAATTACGGCACTGCGATTCATTTTGTACGGTGTTTTGTCTTTACTAAAACGGATGTCTCTGTTAATTCTGAAAATACATTGAGAATACGTGAGATCTTCAGGAATGGCTTTGTCGATTGTGCGGCATTTCTCAATTAAGAGCGTAACAAATTGTTCAAACGGTTCTTTCACAGAGGTGTGATAACGAGACCGGTTTTCATCAAACCATTCTTTGTTGTTGTTAGGAGCAAGTTCAATAAAAAAGTCGAGAAAATCTTGTTTGAAATGTGACATGGTTCCTACCGTTATTAGCTATATGCTTACAAGATAAAAGGAATGTGCACACAAGTAAAAATTTATTTTCTTTGTGAACAACTTAAAGAAATCGAGTATTATGGATGAAGAGTTAGAGTTGGTTTACAGCGAAACCAATAGCCAAATGGATGCGGCCATTAAGCACTTAGGTGACGAATTAGCAAAAATTAGAGCGGGCAAAGCGAGCCCGAGTATGCTTGATAGTGTGCAGGTTGAGTATTATGGATCGATGACTCCGTTAAGCCAAGTGGCTAACGTGAATACACCTGATGCTAGAACGATTTCTATTCAGCCGTGGGAAAAATCTCTTATTCAAGATATTGAAAGAGCCATTATTAATTCTAATTTGGGATTGAACCCGCAGAACAATGGTGAGATGATTATTATCAATATCCCAACGTTGACAGAAGAGCGTAGATTAGATTTGGTAAAGCAAGCGAAAGCTGCTGGTGAACACGCAAAAGTGAGCATTCGAAATTCGCGCAAAGATGCGAATGACGAAATCAAAAAGTTAAAAAATGATGGATTGCCTGAAGATGTGCAGAAAGATGCAGAGGCTGAAATTCAGGAGATTACCAATAATTTCTCTAAAAAAGTAGACACATTAGTCGACTTAAAAGAAAAGGATATTTTAACCGTATAAACGTTAGTCGTTTTTAGTTAGAGAACCGCTTCAGCAATGAGGCGGTTTTTTTTATTTTATATCATGAGATAGCTGAAGATTTCTTTATTGGGTTGCGCTCGATTCAGCTAAATAAAGGTGATTTCATCTTTTTAGAAGAATCTGGTTCAAAAGGTGTGAAAACTTATTTTTTCTGGCCACGGCAATAACTACCAAAAAAGTAGTTGGTTGTCACTATTTAAGAGATGGAGACCAGAGTTTTTAAGAAGCCCAAACGGTAGTTCCTTCAGTGCAATTTTTACAAATTTCAATTTCGCTGCGAGATCGTAAAAGGGCAGATCTAAAATTTTGATAATGGGGGCCTTGCCAAATCTCTTTAAAACTGGCGTCTTTCATATCGCCTAGTTGGTGAGTAGCATCTTTATCGAAACAACACGGAACCACTAAACCATCCCACGTAATTACGCAAGAGTGCCACATTTTCCAGCACTGGTTGGCTAAACTGTTTTTAATAGAGTAGGTTCCATCTTTGTGCTTTTTGTAGCGAGAATATTTGTCGATGGTTGGAATTAACGGATTTCCGTTTTTATAATCGTACATCTGAGCCGTTTTCAAACGGACTTCGTCAACCCCTAATTCTTTGGCAATTTCATGCACTTCGTCTATTTGATGTTCGTTAGGGCGAACCACCAAAAACTGGAAAATAATATGTGGTGTTTTACTCTTCAGCTCTTTTTTCCACTTAATAACGTTTTTGGTTCCTTCTAAAACCTTTTCAAGTTTTCCGTTTTTACGGTATTGCTCGTACACTTCTTGCGTGGTTCCATCAATCGAAACAATTAACCGATCTAAACCACTTTCTACGGTTTGCTTGGCGAGTTTATCGTGCAAAAAGTGAGCATTGGTAGAAGTGGCGGTGTAAATTCCTAATTGATGAGCATACCTCACCATCTCTAGAAACTTCGGATTGATGTAAGGTTCACCCTGAAAATAGAAAATGACGTACGCCAATCTTTTCGAAAGTTGATCGAGAATAGTTTTGTAAAAATCGGGTTTTAAGCTGCCAGTATTTCTTGTAAATTGTCGCAAACCACTGGGGCATTCGGGGCAACCTAAGTTACAAGTTGTCGTTGGCTCTATTGAAATACTAATTGGAGTTCCCCACTGAATGGGTTTTTTCATCCATTTAGAATAGTAAAAACTGCTTACTAACTGAAAACCATTCCATACACGAAGTGGAGTAAGTTTGCGTAAAAAGTTAAAACTATCTGTAAAGTTGGGAAACATAGCGGCCAAAAGTAGAGAATATTCAACCGAAATTGAGAATTTGATGCGGAACTTTATACCACAATTTTTAGCATTGTTGCTTGTAGTTTTATCCTCTTCGTTGTTTGCCCAAAGCAATCGAATAAAAGGGCGTGTAATCGATAAAGCCACTCAAAAACCGCTCGCCTTCGTTACCTTAGTAGACGTAGATAATAAGGTAGGAACCGTTTCTGACATTGATGGAAATTTCGATTTAAAGTCGATAGCCAGCATCCGTGCCGTAAGAGTGAGCTATGTAGGTTACGAAACCGATACTCTATTAATTTCGAGCCAGCGCTCAGTAGAAATTGAACTGAAAAAGAAGAGCATAGAACTCAATACGTTTACCGTTTATCCGGGTGAGAATCCGGCCCATCGATTAATAAAATTGGCGGTAGAAAACCGAGATCGCAACAATCCAGATCAGTATAATAGTTACCAATACAACTCTTACAACAAGCTAATTGCCACCTTTGTGCCCATCGAAAAAGAGGTGCTTACCAGAGCAGATAGTGCCCAGAATCGAGTAGCCGAAAAGCAACATTTATTCGTGTTAGAATCGTCTACCGAAAAATCATACCTAGCACCTAATCAGTCGAAAGAAGTTGTTTTAGGAACCCAAGTTTCCGGTTTTCAAAACCCAGCTTTTTCTTTTGTAGCCACCGATTTGCAACCTTTTGGTTTTTACGAAACCTATGTAGAGTTGTTTGATAAAGAATACCTGAACCCCATTTCTAAAGGTAGTTGGAACCGATATCTCTTTGAGTTAAAAGATACTTTGCTCTACAACAAAGATTCAACCTTTATTATTCAATATCAGCCGAAAAAGAACTCGAATTTTGAAGGATTAAAAGGCTTACTTTACATCAATTCTGATGGTTATGCTATAGAAAACGTAATTGCCGAAAATTATTACGAAGGCCTCAATTCGTTTAAAATTCAACAAAAATACCATCGCATTAACGGCAAGTGGTTCCCTCAGCAACTCAATTTCGATTTGTTGTTTAACAAGCAAAGCTTATTGTTTTACGGCAGAAGCTATATTCAAAATGTTAACCTTTCACCAGTATTATCCCGCTCAGATTTCGACAATGTGTTGGTAGAAATACCCGAAGAATCGGGTCAACGTTCAGACTTTTATTGGGACACTACTCGAATTGCCCCACTCGATCAGAAAGAACTCGAAACCTATCATTTTCTCGACAGTGTAAGCAAAGAAATTCCGCTCGATAAATTGGTAGATATATCAGAAAGCATGGCCGAAGGGTACATTCCGTTAGGTTATGTAAACTTAGATGTGAATCATCTTTTGCAATACAATCAATTTGAAGGTTTGCGATTGGGAATTGGTGCACATACCTCTGATCAGCTACTCAAGTTTATGGCCGTAGGTGGTTATTTTGCTTATGGTTTTGGCGACAAAAAAGAGAAATATGGTGGCTTTTTACGTTTTTCACCTTACGAAAAAGCCGAAATGGAAGTAGAGCTGGCTTACAGTTTTGATGCTTACACGCCTGGAGAAAGTAATTTTCACTTAGACCATATACAACGCAACAGCGATAGTTGGAGAAATTTATTGGCGAACTGGATGAATTACAACGAAAAGTATGAGTTCAATTGGAGCTTTAAAGCCCTGCGTTACGCCAACTTTAATTTCTATGCTAAGCACGAAAATTGGCAATTAAATAACAATTATAAATTTCGATTTGCCAGTGAATCGAATGTAGATGTATTTGCCAACACTTTTACCAATGCAGAAGTAGGGGTAAGATTAAAGTATGCATACAAAGAGAAAGTAATTAAAACTTCACGGTCTACCTTTTCTTTGGGCACAGACGCGCCCATTTTTTGGTTCAATTTCGGTAAAGGAATTCAAGATATAGAAGGTAGTCAGTTAGATTACAACCGGTTCGAGGCCAAACTTTACAAAGCGTTTAAAAGCCGAATTCTTGGTGAGTTTTCGTTGAGTTTGTCGGCTGGTTCAGTGTCTGCGTCTTTGCCCGCACCGTATTTATTTGTGGGCAACGGAACCTTCGAAGACGATATCAGAATTGTAGTGAATAATTCTTTTCAAACGATGCGTTTGTTCGAGTTTGCCAACGAAGAGTACGCAGCATTGCATTATCGCCATCGTTTGTGGCGCTGGTATTCAAAAACACCCATTTTTCGTCCAGAATTCATCATGTCTCACAGCGCTGGTGTAGGAACCGTTTCTGAAAAAGGGTTAAAAAATCACAAAGGCTATGAGTTTAGTTCTATGGAAGATGGATACTTAGAAAGCGGTTTAATTATCAATCACTTATTGCGTTTAGAATACGTAGATGTGGCTTACGTTGGGTTGGGAATTGGCGCATTTTACAGATACGGTTCCTACCAATATGCAGATTGGGAAGATAATTTAGCCTTAAAACTGTCTCTTACCTTTGAACTGTAAGGTCTGCGTAACTTTTTTTATCAATGCTTTGTTTATATTTTCGAAGCCTATTAGAAACATCATTAGGCTTTAAATAACCAAGCATTGAACTGAAACGGTTACAACTTGGTTTGACATTTTTTATATGTGGTCAAACATTGCTAAATTCATCATAAGACAAAGGGTTTTTATACTACTACTTCTTGCAGTTGTAACTGTTTTTATGGGCATAAAATCGAAAGACGCTCGTTTGCAGTGGGGCTTGCCCAAACTCTTACCAGATACAGATTCTACACTCATAGCGCATGCTCAGTTTAAAGAGCGTTTTGGCGAAGAGGCTACTGTGTTTTTGTTGGGAATTGAAGAAAATCCGTTAGAAGATTTAAACCTGTTTAACCAATGGTATCAAATGGGGAAAGACCTCGATACCATTCCAGGAATCAGCGGTATATTATCGATTAATCATCTATTTTATGTAGAGAAAAACGCAGAAGAAAAGCGTTTTCAGATCGATACCATCTCTAATCGTCAATTAGATAACGAGGCAGAGCTCGATAGCGTTAGAAATATTATCGAGAATTTGCCTTTTTACGAAGGCGTTATCTACAACGATTCGTCTATGGTCAATGTTATGGCTGTTACACTTAACAACGATTCTTTCAATTCAGCCTTGAGAGAACCGATGGTAAATGGCATAATCGATCGTATTGATCTTTTTGAGCAAGAAACAGACGTAAATATCCGAAAATCGGGCTTGCCGTTTATTCGCACCTTCACCACTCGACTTATAAAATCAGAGCTGAAAATGTTTATTGTGATGGCCTTTTTGGTGACCATTACTATACTTTTCTTGTTCTTCCGATCGGTATATCCTGTAATGGTTTCCATTTGTATTGTTGCGTTAGGAGTCGTCTGGTCGTTGGGTACCTTAGCTATTCTCGATTACGAAATGACGATCTTAACCAGTATTATTCCGCCCTTGATTATCGTAATCGGAATCCCCAACGCGGTTTATCTTATCAATAAATACCACGCAGAATATTTACTTCATCACAACAAGCCACTGGCTTTAATACGTGTAGTTACCAAAATTGGTAAAGCTACATTGCTTACTAATTTTACCACAGCTGTTGGTTTTTTAACCTTTGTTTTTACAGATAGTCAAGTGCTTGTAGAATTCGGTATTGTAGCATCGCTGAACATTATGCTGCTGTTTATTATATCGATTTTGATAATTCCCACTGTTTTTAGCTTTTTACCGCCTCCACAGCAAAAACAAACAAAGCACTTAGACAAAAATTGGGTGCTGAAAGCCGTTTCGGTTTTAGAATATTTGGCAACCACTCAACGCAAATGGGTTTACGTTACCACAGCTATTTTGGTGGCTGTTGGTTTGTACGGAGTTACCATGATTAAAACTACCGGTAACTTGGTAGACGATTTGCCGCATTCTCACTTTGTAGTAGAAGATTTGCGCTTTTTCGAAGAGCATTTTAGCGGGGTAATGCCGCTCGAAATTTCAATTGATGCCAAAAAAGAAGGGATGGCAACGCGTTCTTCTACCCTCAAAAGAATCGATAAGTTAGAAGATGTTCTTCGTGAATATCCAGAGTTGTCGAAGCCGTTGGCAATTGTAGATGGTATCAAATACATTAAACAGGCCTATTACGGTGGGAACCCGAATAAATTTCAATTGATTAACCGCCAAGAAGAGGTGTTTTTCAAGCCCTACATTGATAATGCAGGATCTGCTAGTTCTGTGCTCGATCGATTTGTAGACTCAACGAGTCAATACACCCGTGTAACCGTAAACATGGCCGATGTAGGAACCCAGCAAATGGATTCTTTACTTAGCGATTTACGACCCAAAGTGGATAAGATATTTCCTCCAGAACGGTTCGATGTTGACTTTACGGGTTCTTCGGTTACTTACCTAAAAGGAACCACTTATTTGGTGCACAATCTATTTACAAGTTTATTCTTGGCTATACTCATTATTGCATTAATTATGGCGCTGCTGTTCAGTAGTTTACGAATGATTGCTATGAGTATTTTCACCAATATGATTCCTTTGTTACTCACCGCAGCCATGATGGGGTATTTTGGTATTCCTATAAAGCCATCTACCATCTTGGTGTTTAGCATTGCCTTTGGTATTTCTATTGACGATACCATTCACTTCTTAGCTAAATATCGAATGGAGCTTAAATCGAATAATTGGAATATCGGACTGGCGGCCATTAAAGCCATTCGAGAAACAGGTGTGAGCATGATTTACACTTCTATTATTCTATTCTTTGGTTTTTCGGTATTCGATTCTTCTGATTTTGGAGGAACCCAAGCCTTAGGTATTTTAGTATCTTTCACTCTATTAATAGCCATGCTTGCTAACTTGGTATTGTTGCCAGCATTTTTAATGACGCTCGACAATGCCATTACAACCAAAGCATTTAAAGAACCGCTTTTAGATGCTTTTGACGAAGAAGAAGACATTGAATTTGACGATTTAACCATTCGCAAAACAAACGATTAAACTATGAAGGGAATTATACTAGCCGGAGGTTCAGGAACTCGACTGCACCCCTTAACACTTGCCGTAAGCAAGCAGTTGATGCCTGTTTACGATAAACCTATGATTTATTATCCATTATCTGTGCTGCTCATGGCAGGGATCAGAGATATCTTAATTATCTCAACTCCTCATGATTTGCCCAACTTTGAAAGGCTGCTCGGTGATGGAAGCTCATTAGGGTGCAAATTCACCTATAAGGTACAACCAGAACCCAAAGGATTAGCTCAAGCTTTTACCATTGGTGAAGAATTTATCGGAGACGATAAGGTAGCCTTAATTTTAGGAGACAACATTTTCTACGCTTCTAAGCTTTCGAAAAAACTTCAAGAAAGTAATAATCCAGAAGGGGGTATTGTTTTCGCTTACCACGTTCGCGATCCAGAGAGATATGGAGTGGTAGAATTTGACGATGCCAATAACGTAATTAGCATCGAAGAAAAGCCAGAAACTCCAAAGTCAAATTATGCTGTTCCCGGTCTGTATTTTTACGATAACGATGTAGTAGAAATCGCCAAAAACTTAGAACCTAGCCCAAGAGGTGAACTTGAAATTACCGATATCAACAAAGAATACCTCAAAAGAGGTAAATTAAAGGTGACCGTTTTTGACAGAGGAACCGCTTGGTTAGATACCGGAACGCATAAGTCGCTTACAGAAGCAGGTCAATTTGTAGAGGTAATTGAAGAAAGACAAGGTCTTAAGATTGGTTGTATCGAAGAAGTAGCCTATAGAATGGGATATATTTCTAAAGAGCAACTCGATCAATTAGCAGAGCCGTTGGTTAAAAGCGGTTACGGAAAATATTTAAAAGGGCTAGAGTAAGCACTTATGAAGCAAATCGAAAGCTACAAGTCGTTAATTGAAACAGAATTAGAACGACTGCAATTTTCATCTCATCAACCTCACAACCTCTACGAACCCATCGATTATATTTTATCGCTCGGTGGTAAAAGAATGCGCCCTATTTTGTGTTTAATGGGAGCAGACCTTTTTGAAGGAACCCGCAACCTAGCGCTTCCACAAGCCTTGGCAATCGAGATGTTTCACAACTTTAGCCTAATTCATGACGATATCATGGACAATGCGCCATTGCGCAGAGGAAAAGATACCGTTCATGAAAAATGGAACGAGAATGTGGGTATTCTATCTGGTGATGCACTGCTGGTAAAAGCGTATGAGTTTTTATGCAATGCAGATAGCAAGTGCCTAAAAGATTTGTTAGCGGTTTTTAATAAAACTTCTCTAGAAGTTTGTGAAGGTCAGCAATACGATATGGATTTTGAAACGCGAACCGATGTTTCTATATCTGACTACTTGCAAATGATAGAGCTGAAAACAGCTGTTTTGTTAGGAGCCGCTTTACAAATGGGTGCTATTGTAGCAGGAGCCAATTCTCGCGATCAATCATTGATATACGAGTTTGGCAAAAATATAGGGATTGCGTTTCAGTTACAAGACGATATACTCGATGTGTATGCCGATCCTACCAAGTTTGGAAAACAAGTGGGTGGCGACATTATTTCGAATAAAAAAACATTTCTGTTATTGAGAGCATTTGAATTGGCTGATGACGAAAATCGCACAGAATTGCTCAAATGGATAGAAAAAACCGATTTTGATTCGGTAGAAAAAGTAGAGGCCGTTACCGCTATTTACGATAACCTAAATGTGAGAAACTTAGCCACTGCTCAAATGAATAAATACTTTGATTTAGGCATGGAAGCGATAGAGGCTATTGATCGATCAGAAGAAGCGAAAATGCCGCTCATTACCATTGCCAAGCAATTAATGCATAGAGAAAGTTAGTTCGACTGTCTCTTTTTTTCTAAATCTTTTAAGGCTGATTCTATCTGTGTAAATTGATATTGAAAACCTTGAGAGGTAAGCTTGTTGTAAGAAACGCGACTACCTTCTAAAAGCATATCGGCCATCTCTCCAACGGCTAAACGCAAAGCAAATGGAGGAACACCGATAGGTAAGAAAGGCTTTTTCTTAATTTTTGATAAAGCCTTTGTGAATGCTTTGTTGGTGAGAGGTTGACAACCCCCAGCGTTGTAGGGTCCTTCTGCAGCGTTATTTTTCAAAGCCCAAATAAAAGCCATACAAAGGTCATGAATGTGAATCCAGGGTGTCCATTGCTGGCCAGAACCCAATGGAGCCAAAATGGGAGGTTTACTCATTTCTGGCAGTGCTCCGCCTTCATTGGCTAATACAATACCCACTCTAATTAAGGCTGTTCTGATGTTGAGCTTAGCAATTTGTTGAACTTCTTTTTCCCATTGCACTACCACATTAGCGAGGAAATCGGTTCCTGCAGCATCATCTTCTTCAAAAAATTTATCGGTAGTGGTAAATCCATAATAACCAATAGCCGAAGCAGAAACAAAAGCACCCAAGGTAGGGTTATGTTCTTTAATGGCTTTGTAGAGTAATTGCGTAGATTTTGTTCGGCTCTCTAAAATTTCTTTTTTACGTTGGTCTGTCCAGCGTTTATCGGCAACGCCAGCCCCAGCCAAGTGAATAATTCCATCGGCCCATTGAAGTGCTTTCGGGTCGATACTTTCGTTCTTAACATCCCATTCAAACGCTTGCGTAGAATCTACTTTATTAGGGTTTCTAGTAAGAATGGCTACATTGAAATTTTGGTCGATTAATAGGGGGATTAAGTGGGTTCCTACTAAACCAGTACCGCCTGTGATGAGAATATTTTTCATTGTGTTAAGTACTTATAACTTTGAAACGGTTAGGTAATTTGAAAGTTTAGAAGTTGGAAGAATTTATACCCGAAAAGTACAAAAACAACGAGCTGATAGTGCGAAAGTTAATCGAGCAATTGGCAAAAGATGTTAATATGGTGCAAATTAATTCTTCGGTTTGGGAAGAATCCGATACAGCTGCCGAATTGTTAGAGCGATTTGATAATCAGCTTGCTAAACTGATCGAAGAAGACATGGACAAGCTTACTCAACTCTTATATAGAGTAGATGTAGATGAGAAAAGAATAAAAATGGGCTTATCTTTAGCACGGAAACAAAGCGCTAGTCGCTTTTTAGCAGTAGAAATACTGAAACGTGAATGGCAGAAAGTGATTTTTAAGTTACAGTATGCTGGTCAGTTACCAAAAGAATTTTAAATAATACATCTGTTGTGAAATAGATGTGAATAGAGAATATATTGTAGTTTTGTAACTCCATAAGCTCAACAGAAAACATGGATAAATTTTCTTACCTCAGCAATGGGGATGTGAATGCGATAGAAGACCTCTATCAGCAGTACAAAAAAGACCCTGACTCCATCGAATTTGGATGGAGAAAGTTCTTCGAAGGGTTTGAATTTTCAAAAGAGAACTACGAAGAGGGTGGTGAGGTGCCTGAAAACTTTGCGAAAGAGTTCAAGGTTAAAGAACTCATCGAAGGGTATCGTACACGTGGTCACTTATTTACAGAGACGAACCCTGTTAGACAAAGAAGACAGTATCTTGATACTATTTCTCTAAGTTACTTTGGTTTATCTGAAGCCGACTTAGAAGAAACGTTTCAAGCAGGTTCTGAACTTGGGTTAGGCGCAGCCAAACTGAAAGATATTATTGCTTTCTTAAAGCAGACTTACTGTAAAACAATTGGTGTAGAGTACGTTTATAACCGAAAACCTACCCAATTAAAGTGGCTAATTAGTCGTGTAGAGAAAAACAGAAATACTCCTGATTTTTCAATCGAAGAGAAGAAACAAATTCTTCATAAACTCAACCAAGCAGTTGTTTTTGAGAATTTCTTGCATAAAAAGTTCGTAGGTCAGAAACGCTTCTCACTCGAAGGGGGAGAATCGTTAATACCTGCGTTAGATACTGCGATTGAAACAGGCGCTGAGCTAGGTGTTCAAGAATTTGTTGTGGGTATGGCTCACAGAGGTAGATTGAACGTATTGGCCAATATCTTCAATAAAACGTACGAAGAGATTTTTAGTGAATTTCAGAGTAAAGAGTACGAAGACAATTTGTTTGATGGTGATGTTAAATATCACTTAGGTTCAAGTGCTGAGGTAACCACCACGAAAACAAATAAAAAGGTACATATTACGATGTCTCCTAATCCTTCTCACCTAGAGGCAGTAGACCCGGTGGTAGAAGGGATTACTCGTTCTAAAATCGATAATTACCTAAAAGATGAAAACAAGATTGTTCCCATCTTAATTCACGGTGATGCTTCAATTGCAGGACAAGGAGTAGTATACGAAGTGCTGCAAATGGCACAATTGAATGGTTACCGCACAGGGGGTACAATTCACATCGTAATCAACAATCAATTAGGCTTTACTACGAACTATACCGATGGTAGATCAAGTACATATTGTACAGATATCGGAAAAGTTACGCTTTCTCCTGTTTTCCATGTGAATGGAGACGATGTAGAGGCAGTGGTGCATACCATGAATATGGCCATCGAGTTCCGTCAGAAATACAATAAAGATGTTTTCATCGATTTGTTGTGTTACAGAAAATATGGACATAACGAAGGGGATGAGCCACGTTTTACTCAGCCTTTGTTGTATAAAACCATTGCAAAACATCCTAACCCGAGAGAAATCTACTTGAAGAAGTTGATGGATGCGGGAGTTGTTGATAAGGCTTTTGTGAAAGAGATTGAAGACAGTTTTAGAAACATGCTTCAAGAACGATTAATAGAGTCGAAAGAAATTGAAAAAGCAAAGATTACTGATTTCTTAAGTCACACTTGGTCTGAGTACAGAAAAGCCCAGCCAGGGGAGATGTTAGAAACAGTAAAAACAGCGGTTGCTGAGAAGAAGATTCTTGAATTAGCGAATACAATGAATTCGCTAGGAGAAGAAAAGAAATTCTTTAAAAAGATTGTAAAACTCTTCAACGACCGTAAAACTATGGTTGAAGAGAACCGCTTAGACTGGGCGCTAGGTGAGCTATTAGCTTACGCTTCTTTGTTAGAAGAAGGTCACCCAGTGAGAGTTAGCGGGCAAGATGTTGAACGAGGTACCTTCTCTCACAGACATGCTGTTATTACAGTAGAAGACTCTGAAGAAAAGTATTTACCTCTTCAGAATCTTTCAGAAAATCAAGCGCCTTTCTACATCTATAACTCTAACTTAAGTGAGTATGGTGTATTAGGTTTTGAATATGGTTATTCTTTTGGCTCGCCAAAATCATTAGTGATTTGGGAAGCTCAATTTGGTGACTTTAATAACGGGGCACAAATTATTATCGATCAATTCTTAAGTTCTGCAGAAGATAAGTGGAACAGTATGAATGGCTTGGTAATGTTATTGCCGCATGGTTACGAGGGCCAAGGTGCAGAGCATTCTAGTGCAAGGTTAGAACGGTTCTTACAGTTGTGTGCAGAAGATAACATGCAGGTTGTAAACCCAACTACCCCCGCTAATATGTTCCATTTGTTGAGAAGACAGATGAAGCGCCCTTTCAGAAAACCTTTGATTGTGTTTACACCAAAATCGTTGTTGAGACATCCAAAATGTGTTTCTACTATCGAAGATTTCACCAACGGTGAATTCTTACCAGTGATAGACGATGCAGGTATAAGCAACAAGAAAAAAGCGAGAAAAGTGGTTCTCTGCAGCGGTAAATTGTATTACGATTTAGAAGCTGAAAGAGAATCGAAAAACATAGAAGACGTTGCGTTAGTTAGAGTAGAAGAATTATATCCATTCCCGAAGGAACGCATCGAGACGCTTCTTGAAGAATACAACTCAGAAATTGAGCTTGTTTGGGCGCAAGAAGAACCCGTAAACATGGGAGCATGTATGCATATTATGCGTATGTGGAGCGAGAAAAAAATCTCGTTTATCTCAAGACACGAAAGCGCAAGTCCAGCATCAGGATCGCTTGAAGTGTTTAAGAAAAGACAAGAAGAAATTATTTCGAAAGTATTTGCATAAAAAATCTAATCAAGATCCTGTAACATGGTCATAGAAATGAAAATACCCAGCCCGGGTGAATCAATTACTGAAGTAGAAATAGCTCAATGGCTGGTAGAAAATGGCGAATACGTTGAACGCGATCAGGCCATAGCTGAGATTGATTCTGATAAGGCAACTCTTGAACTGAATGCCGAAGAAAGCGGAGCTATCGAGCTTCTTGTAGAAGATGGCGATACCGTAGAAGTAGGTCAGATCGTTTGTAAAATCGATACGAGTGTTAAAGGCGAGTCGAAGGCTGCCAGTGCACCCGCAAAAGAAGAATCGAAAACTGAAGCGAAACCAGCAGAGAAAGCACCAGCAGCAGAAGCTCCAAAAGCTACTGAAAATGCAAGTGCAAAAGCTTCACCGCTAGCCAAAGAGATGATGAACCAAAACAACATCTCTGCTAGCAAGGTTCAAGGTTCAGGCTCTAACGGTAGAATTACCAAATCAGATGTAGAAGCATACATTTCTGGTGGTATCAATACCGAATCTATGCAAGGTTGGGGCGGATCTAGAGATACAAGAAGTGAAAAGATGTCTTCTCTTCGTAGAAAAGTAGCTGAGCGCTTAGTAAGCGTGAAAAACGAAACAGCGATGCTTACTACTTTTAACGAAGTAGATATGAAACCCGTTATGGACCTTAGAGCGAAATACAAAGAACGCTTTAAAGAAACGCACGGTACAAGTTTAGGATTCATGTCGTTCTTTACTAAAGCAGTAACAGAGGCATTGAAACTTTACCCAGCTGTAAACGGTATGATTGATGGCAAAGACATTATTTTCCACGATTATGCAGATATCGGAATTGCAGTTTCTTCACCAAAAGGGCTTATGGTTCCTGTTGTGAGAAATGCAGAGCAAATGTCTTTAGCAGAAATCGAAGCGGAAATTAAGCGCTTAGCGGTTAAAGCAAGAGACGGGAAAATCACCATTGATGAAATGACAGGCGGAACCTTTACCATCACCAACGGAGGTGTTTTCGGTTCTATGTTAAGCACACCTATTATTAACCCGCCACAGAGCGCAATTTTAGGAATGCACAACATTGTTGATCGTCCAATAGCTGTAAATGGTCAGGTAGAAATTAGACCAGTAATGTACTTAGCACTTTCTTACGATCACAGAATTATTGATGGTAAAGAATCAGTAAGTTTCTTATACAAAATCAAAGAAATGATAGAAGACCCAACCAAATTGATTTTTGGTGGTAAAGAACCAGGTGAGGTTCTGTTAAATCTATAATCTATACATCAAAAAGGTACCAAAAGAAAAAGCCTGTTCGTAAGAACAGGCTTTTTTATTAAACCCTATTTAATCTAACTAAAATTTCAATTACTCTGAACAGAAAGTTCTACCGTAGTACTTCTGCCCTCTAGCCATTGATTGTATGAAGTTTTGTCAAGCTTGTACCAAGCTTTGGCAATGTTTCTCTTGAGATGCCTCTTTGCTTTAGATGCAACTACTCTCGTTTTATTAGCTTCCATGTGTAATAGGTTCTGTTGTTTCTCTACTTCGAATGTAGCGATTTTTTTCTATGTCTCTGAATCTTAAGCTAAAAAAAATGATTCGTTGGTGATTAAGAAACATCCAGATAACCTATTCTTAAACTACGAAATTCACGATTTTCTTAGGCACTACAATCGTTTTCTTCGGTGACTTTCCGTCTAAATATTTTGACGTTCTTTCGTCTGCCAAAACAGCTTTTTCGATTTCATCTTTCGATAAATCGATTGGCAATTTGATGTTAAATCGCATTTTACCATTAAAAGAAACCGGGTAGGTATGTTCGCTTTCTACCGTGTATTCTTTTTTAAACTCAGGCCACTCAGCGTCTACAATGCTGGTAGTATTGCCTAATTTACTCCAAAGTTCTTCGGTGATATGAGGCGCATGTCCACTCATTAAAACCAATAAAGGTTCTAAAATTTGGCGCTTGTTGCACTTAAGCTCGGTAAGTTGGTTTACCGCTACCATAAACGTACTTACGCTGGTGTTAAAAGCTAATCTTTCCATGTCTTGAGAGATTTTCTCAATTGCAATGTGTAAAGCTTTTAACTCTTCTTTGGTAGGATCCGCATCACTTACTTCCCATGTATCCCCTTGATGAAATAATCTCCACAGCTTTCGCAAGAATTTAGAAACACCATCAATTCCTTGAGTGTTCCAAGGCTTGTGCATTTCGATAGGACCCAAAAACATTTCGTGCAAACGCAATGCATCCGCTCCGTACTCTTCTACCAGTAAATCGGGGTTAACAACATTGAATTTAGATTTAGACATCTTTTCAACTTCGCTTCCGCAGATGTACTGGCCGTCTTCTAAAATAAATTCAGCGTTTTTAAACTCCTCTCTCCAATTTTTAAAAGCTTCAATATCTAATTCGTCTTGCTTGTTAACGAAAGAAACATCAGCATGTAAAGGAGCCGTATCGTAGTCTTTTCTTAGGTTTTTACTTACAAATTTGTTTTCGCCTTTAATGCGGTATACAAATTTAGAAACCCCCTGAATCATTCCTTGGTTTACCAGTTTTTTAGCGGGTTCTTCAAAAGGAATGTGCCCTAAGTCGGCTAAGAATTTAGTCCAAAAACGAACGTATAATAAGTGCCCAGTAGCATGCTCAGAACCGCCCATGTAGAAATCTACATTTTGCCAATATTCTATCGACTTTTTATCGGCTAAAGCTGAGGTGTTTTTGGGATCTTGGTAGCGCAAATAATACCAAGAAGAGCCCGCCCAGCCTGGCATGGTGGTGGTTTCTAACGGGAATCCTTCGTTTGCATCAACAACACCTTTTTCAGGATGGTAATGCCATTTTTCTGCACGGTCTAATGGCGGCTCGCCATCTTCTGTAGGTAAATACTTATCGATTTCTGGAAGCTCTAAAGGTAAGTGCTCTTCTTTAACCAATTTAGGCATTCCGTTTTCGAAATAAACAGGAATTGGTTCTCCCCAATAACGTTGACGACCAAAAACGGCATCACGCAATTTATAGTTGACTTTTCGCTCCCCAATCTTGCGTTCTTCCAGTTCGTGAATGGCGCGTTTAATGGCTTTTTTAACTGGTAATCCGTTCAAAAAGTCAGAATTGATGAGAACTCCATCTTTTGATTCATTGGCTCCTTCTTCTAAATCGGTTCCTTCAATAACGGGCGTAATAGGCAACTCAAATTGTTGAGCAAAATCGTAATCTCTTTGGTCACCTGAAGGAACCGCCATTACCGCTCCGGTGCCATAACCAGCAAGAACATAATCTCCAATCCAAATCGGAATTTTTTCGCCAGAAAACGGATGAATAGCATACGCTCCGGTGAAAACACCGGTAACATTTTTTACATCTGCCAAACGTTCTACTTCAGAGCGCTTTTTAGTAGCCTGAATATACGCGTCAATTTCTTCTTTCTGCTCAGGGGTGGTTAGCGTAGATACTAATTCGTGCTCAGGAGCTAGAACCATAAAACTTACCCCAAAAATTGTGTCGGGTCGCGTGGTAAAAACTTCAATTGTTTCTGTGTGTTGATCTACAGAAAAGTGAACACTGGCTCCTACCGATTTCCCAATCCAGTTGCGTTGTGCATCTTTAATAGAATCTGACCAATCTAAATCGTTTAGGCCTTGCAACAAACGTTCTGCATAGGCTCCAATGCGCAACGACCATTGCATCATTTTCTTTTTAACTACTGGGAATCCGCCTCGTTCACTTACGCCATCTTTTACTTCATCGTTGGCTAAAACGGTTCCTAATTCAGGGCACCAATTTACTTCGCTTTCTGAGCGATAAGCAATGCGGTAATTTAATAGAATTTCTTCTTTCTGTTGCTCGCTGTACCCATTCCATTCGTCTGCAGAAAATTGCGGTGTATCCTTAGCACAAACGGCATCGATAGAAGCGTTACCACTAACTTCGAAAATATCGGTTAAGTGATTAATTGGTGAAGCTTTACCTAAATCGTTGCTGTAGTACGAATCGAAAAGTTGTAAGAAAATCCATTGAGTCCAGCGGTAATAATCTGGATTCGAAGTTCGAATTTCACGATCCCAATCAAAAGAGAAACCCAATTGGTCTAACTGCTTTCTGTAGCGTTGAATATTTTCTTCGGTTGTGATGGCTGGGTGTTGCCCTGTTTGAATAGCATATTGTTCTGCGGGTAAACCAAAAGAATCGTAACCCATTGGATGCAATACATTGAAACCAGAGAGTCTCTTATAACGTGCATGAATATCTGCCGCGATGTAACCCAAAGGGTGGCCAACATGTAACCCCGCTCCAGAAGGATAAGGAAACATATCTAGCACATAATATTTAGGTTTATCGCTATTGGTAGATGCTTTAAACGTTTGATTTGCTGCCCATTTAGACTGCCATTTTTTCTCTATTTCTCGAAAATCGTATTCCATACCGCAAATTTTGAACGTGCGAAATTAACAAAAAGGCAATCACACATTGGGCTACACTGGGTTAAGGCTGATTGAAATTTTATACATTCGTTGGAATAAACTGTTGTTACATGTCGTCAAGCCCCGAAAAAGCGGAAAAAAGAAGATTAAATAGTAGCTATTTCTCGGTAGTTGTGAGTATCACATTGGTGTTGCTTATGCTGGGTTTCTTGGGTTCTATTCTTTTAAAAGCCCAAGAATTAAGCGATTATGTAAAAGAAAACATCGGTTTCTCTATCTACTTAAACGATGAAGTAAAAGAGGTAGAGATTAAACGTTTGCAGAAATCGCTCGATGCTGCCAAGTATGTAAAAACAAGTCGGTTTGTAGACAAAGAATCTGCTGCCGAACAATTACAAAAAGATTTAGGAGAAGATTTTGTAGACTTTTTAGGGCACAACCCGCTGTTGGCTTCTATCGATGTATACCTAAATGCAGAATACGCTCACCCCGATAGTATCGCTTGGATTGAAAAAGATTTGCTTCAGAATCCGAAAGTAAAAGAAGTGTATTACCAAAAAGACCTCATTAGTGCTGTTAACCAAAATGTGCGCAGTATTAGTTTTATTATGTTGGTGTTTAGCGGTTTGTTATTGGTGATTGCCATAGCGCTGATTAATAACTCGATTCGATTAGCTATTTATTCGAAACGTTTCTTAATCAAGAGCATGCAGCTGGTAGGAGCCACACAGCAATTTATTCGAAAACCCTTTGTAGTTCAAGGCATATTACGTGGAGTGGTAAGTGCGCTTATTGCGAATAGCTTTATTTTCTCGGCTTGGTACTTTTTAAATAAAGAATTTCCTCAGGTTTTTGATATTCAAGATGTTAAATTGTTTGGTAGCTTGTTTATTGTGGTCACTGTACTAGGCGTTTTAATTAGTTGGGTAAGTACCACCTTAGCGGTTAGAAAATACTTGAGAATAAAAACGGAACATTTGTATTAAAAAATATGGCATTACTCGATAAAACAGGAAACAGCAACTCTGCTGATGGCTTAGCTTTTACTAAACAAAACTATCTGCTTTTAGCAGGTTCTGCGGTGTTGGTATTAATCGGTTTCATATTAATGTCTGGTGGTGGTTCAGAAGATCCAGATGTTTTCTCTGATGCCATTTTCGACTTTCAGCGCCTTACCTTGGCTCCTACCATGGTAATTGTAGGGTATAGTGTAGGCATTTACGCCATTATGAAGAAACCGAAACAAGCGAAATAATGTCTTGGATAGAAGCATTAATTTTAGGCATAATTCAGGGGTTAACCGAATTTTTGCCCGTAAGTAGCAGTGGCCATTTAGAACTGGCAAAGGTGATTTTAGGAGACAATAGCGTGCCCAAAGAGAGCATGCTTTTCACTGTTTTGTTACACGCAGCTACAGCCCTAAGTACCATTGTTGTATTTAGAAAAGACATTGCAGAAATTCTAAAAGGTTTGTTTCAATTTAAATGGAACGAAGAGTTTCAATTCTCGTTAAAAATTATTGTTTCCATGATTCCGGCAGCCGTCATTGGCGTGCTGTTTAACGATGCAATCGAAGTGCTGTTCGAAAGGCAAGTTTTGCTCGTAGGCGCTATGTTAGGCATCACTGGTTTACTCCTTTTCTTAGCCGATAAAGCCAAGCAAACCAACAAGCAAGTAACTTTTACCTCTGCTTTAATAATTGGTGTTTCGCAAGCAATCGCCATTCTTCCTGGAATTTCGAGAAGTGGAGCTACCATTTCAACCTCTGTATTGTTAGGAGTTGATAAACACAAAGCAGCGCGCTTCTCTTTCTTAATGGTGGTGCCGTTAATTTTAGGGAAAATGGCGAAAGATATTTTAGACGGTGCATTAGTGGCAGATCCTGCCTCTTTTGGTCCTATGGCGGTAGGTTTTGTAAGCGCCTTTTTAACCGGTTTAGTAGCCTGTACTTGGATGATTGCCCTTGTGCGAAAAAGCCAGCTAAAATATTTCGCTATTTATTGCTTTGCCGTTGGTCTCTTAACCATTGTGTACGCCTTTTTCTGGATGAGTTAATACATGGAAAACACGCAGCAAGACAATCCTTTTGTTCAAGGACAAATAATTACCATCGATAAACCACTAGAGTGGACCTCTTTTGATGTGGTAAACAAGCTAAAGTGGAAGCTAAAAAAAACACTTAACCTCAAGAAAATTAAGGTAGGTCATGCCGGTACATTAGACCCCTTAGCTACGGGTTTACTTATTATTTGCACAGGTAAGTTCACCAAAAGAATACCTGAACTACAAGGGCTAGAAAAAGAATATACAGGCACTATAACGGTAGGAGCCACAACACCTTCGTTCGATCTTGAAACCGAAATTGACGAAACCTATCCTTTAGAACATATTTCGGAAGAAATGATTCAAAAAACAGCAGCCGAAATGGTGGGAGAGCAAGAGCAAATTCCACCCATGTTTTCTGCTAAAAAGCTCAACGGAACAAGAGCATATACCCTAGCCAGACAAGGAAAAACGGTAGAGCTAAAAAAGAATACAATTACCATTTCAGAGTTTGAAGTTACCAAAGTTGAAATGCCTAAAGTGTATTTTAGAATAGTTTGTAGTAAAGGAACCTACATCCGTTCTATCGCAAGAGATTTTGGAGAAGCCTTACAATCTGGAGGTTATTTGTCTTCTTTAAGAAGAACCAGAATCGGTTCGTACCGAGTAGAAGAAGCAGAAGACGTGCCCGAAGCCATAGATAGAATAGAAGCAAGCGTTTCTTAATAAAAACGATGTTAATATAGTCAGATAGATTATATATTTTTGCAGCCCTTTAATTGTGCGAAAAACAGGCGAGCAGCTTTTCTGTAAACTATTGGTTAACAAAAAGAACCGCTTGTTGATCACCAACAAAATAGAACTAAATGAAATTATCTCAATTTAAAATTGACATCCCGGAAGAGTTAATTGCGCAACATCCTGCGGCAGATAGAGACGAAAGTAGATTGATGGTAGTACACCGAGATAGCGGGAAAATTGAGCATAAAATGTTTAAAGACATCATCGATTACTTTGATGAAGGTGATGTGATGATACAAAACGATACTCGCGTTTTTCCAGCGCGTTTATACGGTAATAAAGAAAAAACAGGAGCTAAAATCGAAGTTTTCTTATTGAGAGAACTTAACCGCGAAAGCAGATTGTGGGATGTTTTGGTAGATCCTGCTAGAAAAATTAGAATTGGAAATAAACTGTATTTCGGTGAAGACGATGCGCTAGTAGCAGAGGTAATTGATAATACAACATCGAGAGGTAGAACACTCCGTTTCTTATTTGATGGGCCGTACGAAGATTTCAAGAAAACAGTTTACGAATTGGGCGAAACTCCACTTCCTAAATACATCGACAGACCGGTAGAACCAGAAGATGAAGATCGTTTTCAAACCATTTTTGCCGACAAAGAAGGGGCAGTAGCGGCTCCTACAGCTGGTTTGCATTACTCTAAAAACTTGATGAAACGCCTTGAAATTAAAGGTGTTGAATTTCCGAAATTAACATTACACGTTGGTTTAGGTACTTTTCGTCCGGTTGAGGTAGAAGACCTTACCAAGCACAAAATGGATTCTGAAGAAATGATGATTCCAGAAGAATGTGTAGACATGGTAAACAAAGCAAAACGCAACAAAAAGCGTGTTTGTGCAGTAGGAACCACTGTAATGCGCGGAGTAGAAACTTCAGTTTCAACAGATGGTTATTTGAAGCCATTTGAAGGTTGGACTAACAAATTTATTTTCCCTCCTTACGAGTTTAGCATTGCAGATTCTATGGTTACTAACTTTCACGAATCAGAATCTACCTTGTTAATGATGGTTTGTGCATTTGGTGGTTACGACTTAGTAATGGAAGCCTACAACGAAGCCATTAAAGAGAAATACAGATTCTACTCTTACGGAGACGCAATGTTAATCTTGTAAGCAGTAACCGAAATTCGATATATTGAAAAGCAGGAGATTCTCCTGCTTTTTTTGTCTTAAAGCAAATTGTTTATCATCATGACCAACACAACCAAAAAGCAAAACATTAGAAGCCTTGATCTAAACGAGCTTAAAACCTGGTTTGTAGAGCAAGGTGAAAAAACATTTAGAGCCAAGCAGGTTTACGAATGGCTTTGGCAAAAATCTGCTAGTGATTTTGATGAGATGACTAACTTATCTAAATCTACTCGAGAATTGCTTAAAGAGCATTTTTTGTTAGAAACCGTTCAGGTAGACGACAAGCAAATTAGTGAAGACCGAACCATAAAAAGTGCATTTCGTTTGCCAGATGGCAATATTGTAGAAGGGGTTTTAATCCCTACCGATAATAGAATGACGGCCTGCATCTCTTCTCAAGTAGGCTGTAGTTTATCGTGTAAATTTTGCGCCACTGGAAGATTGAAAAGAATGCGCAACCTCGATGCCGCAGAAATTTACGATCAAGTGGTGGCCATTAAAAACCAAAGCGAAAGCCACTATAACATTCCGTTGAGCAACATCGTTTACATGGGAATGGGCGAACCTTTGTTGAACTACAAAGGTCTAATTGGTTCGGTAGAAAAAATCACTTCACCCGAAGGTTTGGGCATGTCGCCTAAAAGAATTACCGTTTCAACTGCTGGTATTGCTCGTCAAATTAAGCGATTGGCAGACGATAAAGTGAGATTTAATCTTGCGCTTTCTTTGCATGCTGCCAATGACACCAAACGCAGCGAAATAATGCCCATTAACGATAGTAATACATTAGCAGCATTAGAAGAGGCACTACTGTATTTTTATCACAACACGAAAAATTCAATAACTTTCGAATACATCATTTTCAAAGATTTTAATGATAGTTTAGAAGATGCTATAGAGCTAGTTATGTTTTGTAAACGCGTTCCTGCAAAGGTGAATATTATAGAATATAACCCGATTGACGATGGCGAATTTGAACGTGCAGATTCAAAGAAAGTAGATCAATTTGCGCAATTTTTAGAGCAAAATAGAGTGAGCGTAACCATCCGCAGAAGTCGCGGAAAAGACATCGATGCAGCTTGCGGCCAGTTAGCGAATAAGAATAAAGCAGCAACAAAATAAAACACCGAGCCCTTTTCGCTGTTTTCTAAGGGTGATATCAATATATTTGTCGCCCGTAGATGTCTACAATCAAGAAAATAAAAGCCCCCATAGAGCACGAGATGGTCGATTTCGAAAAACGTTTTCGATCGTCAATGAAAACCACTGTGCCTTTGCTCGATAAAATCACGCATTTTATTGTAAAGCGAAAAGGAAAACAAGTGCGCCCAATGTTCGTGTTTCTTTCGGCAAAAATGGTAGGAACCATAAACGACTCTACCTATAATGCCGCTTCGTTAATTGAGTTGTTGCACACAGCTACACTTGTTCACGATGATGTGGTAGACGATGCGTACGAACGCAGAGGTTTCTTCTCTTTAAATGCTTTATGGAAAAATAAAATTGCCGTTTTGGTTGGCGATTTCTTGCTTTCAAGAGGTTTGCTGCTGGCTGTAGATAACGAAGAGTTTAAACTGTTGCAGCTCGTGTCTACCGCTGTGCGCGAAATGAGTGAAGGAGAACTGCTTCAGATTGAAAAAACTCGAAAACTAAATATTGACGAAGAAATTTATTTCGAAATTATTCGTCAGAAAACAGCCACGCTTATTGCTGCTTGTTGTGCAACAGGGGTTTCTTCCGTAACTAAAGACGAAGAGCTGATTAATAAAGCCCACCAGTTTGGCGAGAAAACAGGAATTGCCTTTCAAATAAAAGATGACCTTTTCGATTACGGTGAAGGAGAAAATATAGGCAAACCTACCGGAATAGATATTAAAGAAAAGAAAACCACTTTGCCGCTAATTTACGCGTTAAATCAAGCTTCAACAAAAGAAAGAAAACGGGTAATCAACTTGGTGAAAAACCACAAAGAAGATCCTAAGAAAATTCAAGAAGTTGTTGATTTTGTTTTAGCAAGTGGCGGTCTTGATTATGCGCGCGAAGTGATGCTTAAATACAAAGACGAGGCTTTAGCGTTGTTGCATTCTTTTCCCGAAAGTGAATCGAGAGATGCGCTAGAAAGTTTGGTAACCTTTACCGTTAACCGAAAGAAGTAATTTTCATCAACATTCTTGGTTTTACCGTTGTTTTATTAAAAAAAAGGCAACGAAATGGTACAGATAATATTGGTAATGGCACTAGCTGTTTTGGCCACGTTTATTGCAAAACTCGTATTCGAAATTCGGCTTTCACTTTGGAGATTGAAGTCGAAAACCGAAAGAGAATTAGGTCAATCAAAATAATTTTGAATGGTATCAGTAATTAAAAAGCCCCGCATTAGGGGCTTTTTTTATTTTGATGAAGCCATTAGATTATTCTCGTAAAGTCAATTTCATTGAACTCATATAAGTCATAAACTAAAAAAAAACATGATCTAATATTGAAAATTAATCCTGGCTTAATACCCATTTTCTTGACTTGAACTGAAATAATCAGTTTCTTTAAGTCTTATGTAAAACCCATTAATCACTATTTGAATATATTCTAGCTTCTTTTTCTGACTCTAAAGCCTTAAGTCTTTTCTATCTGTTGGGCAAAACCTTACTCAATCGTAAACCCTTAAAACGATAAATATGAAGAATTCCACAATTTACTTGCGACAGCCAACCACAGTCAACTTTCATGGCAGGGGTCTATTCTAAAGAGCGGCCAATGCTAATAACTAGCACAGGAGATGCATTGATGCAGTATAACTTTGCATTGGGCGGTGTGTTTCAAGATGTAGGTGCAGTAGTGCACGGAAATTTGCAAGATCAGGATGTCAATGCTCAATCCTGTTCAAATTTTGAAGGCTACAGCTCTAAAATGGAGCCTACTTCTTCAGAAGAGATAAAGTTAGATTCTAAAGACTTAAAGATTTTCCCAAACCCAAGTTTAGGTGTTGTAAATATTCAAAGCAATGAAGATTTATATAGTGTTGAATTATTCACCCTAAGTGGAGAGTTGATATTAAAAAATAAGCCGAATTCAGTGCGCAATTATACCTTAGATTTATCTCGCTATGCTCAAGGGGTTTATTTCTTAAAAGTCTATTCTAATCAAACAGTATCTACACATAAAATTCAAAAACTATGAAACCTATTATCACAGCACTCATACTCGTATTTACCATTATAGGTTGCAAAGAGAAAGAAAAAGGGGAGACCTTTAGAATTAGCGGTTATGTAAAGCCAGATCTTAGATACCCTGACTCGGTTTTGGCCAACCAAGAAATGAAAATTTCAGTCCGATATAGTCTTTTAAGTATGCGAGAAGGTAGAACTGAATGGAGTCAATTTACCACAGACAGTAATGGCTATTTTACGTTTTCTTACAAAAACAAAGATTATTACGAAGAAAAACCAGAACATCTTAGACCAGAAGTAGAATATCTAACATTGTGGTCGATACCACACCCTGATACCATAGGGCCTAATGATATTGGGATAAGGGAATTTCAGAGTCTACCTCCGCAGTGTAATTTTAAAGATGTAGATATTTTCCCTCGTGATACGGGAGCTACTTTGTTGTGGCAGCATTGTGTAGATTGAGAAAATGCCAAAAGTGTAGTTTTCAGAAAATTAAAAAGCCCCTTTCTTAGGGGCTTTTTAGTGTTTTACAAAATGCCTGTTAATGATTTAAACAAAGGCATTTTCACCAGTAATATCTAAACCAGTAATTAACAAGTGAACATCATGGGTTCCTTCATAAGTAACTACAGATTCTAAGTTAGCCATGTGGCGCATAATGGGGTATTCACTAGTGATTCCCATACCGCCATGAATTTGTCTAGCTTCACGCGCTACTTTCATCGCCATGTCAACGTTGTTTCTTTTGGCCATCGAGATTTGAGCAGAAGTTGCTCTTCCTTCGTTTCTCAATTCACCCAAACGGTAAGTTAACAATTGTGCTTTAGTAATTTCAGTGATCATTTCAGCTAGTTTCTTTTGCTGTAACTGAAAACCAGCGATGGGTTTACCAAATTGAGTACGTTCTTTTGCATAACGCAAAGCAGAATCGTAGCAATCCATTGCAGCGCCAATAGCTCCCCAAGCAATTCCGTAACGAGCAGAATCCAAACATTTTAATGGAGCACCTAATCCGCTTTTACCTGGTAGTAGGTTTTCTTTAGGAACCTTCACATTGTCAAACAATAATTCTCCTGTAGAACTAGCACGCAAAGAGTGCTTGCCTTTCATTTCAGGAGTAGAGAAACCTTCCATTCCACGTTCAACAATTAAACCGTGAATTCTGCCTTCTTCGTTTTTCGCCCAAACCACAGCTATATCAGCAAATGGAGCGTTCGAAATCCACATTTTAGCACCGTTTAATACGTAATAATCGCCTTCTTCTTTGTAGTTAGAAAGCATGCCACCTGGGTTAGAACCATGATCAGGCTCAGTTAAACCAAAGCAACCAATCATTTCGCCACTGGCTAATTTGGGTAAGTATTTCTTTTTCTGTTCTTCAGAACCAAATGCATAAATAGGGTACATTACCAAAGAAGATTGAACAGAAGAAGTTGAACGAACGCCACTATCTACGCGCTCTAATTCTTGCATTAAAAGTCCGTAGCTAATTTGATCTAAGCCTGCTCCACCATATTCTTCTGGAATATAAGGTCCGAAACAACCGTGGTCTGCTAAACCTTGAACAATCTGATGAGGGAACTCAGCTTTTTCGTAATATTCTTCAATAATGGGAGACACCTCCTTTTTTAACCATGCACGAGCCGACTCTCTAATTAATTTGTGCTCTTCAGAGAGTAATTCATCCATTAAGTAGTAATCGTGCGCTTCAAATTTATCTGCCATGTTTTGATTTTTTTGAGGTTCCAAAGGTATTGAAAATAGGGTCTTTCTACACCCTAACAACAATAGAAAAGGTCTGTTTAATTATTTTTGCGCCAATGCAAGACCCAACGGATATTTTAACGGTAGGAACCGAGTTACAAGACTCTACACAATGCTACTATTGTTCTGCCTCGAAAGAAGTTGATGCCGATACCATTGGGCTAAAATGGACGCATCCGTTTCAACAATTAGAATCCGTTACTTCGGTAATTGTGGCACCTCGGCTTCAGGGCGAGCCGAGAGATACCGGTGTTAAGTCGTCTGTATTTGCAGTTTTGCTTTTAATGGTGGTAAGTTATCTATTGATTTACCGATTGGCTCCTTCTAGATTTCTACTCACATTATTAGCGCCTTTTAATCAGAAAGCGGTAAGAGAGCAAGCGAGAGACGATGCCAATATCAGTTTGTATTATCAACTTTCGATGTTGCTGTTGGCTTTGGTAGCCATGGGGATTTTTGCCACCGAACTTATGTTTTATCAGCTCAAAAATTCGGGTGAATTACCGCATTATCCGTATTGGATAGTTGTTTTGCTTTTTGTGATTGGCTTGGCTATATGGTTGGGCAGTAAAGTGATACTTATCAATGTGGCGGGCACACTCTTCAACGTGCAAATGGTCTTAAAAGAGTACACGGCAGTTCTTTTTCATTACACCTATTCTTTAGGGTTGTTGCTAACAATGGCTATAGCGGGTCTTTACTTTTTTGAATGGCCTGCAGCGTTGAATAGTTCGGCTGTTCATCATGAAGTGTTTTTATACGTAGGCCTAGGGTTGCTGGCTATTTTGTTTGTTTTGAGAATATTGAAAACAATTTATTTTGGTACGGTGAAATATTCAATTTCACTGTTTTACAATATTTTGTACCTTTGCACCCTCGAAATTTTACCCCTGTTGATTGTAGCTCGTTGGGTCACGTATAGCTTTTTTTCTTGAGGGGTAGAGAATTTGAAATCACTTAAAGGAGAACGCTTTGAAGGTAAAAAGTATCTTAGTTTCGCAACCTAAACCTGAGTCTGAAAGATCGCCCTACTTCGATTTAGCAGATAAATACAAACTCAAGATTGATTTTCGTCCTTTTATTCACGTAGAAGGAGTTCCAGCACAAGAAGTGAGAAAAGAAAAAATCTCGATTCTTGAGCACAGTGCAGTCATCTTTACAAGTAGAAATGCTGTAGATCACTTTTTTAGAGTGGCAGAAGAAATGCGTTGTAACATTCCTGATACCATGAAATACTTCTGTATTTCAGAATCTACCGCTTACTACTTACAAAAGTACGTTGTGTTTAGAAAGAGAAAGATTTTTCACGGAAAACAACGATTTGCTGAGTTAATCGACTTGATTAAAAAACACAAAAAAGAGAAGTTTTTACTTCCTTGTTCTGATATCTTGAAGAAAGAAATTCCAGAATTGCTAGAGAAAAACAAAATTAGCTTTACAAAAGCTGTTTTCTACAGAACGGTTTGTTCAGACCTTAGCGATTTAGAAGATGTATCTTACGATATGTTGGTGTTCTTTAGTCCTGCAGGTATCGAATCATTGTTTAAAAACTTCCCAGAGTTTAAACAAAACAATACAAGAATTGCCGCATTTGGGCCAACAACTACCAAAGCTGTTGAGAGTTATAATCTCAAAGTAGATGTGATGGCTCCTACCCAAAATGCACCGTCTATGACCATGGCAATTGAAAATTACATTAAAGAGGTAAATAAATAATTTGCCCAGCTTTAAAAGCACAAGGCACTTCTTTACGAAGTGCCTTTTTTTGTGAAATGGAAAAACAACACAGCCATACTTTAAGCAAAATTGAACGTTTAAAAAGCAAAAAACTGTTAGATCAACTCTTTCAGTCGGGCACTTCTTTTGGGGTAGGACCCGTACGCATTTTTTATCTATTGCACCACGAAAAAGTAGAAAGCAAGTTGCAAGTAGTAACGGCTGTATCGAAACGCAATTTTAAGCGAGCGGTAGATAGAAATCACATAAAAAGATTGCTCAGAGAAAGCTACAGAATCAACAATCATTTACTGAAAGAAACCGTGGCAGAAATGCCCGAAAACATGGCTTTGGGCTTATTTTATCGATCTTCTGAAATCCCTGTATATAAAGAAATCAACGATAAAATAATTCTATCTTTACAACGTTTGTCTCAACAGATAGCAGAGAAGGGCGAAAGCTCTTAATTGAATAAATTTCTGAAAGCACAATTATGAAGTTTTTTAAATCGTCTAAAAGACGAGTGAAAACACTTACAGCTTTAGCAATTATTGCGGTAAGCACCTTTAGCATCGCAGCTTCTTCAGGAGATCAATACTTTCAGATCTCGAAGAACTTAGACATATTCGCTACGCTTTTTAAAGAGCTCAACGTTTATTATGTAGACGAAACAGAACCTGGAGAATTGATGAAAAACGGCATAGATGCTATGCTAAAATCATTAGACCCTTACACGGTATACTATCCAGAGTCGCAAATCGAAGACTTTAAATTTATGACTACCGGCCAGTACGGTGGAATTGGAGCGCTAATTAGAACCGTAGAAGATCACGTAATTATTGCCGAACCGTATAAAGGTTTTCCAGCATACAACGCAGGCTTGCGAGCGGGAGACAAAATTCTAGAGGTTGATGGTAAATCAGCCAAAGACAAAAACTCTTCAGACATTAGCAAAGTGCTGAAAGGCCAACCCAGTTCAGAGTTAACCCTCAAAATTGAACGCCCAGGGGTAACCGAACCCTTCGATGTTACCCTCACCAGAATGGAGGTAAAAATTAACGATGTGCCTTATTTTGGCGTGGTAGGAACCGAAACCGGCTACATTAAACTTACCAGTTTTACCGAAACAGCTAGCAAAGAAGTGAAAGAGGCTTTTACTCAGCTAAAGACAGAAAACAACATTTCTTCGCTCGTTCTCGATTTACGCGGTAATGGCGGTGGTTTACTTCGTGAAGCCGTAAATATTGTGAATCTATTTGTAGACAAAGGCCAAGAAGTAGTTTACACCAAAGGGAAAATTTCTGACTGGGATAGAAGCCATAGAACAGTGAACAGTCCAGTAGATTTAACTATTCCGTTGGTAGTTTTAATAGACGATAATTCAGCATCAGCCTCTGAAATTGTTGCAGGAACCTTGCAAGATTTAGACAGAGCAGTAATCGTTGGTCAACGTTCTTTTGGTAAAGGATTGGTTCAGCAAACTAAATCGTTAAGCTACAACAGTAAATTGAAAATTACAGTAGCAAAATACTACACTCCGAGTGGAAGATGTATTCAAAAACTCGATTACGCTAACAAAGACGAAAACGGAAAGGCCGTTGAAATTCCTGATAGCTTAATTACCGAATACAAAACCAAAAACGGAAGACCTGTTTACGATGGAGATGGCATTCGTCCCGATATTGAAATTGAATTAGAAAAAGGATCGCCTATTTTAGGAAGCTTGCTCGCCAATAACCTCATTTTCGAATACGCTACTCATTTTAGAAATACTCACGATACCATTGTAGACGCGGGTTCTTTCCGATTTGATGGTGCTTATTACAGCGAATTTCAAAATTGGTTGAAAGACAAAGATTATGATTACACAACACGAACCGAAAAGCTCTTAGAAAAGCTTGAAGAGGCTACCAAGAAAGAACGTTATTACGAACATTTAGACGATGAGTTTAACAACTTTAAGTCTGAAATTGCCCACAATAAACAAGAAGACTTGATTACATTCAAAGATCAAATTTCTGAAGTTATGGGTAACGAAGTCGTTTCGCGTTATTTCTATCAAAAAGGAAGAATTGCTTACAATCTTCAATACGATAGAGAGCTAGATTCAGCGTTGTCGGTTTTAAATAATCCGGTTCGCTACAACGAAATACTTACGGTTCCTACCGCTAAGAAGTAATTATTACTCTACGCACTATTTCTGGTAACAATGAGGTTTTCTGCTCAAACGCACAAGAATATTTACTTCGTTTCTTTAATGATGATTGCCGCAGGCCTTCCGTTCTGGTTGTTGCTGATTAGTGTGGCAGAATTTGCTTTGGTGATTAATTGGTTGCTCGAGGGGAACTTAAAAACCAAATGGAATTCGTTTTTGAAACAACCAGCGGCTCTTGGGTTAACGGCCATTTTTCTGTTACATATTGTAGGGCTTTTATGGACCAACCATGATTTTGGTTACGCCTTGAAAGATTTGCGCATAAAACTGCCGCTACTCTTACTGCCAATTGTGCTTTCTACTTCTGAAAAACTCACTAAAAAAGAACTATTTCAAGTACTTGGGGTATTTATTACTTCGGTATTTTTTGCCAGTATAATTAGTGTGTTAACGTATTACGGTATTGTAGGCGATGTGGCCCACGATGCCCGCGAAATGTCCATGTTTATCTCACACATTCGCTTTAGTTTATTGGTGTCGTTAGCCATTTTTGCCCTGTTTTACATCGTGTTTTTTTACGAATGCAGAAGTGGAGTGAAAACCGTAATGCTTGTAGTGCTAACATGGCTAATCATCTTCTTGTTCATCTTAAAAGCAATGTCTGGTATTGTGGCGTTTTTTGTAACCCTACTTGTAATGCTAGGCTATTTTTCGGTGAGAATTACCAACCGCACCATTCGCTCATTGGTACTCTCTGCATTGGTGATTATTCCGTTTTTTGTAGGCTTGTATTTAGTGCAGATGACAATCGACTTTTTTCAAGTAAAAGAAGAAATTCGATACGATGAGCTGCCAAAAACTACGGCAGCAGGCGAAGAATATTTTCACCTCTACGGAAACCAACAAACCGAAAACGGCTACTATGTTAATTACCATATTGCCGAACAAGAGATGAGAAATGCGTGGTCTTCTAGAAGTTCCATTTCTCTTGAAGGAACCGATGGCAAAGGCCAACCACTTTTCGAAACACTGAAAAGATTTCTCACTTCTAAAGGCCTTAAGAAAGACCAAGAAGGCGTTGAAGCACTTTCTGAAAGAGAAGTAAAAGCTGTAGAATCAGGTGTAGCCAATGTAAAATACCTTACTTCGAATAGCTTAGAGGTTCGCCTGCATAAAATCATGTGGGAATTCGATAATTATTCGAAAGGGATGAATCCACAAGGGAATTCGGTAGCTCAGCGCATGGAATTTTGGAAAGCAGGATGGAATATTTATCAGAATAACCCAATCATTGGGGTAGGAACCGGTGATGTTCCCTATGAATTTGATCAAGTTTACGATCAAATAAACACTCCACTAAGCACCGAATATAGATTGAGAGGGCACAACCAGTATTTAACGATGGCGCTTACTTTTGGTTCTATCGGTTTTCTGATTTTTATTGCTTGCTTGTTATTGCCATTCTTCACAGTAGAGAACGCACAACGCTATTTTTACCTAGCATTTTTCAGTATTGCTGCCGCCAGCATGATTAATGAAGATACACTCGAAACGCAGATTGGTGTTACCTTCTTTGCCTTTTTTGCCTCTCTATTTCTCTTCTCGTATAAGTGCGATAATTTGAATCAGCCTACAACTGTTCGGTAGATTTTATAAGTTTCTTGAGCGGTATTTTGTTTCGAAAAATCGTTGAGTTTTTGGCTGGCTCCTTGAATGCATTGTTGCTTAAATGGTATATCTGAAAGAAAACGTTGAACACCCTTTGCCAGGGTTTCTGGCTGCTTCACTTTACCGAGATAGCCTGTTTTTTCGTGAATTACAATTTCAGGAATTCCGCCAGCATTGGTAGCAACTACCGGAACTTTACAAGCGAAAGCATCTAAAATTGAAGTTCCTAATCCTTCGGTTTCTGATGAAATAACAAACACGTTAAATTCAGGAATTACCTGAGGTAAATCTTTTCTGAATCCTAATAAGTGAATACGATCAGAAATACCAGATTCTTTTACCCAATGGTGAACTTGTTCTTGTTCAGGGCCGGATCCTACAATTACGAAATGGGCGGGAGAGTTTTGCTTTACTAAGATTTTGCACATTTCTATAAAGGTGAAATAGTCTTTGTGCGGTGCCAATGCTGCAACAATTCCCACCAGCGGTATTTCTTGAGATAAAGACAATTCTTTGTGCAATTTGCCACTTGGTTTTGCTTGTGCAAAACGAGAGGTGTCGATGCCTGAATACACCGAGGTAAGAACCGAAGTGTCTTTGATAGACCGTGCCGTAATGGCTTGTATGGCTTTCGAAACGCAAACAATTTTCTTTACGCTCGAGTGGTTGTATTTAAACTTCGATAATAGGGATTTGCTCACCGGAAAATCGACTCTTCTACTTACGATTACGGGCGCGTTCATAGCGAAAAGTACATTGGCCAAAATGGCAAAAGTGTGAGCGTGAGAATCGTGAACATGCACCAAATCGAACTGCCCATGCTTAAAGGCTTTGGCTAATTTTTTGGCGAAAACCGGGTTTACTGCAAAAATTTCTTTTGCCTCGTAGGCGGGTATATTGTTATTCTTGGCCCATTGGGCAACGGCACCGCCTAGAGCGCAGAAAATGGCGTTGTGGCAGTGATCCATTTTTTCGAGTTCTTCTACCAAATAGGTCAACTGCTGCTCGCCACCTCGCCAACTGGTGGGAGTAGAAATGTGAAGTATTTTTAATTCTTTGATACGCTTCGTTGTTTAGTAAGTAATTTCGAGTACTTCAGGTAAGTGGCATAGGCGCTGTACCAAGCAATTCGAAAGCCTGCTTTTCCATCTAAAAAGCCCAATTTAACACAATAACCGCCTATAAATTTGGCGAACGGATTCAATACCAAGTTAAGAATAGTTGCCCTTTTTCCTTTTTGAAAGGCGGCTTCAGACGAGATATCTGTAAATTTTTTAATCTGTTCAAAATGTTGCTCAAAGGTGTAAAAACTGTAGTGCAGTAAATGGCCGTTGAGTAATTTTTCGGTGCTTCCTGAGGTGAGCTCGAACCGATCGTGCGGATTTAATCCGCCCCATTTCCCTTTACGACTATCCCACAATCGCAGCTTTATATCTGGATACCAGTTTCCGTGCCTAATCCAGCTACCACAGTAATTAGTGAGCCTTTTTAGTGAGTATCCATCGGCATTAAAATTCTTTTTTACTTCTAAAACCGATTGTTGCAACTCTTGGTCTAGCTCTTCGTCTGCATCGAGCGATAATACATGCGGATATTTTGCTTGGGTAATGGCCCAATTTTTTTGTTCAATATGGCCTTCGAAGGCATGTTGAATAAACCGAACTGCATGTTTTTCGCAGATTTCTTGCGTTTTATCGCTAGAAAAAGAATCAACCACTACAATTTCATCAGCAACAGGAAGCAGCGATAAAATGCATCTTTCGATGTTTTTTTCTTCGTTGAAGGTGATAATTACAGCCGAAATTGGTGTCATGATTCGTGATAAAAAATTCGTTTCACACGTTGAGAAATTGAAGTAAGAATCTCGTACGGTATGGTGTTGAGTTGAGCTGCTAAATCTATCACCGTGTGATTTTCGTCAAAAATAATTACTTCGTCACCAATAGAAACATCTAGGTCTGAAACATCGAGCATGGTCATGTCCATACAGATATTACCAATGGTACGAACCGCTTGTCCGTTGATATAAAAAACACCTTTTCCATTACCAAGTTGCCGGCTTACACCATCTGCATAGCCAATAGATATGGTGGCGGTTTTTCCATCTTTTTGGGCAATTCCTGCACGACTATAGCCAATAGTTTCTCCTTTGCACACCGATTTCACCTGCGAAATAGTGGTTTTTAATCGGGCAGCTGGTCGTAAGTTTGCCTGAAATTCAGGCGCAACACCAATGCCGTGTAGACCAATGCCCAAACGAACCATATCGAACTGATATTCCGGAAAACGCTGAATACCACCAGAATTGAGCACATGTAAAATCGGGTGATTCGGTAAGATGGGAAGCAGTTGATTGAGCATAGCTTGGTAGTTACTCACTTGTTGATGCGTAAAAGCATCGTGAGTAGCATCATCTGTAGCTACTAAATGTGTATAAATGGCTGCTACTTGAAGTTGTGGAAAGCGTTGTAATCTTGCCGTTAGTGCTGGGATTTCGTCTGGCTGAAAGCCTAATCTTCTCATGCCTGTGTCTAGGCAAATGTGAATTTTTGCACTTTTTAAATCTTCTTCTGAAACAGAATCTACTAAAGCATCGAGCATTTCGAGACTGTAGATTTCGGGTTCCAACCGATAATGCAAGGCTATATCGAGTTCAGAATCGTGCGGACTTAAAACCATTATGGGCAATTGAATGCCTGCTTTTCTTAGTTCAATTCCCTCGTCTACATAGGCAACCGCCAAGTAATCTACGTTATGATAAGCCAAAACATTGGCCAATTCGTAAACACCTGTTCCATAAGAAAGGGCCTTAACCATTACCATTAAGCGCGTGTTGGGTTGCAACAATCCTTTAAAATAGTTGAGGTTGTGAACAATGGCGGTCAGATTTACTTCTAAGGTAGTTTCGTGGTTTCTTTCTTCTAACCAACGGCTCACTTTTTCGAATTGAAATTTTCGAGCTCCTTTTATTAAAATCGCCTCGTTTCGAAATTTGATTTTTCGAATATCTTCGAGCAATTCGGTGGTAGAATTATAATGCCTAAACCATTGCTGAGTGAGTTGTTGGTTCAGCTTTTCTAGCTGCGGACCAACAGCAATTACGCGCTCAATTTTGTTCGTATTTAAGAGGTGAGCAATTTGCGTAATCATTTCCTGAGCCGGTAAACCCGATTCTACCAACTCAGAAAGAATTAGGGTTTTTTTAGGGTGCTGATGTTGGTAGTTTAACACATCGAGCGCAATTTCTAGCGAATTGAGATCGGCCGAATAATAATCGTTGATAAGTGTAGTGTTAAACTTGCCTTTTTTCGACTCTAATCGCATTTCTAGGGGTTGTAAATCGCTTACTTCTTGCTGAATAACTTCAGGCGAAACCCCTAAAAAAAGGGCTGTAGTTATAGCGTGGCAAACATTTTCGATCGAAGCGCGGTCTTTAAACGGTACTTCAAAAGTGAATTCTTTCTGTTCGAATTCTGCAGTAATTAAGCTGCGGTTTTTCTGCGTTTCAGTGCGTTTAATTACCAGAAAGTCGCTGGTGTTTTTTCCCCAAGTAATAAGTTGGGTTGAGGGTAGTTTTTGCTGGGCAGCTTCAATAATTTCTTGGTGGGCACTGCATACAATAAGCGATTGGGAATGCTCGAAAAGCGCAAGTTTCTCGTTTATTTTATCTGAAATACTAGCAAAATTTTCTTGGTGTGCAGAACCAATAGAAGTGAAAACACCCATAGTGGGACTTACAATCTCAGCCAGCCTTTTCATTTCGGTAGGAGCCGAAATCCCCGCTTCGATAATTCCCAATTCAGTGGTCGGTGAAAAATTCCAAATACTCAAAGGAACACCAATTTGCGAATTGTAACTTTTAGGACTTCGAGTAACGTTAAATGCAGATTGCAATAATTGAAAAAGCCACTCTTTTACGGTTGTTTTTCCGTTGCTGCCAGTAATGCCAATTACCGGAAAATTAAATTTTTCTCTATGCGCCTTGGCAATTTTCTGAAGTGCATCTACCGAGTGAGCTACCTTTATATAGTTAACTTTTTTTTCTTGTAGGAACCGAGAATCTTCAGAAATGATGAAATTTCGAACTCCTTGTTGATAGGCGTCTTTTATAAATGAATGTCCGTTGTGTCTATCGCCCTTAATTGCAATAAACACTGAATGTTTAGCATGGTGAATTCTACGAGAATCTAAGCTGAGGTGTCTAATTTCAATAAACGCATGGTTTTGCACTAATTCACCGCTACAAAAGGCGCAAATTTCTTCTATGGAATAAGAAGGCAATTTAATCATTGGTTTTTTCGGGCTTTGTTGAAACAGTTTCTACACAGAGGTTGGTAACTTTCTGTTTCTCCGAGCTGTACAAGGTTGTCTCCAGGTACAAAACGAAAAGAATGATTGGCAAGATTTCCGCACGTAACGCAAACAGCGTGAACTTTGGTAACATATTCTGCACATGCCATTAGTTTAGGAATGGGGCCAAAGGGTTGGCCTTTGTAATCCATGTCTAAACCTGCTACAATTACGCGCGCGCCTCTGTTTGCCAAATCGGTACAAACGCTTACCAACTCATCGTCAAAAAACTGAGCTTCGTCTATGCCAATAACATCTACATTATCTGCTAAGAGTAAAATATTGGAGCTAGAAGGAACCGGAGTAGATACTATTGAGTTTTCATCGTGAGAAACAACTTCTTCTTCGTGATAACGCGTATCGATTATCGGTTTAAAAATTTCGACCTTCTGCCGAGCAAATTCTGCCCGTTTTAATCGCCTGATGAGCTCTTCTGTTTTGCCTGAAAACATTGAGCCACAGACTACTTCTATCCATCCTGATTTCTCGTAATGATTAACCGTGTCTTCTAAAAACATTCCCTACTTTTATTGCCGTCTGCGACACACACAAAACTAAGTGAATTTTACGTTGTATTAACACACAGAAACCCTTGTTGAGTTAGCGTATGAATGATTTTTTTGAAGAGTTAGAAAAGGCAATTGAAAGAGTAAAATCGATACAGCCAGACAAAAATTGGTCAGCACAAGAATGTAGAAACGCACTTGAGCAACTTCGTGCAGCCGAAGAAGCAGTTATTCGGTTCGAGTTGGGGCATAGTTTAGAGAACCAAACGGCAGAAACCAAAACCGTTGAAATTCATCCTCAACCCACTATTCAACTGATTAAAGAAGAAGAAGTGCTGCCAGAAACAACGAGTGAGGTAGAAGAGCCTAAAGCAGAAGAGCCTGTTGTTGATACTTCCGAAGAAGAAATACCCAAAGTAGAAGAGATTTCTTCGGAAAACTTAGCGTTTGAAGAAGAAGAATTACGGGTTCCTACCGATGAAGAAAAACAAGAAGAGCCCGAGCCTGAGAAACCTGTTGAAGAAGAAAAAACAACAGCAGAAAAACCGGTAGACGAAAATGTGCTGAAACAGCGAGTAGATCAAGATGCTCTTTCGTTAGGAATTCAAGAGGGCGTTGAGTTGAACGAGCGTAACAAAGCTGAAGATAACAGCTTGGCGAATCGTTTGCGTAAATCGAAAATCACTGATTTAAAGGCTTCTATTGGATTAAACGAACGCTTTTTGTTTGCCAATGAGTTGTTTAACGGGAACATGGAAGCATTTAATCGTGCTTTAAATGAATTAAACCATATAGACTCTAAAGAAGGAGCCGATTATTTTATAAATATGCAATTGAAAGAGCGCTACAGTTGGAACGATGATTCTGAAGTAACGCTGCGGTTTTTAGATTTAGTAGAAAGAAGATTTTTATAGTTATGAGCCAAGATATTCAAGTAACTAAAGAGCAGAAAATGGCGAATGCTCGTTTCAGAAATTTGCTTACCCTAGCATTAGCCGATGGTGTTTTAGATAAAAACGAGTTAGCGTTTTTATTTAAGAAGTCTGAGAAGTTTTACATCACCAAAGAAGAGTTAAGAGACTTATTAACTTCAACAGACGAGCTAGATTTTGAATCTCCAGAAAACGATGAAGATAGAGTAATTCAGCTCTACCAAATGGTAGAAATGATGATGCTTGATGGTGAAATCGATGAGCGAGAATACCAAGTATGTATGAGTGTGGCTGCCGGTTTGGGATACAAAACCGAAAACATTGAGCGAACGGTAGATAGAATGATTGATTTGGTAGAAAACGATACTACCGAAGAAGAAGTGGTTGAATTGGTTGGGGAGTTTTCTTAATAGATGGGTGAATTATTTGTGGTTCCTACGCCTATTGGCAATTTGCAAGACATTACATTAAGGGCTATTGATGTGCTAAAATCGTGCGATGTGATTTTAGCTGAAGATACGCGCCAAACCATTAAATTGCTCAAGCATTTCGAAATAGAAAACTCTTTGCAGGCTTTTCATCAGCACAATGAGCACAAGGTGGTAGATCGGTATGTTGAGCAATTGCTGCAAGGAGGAACCATTGCTTTGGTGAGTGATGCGGGAACTCCCGGAATTTCAGATCCTGGTTTTCTTTTGGTAAGAGAAGCGGCTAAACAAGGGGTGAAAATTACCACCTTGCCGGGCGCTACCGCTTTTGTTCCTGCTTTGGTAAATTCTGGTTTGCCGTGCGATAAGTTTGTGTTCGAAGGTTTTTTACCTCATAAAAAAGGAAGACAAACTCGAATTCAAGAACTGGTAAAAGAAAACAGGTCGGTTGTGTTTTACGAATCTCCTTACCGATTGGTGAAATTACTCACCCAATTAGCCGAATTTGCAGGAGAAGAGAGAAATGTGTCGGTTTCGAGAGAGATTTCGAAAATTCATGAAGAAACCGTTCGTGGATCATTAAAAGAAGTGATTCAACATTTTGAAACGGGAACCGTAAAGGGAGAAATCGTAGTGGTTTTGGCTGCAGACCCTGAGAAGAAATAATGAAACAGTTAGGGCTTTTTGTCACCTTTTTGGTGCTGCTTTGTTTTAGTGGTAGCTTTAGTTTTTCTATTCCGGGTACTTCTATCGAAATTTCCCTTCAATCTTTGCTCGTAGTTCTGCCAGCGTTTTATTTACCAACATTTTTATCGGTGTTGGTGGTGGTGATTTACTTAGTGTTAGGCGCTGTTGGGTTGCCGGTTTTTTCTGGAGGTGCCTCGGGTGTAATGGTGCTTTTTGGTCCGCATTTAGGTTTTTTTATCGGGTTTGTTTTAGCCAATTATGGCTTGTCAAATTTTAACGCACTTTCGGTGCAAACTTTTCTAAAATCGTTTGTTTTCTTAACGCTTGGTCAGCTGTTGCTATTGCTGATGGGGTTCGGTTATTTAGCTTTTATCCAAAGTGAAATTTCAATCGTTTATCAAGCCATTTATTTTATACCGGGCTTGCTCATAAAAGCATCGGTAGGATCCGCTATTGTTTTCTTCTCAAAGAAGAGATGGAATTGAAAAATATCTTCTGGCATAAAAGTTGGTTTTAGTTCACTATCTTTATGTGTATGCAGCACATAGAGCGTTTAAAACTAAAATCTGAAAGCATGAAAAAAGCAGCATTTTTATTCGTAATGGTGTTTCTGTTAAGCGCCATTAACGCTCAAAAGGCTTTCGAAAAAACCGATAGTCTTGCCAAAGCCATGGAAAGGATACCCAAGGTGTCTTTTCAACCATTTTCTAAAGGCGAGCGCCTTGAATATCTAGTTCACTACGGGTTTGTAGACGCGGGAACAGCTACTATTCAAGTGATTAATCAAGATTATAAAATTGGTGAAAAAGAGGTTTTACGCGTAGTAGGAACCGGACGCAGCCAAGGGGCGTTCGATTGGTTTTTTAAAGTGCGAGATACCTACGAATCTTACATCGACCCTGAAGACATGAAACCGTATGTTTTTAAACGAGACATTAGCGAAGGAGGGTATAAGTTTAAGCAACATTACCAGTTTTTTCACGATGAAAACAAAGTGAAAGACAACCGTAAAAACGAAGAAGTTGAGGCTCCTTCTGGCATACAAGATATGATTAGCGCTTACTACTTTGCTAGAACTATCGATTTAGAGAAATACAACGTGGGAGATGTTATCGAATTTCAGGCTTTTGTAGATGGTAAAGTAGAACCGTTAAAGATTCGCTTCTTGGGAAAAGAAAAAGTGAAAGTAGAAAGTGGAACTTTTCAATGTTTAAAATTTCAGCCGTTGGTTCAGAAAGGGAGAATTTTTGACGATGAAGAAGATCTTACCGTTTACATCACAGACGATAAAAACAGAATCCCTGTTTTAGCAAAAGCGAATGTTTTGGTGGGAAGCATTAAAATGGAATTAACCAGTTATAAAGGCATAAGTCACCCGATTGCGAAGGTGAAATCATAAAAAATTGTAATTAATAAGTACTAAACCGTTTGTGAGCAATCACAAGCGGTTTTTTTGTTTTCAGGGTGATTGTCATTCAGTATATTTAAGCCGTTTTTTTAGATTGAGAACTCGGTTCCTACCGATAAACAAAGGGTATTTATATACAATCTTCGGTTAACAATTAGGTTACACATTTGCCGGAGAAGCCACCGAAATAGAGTTTCTTTGTAGCATTCAAGCAGAAAAAATGGAATTATCACCAGAAATTATTGAGCGAATAGAGCAGTTGCGTGAAAAGTACGATGCTATGGGCCAAGATTTAACGGCCTATTTAGATGGTTTACTCTACGCAAATTATGTGTCTTATTGGGATTATATTCATTTAGATACATTGTTGAGTCTTCAAAATCCGAGAACTGATTTTCCGGATGAAGAGATTTTTATCATGTATCATCAGATTACCGAATTGTATTTTAAACTGAGCTTACACGAATACAATCAATTGTGTAATGCTGATGAAGTGGATAAATCATTTTTTATATCTCGCGTTTTACGAATCAATCGCTATTTCGAGGCACTTACTAAGAGTTTCGAAATTATGTATAAAGGGATGGATCGTGATCAATTCTTAAAGTTCAGAATGAGTTTGATACCTGCAAGTGGGTTTCAATCGGCTCAGTACCGTAAAATCGAGATTTGTTCTACCGATTTTGTTCATTTAGTACAAGCTAGCGAGCGCCACCGTTTCGAGGAACATCCTGATCAATTCACGATTTCAGAGATGTTTGATTACCTCTATTGGAAACAAGGTGCTACCGAAGAAGAGACCGGGAAAAAGACGTTAACGCTGAAGCAATTTGAAAGAAAATATTCTGAAGAATTAATGCGCTTAGCAGAAGAATACCGATCGAAAAACTTGTGGCGAGTATTTAAAAAATTGCCAGAAGAAGATCAGCAAGATGCTAAAGTGAAAAACGTACTGAGACAGTTAGATGTGGATGTAAATATCAATTGGCCGCTAATGCATTATAAATCTGCGGTTACGTATTTACAGCAGCGCAAAGGTGATTCGGCAGCTACAGGAGGAACCAACTGGAAAGAATACTTGCCTCCGAAATTTCAGAAAAGAATTTTTTACCCAGAGCTTTGGTCAGAACAAGAGCAAGAAGAGTGGGGAAAGGCTTGGGTTGAATCAATTATTCAATAATACAAAATGAGTAAACCTTCTATTTGGGTAACTATTTTAAGCATGCTAGCGCTTTGCGGAGTTTTGCTTTGGTTTTACCAACAATCTTCAGAAGAGATGATTTCTGCTCAAATCGATGTTGAAGTAGAAGACACCTTATTGGTTCCTACCGTGCCTGTTATGCAGTACGGGCTTCCGGTAGATTCTTTTCGAGTGTTGTCGGGAACGATTGAAAGAAATCAGTTTTTAGCCGACATCTTATTGGGGCATAACATCCCGTACCCAACAATTCACCAGATTATTGAAAAGTCGAAAGATGTTTTCGATGTGCGCAATATTCAATACGGTAAAGATTATTCGGTATTCTGTACAGACGATTCAACGGGAGTGGCGCAGTGTTTTGTTTACCGCCCTAACGCCATCGATTACGTAGTTTTTGATCTTCGCGACTCTGTTCAGGTTTATAAAGGCAAGAATAAAGTGCGAACTGAGCTAAGAGAAGCATCAGGAAGAATTGAATCTTCGCTTTGGTTAACGCTAAACGAAAACAATATTAGTCCGGCATTAGCCATGGAATTGGCTGAAATTTATGCTTGGTCTATCGATTTTTATCGCATCAACAAAGGCGATTTCTTTAAAGTGATTTACGAAGCCAAATACGTGGAAGACGAGTTTGTGGGCATCGGTGAAATCAAAGCTTCTTTGTTTAATCATGGCGAAGAACCATTTTACGCTTTTGCTTTTGAGCAAGACAGCATAGTAGATTTTTACGATGAAAAAGCGAACAGTTTGCGTAAAGCATTTTTACAAGCGCCACTGAAATATGGTAGAATTACTTCGGGTTATACACAGCGAAGATTTCATCCTGTTCAAAAAAGGTACAAGGCACATCTTGGAACTGATTATGCGGCTCCTACTGGTACGCCTATTTTGGCCGTTGGTGATGGTACAGTTATCGAATCTCGTTATTCGAAATACAACGGAAATTATGTGAAAATTCGCCACAATTCAACCTATACTACTCAGTATTTGCACATGAGCAAACGCGGAAAAGGAATGGTTCCGGGGAAAGTTGTTCGGCAGGGTGATGTGATTGGTTATGTAGGAAGCACAGGCTTGGCTACGGGTCCGCATGTTTGTTTTCGCTTTTGGAAACACGGTAAGCAAGTTGATCACAGAAGTGAAAAATTGCCGCCCAGTAAGCCAGTGAAAGAAGAACATAAAGAGCGTTACGAAGCCCACAAAAACAAGTGGAAAAAGCGCCTTGACCACATTCCTTTGAAAAATTTCTCTCATCAAGAAGCCATTGCAGAACGCTAACTGCTTCTGAAATTTATAGAAATGCATTTTTTACGGCTTTTTTGTAGTGGATTACTACTTGTTTTGTTTCTACAACAAAAGGGAGCAGCTCAAGAAACGGCAGTAGATTCGGCTTGTGTTGCTTTTATGAAGGGGCGGGTAGAAATGTATCAGTCAGGAGATTTATCTACCATTCAAAAGGTAGGAACCGCTGAAATAGACACGTTATACAGCATTTTTAATCAAGAGATGCAAATGCTTTTTAGCGAGGGCTACAGTAACCGGTCGTTTGTACAGTCTAATTTGTTAGAATCGGTAGTAAGCGTTGAAGTGTCGAAAGATTCGGCTACTTGCAAAATGCGCGGATTAAGTATTCGAGAGATCAATCTGGTTCAACAAAACGGACAATGGCTGGTGCACGGTGAAAATGGAGAATCCGTAACTTCAGCGTTGATAAAACAACGACAAGAAAAGTTAATCAAGCGCCAGCAAGAAAACGAAAATATTCTTCTTTCGAAACCTGTTTTGGCGCAAGTAGAGCAATTTAAGTCGGCATTTACGCCCATGCTAGCGCAAAAAGATTTTTCGAAGCTCGAAGGTCTTTGTTCAGAAGAAGTGATAGAATTTATGCAGCTTTTTGTTGATTATGCTCTTTCTCAAGAAACTCTAGACGAGCTGCAAGCCAAGCGAAAGGCCTATAAATCGTGGGTGGCATACACTACTTTTTCAGCAGATTCGGTAGAATGTTCGTTCAATAAAGCATCGAATCGAGTTATTCATCTAGTGAAAACAGAAGACAACGATTGGCAAATTGTTGGCTTTAATCATTTTACGGGAGAAGCACTCAATCAAGAAAATTTAGAAAATCACTACGCCTCGTTTATGCGCGTTTTTGGTTTTTACCGCAGAGGTGAATAGGGGCAACTTTTCTACAGTTTATTCAGTCAATTATATATCTTAGGTAGGAACCCAATTGCTACATTATTTGGCGATTTGCTTATAACTTAAAGCAATGCTAAAGAGTGTTAAAAGCAAGCTGGGCTTATACCAAAAGAAAAGTAAAACACGTTACTTTGATGTAGATTTCTTAGAAGAAGTCATCATAGTGTAGTAGTTTAGTTAGGCAAAGCGTCAAGTAGAGGTACTTGGCGTTTTTTTATTTTATAGCTAATTGTTTGGCTGCAACTACTTCCATTAAACGATCGGGGTAATCTGTGATAATTCCGTCTACGCCCATTTCAATGAGCATGGCCATTTCTTCTTTTTCGTTAACGGTCCAAGGAATTAATTCCATCTTATTTTTCTGGCAAAAAAGCACCAAATCTTTTGTAACTAATGAATAATCGCAGCTATAGATGTGCGGTGTAAAACCTAAGTTTTCAACGTTTTTTTGGTAAGAATCTTTGTTTTCGATTAAAAGAGCCAATTTTAACTCTGGATGCAATTCATGAATTACTTGAAGTGTTCTTACATCAAAAGATTGAATAATCACTCTTTCTTCAATATTCGCTTCAAAAACCTCATTTAAAAGTAGATCTACAAACTCGCGAGGCGATGGGTGAAAAATCTGATCACCATGCATTGTACTTTTTGTCTCGATGTTATAAAACGGCATTGAGCGGCCTGTAGCTTTTGCGTGTTTTTCGCTACTCTCAATCAATTCGCTAAGCAACGGTTTAGAAGTAGCAATTTTCTTTTGCTCAGGGAAACGAAGATGAGGTCGGCTACCACAATCGTATTGTTTTAGAGAATCGTAAGTCATTTGGTAAATGTTGAGTTTACGCTCTTCGTTTACCGTTACCAGTTCTCCATTAGGATAGCTGCAAATTTCATGAGAAAGAAAGGGTTCGTGAGAAACCACTACTTTTTTGTCTTTTGAAATAACCACATCGAGTTCTAAAGTAGAAACGCCTAAGTCTAGGGCATGTTGCATAGCTTCAATGCTGTTTTCAGGATACAAACCTCTACAGCCACGATGACCTTGGGTGTCGAATTTTTTGTCTTCTGTGCAAGCCGTCATAATGTTGATAAAGATAACGATGAAAAAGGCGCTACAAGCCCAAAAGTTGATTCGCATACTTTAGTTTTACAGTCGAAATTAGATGAATTTGCACCAAACATTTTTTAATTAAGGTGAACTAATCGTTAAGTAATGGCGAACAAGACAGTATGGGTTACTGGAGCTAGCTCTGGTATTGGAAAAGCATTGTGTGAGGTTTATGCTGAAAAAGGCTGGGATGTCGTTTTATCAGCCAGAAGAGAGAGTGAGTTAATAAGTGTAAAAGAGCAATTGTCTACTGGAAATCACCATGTTTTGCCGCTAGATTTGGTGAATACAGATGAGCTTCCTCAAAAAGTAGAAACGGCATGGGCTTTTAACCAGCACATCGATTTAATTCTTCATTGTGGCGGAATTTCACAACGCGGAAAAGCAGTAGAATGTCCGCTTTCTGTAGATAGAAGAGTAATGGAAATCGATTACTTTGGTACCATCGCACTCACCAAGGCATTGGTTCCTAAAATGGTAAAAAACGGAGGGGGTCAAATTGGTGTAATCACCAGTTTGGTAGGTAAATTCGGAACTCCTTATCGTTCTGCTTATGCTGCGGCCAAGCACGCTCTGCATGGTTTTTTTGATTCGTTACGAGCCGAAGAGCACGACAATAATATTCGTGTTTCTTTGATTTTGCCAGGTTTCATAAAAACCAATGTAAGTGTTAATGCACTTACCGAAAGTGGAGAAAAACTCAACGAAATGGACGATGCACAAGCCAACGGAATGTCGCCAGAGCAATGTGCTGAGATTATCTACAAAAACATACTGAAAGAAAAACAAGAGTTTTTAATTGGTGGAAAAGAAGTGTTGGGCGTGTATTTAAAACGATTCGTACCGAAATTATTTTCTAAAATTATTCGCAACACCAAAGTACGCTAACATGAGAGCCATAACTTTAGTAAAAAACGGAAGTGCACAAGAAGCTTTTGAAATTCGAAAAGTGCCGTCTCCGGTTCCTACCGATACAGAAGTGTTAATCAAAGTAGATCATTTTGGCCTCAATTACGCAGATGTAATGGCGAGAAAAGGCCTTTACAACGATGCACCTCCATTACCATCTGTGTTGGGTTACGAGGTAGTAGGAACCGTAATTCAACTCGGTAATTCGGTTACCACATTATCGATTGGAGACCGCGTTGTAGCATTAACTCGATTTGGTGGATATGCTGAAGAAGCTGTTGCCGATGAGCGTGCGGCCGCTAAGTTACCAGACAGTATTAGTTCTGCAGAAGGAACCGCCCTAGCTACCCAATACATAACAGCCTATTACATGGCTATTTTGCAAGCCAATATTCAACCTGAAGAAGAAGTGTTGGTGCATGCTGCGGCTGGCGGGGTAGGAACCGCTCTTACCCAATTGGCAAAATGGAGAGGATGTAAAGTGTGGGGAACGGCTGGTTCTGAAGAAAAGCTGAAATATGCTCAAGAAAACGGAGTGGATTATCCGATTAACTACCGAGAAAAGAATTTTGCGGAAGAAATTCAACGAGTAAAAGGGAAAGATAAGATTGATGTCATTTTCGATCCTGTGGGAGGTAAATCGTTTAAAGAAGGCAGAAAAGTGCTTTCTTGGGGCGGTAGAATGGTATTATTTGGTGTTTCTAATTGGTCAGACAAAAAAGGGACAATACTTGATAAACTTCGGTTAGTTTGGGACTTTGGTTTTGTTCATCCGCTGGGTTTGCTCATGAAATCGCAAAGTGTGATTGGTGTAAACATGCTAAAAGTAGGCGATGTTCGACCACAAACCATAAAAACGTGCATTACAGAGGTTGTAAAACTTACCGAAAGTGGTGTGTTGAAACCGCACGTTAGCAAAGTGTATTCGGTTAAAGATATGGTAGAAGCGCACGAATTTCTAGGTTCTCGAAAAAGCAAAGGAAAAGTAGCGGTTAAGTGGGATTAGAAGAAGGCTTATGCCAACGAAAAATTCTGTTTAAATTCTTGTAGTTCGTTGGTAAGTGAATTGGCTTTCATTGCTAACTTTTGGTTGAGTTCAACATCGGGTTCAATCATTAACGAACGCAATGTTAAATGCTGAGAAGTAAAAACCATCTCTAAGTCAGGATAAATTTCTTGCAACGACTCGGCAATATCTAATATAGCCACGTTTTTGTCTACCAAGTTATACGTACCTGGCTGTATAGTTTGGTTAGGAAGCAATAGGGTTTCAATGGCTTTCCCTACATTCTGAATATGCACAAAAGCTCGTTGCTGCTCGCCATTTCCTTGAATGCTAATTTTACTGTTGAAATGAGCGCCAAACATAAACTTGTTAATTACCGCATCAAAACGCATAGAGCGATTGTAGCCGTATACATTGGCGCAACGCAAGTTGTAAGTGCTACACTTTTTAGCTAACCGGTTTACCTGTTCTTCTCCGCGAAGTTTCGAAATTCCGTAAATAGTTTGAGGCTGAGTGTTAGACGATAAATTCATTGGGTGCTCAGCTGAACCGTATACAGACACGCTGCTGAGGTTAATGAATTTTTTTACATCTGCGGCTTCAACAGCATCTACTACACCAGCTGTACCCCAATGGTTTACTTGCTCAAAAAGGTGATGGTTATCATCGGCAAAAGGGGTTTTTACTTGGGCAGCCAAATGCACAACCGCATCAGCTTTTTTTATCAGTTGATTTAACTTTCTGCTGTCGAGAATTTCGCCTTGCTCAAAACGCACTTTCTTCGATAATTTCGAAGAACCTAAGAAAAGGTTGTAATTAGGTCGGCTTAAATTATCGAAAACAATAATTTCTTCAACTTCAGAATTATTGTCTAATAGGTGTACAAGTTGGGTTCCTACATACCCAGCTCCACCAGTGATTAAAACTTTCATTAAAATTATTTTTGAACCAATTCAGTGTGAAGTCCACACTCTGTTTTTTTCATTCCAAACCAACGGCCATGACGCTCGCTAGTAACATCCATTTTACGCGTACAGGGTTCGCAACCAACGCTGAAATACCCTTTAGCTTCTAGTGGATGTTCAGGAAGTTGATGTAATTTTCGGTATTCGTAAATCAGCTTATTGCTCCAATCTAACATAGGGTGATAACGCATTTTTCCGTCTGGCGTTTGCTCTTCGCTTCGCATGTTTTTGCGGTTGGCATTTTGATCTTTACGAATGCCGTTGATCCAAACATCGTAATCGGCCATGGCAAATTTTAGCGGTTGTGTTTTATTTAAAAAGCAGCAGTAATCGGGGTCGCTCGTAAAGTAAAACTGATTTTCGCTATTGCGTTGCAAATTTTTAGGAACATCGCTTTTAACGTCTACTACATTCAAGTTAAACTGCTCAGCAATGGTGTCTCTAAAAAGCAGAGTTTCTGGAAAGTGAAAACCTGTATTTATGAATAAAATGGGGGTTTCTGGAGCAAATCTTCCAATTAAATGCAGCATGGGTAAGCTGTGCGTTTGAAAAGAAGAAGAAGCAAATAATCGAAGATTTTGTTGTTGGTACTTTTTAAGTTGCTCTTCAACTTGAGCCACTAATAAATCAATACTCATATCCAATTCGGATTTGCTGCCAAATATACAATTCGTGCTTTTTTTTGGGTTGGTTATAGGTTTAAAGGCTTGTTAAATAGCGCCAGTGATAAACAAGAGGGTATCAGTTGGGGTTTAGCCTATAGTACTACATTTGTGCATCACATGAGTAATTTAGACTTAGAAATACAATCGCTCGATCAGTGGGCTATTCCAAACGCTCAAACACCATTTATAGTAGCGGGTCCGTGTAGTGCCGAAACCGAAGAACAAGTAATGGAAACCGCACATTCTTTGGCCCAAAATGGAGCTGTTAAGGCACTTCGAGCTGGTATTTGGAAACCACGAACTCGTCCCAATAGTTTCGAAGGCGTAGGAGAAATAGGTTTAGAATGGTTAGCCAATGCTCAGCAAGAAACAGGGTTGCCAGCAGCGGTAGAAGTAGCCAATAGTCAGCATGTTGAATTGGCGCTAAAACATGGAATTAAGATTTTATGGCTAGGCGCAAGAACAACTGTAAATCCGTTTTCGGTTCAAGAAATTGCAGATTCATTGGTAGGAACCGATGTTCCCATTATGGTGAAAAACCCTATCAATCCAGATGTAAATCTGTGGGTAGGAGCCATTGAGCGCATATACAAAGCAGGAATTCATAAAATAGTAGCCATTCACAGAGGATTCTCTTCTTATGATAAGCGGTTTAGGTACGCACCGCACTGGGAAATTCCGATTCAGCTAAAAACAATGCTGCCTGAATTGCCCATGATATGCGATCCGAGCCATATTACAGGATTAAGGGAAAACGTGCAATCGGTAGCTCAAAAAGCTCTCGATTTAGATATGGATGGTCTCATCGTAGAGGTGCATCCCCGACCAGATGAAGCGTGGAGTGATCCTAAGCAACAGGTTACACCTAATAGCTTTCTCAGTATGGTAGAAAGTCTTCAGTTCAGAAGCAGCAGTTCTGAATCGATAGAGTTTACCACGCGCCTAGAGAAACTACGAGGTCAAATTGATGAAATTGATGCAGAATTGATTGCTAAACTGGCTAGTAGATTTACACTAGTGCAAGAAATTGGTTCCTACAAGAAAGAAAATGATGTAACCATTTTGCAATTAAACCGATGGAAAGAAATTTTGTCGTCTCGGTTAGATTGGGGTGAGCGAAACGCTATAAATAGCTCATTTCTAAAGAGAATGCTTCACTTAATTCACGATGAAAGCATCCGTTTACAGACCGAGATTATGAACGATATAGACGCTAAAAGTAGAGTAGCTGAAAAAAACAGGTAAAAAAATCACTTTTTTATTTGAATGTTTAAAAAAAGTTCTACTTTTGTCTACAAGTAGGTGGTTAGTGGGGGGCGTCATTCAGCGTAATGCGGTGGCGCCCTTTTTTTATGAAGATTATTTAGGCTCTATTCAGGAGCCTTTTTTGTTGAAGAAAACTCGCCAAAACCCCGAAAATCATTGATTATCCCCAATACGATATAAGCTGGTAGAGAAGAATGCCTAAGTAGGTTCCTACAGCGTTACCTAGAATGGCTACAGTAAGGCCAGGTAAAATCCAATCTTTCTTTTTTAGTGCAGTAGCAACAGGTCCAATAAAAGGAGGGCCGTACACGGCTGCTGTAGACGTAATTAAAAAAGTAATTACGTCTACTTTGAAAATCTTACAAAGTAGCAAGTGAAGGCTCACAGCTGTTATAAAAATAAAGAAAGCCAAGGGTAAGGTTTCTCCAGAGCTTTGCAGCATTTCGTCAAAGTTGGCATTGGCTCCTATCGATAACGCGAACATGAGCAGTAAATAATCACCAGTTTCAAAAGTGCCGGGTAAACTACGAACTTTAGGGAAAAATGAGGCCGCTATGCCCAAAACGCTAATGCCTACAATTACAAACATGCTGTTGAGCTGGCTAAAAATAGCGAGCGACAATCCAACGCAAATGAGCGCTACCAAAACAGCTAAAGCAACACCCATGCCTACCCATTTAGCTTTCTGAGGTAAGGCAAATTGATGGAATTTTGATCGATGGTCGAATAAATGCTCAGGTTGCGTGGGTGCGAGCTGAGTAGGGGAAGTTAAAAAGCGTTTTAATAAAGGCTGAGCCACCGAAATAATAAATAAGAAATAGATGCTACTAAAAATAATATCGTAGCCATTAAGCAGTAAGAATAGCTCTTGTTTAAAGTCGAGTGCCAAGGTGATGGCGCTCATATTAATGGTTCCTCCGCTATAAACTCCGGCAAGCATAGCGGCTACTTCATCTGCATTAGTAATCGAATCGGAGAAAATTAAATACCCCAAAAAAGCGGCAATTGTGGTTGCAATCATTGATAAGCCAAAGGCCAGTAAACTTTTGCCTGGCTGAGAAAGCCACGATTTTACGGTGGAGCCAAATAATAATAAAGGAATGGCTAAGGCAACGGTTCCTTCAATGGTCTTTTCTAAAATAGTAGAATCGAGGTAAGCGGGAAATACATTTCCAATAATGATTCCGGCTGCATAACACGATAAAATGGGGCTGAGCCAATTCACCTTTTTACCTAACCGAATGGCTAGTTGTGGGAAAAATAGTAGGAATGCGATTAATAAGACTTGATTAATGACCTGCATACGAATGCAAAATAAGTTGTAAAGTGGTTCTTAGACAATATTTAATTTCGTAAGATGCAACATCTCCACTGGAAACACCAAAAAGAAGTACACCCGTTAACCATTCAGAAATTGGTTCAAACCAGTAAAGATTGGCCCGTTTCTCTTATAAAGATTCTGATAAACAGAGGGGTAGATTCTAGTGAAGCAGCTAGAGAATTTTTTAAACCATCGTTAAGTAATCTTCATTTTCCTTTTCAAATGAGAGGAATGAAAGAGGCGGTAGACCGAATTTTAGAGGCAGAAGAGAAGAAACAGAAAATACTGATTTATGGTGATTACGATGTAGACGGTACTACTTCTGTTGCTTTGATGTGCAGCTTTTTTAAGCACCTTTCGGTTGAGTTCGATTTTTACATTCCAGATCGTTACACCGAAGGGTATGGAGTTTCTCAACAGGGAGTAGAGTATGCTGCAAAAGAGAACTTTTCTTTAATAATTGCTCTTGATTGTGGTGTAAAAGCGCACCAGCCTATTCAATGGGCCAAAGACCATGATGTCGATTTTATTGTATGTGATCACCATACGCCAGCAGATACTTTGCCTAATGCCGTAGCAGTTTTAGATCCGAAAAGAGAAGATTGTGTGTACCCTTACAAAGAGCTTTCTGGGTGTGGAATAGGTTTAAAACTTTGTCAGGCCATTGCGCATGAAAAACAGTGGGAAGATGAAAAATGGACAAATTTGCTTGACTTGGTAGCCATTAGCATAGCATGTGATATTGTGCCAATTACTGGTGAAAACAGAATTTTATGCAGCTACGGGTTAGAGAGATTAAACGCGAATCCTCGTCCTGGAGTAAAGGTTCTTTTTGCACAGAAAAAAGGAATCCTTAAAGTAAGTGATTTGGTGTTTACTGCAGGGCCGCGTATTAATGCAGCCGGTAGAATTAAACATGGAAAACACGCTGTAGAGCTTTTATTAAGCACCGAAGAAACCGCTAAAAAGTTTGGTGCCAAAATTAAAAAACATAATGAGAATCGAAAAAAAATAGACAAGGATATTACGGCTAATGCTCTCGCTTTAATTGAAAGAAATCAACAATTGAAGCAAGCCAAGTCTACTGTGGTTTTTAGTGAAAGTTGGCACAAAGGGGTGATTGGCATTGTTGCTTCTCGTTTAATTGAAAAATACTATCGACCAACGGTAGTGCTCACTGAGTTTGAGGGCAAAATAAGCGGCTCTGTGCGCAGTGTAAAGGGTTTCGATGTATACGAAGCACTTGAGCAATGTAAAGGTGAATTAATTCAGTTTGGAGGGCATAAATACGCGGCAGGTTTAACCATCGAAAAAAGCAAAATTCCATCTTTTACTGAGAAATTCGAAGAAATAGTTTCAGAAACAATCTTGCCTGAGCAATTGGTTCCTACCCTTGAAATTGATGCGATTTTAGAGTTGCATGAAATTAACGGTAAATTTATTCAGCGTTTAAATCGGATGGAACCGTTTGGCCCTGGAAATAGAACTCCGGTTTTTGAAACCAGAGAAGTGACTGTAAGGGGGAACCCAAGAATGATTGGAACTGAGCGGAATCATGTTAAGCTGAAAGTAACAGACGGCATTCACACGGTAGACGCCATAGCCTTTAACCAAGCCCACTTTTTCGAAAATTGGCAAGAAGGAGAACTGTTTACCATTGCTTATTCTATTGAGCAGAATTATTGGCGAGGCACTGTAACTACTCAGCTAAATATTCGCGATATAAAATTTACGGATGGGCAATAGCCACAACAGCATCTACATTTTCGAACCAAATTTGTTGGCTGCCATCTTCGCTGTAAAGCATGCAATTGAAAGTAATTCTCACCTTAGAAGTAGGTAAGTTTTGTCGGTTGGCCGTATGCTCTTCTGTTTCTAAAATGGTGAAGAACGTTTCATCTGGCTGAATACCATTTTCAGAGCTAAAACGCTCGCCATTTTCGTTAAACCACACAATAGTAACTTCTCTCAAATCTTCATTACTTAAGGCATACTCCGCTTCTTTTGTATGGTTAAAATTAGAAGCACACGCAACAAAGTCTGGATTGATAATTACGTTTTTACATTTCTGGGCAACGCAACCATCGGCATCGGTAGCGGTTAAGCAAACTTCTGTATAAGCCGTTAATGCATTGATTTCGTATTTCACTTGAGCACTTAACGGATCTTGGCTATGGCCAACTTCCCACTGAAAATCGTAAGGCATATTATTACCGCTAGGCTGAGCGTACAAATAGCAAACATTGTCTACAATGCTGTAGTGAAAATCAACATCGCATTCATTGGCAGGGTAAATGTCGTAACAGATATCACTAACGCAGCTTCCGTCTGTTTTTTCAACCGAGAGACAAACATTTACCGCACCTGTTGTGCTAGCCGGAAAAACAAACGATGGATTTCTTTCGGTGCTCGTTAAACCTGTACTGGTGGTCCAAGAGTAGTTGTATTGATAGCCGTTGTTAAATTCCCCAGCAGAAAGGTTAACTCGGTAACCCGTTAAAGCGGTGTCGGTAAGGTTACGCACCAATAGGTTGCCGGGTTCTAGGGCAGTAGTTGGGTCGGTTTCTGAAGGTGCAGCGCTCGTTTTTACATCGCGAATGGCCACGTGTAATGATTTAGGGCAATCTCCTGTTTCGCAATCTGTAGGAGCCAACATTCCCTGAAATGAAAATACCGATAAACTATCTGATGCGTAATCAGAATGCATGTATAAACTGTTTTCGCCAGCTTTCCATGAGAATTCAGTGCCGTCTGCTAATCCTTCTGCGTAAAATATAGGCGTAAGCGTATTTTCTCTTGGGTCGTCTTTGGTACAACTGGCCAAGATAAGAGCTGCTACGAAGAAGAAAACAATATGTTGAGCACGATTCATCATTCTGCTTTCAATTATTGAAATAGATTGTACTTAATTACAGCACGCATCATTAGGTTACGATCAAACGAATTGTTTCGGTAATAATTATTCTTTGAAACATCTTTTAGACCGTAGCTTGCGCGGGTTCCTACCGTTAATCTTTCTGTTAGTAGGAACTCGTAACCGGCTGTTAATGCGAAATCCCATCGCTCCATGCCTGACAAATAACCGTACTCTTCGTCAGAAGATGTAGTTTCATCGAAAGGAGTAATCGTTTCTTTAGCTACTTCGTTTTTCGCCTGTATTAAATAGTTGGTACTTACACCTGCCAAAACAGTGTGTCGGCTACCAATGTGGTAAGAAGCATAAATAGGCAGCTCGATGTAATACAGTTTGTTCACTGAAATACAAGTAGACTCTGTGTGTTTTCCAAAATTGTAATAAACAGTTTCAAATTCTCGAGTGAAACCTACTTCAGTTCGCGGTTGATAAATTAGGTTAGCACCTAAAGTAAAACGACCGCTTACAGATCTTTCGTAACCAATACCGAAGAATTCGTTTCCGCTAAACGAAGAAGAATTGGTCGCATTCATCGATTGAGCCAAGTTAAGACCACCCACTACAAACAGTGAACTTCTATTGATTTCGGGTAATTCTACGGTTCCCTGAATCGATTCGTCATTTACCAATGCTAATGGTTCAAACGCGTTGTCTTTACTGGTAACAATTACTTTATCGATTTCGGTTCTTGTAATAGAGGTAAAATCTTCGTTTTGATTATCGCTAGCTGTTGTATTCAATGATTCTTGTGCACCTTGAGAAGTGGTTACATTTTCCATTGCTTCGCTGTTGGCTAATGCAATCGAGCTTTCTACATCAGCGTTTTGGCCAGTGGGCGATACCGTTTCACCTTCCATAGCTTCTTGTGAGGCGAAAGCCAAAGAGCTTTCTTGCGCAGATAACTCAGCGTTTTCAAGTGCATTTGATGTTGCTTCTGCTTGCTGAGCAGCACTTATGTTAGTAGCCGTTTGGCTTTGACTAAGAGAGCTGTTTTCTTTTGTAAATGTTGAAGTAGAATTATTCTCTATTGTTGAATTATGAGTTGTTTCTGTTGTTGAACTAGACGAAAAAGATGAATTTTCATCTTCTTGACTCAATGTAGCTTCTGAAAGTGAAGAAGCCGTTGAGTTGTTTTCAGTGGCTAAGTCTGCTGTGTTTTCAACTGTTTTAGGTGCCGCTTCAGTTGAATTTTGTGTAGCAGAACTCTCTGTGATTGCTTGATTATTGCCATCGTTCAGCCATAAATAAGTAGCCATGCTGGTACCCAAAAGAGTAAAAATGGAAGCGGCAATAAACCATTTTTTAGTCCAGATAGCGGCAGAGGTGGCGGCTGCACCTACTTGCGAAGAAGCTCCAGCAGCCGATGCAACGGGCATCTGGGCATCTAGCATAGCCTCCATTTTAGACCAAGCTGCCGGATTGTAGTCTATTTGCTGACTACCTCCTAGCTTGTCTCTAAGTAAATCATCTAAATTATCTCGAGTACTCATAATGCAATACTTCTTATGCTTTCGTCTACAGACGTTTTTATCATTTCTTTTAACATGGTGCGAGCATTCGACACATGCCATTTAGAGGTTCCTACAGAAATGCCAATTTCATCGCTAATTTCTTTGTGGCTGTAACCATCTAAAACATGCATATTAAAAACCTGTCTACTCATATCGGGTAATTTCCGAATGAGTTTTCTTAAGCTTTCTGCGTCAAAATTTTTGTCAGCTTCGTTGTAATCAAAGTGCTTATCGAAACTATTGTCTTCAAAGTCAGTGTATTCAATAGTCTCGTTTTGGCGTTTGTTCTTTCTATATTGATCAATAATAGTATTGATCATTATTCTGCGTATCCACGCTTCAAAAGGGATTTTGGTTTGGTACTTATCTAATTTTGTTACAATTTTTAAAAATCCCATGTTGAGAAGCTCCTCAGCATCTTCCCGATTTTTCTCATACCGCAGACAAACACTCATAAGAATGCTAAAGCAATGCTTGTACAACTCGTGTTGAGCTCTACGATCATTGTTTTTACACTTTTCTATTATTTCGTTATCTATCTGCATCGAAGCTTTCTTCTATAAAAAGAAGGAGTCGTAATTATTGTATAATCAGTGGTTGTGTAAAGGTGTTTCCCTGTTCTGTTTTTACTATTAACGAGTAAACACCGCTAGGTAAATGGTTAATAGAAAGAGTTAAATGGTTAGTTAAAGATACGTTAGAATCAATTAACTGTCCGTGAAGGCTATAAATCTCTGCCGAACGTATAGCATCTTGTGTGTTATTTACAATTTGCACGGTTTCTCTAGCCGGATTCGGAAATACGGTAAATTCACTCATTGCGGCTTCTGTTACCTCTTGAATACTCACGGTAGGATCCGGTGGAGCCACAAATCGAAATCTTGCTTCCCAATTTTTGTCGGTCACATTTAGTTGAGAACTCGAAATGGTAAAAGGATAAGGCTGAGCAAATTTCCCAGGGAAATCGATAAGAAGGCGGTAATCGCCTTCTAATAAACTATTGATTAAATACTCCCCGTTTACGTTCGTAATGGATCTACCGCGAATTACGTTGTTTTGATCTACCGCGTAAACGGCTATGCCCTTAACTCCCGAAAGAGAAGCACTATCAGTAATGGCTCCAGCAATACTACCTACACCCATGGGTGGGTTAATCGATTTGAGCATAATGTTGTTGTTAGAAGAGTTGCCTTGTAAAAACAACGATGTAGCATATTGCCAACCAATAAAGCCACCAAAATAGGTAGCAGCAAAATCGTTAAACTGGCTCGTGTTGGGCTTAGCTTCTGCTCTTACTAAGTATTCGCCAATAGGCAAATGGTGAAAGGCATAATTGCTGGCTCCTGTTAAAGAAACGGAATCAATTACGTTAAAAACACGATCGGCACTATCTGCTTGTTCAGAAAGCAGGTATACATGAGCCGAATTTAAATTTTGGATGCCAGCAGAAAGACTTCCCGTAATGCTAAAATCGCCACCATTGGGTCCTACAATTACATTATCACAAAACGAGGTAGAGCAGTTAGCTGCGTCTGTTAAGGTAACGCACGCTTCGTAAGGAGTAATCGATGTTGCTGTGTAGAGGTGAGAAGTAGTTATTCCCGCATCTGAAGTTCCATCACCAAAAGTCCATTGAAACTGAACCGGTGTATAGCCTTCGGCAATTCCTTGAAAATGAGCTTCGGTTCCTACCGTTGAATGAGAGAAACGAGCAGAGCAATCTAAATAAACTTGACGACAAGAATAGGCTTGTGTATTAGAATTATCGGTGATGGTAACGCAATAAAAGCCGTTACTTGTTACGTGAATAGTGTCTGTTGTAGCGCCTGTGTTCCATTGATAAGAAAGAGGGCCAAAACCATTGATGGCATCTGCTGTTAACAGGTAGGGCGTGGTAGAAGAATCAGCAACAATTTCTGCGGTAATGCTAGAGGCGAAATTGCAATAAACAAAATCGATGTTGTTGTATGTACTCGCAGCGCTGTACGCTACTTGATTCTGAATTAAATTGCTTTGGCAGTCTGAAGTGTACACGTAGATAGTACCCGAAGGCAATGCCGCTTGTACTGTTCCGGAGTATTCTCCTTGGCTATCAGTAAAGACGGTAATTTGACTGTAAGTGCCTGGTTGTGCGGTGCTATCGTAATAAATTACCATGGGTTGATTGACAACGGGTTGGTTGTTGTAATCTACTACAGCACCTGTAATTGTTTTGTTAGTGGCGAGTGAGCTCAGCGAACAGCCAATGAGTAAAAAAGTGAAAATCGCCCAAAATTGTTTCATCCAGTGTACACGGTTTATTTTGTGTAATTTAATAAACGAGAATTTATTCACAAAAGTTGGTGAATTATTCCGACTTTTTTATGTGAACGTCTCGTTGAGGAAAAGGTATGGTGATGTTGTGGGCTCTAAACTGTTTGTCTATCTCGTATCTAATGTCACTTTTAATAAATTCTACTTCCCAAGTTTTTTGTGCCCAGAAGTATAACTCAAAGATTAAAGCCGAGCTACCAAAGTCTTCGAAGCGTACAATAGAAGGTTTTGTAGTAACCACATCTGGGTGCGAATGCGAACACTCAAGTAGTAGTTTTTTTACCAATTCGGTGTCAGAACCGTAGGCAACCCCTACGGTAATTTTAAAACGAGTAATTAAGTCGCTGTGGCTCCAGTTAATCACTTCGTTATTAATCAGTTTTGAGTTGGGGACAATAATGGTAATTCCTGCTCGTGTTTTGATTTTGCTGGTTCTAATATCGAGTTGTTCTACACGGCCAATGGTGCTGCCAATGTCTACAATATCTCCTTTTTTTACTACGCCTTCGAAAAGTAGAATCAAGCCAGAAACCATATCGTTAAAGGTGTTTTGCAAGCCTAAACCAATACCTACAAAAAGCGCAGCTGAACCTGCCAGAAGAATAGAAAGATCGATGCCTAAGCTTTCAATAGAAAGAATAATCGAAATGGTGTAAATAAAGTATTTTAAGAGTTGGGTAATGGTGTATTGTTTTCCTGCATCTACCCAATGTTTTTTGCGAAGATTTTTGCCAATTATGGATGAAATAATGAAAACGAGGAATCGCGATCCTACCAAAATGGAAATGACCACCAGAATGTTGTAGAGCGTAAACGTGTAGTCTCTAATTTCTACAATCGGATATTCTAGAATTTCTTTGATATCGGCTATGGTCATAAGCTATAGGTTACAATTCCCTTTTCTGAGCTTAGCTCTACTTTTAATTCATCAAGGTTGCGTTTTTTCTTGAGCAACTCGATAACGTCTTCGTGATTTTCGCAAGTTCTTAATTCTTGCTGAAGGTCGGTAATTAATTTGAGTAGGTGTTTGATTTTTAACGCGTACAAAAATTCTTTGGCGCTTTTGAATAGATCAAAAGCTTCTGTTTTTACAAAAATATTTTTGCGTTCCCAGTTATGTAAATCGTACTTCTGGGTCAATAAATCGGTGGCTTTGGTGCTAATTAATTCGTTAGCATGGTGGGTAAAATGCTGGTGATTGAGTTCATCTTCACTTTCGATTAGAGTAATAGTTTCGTCTACAATAGCTTGGTAGGCGGGGTTGCTGAACTGAATTTCATCAGCTAAAATATCGTTGAGTAAAAAATGGGCTACCGTTATTTCTACCGTTTCTTCTTTTCCTTCTTCGTTTTCAATTTCTACTGAAATGGGTTCGTTTCCATAATTTAGTAGGAACCGAATAAGGTTTTCTTCTTCTACCTCGAAACTAAAACCTCTTAATTCTTGAGCATCTTCAAAGAAGGGAGCTTGTGCTTCTGGCGGAATTTCATCACCCGGAAATGGAGGTGGTGGCGGAGCATCGTTTTGTTTTTGCTGCTCGCGCTCTTTCTGGCGCATTTTATCGTTAATGCGCTTTTTGCGAAACTTATTGAGCTCTGCAATCAGCGCTTTTTCGGGAACATCAACAATAGAACTACACTCTTTTAAATAGAGCGAACGCGTGATATGATCTGGAATTAAAGCAATGCTGTTCACAATTTCGTGCACTACTCCTGCTTTTTTAACCGGATCGCCAGCGATGTCTTTCATCAAAATGGAAGACTTGAAAACAATAAAGTCTTTGGCATTTTGATCGAGAAATTCGGTTAATTCTTCGGTTCCTAATTTCTGAGAATAGCTATCTGGGTCTTCGCCATCTGGGAACAATACCACCTTTACATTGAGGCCTTCTTCAAGAATTAAATCGATACCTCTAAAAGATGCTTTAATACCCGCAGCATCGCCATCATAGAGAATAACTATGTTTTTGGTGTAACGGCTAATGAGTCTTATTTGCCCGGTAGTAAGCGAGGTTCCGGATGAGGCTACTACGTTTTTAATACCGTTTTGGTGAAGTGATAAAACATCGGTATAGCCCTCTACCAACAAGCAAGTGTCTTGTTTTACGATTGCACTTTTTGCTTGGTATAATCCGTAAAGAACATTGCTTTTATCGTAAACATCACTCTCGGGTGAGTTGATGTATTTGGGAACTTTCTTGTCTGTTTTTAAAGTTCTACCACCAAAGCCAATTGGCCTGCCGCTAAGGTTGTGAATTGGAAAAATAACGCGGCCTTTGTAGCCATCGTACAATCGATTGTTGCTGCCTTGTTTTATGAGGCCTGTTTTGAGCAGGTATTCTTCTTTGTAGCCTTTTTCTTTAGATGCTTTTAAGAAAGAATCCCATGAGTCTGGGCTGTATCCTAAACGAAAAGTGTCGATGGTTTCTGCTGAAAAACCACGCTCTTTAAAGTACGATAATCCGATGGCTTTGCCTTCTTCTGTGGCAAGTTGTTCGGTAAAAAACTCTTCGGCAAATTTATTTACAACATAGAGACTTTCTCTTTCGCTACGGGCTTCTTCTTGCTCAGGAGTAACTTCGTCTTCTTCAATTTCGATGTTGTATTTCTCTGCCAAGAATCTAAGCGCTTCGGGGTAGGTTAGCTGATCGTGCTCCATTAAGAATTTTACCACGTTGCCGCCCACGCCAGAGCTAAAGCACTTGAAAATTTGTTTAGAAGGTGAAACGAAAAAGCTGGGTGTTTTTTCTGTTGTAAAAGGACTTAACCCTTTATAGTTGGAACCCGATTTTTTAAGCGAAACGAAATCACCAATCACCTCTTCAATTCGAGCGGTTGAAAATATTTTATCGATGGTGTCTTTCGAAATCATAATTCAAAATTACATGAATGGAGGTGGTGGTAGGAGCCAAAAAAAGGGAAACATTATGCTTCCCTTTTAAATTGGAATAGAAGGCAAATTTACTCAATTACTAATTTCTGAGTATGCTTTTCGTTTTCTTGAATTACCTGCACAAAATAAACGCCCGCTTTTAACTCACTTACGTTGATTGTATGCTGAGATAATGAATTATTAAAGTTCTGATTGTAAACAACAGCCCCTGCAACATTAATTACCTGAATGTTTTGTACAGTTGAATTGGCTTCGAATTGTAAGGCCACTTCTTTACTTGCTGGGTTAGGGAATAGCTGAAAACCGGTTTCTTTAGCAGTTTCGTTTATGCTAGTGGTATTACCTGTTAACCAAGTAGCCGATGCTTGAAGCACTTCTTTATTGCCTTGAATATCTTGAATCCAAGCAACTACCTCTAGATTATCGAAATTTTCTACGGTATGTTCAGTAGCGTGATCTACTGGGTTATTAGCGGTAGTAGAACCGTTGTAACTTCCTTTAAATTCGTATTCTAAATCGTAGTCGTAAACGGTTCCTGCCGGAATACCTGAAGTTTCGATAATAAAATCACCACTTTGATCGGGAACCATTTTTTTCATCACGTAATGAAATTCGGTTTCTCCGTTGGTAGTAGCATTTTGAACGGTACGTTTTTCAACAATACCTACTAAAACTCGGTGTGCAGGAGCTGCTAAATGCTGTAGCGCTTCTACTTGTAGGTTAATCTTTACAGTTTGGCCAGTTACGGTGTGCGATAAATCGATTTTTACTATGCTTGAATCAAATTGAGAGTCGTAATTATCGTAATCGGTAGTCGTAAAGGTTTGAACCATACTTGGGTATTCGTCTCCGTTTACGTGCAATTGTGGAACTGAGTTAACAGAATAAAATCCTCTTCTTGACCCTGCTTCTTGTGTGTAATAAGGGTCTCCATTACCTGGCCAATTCATTTGGTATTTGATAATAGCCACTTCGTTAAGGTGGTTTTGTAGAATTGGGTCTAAAGCTGCGTTTCCGGGGTTACAGGGTGGGCAAGAAGAGCTAGTGAAAACCTCGTAGAGGTGAATGCGCTCTACTTTCTGAGCTTGAACGCCTATAGCTATGCCGAAAAGCGATAAAAGGGTAAAAAATCTTTTCATACATGGAAATTTTGCGGCAATGTACAAAGTTAACTTAATGCGCTGCAAATGTTTTTTCTTCTACCAGTTCGCCTGTTTCGCTCCAGAATTTCCAATTGCCAACCTGCTTGCCTTCTTGGTAATTACCTTCAGAACGTTTTTGTCCGTTGGGAAAATACACGATACTTTTCCCTTCTCGAAGTCCTTTTTCAAAAGAGCCTTCGCTCCAGATTTGGCCGTTGGTGAAGTAGGCTTTCCACTCTCCTTCACGTTCTCCATTTTCGTTTAAACTGCCTTGTAGTTTGGTAGCTCCTGTTTTGTAAAAGGTGGTTTCTCCAGTAGGAACACTGTCTTGACCATTTACGGCAAAAGTTCTTTCTACTTTCACCATTCCGTTTTCGAACTTTTCTACTACGTGTGTTCTTTGCTCAGAAGAAGAGCAAGAGGCAAAAAACAAAAGGGTGCTTGCAGCTAGTATAGCGAATGGTTTCATGCTTTTTTTAATGCACAAAGCTAACGAATCTATTTCTCAATTTTTTTCAATAGGTCTTCAGCACGTTTTGCATAAAAGCCTTTCTGATTAATAATAGTGGTTAGCCATTCTTTGGCTTCAACAAGTCGGTATTGCTCGGTTAAAAGTTGAGCGAGTTCCCACTGTGCTTCGGGTCTAAAGACGGGTGGTTCTTGCTCTATCACTGCTCTTAAACGAATTTCGGCAATATCCATCTTAAACAGAAATTTACTGACCAAAGCCGAATAAAAAAGCGCATTTTGATCTTGCGGAAACTGGTTTAAAATCAGGTTAAATCGCTGTTCTGCTAAGGTGTAATTACGCTGGTGAAAGGCTTCTATGGCAGACTCTAAAGCAAAGTCGTAATTCAACGAAATGGTATACGGTGAATTAATGTAGTCTTCGGGCTTAACTTCGTCTTGATTTCCGTATCTCGGGGGAGTAGATCGCGCTAGTTCATCTAGCATTTTTTTGCGTTGTTCTACTTCTGAAAGTTCTTGATTATCATTATTTAATCGTTCTACGGTTTCGTAGTTTACAATTTTATAATGGGCAGAAGCAATGTTTACATAAGCTGTTAAATCTTCATCGATTTCGGGAAGTATCTTTTCTGCTGTTTCTTCTTTTTCTTCTGTTGGTTGGTTTTCTGCGATGGTTGATGAAGTGGTACCCACATTTTCTACAGGCGATGGGGTAGTTGATACGGTTTCTTGCGGTGTAGAAATAGCCGTTTCTTCAGCCAAAACTTGAGGTTGATCTTGGGTGGCTGCAGTTTCTTTGGCCGTAGTGTTTTGAGCCAAATCGGTAGAGTAAATTGCTTCTTGATTTTCGTTTTGCTCATCTTCTGGCTTTTCAGTTTTTTCTTTAACGGTAGGAACCGTTTCTGCTTCTGTAGGTTGAGCATCGTCTAATTCTGTGTTTTCTATCTTTTCGGTGTTTTCTGTCGAAGATTCTTTTACAATTTCTTCAGTTTTTTCTATTTGCTTTTTCGACTGAAGTGTGTTTTCTGCGGTTAATTGGGTTTGGGTTCCTACCGGGAAAAACCAAACAAAGGCCACTGTAATAAGGGTAGCGGCTATTCCTATTGCCCACCAAACGGTGGTAGATGCAGTGCTCTGTGCAGAAAGCTTTTCGGGCATAGAGAGTTGCTCTAAAGTGCTCCAACTTTCGGGGACATTTTCGAGTCCTTCGAGGGCTTCTCTATCTAAAGCAGAAGATTCTAGAACCATCTCGATTCGGTTTCTTTCCGATTCGGATAGCTCGTCTCGAAGATAGGCGAGTAGCTCATCTTTGGTAAGAGAGCCTTCTTCACTGAATATTTTATTGTACAGCTGACTCATGTTTAATTTTGCTCAGTTGAATACGTAAGTTTCTTTTGCCGTTTTGAATAAAGCTTTTTACCTGTTTATTGGTTAAACCGGTAAGCGATTCAATTTCTCGGTACGATTTGTTTTTGAGGTAAAACAACTCAATGCACATGCGTTGATCTTCGTTAAGCAGTTGAATGGCTTTGTGCAATTGCTGCTCTTCTCGTTCTTTTTCGAGTTTTTCGTCTACCGAATCTGCATAATCCCATGCCTCTTGCGCTTCTTGATCTTTTCCACTTCTGCTTTTTTCTTGTCGAATAATTTGCAGGCAGTGATTTCTGCTCACCATAAAAAGCCAACTTTTAAAATTGTCGATTTGATGCTTTTTCAAGTCAACCAACAATTTTTCGAAGATATTGCTTACCTCGTCTTTGCTACGTTCTGGGTTTTTCAGGTATTTCATGCAAAGCCCAAAAACGAGATGACTGTAGCGTTTAAACAGCTCGCCTACCAGAGCAGGATTGTGCTTTTTCTGGTAGGCTGCTATTAATTCAGCATCTGAATACTCACTTTTATTTTTAACTAGTTTCTTAAACAAGGCCCACTGTTTAAGTGATTAATTATGTGCGTTTTTAAGGCGTTGTGTTGCTTTGTATTGATTGTAAAGGTCGAAATAACTTTTGGTTTCTACTATAACTACCCCTCCAGTAATGTCTCCGTACTGTGCAGGAACTCCGCCAGTGTAAACCGTCATCTCACCAATGGCTGTTGAAGGGATTCCAAAACCAGGTCCTTTTACTTTAATACCGTCAACAAAATAGTGATTAGCATCTGAGCGGGCACCTCTAAAGTGGAGGGGTTGACCTTCGTCTTTTTGGTACACTCCGCTACCTACAGAAGCAATTAACCCTTCGATGTTACGTATTTGTGGGTTTTTCTCAATGTCTTTCCAGCGCAAGGGAATAGCCATTGGATCTTCTGGATCGATGAGTTTGTCTTTGTATTCTTTGAACACAAAAGTTTTACCTGTGATACCTGGAAGAACTTCAATCTCTCCCATAAACTCAATTTTGTTGGCAGATACCCGAACCCCTTCGATGGTTGTTTTTTGGTATCCAACAAAAGAAATGGTAAGGTTATAGGTACTCGGCTGTAAGGGTTTTAAGAGAAAACGTCCGTCTAAATCGGTGGTTACACCAATTATTTCAGATCCGTATTCTACGTAAACGTTGGCGAAAGCTAACGGTTCTTTTGATTCTTGATCGATTACTCGACCTCTAAGTGCACCTGTTCCTTGTGCGTAAAGTTGTGTTCCTACCGTTATAAACAGAAGCACAAAAATGTAATGTAGTGTTTTCATAAGCTATGCTTTTTAAATTCTCTATTGAGATGCACAGCTTATGAAAATTCCACACAGAATTAAGCATCTTCAGCAACTACTTGCTTTACTTCTGGCATAAAACGATCGAAAAGATTTTTGATGCCGCCTTGTAAAGTGGCGGTAGAAGATGGGCAACCGCTGCAAGCGCCACTCAATTTTAAGGTGAGAATTCCGTTTTCGAAAGATTTGAAATGAATGGCCCCACCATCGCCTTCAACTGCTGGACGAACGTATTCTTCTAGCAAGTTGATGATTTTTTCTTCTTGTTCGTTTTCGGGTGTGGCGGTAATAGAGATTTGTTCTTTCTCTTGGGTTTCGCTGTTAGTGGTTTCGTGTTGTGTTTTCTTAGGGGGCTTCGTAAATACAGGCTGGTCGGCTTGTAAATAATTAGTGAGGTATTCTCTCATTTCTAAAACAACATCGTCCCATTCTACGCTATCTGTTTTTGTAATGGTGACGAAGTTATTGGCGAAAAACAAGCTTTTCACAAACGGGAAGGTAAAGAGTACACGGGCTAAAGGAGCTTCTTCGCACTCTTCTTCTGAGTGGTATTCGATGGTAGCCCCATAGTTAATAAGCAGCTTGTTAGCTACAAACTTCATGGTGGCAGGGTTAGGCGTGCTTTCCGCGTATATAGTAATAGGAACCATTTTTTTATCGGCCATATTCTTGTGCTTTATATTGATTTTTGGACCTGCAAATTTAGTGAAGCTGTAAGACTTCTTTTTATCACTTTTGCTTAAAACTGAAAAGAATGGCACTTATTAAAGAATGCAGAGGTTTTTCACCTGAATGGGGAGACGATTGTTACTTGGCAGAAAATGCCACGATAGTGGGAGATGTTAAAATGGGCAACGAATGTTCTGTTTGGTTCAGTGCAGTAATTCGCGGAGATGTAAACAGCATTCGAATGGGAAACAGAGTAAATGTGCAAGATGGAGCAGTGATTCATTGTACGTATGAGAAAACCAAAACCATCTTGGGCAACAATGTTTCTATTGGTCACAATGCATTGGTGCACGGCTGCACAGTAAAAGATAATGTGTTAATTGGAATGGGTTCTATTGTGATGGATAATGTAACCATTGAAGAGAATTGCATTATTGCTGCTGGCGCAGTGGTTTTAGAAGGAACCCATGTGGAATCTGGTTCTGTATATGCTGGTGTACCTGCTAAAAAAGTAAAAACACTAAGTACTGAACTTTTTGAAGGAGAAGTGCAAAGAATTGCTAAAAACTATGTAAAATACTCAAGTTGGTTCAAAGAAGAAAAGTAGCCAAATCCTAAAGAGGTGTAATGGAAAATGAAGGAGCTTTTAGTTCATGAAGTAGTGTTGAAAGCACTTGGGCGTTTCCATTGGTAAAAAACTGATGCTGACCTTTGAGCTGTTCAGTAGTTTGCTGATTTTCTAGAAGAATACGTTGAGTTTGAAGGGCCACAGCTTCACCAGAATCAATAATTTCTACATGGGCCGGAGTAAGTTCTTGAATAAGGGGCTTTAAAAACGGATAATGCGTGCAACCTAAAACAATGTGATCGCAGTTGTTGGCAATCATTGGTTGCAGGTAGCGATAGAGCAATTGGCGCATTTCTGCAGAGTCTTTCTTACCTGTTTCTATCAGTTCTACCAAGCCACTACCTGCTCTAATGGTGGCTTCAATATCTCTACCAAATCTTCTGTAGGTTTCGTTAAATAAAGTACTGTTGAGAGTTCCTTTGGTGGCTAAAACCCCTACTTTTTTAGTTTTTGATTTAAGAGCGGCTGGTTTAATGGCGGGTTCTATGCCTACAAAAGCAACATTAAACTCTTTTCTTAAATGCTGAATGGCCATGGTGGTGGCTGTGTTGCAGGCCACTACAATTATTTTGGCTCCTTTTTGTAGTAGGAACCGAGTGTTTTTTACCGAGAGCTCTATGATTTCACTTTGAGATTTCTCACCATACGGAGCGTTTTGGCTATCGGCTAAGTAAAGAGAAGATTCTTGCGGCATTAAACGATGAATCTCGTGCCAAATGGTAAGTCCACCAACGCCAGAATCGAAAATACCAATAGGTTGATCACGGTTCATACAACAAAAAAAAGCATCTCATTTAAAATAAGATGCTTTTGATTTAATCTTTTAAAGTAAAACCTTACGGTATTTGAAGGTACTTTTTAACCAATGGTAAAATGTCGTCACCTTCTGGGAAATGCAATACTAAGCCTGCACTTGTGTCTAAAACATAATCGTAGCCATTTTCGTCTGCTACGGTTTTAATTGCTTGCTCTGCTTTGTCTAAAAGAGGTTGAACCAATTCTTGCTCTTTCATGGCTAAGTCTTGTTCTGCACCTTGTCTAAACTCTTGAATTCGACCTTCCATTTCAGTGATTTCTCTCACTTTGGTTCTTTTTACAAGATCGGTCCATGTTTTTTCGTTGGCTTGGTAATCAGCAACTTTCGATTCATATTCTGTAGACATGGTTTGAAGTTGCGTTTGAAGCTGACGTTGATATTCTTCTAGCTCTTTTTGTACTTTGTCTCTTTCTGGCATTAACTGAAGCAACTCGTTTGAGTTGATGTGGCCAATTTTACGCGTATCAGTGTCTTGTGCCGAAGCAAACTGAAAGGCTCCTACAAGCATGAAAAGAACCGCTAGAAATGATATTTTTTTTGTCATCGTTTTCATCGTCTAAAAATTAATCAGTCGTCAAAATTATTTATCTGCTCCAGAAATACCTAGTTTTTTGAGAATGGTCTCGCTTTTATCGTATTTAGGATCAGAATAGAGAATAGTTGCATTGTTCGCTTTATCGAAAATGGCGGCATAACTTCTTTCGTCTGCCAATTCTTTTATAGCATCGTAGATGCGGTCTTGCAGCGGTTTAATCAGTTCTTGCCTGCGTGAAAAGAGCTCACCTTCAACACCAAATTTGGCTTTTTGGTAATCACGAGCCGCTTTTTCTTTTTCTATTATTTCTTCTTCACGTTGTCTTTTCATCTCTTCGGTTAAGAGAATAGCCTCTGCTTGGTAGGCTTTGTACAGTTTTTCAATTTCTGCATACTTGGCCTCAATGGTTTTTTGCCATTGATCTGAAAGTTCGTCTAGCTCAGCCTGCGCTTCTGCATATTCGGGCATGCTTTCTAAGATGTATTTAGAATCTACATAAGCAAAACGTTGTGCTTGTAGAGCTAAACTGGTAAGAGTAAGTAGAACGATAGCAAAATACTTCATGTTATAGTGATTTAAAGTTCTCCTAAGTTAGCACCAATCGTGAAATGGATTTGTGAACGTTGCATTCCTGTGTTTCCGTTTATGTCGTCAAATCGATACCCCCAATCTAAACCGAGTAGACCAAACATGGGTAAGAATATTCTCACGCCCATACCTGCAGATCTCTTAACTGAGAACGGATTGTAGGTATCGAAACTATTCCATGTGTTACCAGCTTCTGCAAATGCTAGGCCATAAACCATTGCCTGTGGATTGAGCGAGAACGGATAGCGCAATTCCATGGTGTATTTGTTAATTAACGAACCACCAGTATTGGTTCCTATGGTTCCTTCTGGAGAAACCGATTGGTCGTCATACCCTCTTAAGGCAATAATCTCTCTACCATCAAGAGCAAAACCTGTAAGGCCTGAGCCCCCTAGGTAAAAACGTTCGAACGGAATAGAACCTACTTCTGTATTGTAGTTGGCCAAAGACCCAAAACCTACTTTGGTGTAGAGAACCAATTTGTGTTTCTTACCAAACAGAGATTTATACCAAGATGAAGTGAACTTCCACTTGTGATATTCTAAGAATTTGTAGCGTTCACGAGTAGAAATATCGCTGTAATCTTTGTTGTTAAAAAGTGAGTACGGTGGCGTTGCTTGTAAAGTAAGCGAGTTTTGCGAACCATCTGTTGGGAAATTCAGATCGTTTACCGTGCTTCTTGAGAAGACTACTTTATAGAATATGTTATTCGCGTGTCCTTTGCTAAAGTTTCTGAACGTAGACCAATTGTTTACGTTGTAATTCTGCCAAGAAACTTCTTGGTACAACTGGAAGTTATCGTCTGGCCATTTAAGTCTACGACCTAAACCCACAGTAGCCCCGAAAATATCGATCGATTGGCGGTTGGCTTCTCCTCTTGCCACACCATTACTTTGAATAGAGTAATAAGTGGTAACACTTAAAGCATTTGGTCTTTTACCGCCTAACCATGGTTCTGTAAACGAAATATTGTACGATTGAAAGAAGATACCATTGGTTTGTGCTCTAATGCTTAATCGCTGGCCATCACCAGAAGGTAAAGGTCTCCAAGCTTCTTTCTTAAAGAAGTTTCTAGTAGAGAAATTATTGAAAGAAACCCCTAAGGTTCCTACAATTCTACCACCGCCAAAACCACCAGAAAGTTCAATTTGATCATTGGGTCTTTCTTCTACGTGGTATTCGATATCTACTGTTCCGTCTTGTGGGTTAGGTTTCGGAACAATATTCATAGCTTCAGGATCGAAGTAACCCAATAAGCTCAATTCTCGCTGTGTTCTAATTATATCTGAGCGGTTAAATAAATCGCCAGGACGCGTTCTAATTTCTCTGCGAATTACGTGCTCGTTGGTTTTGGTGTTTCCAGTAATTAAGATTTCGTTTACGTGGGCCTGTTCGCCTTCGTAAACGCGTAATTCTAAATCGATAGAATCACCATCAACTTGCTTTTCGATGGGGTTTACTTGAAAGAAGAGGTAACCATCGTCCATGTAGATAGAGCTTACATCTAATCCGTTCGGATTCATGAATAAGCGCATATCTAGTAATTCAGGATCGTAAACATCTCCTTTTTTAATACCTAAAATGCTGTTGAGCGCAGCGGTAGAGTATTTTGAATTTCCAATCCACTCAATGTTTCTGAAATAATATCGATTACCTTCATCGATTTTCATTTCAATTTTTAGCAGCTTATCTGAGGTAGAATATACCGTATCAGATACAATTTCGGCATCTCGATAACCGCGTTTGTTGTAAAGCGCAATAATGTTGTTTTTATCGTCTTCGTAGTTGCTGCGTATAAATTTCGAAGTTTTAAAAATGCGAAGTTTAAATCGTTTTTCAGCATAGCCATCCCAAATCTTGGGTAAGGTGTCTAAGTTTCTCGAAAATAGGCTATTGAAGGAACCGTAAACAAGTTTGTCTAAATCGTGAAAAGGTTTGAAACGAGACTTTTCTCGTGTCTCTTTCATGGCTCTTTTGAGTTTACTATCAGCAATTTTGGTATTGCCGGTAATCTCTACTTCTTTGATTTTAACTTTTTTGTTTTTTCTAACGCGAATCGTTAAAATAACATGGTTAGGCAGGTTTTCGTCTTTGCTTTGTGCAATGTCTACTTCTGCGTTAAAGAAACCCTTATCAATAAAATGTGATTTAACGGTAATTCGGGTAGAAACAAGTAGGTTTTTGGTCACTACTTTTTCACGAAAGAAGTTGATTTTTTCGCGGATATCTTCCGCTTCACCTTTAGAAACTCCTTTAAAACTGTACTTAGAAAGTCTGGGTTGTTCTTTCACCAAAATCTCTAAAAAGATGGTTTTGCCTTGAATTCGTTTCGCTTGAATATCGATATCCGCAAACATTCCTTGATCCCAAAGGTTTTTAATAGCGCGTGAAATCTCAGGGCCAGGAACTTGAATGCGATCACCAATAGAAAGGCCCGTAATTAAGATAATAGCATTGGGATCGTAGTTGAGGGTTCCTACTACAACGATACCACCAATTTCGTATTCTTTAGGAGTAGAATAATCGATGCCTTGGTTATTAGAACCCGAAAGTCGAATTTGCGCAAACGACTGCGAAATCGATAAGAGGGTGAATAAGAATAGGGTGATTAACTTTATGTTACGCTTGAACTTGCTCACTGACTTTTCCGAATCTTCTTTCGCGGTTTTGATAATCGATAATTGCTTGATAGAGATCTTCTTTTCTGAAATCTGGCCAGTACTTATTAATGAACGAAAGTTCGGTGTAAGCCAATTGCCAGAGTAAAAAATTGCTAATACGGTATTCTCCACTGGTTCTAATCATGAGTTCAGGATCTGGAAACTCTGCAGTAGCCAGCTCTTTGGTAAAATCTTGTTCAGAGATAGAATTAGGATCTAACCCTTCGTTTTTAACTTTATGACCGATTTTTCTAACGGCTTCAATAATTTCCCAGCGGGCGCTGTAGCTAAGAGCTAAAACTAACCGCATACGTTTGTTGTTGCTGGTTGCGTCAATGGCTTTTTTAAGTCCTTTTTGACACGACTTAGGAAGATTCTCAATGTCTCCAATTGCTAAGAGCTGAATATCGTTTTTCATTAACGTATCTAACTCTTTATTAATTGTACTCACTAACAATTCCATAAGTGCTTGTACTTCAAGCTTGGGCCTGTTCCAGTTTTCAGTAGAGAAGGCGTATAAGGTAACGTAGCCTACGCCCAATTCAGCGGCAGCTTCTATGGTCTCGCGCACAGCGATAATGGCATTTTTGTGGCCAAAAATTCGGGCTTTCCCTTTATTTTTTGCCCATCTTCCGTTACCGTCCATAATTACTGCGATGTGCTCGGGAAGACGCTTTAAATCTATGTGCGATTTTAATTCCATTTAGTGCTTTTACCTGGCTAAAAAAGGCTACAAATATACTTTATTTATCCTGATCGAAATAACAGCGATTTGGATCATGGTTTAAGTTGATAATCAGTGATATACCGGTAAAAACATACCAGTCTTTATTTGTAGGATTTCCTCTTTGAGTGCCCCAATTGGTTCCGTCAAAACCTTGTTGTTCTATGCTTCGATCAGATAAGTCGATGGTTACGGGATCTAACTCTCCAGGGTCAGAAGGGTAGTAACCACTTACATCATCTATATAATCTGTAAATGTTTTTCGCAAACCCCAATCTAATTCTAAGAATACTCTAGGTGTAATCTTAAATTTTAAACCTGCACCGAAAGGTAGTGAGAATTGAAAGTTGGAGTAATCGGTTCCTTCAGTTTTGTGATCTTTTAACACGTACGTATTGCCGTCTAACTCGGTTTTTGGGTTCATATAAAACCCGCCTAAACCCACGTAAATAAAGGGAGTAAATCGATCGCGGTCTTTCCACGGGTCGAAGTTGAAAAAGTTAAATTCTACGGTAGAACTCACCTCATAAAGGGGAGTGTAGAAGTTGAGGTTTCTAATTTTCTGAAAATCGGTGGTTCCGTTTACATCATCTGCACGTAAGCTGCCCACTTTAATGCTTTGCCTCCAAGCCCAGCGCGGGTCGAAATTGATGCGAAAAGATAAACCTCCCGCAAGGCGCATATCGTCAAAATAGAAATGCCTATTCTGCAAATCGCCAACGTAATACGAAGAGCCAATGGTGGCGCCAATATCGTAATACATTTGGCTCATTCCCTGTAAGCTAAACAGAGAGCATAATATGTAAAATACGTATTTCACAGCGTGTGAACGCGAAGATAGGAAAGGATATTGTTTGAGCATGGAACAAACAATTAGATATGAGTGAGATGTGTTTAGTTTCTAAGATCGAAGCCCCAATTCATTTTAGCACGAATGGTTTTTAAGAAACTTGAGTCGGGCAAAACCAATAATTTTATAGGGAACTCATTTTTAACCACTTCTATTTCTTGCAGGTTGTCGATAGGAACCGTTCTCGAATCTAAACTAGCCAGAAATTTATCTGAACGTCCTTCTACTTTTAACTGAATTGAGCTACTGTCTGGCAAAACGATGGGCCTCACATTTAAGTTGTGCGGTGCAACGGGCGTAATAATAAAGTTGTTAGAGCCAGGATAAACGATAGGGCCGCCTCCGCTTAAACTATACGCTGTAGAGCCGGTTGGAGTAGAAATGATTAAACCATCTGCCCAGTAAGTGTTAAGAAACTCGTTGTTTACGTAAGTATGGATTTTCACCATACTAGTGGTGTCTTTTTTATGAATGGTTAATTCATTTAACGCAAAGTTATCGTCTGGAAAAAGAAACCCAGGTGATTTCACTTTGAGCAAAGTTCTTTCTTCAATTTCGAAGTTGCCCGAGCGCAAACCTTCTAATTCTTTGCTTAGTTTTTCGAGTGCAATTCTAGCCAGAAACCCTAAACGGCCCGTGTTGATGCCCACAATAGGAATTCCGGAATCTCGTACCAATAAAGTAGAGTCAAGCAACGTTCCATCGCCACCAATGCTTACCAAAAAATCGGCCTTGTGGCGCAAATCTTCAGAAGTCTCAAATACCGTGTAATTTACATCGGGTGTAAGAAACTGGTTAAGAACCGTTAAGCTCTTTTTGTAAATCAGTAACTCTAAATCGTATTGTTTCAACAATTTAATTAAATCGATGATGTACGGATTAAATTCTGAATCTATTGAGCGAGTGTAAATTGCGATGCGCTGCATTAGAATGCCTTTTTAAAGTGAAGAAAAACACCTCCTTCGTTCTCCAAATTTCGGGAATATTCTGCTCTAATTACAATATCGTAGTAAGAAACAAAATCTAGCCCTGCGCCATAACCTGCAATCCACTGGTTAGAAAGTGGGTTTTGTTCAGCCAAAAGATCATCATTGGCAAATCCCATGTCAAAGTTGAGATTCAGGTACAAAGCGTAAAAAAACTTGCTAAACTTTTTATTCTTAATAAACGGTATCTCTTCTGTTTTGGTAGGAACCAATGCAAATTTCAAATGAGATTTCAGAGCCAAATAGTCTTGCGCATCCATTACGTACAACTCATAACCACGAACAAAACTATCGTAACCCAAACCTTCTTGAACAAAGTAGGGTGGGGTTCCTACCAGAGTGGTTTTGGCTCGAAGAGAGCTACCTGCATACCAGCGGTTGCTCAGTTGATGGTGTTTGTTGAGAATTAATGAAGCTTCTAATAAATTAAAAGTCGAAGAGCTAACAAGGGGAGCATTGCGATAGCGCAAGTTAAAATGGGCCAATTCGCCCGTAAGCGGATAAACAATGCTGTTTCTTTTATCGAACCTAAATGTGTAAAAAGCCGATAGATACCTCAGATTTTGAGCGTTGTTAAACAAAAACTCATCGCTTACTAATCGTAAAGAATCTTCAATCGAAATGTGATGATAAGTAACACCGAGTTGGTGTTTTATGTATAAACCGCCTCTTCGAGTGTAAGTGGTTCCTACGTTAAAAATTTCTTGAAGTGGCTGGCCCTCTTCAGTAGAAGCAAAAAGGCGTTTATTGTTTTCAGAAGTGTAGTTAACTTCTCTAAAATTGGTGTAACCCACCGAAAAGCTTAATCCGTTTTTCTTTTTCTTGTCGATAAACGGGAACGAGTAAGCGGCTGTTAACTGTTGCTCGAAACCGCCTTGAACGGTAAATTGCAGGGTTTCGTTTCTACCGCGAACATTAAACTTTTGAATAAAAACACCATAACTCAACCGAGTTAAATCTTTGTTTTGCCACCAGGTATTAAAATTTCTGTCGGCATTTTCTAAAATAAACTTTGGCCAGAGGTACCAGCGTTCTTGAACTTTTATAATTACCGTAATGGTAGAGTCAGTAACAGGCGTGTGATAAATTTCTACAAAGTTGAAAAGCCGCGTGTTAAAAACGTTTTTTTCTGACCTTTTTAAGGCGAAATCGAGCTGATGGATGGAAATTGAATCATTTTGCTGAAAAGTGAGCTCCCGCAAAATAATAGATGCCTTGGTTTTGGTATTGCCTTGAATTACAATCTCGTTTACCCAAAAAGCAGAAGGCTGCGTTTCTGTTTGAGACCAACTAACCCAAGAAATTAGAGATAGAGAGAGGCAAAGCAACCACTTCAAACCAGCTTATGTATTTAAGTAGCGCATTAAATTGTTGTAGCGGTCTTTTACAACATCGGTATGAACTTCTTCAAAGAAACTAGCCGTTACATTGTATTGGTATCTTTCAAAAGTTTGAAGAATAGGCAAAATGTTGTTTTTATTCACCTTCACGGTAACGCGCAACTTTTTAGAGTCGGGAGAAGTAGTAACGTAACAGCCTAAAATTTTGGCGTTGTCGCTTTCTACAATTTGAGAAATTTCGCCCATAGAGTAATCGTTGGCGTTCATTTCTAGTTCAATAATGCCGCCTGGATCTTTTACCATGCTCATTTCGCCAACTACATTTACTATTTGAGAAATAGTAGCAGCGCCCGCATATTTACCGTATTTGTTGGTAATGGCTATGGTGGTGAGTCCACTTTCTGCCATGTTTTTTAAAATATCGAAAACATGGTCAGTATCTAAAACAGAAATTTTTGTTAACGATAATTCGTGCTGACTTAAAGGTTGGGTCCAATCGGCAATGTCTAATAGCGTGTTTTCAGAAACCATACCGATAAAATCACCTTCTTTTACAACGGGTAAATGGCTCACTTTGAACTCATCCATCCAATTGTTGGCTTTTTCAACAGTGTCTGTTGTTTTTAAAAACGGTATTTCTTCTGATGCTAAATATTGAGCGAGCATATTTACGTGGTTAAAACCTTCCGTTGAGTAAACTCTTACTTTTGCGAATTGTTGTTCAAATGTATCGAAATTCATGACAAAGCTAAGTGTTAATATCAATAAAGTAGCTACCCTTCGAAATGCAAGAGGTGGCGAAGTTCCTAATGTGTTACAGTTTGCCTTAGACTGTGAAGAATATGGTGCGCAAGGCATCACGGTTCATCCTCGACCAGACGAGAGGCATATTCGTTACCAAGACGTGGTAGATTTGGCTCCTGTCGTTACTACCGAGTTTAACATCGAAGGGTATCCGTCTACACAGTTTATCGATTTGGTGAAAAAAGCCAAGCCCGCGCAAGTAACTTTAGTGCCAGATCCGCCAGAAGTGTTAACAAGTAATGCCGGTTGGAACACGATCAAGTTTCAGTCGTTGCTCAAAGAAGTAATCGATGAGTTCAAATCTGAAGGAATAAGAACTTCGATTTTTATTGAAACCGATTTATCGATGATAGAAGCGGCTCCTGCAACAGGTACCGACCGAATAGAATTATATACCGAAGATTACGCTAAAAATTACCATTTAGATAGAAAAACGGCAGTTTCACCTTATGTAAAAGCGGCAGAATTAGCTCACTCTTTGGGATTGGGGATTAATGCTGGGCACGATTTAGACCTTCGTAATTTGCGATTCTTCAAAGAAAACGTACAGCATTTAGATGAGGTCTCTATTGGCCATGCACTTATTAGTGATGCCTTGTATTACGGTATAGAAAACACGATTCAATTATACAGAAGAGAGTTAACATGAATTTGAACTATAAAAGAATGGGCGAGGGGGAACCCTTAATTATTCTTCACGGCTTAATGGGAATGTTAGATAATTGGCAATCTCACGCCCGAACCTTATCAGAGAAATACGATGTAATAATTGTAGATCAGCGTAATCATGGAAGGTCGCTTCACAGTGACAGACCGTTTACATACGATGCTATGATGGACGATTTAGAGCAATTGATTGATGATTTGTTCTTAAGCGATGTCAATATCTTAGGTCATTCGATGGGAGGTAAAACGGCAATGAAATTTGCTCAAAAATTCCCGAAAATGGTCAATAAGTTGATTATTGCCGATATCGGTCCAAAAGCCTATCCCGTTCACCATCAGAAGATTTTGAAGGGGCTGCGCCAAGTACCGTTGGATACGTTAGAAAAACGCACCGATGCTAACGATTACATGGCCAAGTACATTGGTGAAGAGGGAGTTCGTCAGTTTTTAATGAAGAGTTTGTACCGCACAAAAGACAAACAATTTGCTTGGCGATTTAATCTAGACGTAATCGAAAGAGATATAGAATTGGTGGGAGTTGCCGTAGAATACGAGGTCTATCCAGATGAGATGATTTTTATCCGTGGTGCAAAATCTGACTACATAAAAGACAAAGATTGGCCAGAGATTTTAGAGTGGTTTCCAAAAGCACAACTGCACACAATCGAAAATGCAGGTCATTGGGTGCATGCTGAGCAACCCAATGATTTTCTGCAAATAGTAGAAGATTATCTTTCTAAGTAAAGAAAGAGAACTAACGTTAGACTTTAATCAAAGTCTAACGTTAGTTTAAAGCGTGTAACGCGACCATTATCGGTATCGGCCACGTATAAAATTTCGTCAGAGTAAGCAACACCGTGCGGGTTGTTAAACTGGGTAGGAGCCGCTCCTGTTCCTCCGAATGAAGTAACAATGTATTTAGTTTCTGTAGATCCGGGAGGAGGGCGAACTCCTTCGTATCCTTCGGTAGTAAACTGGTAGAGAGAATCGGTTCCTGCATCTACCACAAAAATAAAGTTGCTACCATCACCGGTAATAGTGATATCTGTAGGGTTTACAAATTTATTGGGATCAGTAATAAAGCTATACGCTTTAGAAGTATCTTGTTGTAGAGGTGCTGGGGTATAACTTACACCGTTTGCACTTTGCTCGTAGCGGATATAACGAAACTTAATCGGCTCACTTGGATCGTCTAGAATCACAACAAAATCACGGCTGAGTCGAGCTTCTAGTTGTGGCGGTTGCACAAATGTGCTAATCGAAGATGGCGTTTTAAAATAGTTTCTAAATAACCCTTGAGATGTATTTACGTTAATGGGCGTTACGTAGCGATCATCGCTATCGAAACTTAAAACTGAATTATCGGGAGGCAATATTGACGTTTCGTTGTTGTTTTTTGGTCCAGTTCGAGTCACATAGAACTCGTTAAGACCAGAAGTGTTAATTCCAGTTAACGCTACATCAATTGCATCACTTTTCGAGAATACCGATTTGTAGTAAAACGGATGCACAATCTTATTGACTATGCGAGAATGTGAAAGTCCATACCCTGAAGAACCGGCTAATTCAATTCGGTAAATGCAAGGCAATTGGTAAAGAGAATCGTTAATAATGGTATCGTGCTTACCCAATGCTAATAAATCTAACTTTCTATCTTGCGCTACTTCGTGTACACCTGGAACCGTAATTCTACTCAATTCACGGCCCGCTAAGTTGAAGGCAATAATTTCTTCAGTAGCTTCATCTGCAACATAAATAAGCTCATCAAAACCAGCGAAAACATCTACGGGGCGCACTAAACCACCCAATGCAGGTTGAATAGGAACATAAGCTGCTTGGCGCGCATCGAATTCTGGTGGTTCAATAAATCCTAAATCGGTTTTATCACCGAAATAATCGTTACAAGAAACCAATGTAACGGCTAGTAGAATAAATAGAGATAAATATTTCATCGTTATTCGCGTTCCATTTTGTTAATAGAAATTCCAAGTCCTAAAGCGTGCTGAACGCCAATGTAGTTGGTAGGATTAAATGCGTAGTCAATGTAAAACGGATGGGCTCCTACATGGTGTCTTACTCCTAAGCCTAGGGTAGGAAAGGTTTGCCCCAATACATTTAACTTATAACCAGCTCTAATTTGCAATAAATCGTGGTAATCGTACTCTGCACCAAAACGAAAATTCTCTGCATTATCGTTCGGGTGGTTCAGCTCAAAAGCAGTGGTTAATTTGTGGTCTCCTTTTTTCAGTGGAGCAAGCGAAACGCCTAATTTGAACACGTTAGGAACCGTATAATTATCGAGCGATACATTCGTAGAACGATTAAATCCTTCTTCTAAATGATCTCCTGTAAGCGAAGAGTTTCCGCTAAAGTTTTGCATCATTACAGCAAAAGAAAGGTCTTTAAAATCGGTGTTGTATTTAAAACCAACATCTACTGCACCTGTATGATTGGTGTATTCAGCAAGTTGCTCGTAAATGTATTTTAAGGTAACACCGAAAGAAAACTGATCACTTAATACCTTACTGTAGGTAAGACCCGCAGCCATATTGTTCGCGTAGGTTTTTTGACCTGTTCCCAACGGTTGAAACTCCGTTCTAACATCCATAGCACCAGAATTCAACGAATTAATGGTAAGGGCAAAAGCCGACTGACTTTCCAAGGGTAATATAGCAGTGACCATTCCTTGATTAGCACCAGCGCCAATAAAGTAATTAGAAACGGAAAACGATAAATCGTTTATTTCAGAAACCGCAGCGGGGTTACTGTAAGAAGAGAACAAATCACCTGAAAGCGCTACTGAGGCACCTCCCATAGCAACCGATCTTGGATTCATATCGTTCTTGAGGAAACTAAGGGTAGAAAGACCCGCTCGTTGTCCACCAAAATTGGGTAAGATTTGTCCAATGGCTTCTACTGACAAAACCAAGAATAGCGAATATGTAAATAGTTTTTTCATTAGAATCTAAAGCTTATTCCGTAAAGAATTTGACGAGGAGCAAGGTATCTTGCTGGGTTGTTTGGTAATTCTCCGTTTTCTTGAGGACCTAAGTATCGAGGGTCTCTGTAGCTATTGGTTACAGGGTCGCCATTTTCGTAAGCGGTTCCTGTTACTGGGTTTACGATTTGAGCATTTTTATTGTCTAATGCGTTTCGAATTTCAATACTTAATGTAATTCCCGTGTTTTGCTTTTTACCGAAAAAGAAGTCTTTAGAGATTTTTAAATCGGTATTAATCCAAGGAGTTCCAATTTTTTCGAGGTATTCGTCTTGGTTACTCGCGTAAATGGGTCTTCCTAAATCGTTAACACCCACTTGTTCTACTGGTGTGTAGCGGTAACCACTTCTGTAGCTTTGGTTCAAGAAGACTCTCCAACCTGCTAAACTGTAATTGCCAATTTTTAAGGTGCTGTCTGGTGAGAAGATAATACCACCGTTGAAGTTCCAAGGTCGGTCGAAAGCTAAGTATTGCTCACGCGTTAATTCTCTTTCTCCGTTTTGTGCAATTTGCAAACCAGTTTCTCTTGCAGAGTTTGATTTACCACGGGCAACTTGGTACGTTCCGTTCGCAAATACTTTAACGTGTTTACCAGCACGCAAGAATACCCCCAATTCAACTCCTTGAATTTTAGCGTAATCTTGGTTAATGTACATCTGCTTACTTACAGGTCTACCGGTTTGATCTTCTACAATTACTCTACGAGATACAATGTAGTCGAAACGGTTGTTATTAAAAGCAGACAAAGTAACCGCGATGTCTTTGGTTAACTGTGATTTTAAACCTACTTCGTAAGAAACATTTACCTCAGGATTGATATTCGGGTTTCCTAAATTGCTTAGGAACGATTGATCTTGGTATTCTGGGTCTAACCCTTGATAGACAAATCGAGGGTGAGGCAATCGCATCGAATGTGAATAGTTGAAATAAAGAACGTTGTTTTCAGTTACTGGGAACGAGACATTGATTCTTGGCAATAAGCGAGCTTTCCAACGCAAGCCCATTAAACCAAAAGTTTCGTTTTTGTAATCTTCTCTTACTTGATCAATTACCGGTGAATCGGGGTTATCTACTGCATCGTCTGCAAATTTACCCGGAGCCCAGTAATTTAAACGCATACCGAGGGTAGCAATAATCCCTTTATAAGTGATTACATCTTGAAAAAACATACCACCATTCATGGCGTTTACATTCCAAATGTCGAAAGAGCTACCAATGGTTCTATTAGCGGTAGATACTGAGTCGTTAATTTGAATGGGGGCTCCTACCCACGGGCTAGTAACATCTACCCATTGGTATTCTGTGAACTTGTGTTCGTGACCAAAAGTGATTTTGTGTACAGGGTTTTCAGGATAGAAACGAACCTTGTATTTCAAAGTGTATTCTTCGGCATAGTGATCGTGCCAAAGCGAAGAGATACCACCGTTGTTAATTAGCCAAGGAGATGGAATGGTAAATACAATAGGATCTCCTGGATTAAATAATTGGATAGGATCCGTGATAATCGATTGTTCGTCTAGAATTTGATCAACTGTTTCTGAACGAAATGGCCTGCCGTTAGCATCTGCTCTTAAGTTGGTGAATAAACGACCCACAGATGCTTCAATGTTCCACTTGTTGTTAAAGAAGTGATTTACATTAAGAGCAGTTAGGTTAGAGTGGTGCGTATAGGTGCTTGCGTTGTCTAAGTTTAGGCTTCTTCTAAACTGAAAACCTGGAGCAAGAATAGCATCGAAACCTACAATTTGTAGCGTTCGGGTATTCTGGTTAATGTTTAAACTGTGCTGGTTGGTTAACGAAATTCGCGTTCCTTTTTTTACTTCGTAAGATAGCTTAAGCGTATGTGACCAACTATTGCGTTGTCTAGGTGCCCAGAAGGTTCCGTTATTAAGCGGATTCACAAAGCTGGTATTTAAAAAGTCGCTATTGGTAGAAGATAGGTTACTTCTTAATAGGCTACTTTCTAATTGATTAGCTGTAGGGCCAAAATAGTTATCGCTTAAAGTAGTTTGAAAAGCGGTAAAGAACTTGAGTTTTTTGTTGGTGAAGGGTACGGTTCCTCCCATGTTTATTTCGATCACATCGGTATTCCAACTGTAAGCAGCATCTCTGTCTACGCCAATGTTATCTCGTTGCCAGCTACCACCGATTTCGAATTTATCTCCCCCTTCTCGAATTTTAGTAGAAATAACCCCGGCAGAACTACCACCAAACTCAGCGCCTTGACCACCGGTAACTAAGGTTAAATCACCAATTGCACTAGCAGAAACATCTACCCCTTGGCCAGTACCTGCCAGCGGATCTTGCGCAGAAATACCATCTACTAAATAAGAAGTTTCGTAAACACGTGCACCACGAATCTGAACACCATCGGTTGTTTTGTTTACCCCAGCTTGCATACTTACAATCTCGGTCACATCACGGGCGTTCATTTCTTTAATCTGATCTTGCCCAATTTGGACTTCAGACTTGCCTGATTCGAGGTCTACTAAGTTTTTTTCACCTACTACCGTAACCGCTTTCAATGTTTGAGAACGCAGAGTAAGCTGTACATTCAATTGTTCGGTTTTTCCATCTTTTATAGAAATTCCGTTGAAAATTTTCTCAGCATATCCTACAAAACTCACTTTAACAGAGTAATCACCTTCTTTAATTTCGGTGATGGTATATTTTCCGTTAAAATCGGTGGCTGCGCCTTTATAGGTTCCTACTAACATTACCGTAGCTCCAATAAGGGTTTCACCTGTATTGGCATCTGTAACGGTACCTTTTAATTGACCTTGACCAACGCTAATTTGTACTAAAAGTAGCAGTAAAAAAGCGAGGCTATAGCTTTTAAAGGCCATTTTACCAGTTAAACTCATCGTTTAGAATTTTGTCGAAGAGGGTTTCTAAATTTTGATTATTTCCGTTCAGCGCGTAAAGTTCTACGGTGAAAAGAACTTGATTAACATTATTAGCAGCATTGGTTCTTCTGATGCCTATTGCGTTATCGGTCCAGTTAGGATGATTATTGAAATTCGCAAAATAAAAGGCTTCAGCATCAGCGGTAGGAACCACAGGATCCATACTAAATAAAACACTAGAGCTACTTAATTCTGGGTAAGTTGGGTCGATCGAATACACAACGCTGTCTGGAAATAAGTTAGCGCTATTTCCTCCAGAAATTGGAGTTGATAAACTCTCGAACGGTAAAACCTCTTTCAACGCATCAAGCGGATCGCTCACAGTTTCTGAAAGCGAAGTAGTAATAAACAACTTACCGCCTTGATTGGTGAATTCTAATAAAGAAGGTGTGGCAAACGTGAGAAGTAATTTCTCTTGCTGATTAAATAGATTGGTGAAAATTTGAGAATCTGAATTAAAGAAAACCTTATCGAACTGCTGAATGAGCAGTTTAAAAGTTGGGTTAAAATACCTAGGCAATAATGTGTTTTTACTGATGTTGTACACATTGTAACCTCCAGAGTAAGTGTCGTCTAATAGTTGGCGATACAAGGTAGCCACGTTTTCGGGCTGACCATTTACCATTAGTAAATCTGAATTGATCGATTCGAAAAATACAGTAGTAGATGTATCGGGCTCACTCTCTTTACCAGCAATATCAGTGGCCTTGAAATAGAATGTGTTTGAATCTCCGTTTACGAACCCATCAATAGTAAGGGCAGGAGTATTCTCTTGGTTGATGTAAATGTTAGCGTCTTGTGGTCCTGTTGAATTGGGTTGAACAGGCACAATTGAAATAAGATTGGTTCCTTCAGAAAAAGGAAGAGATTTCCAAGTACCATCGTTAGCTTTGATATAAGCTTGATCTAATGTTTCGAAACCATCAGGATCGTCTACAGACCAATCGAAGGTAAGAACCACTAAGGTAGAGTCAGCAGGAATAGTGCTGTTGTCTACTTCAGCAATGGGAGTACTGTTTTTAATAGGCACGGTTAATTGTGCAGGAGTAGGGTCTTTCAAGTTGGCATTATCTATGGCGCGCACTTGAAAAGAAATGTCTGCAGAATCACTACCAGCAGCGATGGCGAATCTGAAAACGCTATCTTGTTTTTCGGTGTATATCCAATCGTTATTGTCGATAGATATTTCAAAGCCTTTTATGTAGCCGTCACCATCTGTTCCGAACCAAGAAAGGCGTACACTACTTGTGAGACGGGCGTCACCACTTAAGTCGATTTCTTCAAAAGCAATTTTAGTATCAGGAACTGTATTAGGATGTTTATCTCCTGTTTTTTTACAGCCCGCTAGAACTACTAAAAATATACTACCGATTAAAGCAAGATATTTCATGAGGAAAAATTAAAACCGGCATGCAAAAGCATGCCGGTTGTATATATTCAATTATTGAATAATTAAACGATTTGTAGCTACTTTTAAGTTATCTGATTTGATAACTGTAATGTACACTCCAGCTTGTAAATCAGCAGTAGAAACTGTGTTTACACCGTTGTTAAGGATGTTAGATTGAATCATACGGCCGCTTAGGTCGTAAATTTCAACTACATAGCTAGATCCTTCACCTTCAATTTTGATGTTTACTTGATCAGAAGCTGGGTTAGGGAATACAGATGTTTTAACGTTTGCTAATTCACCAATTCCAGTACCACCAGGAAGATCAGTATCTTCTAATTGTGCAGGCTCAAGAGTTTCAGAGAAATCAATGATATCGTCATTGTTTCTAGGAGTCAATTTAAGGTCTTCATAACGAGCAGTCATGATACCAATCATTGCTTCCATGTCTTGACCAGCGCTTGTTACAACAGCAGGAACTTGTAAAGGCTCATCTGAATTTGAAATTGGGTCTTCGTTTACAACAGAAACATAAACAGAAGAGAAGTTTTGAGCAGCTTGAATACCAGTCATAACTAAAGAAGAGTTAGCAGCTGTAGCAGATGCATCAGAAGATACAGCCCAAGCTCCAAACGGATCATCTTGAGGAACTGTTACGTGAACTCTTCCGTTAGATGGGTGACGGAACTCGATTAACATGCCCTCGTACTTTTCCCATCCACCATCTGCGCTAGCAGCTGTGTTTCCTGGATCAAGAACAACAGGAGTAATCGTATCTAACATCGTGTTGTTGATGTTGTCGATAGAAGCAACGTTGATTTGAGTAAGTTCTCTTGTTTCAGCAACTTGACCTGTAACTGTTACAATTTGATGACGTTGTAAATCTGCAAGACCTAAGGCTCCTACTAGCATAATACCAGCGTTTTCGGTAGCATTCGGGTCTTGAATGTGAACATACCCTAAATCGTAATCTTTCATAGATGAAGTTACCACCCCAGTTACTGTTACTTCTTCTCCTAAGAATGAAGATGCATCACTTTGGTCTGGGTAAGGAACGTACTGAATATCCATGATGGTTAAACCGTTAGCAGCATTTGCACGAACTGTGTAAAAATCTACGTTTTGGTTAGCACCGCCACCGTTTACTGGGTAAACAGAAGTTTGTGCATCATTATCATCAGAAGAAATATAATAACCTACAGTAGTTCCGTCTGCTTGGGCAGGAATAGAAGCTTCGTAAGTATCTCCTGAAGTATTCGTCATGGTAACAGATGTAAAGTTCACGGGTGAAGCTGTTAAATCTGTAGTATAAAATAAAGTAGCACTAGCGATAGTTCCATCAGGGTCTACGATATCTGCAGTAATTACTGGAGATTCTGTATCGGTAGGAACCAAAATGTCACGGTTTACATTTGTGATAACTGGAGGAGTAGCACCTAATTGGATATCCGTTACGAAAACAGGAGAAATTCTGTATCCGAAATCGAAGTTACCACCACCTAAACAGTCGTTTCCAGCGTGATCGATAATACCACGAAGTACATCTAGCTGAGCTCCAACTTGTAATAATTCGTGAGGACCTTTACCGTTGGTTGAAGGTGAATTTGGATTTACAACATCTTCCGTTTCATCGCGCATTGCGTAAAACTTATCGTAAATCTGAACTTTATTACCAGATGCATCTTGCGCAATGTACTGTCTTCTTTGAACACCACCAGAAACGTAAGAAACATCTTGAATAATGGTTAAGTTCTGAAACTCAACGTAAGAACCTTCCCATTGCTCACCCGTTTCTAATTGGTTGTTGGTGTTGTTGTCTTGTAATTCAGATAATGCCACAACGGTTGGTTGAGGTTGAGCTACCTGAGTGCCCGGTACAGAAATGTGTTGGGTTGTATTTGTTAAAGGGTAGAATTGAGTTTCGTTCTTGTAACCGTCAACAATACCAGTGATATAAACCAACTGACCACCCAATAAGTTGTTTAAGATGTCTGCAGTGATGGTGTTGTTGTTGTCGTCTGACCAATAACCGTGGATTTGAATACCGCGGAATGGACCACCTGCACCCATGTTGTTAGTATCAACGATATTAACAACCGGACGTTGACCTGTAGGCGAAGAACTAGAAGCTAATTCTGCGTATCCACCAGGAGTAACTACGTAACCTACTACAGTAACAGTGTCACCAAAGTAGCTACTAGAATCGTTACAGTTTTGAAGATCAGTTTGAGAAACAAACTGAATGTCATGAACTGACACGGTGTCGAAGGTCTGTGCGTTAGCACCTACAGCACCCATGAAAGCTAATGCGCTGAGTAAAATTCTCTTCATGTCGAAATTTATTTGATAATTAAAAATTTTCCTTTGCTAATGTCTCCAGTCTTTTTGTCTTCTACTGCAAACAGGTACATACCTCTTGAGATAATTTGACTTTCTTGAGAAAGTAAATCCCAGGCATGAATACCTCCAGAGAAAACATTCTGATCTGGATTTTCAGCTCCAAATGTTTGGAACCAACGAATATCACTACCGTTGTAATTGGCATCGTGTTCTATAACATCGATTAAATCACCTGCTGGTGTGAAGATTCGAATAGTACATTCTTCAGGTAAGTTAGCGAAATAGATTTTTCTACTTTCTTCTTGGAAATTACTTTGACCTTCCCAAGCGGCTCCTGAATAGTAGGGATTTGGATAAACGAAAGGTTCGTTTTCTTTTATGTTTTTGTTAGGAGGTGTGCCCGTGAAAACTCTTTTTAAGTTAACAGAAGGAGCACTTTCTAGCGATTCTAAGTTGTTTTCTGGCTCGCCACGATCAAAAGAAGTAACCGCCACTGCGTATTGCCAACCGGGTTGCACATCGTTGATGGTGTACTTATAATGGTATTGAGTAGTGTCTCCGCTGAACATTTTTGGCGCATCTAGCTCAACGCTGTTAAAACCGATATCGAAAAACTCTCCGTTATTATCGATGTCGTACTCCGCAATTTTGAAAAGCTCTTCTTGAAAATCTAAATCAGAAGTACCAATTACATCAAACCCTAATTTAGAAAGGTATACACGATATCCTTCAAAATCTTTTTCGAGAGAGATAGGATCCACTGAGTTTTCAGCGTTGTTAGACCAATAAATTTCGATGCTATCGTCTTTAGCAACCACTCGTGTTCTTGGAATATCTGGAGGAGAAGGAAGAATAAAGCGAGTAATTTCTCCATCTCCATCTAAATCTTCGCCTGCATCTAGAATACCGTTACCGTTGGTGTCTTCTCCTAAATAAGCAGTTTGAGCCCACTCTACATTTCTGTAAAAGTTTTCGCGCTGCTCAGGTGTGTTGTCGCTGTTTGGGTTTCCATCTTCTACTTTTTCACCCATTACGTAGGCAAACGCAATGTTAATAGTATCTCCACTTTCGAAGTTGTAAAAGGGTCCTACACTGATTAAATCTGAGCGGTTACCAGGATCTGAAATATCGTCTTGAAAAGTGTCCCATTGGCTAAGATGGTTAAGGCCATTGGTCATTTTTATAAAGCGAGCATTCTCTGTAGTTGGGAAAGCTAAGGTAGCAGAGCCTGAATTAAACTGCCATGCATTGTAATGCGATCTAAATCCTGCAATGTTTTCTGGAGTATAGAAATCGCCTTTATAATCGGCTCCTAAATATTTCTGGCCAATGTAGCTTTCGGTAAAACCGATATCACCCGCCACATCATACGCATACGCTAAATGCAAAGTATCGTCATAAGCGTTAGCGCCTTGTGAATAGAATGCAGACCCACCGGTTCCTGCAGGAGTAACGTTTACGTTTCTTACTACGGTGTTCGACCAAAGGCCCACATAGATAGAATCGTAAGTGTTGGGAGAATAGTTTACAATTTCGAAGTTGACAATCACAAAGAAATCACTGAAAGCATAGTTCCAGTTATAAGTTTCCATGTGAATACCAATGTTTAATGGGTCGTTGTGGTTGTCGATTACCGTACTGGTTCCGGGTACAACCACGTTGCTATCAGAAAAATCAGCTACAAAATCTTGGTGAGAAACTGCGTTGATATTGTAAAAAGGACTATCGAATAACGTTGAACGTTCTTGTAATGTAGCGCCTACAGGAGCTGTCATCTCAAAACCGTCTCCACCCGTAGAATATCCAGAAGGTGCATCATAAGCAGCAGTTGAAACTTGGTCAGGACTGGCTCCTACCCAAATACCTGATTCGAACAAATGCTCGATTCCTGAACCGCTCGGGTACTCACAAGAAGGAGTTCCAGAGCCATCTCGGTAACCTCTAAAGGCGTTGCCAAAGGTTCCTACATTGGTAACATTTAATCGTACGCGAGAGGTAGAGGTGAGTTTTTCGTCAAACGATTGTGACTGAACTACATTACCAATACCTGCTAAAATCAGTAGGCTAAATATCTTTTTAAACATTGGCGCAAAATTACCTGTGTGTAATCGATTGTTTATTAGCAAAAGGTTAAATTATAACCAGTTTAATGGGAGTTATACGTGTACCGGGAAAACGCAGAAAATAGATGCCCGGTTTGCATGAGTTTTTGATTTCTACTCTATTTCTACCTGAAGGGATGGTGATGGTTTCTACAAATTTCCCGCTTAAATCGAGTAAATCTGCCTGAACAGATGAGTTTAAGCTGTTTTGAGTTCTTAAGGTAAAGTCTTGAATTGGGTTTACCACTTTAACCGATTTGGTTTGTGTAACCTCAATTACATTATTGGGTGTGCGATCGGTAGCATTTAACGTAATTACTACTGGTAGGTGATCGCTTAAGTTATAAAGGGCTTCGGCAATATCTAGTGGTACAGAAGCATTGGTAGGCGTTAATAGATTCGAATTAAACCGATTTCCATCATTTCCGATAACTCTGTAAGAAAAAGCATCATATTCTAAGAAACTCGCATTGGTTTCTAATTGATTATTAATCAGAATGAAATCGAATCGGTCATCCATTCCGCCACCAGAAAAACAAGGATGACTAGCGGTGTGTGTACTTTGTGTATGAACCAATTCAATATTGCCAGCAGCACTGTTGTGCCAATCACCATCAATACCCGTTGGGTCAATAAAGTTATCAGAAGTGTTGCTCGAGTTGGTAAGATTTTGGTATGCCTCTTCGTTAGAAGAATAAACGTTTAAATCACCCGCCAATAAGTAATTGGTTAGGTTATTGTTCGCTACATAATCCATTACCGCTTCGGTAGCCACTGCTCTTTCATTTTCGTTACTTGAGCCTTGCCCCGCTTTTAAGTGCGCAACAAAAGCAGTTAAATAAGTAGTGTCTGCACCTGCAGCAAGTTGTGGATCTAAATAATAGAAAGTGTAAACATCGATTAAACGAACTAAATTTTGGTTGCTTACTCCTTTTTCAATGGCATCGTGGCCAACGTAACCTAACTTTTCAGTGTTGTAAAAAGCGTGGTTTACCAAGCTAGCATTAGAAGCGAAAGTGGTAAACTGGTATTTTGTTACTCCATTTGTGTTGAGCGCATCGTCTCGTAAGTCGATAATATTGTTCGATTGAGAACCTATTTCTTGAAAAAGAATTAAATCTGGGTCAATATACTTGACAATCTTGTTAAGATTTGCTTCTTTTACGTCCGGATCGTTATTCGCGAAATTACAGCTGCCCAAAGTAGATTGGTAAAGCATTAAATTGTAACTCATTACCTTGATTTCTGTTTGTGCAACACCCGCAGAAAACAGCAGGATAAAGAGGCTTATCGAAAGTATAAAGCGCATTCGTCCAAAATTTGACGCGAAAGTAACTCCATTTTTTCAAGTAGTCGATTTCAGTATGTTATGAAATCGTTTCCTCTTAAACGTTATTTTATCTTAAATAGAGTCAGCAAAGAATTCTGAGTGCCTTATCTTCGTCCACTTAGATTAGAAAGGCGTGTCAGAAAATTTAGTAATAATCCCCACATACAACGAGATCGAAAACATCGAAAAGATGATTCGAACTGTTTTTGGTCTTCCCAAAGAATTCCACATTCTAATTGTAGACGATGGCTCTCCTGATGGAACCGCAGACGTTGTAAAAAGGCTGCAACAACAATACAGTTTGCAACTACACCTTTTAGAAAGAAAAGGAAAGCAGGGGTTAGGAACCGCTTACATAGCTGGTTTCAAATGGGCATTAGAAAGAGAGTATCAATACATTTTCGAAATGGATTGCGATTTTTCTCATAATCCGAAAGACCTTGTTGAGTTACATAAAGCGTGTGCAGAAAATGGGGCAGATGTAGCGGTAGGATCCCGATATATCTCCGGAGTGAATGTTGTGAACTGGCCTATGAGTAGGGTTTTAATGAGCTATTTTGCTTCTGTATATGTAAGAAGGGTGTTAGGAGTATCTATTCGAGATACAACAGCTGGTTTTAAATGCTACCGAAGAAAAGTGTTACAAACCATTCGCCTCGATAAAATCAAGTTTAAAGGATACGCCTTTCAAATTGAGATGAAATTCACAGCTCACCAGCTGAATTTTAATATAGTGGAAGTTCCTATCATTTTTACCGATCGAAGAGAAGGGGAGTCTAAAATGAGTAGTAAAATATTCAAAGAAGCCTTTCTCGGGGTAATTGAAATGAAAATTAAAAGTCTATTTAGTAAACCCAAGTCGAATGTCGTTACTGATTAAAAACGCTTTTGTAGTTAACGAAGGCAACACCTTTAAAGGTGGAGTACTTATTAAAGATGGTAAAATTGCTCAAGTTTTCGAAGGATCGCCATCCATCACTGCCGAAGAAATAATCGATGCGAACGAACAATACTTGCTCCCCGGAATTATTGACGATCAAGTTCACTTTAGAGATCCGGGTCTTACACATAAAGGCGATTTATATACAGAACCAAAAGCAGCGGTAGCTGGCGGTGTTACTTCATTTATGGAAATGCCCAATACCCAGCCGGGCGCTGTAACAAAAGAATTGCTTGAAGCTAAATATACGCGTGCATCTGAAGTTTCGCTAGCGAATTATTCTTTCTACATGGGAACCACTAACGACAACTACCAAGAAGTGGCTTCGTTAGATTACAACCAAATTTGTGGAGTAAAAATATTTATGGGCTCAAGCACCGGAAACATGCTGGTAGATAGCATTAAGGCGCTAGAGAAATTGTTTTGCAAAACACGAGTAATTATTGCTACGCATTGCGAAGACGACCCTATGATTGCTGAAAACTTAGCCAAGTTTAAAGCCGAATATGGAGACGACATTCCCGTAAAATACCATCCAGAAATTAGATCGCGAGAAGCGTGTTACGCTTCATCGAGCAAAGCCATAGAAATGGCCAAAAAATGCGATACGCGTTTGCATGTGTTGCACATTTCTACTCAAGAAGAACTGGAGTTGTTTAGAAACGACATTCCGCATACAGAGAAAAGAATTACTGCCGAAGCTTGTGTTCATCACATGTGGTTTTCAGACGAAGACTACGATGAAAAAGGAACCCTCATTAAATGGAATCCTGCGGTAAAAACGAAAGCCGATCGCGATGCCATTTTTCAAGCCGTATTAGACGATCGAATCGATGTGATTGCCACCGATCACGCACCGCACACGTTAGAAGAAAAGCAAAATCCATATACTTCAGCACCCAGTGGAGGTCCGTTAATTCAACATTCGCTGGTAGCTATGTTAGAATTGGTACGCAGAGAAAAAATCACCATCGAAAAGGTGATTGAGAAAATGGCGCACAACGTAGCCGATTTATTCGATTTACAAGAAAGAGGCTACATTCGAGAAGGTTATTTTGCAGATTTAGTATTGGTAGATTTGAACGATCCATGGACGGTTGCCAAAGAAAATATTCTTTACAAATGTGGTTGGTCGCCTTTCGAAGGAACCACTTTTCATGCTAAAGTGAAGAAAACCTTTGTAAATGGAAACTTGGTATACAACGAAGGTGAATTTGATGAATCTGCAAAAGGTATGCGACTCACCTTTGATCGTGGCGTAACCGAAAACCCAGATTGCGAATTATAATATGAAGCGTTTTTTACCCATACTGATTTTTGCTTTGGCGCTTTCTTTTTTAGGGGGTTGCTCAGGGAATTCTAGCCAAGTTGAAAGACCTGAGAACTTAATTGAGCGAGAAGAAATGACTCAACTGCTGAAACAAATTCAGTTGGTAGAGGCGAAATATCAACGCAGACTTTTTACGCCCAAAAGCGAAATAAAAGAAAAAGCGTTAGAGCAATATGCTCACTTGTTGGCAAGCGAGAAGGTAACACTGGAGCAGTTTAAATCTTCGTTTATGTATTACAAGCAGCAACCAGAATTACTGGCAGAAATGTTTAACCAAGTAATCGAAGAGTTGAGCAAAGAGCAGGCTGAGCAACAAAAAATTCTAAAGCAAGAAGTAGAAGAAGCTAAATCAACTACTCTTCTTCCTGATTCTGCTGCTGTTTTAGAAAAATAGCACTCGTATGAGCAATGCTTTCACTAATAGGCGTGAACTTAAAACCGAGAGCATCTTTTATTTTCTGGGCAGAATATTCGGTAACTTCTTGAGCATTACGAGCCGTTTCTTTGGTAATCATGGGAGCTTTACCTGTTATTTTATGCTTGATCCATTCGGCACGCCAGGCGATTTGAGCTAGAAAAGGAGAGGCAAAAACAGATGGGCGAGGTTTTTTCAAAGAATCGGCTAAAAGATTGAAAAAAGATCGAAAAGGCATGTTTTCACCAATCATAAGAAAACGTTCTTGCTTAATGTCGCTTTCCATCAGTTGTATTAAACCTTTGGCAACGTCTCTTACGTCTACAAAAGCATTGGCGCCATTCGAATAATACTTTAAGCCTTCCCAAACTGAAGAAAACAAATTGGTGCTGCTCTTTCCCCAATTTCCGGGGCCTACAATAATGCAAGGGTTAACCATTACAGCATCTAAACCTTCTTCTGTTCCGCGCCAAACTTCACGCTCAGCATAATGTTTGCTAATGCCGTATACAGAATTTTTAGCACCGTCTTTCCATTCGGTTTTTTCGGTAACAATGGCGTTGTTTTCTCCTTTGCCAATAGCCGCTGTAGAACTCATGTAGCCTAGTTTTTTTACACCGGCTTGTAAAGCTGCATTCACTACATTTTCGGTTCCTACAATGTTATTTTCGAAAAGAATTTCTTTTTCGCCTGGCACAAAAGAAACCATGGCCGCACAATGAAAAAGCCAATCGCACCCTTCGAAAGCTTCTTCGAGTTGAAAAACATCGGTAAGTGATAATTCAACCCATTCAATTTGATCGAGTTGCTCTGCCGAAATATTGTAAAACGGGGCTAAATCGTACAGGGTTTTAATATTGCTCGTATCTCTACGAGAGGCTCTTATCGAGTACCCTTTTTTGATTAAATCGAAGATTATGTGTGATCCTACCAGACCTGTACCACCGGTGACAAATACCATAGTTAAAAGTTGACTTCAAAAGTATGAATTAACGCGGGTTGGTAAAGATAGTTTCATGGTTCGATTTGGCCGTCTATCTTTGTCGCAAATTCAAACAATGCACATGAAAGATTTTGTAGAAGAACTCACCTGGAGAGGAATGGTTCACGATATAATGCCAGGAGCCCAAGAAGAACTGAATAAAGGCGTAACCAGTGCATATATTGGCTTTGACCCTACGGCAGATTCGTTGCATGTTGGTCACCTTGTGCAAATTATGACCTTAAGACATTTACAACGATGCGGGCATAAACCGTATGCTTTGGTAGGTGGCGCTACGGGTATGGTGGGTGATCCTTCAGGAAAATCAGCAGAAAGAAATTTATTAGACGAAGAAAGTTTACTGCACAACCAAAAGTGTGTAGAAGCTCAGCTGCGTAAATTTTTAGATTTCGAAGGCGAAAATGCCGCTGAGATGGTCAATAACTACGATTGGTTTAAAGAGTTTTCTTTCCTTGATTTTATTCGCGATGTGGGAAAACACATCACCATTAATTACATGATGTCGAAAGACTCTGTACAAAAACGACTAGAAACCGGTTTATCTTTCACCGAGTTTTCTTACCAATTGGTGCAGGGCTACGATTTTTACTGGCTTTGGAAAAATAAAGGAGTAAAACTGCAATTGGGTGGTTCAGATCAATGGGGAAATATTGTAACAGGAACCGAGTTAATTCGCAGAAAAGAATCGGGAACTGCGTTTGCCATTACTACTCCGTTATTAACCAAGGCAGACGGAACCAAATTTGGGAAGTCTGAAGGCGGAAATGTTTGGTTAGATCCAGAAAGAACATCGCCTTACCAATTTTACCAATACTGGTTAAATGCTTCAGACGAAGATGTTACCAAGTTTATTAAAGTGTTTAGTGAGAAAGATCAAGCAACGCTCGAAAACTTGATAAAAGAACATCAAGAAGCGCCACATACGCGCATTTTGCAGAAGGCATTAGCAGAAGAATTAACGATTCGCGTTCATTCAGAAGAGGAGTTAGAATCGGCCAAAAAGGCTTCGGCTATTTTGTTTGGCAAGTCTACTAAAGAAGATTTGCAGAGCTTAAACGAAAAAACATTTTTACAAGTTTTCGATGGAGTTCCACAAGCAGAAGTGGCTAAAAACGAATTGCTTAATGCAGAAGCGGTAGATGTTTTTGTGCAGCACGCTGGTTTTCTTTCATCGAACGGTGAAGCGCGCAGAGACTTAAAAGCCAATAGTTTATCGGTAAACAAAGAGAAAATTAAAGACACTTTTACCGTTAGCGAAAGTGATTTGCTAGCTGGCCAATACTTGTTATTACAAAAAGGAAAGCGCAATTACTTTATTGTAAAAGCCGTTTAAAACTGTTTTCTAAAACCTATAAAGAGCTGCTTTTTCAAGTGGCTCTTTTTGTAACCATTTCAATCAATAAATCAATAATTCATCTTTTTATGAAAGTTACCGCAGAACACAACGCAAGAATTGCCAGCATGACGTTTTCGTCTGTCTATCCGCATTACGTTACCAAGGTGGAGAAAAAAGGCAGAACCGTTGAAGAACTGCACCAAGTAATTGAGTGGTTAACTGGTTTTGATGCAGAAACTATTAAGCAATTAATAGACGAGAAAGTAACCTTCGAAACCTTTTTTCAACGCGCTCAATTGCATGAAAATGCACATTTAATAACTGGGGTAATTTGTGGTTACCGAATCGAAGAAATCGACAACGAACTCACGCGCCAAACACGCTATTTAGATAAGTTGGTAGATGAATTAGCCAAAGGCAGAAAAATGGAAAAAATCTTACGCCAAGAGAAAAAGTAATTGATTTCGGTACAATCCGTTTTACTGCACCAATAAGTTGCACCCTCGAATGTCGCTGTTATCGAATCTACCTAGCACTTCGAAAGATTGATCAGGGTGAACCTTGCCTAAATCTTGCGTGGCAATAAACGAGCAGCTGTATAAATTGGCTAGGTCAATAACATTGATGCCGCCCGTTTGGCCAGAAGGCAATAAGCAAAATGGGTCGTTGGCATCTCTAATCAAGATTTTCATCCAATTAGGCCCCAAAAAACGTTCGTTAGTTTGGCTATACGCTTGCGATAATAATTCCGTCATTCCGTATTCAGAATGGATGGTAGAAACTCCAAATCCTTCTTTTAAAACGGCATGTAACTCCGATTTTATCATTTCTTTTCTGCGCCCTTTCATGCCGCCCGTTTCCATCACCAACGTATGGTTGAGCTTGAAAGAATGCATTTCTATTAAATCGAGCAAGGCATAACTTACTCCTAAAAGTAAAACGGGTTTTTGTTGCTTTTCAAGCTCTTCTAATCGGTTAATTAACCCCGAATAATCGTCTAAATAAAAACCACTATGCGCAGACTTCGAATGCTTTATAAGCGCATCTACCATGTAAATAAGCGAAGAGCCTTCTCGCTCTAAATAATTGGGCAGTAAAGCTAAAATGGTAAGATCGCGCCCATTAGGATAAAACTGGTAAAAAGCATCTTGAAACGATTTTTCGTATATCGAAAGCTTATAAACCGCATGTTTGCTGGTTTGCATTCCGGTAGTTCCGCTCGAAGAAAACTCGATTTCTGGATCAGACGAAAACGAGCGTATTTCATGTGTTTTAAAGAATTGAATGGGCAAAAACGGTATATCTTCTACCGCTTTTATTTCGGTAGGAACACACTTCACCAATTCTATATACCGTTTGTATACCGAGCAATTTTGAGCTTGAAATTTGAAAACGTCTAAAGCAACATTTTGAAAATCAGTACTCGATTGAATAGAAAAAATGCGATTTTCGAGATCTCTCAAACCAAACTTAGATTTTCTCCGTTTATTTTGATAATTTCATCCTTATGATAAAGTCCTCAAAAATACTACTTCTCAGCGCTATTTTAGGATTGGGTTCAACAGCTTGCCAAAAATCTGACGATTGTGAAGGAACGGTTCCTTCTATAAAGTTTAACCAATTAAGCGTTATTCAAGAAAACGGAGCGATTTTATCGATAGAATTTAAAGATTGTGATGGCGATGTGGGGCTAGATGCTGAAGATACAACAGGCGTTTTTTCACCGCTAAACGATAACCGTTATCACTACAATTTGTACCTCGATTATTTTGAATTGGTAGATAGCGTTTGGACTCCCGTTGAAAGTAATTTAAGGTACCGTGTGCCGCGCCTAGAAAACAACGGGGCTTCTAAAACGGTAGAAGGTGATATCGAAGTACGCATGAATCAGTTTTACGCTATTTCGCCCAACGATACCTTTCGCTACGAAATTGTGCTCATTGATAGGGCGCTTAACGAGAGCGAAAAAGTGATTTCTCCTGCTTTTATAAAACCTTAAACTTTCCCTTTCACCGCCTCAGCAATGTTTAATAAATGATCGCTGATTTTTTCACAGTTGGTGTATAAATCTGCGAAGATTAAACCGCTTTTTACATTGTAATCAGCATTTTCTATGCTCCTCAAATGCATTTTTCTCAAGGCTATTTTAGTGTCAATAATGCCTTTGTGTTGTGCAACAATAGTATCTATGTTGGCTTCTTGATAATCGTTAGAAAGTAAATCGATAGTGCTGATAAACATGGTATCGATTTGTTGCAGCATGTCGCCAATGTTTTCTCGTTGTTCGGGAGTAAACCAAATGCGCTCGTTCACTTTCTTTTCGAACAACTTAGAAAGCTGGTACAGTGTATCGCCAATTCGCTCTAAATCGTTAATAACGCTAAGCATGCTTCTAATGCGCAAAGAAGAGCTTTCGGTTAATTCACCTCCCGATACTTTTAATAGATAATCGGCAATTTCAATTTCGATTCGATCGGTAATTTCTTCGTATTTCTCAACTTTAGAAATCTTCTTTTTGATCTTTTTAGGCTCTTTTGCTTGAAAAAGTTCATCAAAATAGTGGAACATCTTATGCGTTAAGGTTCCGAATTTGGCTACTTCTTTTCTGGCCTGTAAAAGCGAAAGTTCTGGCGTTCCCATAACTCCCGTATTAATGTATTCTAGTGAGTGTAAAACATCGTCTTTGCTTTTGCTAGATACCATTTTTACAACCAATTTCTCGATGGGTTTTACAAACCAAACCAGCACGAGCACATTTATTACGTTAAAAGAGGTATGAAAGAGTGAAAGTGCAATAAGAATTTGCCCTGAACTTTCGTAAGGAGAAACACCTCCAAAATAAGGTGTGTTTACCATTACGTAATCAATCGTTTCTAATACAAAGGGCATGGCAATGAGCATCCAAACAACTCCAAAAATATTCACAATAAAATGTGCTCGAGCGGCTCTTTTGGCATGCACGTTGGCTACAATGGCGGCTAGGTTGGCGGTAATAGTAGTTCCGATGTTTTCACCTAAAACAATCCCTACCGCTAAATCGAACGGAATCCAGCCTTCGTTACACATTACGAGTGTGAGTGCCATAGCTGCACTTGAAGATTGCACAACCACGGTGAGTATGGTTCCTATTACAACAAAAAGTAGGGTAGAGGCAATGCCTAAATCGGTATACGATTGTAAAAAACTGAGTATTTCTGGGTTTTCTTGTAGGTTAGGAACCGCTGCTTTCAGGTGGTCGAGGCCCATAAAAAGAAGGGCAAAGCCAATTAATAATTCTGATGTAGAACGCAGAGAACTGCGGCTAGAAAACATCATGGGCAAGCCCACTGCAATAATGGGCAGTGCAATAGATGAGATTTTAACTTTAAAACCAAAGTAAGTTACGAGCCAGCTGGTAAACGTAGTTCCGATGTTGGCCCCGAGAATTACACCAATTGATTCTGTAAGAGAAAGTAAACCAGCATTTACGAAGCTTACCGTCATAACGGTGGTGGCACTTGAAGATTGAACCAATGCGGTGATTAAAACACCGGTTAATATTCCGAAAAAACGGTTCGATGTCATTGCGCTCAGGATATCACGCATTTTATTACCAGCCAGTTTTTGTATGCCTTCACTCATTACTTTCATTCCGTAAATGAAAAAACCGAGGGCTCCAATGAGTGTTACAAAGTCTAAAATGCCGTAATCCATAGCTTACTTCTTTGGTGGCGCAAAAGTAAAATTATCTTTATGTGCGGATATAGAATTAGGGCCTTAGAAACTAAAAAAATAACGGATTTGATAAGGTTTTTTTTAAACAGCATATCTAATGTTAAGCCTGTGTTACCAAACGTTTTAAATTGAGTTTTACTTTGTAACCCAAGCGTAAAACAGCTTTAAATATATCCTTATGTTAGATGCCTACTTTCACCCTCGATGAGAGAGGCCAATAGTGTAGTTTTATTAGTAGACGAAAGCGCAGAAAAGCGAGCGTTATACCAAGAGTTGTTTTTATTGGTAGACGGTATTGATTTTTTGTTGGCAGATTCGTTTCAAGCGGCAGTAAAAAAAGCTAAAAAGCATTTGCCTTTTATTGTGTTTTCTAACATTTCTTTAGGTCAGCACGATGGGTTAGAGCTGTTAGAAGAGATTAGAAGCCATAACGAAGAAACCTTCTTTGTTATTTATAATTCGATTACAGACGATTATTTAGAAGCTACAGCGCTAGAACAAGGTGCCGATGAATTTATCCATGCCGAAATTTCTGTGAAAGTTTTACAACGTAAAATGGCCAACATTGTAAAGCGATTAAGAAGTCGAGTAAAGCGCGATGTCTTGCATAAAAATGGTTTAAGCATAGATCGAGATCGGTACCTAGTAGAAAAATCTGGAGAACAAATTGCCTTACCTCGAAAAGAGTTTGAAATGCTTTATTTGCTGGCGAGCAAGCCCGAAAAAGTGTTTAGAAGAGACGAACTAACTCAGCTTATTTGGGGCAAAATAGAAAATACAAAGAAGAGCCGAACAATTGATGTGCATGTGAGAAAATTGCGCACCAAAATCGGCTCAGAATACATTAAGACAGTTAAAGGTGTGGGCTACCGTTTTTAAAGTATGTCTTTCTCCGGTTTCTTATTTATAATATCGAGCAAGAGTTTTTCTAAGTCTTGCTTGGCTACGGGTTTTACAACATAACCGGAAACCATACTATGATCGTTAGCTCGTTCTCGATCTGCAGCCGATACACTTGAACTAACAATGTAAATGGTTCCTGCCTTAGATACTTTTAATTTCGAAAAATCTTCTAAAAACTCCCAGCCATCTTTGTGCGGCATGTTGATGTCTAAAAATATCACATCTGGCAGTTGAACGGGGTCTCCTGCGTTTTTCACAAAATAGTCGATGGCTTGTTGCCCATCGTGCAACTGAATAATTCGATCAATGTTGGCAGAATTAGCGTTGTTAAGCATTATCTTAGTAACATGCTGGTAAACGAGGTCATCGTCAATAAGGCATACGAGTAATTTCATTATTAAATAGGTTTTTGCTGTTTGTACTTGTCTAGGTAAATGGTTAAACAGGTTCCTACCCCAACGCGAGAATCTATGGTGATTTCGCCATCGTTGCTTTCAACCAACGTTTGAATAAGAAAAAGACCTCGGCCTTCTCTAGATAGTTGTGAGTGGTAGGTTTGCCCTTGTCTAATTCGTTTTCCATTGTAAGGAAAACCAAGACCGTTATCGGTAAAAGAAATGATATGTTTCCCTTTTTTCAGTTTGCGGTCTATTCGTAGAGTTTTCTTGTTTTTTTTAGGATCCGCAAATAACGCAGCATTGAGTATTGCATTAGAAAGTATGCTTTGCAAATGCAATCGAGGATAGTTAATGGTGTCGAAATCGTTATGACCTTGCATAATCTCTAAATTGCTTTCGATTAAAACACCTTGATATTGGGATAAAATCCTAGATATAACATCGTCTATATTTATTTGTTCAATAAGATCGTTTTCACTTGAGGTATCTACTAGTTTGGCTAAGAAATCTACCTTGCCCAGTAAGCTATCTACGCTCTCTTTAAGCATGGTGGTAAGCGGTGAAATATCATCGAGTGTTGCTGCATTTTCAATTTCACGGGCAAGTAAGCTAATACTTGTAAGTGGCCCGCGTAAATCGTGAGAAACTATTTGGCTGTAAGATTTTAGCCGATCGGTTTGGCTTTTGAGTTTTTCAATGTAGCTCATAAGCTGATCGTGCTCGTTTTTGGTGTCTTCAGTTAAATCGATTATTACACCAAACAAAAACTGAGGTTTGCCTTTTACAATATGCAGTTGACCAACGTATCGAACATATTTTATGGTTCCTAAGGCGGTACGAATAGATACTTTTAAGTCGAATGGGGTACCCGTTTGAATGGCATCGTGGAGTGCATGCTCTACTGTTGTCTTATTTTCTTCAACAAAATATTGAACAGAATTTTCAAAAGAGATGGGTTTTGTAGAATCTAACTCATGGATTTCGTACACCTTCGATGACCAGTGTAAAATGTCTTTGTTAAAGTTGTATTCCCAATAGCCAATGTTGAGCATTTCAACAATGGAGTTGATGTATTTCTGGTTATAATCTATTCTACTTTCCAGTTGTTTTTCTCGCTGTCGGCTGTAGGTTATAATCACCAAATATTGCACGGAACCTTGCTGGTTTTTTACTGGAATAATGCTCGAAGAAACGTGTTTAACGGTTCCTGCCTTGGTCATCATTCGATAGTGAAGCGACTTGATTTTTTTATTGATGGCAGGCCGATGACCTTTATCGTAAAACAAGTCTACATCGTCTGGATGAATAATGTCGTAGATATTAGTGCCAATTAAATCGGTGGGTTCATAGCCGAGAAAAGAAAGGCAAGCCTGATTAATTTCTTGGTAATAGCCATTGGGTAAATGAATAGCCACCATATTGGGAGACTGGCCCAAAATATAGTCTACAATGCTTTCAGTTATAACAGAAGGAATTCTCATCAGATTTGTTTGCGTGGACTAAAATGGCAGGATTTCAGTAAAAGGTGTGTTTCTGATTGTTCTAAGGTACTAAAAAAGGCAATGTTAAAGGTAGGAACACAAAAAAAAGCGACCCTGATGAGAGTCGCTTTTCTATTTAAGTGCAAGTTTTACTAAACCTGTTAGAATTTGAAACTGATGCCAGCGCTAAACGTTCTTCCTGGTTCGTAGCTGGTGAAAACTTGATCTTCGGCTTCGTGAGAGATAAACAATTCTTCACGAACATCACCAAGGATGTTAGCCGCTTGAAAATCAACTTTTAGGTTTTTCTCTTTACCGAATGTTTTAGAGATGCCAAAGTTTAAACTGTGAAATTGCTCTTGGTAAATGTCTGGTACAAATCCGGTTCCTACAATTAAGAGAGTAGGGCCTTTAACGTTGTAGAATAAACCAGCGTTAATTCCTTTTTCGTAGTGGCTGTATTCGAAGCCAGCGTTAATTACATAAGGTGCTTGTCCGGCCATTTCACGCGTGTCTTCAATGTCTTCGCCATCACGAGCATTGTTTTTTCTAGCTTCAAATTCGTTGGTAGCCATTTCGATAGAAGACTGTACAAATGTTACGTTACCACTAAAGCTGTAGTTAGCAAGAAGTGGAGAAATGAACATTAAATTTTTACGCGCTTCTAACTCGATACCAAAGATTTGGCCATCACCAACGTTTCTTGGTTGGTAATCGAAACTGGTGTTAATTAATGGGTTTCTTACTAATTCGATTGGGTCGATAAACTTCTTGTAGAAAGCACTAATTGAGTAAAGTTGTCCTTTTGGTAAGAATTTCTCGAAACGTAAATCAAGGTTATGAATATACGTTGAAGTTAAGTTACCATCCCAATCTGGCGGATATTGAAATAAACCACCGTTGAATGTTCTACCCGTTAATGGGTCAACAATTTGTGCAAACGATAATTCTTTAAACGAAGGGCGAGCAACTGTACGAGCGTAAGCAAAACGCAAATTTAAGTCGTTTTTAAAGCCTTGAATTAAGTTAACTGTTGGGAAAAGATCGAAAGTTTCTAAAACGGTTTCGTTGTCTAAAACATTTCCGCCATTTCCAGCAGAACCTGCAATATCTCTACCTGTGTGTTTTTGTAAGAAATACTCAGCTCTAACGCCAATAATACTTCTCAACGATTTAGTAACCTGAAATTCGTTAGAAACATACCCTGCATAGTTAAAAGCTTGCGCTTCGTATGCATTTGAGTTAGGGTTGTTGTTTTCATTTACCATGTAAGTGCCTTGGTTGTTACTGTTAGGGTAAATGTTTTCTGGTAAAAGCACCTCGTTAGGGTCGTTGTTTTCCCAATCTTGGTTACCTAAGAAACGAAGTGCATAAGAGTTAATTTCGTAATCTCTTGCTTTGTATAAGAAGGCCGCACCAGCTTGTAGTTTAGCATCTTCTTCTTTGAATTTATACTTTTTGGTAAAGTTCACTTGGTTGTCTACAGAGTATTCGTTCAACTCTCTCCACAGTCTTAAAGGGACCCCTGCATTACCAGCTTGAAAACTCGTGTCTACAGCAAAAGTAAAAGCGGTTTTGCGAATATCTGGATCGTTCGCAATAGATAGAGTTGGAGAAACGCTCCAATCGATTTTGATGTCTTTTTCTGGTAAGTTGTGAATACCGTTGAACAAAAGGTTGGTTAAACTACGTTGTTCGTATTCTAAGTTGTCAGATTCTCCAATATATCCTGATTTACCTACTGCATTGGTGTTTTGGTCTAGTTGCAATAAAGCTGCTCTTTTCTCACCACTTTGAATATGCATTAAGGTAAGCTTGTATTGGTTCTTTTTGGTTTTATAAGCAATACCACCTAAGGCACCAATCAAATTTCTTTGGCTACTTTGAATACCATCTTGACGATCTGCATAAATCAATTCGTTTTCAGACTTGTCGATATTTCTTTGGTACTCTGCGTATGTAATGTTGTCGTAGTGAGTTTGAGTTTGTTTGTAGTTTAACGAGAAGATGTAACCCAATGTTGGAGAGTTCTCATCGTCTCTAAGTTTCTTTTGGTTACCCATGCTAAAGCCTAAGCTATAGTCAAGTAAACTAGTGGTAGTTTCGGTTCCTAACTGAGGATCGAATTGACTAGTCATTTCCTTCATCGCTTCTGGATCGCGAATAATACGTGGGAAGTTGTCAGGATTACGTGCATTGGTAGGTAATTCTCGGGTTCCATCGTCAAAACCTAAGAAATCTAAATCACCACCACCGTAAGTAAGAAAGTCTGAGTTGAAGTGCATATCTGGGTTGTAGCTAACACCAAGAGATACTTCCATAATTTTTTCGTCAGGAAAAGATTTAGTTTCAATGTTTACTAAACCACCGGTAAAGTCAGCAGGTAGATCTGCGGTAAAGTTTTTAGCAACAACAATGTTGTCGATTAATGAAGTAGGAAAAAGATCCATCTGAACAGAATTTCTATCCGGATCTAGACCTGGAATTCTAATATCGTTAATGGTCACCATTGTGTAGCGGTCACCTAACCCTCTTACGTAAACGTATTTTCCACCTTCGATAGAAACACCTGTTACACGTTGAGCGGCTTCAACAGCTGAACCATCGCCAGCTAGTGCCATTTTTTTAGCAGAAATACCATCCAGCATTTTTACAGATTTTTTCTTCATGGTCATAATGGCCGTTTCAGAATCTCTGTTGGCTTTTGCTGTAATGGTGTAGGTTTTAAGTTGTTGAGAAGAAGGCATTAATTTAACAACATCAACTACTGTTACTTTATTTGCTTCTACCTGAATATCGGTAATGCTCACTTTAGCTAGCCCAATAAAGCTAAACTGAAGTTCGTGTGTTCCCGGGGCAAGCTCTAATTCAAACTTACCATCGAAGTCTGTTGAGGTTCCTGTAGTGGTTCCCGGAATAGCTACGTTAGCCATAAAAAGGGGCTCACCCGTAGTGCCATCAATTACAGTACCTCTCACCGTACCTGTTTGAGCAAATGCTGTTAGGCTCAAAAATGTAATAGCAACTAAAGTAAAAAGTGAATTAAGTTTCATAGTTGAACTGTTATTAAAAAAAAATAGACTCGTTCAATCCTTTTGGGGTTGAACGAGTCTTTTGTCTAATTAGAATATTTATCTAGAAATAAATTATAGACTTGAGATTGAACCACTAACACCAGCCCAAGACCAAGTAGTGAATTCAGCTGAGTTTGCTTTGCTTGTAGTTCCAGCAGAAACGTTTCCAAGAATAGAAGCGTCAGCAGCAGATACATAATCAGCAATGTTTGCAGCATCAACATCAATAGTGATGTTTGTGATAGTTGCAACGTTAGTAGCTTCTTCGTTAGAGTTGATTAATTGACCAGGAACAACGCTTGTGAACCATACGTTATCTACAGTTACGTTAGTGTTGTCGTCAAAGTTAATTAAGTCACCAGCGTTAGGTCCGTTTGCACCTCTTGAAGCTACAACAGTACCGTTTTTAATAGTGTGGTCACCGTTTTCTAAGTCAGCACCTTCAGGGCCATCTAATTCGAATGGAGAACCTTCAGGAGCAACAACGATAAAGTTATCGATTGTTCCGCTATAACCTTGGTCAGTATCGATAGCATCGTCACCGTTGTTCCATACTAAAAGGTTGTTTACGTTTACAGAACCACCGTAAAATTCAACTCCATCATCAGCGTTAGCTACGATTTCAATGTGGTGAACTTCAGTTCCTCTACCAACACCACCGAAAGAAATACCGTTTAACTCATCACCTGATGAAAGAACAGTACCACCGTGACGTACAGAAATGTAAGCTAATTTTCCAGAGCTATCATCATCATTGTTTCCACCGTAAAGACCGTCAGTATCAGTTGAAGGAACACCTTCGATTTGGTCAACGTCAAAACCACCACCGTTAGGATCAGTAGTACCTGTAGATACTTTAGCGTTACCTAAGATTGCTAAACCACCCCACTGGCCTTGAAGATCGTTTGGAGTAGGAGATTCGATTTCACCTGGCTCGATACCATCAAGAATAGAAGTGAAGATAATTGGCTCAGAAGGAGAACCAACAGCCATGATAGTAGCATCACGCATAACCATTAATACAGTTGCGTTAGCAGCTTGTCCAGACTCACCTTTGATGATAGTACCTGGCTGGATAGTTAAAGTTACGTTCGGACGAACTTTAATACGACCGTCTAAGATGTATACAGTGTCTTTAGACCAAGTAGTGTTGGCAGTGATGTCTTGAGAAATGGTTTTAGTTCCAAAAGAAGGACCTGATGGTTTGCTGTTGTTGTCATCGTCATCATCGTCACAAGCAGTGAATGCTGTAGCGCATGCGATCAACCCTAGTGCAAAAAGCTTCGATCTGTTCATCGTAAATGTTTTTAGATTAAATAGTTTAATTGTTTATCTGCCGCAAAAGAACATTCTCAATCTTAGGTGAAAGTCAATGGGTAGTTATCAATTGGTTAATCGAATGTTAACTAGGTTCTTAACATAGGTTGTAAAGGTGTTCATTATTAACTACTTGATAATTAACCTATTGTTAAAACAGTGCCTATCTTGTTTATCTTTTATATTTGGAGCGCAAAACGCAATTAAAAAGGCATGAGTACAGACAAGGCAAACAAGATATTGGTAGTAGATGACGAAGCAGACATTGTAGAGTTTATCGGCTACAACTTAAAAAAAGAAGGTTTTCAGGTAGTTACAGCCAACAATGGTAAAGAAGCCATTGAAGCAGCTAAAAAACAAAAGCCTGATTTAATCTTATTAGATGTGATGATGCCCGAAATGGATGGCATGGAAACTTGCGTTGAATTAAGAAGAATCGATAGTCTTAAAAATACCTTCATTACATTTTTAACCGCAAGAGGAGAAGATTATTCTCAAATTGCTGGGTTCGATGCAGGTGCAGACGATTATATTGTTAAGCCAGTAAAGCCAAGAGTATTGGTTTCTCGTATTAAAGCAATGTTGAGAAGAAGCCACGTTGAAGAAGAAGCTGCGAATAGCACAGAAGTGGGCGGGTTAAAAATCGATAGAGACCGTTACGTTGTGGTAAAAGATGGTACTGAGATGACACTTCCTAAAAAAGAATTCGAACTATTGGCGTTGTTAATTTCTAGCCCTGGCAAGGTGTTTAACCGTGAAAAAATCTTAACCTCTGTTTGGGGAGAAGATGTGGTAGTTGGTGACCGTACCATCGATGTTCATATCCGTAAGTTAAGAGAGAAAATTGGTGATACTTATATCAAAACCATAAAAGGAGTGGGGTACAAATTTGAAGCGTAAACCGCTTCTTTTACCTTTCTAGATCTTTCCATTTTCCAGTGTAGCACGTTTCCCAAAAAATTGATATGAGCCTGTTGAATTACAAACGCAATATGAAAACCAACACACCTAGGGAAATTGCTACCTATATCTCTTCTTACTTAGTGTTAGCATTTGGTGTGGTGCTCTTACCCGTAATGTTTTACAGCCATGCGGATTGGGTAGGTTGGCTCTTTTTTGGATTAGCCTTATTGGTGGCGTTTATTGTGGGGCTAATGCTCGCCAACTTTGCCATAGAAAGGTTTATTCACAAGAAAATAAAGCTGATTTACAAAACCATTCACCGCTTAAAAACGCAAAGTAAATCGGCTACGCTTACCATCGATTACAATACCGATGTGTTAAGTGAAGTAAACAAAGAAGTGCTAGAGTGGGCACAAGATAGCCGAGACGAAATTGCCGAACTTAAAAAGCAAGAAGAATTTCGGAAAGAATTTATTGGCAATTTGTCTCACGAATTGAAAACGCCCGTTTTTAGTATTCAAGGCTATTTGCTTACCCTGTTAGAAGGCGGATTAGACGATCCATCTATTAACAAAGAATACTTGCAACGTGCCGATAAAAACCTCGACCGACTCATTAATTTAATCAATGAGTTAGATATGATTACCCGTTTAGAATCGGGGCAAACTCACCTAGAGTTAGAAAAAATCGATATCGTTGAAATCACAGCCGATTTATTTAGCGCCCTGGAATACCGAGCACAACAAAACGGTATCATGTTTAAGTTCAAAGAAGCTAATCCCAAGCCGGTGTGGGTAATGGCAGATCGTAGCAAGATTACCCAAGTGCTCACCAATTTATTGGTAAATAGCATTAAATATGGCGAAGAAGGTGGATTTACCAAAGTTCGATTCTACGATATGGACGAAAATATTTTGGTAGAAATTGAAGACAATGGCTCTGGAATTGCCCAAGAGCACTTGCCTCGCTTATTCGAAAGATTTTACCGCGTAGATAAAAGTAGGAACCGTCATCAAGGCGGGTCAGGTTTAGGTTTGGCCATTGTGAAACACATTATCGATGCTCACGACCAAACCATTAACGTAAGAAGTACCGAAGGCGAAGGCTCAACTTTCTCGTTTACTCTGAAGAAGGCGTAAAGTTAATTACATCTACTTTTTCTTGGTTTAAGCGAACCTTTAGCCACTTTTCAATCTTTTCACTCTGCACTTTTTGAATCTCTTTTTCTACAGAAGTATTCCACGATAGCACAAAGGTAGGAACCGTATCTAACGCCTTTTCATTATTAGCAGAAACTAGCTTGGCAAACGAAATGGTGTTTACTCCATCGTAGCTTACGCGAATTTCTTCTTGAATAGTACGAAACGGAATCGTATCTGCTTTAATGGTGTAAATCTCGTCTTGAAGCACAGCTATTAAACTATCTTTCGAACGAATCGCCTTTTCGTTTTTCTGGTACAAATCTTCAATTACACCCACACGAACTTCTTTGCTAAGGTTAGAAAAATCTTCTTTAGAAGCACCCGACTGATGTATTTTTAAATACGTGTTTTCAAGTCCGTAGCTTAGCAATCTGGCGCGCAAATTCTCTACCATTTCATCTTCTATTTTATCGCCCACGAGGTAAACATCAATCCTAGAAGTATCTCCAAAAGTCACCTTACTGCTCATTACATCGGTATTGGTGAAGTCAAAGTTTTCAGAAATAAACTGAGTGGTTTTTGTTCTAAAAATACTCTCGCGTATTACATCCCAAAAAAGCAATCCGCTGGGCACTACAATCACAATTACCGTAAGGTAGATGTAACGTTTCATTTTCTTCTCACGGGTAGGATCCAAAAACGATTTTTTCGGAAAATCTAAATAGCGAACAATCACATACGTACTCAAACAAATGAAAATACTGTTGAGTAAAAACAAGTAAAAAGCACCAAAGAAATAATTCCATTGTGCGGTGGCCAAACCAAATCCGGCCGTACATAAAGGAGGCATCAAAGCGGTAGCTATCGCCACACCCGGAATTACATTACTTTTCTCTTTACGCGATCCTGCAATAATACCAGCCAAACCACCAAAAATAGCTACCATCACATCAAGAATGGTTGGTTTGGTTCTGGCTAAAAGTTCGCTCTGTGCTTCTGAAATAGGAGAGAGTAAAAAGTAAATGGTAGACGTGATGATACTAACAATAACGGCTGTTGCTAAACTTCTTAGCGATCGTTTTAAAGTCTTAAAATCATTGGTTCCAATGGCAAGGCCAGCTCCTAAAATAGGTCCCATTAACGGAGAAATAAGCATGGCTCCAATAATGGCAGCGGCAGAGTTTACATTGAGCCCGATTGAAGCAATAAAAATTGAAGCAATTAAAATCCAAACACTGTGGCCTTTAAAGTCGATATCTCGTTTAATACCTTCTGTGGTATTGGCAATATCGGCTCCTTCACGTAAGCTCATTACATTTTGAATGTATTGCCAAAGATTGGTAGCCAAGCGAATGGCGCTTACTCGAATGGCAGCTTTTTCTTGTTCGTTATTTGAACTGTCAGCGCCTTGTTCAGAGGTGTTTTCGGGTTGCTGAGGTAATTGTTCTTCTGTCATTTACGCGTTTGTTTCACGCTCGGAAGATAAGCAATGATTCAAAAGAATAATCAAAAATGCTGAACGAACTAATAAAACGGTTCCTTCTAGTTTATACTCTTCATAACCAGGTAGGTATTGGTGCATTACAGTGCAGTAGTAAACACCATCTGGGCAAGCAACACCTTCGTGATTACCGTTCCACTTGGTGCCATAATGGTGGATAGAGATTTAATTTTACTCGATTTTACCCACAAAAAAACCTCTTCGGATGCCCGAAGAGGTTTTTGATGTTTTTGAACGAAGAATGTTCTTATTCTCCTTGACCTAAAGAGTAACCTCTTACGCCATCAAATTCGTATAAATGTTCAGTTTTAATAAAATCAAAACCGGCATTATCGATGCTTTCTAGCAATTTCGCTACATCTTGATTGGTACAATCACCTTCTGGGTTTTGCATTACGAAACGACATCTCCAATGGTCTGTTTTGAAGGTTTCTGGCAAACCACCTGGGTATACTTTAACACCGCGGTTGGTAATCATTTTTAGTTTGAAAACATCGCCTTGCGCAGCTTCTAACCCTTTACCAATAATGTCTGGGTTTCTGTCGTTTTCTCTCCAATCTACAAACACATCAACACCTAATAATCTTTTCTTTCTGTACTCACGAGTTGGAATACGCTTAGTATCGATAGGGTCTGCATCTTTATCGTAACGTTTTGGAGCAAATTTGGTAGGCTCTTGTCCTAAGCGTGCAATTACTGCATCAGCGAATTCTTGTGTTCCTACCTTTTCTACAGAAACACCTTCTTGGTAGATATCACCCGTGTGGTAACCATCTTCTAGTGTTTTTAACCAAGCGTTTTCAATTTTTTCAGCAACTTCTGTTTCTCCTAAGTGAACAAGCATCATGATAGCACCATTCAATAAACCTGAAGGGTTTGCCATGTTTTTACCTGCGATATCGGGAGCAGAACCGTGAATGGCTTCGAACATGGCTACTGATTCACCAACGTTTGAAGACCCACCAAGACCAACAGAACCAGCAACTTCAGCAGCGATGTCTGAAATAATATCACCGTAAAGGTTTAAGGTTACTACTACATCAAAGGCTTCTGGGTTATCGGCTAATTTTGCAGATCCTATATCGATAATCATGTGATCGTTTTCGATCTGAGGATATTCTTTAGCAACTTCATCAAATACTTGGTGGAATAAACCATCAGAGTGTTTCATGATGTTGTCTTTGGTCATACAAGTAACCTTTTTGCGGTTGTTTGCACGAGCATATTCGAACGCATAGCGTACAATGCTTTCGATACCTGGGCGAGAAACCAACTTAAGGGTTTGAACCACTTCTTCGGTTTGTTGGTGCTCAATACCAGCATATAAATCTTCTTCGTTTTCACGAACAATGGTAAGATCCATTTTCGGGAAATTCGAATCTACGTAAGGCGTGAAAGCTTTACAGGGTCTAACGTTCGCGTATAAACCTAACGATTTACGTACCGTAACATTTAAACTTTTGTAACCACCACCTTGAGGAGTAGTGATTGGAGCTTTCAAGAAAATTTTATTTGTACGAAGGCTATCCCATGAAGAATCTTCAATTCCGGCTGTTACACCTCTTTTGTAGACTTGCTCGCCTATTTCAATTTCTTCATACTCTAGAGGCGCTTCTGCTGCGTCTAAAATCTTAAGAGTGGCCTTCATAATTTCAGGTCCAATCCCGTCTCCGTAAGCTACCGTAATCTTTTTTTTATTTGACATGATTCTTTTCGATTTGGGTTATCGTTGAGGGGCAAAAATAGCTACCTTATCGAGAATTCAAACAGCATTAGTGTTGTGATTTTAAATCAACTGTTTGCATCTTTGGTAGAATGGAGTGGTTTGAGCAAATAAAGGTCGAAAATTGGACGCCTTCTCTTACGTTAAAATCAGAAGTGCTCACCATGGGTTCGTGCTTTGCCGAAAACATGGGAAATGCTTTGTATAAGCGAAAGTTTAACGTGCTTACCAATCCGTTTGGTATTGCTTTTAATCCGCTTTCTATCTTTCATCATATCGATAGAGCAATTCAACAACGCACTTTCAAAAAAGAAGAACTTTTCGAACAAGAAGGCGTATTTCATCATTTTGACGTTCACGGTTCCTTCAGTAATCAAGATTTTAAAGAAATGCTGGCTACACTGAACGATCAGCTAATTAGAACCCGAGAAATGGTAGAGCGTGCGCACTTTGTGTTTTTTACGTTTGGTACTGCTTGGGTGTACGAAAAAGACCAGCATGTGGTGGCCAATTGTCATAAAGCCGATCAGAAATTGTTTAGAAAACGGTTGCTTTCGGTAGAAGAAATGGTTGAAAAAGGGGAAAAGGCCCTGCTTTCCATAAAGCAGCTGAACAAGTCAATAGTTCCTGTTTTTTCGGTGAGTCCTGTAAAGCACAAAAAAGATGGTTTTACCGAAAATCACATTTCAAAAGGTAGGTTGTTAGATGCGGCTCTGGTTTTAGCCCAAAAATCGGGCGGCAACTATTTTCCAGGTTACGAATTGCTTACCGATGGCCTGCGCGATTATCGTTTTTTTGCTGAGAACAAAACGCACCCTAGCGCTGAGGCTATTCAGTACATTTGGTCGGTTTTTGCAAAGGCTGCCTTCGATAAAGAAACACAGAAAAAAGTAGCCGAAATAGAAAAGATTCAACAAGCGGTTACGCACAGACCATTGTATGCAGGATCAGAAAAGCACTGGCAATTTGTGCAGAAAACCTTGAAGAAGATCGATTTGTTAGAAAACGATTACCGCCTCGATTTCTCGTTAGAAAAAACACAATTGTTGGCGTCTACAAAGAGCGAATAAAATCAGCTACCGCTTTTTGCAACAACTCTGGCTGTTGTTGTGCTGTAATTCCAGTAAATTCTGATAAACTTTCTAGGGCTTCGTCTAAATCGAACCGATCTTGCTCTACACAATAAAAATGCTTCTTTTCGGCATGGTATTGAGCCAAATATTCTTGCTCAGTTTGCCCGGGTGTAGGAACCAAAATGGCTTTTTTGCCCATAGCTGCCAAATCCATAATTGTGCTGTAACCAGACCGAGCAACAACTACCTTGCTTTTTGCAATGGCCGCTTCTAAATCGGTGGCTTTTAAGTGCGATTTAATCGTGATTTTTTCGTGTTTGGAGTCTTGATGATTGCTCGCTTTGCCTAAAACCATGAGCGATCGAATGTTATTAATTTCGAGTTCGGTGGTTACAATGTGCTGAAAAAGGGTACGCTGAGGTTCTGGTCCGCTTATAATGGCAATTACATCGTTTTCTGTTTCATTTTCAGTAACTTGGTGTGGTTTAAATCGGCTAAGAGGGCCAATGAATTGAGCTTGCTCCGGAAGTTTATACTTGTGAGAAAGCTCACCGCTGAGGTTTTCGGCTCCTTCAAAATCAGGTATCCAGCAATGGGTAAATTTATTGATAAACCGCCTGTTGAGTTTCTGTAAAATCGACTCGGCATACGGTGACTTTATCATTACTTGGTGAGTAATAAAAACGGTAGGAACCGCTCCCGTGTGCAAACCGAATCGGTTATCAGAAATAACTCCGTTAATTTGGTATTCTTCGATGTGTTTTTTGAGTTGTTCGCCTTCTTTTTTAATGCCATTGAGAATTTTCGGCATTAACTTAATCATGTGAACAGCCATGTTTCCGCCAGACGGGTAGGTAATGTCGTAGCCAGGTAAATCAATAAACTCTAGTTTCGGAAACTCTTTTTGCAGCAACGCCTTTGGGTGTTCTTCAGCAGCCAAAATCACTTCTGCACCTTGAGCAATTAGCTCTTTAATAATGGGAATGCACCGAGTAGCATGACCCAACCCCCAATTCAACGGAGCTACCAATATTTTCTTTTTGCCACTCATGCTTTTCAAAGGTAAATCTACACTTTCGATTAAAACCACTTGCGGCCAAAAAACGCAGAGAACCGCTCATTATTTAAGTTTGCGCCTTAAATGTAAACTGAATGTCAACTATAAAGGTCTTTAAATTTGGTGGCGCATCTGTGAAAGATGCTGAGGCTGTGCACAATGTGAAAGCAATATTAGAGCAGTATCCGCAACAAAAGATAGCTGTGGTCATCTCTGCTATGGGTAAAACTACCAACGCATTTGAAGAAGTTTGGCATTGCATCATCGGGAAAAACCCGCTAGAAGCGAAAGAAAAACTGAAGGCCATAGAAGACTTCCATTTCGGAATTATTCAGCAACTTTTTCCGGCCGATAAACAACGGGTAATTACGGCTGTAGAGCAGATTCTAGAATTACCTAGAAATGCCATTGAAGGCCGTGTTAACGGAAAGCCCGATTATATTTACGATCAGTTGGTTTCTTGTGGTGAATTGCTTTCTACCACCATTGTTTCTCACTTTTTAAACGCACAAGGCATTACCAACCGCTGGTTCGATGCGAGGGCCATTATAAAAACCGATTATAAATTTCGCCAAGCCAAAGTAGATTGGTCGAAAACTCAATTACAGGTAAACCAATCTTTACAGCCGTTTTTTGAGTTAGGAGATAGCCAAGTTGCCATAACACAAGGCTTTATTGGTGGGGCAGATTCTTTAAATACCACCACCTTGGGTAGAGAAGGTTCAGATTATTCAGCCTCGATAATAGCTTTTGCGCTTAATGCCCACTCAGTAGAAATTTGGAAAGATGTTCCCGGAGTGCTGAATGCAGACCCAAGATTCTTCCCGAATGCTAAGAAATTAGAAGAAATTTCGTACAAAGAAGCCATCGAGTTGGCGTATTATGGCGCCAGTGTGATTCACCCTAAAACCATTCAGCCGCTTCAGAATAAGGCGATTCCGTTATGGGTGAAATCGTTTAAATCACCGAAGGAACGCGGAACTCTCATACATGAAAATACCGCGTATGATAAAGCACAAGCTTCGTTTATCATAAAACCGAAACAACGATTGATTTCGTTGGTAACTCGCGATTTCTCTTTTATTGTAGAGGAACATTTAAGTGAGATTTTTCACCAGTTTGCTGAGCACAAGGTGACCATTAATATGATGCAAAACTCGGCCATTAATTTTTCGGTTTCTGTAGATGATGATATCACCAAATTGAATCCGTTAATAGATTCGTTGAGTGCTAAATACAGTATTCGATTTAACACCGATCTCGATTTAATCACCATTCGCCATTACGATAAACCAACGCGAAAACAACTTACAGAGAACAAAGAAATTCTGATGGAACAAAGAACCCGGCATACTTATCGAGTGGTTGTAAAGTCAGAAAGTAATTAAGGCTACTTTTGCCAGTCAAAGTTTGTAGAGCATGAGCGGTAAACAAAAGCTTTTTCGATTTGAGCAACTCAAATCGTTTCCCAATGTATTAGAACCAGAACTTCACCAAGTATTGAAGAAAAAACAAGAATTCGATCTTGTGAAACACCCGATGCGTGGTAAGTGGAAAAAAGACTTTTTTAGAAACGATTATCCTATTGTTTTAGAATTGGCCTGCGGTAGAGGAGAATACGCAGTGGGCATGGGGCAAAAGTTTAAAAATAAAAATTTCTTAGGGGTAGACATTAAAGGAGCGCGCTTGTGGAGAGGCGCCAAAACGGCTTTAGATCAAAACTTAACCAATGTAGGTTTTTTAAGAACCCGCATCGATTTTATTGAGGCGTTTTTTGAGCCGGGAGAAGTAGACGAAATATGGATTACTTTCCCAGATCCGCAACCGCAAAAGAATAGAGCTCGTAAACGGTTAACAAACAAAATGTTTATCGAAAGATATGCACGCTTTTTAAAGCCAGGTGGTATTGTTCACCTAAAAACCGATAGTGATTTTTTCTTCGATTATACCATGGAGCAGATTGAAGAGCATAAGTACGAATTGGTTTCTTGTACTTACGATTTATACGGTGAGTTGGTAGAAAATTTAGATGCAGATACGCGTGATATCTTAGAGATTAAAACCTACTACGAAAAACTGTTTACCGAAAGAGGGCATGTTATAAAATACTGCAAGTTTAAGATCAATTAAAATGGCTCTTCCTCCAGACTTTTTCGATATGGTTTACGAAGTAGTTCGGCAAATACCGGCTGGAAGAATCACCAGTTACGGAGCTATTGCCAAGTACCTAGGAACACCAAAATCGTCAAGAATGGTGGGATACGCTATGAATAATTCAGCTTTACAACCTCAATATGTTCCTGCCCATCGTGTAGTAAATAGAATCGGCTTACTCACGGGGAAACACCATTTTTCTACTCCTTTTGCTATGCAAGAAGCCTTGGAAGCAGAAGGTGTTGAGGTAAAAGAAGACCAAGTTCAAAATTTTGAAAAGCTGTTTTGGGATCCTATGGTCGAGCTCGACTTAAACCGTTAATTGTTTTCTTGAAACATTAAAACGTGATTGCCTTGGTAGAGAATTTTAGCCTCGGTGAAAACAGTAGGGCACAAGGTATCCCAGCGCTCTACATCATTACTGTAAGCAAAATAGATGGGCGTAACTTTTTGTGCTGACGATGTTTTAGGATAACCCGGAAATTGAGCGGAAGTATGGCACCAATTTCTCTTCTCTATGGCAGGCATATCGGCACTTCGCCACATGACTGGAAAGTAATCCATGTTGGCCTCGTAGTTATCGAGAATAATCACGTTTTTCTGCCAACCTAGAATATTAGAGGCATGGCTGGCCTCGTAGGCAGAGTGATAATGAAAAGGATAAATTACCACATTTTCAGGTACGTGTTCGGCCGCTTCGAACAATTCTTGACTCATGTCTTGAAAAGGTTGTTGGTATTTGCTGATGATTTGCAATAGCTCAACATGTATGAATACCAAAGAGATGCCCACAGCCACTTTTACCACATTCGGAAGCTGAAAAGAAACCAAAAACAGCAACATAAAAAAGACGATATACCATTGATGTCTTCTCGATAAAAAACCAGCATAACCCACATAATCGGGAGTGGTAAAGTAGAAGATAATAAGCAGCAAAATAACCACTAAAAACACGTAGTCTCGAGCAGAAAAAGAACTGTTTTTTAAACCAAAAGCACTGAGGAACTTAAGAACTACTGCTCCCAATAGAAGAAAAAAGACTACTCGAGTAAACGGTGTTTCTTCAGCTGTGTGGTGAGAGACAATAGATGTGAAATTGACTAATTGCTCTACCAAAACGGCAACGTCTAAATATTGCTCATCGAAACTTGGATGTTGCCAATTAAAGATAATAAAAAGCACTACTGAAGGAACCGCACTTAGCCCAAACAAGTACAGGTATTTCGATTGAAAAAGAGATTTCCAATGAAAAGGAGATGCTAAGCTCGAAGTAATTACGGTTCCTACCAAACAGAATAAACCCATTACAAAAACATAGGCGTGGGTGTAGAGTAGAATCAATGTGAATAGAAAATTCCAGACGATGTTGATGGGCTTGAAAAGATCTTTTTTGAAGAGAAAAAAGAGGTAGAAAAGCAATGCGATTACACCCAGCGAAAAATTGAAAAAGCCCATTTGTAATGCGCTGGTAAACGACATCGGAACTAAAAAAAGCGCCCAAAACGAACCGTTTGAAAATCGTTTTTTAAACAAGAAAAAACCGAGAAGAGGCGGCACGCTGGTTAAGAGCAAAATCACTATTTTATTAGCCAGCGAGCTAGAGAAAATTGCGCTTAGCAACATGAGTAAACCGTAGCTGGTATAATTAGGTACAATGCCTGTGTTTAGTTGATACCACTTACTTATTTCGGGGTGGTTTTGAAGCAATGAACCGATTATTTTCGAGTTATAGAAATGAGCCGGTCCGTCTAATGTTTGATAAAAATCGAGCGAAAAAATTAACCAAACATTCGCCAAAAGTAGCAGAATAAGAAACCATTCTGGACGAGTGCCCAAGAGTGTGATGATGTAATGTACTTTTGAAAGTATCGTTTTCAATGGAGTAGAGTTTGATTTTCAAAAGTGGCTTTTTTATTTGAACTAAAATTATGAAACCATTTAAAGAACATTTTAAGAAGGCAGAATCGTTGTTGGGGCAAGCCGCTAAAAGCAAAGATGCCGCTCGAAAAGCCGAAGAAAAAATGAAGAAAAACTGGTCGGTTTTTAAGAAATTAAAACACCAGTTAGGTTTGTTTGTGTCTATTGTAAAAGATTATTCTTCAGGAAACTATGATAAAATTCCGAGGCATTCGATAGTAGCTATTTTAGCGGCATTAATTTATGTGGTTGTTCCATTTGATGCCATTCCAGATTTTGTGCCGGGCATTGGTTTTATCGATGATTTATCGGTGATTACTTTTGTCTTTAATCAAGTAGCGAAAGACTTAAAGAAATACGAAGAATGGAAGAAGAATTTTTCTCTCACTTCTGATCAAAAAACGGCAAAACCTTGATTTTAGGCGATCTCGATACACTTCTGATTTTGTTTTTTACTGGCATGGCCGCATTCACTTTTTCTACCCTTTCTGGTGGCGGTGGAGCCTTGCTTTCTGTGCCCGTGGTAACGGCTTTGTTGGGCGCTAATTTTACCGCTCCGGTGGTGAATTTGGGAACCTTTATTGGACGGCCGTCTCGGTTAATTCTCTTCTGGAAATCAATCGATTGGAAAGTAGTAATCTTTTACACCCCTTCGGCTTTGGTAGGTTCTTGGATGGCCGCATGGTGGTTTCATTCTTTGCAAGCCGATTGGCTAAGATTGCTCTTGGGAATCTTTTTAATTAGCACGTTGTTTCAGTATAAATACGGTAAAAAGAAGCGTTCTTTCCCCATGAAATTGGCGTATTTTATACCGTTAGGTTTCGTGGTTTCTACGCTTGTTACCCTGATTGGAGCTATTGGTCCAGTGCTTAATCCGTTTTATTTGAACTACGGTTTAGAAAAAGAAGATTTAATAGGCACCAAAACGGCCAACGCCTTTATACTAGGAATTGCGCAAGTGAGTGGTTATACTTTTTTTGGTCTGTTAAAAGGCGAATATTGGGGGTATGGCTTGGCCTTGGGCGCAGGCGCTTTGATTGGAAACGTAATTGGAAAACGATTTTTACAGAAAATGAAAGCCCATACTTTTCGAGTATTGCTGTTGGTTTTTATGGCGGTGAGCGGTTCGCTTATGATTGTAAAAACCCTTTTTTTCTAACCTATTTTTATCGGTAGGAACCCAATCGTATTCTATTTGAAATCATGTAAAAAGATGAAATTAAGCGGTGAAGATGCGGTGGTTAGTGGATGAAGAATTAGTGAGTGTCTTGGTTTTCGGGTCGGTGACGCCAAATAGCTAAAAACTGACCCGTAGACATTTTACGCGCCATGTGCTTGGCCTGATTTGCTTTTTCTCCTTCGAACAATTCATCGATAGTAGAAAACCATAGGTTTAGCCATTTTGCAAAGTGCGTTTGGTCAATGCTATAATTCATGTGAGCATCTACTTGAGCGTGTTTGGCTGTGGGGTTTCCTCTAAATTTTTGAACGCCCATTAAATTGCTTTCCCAAAAATCGGTGAGTTTTTCAAGGTGAGCCGGCCATTCTTCTTCGGCTATGTGGTGATTAAAAATAGGACCCAAAGTCGGTTCCTGCCGAATTTTATCGTAAAAAGTATGAACCAATAAAGAAATATCGGTTCGGGTTGTAATTTCTTTCATTTTCTGAACGTGTTATAACTGTATGTGGCTTTCTTCTTTCTTGAAGTTTTTTACTTGAAATACTGCAAAAATAATGAGTGTCGGCATTTTTCAATTCGAAAAGGAAGTGGTGAAAAGTGCGTTTTTCTCTTTTGCAGAGTTAAGAAGAATTGAATTTACGCGTTCGTATCGATTAAAGAAAGTGAGTGAAAAGCATAGTTAAACTCATAAGAATCATTATCCCATCTTCGATAATGGTTACTGTGCTCATGGGTAAATCGAAGACGTCTCCTAAACAAGCACACTGAATTTTCTTTTTGTTGAGCACTGTTTGTAATACGCCAATAATGCTTACCGACATCACAACTAATGTTACTGAGTTGGTGATGAGCGGATTAACGTTTAGAAGAAAAGCAAAGCCTAACGCCAATTCTAAAAAGGCGTATACATAACCCCAGGCCGGAAATTTCCGAGCAATTACATCGTACATCTGGTAGGTCTCTTTAAATCCTTTTAAGTTGAGAAGCTTAAAGAACGAAAATGTGAGAAAGAAACCAGCCATAAAATTTCTCATCCAACGTGAAAAATCCCATTCGGGTGAGGTGATTTCGAGTAATGCTGTAGCCGAAAATATATAGCCGAAAATGAGAAGAATAGGGCGATAAGTGGCTAACCAAGATTTGGTCTGCTCAACTGTTTCGTTGTGATTGGGGGCAGAAAGTGTGTATTTGGGGTCGAGAACCTCTTGTAATTTTGAAAGAGGAATATGTTCGTTCATCGTTAGTGTGGCGCTGCCATTTTCTTTAGAGACGTTGGCTTCAGAAATGGCCGAAAGGGTGAGAAATGCCGATTTTACCTTGGCTTCGCAGCTGGTGCAGGTCATTCCGTTAATTGTATATGTGTGTGTCATAATGCTTGTTTTATTATAACACAAAGGTGGGGAACGCTGTAGCGAAAGAACTTACACTATTTTGGATAAGAATTGTAACATTTAAACCTCATCTAATCCGTTGCGAGTTGGGCGGTTGAGGTTTTTGAACTGAGAAGGTGTTAAGCCTGTTTCTTTCTTAAATTGGTTGCTTAAATACGCAGCGCTTGAATAATTGAGTTGCGAGGCTATTTGGTTTAAAGTGAGTTCGTTGTACAGTAAAAGTTCTTTCACTTTTTCTATCTTCTGAAGAATGTAAAAACGCTCAATGGTGATGCCTTCTAACTGAGAAAACAAGTTGCTGAGAGCGCTGTAATCAGAATGGATATGTTGAGCTAAATACTCAGAAAGCGGAATATTGATTTCGTTATTTTGGATATGCACCAAATCAATAATCAAGGTTTTCAACTTTGAGAGGGTTTTTGAGTTCTCGTTGTCTAATAATTCGAAACCAAGTAGGTGAAGTTGCTGCTGCAATTTTTCTTTAACGATGGGTTCAATCACCGTTTCTTGCAATTCGATTTCACCTAAATCTACCCGAATAGGATGCAACCCTGTTTTTTCAAGTAGTTGAGTTACCACCATTTTACAACGCTGGCAAACCATATTTTTAATGTAGATTTTCATGCTGAAAAATTACTCCTCGTGCTTCTCAGTTGAAGCACCAGAAGAAGAAGCTTTAGCCGTAGCGTCTAATTGAATGCCTAATCGGTTGGCGCGCAGTTTCCAGCGTTGGCGCGCGTATTCTTGTAAATCTTCGGTAGAGTCGAACTCATCCATAATTTCCATACCCAGCAACGTTTCTAGAACATCTTCCATAGTGACTAAACCAGCCGTTCCGCCAAACTCTTCAACTGCCAAGGCAATGTGTGTATTTTGCTGAGTGAAAAAATCGTAAAGTTTGTAGAGATTCTGAATTTCAGGCACAACATCGAGCGGACGTTTAATTTCAGAGAGCGGTGTTTCGTATTCTTGGTTCCCTAACTTTTCTAGAATGTCGTGCTTGTGTACAAAACCCGTAATTTCATCTTTTGAGTTGTTTTTGCAGGTAGGAATTCGAGAAAATCGGTAAAACTCGTTACTCTTGAAAAACTGTTTAACCGTAAGGGTTTCGTCAGCTACGGTGATCACCATTCTGGGAGTCATAATATCTTTAACCGATAGTTTTCTAAGGTTTATTAAGTTCTTTAAAACCTTGGCTTCTTGCGGAGCAAAAACACCTTCTTTTACTCCAATTTCTGCTAGCGCAATAATTTCACTTCGCTCAACAGACGGTTCGTTCTTACTTTTTAACAGCTTGGTAATGGCATTAGAAAGCAACACAAACGGATACATAATAAGGTTAAGAACTTGGAGAGTTTTAGTGGTGAATAGCGCTAAATCTTTCCAATAATTGGCACCCAACGTTTTGGGAATTAATTCAGAAAAAATCAAGATCAATAAGGTGAGAATACCTGAAATTACCCCCACAGATACATTGCTAAAAACAATGCTAGCTTGGGCTCCTACACCGGCCGCACCAACTGTGTGTGCAATTGTGTTAAGCGATAAAATAGAAGCCAAAGGCCCGTCTATGTTGGTTTTAAATTTGAGCAATTGATGAGCCCATTGCTTTTGCTGAGAAAGCTTAGATTGAATAAAACTGGGCGTTACGCTGAGTAAAACGGCTTCTAAAACCGAGCATAAAAAAGAAACTACTAAAGCCAAGAGTAGATAGAATACGAGTAATATCATGAGGTGTTTTCTTGCCTCAAAGTTACTAAGAAGAAAAGGTATGGCGAATCAATAAATCGGTGGGGCCGTTATGGTTTGCTTAAAAAATAAGCGGTATTTGAAACGAAAAAAGCCGCTTACATGAGCAAACGGCTTTTTGGTTTATTTATTTATCGGTAGGAACCGAACGCTGTTCCTTCTCCATTTTCTTCAATTTTCGTGTGAGAAACCACTTCATATAAAAGCCATAACCCAAGCCGCCAATTAACCAAATGGGTAGAGCTTTCAGCAGGTAGCTGATTTCTCGAATACCCGCTTCAGTAAATAGGGGAAGAATAATATCAATCAGAAGAAACATGATTACCCCGAATATGATTCCTTCTAGTTTCCATCGCTTTATTCTTTCTTCTACTTCTTGTTTATTGAGTTTTTTGGCCTTCATGTTCATTGAAAATTGGGCGAGAAAGTTACGCAGTTTTTGGGTAGTACTTGTTTTTTAACCAGTAGGCTCCTCTTACTAAAAGAATGAGCACTGGCACTTCTACCAAAGGACCAATAACTCCCGCAAATGCTTGTCCGCTATTGAGGCCAAAAACGCCTATTGCCACAGCAATGGCTAACTCAAAGTTGTTGCCAGCAGCGGTAAAAGAAACAGCTGCATTCACGTGGTAATTGGCTCCTACCGCTTTGGTAATAAAGAAGCCAATAAAAAACATAATGGCAAAATAAAGCAACAACGGGATGGCAATTTTTACCACATCTAACGGCAAGTTTACAATGTATTCGCCTTTTAACGAGAACATTACTACAATGGTAAAAAGGAGCGCAATTAAGGTGAGAGGCGAAATGGTGGGGATAAATTTTTGGTTGTACCATTCTTCGCCTTTCCATTTTACGAGCAAGAAACGACTTAAGAAACCGGCCAAAAACGGAATCCCCAAATAAATTAATACGCTTTCGGTAACTAAGCCAATCGAGATATCTACCAAAGCGCCATCTACGCCAAAATACGGAGGCAAAACTGTGATAAAGAGCCAAGCGTAAAAGCTGTATGCAAATACTTGAAAAACACTATTTAGCGCAACCAAACCAGCTCCGTATTCTTTGTTTCCGTCAGCTAAATCGTTCCAAACTAGCACCATAGCAATGCAACGAGCTAGCCCGATTAAAATTAACCCGACCATGTATTCTGGTTCATCTTTTAAAAAGATAATGGCCAAGACAAACATTAAAACAGGTCCGATTAACCAGTTTAAAATCAGGGAGATGCTTAATACTTTTACATCTTTAAAAACTTCAGGAAGCAAGCTGTAATTGACTTTGGCCAGCGGAGGATACATCATTAAAATTAACCCAATGGCAATGGGAATATTGGTACTTCCAGAAGAAAAAGAATCAATAAACCTCGGAGCTTCTTCAAAGAAGTAACCAATGCCTACGCCTACCGCCATAGCGGCAAAAATCCAAAGGGTTAAATAGCGATCGAGAAAACTCAGTTTATGCTTAGTTGGCTTCATAAGCATTTATTTGAGCGAAAATGAACATCATTTCGCTTAAGATTTGTGTAGCTGTTTTTCCGTAGGTTTCTAGTGCTTGCGGAGTAGAATCGCTCACTTTTGGGTCTTGGTACGTGAGTGGAATTCTCTTCACAGCACCGGGTACAAACGGACAATTCTCTGCGGCTTGATCGCACGTCATAAAGGCAAAAAAGTCTTGAGTAGGCAAACTTTCGTGCTGTAAGGTTTTTGAAAACAAGGTTTTTTCTCCCATTGCTTGAGAAGTAAGCAAATAAGCCGTTTGGTTTTCGTGCTGAACGGTAGAGTACGAAACGCCCACTTCTTTCAATGCCAACATCGTGTTTTCATGAACCGAAGTGGCTTCGGTTCCTGCCGAGAAAGTAGTGATGGATAAGTTGTATTGCTTGGCAGCTAAAATGGCTAACACTTCAGAAAGTTGACTTCTTCTTGAGTTGTGCGTACACACAAAAACCAGTTGAATTTTGCCTTTTTCTTTGTAGTGTTGGTAAACGGTATCTGCGGCACCGAGCAAAAGCTCTTTTCGTTCTTCTGAAATCGGAAACGAGAGTACCTTCTCTAAAATTGACGGATTGATTGTTGTTTCCATTTGAGTCTATTGTTTAGCAACATCCAGAACCTGGAGCGCAAGATTGGGCTTGATTTTGATCGGTAGGTTCCGGAATTCCGCAACTTTCTTTGGCTAAGCAATCGGTAAATTTGGGTTCAAGGTGAAAAATGCCGTTTTTGATGGTTAAACCGTATTTCTCAATGGTTTTGCCTTGGTATTCTACTTCTACCTCGTGGTTGGCAAGGTTTAAAACACCTTCTGATTGCTCTATAATTCGAATAAATTTTTCTGAACTTAAGCGGTGATCTACATCTTGATCGTACCAAAGTTGAAGATTCACTGCGTTGGTAGAGCGCAAAGTTCCGCCACAATCCATGAAATGGCGAGTAACCAAACCAATCTCTGTTAAGTGAAAATGGGCAGGAACCAATTCTCCGTTCGGAAGTTGAAAAGATAATTGAGTTAATCCGTTGAGGTGTTGTTTTAATTCTGTAATTGTCATATTGTAATATTGCGATGTTTGTAAATAAATTTTTTAGCAGCACTGCTCGTGGTCTTCTTGTTCGTTTTGGTTGAGAAACGGAATAAGAAGTGATTTAAGGTTTTCCCATCCGGCAGGGTTAATACAGTAGTTCATCCGGGTTCCTTCAATATTACCTTGAATTAAACCAGCATCTTTCAACGCTTTTAAGTGTTGGCTAATCGTAGCTTGGGCTAATCCCAATTCTTGCACTAAATCGCTGTTTACACAGGCATTAGTAGCTAATACCTTTTGTAGAATAGCGATTCTAGCTGGGTGCCCAATGGCCTTAGCAGCGTTGGCTAAGTTGTTTTGCTCTTCTGTAAATAAATTGCTTCTGGTAATTCCCATAACTTTATAACTTCACATTGCAATATTACGATGGTTTATTGGGGTAGGTGACATATAAACAAGAAAAATTCTTTTTAATCCCAAAAAATGTAACCACTTTTGGCACCTCCTGTGAGATTTCAGAAAATAAATAAAGCATTGGTAATCAGTAGCACAAAAGCAAGCGCGGTACGCGGTATATTAGTGGGTGTTGTAAGCTTTTTAGTGATTTATTTTTTCTGGTCTGCCTATAACGAGCAACAGCAAAAACAGATCAACGAAGAGCTGGAATTGCGCGGAAAATTTCTTCACAGCCAAATAGAAGAACTTATTCATCAGAACATTTTGAGTTTAGATCACTTGGCGCAGCGTATAGAGTTTTCTCAAGGTGAATATTACCAAAACTGGAAAAACGATGCGCGCTTAATGATAGAGATGCATCCTTCTATTCAATTTTTAGAAGTGATCGATTCTCAAATGATTATTCAAGATGTGTACCCTGAAATGCCCAACCAAAAAGTTCGCGGTATCGATATTGGTGTAATCGATTACAGAGCGGTTTCTTGGCTAGAAAACACGGCAGACACCAATTTAAACATCTCTTCTTGGCTTCATTTAATTCAAGGGGGAGACGCATTTTTAATGGATGCCCCGCTGTATTACAACAATCGATTTCATGGCACTGTAACGGGCGGTTTCAATTTTACCGAAGAACTCAATACTATTCTCAGCGGACTTGAGCAGTTTAGTGTAGAGTTGTACGATGATGCCGGCAATAAATTTTATCACTATCCAGATACTTCTACTACTTCTGTTTTTCTGAAGGAACCGTTTACCATTCAGATTCAACCTCACCACAACAGTGATAAAGTCTGGAAAATGCAGATGGCATTTGTCGATTATCAAAAGTCAGATAAAGCGCGGTTAGCCAGCTTGCTCACTTTATTTCTAGGATTAGTAGCCAGCATTTTAGCCGGAATTATTGTTTTCTCCTTAGGCCGAGTTCAAGTAGTAAACATTCGAGTAAAAGAGTTTAATAAGAAATTAGTAAGGGCCAATCACGAGCTTAAAACCGAACGAAAAAACGCAGAAAAAGCTTCGAGAAGTAAAACCGATTTTCTCTCTACCATGAGTCACGAGATGAGAACGCCTCTCAACGCCATTTTGGGGTTTTTGTCGTTGCTGAGAAAAGAAAAATTGAATCAGGTCGCCCAAGAGTATGTCGATATCATGGAGGTTTCTTCAAAGAGTTTACTCTCCTTAATCAACGATGTTCTCGACATCGATAAAATAGAATCGGGCAAACTGGTTTTAGAGCATAAATCGTTTCATCCTACCCAAGAACTCAGCGATTTGCTAAAAACGTTTGAGCCTGAGTTTAAGGCGAAAGGACTCGAATTGAGAAAGAATTTTGATCGAGTAGAAGCGCTACCCGTGAAAGGCGATGTGGGTAAATTTATACAAATATTCACCAACTTAATTCGCAACAGTTTCAAATTTACTGATTACGGTTTTGTCGAAGTTCGCTACCATCAAAAACAAGTAGACCAAACAGTTGTCATTACCATCGAAATTGAAGATTCGGGAATAGGCATACCCAGCAACCGATTAGAAACCATTTTCGAGCGCTTTTCGCAAATCGATAGTGGTAAAAAAAGAAAATACGAAGGCTCTGGCTTGGGGCTTACCATTTGTAAAAACCTAGTAAAGCTCATGGATGGTAAAATCTCTGTACAAAGTACCATTGGCAGAGGGAGCACCTTTACCGTAGAAGTAAAACTTGAAAAATCGAATGAGTTATCGGTAGGAACCGAATCCATTTCAACTAAGCAAGACAACTTTCGAGGTGCTCGTGTTTTAATTGCAGAAGACAACATCTTGAACCAAATGTTGCTGAGAAAAATACTGCAACAACACAGTATTGATGCAGAAGTGGCCAATAACGGATTAGAAGCCTTAGAAATGGTGAAAAACTACGATTTCGACCTAATCTTTATGGATTTACACATGCCAGAAATGGACGGGCTAGAAGCGACTGCGCAACTCATAGAGTCGGGTTTTAAAGCTCCAATTGTGGCGCTCACAGCAGATGTTACCCCAGAATCAATGGAGGCTTCTAAAACAGCAGGTATGGTCGATTATATTACCAAACCCATCGATCAACAACGTTTAAAAAAGGTGCTTAATAAGTATTTGTAATCGGGTTCGTACCGTTAAAAAAAACTACTTTTTTTTCGATTTTCAGCACGAAAGAGTGAAAGAAGTTCGAAAAACGAAGATTAGATAAAGTACCTTGGTATACACTTGAAAAGGTGTGGTTTCGGTGGTTTACTCGTGCTTTTTTCGTTTAAAATACCGATGAATTTCTCGTAAAACTTGCTTTCTGTGAGATTTGGTTCCATAGTGAGTAGTGAAAGGTTTTCCATCGCTGCCAATGCTTATTTCGTTGTGCTTTTCGGGCGAAACAAAAAACACATAATCGAAGTGTTGCTGGTGCAAAACCGTATCAGAAGCAACAACAAATACTTTGCGCTGCACCTTGCCCGCCCATTGCGCCCAATCGTAGGGTATTTCTGCGTGTTGAATGGGTTTGCCCAAGTACCAAAAGAGGCAATTTTGATCTTCTACATCGATTCGTTGGTGATTTTGAGTGAAAATAAGAAAGGTGTTCAGCAAAGTTTCTACCCGATTTAAACTGTCGAATACATCAGAAATTACAGCGGGATACGAAGGCGCATAACCACCCAGCTGAATCATAAAATTGCCCGTATAAAATTGAAAATTAAAGCTACTCGCATCGGCAGGAACCGGAGTAGAATACGATCGAAAGGCATTTTTTACATCGTGAAATTGATTTTCTTCCGGAAGTACCTTAGTAAAAAAGGGAGAAGAGCGAATAAGTGAATCAATCGAATTAAATACCTGCTTTTGAAGAGTTCCCTTTTTAACGTTTTTATGATCGATAGCCAATTGGTAACTCCCGTCTGGAAACACTTTTAATTGGTTAAATAAGAGGCTGTCCCATCGAGAGGTGAAGAGTTCTTTTTTTCTTTTTGTGAAAACAAGGGTAGATTCAGTGGCTGTTGTGTTTTGGTGTGGGAACCAAAAGGATGGTTGGTTCAATGTTAATTCAAATTGTTGATCATTTAACCATCGAACCGGGAGGCGAATCGCGGTGGATGAATCCAATTGTGGAGATCGACTCAACAGTAAATAAGAAGGTTGAAGTTGATAGAAAATGGGTTCCTTCTGTGTATAAAAACCATTTTTTTGAGACTGTTCAGTGCAGATGATGTGCCTTAATCCCATGAGCGAATCACATTCTCCAGCTTCTGGAAAGTAGCCACTTTCGATAATAGCCAGTGAATCGGAAAGAAACGAAATCGATTTCAAATGAGCAGAATACCAGCTCGATGGCCACATTGCTTTTTGGGTAAAACCCACACCAGCTGAGAAAACCAAAACCAGTAGAGTGCTTACTTTTTTCATTTTACTTTACGAGATGGAAAAGGGTAAAGAATTTCATAAATAGGTTTTACGAGAAGGTATTACGCCACGAATGCCACCTTCAGGTTTTTCAACATCTCCGAGGTATCTGGGAATAACATGAATATGAGAATGAAATACAGTTTGACCAGCTGCTTTATCTACATTGAGCCCGATATTATAGCCTTTTGGAGAGTAGAGTTGGTCGAGCTTAGTTTTTACCTGATTAACCAAATCCCAACAAGAAAGTTGTGCAGAAAAAGAAAGATCGAAGTAGTTAGAAATGTGCTGTTTAGGTGTAATTAAAGTATGGCCTTTATTGACTGGATATTTGTCTAGAAATGCTACCGATTGATTGTTTTCAAGTAGTATTTCTCTGGAGGAGTCTCTAGCACAAAAGGGGCAATCAGAATTTCCGCTTTCTAAAGAAGTATACTTTTTAAACGCATAAATTTCTGTAGAATCGTTTTTAAAGATGGATTGAAAAGAAAGTTCTACATTACATTGGTAGGTGTATTCTTGGTGTATTTTGTGGAAGCGGAAACCAGGACGAGCGATGTCTCTTCTAACTGCAAAAAATGCAGTGCCGTTTTTGTGAAGTAAATCAGAAATTTGAACGATAACGTCACTTTGGTTAATAGGTTTTATTACGTTTAGAACATAATTACACAGAATGGTCTGGTATTTTTGGCTGGGAAGTTTTGGAAAGTAGAATTTGTCGTAATTATCGACCTCAAAACCATGTTTAGACAAGAATTTAGCGTCAGTGCCAAATCCGCATCCAAAGTCGAGTACTTTTCCTTTTATTAACTCAAGATCGAGAAGCTTTTTTGTTGGGAAGGAAAGTTTATCTCTTTTTATAGCAGTGAGGTGGCTGTGAGAGTTTCTCATTTTATTAGGCTTTCTGGGAACCAAGATGGATAGCCTCTTTCGTTAATTAAATATTGAGCGGTGTTTACTAACTGTTGTAAGGCTTCGTTTTTCCAATTCTCGGTAGCTCGATTACCTAGTAAAGTTAAATCAATCTGTTTTTTAAAGAGCAACGGTTGATAAGCAAGCAGAATATCCCAATAGCGGAAAAAATGATTTTGTTGTTGAATGATTAATTCAGGACTTGGAATAAGATTTGATTTTTCTCTATTGTACTTGCTCCGAACAGGAAGAAGATTCCAAAGATCATTGTTCTTAAAAAGAGAAAAGGGAATAATGTGATCAAGATGGTAATCGTCTTCTTTGATGGGTTTCCCACTCCAAACACACTTTAATGGGTCATTGTTTTGAGTGAAATGCAGTTTGAATATTTTTTTCGACTCGTTGTTTTCTCTTTCTACAACTGGGCTTTCGAGAAGTTTGTGAGTAATGAAAGATTTTTCTATTTGTGGAGAAACTTTACTAGAGAATTCTGTCCAATGCTTTAGAATGGAGTCGGAACCGTTAATAAAAGGGCCATAAATTCTGAATGCCTCAAAAAATTCTATTGGAATAGAAAAAGTGCCATACTTCTCAATAACAAGCGTCTTGTCAATCTTGCTTTTAGAAGAGTATTTGATTTTTTGTTGCTCAACATTAAAAATGTTTCCTTTTTCATTGATGCTCGATCCAATATAGTTCATTGGCTGAGTAACAATTGTTGTGTAGATGCTATCAAGAGCGGTTTTTACGCTCTTATTTATTTCGTAATCAAATCCATTGATTAGGAAATCGTTATAGAAAACCGAAAGACCTCCTTTTGAATTGTAATAATGAATTATTGGAGAGAGGTGCTTCTTAAAGGCAGGTTGTTTGGTGGTAATTTGCTTAATTTCAGTGTCAGAGTTAAATAGCGGGTAATAATAAAGAATCCATTTCTCGATGAGCAGACCTAAAGGGATTATGGCTTTGTCTGTAGAAGTTTCTATAAATGGACTGTTCTCATTAATTAACTCAATTGTACCTCTTAATAAAGCTAGCTTGTACGTAGCAGATTTTGAATCGTCTGAGATGATTCGATTAATTTTTTTAAGCGTAGAGTAGTCTTGCATTTAAGCGTTTCTTACATAGTTAATTTCGATTTGACTTTTAACTCCCAACAACTGTAACAAAGTGGGTAGCGATAAGATATTCCGTCATTTTTTCCGCAGTTATGACAGTGACTTTCTTCGTAATCTAGATTTTGAAAAAAGTTCCATGATGTAAAACAACTTTCACATAATGGTTTTTCAATATTAAATGGGATAGATTTTTCACATCGAATACACCGTGCTTCATCCTGTTCTTCGGTTTCTTGGAAAAGTGTAATGCTTTCAGACGAGTGAATTATCGAGTGTGTTTCTTGTACTGCTTCATTAAATAGCTGATTATCGTCTTTCTTAACGATATGAATTCCCATTTCTCGATTGTTCTTCTCAGAGAATTCGTACATATTCATGGAGGTAATTACCATTTCTTTTTCATTGAAATAGCATTTAGCATGTAAGTTTTCAAAGAAGTAAAGTTCTAAATTGGTGAGTTGTTTTAGCTGATCTTCTTCTTGTTTATGGAGTTGATTTTTTCCGTAAACAATGATTATTTTCACCTCTCTTAAAGAAGCGTCCTTTAGTCTTTCAAACAGGGTTTTGCTTAATTGAAGATAAGGAGAAACAAGAACTAACTTTTTAGTAGCAGTTTGAATAATTGTCTCTATATAGTAAGAAGTGCCAGATGTAGTGAGGAACTTTGACATTTTTTGAGTTGTATTTCACGTCAAAATTAGTCGGGTAAATGTACTGAGCAAACAATGATTTTAAGTTTATGAAACCTTAATTCTTATTGGAGCAACCGAAAAAATGAAGGGACTTTCTATATAAAAATGCTTCGTGTGTTTTAATTGTTGTTTTTCAGGTGATTATCAGCTCGATGGCCACATTGCTTTTTGGGTAAAACCCATACCAGCTAAGAAAACCAAAAACAGTAGAGTGTTTACTTTTTTCATTTCACTTTACGAGATGGAAAAGGGTAAGAGAGTTCATTTAAAAGAAAAAACCAAAAAAAAGCCTCTATCTTACAACATCCAAAAAACCACTCTAATGAAGCGGACGCTTTTTAATCATGCCACCTTTTGTGTCTTTAAGCGGATGTTGCACAACAAAAGCATTTTTATCCATGGCTTCTACATCTTGTAAAAGGCGGGTAATCTCTAATCGGGTTACTACGCAAAACAAAACTCTGCCCTCTCTGGGTACATCGTTGTTGGGGTTATAACCTTGCTCAGATTTATAAACAGTAACTCCGCGCCCTAACTGAGAAGTAATTACTTTTCTAATGTCATCAGCGTACTCTGAAACTATGGTAACACCAATATATTCTTCAATACCGTTAATAATAAAATCTACGGTTTTAGAAGCCGCTAAATACGTAAGCATAGAATACATAGCCGTTTCAATACTAATTAAAAAGGCGGCAGCACTAAAAATAAGAACGTTAAAAAGAGTGATGGCGTCACCCACCGTAAGTGAAGTTCGTTTGCTAAACCAAATAGCCAATACCTCAGTTCCGTCAATCACCGCTCCTCCACGAATAGAAAAGCCAATTCCTGCTCCCAAGAAAAATCCGCCAAAAACAGCAATCAACAATTTATCTTCGGTAATAGTCGGGAATTGTAGAAAATGAACCGTTATGGCTAAAATAACAATAGCCACAGCGCTCTTAATCGCAAACGAAATACTAATCTGTTTAAAGCCAAGAAAAATAAAAGGCAAATTCACCAACACAATCAGAATAGAAAGCTTGAATCCTGTAATGTTATTCAGTAAAAGCGAAACACCCATGGCGCCACCATCTAAAAACTGATTGGGAAGCAAAAAACCTTTCAAGCCAATAGCAGCGAGTGCAATTCCGCTTAGAATAAAGAAAAACTCAGTGAGGTGGTGCTTTAAATATCCATTCATGAAAAAAGGGTTGGTTTTGTTGTTAGTCAATGCATCAAAGCTAATTGAAAAGCAGATTCAACAATTTTTTTGATGCTGAATTTCAAGTTAAATTTTCCAACATCAAATCCAAAGAAAACCATCCTTTAGGCCATTTTTTAACAAGACTTTTAAACGAATTTTAGGGTAGAAAGAGAATGAGAAACGAGTTCGTACCGTATATTCTAAAAAGTAACGGTAGGAACCCGATTTCGATTTTAATTGAACTTCAGTTTACAACCCATAAATACTGTTCTTGGTCGCATAGGCCCGTAAACGTAACCAGCATCACGGTCTGCGCCAGTGTCTAAATCTTCTTGGTAGCTATTGAAGATGTTTTGCATACCTGCGAACCATTCTAGGAAATAGTTTTTCTGCAATTTCCATTCGTACGAAGCCTTTACATTGGCTTCGAAAAAATCGGGAGTTTCTTTAATTACGGTATATTCCGTTTCAGGATTAATCACGTGTGGAACCCGCATTTCACCCGTGTATAATGTGCTAACGCTTAAATTAAGTCGTTTTTTAAACGTGTAATTTACCGTAGCAAATCCATACAAATCAGGTGTGCGCAGCAAGTCTTTTGTAGAAGTAACCCGATCGTTGTTTTCAGAATCGGTTCCTTCCCAAATAATTTCAGCCTCTTGGTAGTTGGCTCTTTGTGCGGTAACCCCCGTTTGAATTACCCAGTTAGAACCAATGGCCACATTGGCCTCTAGATTAACACCTTGAACATAGGCCGCCTCACCATTTCTTTTTTCAATTACGGCCACTCCATTGGGCAATTCTACTGGATTACTCAAAATAAACGGATTCGATAAAAGGGTGTAGAAGCCTTCAGCTACTAGGTTGTATTGCCATTTATTGGCTGTTTGGGTATAGTTAAGAGAAGCCGTGTAACTGTGCGATTTTTCATTTTTTAACCGATTGTTTAGTTGTATAAATCTTGCCGCCCCACCTACGGTCTCAATGTGCAAATCTTCGTCAAAAGCTTGAGGTGTTCGGTAGCCTTGAGCGTAAGAACCACGGGCTTTTAGTTGTTTGGTAATTTCGTAGAGAACAGTGGCGCGCGGCACAAAAACAGCAATATCGTGTTGGTTGCTAAAAACGGCATTATTAAAATCGTATTTACCATCAATGGTTACGTAATCGAATCTACCGCCACCTACAATACACAATCTCGGTGTAGGATCCCATTCTACCTGCGTATACGAACCTACCGTTGTGACTTTTTGGTCAATTATTCTTTGGTAACCTGGCATTTCATCAATTACTTGATTGAATTGATACTCGGTTCCTGCCGTGACGACAAGGTTCTCTTTCCATTCAAAATTATATTGAAGCCCTGTGATAGCGGTGGCATCTTCAGATTGACCATAGGCATTAATAGCTAAAAGGTCGGCTTCTGTAAGGCTGTCGCCAGGTTCAATAATTCTTCCACCACCACCGTAATAGCTGTCGCGTTGAGTAAACTGAGCCGAAGTGTAAGCAGAGAATTGGTGTTTTTCGTTGTCGCTCATCCATTCGTAAGATAGTCCACCTCCTAAGATCGAATGTTCGAGTTGTTCGGTAATATCGGTTTGGTGAGGCTGACGAGAAAACTCATTTCCTCCTCGTCTCCATTCATTAATGGCGTTGAGGTGAATTTTAAGTTTACTCTTACCAATGTTTTTTACAAAAGCATCGAAGCCAAAAGTGGTATTTCGAAGAGCGGTAAGTTCTGAAAATCCATCATCGTTGGCATCCCAAAAATCTCGGTTGCGCTGAAAACCATAAGCGGTAAAGCCTTTTCGTAAATCTTCACTTACTACCGAACCACTGAATTGTACGGTTCTGTCTGAGGCTTCTAATTGGGTAAAGCCTTGATTTACACCAAATGTAAATTGATTTTTAATAGGGTCTTTGGTGATAATGTTAACGGTTCCTCCAATGGCATTCCCTCCATAAAGTGCAGAGCCACCACCCTTTACCACTTCAATCCGGTCAATCATGTTAGGCGGAATCATTTCTAAGCCATAAACACCAGCCAGCGCAGAAAACACAGGCCTACTATTGATGAGTATTTGCGAATAGGCTCCATCTAAACCATTCATTCTAAGTTGGGTAAAACCACAGTTTTGACAGTTGTTTTCTACCCGTAGACCGGGAGAAAAATTGAGTCCTTCGGCCACATTCAACGATTGAGTGTTTTCTAAAGTTTTAGCAGAAATCTTATTGACAATTATGGGAGCTTCGTACTGCGGTACGGCATTGCGTGTTCCGGTAATCACCATTTGGTTGAGCTCTAAAATGTCTTTTTTTAACTCAAATTGTAAAGAAGAAGAGGAAGCGTTAATGGTTAATTTTTCTTGATGAGTTACGTAGCCTAACTTGTTGATTAAAAGACTGTAATCGCCAAAAGGGATGTTTTTAAATTCAAATTCGCCCTGAGTGCCACTGAATCGAACGGCACTAAAATCAGCGTTTTGAAGAGTGATCTGTGCGTCAGCCACAGCAGCATTGTTATGATTGATTTTTCCACTAAGCGAAGGCAGGGTAGTTTGTGAAAAAACAAAGTGAGGCAGAATAAATACTATAAAAAGCCACTTTTTCATTAGTGTGATATTTGGTTTCGTTTTGCAAACATATAAAATTAGATGAGTCTAAAAAATATACTTGAGAAGTAGAAAAGAAGGGAGTTAACGTTGATTTAAATGGATGAGTGCTATCGGTTTTACGTATTAACTGCCTTTCAGAGTGTGTATTTTATAGTGGTGGCGAGGGATTTTTTCTATACGTAAATAGTTGTCGTTTTTGGGTAAATATTTAAAATAAATGGACTTATTTTTTAATATTGAATTAATAATTCATTCGTTAGTAGTGAGTTAATGTGTACGCAGATGATGTGAATCTTTCTTGCCTGCATCAACCCCAAAACCGAGTACTCGAAACCTAATTGAAAATGTCTGAGAACCCAACGTTCAGTTCTACTGATGAGCTCAACTTCTGCGATATAAAAGCGGTGAAAGATTCCTTTTCGAAAGAGGAATATATCCAAAAATTAGAGCAGCTGTTAGAGCAGAAGCAATCAAGCGCTATCGCTAAAAAAGATTCAGATTCTTTTTTTTCGATTTTTGAGGCTTCTCCATCTCCCAGTTTAGTCTTTGATAAAGCGTTACGGGTAGTTTATGTTAATAAATGCGGTCAGGTATTTTTAGAGGAACATAATAGAGACAGTTTATTCTCTGAGCAATCGTCTTTTTTGTTGAGTGAGCACCGAGAGCTTCTCCAAAAGAAATTCGAAGATTTATTTCTAAAAAAACAGGAAAGAGTTGATGTTAAAGAATTGCGAAAGGGAGATGAGTATTTCGATTGTCAAGCTCGGTTGGTAGAAACAAGCTCAGGAGAGTCGGTTGTTGTAGCTACTTTTTACGATGTAACTCAATCGGTTGAATTAAAACAACGCTTGAAAATACAAGTGGATGTTTTTAACCAAATTGGACAATCGGTGATGGCCATCGATGCAGATTCTAAAATAACTTTTTGGAATCATTTTGCCACAGAGTTATATGGATATACCGAAGAAGAAGCATTAGGGAATTCTCTTCATGAGTTATTTACAATTGACAAAGAGCAAGATCTTGAAGAGATTGTAGGCGATGTTCACGGAGGATCTACTTACAGAAGTAGAAGTTATGTCTATGCCAAAGAAGGTTATGAAACTTGGATCGATTTTACAGCGTATCCAATGTATAATCAAGAGGGTGAAATCATTGGGTCTTACGGCATTGCTTATGATTGCTCACATGAAATCAATCAAAAAAACATAGAAAAAGAGGTGGCTCAATTCAAGTCACTGATTTTCGAAAATATGGGGTATTTGTTAAATCCAGACCCTAGAAAATTTGAAGGAGCCATTCACGAAATTCTTCAAGCCACCAATGAGTTGGTATCTTCTTCTCAAGCCTGTTTGATTTGGTTAAACGAAGATTTTCCAAAATGGTATTGTTACAACGATGGTAAAACTTCTCTTAATGCATTGGCTAGCACTTATCGAAGCGAAGAATGGTTCCTACAGTTACAAAAAAATGACCTCTACGAATATACGGGCCCAGAAAATGGGGCTGACGATTGTTCTCTATCGAAACATCGAGGGTTGAACTGTTTTTTTGCGTTACGTTCAGGCAATCAATTGTGCGGAGTGTTAGCCGTGTTGAATGTAGAAGGATCCGGAAATCGCATTGTTTTAGAGGCTATGCAGCACACAGCTGCCAAAGTGGCTGGAGCCTTAGAGTCTAAAAAAGCACAAGAAAGGTTGCGTTTAGAGGAAGAAAAATATCGATTAATTGCTGAAAATTCTTCTGACGGAATCGCGGTTTTTGAAAATAGAGAGCCCATTTATGTTTCGCCTTCTTATTGTGAAATGTTTGGCGAAACAGAAGAAGAAATACTCTCCAGAGGAAAAAATCGATTTTGGGAAATTCTTCACAAAGATGATTTTGATCGAATTCAGCAGATTGTAGCAGATACGTTAGAAAATAGAATTGAGAATGTTGTGGTCGAGTACCGGGCCTTGCATGGTAACGGGTACTACATCTGGTGCGAAGACACAATTAGTTTAACCTATAATTTATACGGTAGATTAGATCGGGCGTATGTTGTTGCAAGAGATATTACAGAACGAAAAAAGTCTGAGCAAGCACTGAGAGATAGCGAAGAAAAATTGAAGGCAATTTTCAGTTCTATTCCAGATATGCTATTTATCGTTAATCGAGATCTCTGCATTGTGCAATACAAAGCAGAAAAAGAGCAGTTGTATGATCAAAATACCGAATTAATTGGTAAGAGTTTAAAAGAATTGTTACCTCCGTTTTTACAGGCTCAAGTAGAGGCGAAATTGAAAGAAGTGATTGAGAATAGCTATGCTGAATTTACCTACGAGTTGGAAATTCCGAAACTGGGCTTGCAGCATTATGAGGCTAGACTTCAGCAGGTGAACAGCTGTGATACTTTAATTGTTATTCGAAATGTAACAGAACGGGTGAGTGCACAAAGGCAGTTAATGTTGTTCGAAAAAGTAGTAGAACAAAGTCCGTCAAGTATCATAATTACTGATCTTAAAGGAAAAATTGAATATGCCAACAGTCAGTTTTTAACGACTACGGGGTATTTAAAATCAGAGGTTTACGGTAAGAATCCTAAAATCTTAAAATCAGGACATACAGGAAGGGGTGTTTACCAAGAGTTGTGGTCTACCCTTCAAAAAGGCGAAACATGGCAAGGCGAATTTCTGAATAAACGTAAAGATGGAACACTTTACTGGGAAAGTTCAAGTATTTCACCTGTACTTAATGAAGAAGGTGAAATAGTGAAGTATATGTCTATTCGAGACGATATTTCAGACCTTAAAAAACTCAACGCTGAATTGAGTCGCCTTTCAGAGGTAGCAGCTAGAATATCTAATTTGGTAATCATTACCGATTCTGATTATAACATTGAATACGTAAACGAAGCGTTTGAAAAAACGTTAGGCTACCATTTTAATGAGGTAGTGGGCAAAAAGCCCTATCAGTTCTTGTACGGTAAGGGTACTAAAATGAAAGACATAGAGCAATTGAGAAAAGGGCTTGCGCTGAAGGAACCGTTTTCTGCTCGTGTGTTGAATTACTCAAAATCCGGACAACCATTCTGGTTAGATATTGACTTCACATTTATAAAAAATTCTGAGGGGAAAGTAGAGCGAATTATTGCCGTAGAAAAAGATGTTACCGAGTTGGTGAAAGCTAAAAATGAGCTGGTTTACGAACGCAATTTGCTTAGAACGATTATTGATTACCTCCCTTCAAAAGTGCTCATCAACGATTCTAGTATGAGCCAAGTGGTGGCCAATCGATTGTTTTTAGAGTTTTTCGGCTTAGACTCAGAAGAGCAGCTGTTAGGTAAAACGTACAGCGATATTTTTCCAGCAAAAATTGCCAAACAATTTGAAAAAGAGGAAGCTTTCTTGATTTCTGAACGAAAATCAATTTTGAACAAAGAAATCATGCTTAAGAATGTTGCTGGTGAACGCAAATGGGCATTAGTGAGTAGGGTGCCGTTTACTACCAAGCAAGGTGAAGTGCCTAGCGTTATTTCTATTTTTAAAGACATTACAGACCTCAAAAACAGGCAAGAAGAATTAGAGGAGTCGTTAAGCGTTGTGAGTCAGCAAAACCGCCAATTACTGAGTTTTACTTACATAGTTTCGCACAATTTGCGCTCTCACTCTGCTAATATTTCAAGTCTGATTAACATGATTGAAGCTGAGAAGGGTTCGGCAAATACAGAAGCGTTTTTCAATATGCTAAAAAGTGCTTCTGATAACTTAATGGAGACATTAGAGAACCTCAATGCTGTGGTGAATATTCAGCAAAGTACAGGTGCCGAGCGAACTGTATTTTCATTAAAGCAAATTGTACTAGATGTAATCGAGTTACTCACCATGGAAATTAGTCAGGCCAAAATCGAAATAGAGTTGGCTATAGATCAAGACAATGAGGTGAGGTTTAACAAAGCCTACATGGAAAGCATAGTGCTCAATTTGGTTTCAAATGCGGTTCGATATGCTGACCCTGAAAAAAAATCTTTTGTAAAAATCAATTTCAAAAAAGAAGAGGATAAATGTATTCTATCGGTGGCTGATAATGGTTTGGGGTTAGATGTAAAACGGTATAAATCGAGAATTTTCGGTATGTATCAAACCTTTCATATGCATCCGAAAGCCAAAGGGTTAGGTTTGTTTATTACCCGCTCGCAAGTAGAAGCAATGGGAGGTAAGATAGAAGTAGAAGGTGAACTCGGTGTAGGATCCACTTTTACAGTTACTTGGTGATTTTCTCTTCAGAAATGGCCTAAAAAGGAGAAGCGAATTTCGGGTTGTGTAGGTAAGTGTAGTCGGTTAAGGTGTTCAGAAAAGCAATGATTGCCTGCTTTTCGCCAGCGGTAAACTCCAAAGCGTTGGGTAGTTTTTTAGAACGAAAGGGGTCGTTGCTTTCTAGCTGAGAATAATGAGCAATTACCTCTTCTAAAGAAGCATATTTACCATTGTGCATGTAGGGAGCAGAAACGGCCACATTTCTCAAAGAAGGGACCTTAAATTTACCCAAATCATTCTGGTTGAGCGTAATTCTGTATCGTCCGCTGTCTGAGGGGTAGGTGTTGAACGTTCCGTTGTTTTCAAATTCATAATTAGTGGTAAGTGGTTCTTGATGGCAAGAGCTGCATGCTTGCTGAAATAAAGAATATCCCAGTTGTTCTTCGGCAGTAAAAAGGGCCTTATTCAAGATAAATTGGTCGTACTTAGAATCGGCAGAAACCATGCTGCTCATAAATTGAGCAAGTGCTTTAAAAATCACCGAGCTAGTGGCAGAATCGGTTTTAAAGGCTGCGTTAATAAGCCTTTTGTAATCTTCTTTTTGGTTTAGTCTGTGGGCAATTAATGGTAAGTTGCTCGCCATTTCAAACTCAGCTTCAATCGGAGCAAATGGCATTATTTCAAGATGATTAATGCCTCCATCCCACATAAAACTTGTGTTCCAAGCTAGGTTGCTCAAAGAGGGGCTGTTGCGTGTTCCTACCCGATTTTTTACCCCAAAACTTAAAGGTTGGTCAGCATCGGCAAATCCACTTTCTTGAAAATGACAAGAACCGCAAGAAATGGTACTGTCGATAGACAAAGCCGGATCGTAAAAAAGTTTTTTGCCCAACTCAAAACCAGCCAAGGTCAATGGATTATCGGTAAACTGATAGTGAGGTTCTGGAAAATGAGAAGGAGCCTCAAACAGAAAAAAATCTGTTTGAGGTGTGTTTTCTTGATCTTGAGAACATCTGCTAAAAACTAGCAGAAATGCACAAAAAGATGCTAAAATTGAAAAACGATGCATGGTTAATTGTGTACCATTCCAACGTTAATACCATTGGCAAAATCTTGTCCCATTTGGGTGGCAGTTGCGTTCGGCATGTGAATTTTAGATACAGTGGTTAAACCATCTACCGTGTGCCAAAAGCGAGCAGGGTTTACCATTAAATGAATCATTGAGGCGTTGTCGTCTCCAGATACTTCTATCGTAGTGCTGAGTGCACTTGATCGTTCGGTTACAACATTATTGGTTCCTGAAAAACCACCTAAGTGAAACGCGAAATCACCTGTAGAAGAATTGGGTGAGGTTCCTTCTGCCTTTACCATGATGTACCCAGAATTCCAACTCCAAAACATGCCATTTGCTGGGTCTAACGCCCCTACCTGAGCTCCAGAAACATTACGGGTGCTGTCTACTCCAAAAGTGTAATGAAGCTGGGTATAGTCGCCATTCGGAATGTCTTCGAGCTTGATCATTAGAGAAGTAGGCTCAGATAAATCTATCAAATGGTAACTTTCTTCTTGAATCCATTTTTCGCCATCGGCTTTTTCGAGCATAATGTTCGAAATGTAATAACGAAACATCGAATAGGTTAAAGTGTCTCCTGTTTTGGGGTGAACCACTTGTTCGTTTAAGTCGAAAGGCAGCATGTTAGAGCCCCAAACATGTTCGAACATTAAGGTTACATCTCCGGAAGTTGCTTTAGGTGATGATGTTTTTTTATCGTCATCATCATCGTCTTTACAGCCAGAAACAAAAAGAACTAAACCGATTAATAGCGCACTAAAAGTGAGTTGAAAATTTTTCATAATAATTTGGTTTCGACCCGGTTGGGTCGGTTAAATGTAGTAAATAAATGAGTGGTGATCAATTCTTGAAAACAACCAAATTATTGCTGGGGCGGTGGGGTAGGAACCCGAGTATGGGCGCTAGATAAAAAGAACGAAAAACCATCAAAATCATCAGATTGAACAGAAAAATGAGGAAATGTTTCTGTCGAATTTTCGCTCAATAAAAACGAGTTGATTTCATATTCTAACGCAGAAGGAATTTCGGGTCGTTCGGGAGAAGTTTGTGCGGCTAATTTTTCGGCCAACGCACATTTACCGTTACAATTAAGTTCTGGGCGATCTTGATTTTCACACAAAACTTCTTGGTAATATTCATAGCGAACTAAATAATCTGCCATAAAGCTAAACTTAACCATTAGTGGTACGGTTAAGAAGGTGAGAAATAGTATGGCAACCAATCGATTCATGGATTTTGCAAAGTTAAGAAGTCTTAAATTAAAAGGGAAAAGAATTATCGACTTGTTAAAGTTCGGGTTCCTACCATAGAATTGGTCTAAATAACAGAGCTAAAATCGCTTAACTCTTGTTAAATTTGCCTCAGAAAATCGCTATAATGGCATTGACGAAAGAAACAATAGAAAATGGGCTTTCTTATGTGATGGAGCCCGATTTAAAAAAGAACTTGGTAGAGTTAAACCTTGTTCAATCCATAGAAATAGAAGGTAATTCAGCAAAGATTGTAGTGCAGGTGAAAAACCCTGCCATGCACAATCGAAAGCGAATTCAAGATGCATGTGAGCATTATTTGAAGCAACACGTAGGAGCCGATTACCGCTTTGATGTTGAAATTGTGGCTATGCCTAGTGATGCACCAACGGGAGATGAACCTGCGGCCTTAACAGAAGTGAAGCAAGTAATTGCTATTGCCTCTGGAAAAGGTGGAGTGGGGAAATCTACTATTACGGCTAATTTGGCGGCTGGTTTAGCTAAAAAAGGATACCGTGTAGGCTTAATTGATGCTGATATTTATGGTCCGTCTGCGCCCATGATGTTTGATGTGATGTATGAAAAACCGGGTGTTGAAGAAATTAATGGTAAGCGTTATATGCTTCCGGTAGAAACATCGTATGGCGTTAAAGTAATGTCGATTGGCTTCTTTGCAGATCCAGATCAGGCTGTAGTTTGGAGAGGCCCCATGGCGAGTAAAGCATTAGAGCAAATGTTTGCTGATGTCTTTTGGGGAGATTTAGATTACATGCTGATTGATTTACCTCCGGGAACGGGAGATATTCACCTTACTTTGGTAAAACAAGCGCCTTTAACGGGGGCTATTATTGTAAGTACGCCACAGCCAGTAGCTTTGGCCGATGCACAGAAAGGAATCTCGATGTTTAGGCTAGATTCAATCAATGTTCCGGTAATTGGTTTGGTAGAAAACATGAGCTACTTTGTGCCAGAAGATATGCCCGAAAAGAAATATTACATCTTCGGTAAAGACGGAGCAAAAGGCATGGCGCAGAAAATGAATACTCCATTGCTAGGGCAAATACCTCTTATTCAGGGCATCCGTGAAGCAGGTGATGCGGGTAGGCCGGCAGTTCTGCAAGAAACTACACCAGCCGGATTGGCGTTTGAAGAGTTAGCCGAAAAAGTAATTGCGCTTAAGCCTACAGAGGTTGCAGAATAACAAACTACTATGACGAAACAAGACTTACACGATAGAACATTGGCCGCACTTGAATCAATTCGTCCTTTCTTAAAAGAAGACGGAGGAGATTTAGAGTTAATTGAAATTACAGAAGAGAATATAGCGCGCGTAGAGTTGAAAGGTACTTGCACCAATTGCTCTATGAATACCATGACTTTTAAAACAGGTGTGAAAGACGCTATTATGAAGTCGGTTCCTGAAATTCAAGGAGTTGAAGCGGTGAATTTTGCGCTTAAGTAAGCGTTTGTTTTTCACTTATTTGTCAGCTGTTTAGTTGATGTAGGTCATGTTTTTCATTGATTCTACCCTCTATTTTTGTATCGTTAAAATCGAATAAATGAGTCAGTTTGCAGAAGTAAAAGAAGAAGTAACGGTATTGTTTGCAGGAGATTCGGGCGATGGAATGCAATTGACGGGGAATCAGTTTACCAATACCAATGCACTTTTTGGTAACGATGTAAGCACTTTTCCTAATTTCCCAGCAGAAATTCGGGCTCCAATAGGAACCGTGCCAGGAGTTTCTGGTTTTCAAGTTCAATTTGGAAGTGCCGAAGTGTACACAGCGGGCGATCAAGCAGATGTTTTGGTGGCTATGAATGCTGCTGCTTTTAAAGCCAACTTTCATAAATTAAAAAAAGGAGGCTTGCTCATTGCCAATTTAGATGGCTTTGATAGCAAAAACCTTAAACTGGCGGGCTGCGAAAGTGAGCATCCGTTAGAAGACCCACGATTAGAAGATTATCGGGTTCACCAGATAGATGTTACCTCACAAACGAGAAGAGCTTTAGAAGATAGCGAGTTGCCTGTGAAGGAACGCGATCGCTCTAAAAATATGTTTGTTCTCGGCTTTTTGTACTGGATGTTTGGTCGTGAGCTTTCTGCCACGGTTCAATACCTCGAACAGAAATTCAAGAAAAAACCTGCTTTAATTACCTCGAATGTAAAGGTGTTGAAAGCTGGGTATCATTTCGGAGAAACCAGTGAAGTTTTTTCTACTCGCTACGAAGTAAAGAAAGCTCCCTTGCAAAAAGGGTTGTATAGAAACATAATGGGAAACCAAGGCGTTGCTATTGGTTTAGTTGCCGCTTCAAAGATGAGCAACCTAGAAATGTTTTACGGTTCCTACCCGATTACGCCAGCATCTGATATTTTACACGAACTGGCAAAGCACAAAAATTTTAAGGTAAAAACGTACCAAGCCGAAGACGAAATTGCAGCTGTTTGTGCTGCTATTGGAGCTTCTTTTGGCGGAGCAATGGGAGTTACGGCTTCTTCGGGACCAGGTATAGCGCTAAAAACGGAAGCCATTGGTTTAGCAGTAATGTTAGAATTGCCATTGGTGGTTGTAAATGTTCAGAGAGGCGGGCCTTCAACAGGGTTACCTACCAAAACTGAACAGGCCGATTTGTTTCAAGCATTGTACGGTAGAAATGGAGAAGCTCAATTGCCAGTGATTGCATCGAGTCGACCATCTGATACGTTTGAAACAGCTTTTGAAGCAGCCAGAATTGCGATAGAGCACATGACACCCGTGATTTTATTGAGCGATGGATACATTGCCAATGGTTCTGAGCCGTGGAAGTTTCCGCAAACAGAAGATCTTGAGAAGATAGAACCTAATTTTGTAGACTTGGCCGATAAGCACGAAGAGTTTAAGCCGTATTTCAGAGATGAAAAATTAGTGCGTAAATGGGCTGTTCCTGGTATGGAAGGGTTTGAACACCGCATTGGTGGATTAGAGAAAGATGTTGAAACCGGTAATGTTTCGTACGATCCAGATAATCACCAAGAAATGATCAGAATTCGTGCAGAGAAGATATCAAAAATTGCAGATTACATCCCTGAGCAAGATTTTGTTCAAGGATCTGCTCAAGATAAGGTATTAATTGTTGGTTGGGGGTCTACTTTCGGAGCCATTAAAACGGCAGTGAAACACTTGCGTGAAAGGGGTGTTTCAGTGGCTCAAATTCATTTGAGATACATTAATCCGCTTCCGAGAAATCTTGAAGAAATACTGAAATCGTTCGATCAGGTTTTGGTTCCTGAAATGAACGATGGTCAGCTCGTTAATTTGTTGCGCGCTAAATTTTTGGTAGATGCGCAACCATTTAGTAAAGTGAAAGGGATTCCTTTTACGGCAAGTGAAATTGAAAGCAAAGTATTGAGCTTGGTTTAATAAAGAAGGCTATGACAAAAACAATCGATAATTCGCTCAAATACAAGGCACGTGATTTTGCTTCAGATCAAGAAAATCGCTGGTGCCCTGGATGTGGAGATTACGCCATTTTAAAGCAAGTGCAAGCGGCAGTAGCTGAAATTGGAGTAAAGAAAGAAGACATCGCATTTATATCGGGAATTGGCTGTTCTTCTCGCTTTCCGTATTACATGGATACTTTTGGCATGCACAGTATTCACGGTAGAGCCACTTCTATTGCTTCTGGTTTAATAGCAGCAAGACCCGAGTTAAGTACTTGGATTATTACCGGAGATGGTGATAGTTTATCTATCGGTGGGAACCACTTAATACATACATTAAGAAGAAACTTCGACACTAATATTTTGTTGTTTAACAATGAAATTTACGGTTTAACGAAAGGGCAGTATTCGCCCACTTCTCCGTTGGGAAGTGTTTCTAAGTCTTCTCCATTAGGAACCATCGATCATCCGTTTAATCCTGCGGCCTTAGCTTTAGGAGCCGATGCCAGTTTTGTGGCGAGAACCATAGACCGTGAGCCACGACACATGAAAGAGATTTTCTTAGAAGCCGAAAAACACAAGGGAACTTCGTTTGTAGAAATTTATCAAAACTGCATTGTTTTTAACGATGGTGCTTTCTCTCCTTACACAGAAAGAGGATTAAAAGAAGAGAATTTGCTGTTCTTAAAAGAAGGCGAACCACTTACTTTTCAAAAAGATACCAAAGGCATCAAGCTAGATGGTTTTAAGCCAGTGGTAGTCGATTTAAACGAAGTGTCGAAAGACGAACTTTGGATTCACGATTCTGCAGACCACATGAAAGGCTATATTTTAAGTAGAATTTTTGAAGATCCTACTCAAGAACATGTGTTGCCAAGACCTTTTGGAGTGTTCTTTCAACAAGAAAGAGAAACCTATGAAGAGGCGTTAGAGGCACAAATGAATTATGCTATCGAAAAGCAAGGAGAGGGTGATTTAGACCAACTTCTACGCGGAAATAATGTTTGGGAAGTAGCCTAGTTAAGGCTACTTTTCTATGATTTTAATTCGTTGGGAAGTTCACAAATAGGGATAGGGCGCATCTTGTGAAGATTGGCCTTATGCATTCTCATGTAGATGTTCCAAACTTCATGGTCTCTTTCCGTTTTGAAAAAGGGAGGTGCAGGAGTGTCGCCTTCTTTTTCTTGCAAGAGCATGGCCCATTCTAATTCATCGTAAGTGGCGCCAATTTGATCTTCATCGGTACGGCCATCGTCCCAAAGACCATCCGTGGGGCGAGCGGTTAAAATATCATTGTTTACTTGAAGGTGTTTTCCGAGCTGGTATACTTCGCTTTTCATAAGATCAGCAATAGGAGATAAATCAACTCCACCATCTCCGTATTTGGTGTAAAAACCTACGCCAAAATCTTCCACTTTGTTGCCCGTTCCACAGACCAATAATTGATGCAATCCGGCAATGGCATAAAGTGCTGTCATGCGTAAACGACTGCGCGTATTCGAAAGAGTAAGTAAATTAATATCAGAAGGTTCTTGCACGTTAGAAAGGGTAGCGAGTTCCTTCACAAAACCATCATAAGTCGCTGTTAAGTCTAACTTTTGGTGAGAAACATTTTCGAATTTGTTTACTAACCAATCAATGTGCTTTTTACCGCGGTTTACTTGTTCTTGGCCTTGATGAATAGGCATTTCTACAACAATAACCTTTTTACCCGTGTGTGCGCAAAGCGTGCTTACAACGGCAGAGTCAATTCCGCCAGACACGCCAACAACAAAGCCTTTTACAGGTAAATTTTCGATGTATTGAATGAGCCAATTTGTTATAAATTGGGTAGTTTCAGCTGCTTTAACCATAAGAATGGAGAAAAATCTTAATTTGCTTAAAAAAGAACGGCTATGTTCAATGAAAATATATTCTGAAGCGCTTTAATAGACTGGTCTTTTTTAGGCTCTTGAGTAGGGTCATTAATAACAATGTCTCCATTGTCGTTGGTTTCGTACGTATCCCCTTTAATTACCGAATTAAAACCATTTTGGTAGCTAACGCCAATTTGCATGTACGTGTTTCCGCTGATTTTAATTTCGGCACCGGCTCCTACTAAAAGACTAGCGCGTAGCAGGCTAATGTCTGAAGAAACATCTTCATCGTTTATGCTTACATCAATTCCTGAGCCTGAGTATTCGATGTCTCTCTTGGCACGAATGTTAAAACCTGTAGTGGCTCCAAAAAGACCATAATAATGAACATACCCAATTTCGTTGGTTCTCAGTTTTATGGCCAACGGAATATCGATGTATTGAAGGCGGTAATCTGCGGTAGCTTCAGTGGCTACCCATTGGTCTAAATCGTTTAATTTTGCAGTAGGATATTTAATTTCACCGCCTGTATTGCTAAAAGTAAAACCGGTGTGCAACAAGTAGTTGTCGTTCCCAACCAAAACAACATCGGCTAAAAGTCCGAAAGCTATTCCAAGGTTAGAACCGTCACCTTCCCAGTTTCTGTTATCAGGAGAAAGCCAATTTACGCTAGGAGAAGCCGTTAGGCCTAAACGTAATTTATTAATCTCTTGTGCGTTGGTGTGAAAAGAGATTGTCTGCAAAGCCGCAATGGCTAGAATATAAATAAACGAACGTTTCATATTTTTGCGCGATTTATGCAAAGAAAACACAAAATGACAAAGAAAGTAGGGATTTATTATTCAATTCGTTTCCTTTTGGCTGTAGGAGTGATTTTTGGCCTCAATTCATGTGGTTCAGATCGCTTCGATGTGGATGTGAGCGAGGTGAATGTAAATCTTGAATGGAACCGACTCGATAGAGAATTTTTTCAATTAAGACCGAATAATTACGAGTTACAGCAAGCTGAATTAACAGCGAAATACGGTTCCTTCTACAAGAGATATGTAGAAAATGTTTTGCAACTAGGGATGCTAGATGACCCTGCTTTGAAATACAGTGTGGCAAGCTTTCTATCGAATAAAGATGTGATTGATGTAGCAGATGAGGTAGAAAAAGAGTTTTCGAATTTAGAGGCGGAGAAAAAGGCTTTGGAGATGGCTTTTCGCTATTATCAATACCATTTTCCAGAGAAATCTATTCCGCAAGTGGTTTCGTTTTTATCGGGATTTGACTCTAAAGTAGCAGCTACCGATCGGTTTTTGGGCATCGGTTTAGATTTATACCTCGGGAAGGAACACGAGTTCTATACCTACATGAAATGGCCAGACTACAAAAGAGCACAAATGGTGCGTGAGAGAATCCCTTATGACGCCATGAGAGGATGGTTGCTTACCGAGTTTGATAGTGCCGAAAATGAAAACGATTTAATTTCTAGAATGATTGTGTACGGTCGTGTGCTTTATGCTATGGATGCTATGTTCTATGGCAAACCCGATCATTTAAAAATCGGTTATTCGGCTCAAGATTTGGCGTGGTGTGAAGAAAATCAAACCCATATTTGGGGCATGTTTATCGAAAGCGAAAAGTTGTTTTCTTCGAACACCAACGATATTCGTAGATACATTTCAGAAGGACCATTTACCCCAGGAATGCCCAAAGAATCTCCAGCTCAAGTGAGTTACTGGGTAGGATGGGAAATTGTAAAATCGTTTATGGAAGAAAACCCGTCTGTTACATTGCCTCAATTGATGGAAATGCCCATTAACGGACGCGAGTTTTTAACCCAATCGAAATATAAACCAGTCTAAACAATCAAAAACAACCAAAATCATGTCGAGAAAATCAGATATAACCTTTACCGTAACGTTAGATGAGAATCATTTGCCAGAAAATTTAGAGTGGAGAGCAAGTGATAACGGAGAAGGAGGAGAATGTAAAGCTACTATGATTTCTATGTGGGATCCGAATGAAGATAACACCCTTAGAATTGATCTTTGGACCAAGGATATGCCAGTAGATGATATGAAATTGTTTACCTATCAAACCATGATGACGATGGCAGATACGTTTGCAAGAGCTACTGGTGAAGATGAGATTGCTCGTGAAATCAAAGAATTCACCAATCAAATAGGTGAAAAAATGGAAATAGTTAAAAAGGCCAATTCTTAAACTAAAAACGGTACAATCGCTAGATTGTACCGTTTTTTATATTGCTTAATGATGTTGTTCGTAGTACTGCTCCCAGAGCGGGTTATTGTGGTCAATGAAGTTGAGAATTTCATCACCTCCTTTTTTCGAGGTTGAAGAAGTAAGAATCATGGGCGGCAAAGCTTCCCAATGTACCAATAATTTGCGCTTATAGCTTTCTAGGTTTTTTACGAGTTCTGAGCTCGACAATTTGTCAATTTTAGTGAAAACTAACGTAAAAGATATCTGGTTCTCTCCTAACCATTCCATAAACTGCAAATCGTTTTTTTGCGGCTCAAGTCGGGAGTCTACCAAAACAAAAAGGGCTACTAGATTTTCGCGTTTGCGAATGTAGGTATGAATAAAACTTTTGAATAGGTTTCGCTTAGACTTTGAGGTTTTGGCGTAACCATACCCCGGTAAATCTACGAGGTACCACTCGTCATTAATTAAAAAGTGATTAATGGTTTGAGTTTTTCCAGGCTTTCCTGAAACTTTTGCTAACCCTTTGTGATTGGTAAGCATGTTGATTAAAGAAGATTTGCCAACATTAGAACGCCCAATAAATGCATATTCTGGTTTATCGGGCGCTGGACAATACTTTAATTCTGTGTTGCTGATTACATATTCAGCCGTGTTTATTTGCATAAAATCTTAATCAAGCTGTTGCTTCGATAGCCACTCGTCTAAAATAGCATTGAATTCTAACGGTCTTTCCATCATTGGCGCGTGACCACATTTGTCAATCCAAAAGAGACTTGAATTGGGTAGATGTTCGTGAAATTCTTCGGCTACTTCTGGAGGAGTAATCTCATCGTTTTTCCCCCAAATAAGACAGCTAGGCATTTCTAAGCTCGGTAATTCCTTATTCATGTTGTGGCGAATAGCAGACTTTGCTAAACTCAAGATTCGAATTACCTTGGTTTTGTCGTTTACTATGTCGAAACACTCGTCAACTAACTCGTCTGTTGCGTTAGCGGGGTCGTAAAAAGTGACTTCAACACGCTTTTTAATAAAATTTTTATCGCTGCGTTTCGGGAACGAACTTCCTAACGAGTTTTCGTATAATCCAGAGCTCCCGGTTAAGGTTAGCGTGCTAACGCGCTCAGGAAATTTTGAAGAATATACAAGACCAACATGGCCTCCCAAAGAGTTCCCCATCAAGTTAACCTTTTCGAAACCTTTGTAGTCGATAAATTCTTCTACAAATTTTGCAAGGTTCTTAACGTTGGTGTTAATTACTGGTAAGGTGTAGATGGGCATTAGCGGTATAACCACTTTATAACGGTCTGAAAAGTGATTAATAACATCTTGAAAATTGCTAAGCGCGCCAAATAATCCGTGCAAGAGTAGTAATACAGGTCCGTCACCTTTTTCTACATACTCAAACTTGTCTTCTTTAATGATTTCTAAGTCCATTTAATGAGCTTTATCTAAACGTTCAAAATTAAGCAAAACTTGATAAACAAACGGCTACAAACAGAACGGTTTCAACAAATCAATGTTTAAAAGACCTTTTCAAGTAGTTGTTTTCTCCCACTTGAGTTCTATTCATTTGCTTTTCGCTTAAACACTACGTTTTCAGATGTTTTTGGCAGTTCTGCCAGTCGCTACTCCTTTGAAAGTTTTCAACAAAGTGGTAATTTGTGGGACAAAGTGGGAAAAAATGTAATAATTTTACACTTTGAAACGTAAGTAGTTGATACATGGCGGGTTTCATTGGAGAATATGAATGTAAGTTAGATGCTAAGGGGAGGTTTATGCTTCCTGCTGGCCTTAAAAAGCAGATCGATCCTGCTGCGCAAGAGCAGTTTGTGATGAATCGTGGCTTTGAGGGGTGCTTGGTGTTGTACCCAATGAACGAGTGGAAAGTGGAAACTTCTCGTTTCGAAAAATTGAACCTATACGTGGCGAAAAACAGAAAGTTTTACCGCCAATTTCATAACGGAGCTACTCAGTTGTCACTAGATTCTGCTGGTAGGTTGTTGGTACCGAAGCAGTTGATGTCGGCTGGTGCTATTGAGAAAGAGATTGTGCTGTTTGCGTATGCAAATCGCATTGAGGTGTGGGCAAAAGACCGTTACAATGATGTAATGGCAGAAGGAGATGATTTTGAATCATTAGCGGAAGATGTGATGGGTAGTTTAAGTGATATGGAGGTGGGTGATGAGTGATTATCACGTGCCGGTAATGTTGAACGAGTGTCTGGAGGGTTTAGCAATTAATCCAGATGGTAAATATGTAGATGTGACCTTCGGAGGCGGAGGTCATTCTCGTGCAATTTTAAGTCAGTTGGCTGATGGTAAATTGATGGCTTTCGATCAAGATGGGGAAGCGCATGAAAATGGAGTAGATGACGATCGCTTGGTGTTGGTGAGAAGTAATTTTCGCTTTCTGAGAAACTTCGTTCGTCTGCATCGATTTACACCTTTAAATGGTGTGTTGGCAGATTTGGGTGTGAGTTCTCATCAGTTCGATAAAGCAGAGCGTGGTTTTTCGATTCGGTTCGATGCGGATTTAGATATGCGTATGGATCAGAACGGGAAACTGACGGCTAAGCAAATATTGAAAGATTACGAGGAAGAAGAGTTGGCAAGAATCTTCTGGGAGTACGGAGAGTTAAAAAACTCGAGAAAGATAGCTGCGCAGATTGTAGGAACGCGTTCTGTGCAAAAATTGAAGACAGTTCAAGATTTGAAATCATGCCTTTCGGGTCTGGCTCCTTCAAGAAAAGAGAATCAGTTTTTTGCTCAAGTGTTTCAAGCGCTCAGAATCGAAGTGAACGATGAGTTGGGAGCGTTAAAAGAAATGCTAATTCAAAGTGCTGAGTTGTTAGGTAAAGGTGGGCGATTAGTAGTGATGAGCTATCATTCGCTAGAAGATCGATTGGTGAAGAATTTCATGAAAACGGGAGGTTTCTCTGGAAAACAAGAGAAAGATTTCTTTGGAAATGTAATTCGTCCGATGAAACCTTTAAGTAGTAAGGTGGTGGTTCCTACAGAAGAAGAAATTGAGAAGAATCCAAGAGCGAGAAGTGCGAAGTTGAGAATAGGTGTAAAACTGTGATAAGAAAGAGTAAAAATACAATTAAGCCTCCGGTAGATTCTGGAGGAAAGAAGAATGAATCGGCCACTTCTCGAAAAGTGACTCGACCATTGGCTTTGTTGCTAAATGGTAGTTTGCTTGCGAGGGAAGAGGTTGTAAAACATCTTCCTTTTTTGTTTTTCCTCGTGTTCTTAGGTTTGGTGTATATCGCCAATGGATACATGGCAGAAGATGCGGTTCGCAGCATAAACGGAATTAATGCAGAGTTAAAAGAGTTGCGCTCAGAATACATTACTCGCAAGTCAGATTTAATGTATACCACCAAGCAATCAGAGTTGATTCAGATTATTAATGAAAAAGGGTTGCGGTTAGAAGAGTCGTACCAACCACCCAAAAAAATTATAGTTGAAAAAGAGGTTTTTGAAGCTCTTTCGAAATAGAAAAAGTGAAAACGGATAAGAACATATTAAAACGAACGTATTTGCTGTACTTCTTTATGATGGTGCTGGCAATTGCTGTTGTGGTGCGTATTGTTCTCATTCAATTTGTGCAGGGCGAATATTGGGTAGAGCGTGAAAAGCAATTCAATATCGAGCTAAAAAACATTGAAGCTGTAAGGGGTAATATTTACGATGCCGAAGGTGGGTTGTTAGCTACTTCTATTCCTATTTATGAAATTCGGTGGGATCCGAACTCTGATGCTATTACAGATGAGGTGTTTAATGAGAATGTAGACACGTTGGCTCAGTGTCTATCGAGAATGTTTCCTCAACGTTCCACTTTTCAATGGAAACGCAAATTAGTGAACGGACGAGAAAGTGGTCAGCGTTATATGTTGATTGCTCGCAATGTTCGCTATCCTGACTTTAAGAAAATGCGCGAGTTTCCCATTTTTAATAAAGGGAGATATAAAGGTGGTTTCTTGTTTTTGCAAGAAAATAAAAGGCAAAAGCCGTTTAGAAGATTGGCGGCACGAACCATTGGTTACGAGCGTGAAGGGGTTACTCCTGTTGGTTTAGAAGGTGCGTACAGCAAGGCGCTAAGCGGTGTTTCGGGTAAGCGATTAGAGCGTAAAATAATGGGCGGTCAGTGGATGCCGATTAGTGATGAGAACGAACTCGAACCTACCGATGGTTACGATTTATACACTTCTATTGATGTTAACATTCAAGATGTAGCCGAAAACGCGCTTCTAAAGCAATTAACTCGACACGATGCAGCGCATGGTTGTGTGGTGTTAATGGAGGTAGAAACGGGAGAAGTTCGCGCTATTGTGAACTTGAGCAAAAGTAAAGATGGAGTTTATCGCGAGAATTATAATTACGCGGTAGGAGCCAGTACAGAGCCAGGTTCAACGTTTAAGTTGGCGAGTTTTATGTGTGCTCTCGAAGATGGTTTTATCGATTTAGACCACAAAATTGAAACGGGTGATGGTCGTCATAAATTCATAGATACATGGATGGAAGATTCAAAACGAGGTGGTTACGGAACTATCTCGGTAGAAGATGCTTTTGCCTTTTCTTCGAATATCGCTATTGGTAAAATCATCGACAAGTATTACCGATCAAATCCTCAGGCATTTATCGATCGATTAAAGTCGATGCGGTTAGATCAGCCACTCGGGATTGAAATTGCTGGAGAAGGGAAGCCTTACATTAAATCAGCCAGTGATGAGTCGTGGTCGGGAATTTCATTGCCATGGATTTCTCACGGTTACGAAATTCAGCTAACGCCTTTGCAAATGCTTGCTCTTTTTAATGCAGTGGCCAACGATGGTAAAATGGTGAAGCCCATGTTTGCGCGTTCGCTCCGAAAAGGAAACGAATTGATAAAAGAATTTGAGCCGGTGGTGTTAAAAGAGCAGATTGCGAGCAAAGAGACGATTAAAAAAGCGCGTAAAATGCTAGAAGCGGTGGTAGAAAGAGGTACGGCTACCAACTTGAAAGATGCGCATTATTCCATAGCAGGTAAAACCGGAACGGCCCAAATAGCCAACGCAAAATACGGTTATCGCTCAAGTGTGGGGATTTCTCATCAGGCTTCATTTTGCGGTTATTTTCCAGCAGATAAGCCAAAGTATAGCTGCATTGTGGTGGTAAATGCACCATCAAGAAATGTGTATTACGGTAACCTGGTAGCGGGTCCTATTTTTAAAGAAATAGCCGACAAAGTGTACTCTACTCGTCTCGAAATGCACGAAGAGTTGAAATCACTGCCACCCGCATCACTCACTAAAATCCCTGTGGCTAAAAATAGCTACTTGTCAGATTTAGAATTAGTCTACCAAAACATCGGTGTCGATTACAGTTTAACGGCTCCGGAAAAAGAATGGGTTGTAGCAGAAACATTGAAAGATTCGGTAAAGCTACATCCTGAAAATATGCCGAAAAACCTTGTGCCTAATGTACGTGGTATGAATTCTCAAGACGCAATTTACTTGCTAGAGAATATGGGCTTGTCGGTAGAGATTAAGGGAAGAGGGTCTGTGAAAAACCAATCGTTACGACCAGGAATTAGAATTTCTAACGGAGATAAAATTATTCTACAATTAGCGTGAAATTACTCAAAGACATATTATACAAAGCGGGATTACAAGAGGTAGTAGGAACCACAAACATCGCTATTCAAAGTGTTTGCTTTGATAGTAGAAAAGTGGATTCTTTTTCACTTTTTGTGGCAATTCGTGGTACGCTAGTAGATGGTCATGAGTACATTGAGCAAGCAATTGAAAAGGGTGCTGTTGCTGTTGTTTGTGAGCAATTGCCAGCAGATAAAAAAGAAGGTGTTGCTTACGTGGTTGTTAAGAACTCTTCTGAGGCATTGGGCTATATCGCAGCTAATTTTTACGATCACCCTAGTGCAAACATGAAAGTGGTGGCAGTAACGGGAACCAATGGAAAAACAAGCATTGTTACTTTATTACATCAACTGTTTCAGTCGTTAGGGTATAAATGTGGTTTGCTTTCAACGGTTACTAACAAAGTGGGTAACGAGAGCATAGAAGCTACTCATACCACTCCGGATGCTATCAGTGTAAATGCGCTGTTGGCTCAGATGAGAGACGAAGGATGCGAGTATTGCTTTATGGAAGCGAGTTCGCACGCAATCGATCAGCACAGAATTACTGGAGTAGATTTTGACTTAGCCATTTTTACCAATATCACCCGTGAGCATTTAGATTATCATAAAACATTTGCGGCCTATATCAAGGCGAAAAAAGCATTGTTCGATCAGTTAAAACCAGAGGCGTTTGCCTTGGTAAATTCTGACGATAAAAACGGAATGGTGATGGTGCAGAACACCAAAGCCAAGGTGAAAACCTATGCTATTAAGTCGTTTGCAGACTTTAAAGCCAAAGTGATAGAGAATCAGTTTACAGGTTTGCAATTGTCTATCGATGGCAATGATGTTTGGACCCGTTTAGTAGGTGGTTTTAATGCGTACAATTTGCTGGCGGTGTATGGCGCTGCCATGTTGTTTGAGCAAGAGCAGCTGAATGTACTCACCGATATTTCTAAACTCGATACGGTTCAGGGCAGATTTCAGTACATGAGAACTGAAGAGAATATTGCAAGCATCGTTGATTACGCCCACACACCAGATGCGCTGGAAAACGTGCTCAGTACCATTGCAGATATCAGAACCCGAAACGAGCAAGTGATTACAGTTGTGGGGTGTGGTGGAGATAGAGATAAAGGGAAGCGACCAGAAATGGCGGCTATCGCTGCTAAGTACAGCGACCGTGTAATCTTTACTTCTGATAATCCGAGAACAGAAGATCCACAAGGCATTATAGACGATATGCAAGCGGGAGTTCAACCGCAAGATTTTAAAAAGATTTTATCAAACACAAATAGAAAAGAGGCAATCAAGTCGGCTGTGGCAATGTCTCAGCCAGGCGATATTATTCTGGTAGCAGGAAAAGGACACGAAACCTACCAAGAAATTAATGGCGTTAAACACGACTTTGACGACATGGCCATATTAAAAGAATTATTTGAAACTCTGAAGAACTAGTATGCTTTATTATTTATTCAATTTTCTCAACGACTTAGATCTACCAGGCGCGGGTGTGTTTCAATACATCTCGTTTAGAGCGGCATTGGCAGTAATTACTTCGTTGGTAATATCGATGTTCTTCGGTAAGCACATTATTCGTTTTCTACTCAGAAAACAGGTAGGTGAAACGGTTCGTGATTTAGGGTTAGAAGGCGAGAAAGAAAAACAAGGAACACCCACCATGGGCGGGTTAATGATTTTGGCTGCCATATTGGTTCCTACCTTACTATTTGCCAAGCTCGATAATATCTACATCATCCTCATGATTGTGTCTACCATCTGGTTGGGAGCAATTGGTTTTATCGATGATTACATTAAGGTTTTCAAGAAGAACAAAGAAGGGTTACAGGGCAAGTTCAAAGTAATTGGTCAAGTTGGTATTGGCATTATTGCAGGATCCATTCTCTATTTCCATGAAGATGTTGCTATTAAAGAGCGTGTAGAAAACCCTACCGAAGTAGTTTATAACGAAAGCGGAGAAGAAGTAGTTCAGTGGGAGCAACACAGCTCAACTAAAACCACTATCCCTTTTATTAAAAACAACGAATTCGACTACAGCTGGATGCTCACTTGGGTAAACGAAAACTGGGCGCAATACACTTGGCTCATTTTTATACCGATAGTAATTCTTGTGGTAACAGCCGTTTCTAACGGAGCTAACATTACCGATGGTGTAGATGGCTTAGCAGCAGGAACCAGCGGCATTATTGGCTTAGCACTCGGCATTTTTGCGTTCGTAAGTGGTAATTACGTTTTCGCAGATTATCTCAACATTATGTATTTGCCGAATACCGGTGAATTAGTGGTGTTTATCGCTGCTTTTGTAGGAGCCTGCATCGGCTTTTTATGGTACAACTCTTACCCAGCTTCGGTTTTTATGGGGGATACGGGCTCGCTTGCTTTAGGTGGTATCATCGCGGTTTTTGCTTTAGCTATTCGCAAAGAATTGATTTTACCCATTCTCTGCGGAATCTTCTTGATCGAGAACTTATCGGTAATGATTCAAGTGAGCTATTTCAAATACACCAAGAAAAAATATGGTGAAGGCCGCAGGGTTTTCAAAATGTCTCCATTGCATCATCATTATCAAAAATTAGGCATGAACGAATCGAAAATTGTGACTCGATTCTGGATTGTAGGAATTATGCTGGCTGTGCTCAGTATAGTAACACTGAAACTGAGATAAGATCGAGAGTATGAAGAATTTAATCATACTCGGAGGGGGAGAAAGCGGTGTAGGAGCCGCTCTTTTAGGAATAAAAAAAAACTGGAATGTTTTCTTGAGCGACAAGGGAACAATTCAGCAGAAATACAAAGAAGTTCTTTCAAATAACGGAATAGAATACGAAGAAGAAAAGCATTCTGAGCAACGTATTCTGCAGGCAGATTTAGTGGTGAAGTCACCCGGAATCCCTGATACAGCTCCGCTTATTCGCCAATTGCGTGATTTAGGTGTGAAAGTTATATCAGAAATAGAGTTCGGTTCCTACTACACCAAGGCTAAACTAATTGCGATTACCGGAACCAATGGCAAAACAACCACCACGCTGCTAACCCATCACATTTTAAAAAATGCGGGCTTAGATGTGGGAATTGCCGGAAACATTGGAGACAGTTTCGCTAAGCAGGTGGCTGAGCAAGATCGAGAGTGGTTTGTGCTTGAAATAAGCAGCTTTCAGTTAGATGGCTGCTACGATTTTAAGCCGTTTATCGGGGTAATTGTCAATATCACCGAAGACCATTTAGATCGCTACAACTACCAAATGCAGAACTACATCGACTCGAAGTTTCGATTGATCCAAAACCAAGATGAAAACGACCATTTCATTTATTGGGCAGACGATAAAATTATTGCTGCAGAACTGGAGAAAAAGAGCTTAAAGATGAAAATGCACCCTTATTCATTAACCCATTCTGTTACCGAAGGAGCCCACTTACACCAAGACGAAATAATTATCAATATAAACGCCAAAACAACAACAATGTCAATACACGATTTAGCGCTACAAGGCAAACACAACATTAGCAACACCATGGCAGGAGGTATCGCTTCACGCATTATCGAAATTAGAAAAGAAGTAATTCGTGATAGCTTATCAGATTTCCAAAATGTTGAGCACAGACTAGAATTAGTAACCTCTATTTCTGGTGTAGAATACATCAACGATTCTAAAGCTACCAATGTAAATAGCACGTGGTATGCGTTAGAGTCTATGCAAAACCCAACCGTTTGGATTGTGGGTGGCGTAGACAAAGGGAACGATTATACTATGCTTACCGAACTCGTAGAGCAAAAGGTGAAAACCATTATTTGCTTAGGAAAAGATGTAGAAAAAATTCATGCTGCATTTGGTAGCGTTGTTGATTCAATTATCGATGCAGAAACCATGCAAGAAGCGGTTTTTCACGCGTACCAAGAGTCTAAAAAAGGAGATTCAGTATTGCTTTCGCCAGCTTGCGCTAGTTTCGATTTATTCGAAAACTACGAAGACAGAGGAAGACAGTTTAAAGATTGTGTGAGATCACTGTAAGAATAGAAGAGTAAAAAGAGAAAAGTGACCCAAGTTTTTAAATACATAGGAGGCGATAAATCCATCTGGATGGTGGTATTGTTTTTGGCGTTGGCCTCTATGCTATTGGTGTATAGTTCTGCCAGTATGCTGGCGTATAAATACCAAGGTGGGAATACTTTTTTCTACTTTTTTAAGCACTCGTTCTTTCTTTTTACGGGCATCGGAATCATGTATTTTATTCACAAGATCAATTTCAGGTATTTCGGTAGGATCTCGCAAATCCTTCTATGGTTGTCTGTACCGTTGTTGATACTTACCCTTTTTATGGGAGAAGAGGTGAATAATGCCACCCGTTGGTTGAAAATACCGGTGATTAATCAGTCTTTTCAAACATCAGATTTAGCCAAATTAGCTACAATTGGCTATGTTGCTCGATTGCTGTCGTTAAAGAAAGATCAGTTGAAGAGTTTTAAAGGAGCTTTTGTGCCGGTTATGACCCCCGTTGTGCTGATTTGCGTGCTGATTTTACCTTCCGATTTATCTACTGCAGCGGTGGTATTTGTGTCTAGCGTAATGCTCATGTTTATGGCAGGGTTGAACTGGAAATACCTTTTTGCGCTGATTCCTGCAGGCATATTAGCTTTCGGAATCATTTTCGCCATTGCGAAGGTGAAACCAGAAATTTTTCCGAGGGCCGAAACGTGGGTGTCGCGTGTAGAGAGTTTTGCCAATAAAGAAAGAGATCCAGATAGAGATTACCAGCCAGAGATGGCCAAAATAGCCATTGCTACCGGAAGCGTTGTTGGTAAAGGACCTGGAAACAGTTCACAGCGAGCTTTTTTGCCTCAGTCGAGCTCAGATTTTATCTATGCCATCGTAATTGAAGAATATGGCTTTATCGGTGGTATTGTCATGTTGTTTTTGTACTTAATCTTGCTGTTTCGATCGGTGAAAATTGTTCAGAAATGCGAAGTTTCATTTGGTTCCTTCTTGGTGCTTGGGCTCAGTTTTAGCCTTGTTTTGCAGGCGTTAATTAATATGTCGGTGGCGGTAAATCTATTGCCCGTAACGGGGCAGCCTCTGCCATTGGTAAGTTTAGGGGGTACTTCAATTTGGTTTACCTGCATTTCTATTGGCGTTATTTTAAGTGTTAGCAGAACCATCGAAAAAGAAGGTAAGACCTCAAAAGTGAAGAAAGGAGGGAACCATGTCATCGCTTAAAATGATTGTAAGTGGAGGAGGAACGGGCGGACATATTTTCCCAGCTATTGCCATTGCTAATGCTGTTAAAAAGCACGAACCCAATGCCGAAATTCTTTTTGTAGGAGCCAAAGGCCGAATGGAAATGGAAAAGGTTCCACAAGCTGGCTTTCCTATAAAAGGGTTATGGATCAGTGGATTTCAGCGCAGCTTGTCGATACAGAATTTGATGTTTCCATTCAAATTGATTAGCAGTTTGTGGAACGCTAAAAAGATTGTAAAAGACTTTAAACCTGATGTAGCTGTAGGAACCGGTGGTTTCGCTAGCGGCCCATTGTTAAAAGCAGCGGCTAATGCTGGGGTTCCTACTGTGATACAAGAACAAAACTCTTTTCCCGGAGTCACCAACCGTTTATTGGGCAAAAAAGCCCGAAAAGTATGTGTGGCTTACGATGGAATGGAAAAATATTTTGATGCTTCTAAGTTAATCCTCACCGGAAATCCAGTGAGAAACGAAGTAGTAAACTTAAAAGGAAAAAGACCAAGGGCTTTTGAATTTTTCAAGCTAAATGAAGATAAGCCAGTACTGCTCATCGTTGGCGGAAGTTTAGGTGCAAGAAGCATCAATATGGCCATAGGTGCGCAGCTTAAAGAGTTGGTAGACCAAGATTATCAAGTGATTTGGCAAACGGGCAAATTGAGTTTTGCAGAAGCTCAAGCAAAAGCAAAAGAGCTAAACTCAGATCAGGTGATTGTTACTGAGTTTATCAGTAAAATGGATTTAGCTTACGCTGCAGCAGATGTGGTTATCAGTAGGGCTGGAGCCATTGCGGTTAGCGAATTAGAATTGGTGAAAAAGCCGTGTATTTTGGTGCCTTTTCCGTTTGCGGCAGAAGATCATCAAACTAAAAATGCTATGGCGTTGGTGAATCACGAGGCGGCTATTTTGGTGAAAGATCAAGAGGCCAGCGAGAAATTGGTTCCTACCGCTATAGACTTGCTAGGAAACGTAGCAAAAAGAGAACGATTAAGTAACAATATTCAGCGATTAGGCATTGCAGATGCAGCCGAAATGATTGCGCTAGAAGTAATAAGAATAGTTAGAAACAAGTGAGCATAGCACAAGCAAATAGAATCTTTTTTGCAGGTATCGGAGGGATCGGTATGAGTGCGCTTGCTCGCTATTTTAAGCAGTTGGGAAAATCGGTAACGGGTTACGACAAAACCGATACGTTTATTACTCAGCAGCTAAAAGCCGAAAATATTGAGGTGTTTTTTGATCAAAATCCTGATTTAATATCAAAAAATACCGATTTGGTGGTGTACACTCCAGCTATTAAAAAAAGTGCGCTTTTCGAAAGAGCTAGTGAATTGGGCATTCCCATGCTAAAACGAAGTGAAGTGCTAGGCTGGATCAGCAAAAACTACGTTTCGATGGCCGTAGCAGGAACCCATGGTAAAACTTCTACATCAGCTATGTTGGCGCATTTGCTCTACCAAAGCGAATGGGGGGTAAATGCTTTTATTGGCGGAACGCTTACGAACTACAATACCAATTTTTTGTGCAATGCAGAAAGTGAGTGCGCGGTGGTAGAAGCAGATGAATTTGACCGGTCTTTTTTAACGCTTCATCCCAATTATGCCATCATTACCAGCATGGATGCCGATCATTTAGATATCTATGGTAAAGACGATGAAGTAAAAAAGAGTTTCCACGATTTTGCTAGTCAAATCGAAGCAGGAGGAGCCTTAGTAGTGAACCATCAATGGAAACTCTCTAAATCGATCTCTGCGAGCGTTTTCACTTACGGATTAGAAGAAAAAACGGCCGATTTTGCAGGGAATAACATTCGTATCGAAGAAGGTAAATATTTTTTTGATATCCGCTTTCATTCAGGCGAAGAATTGCACAATGTGCAGCTCGGTTTGCAGGGAAGACACAACGTAGAAAATGCGGTGGCGGCTGCTGCTGTTGCCTTTTTAAAAGGGGTTCCTGCCGAAACAATAAAAACAGGATTGGCCTCTTTTAAAGGAGTGAAGAGAAGGTTCCAGTACATTATTCACCGTGAAGATTTTGCTTTTATAGATGATTATGCTCATCATCCGAGCGAATTAACGGCTTGCATTTCTTCAGCTCGTGAAATGTTTCCAGGTAAAAAGATTACAGGCGTTTTTCAACCGCACTTGTTCAGTAGAACCCGTGATTTTGAACAGGGTTTTGCAGAGGCGCTATCGTTATTAGACGAGTTGCTGTTGCTAGATATTTACCCAGCAAGAGAAGAACCCATCGAAGGAGTTACTTCTGCTGCTTTACTCGAAAAAGTAAGTATACCCAATAAGCATTTAATCGATAAAACCGAATTGGTAAGCGAATTAGCCAACCGTAAAGTCGAAGTTTTGCTCACTATGGGAGCTGGAGATATTGATAAAGAAGTTGAACCCCTAAAAATGGCATTTTCTCAATGAAAAAAGGCATGGTAAATATGGTAGTTTGGGGCATCTTTTCAACTTTGCTGCTTGTTTTGTTGGGTTTTGCCAATCAGCATGCAGAAGAAGTACTTTTTCAAGACTTGATGGTGAATGTAGATAATAGCGAAGGCAATTTTTTTATCACCAAAGCAGAGATTGAGCAAGAAGTACTTGATCAAGGTTATGTGCAAAACGATGTGCTAATTAAAGATATAGACGTTAAAGATTTAGAGCGTTATTTCGATAGGAACCCATCGGTGAAAAAGTCTGAAGTGTACACATCTATAGATGGTCAGCTGAGAATTGATATTATTCAACGCGAGCCTATTTTGAGAGTATACACAGCCACTGGCGATAGCTATTACATCGATGCCGATGGACATTTAATGCCGCTATCGAAAACCTATACCAGCCGCGTGTTGGTAGCCAACGGAGCCATTTACGCTCCTTATAATTTAAATTACAAGCAACCCCTTACGGTTGGAACCAATAAAAACACACCTAGTAGTCGTTTGCAATTGGTTCAATTGTACGAGGCAGCCAAGAAAATCAGTGAAAACGCATTTTGGAAAGCTCAGTTTTCACAGATTTATGTGAATAAAAAAGGGGATGTAGAGCTCATACCCAAAGTAGGAAATCATCAAATTGTAGTGGGAGAATTGCACGATTTGGATGAGAAATTGAACAAACTGATGGTTTTTTACCAAGAAGGTTTGTCAAAAACCGGATGGAACGAATATTCGGTGATTAATTTAAAGTTTAAAAACCAAGTTGTCTGCACTAAAAAATAAGAGTTATGGAATCTTCAGCTGAACAGCCAGAAATTATAGTGGGTCTCGATATCGGAACTACTAAGATAGCCGTACTGGTAGGTCGCGAAACCGAACATGGTAAGCTTGAAATCTTGAGCATGGGGCGTGCCGAATCTATGGGGGTTACCCGTGGCGTAGTTACGCACATAACACCAACGGTAGAGGCAATAAAAGAAGCGGTGAAAATGGCGAGCGAAAAATCGGGTGTAAGTATCGGTGAAGTAGTAGTAGGCATTGCTGGGCAACATATTAAAAGTCTTCAGCACAGAGGAGTGAAAATGCGCAACTCGAACGAAGACGAAATTACTCAAGAAGATCTCAGAGGCTTAATCAACGATATGCACAAGTTGGTGATGCTTCCGGGTGAAAAAATTATCGATGTTTTGCCTCAAGAGTTCTCGGTTGATAACGAGCAGGGAATTAAAGACCCTATCGGAATGTCTGGTGGTAGATTAGAAGCTAATTTCCATATTATCACAGGGCAAGTTGCCGCCATTAAAAACATCTTTAAATGCGTACAAAAAGCAGGCTTAGAAGTGCAAAGCCTAATGCTAGAACCGCTTGCAAGTGCAGAATCAGTATTGAGTACTGAAGAAAAAGAAGCAGGCGTTGTTTTGGTAGATATAGGAGGTGGAACCACAGATGTAGCCATCTTTAAAGAAGATGTAATTAGGCATACGGCAGTTATTCCTTTCGGGGGCAATATAATTACAGAAGATATCAAAGAAGGTTGTTCAATTATTAGAAAACAAGCTGAGCAACTGAAAGTGAAGTTCGGTTCTGCTTTGGCCAGCCAAACAGCGGCTAACGAAATTGTAGCCATTCCTGGCTTGCGAGGTAGAGAACCAAGAGAAATTTCAGTAACCAATCTTGCCCACATTATTCAAGCAAGAATGGAAGAGATTATCGACCAGGTTTACTACGAAATCCGTAACTCAGGTTTTGAGCGCAAGCTGATTGCAGGTATTGTAGTTACAGGAGGTGGCTCACAACTGAAACACATTAAGCAGTTATTCGAATTTATGACCGGAATGGATACCAGAATCGGATATCCTACCGAGCACTTAGCAGGAACCGGATTAGAAGTAACGAGTCCACAGCACGCAACAGGCGTTGGATTAGTGCTAAAAGGAATCGAGCTTTCTAAAAAAGGGTTCGTTAAAGAAGAAGAAGAAAAAGATTTACCGAAAAAATCAAAAGGATTTAGAGGAACCAAATTGTTCAACGATTTCATTACGAAAGCGGGCGATTGGCTTTCTGAAGAATCATAAAAAGCATTTTCATCTATTCATCTAAAAAATCTGAACTATGGCAATTGAATTTAATTTACCTAAAAACAGCAGCTCTATCATCAAGGTAGTAGGTGTTGGTGGTGGAGGTAGCAATGCTGTTAACCACATGTTTCGCCAAGGTATCGAAGGCGTAGACTTTATGATTTGCAATACAGATCAACAAGCCTTAGACGCTTCGCCTGTAGCGCATAAAATACAATTAGGGGCAAGTTTAACCGAAGGTTTAGGAGCAGGTTCTGTTCCAGATCGAGGCAAAAATGCTGCCATCGAAACCATAGAAGAAATTCGAGAAGTACTAGCTACCAACACTAAAATGGTGTTTATCACTGCCGGTATGGGTGGTGGAACGGGTACAGGTGCGGCTCCTATTATTGCGCAAGCTGCAAGAGAATTAGACATCCTTACCGTGGGTATTGTTACAGTACCTTTCTTTTTCGAAGGCCGTAAAAGGCGCCAGCAAGCAGAAGCTGGAATCAAAGAAATTAGAGAACATGTAGATACGCTACTAATCATCAATAACGATAAGTTGCGTGAGATGTATGGGAACCTTAAGATGCGTGAAGCATTTGCAAAGGCAGATAACGTATTAACCACGGCTGCCAAAGGGATTGCTGAAATTATTACCCGTACAGGTCACGTAAACGTAGATTTCGAAGATGTTAGAACCGTAATGAACGATGGCGGTGCTGCTATCATGGGTTCTGCCGTGGCCGATGGAGAACAGCGCTCTATTAAAGCCGTTGAACAAGCTTTATCTTCTCCACTTCTTAACGATAACCACATTGAAGGAGCCCGTTTTGTGTTGCTAAATATGGAATTCGGAAACGAAGAAGTAACCATGGATGAAATTTCAGACATTACTGATTACATTCAAGAAGAAGCGGGCTTAACCGCAGACATTATCTGGGGTTACGGTCAAGATGAAAGTTTAGAAGATCAGCTGCGCGTTACCATCATTGCTACTGGTTTCGAAAGTGCTCCGGTAGACGAAGCGGCTACAGCGGCTAAATCGAAAACAAAGCCTAGCAAAGTAGTGCATGAGTTAGAAAGTTCACAACCGGTAAACCCATCGGTAGGAACCCGATCTCAAAACACTCAGGCTTCTAACTCAGAAGAGCCTTACATTAAGAATGAGGCAAAAGAAGAAGAGGAAGAAAACCCGCAAAGCACCATACAGTTTGATTTGTCTCCTAAGCCGGCACCCAAACCAGAGCCAAGGGTAGATGCAGATGAACCTTACTTAAAATCGAGTGAAGCAACGCCAACACCTCCATCTGCACCGAAACAGCCAGAAATTCCTTCTGAGCCCGTGCCAACTCCAGAAGCTTCTGCACCGCAGAATCGTTCTACCAGTATGGAAGAGCACAAAAAAAGAGCAGAAGAGAGAATTAGAACGCTGCATAACTTAAGAAATAACTTAGGTTCTGGAAACGCCTTACAAGCATTAGAATCTGAGCCCGCTTACCGCAGAAAACAGATTACGTTAAACGATACACCGCATTCGAGTGAATCGCAAGTTTCTCGTTTTTCACTGGGCGATGAAACCGATGAAAACGGAGATAAACGCACAGGACTACGCGGTAATAACTCGTTTTTACACGATAATGTAGACTGATTTTTTTAGTTAATAGATGATGAATGAAAAAGCCATTGTAGGAAACTACAATGGCTTTTTTTATATCCAGAAATTTGTCTTTAAATTGCTGCAAAACCACAACATTCTATCACCATGTATCACGTCTACTCATTCTTATTACTGGTATTTGTTCTAATGCCTACTCTCAGTACTTCTCAAACCCCTTTTACCATTGCAAACCAAAGGAGTTATAGCGGAGATAATATAGACGCACCAGTTCGAATTCTTTCTTCTAACGAGAGCACAAAATGGCTAGTTGGGGAATCAAACTCATCGGCAAGCATCGACCATCAAAGTGCTTCTAATGGCCAATTCGATGTCTGGCTCATCAAAGAAGAAAACAATGTGCTAAGTTGGGAAATCTCTTTGGGTGGTGCTGAAAACGAAGGCGTAGTAGATGCATTAGTGAATGAAAACGGAGACATAATTCTACTTTGCAATTCGAGTTCTTCAATTAGTGGAAACAAGACAGAAGAAAATTTTGGGGGAATTGATTTTTGGCTGGTAAAAATAAACTCATCAGGTAACATTGAATGGCAAAAAAGTTTCGGTGGAACAGAAGATGATATTTCGACAAAATTGATTTCTACACCTAATGGCTACACCCTCATAGGTAGTTCACGCTCGCCTGTTAGTGGAAACAAAACAGCGGCATTAATAGGTAATGCTGATGTGTGGATAGTTAATACAGATAAAGAAGGTGTACTTCTAAATCAAAACTCTCTAGGAACAGCAGAGACCGATATTCCTGAAGATGCTTTGTTGATTGGAAATCAAGAAGTATTAATTGCTAGTTTGAGTAATGGTGATGCAGAATTCGATAAAACTACACCTCATTTTGGTTCAGGTGATTGCTGGTTGTTTGTGTATAATCTAGCCACTGAAAGCATTACAAAACAGGTCTCGTTAGGAGGTGACGATAGTGAAGAGTTGGCGTGCTTGAGCTGGATAGATGAGCATATCTATGTGGCAGTTACAAGTTGGTCAAACGGAGGTGGAAACAAACTTTCACCAGCTTATGGACAACAAGATATCTGGCTTGTAAATCTAAACAAGGATTTAGATATTTTATCGCAGGCTACATTTGGAGGGCAAGATCAAGATTCTCCCGTAAAATTGATTTATCAGCCAGCAATAAGCTCAAACATATTTCTATTGGGAGTTAGTCAATCTTTGAAAGGAACTGGAACTAAAGACGTTTCAAATTTTGGAGGAAGAGATGGGTATTTGGTGGAAATTGAAAAAGAAAGCCTAAACCAAATCAGCGATACCGTTTTTGGAGGTTTAAGCAACGATGGAGCTGTAGATTTTGTAAACAACGTAAATGGTTTTTCTATACTGATGCTTTCGAACTCAGGTATTTCAGGAAATAAAACAGTGATAGATAAAGGGGAGATTGACTTCTGGCTTTTAGACCTAGAATTCGAACCAAATGCTATAAAAGAAATATCTGTAGGAACCGAATTCACAGTGTTCCCAAACCCTGCCAACACCCAAATTCAATTAAAGGGAGTTAACAGCGGAAAGCGCTATTATTTATACGATGCACAGAATAGAGTGGTGAAAAGTGGAAGGTATAATCAGAATCAATCTATTGGTTTGAATGAACTTGCTTCTGGAGTTTACTTCTTGCGCGTAGAAGATCATCAGCAAGTAAGCAAGGTGCTAGTTCATTAATGCTGTTAATTATCTTTTTAATCATTTTCGGGTTCTTTCATAGAAAAAGTTGATGTTTAAAACGGTTCTTGTCGATTCGTAGTAAAACGAATACGGGTTCCTACCAGAACAAACTATCTTTGCAAAAAATAGAAGAGCATGGCCTTAAAAACAGATATTCAAAAAGAAATGAAGGCTGCCATGATTGCCAAAGACAAAGAAAAGTTAGAGGCATTAAGAGCAGTAAAATCGGCTATTTTATTGGCAGAAACCGAAGCGGGAGCTAGTGAAGAAGGTTTAAGCGAAGAGCAAGAGCTAAGCATGTTGCAAAAATTGGTGAAGCAACGTAAAGATTCTGCAGCCTTGTACATGGAGCAAGGAAGAGAAGATTTAGCAAAGGTAGAAGAGTCTCAAGCAGAGGTGATTGCTGCGTTTTTACCGGAGCAAATGAGCGAAGATGAAATTAGAACGGTAGTTCAAGAAGTAATTGCTCAAGTAGGAGCCGCTGGTCCAAGCGATATGGGAAAAGTAATGGGGCCATCAATGGGTAAAATGAAAGGCAAAGCAGACGGAGCCCTTATTTCTAAAGTGGTAAAAGAAGAGTTGAATAAGTAACTTTTATCTGTTGCTTTCTGCGATATTTGAAGGAGTGATGTAAAAATCACTCCTTTTTTTATGAAAAAGAATATGAAAAAGTGGATTAAAAGAGCGTTTCGGCTGGTTATACTGTTGATTTTGGGCTATTTACTCTACCAGTACGAAATGGTGATTTATGGTGTGAGACAAGGTGTTGGGCAAGCTAAAATATTGTTGAATACGCGCTCGGTAGAAGAGGTGTTGGCAGATTCTACTTTTCCGGATTCTCTCAAACAAAAAATCCATTTTATTCAAGAGGTGAGAGAGTTTGCCGTTAATGAATTGGGATTGGTTAATTCTGATAATTACACCACACTTTTCGATCAGAAAGGCGAGTCAGTACTCTGGGTAGTTTCTGCTTGTGAGCCGTATAGTTTAAACGAACATCAGTGGGATTATCCGTTTTTAGGAGCTCTAGGTTACAAAGGCTTTTTTAAGCCAGAATTAGCACAGAAAGAAGCCAAAGAGTTGAAAAAGCAAGGTTTCGATGTTTCAGTAGGAACCGTTTCTGCTTGGTCTACGTTGGGCTTTTTTAAAGATCCTATTTTGAGCAATATGTTGTTGCGAGAAGAAGGGGATTTGGCCGAATTAATTATTCATGAGTTAACCCACGCAACTCTTTTTGTGAAGGGAGATGCAACGTTTAACGAGAATTTAGCCACTTTTATTGGTAAGCGAGGAGCAGAGCAATATTTATTGAGTAGGAACCCGATTTTAGAGACCAATAATGCTTTACAATCGTATTTAAATAAAGAGAACGATAAAGATATTTATGTTCAGTTCTTAATTGAGTCTACACAAAAACTGAAGACTTTTTATGCTGAACTCAACAAAGAAGGTGTGCTCGAAACCACAGATTCTTTAAATGCGTTGAAATACAACGAAATTGAAAGGTTGCTGAGTTTTGCCGATACCTTGCCATTATCTAATAAAGACCGCTATTTATTTATTCGAGAAAAAGACACCTTGCCCAATAACACCTATTTTACAGGTTATGCCATGTATAGAAGTGCTCAAGACAGCCTAGAAAGTTTGTATAAAACAGAGTACAATACCGATTTAAAAGCGTTTTTAGCTGGCATGAAAAACCAGTTTGGAACGAGCGAAGTGAACAGGTGACGCTATCCATTTTTAGATGAGGAGAAATGGGTTTCATCTTTTTCAGAGAATCTAGCCCAGAATCTGTAAAAACCAAATTCGTTGTCAAAACGAATACCTGAATCATAAGGCAGTGTAGGTAACCCAAAACGTGAAGAAATCGCGAAGCCTTGGAGCGATTTTAGTTTTGGTGTTGCCGGTGCGTAGCAACACCTTTTTATGATTCTTGAACTTTTGTTCCCTCCCACCAGCTGGCTCAATAGCTCCCCAAGCTATTGCCCTATTTCAAGCCAAAAGAAATTAAGAAAAACCTCTTCGCTTTTTCTCCACACCAGCTGGCTCAATAGCTTCCCAAGTTATTGCCCTATTTTAAGACAAAAGAAAGAGAAAAAACTTCTTCCCTTTTCCACAGCACCAGCTGGCTCAACAACTTCCCAAGTTGTTGCCCTGCTTCACCTACGTGCTTTGATTTTTTGAAAAAATCGCAACTGCGGTGGCAAAAACATCTATCACTTACAAAAGACACAGCATCCGATTTTCAATCGAATTTGAATTTGAGCACTTTTTGTTATTGAACAATAAAACTCGACATTTTCATCTTTTTCAGAGAATCGAGCCCAGAATCTCTAAAAAACTTAATCAAGATGGTAGAATTGAAATTTTCGGCCTCGATATGATTGGAAGGCTAATACGTTTTAATGATTACTCAATCGTTAATGGTAAATTTTGAGTAAAGTTGGTTACGGTTCCTACCGATAGAGAGAAAGAAAAACAGGAGTGATTTAAACGAAAAAACCTCGAAAAGCATGCTTTTCGAGGTTTTTGATGTATGAGAAAGGGTAAGGTGTGATTACATCATACCTGGCATGCCGCCACCCATTCCACCTGGCATACCGCCTGGCATTCCAGCTGGCATGTCTTCTTCTTCTTCTGCTAATACACACTCAGTTGTAAGTAGCATACCTGCGATAGAAGATGCGTTTTCGATAGCTACACGCGTTACTTTAGTTGGGTCGATAACACCAGCAGCGTATAGGTTTTCGAATACTTCTGTGCGTGCATTGTAACCAAAGTCGTTTTCGCCTTCGAGTACTTTTTGTACAATTACGGCTCCTTCGCCACCAGCGTTACGAACGATCTGGCGTAATGGCTCTTCAAGTGCACGTTTCACAATCTTGATACCTGTAGTTTCATCGTTGTTGTCTCCTGTTAAATCGGTAACAGCAGCAATTGAACGAATTAAAGCTACACCACCACCAGGAACAATACCTTCTTCAACCGCAGCGCGCGTTGCAGCAAGAGCATCGTCTACACGGTCTTTTTTCTCTTTCATTTCTACTTCAGTAGCAGCACCAATGTAAAGAACTGCAACACCACCCGCTAATTTAGCTAGACGCTCTTGTAGTTTTTCTCTATCGTAATCTGAAGTTGTTGATTCGATTTGAGCTTTAATTTGGTTTTTGCGAGCTTCGATGTTATCAGAATCTCCAGCACCGTTGATAATTGTAGTGTTGTCTTTATCGATTTCTACTTTCTCAGCCGTTCCTAAATCTTCTAGGGTAGCATCTTCTAATTTGCGACCTTGCTCTTCAGAAATTACTTGACCACCTGTTAAGATAGCGATGTCTTCTAGCATTGCTTTTCTTCTGTCTCCGAAACCTGGAGCTTTAACAGCAGCTACTTTTAACGATCCGCGTAATTTGTTTACTACTAATGTAGCTAACGCTTCGCTGTCAACATCTTCAGCAATAATTAATAATGGTTTTCCAGTTTGAGCTGTTTTTTCAAGAACAGGTAGAAGGTCTTTCATGGTAGAAATCTTCTTGTCGAAGATTAAAATGAAAGGGTTTTCTAGGTCTGCAACCATTTTCTCAGAGTCGGTTACAAAGTATGGAGAAAGGTAACCACGATCGAACTGCATACCTTCTACAGTAGTTACTTCTGTTTCGGTTCCTTTTGCTTCTTCAACAGTGATTACACCATCTTTACCTACCACTTTCATTGCTTCTGCAATTAGTTTTCCAATTGCTTCATCGTTGTTAGCAGAGATAGTAGCAACTTGTTCAATTTTGCTGTTATCGTCACCTACTTCGTTGCTCATTTCTTTAAGCTTAGCAACAACCGCTTTAACAGCTTTGTCGATACCGCGCTTTAAATCCATTGGGTTAGCACCCGCAGCCACGTTTTTAAGGCCTGTGTTAACAATAGATTGAGCTAAAACAGTAGCCGTAGTAGTTCCGTCACCTGCAACATCTGCAGTTTTAGAAGCTACTTCTTTTACCATTTGAGCGCCCATGTTTTCGATAGCATCTTTCAGTTCGATTTCTTTTGCTACTGAAACACCATCTTTAGTTACGGCAGGAGCACCGAATTTTTTATCGATAACAACGTTTCTACCTTTTGGTCCTAATGTTACCTTAACTGCATTAGCAAGAGCATCTACACCATTTCTTAGGCGATCTCTAGCTTCCACATCAAATACTATATCTTTAGCCATCTTTTATCTTGTTTTAAAAAATTTAAAGAATTCTCTTTTTACTTAGACAATTGCAAAAATGTCTGATTCACGCATGATTAAATACTCTTCACCTTCGAAGTTAACTTCAGTACCTGAGTACTTTCCGTAAAGCACAGTATCGCCAACTTTTACAGTCATTGGCTCATCTGGCTTGCCATTACCAACTGCTACAACAGTTCCTCTTTGAGGCTTTTCTTTTGCAGTGTCTGGAATAATAATTCCGCTCGCAGTTTTTTCTTCTGCAGCTGCAGCTTGTACTACTACTCTGTCTGCTAAAGGCTTAATATTCAATTCTGCCATGTTTTATAAATTTTGAGTTAAACGATATTTTCAATTTCTACAGGCAGTGCTTTCAGAATTTGTGCCATTGCTAAATGGCGGGTTCCTACCTACATTTTTGACAGATTCGCCAAAGTTGAGAGCAAAAAAAATGTCAGCCTGCTGACAGACTGACATTTTCTATATCGCGTTCGGCATTGCCGATGCTATTTCTTATTGTTCACCATCTAAATCTTCTGGTAGAGGCATGTTGCCCGCAGGCATATTTTGTTGTTGAGAAGGAACCTCTTGAATACCTTCTTCGAACGTGCTTTCTTCTCTTTGTACCGTATCACCTGAACTCATTACGGTAGGAGCCGCAATACTTAATACCATAAGAGTAATTACCAATGTCCAAGTTGCTTTCTCTAAAAAGTCGGCTGTTCTGCGAACACCACCAATTTGATTGGCAGATGAAAAACCAGCAGCTAAACCACCACCTTTAGAATTTTGAATTAGAATTACGCCAATTAATAGTAAACAAACAATGGCGATTAAAATCATTAAAAATAAACCCATAACAAATGGTATTAGTTCTTCAATTTTTGAATAAGGCCTGCAAAGTAAGTTTTTTTCTCTGGATATTTCAACATCAACTTTTTGTAGACTGAAATTGCTTTACCCGTATTGCCTTGATGAGCGTAAATTTTTGCGAGTGTTTCGGTAACAAACTCTTCGTTGTCTACTATACTCATTCGAGCAGCATCTACCGGATTATCGAAGCCCATTTGGTCTGAGCGCGGTATCTGCGGATCGTTTTGTATAAACTCATCAATGAGTTTTTGCGTTTGTGCTTTTTCTTTAGATTTTTTCTCTGCACGTTGTTGAGTTTGGGTGTGCAGCCAATCGTTAAGTGATTTTGCCTGTAAAACTTCTTGTTGGTGGGTAGGTGAAATGGTTTTTGAAGATGAATTTTCCGTTTTTTCATCTTCGTTACTAATTTCTGCCGGAAGTTGCTCGTAAGAGGTTTCTAGCGAAAAAGCGTGACTTAAAATTTCTTTTTCTAAATGCCCTAAATCTTGGGTTTCTTCTTGGCTATCGACTGTATTTTCTTCTCGGGTAACTTCAAAATCTTGCTCATCGGTAGTGCTTTCAGAAGAGGTAAAGCTCAATTGCGTAATGGGTATAGGTTGTGCAAACTGAGTGGTTTCTTCTTCTGATGTTTCGGCTTTTTGAGAAACTAAATGGTGTGAAGAAGGGGCATTTTCTTCTGTTGATTGGTTTCTGTAGGAACCGACTTCGGGTTCCTTCGGTGATGAGACATCTACTTTTGCATCTTTTTCTGCTTTTTGAGTCGATTCTTCGTGAGAAAATTGATCAATAGCGGAAATTAATTGCTGCTGATAAATGAGTTCGTACAGTAGCTTTCGATCATTAGCATAAAGGGCGGCAAGTTTAAGCTGGCGATGAAAATGCAAGTGTTTTTTCTCGTGCATCAGCTTGGTAAGCATCAATTGTGCTTCTTTAAAATACGGGAAGTTTTTGATGACATCGCGCAGTAATTCCTCATCGATTTGTGAAATTCGATCAGGGTGTTCTAACGCTGCTATAATTTGATCATGAATCATAGTTTACCAATCTCCAATAGCGGCATTTAGAATGTCTTGGGTAAGCTGGCCAACAATGCTTTCTACCAAATCGGCTTCAACGCTTGATAAGCTTTGAGAACTATCGTAATCTTCGTAGCGGGTAAAGCTTCTTTCGAAACTCTGTTTTTCGTTTAACGTGTTGGTAAACCGAACGTTAACCGTAATAGATAATCGGTTTAATGCCGTTTGCTCATCTCCCGTAATGGCTACTGGTTCTGTGCGGTAATTGGTGATTTCTCCTTCGAATTGCAACTCACCGTTTTGACTCAAAATTTTCAAGTTGGTTTGTTGCAGAAAGATGTCTTTCATTGATTCTGTAAACCCTTGAGAAAGGGTAGGAGGTGCCAGCGGAGCAAAGTTTTCGAAAAACTGAATAGAAACGCTTTTGGCATCGGTGCTTATACCTGTAAAAGAATACTTTACCGAACATTGAATAAACAATGCAGACAAAAGGCTTAAAAGCATAATTGAGCTGAGAATGCGTTTCATTAATTCAAGTTATATTCTTTAATTTTTCGGTAAAGGGTTCGTTCAGAAATCCCTAAATCTCTTGCCGCATATTTGCGTTTTCCTTGATGTTTTTCGAGTGCTTTTTTAATGAGCTCTCGTTCTTTTTCTTCGAGCGAAAGAGATTCTTCAATTTCTAAATGCTCTTGAAATTCTTCTTCCTGATCGTGAGAAATTGTTGGAGAAGATACGTTTTGAGGCGTTTCATGATCTCTGTAAGCCATTAAGGCTTTAGTTTCAGATTGATGATGGCCATCTGTTTGTAAATCTTGATAAAAACGCTGTACCACTTGTGCGTTGTCTTCTGCTACTTCTTGCCCTTTGTTTTGCATCAACTCTAAAACGATTTTTTTGAGATCGTTCATGTCATTACGGAGTTCAAAAAGCACTTTATAGAGAATTTCGCGTTCGTTCAAATCTTCTTTTCCCGATTTGCCAGGCATCACAACCGGTAATCGTTCTTCAGAAAAATCGGGCAAGTAATGCATAAGTGTGTGTGCATCGGCCTCCCTCTCTGTTTCTAGAATCGAAATTTGTTCGGTAATGTTTTTCAGTTGCCTAACATTACCGTGCCAAGGGTAATTGTTGAGAATTTCAGCTGCTTCTGCGGTTAATCGCAAAGTGGGCATTCTATATTTTTCAGCAAAATCACTAGCAAATTTTCTAAAAAGAAGGTGAATGTCTTCTCTTCGTTCCCGCAAAGGCGGAATACTCACCGGAACTGTGTTGAGGCGATAAAAAAGATCTTCTCTGAAACGCTCTTTGCGAATAGCTTCTGGTATGTTAACATTGGTGGCTGCTACCACGCGCACATCAATTTTTTCAGACTTTGAAGAACCCACTTTCATAAATTCACCAGACTCTAACACACGCAGTAGTTTCACTTGCGTTTGCATGGGCATTTCGGCAATTTCATCTAAAAAGATGGTTCCACCGTTGGCTTCTTCAAAATATCCTTTTCGCTCGCCTGTAGCGCCAGTGAAAGATCCTTTAACATGGCCAAAAAGCTCAGAATCCATGGTTCCTTCAGGAATGGCTCCACAATTAACAGCCACATACTTATTGTGCTTTCTAGTGCTGTATGCGTGAATAATTTGCGGAATGGTCTCTTTACCAACACCACTCTCGCCAGTAACCAAAACCGATAAATCGGTAGGAGCCACTTGCAAAGCTGTTTCAATGGCTCTGTTGAGACCTTGGCTGTTTCCTATTAAACCGAATCGCTGCTTTACGCTTTGAAGATTGGCCATTTGTTATGCTAATGATGGTTCTTGTTCGGTTACTGCTTCGCCAATTAATGTTGCGGCTGTACAATCGATAACCTTTACGTGAATGTATTCGCCTTTTTTAAAGTTTTCTCGTGGGAACACAATCACAGCGTTTTGAGAGTTTCTTCCGAAAAGTTGATCTTCTCGTTTTTTAGAAACACCTTCTACTAAAACCTTAAACGTTTTGCCCACCGCTTTTTGATTGCTTTTTAATGAAGAATCTTGCTGAATATCGATAACTTCTTGCAATCGGCTTTGTTTTACCTCTTCGGGTACATCATCTTCAAATTTTCTTTCGGCCAATGTTTTTGGGCGTTCAGAATACTTAAACATGTAAGCAAAATCGTACTGTACTTCTCGCATAAGCGAAAGGGTATCTTGGTGTTCTTCTTCTGTTTCACCACAGAAACCTGTAATAATATCAGTACTAATTGCGCAACCGGGAATTATTCTGCGAATCGCTTCAATTCGATCGAAATACCATTCTCTTGAATAACCTCGGTTCATGCGTTTAAGCATTTCTGTATTTCCGCTTTGTACCGGAAGGTGAATGTAGTTGCAGATGTTTTCGTATTTCGCCATTACGTGCAGCACATCGTCTGTCATATCTTTCGGATGCGAAGTGCTAAATCGGATGCGCAAATCAGGAGATACTTGCGCCACCATTTCCATCAGTTGAGCAAAGTTGACGGTGGGTTTGGTTTCGTCTTTAATTCTTCCTTTAGAAGACATATTCCATCGGTAAGAATCAACGTTTTGTCCAAGCAATGTTACTTCTCTGTAACCTTTATCGAAAAGTTCTTGCGCTTCTTTAACAATGGTATGCGGGTCTCTGCTTCTTTCTCTACCTCTGGTAAAAGGCACCACACAGAACGAACACATATTATCGCATCCTCGCATGATTGAAATAAACGAAGTAACTCCATTTTTATCTAAACGAACAGGAGAGATGTCTGCATACGTTTCTTCTCTTGAAAGTAACACGTTTACGGCTTTCCTACCATCGTCTACCTCGTTAATTAAGCCGGGTAAATCACGGTAGGCGTCTGGGCCAGCAACTAAATCAACCAATTTTTCTTCTTCTAGTAATTGTGATTTTAATCGCTCAGCCATGCAACCTAGCACACCAATCACCAGTTTAGGGTTGTTTTCTTTAGCTCTATTTAAATGAGTAAGTCTATTTCGAACACGTTGCTCTGCGTTATCTCGAATAGCACAAGTGTTGAGCAAAACAACATCGGCTTCTTCTTGATTAGGCGTGGTTTGGTAACCGTCTTTAGCGAGAATTGAGGCTACCACTTCGCTATCGGCAAAGTTCATTTGGCAACCATAGCTTTCGAGGTATAATTTTTTGGCTCCAACCGCAGTGTTTTCTAATACTGTGGCTTCTCCTTGTATAGATTCATCTATCACTTTATCACCTGTATGTAAGCCTTCCATCTTTCTTCTTCTGTTTAAAATCTATGTAATCGAACGCGCAAAAGTACAGCTTTGTGTAGAAGTGTCAAAATGGCAGAATAATTTACTGAAGAGAATTCAAAAACTTTATTTATTATAAATAAATAAGGTGTTAAGTGTAGTTCACGATGCCGTTAAAGAGTTGTACGGTTGAAAAACATTGCCTTTAATTTGTAGAGAATGTTGCTAAACAAATTATTCGCGTAGTTTGTGTTTTAGTGTATCAAAGAAGATAACCGTATGAATTTAGTCATAGTAGAGTCACCGGCAAAGGCCAAAACCATTGAAGGTTTTTTAGGAAAAGATTTCGTTGTGAAATCAAGTTATGGTCACGTACGTGATTTAGCCAAAAAAGGAATGGCCATCGATATTGAAAAAGGTTTTGAGCCTAATTACGAGGTCTTACCTGATAAAACCAAAGTGATTGCCGAACTCAAAAAACTAGCTAAAAAATCGGAGATGGTTTGGTTAGCAACGGATGAGGACCGTGAAGGAGAAGCCATCAGTTGGCACTTAAATGAGGTGCTTAACCTAGAGCCGGCAAAGACGAAAAGAATTGTTTTTAACGAGATCACTAAATCTGCCATCATTCGAGCAATTGAAAACTCGAGAAGCATAGATTATAACTTGGTAAATGCTCAACAGGCGAGAAGAGTATTAGACCGATTGGTGGGTTTTGAATTATCACCCATTCTATGGAAAAAAGTGAAGCCATCACTTTCTGCTGGTAGGGTGCAGTCGGTTACGGTACGGTTAATTGTAGAGCGAGAACGAGAAATTGAAGCTTTTAAAGCGGTTTCTTCTTATAGAGTGGTAGCTCTTTTCGATGTAGAGGGCAAAACCATGAAAGCCGAGTTGCCCAAGCGATTAAAAAGCAAAGCAGAGGCTGAAAAGTTTCTAGAGCAATGTAAATCGGCAACATTCACCATTAAAGACTTACAAACTAAGCCGTCAAAACGCAAGCCAGCAGCGCCTTTTACTACTTCAACCTTACAACAAGAGGCTTCAAGAAAGTTGGGTTTCTCTGTGAGTCAAACCATGGTAGTAGCACAGCGCTTATACGAATCGGGTAAGATTACTTACATGAGAACAGACTCTGTAAACCTTTCTGATTTAGCGTTAGGAACCGCAAAAGATGTTATTTCAAAAGAATACGGCCCTGAGTATTCTCAAACAAGAAAGTTTAGCTCAAAAACCAAAGGAGCCCAAGAAGCTCACGAGGCTATTCGTCCTACCGACTTAACAAGAACCGAAGTAGATGGCGATAACGGTCAACAAAGGTTATACGATTTAATTTGGAAGAGAACATTAGCGTCTCAAATGGCCGATGCAGAGTTAGAGCGCACAACAGTAACAGTTGATGTTTCTACGGCAGAACAAAATTTTGTAGCGAAAGGGGAGGTAATCAAATTCGAAGGCTTTTTAAAGGTATACCTTGAATCTACAGACGATGAAGACGAGGAAGATGAAAGTGGTCTATTGCCACCATTAAAAGTTAACCAAGAAATAGGGTTAAACGAGGTAAAGGCTACTGAGAGATTTAGCCAGCATCCGCCAAGGTATACTGAGGCCAGTTTGGTAAAAAGACTCGAAGAGCTAGGAATTGGTAGACCATCTACCTACGCACCCACCATTTCTACCATTCAGAAAAGAGGATATGTGGTAAAAGAAGAGCGGGAAGGAACCGAACGCAAATACCAAGAACTGGTCTTGCAAAATGGAACGATAAAGGATACTCCGCAAACCGAAATAACAGGAAGAGAAAAAAATAAACTGTTTCCTACTGATATCGGAATCGTTGTAAACGATTTCTTGGTAGATCATTTCGTGAGAATTCTCGATTATAACTTTACGGCTTCAGTAGAGAAAGAATTTGATGATATTGCTCAAGGTCAATTAGAGTGGAATAAAATGATTGACCAGTTTTATGGTCCTTTTCACGAAAATGTAGAGGTAACTTTAGAAACATCAGAAAGAGCAACAGGCGAGCGTCATTTAGGGGAAGATCCTAAATCGGGCAAGCCGGTAATTGTTCGAATTGGAAGGTACGGAGCAATGGCTCAAATCGGATCTCCAGACGATGAAGAAAAACCAAAATTTGCCTCATTGCGTAAAGAGCAAAGCTTGCAAAGCATCACTTTAGAAGAAGCGCTAGAGCTTTTCAAACTTCCACGTGAGTTAGGAGAATACGAAGGCAATAAGGTGAGTGCTAATATTGGTCGTTTTGGACCGTACGTTCGCTTCGGAAATCAATTTGTTTCGCTAAAAGTGAAAGAAGGTGACGATCCGATGACGGTAGAGTTAGAAAGAGCTATAGAGCTTATCGAAGAGAAGAAAGAGGCCGATAAAAACAAATACATCAAAACATTTGATGAAGACGAAACCGTGCAGGTACTCAACGGTCGTTACGGTCCTTACATTAAAATAGGAAGAAAGAATTTTAAAATTCCGAAAGATGTTAAGCCAGAAGAACTAACACTCGAGCAGTGTAAAGAGATAGCTGAAAACCAGCCTAAAAAAGGTAAGGCTACAAAAACTACCAAAGCCAAGAAGAAAACAACTACCCGTAAAGCCAAAAAATAAGAAAGATGGATTTGAGTATTTACCTGTCTCCTGTTGCCGATTTTTTGCAACAGTCTTATCAAGAAGAACAACTAGGCAATCATATTCAATTCTACACTGATACTATTCCTGATTTAGAAGGATCCAAAATTGCTCTGATAGGTGTTCTCGAAGATCGAAATGCCTATCAAAATGGAGGGTGTGCCCAAGGTCCAGATCGTATTAGACAGTATTTGTATCAGCTTTATAAGGGAGACGGGTTCCTACCGATAATCGACTTAGGAAACATAAAAGCCGGAGCCGAAGTGAGCGACACCTACCATGCGGTAGAAAAAGTGGTAGAGCATTTAGTGAAAAACAATGTAATCCCTTTTATTATTGGTGGAGGGCAAGATTTAACCTATGCGAATTATATGGCATACCAAAATCTTGAACAACTAGTAAATTTAGTGACTGTTGACGCACGTTTCGACTTGGGATCAGATTTAGAAGAACCCATCTCTTCGCGCAGTTTCATGGGGAAAATACTCACACAACAACCTAACTTCTTATTCAATTATACCAACATTGGTTACCAAACTTATTTTGTAGGATCCGATGTGCTAGAATTGATGGATAAACTGTATTTTGACTCTATTCGTCTAGGAAATTTGCGTAGTGATACACAAGAAGTAGAACCGTTGGTAAGAAATGCAGATGTGCTCAGTTTTGATATTGGTGCAATAAAAGCAGCCGATGCTCCCGGTAATAAAAATGCCACTCCAAATGGCTTGTCGAGTGATGAGTGTTGTAGTGTAATGCGCTATGCAGGATTGAGCGATAAGCTTACATCTGTGGGTGTTTACGAGTATAATCCAGAGTTTGATCCTCATGGTCAAACAGCGCATTTAATAGCTCAAATGATTTGGTATTTTGTAGAAGGAGTGAGAAACAGAAGAAATGATGTGCCGGTAGATAATCACTCGTCTTATTTGCGTTATCGCGTAGCATTTGATGATTTAGATCAGGAAGTGTTGTTTTATAAAAGCGTAAAAACAGACCGTTGGTGGATGAATGTTCCTTTTCCGGCCAATAGCGGCAACCGTTTTAAAAGACACGAAATGGTACCTTGTTCTTACCAGCAGTACCAGTCTGCCTGTAATAACGAGATGCCAGACCTTTGGTTGAAAACCTACCAGAAGATGCTGTAATGTTTAATTCACGTTAATTTGTTGAAAAGTTACCAGCCGTGTTAAAAAATTTTTGTCAGAAAAATTATTTGAGTATTTTAGCAAGCATTAATTGCTAAAAACCCGTACGAATAAGCCAGTTTATGAAGAAACTTTTACTCGTTGTTTCTCTATTTTCAGTTGTAGGATTAGCGAAAGCACAACAAGATCCTCAATTCAGCCAGAACTATTTTAATCGTGTGTTCCCTAACCCTGCGGCAGCGGGTGCAACCGATAATATTTGTGCTACGATGTTAGGAAGACATCAGTGGGTTGGATTTGACGGTAAACCAGAAACCTATATGTTTAATGCTAATATGCCATTTACTGATCCTTGGTTAGGTCAAGACCACGGAGTGGGTTTGTCTGTATTGAGTGATAAGCTTGGTCAAGAATCTACTTTTGGTTTTAAATTGGCGTACTCGTATAAAATTCCATTAACAATAGCTGGTGGGCAGTTAAGCGCTGGTTTTGCTGTAGGTATGATTAATAAATCAATTGGAAACGACTGGAACGCAATTGATGATGTAGATCAAGATCCGTCTATTCCAATTGCAGGAACCAGTGATAATAGTTTCGATTTAGATTTTGGTATTTATTACCGCATTCCAGATAAGTTGTATTTCGGTATTTCAGCGACTCACTTAAACGCTCCAACGTTAGAAGAAACAGATGTAGCGCCAGCTAACCCGTTAACAGGTGCGGTGAGTTCTTTGCAGTATGGTAATGCTCGTCACTTTTACATTATGGGTGGTTACGAAACAAGATTGAATGGAGATTTTGTATTAAAACCCAATTTCTTCGTTAGAACCGATGCGGTTTCAGCTTCTTTTGATGTGGGCGCTTTAATCGAATACCAAGATATGATTTGGGGTGGTTTGTCTTACCGTTTGCAAGATGCAGTGGTTCCTACCGCAGGTTTTAAATATTCTTTCGCAGGTGATGGAATAAAAGGAGGAACTTTACGTTTTGGTTATTCATACGATGTTACTACTTCTCTTCTCAGACAACATAGTAGTGGATCTCATGAGCTAATGTTAGGTTATTGCTTTGCTATTAAGCCTAAGCTTAAGCCTACAAGAAGCAGCACCGTGAGGTTCTTGTAGAAACAATAAAAAATGTATATTGCCGTTCTTTAACGACAAGGCTAAAACAAATTAGAGTTTCCTATTAAGGTTGAATTTCCCTCTTTATAAGTGGATTTAAAATAAGTTGGCATGAAACGATTGTTGTACTTTACAGTGCTTTTGGCATTGCTGTCTAGTTGTGGTTCAGGAGATTCCGGTGAACTGACCGGGGTTCTGAATAGACCACCGTGGTATGATATTGATCCTTACGGAACAGTATACATCCCAATGGGTAGTTTCATTATGGGCGGCAACGACCAAGATGTTCCTTATGCTCATGTTTCAAAAGCGAAAACAGTTTCTGTTCAAGCATTTTATATGGATGATACAGAAATTACGAATAATGAATACCGTCAGTTTGTTTACTGGGTGAGAGATTCTATTGCGCTTACTCTTTTGTCAGAAGTAAGTGAAGAAGAGTACTTAATCTTAGAAGATCAATATGGTCTTGAGCGTGATGAACCCATTTTGAATTGGGACGCAGAAATTCCATGGGATACTGATGATGAGGATGTACGCGATGCATTAGAACCTATGTTCTATTCTCCAGCTGAGCGTTATTACAATAAAAAGCAAATTGATACGAGACGTTTGATTTACGAATGGTCTTGGATTGATTATAGAATGGCCGCCAAAAAAGGTAGACCACGTCACCAGTATGGTGAGCCTGAAGGTTTAGATCGCAGTAGCTTCATTAAAACAGACGAAGTAGGTGTTTACCCAGATACTTTATGTTGGATTGCAGACTTTACGTATAGCTACAACGAACCAATGACAAACATGTATTTCTGGCATCCAGCCTATGATGATTATCCAGTGGTTGGTGTTACTTGGAAACAAGCAAAAGCTTTTAGCCGTTGGAGAACCAATCTTTTCAATAGCTATTTAGATGGAGCTGGAGTTCCATTGATGCAAGACTTTAGATTGCCAACGGAATCGGAGTGGGAATATGCAGCGCGTGGTGGCCTAGCTACTAGTCCTTACCCTTGGGGTGGTCCTTACATCAGAAATGATCGAGGTTGTTTCTTAGCCAACTTTAAACCATTGCGAGGTAACTATGTAGATGATGGAGGTTTCCATACAGTACCAGCAGTTTCTTATTCTCCAAACGATTACGGTTTATACTGTATGTCAGGAAATGTATCTGAATGGACGAACAACGCTTACGATGAAAGCGCATATAGCTTTGCGCATGATTTAAACATGGATTACCAATACGATGCAGATGATGATGATCTGCCAGTTTTCAAGAGAAAAGTGATTCGTGGAGGTTCTTGGAAGGATATAGGATTTTATTTGCACACAGGTGTTCGCTCATACGAGTATCAGGATACCGCAAAGAGTTATATTGGATTTAGAAACGTAATGACCTACTTGGGTCGAGCGAAAGGTGATGCTATCTAAGCATACGAGACTTATTCAATTCGAAACTCTAGAAAACTTTGTTAAACCGTAAATTTTAGATTACCCAAATTTAATTAGCTATGAGCAAGGAAGTAACTGGATTTAAACCTGGAAGTAAAAGCTGGAAAAACTTTATGGCCAAACTATATGGTATCGGTGGTGGTATCGTAATTATTGGTGCACTTTTTAAACTACAGCATTACCCAGGTTCAGAAATCATGCTAGTTGCAGGACTAGGAACTGAAGCAATCATTTTCTTTTTCTCTGCATTTGAACCATTGCATGAAGATCCAAAATGGGAATTAGTATACCCTGAATTAGCAGACGATTTTGATGGCGAACCAATTAATCGCGTTGGTGGCGGTGGTGGTGGAGGTAACTCTGCTACGCAAGAGTTAGATCAGATGCTAGAAGAAGCAAAAGTAGGTCCTGAATTATTCGAAAGTTTAGGTGAAGGCCTAAGAAACCTATCAAATACAGCTACTAACATGAACAATCTTGGAGACGCTGCAGGCGCAACCAACGAGTTTGTTGATAATGTGAAGAGTGCGAGTGATCGCGTAGGTTCTTTATCTGAGTCTTATGAAAGAGCAGCTGAAGCTCTAATGGGACTATCTGTAAGCAACGATGACGGTGCTACTTATGCAGAAAATTTGAAGAAAATCTCTCACAATTTAGAAGCATTAAACAACGTATACGAATTGCAACTGAAGAGTTCTACTGAGCACTTAGAAACAGCTAACTCTGCTTTCGGTGGTATTTCTGAATTACTAGAGAACTTAAGCACTTCTGTTGATGGTACTAAAAAGTACAAAGAGAACATCACTGAGCTTTCTGATAACTTAGCTTCATTGAACACTGTATACGGCAACATGCTGAATGCAATGAACTACAATAAGCCACAGGTTTAATATTTTATAAGTAGGAACCTTAACATTATTGTATAGATGGCAGGAGGAAAAGAAACCCCACGGCAGAAGATGATTGGTATGATGTACTTGGTACTTCTCGCAATGCTTGCGATGAACGTATCAAAAGAAGTACTTGATTCATTCATACTAATCAACGATGCATTAGACACGACAAACGCAAACTTTGAGGCAAAAAACAACACCTCATACACAGAGTTTGCTAATCAGATGGCTGTAAATCCAGATAAGGTACGCGAATGGAATGCGAAAGCTGAGCGCGTAAAGAAGCTATCTGATGATATGGACGATTATATCGAGAACTTAAAGAGATTAGTGATTTATGAATCGCAAGGTTATGCTGGAGAGTTTCCAGAAATGGCAAGCGTTCCAGATTCACTTTGGAATATCGTTAACTTTAAGTCGAAAGATACCTATGACAAACCAACGAGTATCTTAATCGGTTCTGAGCCAGGAAGTCCAAAAGAAGGTGAAAACACAGCTGTTGAATTTCACCAAAAATTGGAAGAGTTCAAAACGGAGATGGAGAAAATACTCGGTCCAGCGGGACAAAAGAGAGTTGCAATTGGTATTTCTTTTGAGAAAATCAAGCAAGCGGATGGTACTTTCCAAGAGTGGGAAGCAGGTAACTTCTACCATTTACCAGTTGCTGCTGTTGTAACGAACTTTACAAGATTTCAAGCGGATGTTAGAAATACGGAAGCGGATGTTTTGAACTATTTGCTGAGTAACATTGGAAAATCAGATTTCAAATTCAACAAATTGGAAGTGAAAGTGATTCCTAACAGTGATTACATTGTACAAGGTGATTCTTTCAGAGCCGAAGTTTTTGTTGCAGCAACAGATACAACTCAAGCACCTGTATTTGAAGTAGGTGAAGGTTTCGATACAACAGGAGGTACATTTAAAATTACCAAGCCTGTAGATGAAACGAGAGTTCGTGTTGAAGATGGAAAAGGTGTTTATGCATTCAAGCCTAGTAATACAGGAGAGTTTTCATGGGGTGGCGTTCTTAAGGTAAAAAAACCAGGAACAGCTGATCAGTATAACGAGTATCCTTTTACACACTCATTTATTGTAGCGGCTCCTTCATTAACTGTTGCTCCAACAGCAATGAACGTATTCTACAGAGGATTAGATAACCCTGTGCAAGTTGCTGTTTCGGGAATTGCTGACAGTAAATTGAAGGTGTCTATGACGAATGGATCTATCACGAAAAGTTCTGATGGCAAAGGTTACATTGCAAAACCAGGTTCAGGTCAGGATTGTGAAGTGAAAGTGTTAGCTGAAATGGCTGACGGATCTACAAAGGATTTCGGCTCAATGAAATTCCGTGTAAAAAAGGTACCTAGTCCAATTGGAATGTTTGCTGGTATTAAGGGTACTGGTAAAGCTCCTTTGGCGCAGTTAAAAGCAAACAGTAAAGTATACGCATTACTTGAAGACTTCGTTTTTGATGGCGTGAAGTTTAATGTTACGGGATTTGAACTTTCAGGTCTTGTAAATGGAGACTTTAGAACAGCACGTTCAAATAGTTCTCAAGTGACTGGACCAATGCAAAACATCATTAACGCACAAGTTAGAGGTGGTAAAATTTTCGTTGAAAACATTAAGGCTGTAGGTCCTGATGGTGACGAAAGAAACATTGGTGGTGTTACTATTACGATCACTGGATAATAGTTAGGATTATGAAAAAGATTATCAGTTTATCATTTTTGGTTTTTATTGCTACTGTATCGTTTTCACAGCAATCTGTATTAGACGGGGTATATACGAAGTCTAAAAACAATGTGGTGAGAAAGCCAATTCCTTATGTGGAGTTGCGAGAAGCAGATATCTTATGGGCAAAACGTATTTGGCGTATTGTCGATATGAAAGAGAAAATAAACCAAGTGTTTTACTATCCTGAAACTCCAGATCAAGGTCGTAAGAACTTGATTACGGTATTGATGGAAGGTATCAGAGAAACTGGTAACATTACAGCTTACAATCCTGATGTAGACGATATGTTTACTCAGCCGATGACTGTTGAGCAGGTGATGAAGGAAAAAATGACGAGAACCAAAGTAGTTCAAGTATTCGATGAGGTTTCTATGGAAATGGTAGATTCTGAAGTTCAAGATACAATCCAGAACTATGATATTACTCGTTTTGAAATCAAAGAGGAAGTGTTTTTCGACAAGCAACGTTCTGTTCTAGAAACTCGAATTTTGGGAATATGCCCATTAGTAGAAGAGTTTAGAAATGGTGAGTTTGTTGGTTACAAGAAGCTTTTTTGGGTTTATTTTCCAGAGGCTAGAGCGGTGTTAGCTCAAAGTGAGGTATATAACCGTCACAATGACGTACATCGTTTAACTTTTGATGATGTGTTCTGGAAAAGAATGTTTTCTAGTACAATTACGAAAGAATCTAATGTTTATAACAGAAAGATTAGCCAATACAAGGCACCACTTGATGCAGTGTTGGAAGCTGAAAAAATTGAAGAAGAAATTTTCAATTTAGAGCACGATTTATGGAGCTTCTAAATTGAGAAACATTCACAATAAAAAAGGCGATTCATCGAATCGCCTTTTTTTGTGCATAATATTTGAGAAATTGGTTAAAAGGATGTAAGAGAGGTTTAGCGATCACTGTACATTTCTTGGTAATACTTTTGATAATCACCGCTTGTTACACTGTTTAACCAATCTTCGTTTTTAAGGTACCATTCAACCGTTTTATCGAGTCCTTCTTCAAAAGTTACACTAGGTGTCCAACCGAGTTCATCTTTGATCTTATTGGCGTCAATGGCATATCTTCTATCATGGCCTGGTCGATCCGTTACGTAGGTAATTAAACTTTCTGATTGGCCTTTCGCTAATGAAAGTTTCTCGTCCATAATCGAGCACAAGGTTTTGATTAAATCAATGTTTTGCCATTCGTTGAACCCACCAATATTATACGTTTCTTTAAGAACTCCCTTATGATAAACGAGGTCTATTGCTATTGCGTGATCAATCACATAAAGCCAATCTCGAGTATACTTACCATCACCATATACTGGAAGAGGTTTTCCATTTTTTATGTTGTGAATGAATAATGGAATTAGCTTTTCGGGAAACTGATTAGGACCGTAGTTATTGGAACAATTAGTCACAATGTAAGGAATGCCGTATGTTTCTCCGTAAGCTCGTACGAAATGATCAGATCCTGCTTTTGATGCAGAATAAGGAGAATTAGGGTCGTAAGATGTTTTTTCGGTAAAAAGACCTTCGGCTCCTAAAGTTCCATACACTTCATCGGTACTAATATGATAGAAAAGCTTGTTTTCCATCGTTTGCCATGATTCTTTAGCAGCGTTTAAGAGATTTACGGTTCCTACAATATTGGTATGGATAAACTCCATAGGATTCGCAATGGAACGATCTACATGTGATTCGGCCGCCAAGTGAATAACCCCATCAAAAGAATGGGTTTGAAAAAGATTTTGAATGAAATTTTGGTCAACGATATCACCTTTGATAAAATGATAATTAGGTTGATTTTCAATATCCTTTAAATTCTCAAGGTTTCCTGCATAGGTGAGTTTGTCCAAATTATAAATTTCATAATTAGGGTACTTTTCTACGAAGAGACGAACAACATGAGAACCAATAAACCCGGCTCCGCCAGTTATCAAAATCTTTTTCTTCTCCATTGATTTACTTTTTAATGAATCCTTCGAAAGTATTGTGCTCTTTTTTATACAATTTTTCTTCTGGAAGGCTCTGAAACCACTCGTATGTTCTTTTAAGACCTTCTGCTCGATCTACTTTCGGTTCCCACGATAGTATCTCCCTAGCGAGCGTAATATCGGGTTGCCTTTGCATTGGATCGTCTGTGGGTAAAGGTTTATAAATAACCTTTTGATCGGTTCCTGTTAATTTGATAATCTCTTCAGCAAAGTCTTTGATAGAAATTTCGTTAGGATTACCAATATTTACTGGAGATGAATAATTGCTTAAAAGTAAGCGGTAGATACCTTCGACTAAATCGTCTACATAACAGAAGGAACGCGTTTGCGAACCGTCACCAAAGATCGTTAGGTCTTCACCTCTTAATGCTTGACCGATGAATGCTGGAAGAACTCGACCATCATTGAGTCTCATTCTAGGACCATAGGTGTTAAAGATGCGAATAATTCGCGTTTCAACACCGTGGTAAGTATGGTAAGCCATGGTTATAGCTTCCATGTAACGTTTAGCTTCATCGTAAACACCACGAGGACCTACTGGGTTTACATGTCCCCAATACGTTTCTTGTTGTGGGTGAACTTGCGGATCTCCATATACTTCAGAAGTTGAAGCAACTAGAATACGAGCATTTTTGGCCTTTGCAAGTCCTAATAAATTATGAGTACCCATGGCTCCTACCTTTAAGGTTTGGATAGGGATTTTCAAATAATCGATTGGAGATGCTGGCGAAGCAAAGTGCAAGATGTAATCGATATCGTCTGAAACGTGAACAAATTTGGTTACATCGTGCTGATAGAAGTCAAAATCTTTATTTGAAAAGAGGTGCTCGATATTTTCTAAGCTACCCGTAATTAGGTTATCCATCCCAATTACCTTGTAGCCTTCTTTGATAAATCGATCACATAAATGGGAGCCTAAAAAACCAGCGGCTCCCGTTATTAATACAGTTTTCATATTTCTTTAGTCTTGAGGACGAATTGTTTCTCGGCCAATAGAAGTGTAATTAAATCCGTGGTTACGCATATCGTCTAAGTTATATAAGTTTCTACCATCAAAAATGGTTTTAGAACTTAATTTGTTAGCCATGTGCATAAAGTCTGGATTTCTAAAAATCTGCCATTCTGTACAAATTACAAGAGCATCAGCTCCGTTAATGGCTTCGTAATGATCGTTAGCATAAGTGATTTTATCACCTACTAGACTTTTTACATTGTCCATTGCTTCAGGATCGTATGCGATGATTTCTGCACCCGCTTCTAGTAATTCGTCAATGATATATAAAGAAGGAGCTTCTCTAATATCATCGGTGTCTGGTTTGAAGGAAAGTCCCCAAAGTGCTAGTTTCTTACCTTTTAAATCACCGTTGAAGTGATTTTTGATTTTAGGAACGATAATGGTTTTCTGACTTTGGTTAACATCCATTACCGAATTTAAGATTTTCAAGTCGTAGTTTACTTCATTTGAAGACTTCACTAGCGCTTGAACATCTTTTGGGAAACAGCTACCACCGTAACCAATTCCTGGGAATAAGAAACGTTTTCCGATACGTGTATCAGACCCCATTCCAATTCGCACTTTATCTACATCAGCTCCTAAAAGCTCACATAAATTAGCGATTTCGTTCATGAAGGTAATCTTGGTAGCCAAGAAAGAGTTTGCAGCATACTTGGTTAACTCTGCAGATTTTTCGTCCATAAATAAGATCGGGTTACCCTGTCTTACAAATGGCTTATAGAGCTTTTCCATTAGATCGATAGATCGTTGAGAAGAAGCACCAACAACAACGCGGTCTGGCTTCATGAAATCATCAACAGCAAAACCTTCTCTTAAGAATTCAGGGTTAGAAACAACATCGAATTCAGGTCTGTTTTCATCGTCTTGAGCAAAACGAGCATTCAAAGTTTCGTTAACAGCTGCAGTAACTTTTTCAGCGGTTCCTACAGGTACAGTACTTTTATCTACGATTACTTTGTAATCGGTAATGATATTACCTAAGTCTTTGGCAACACCTAGAACGTATGATAAATCTGCGCTACCATCTTCACCTGGAGGAGTTGGGAGAGCTAAGAAAATAATCTCTGCATCTTTAACAGCTTCAGGAAGATCTGTTGTAAAGCGAAGTCTATTTTGTTTAATGTTTCTCTCGAAGTATACATCAAGATGAGGCTCATAAATGGGAACAACTCCCGCTTTCATCTTTTTTACTTTTTCCTCATCGATGTCTACACAGATTACGTCAGCACCTGTTTCTGCAAGACAAGTTCCTGTTACTAATCCAACGTATCCGGTTCCTACTACTGCAATTTTCATAGTTTAAAATTTATTGTCTTTTGAATTTTTATGATTGTTCTTGTGTAAAGGTAATAACCTCTTTTGTAATGTGCTCTAATTGTTCTTGAGATAATTCAGTGTGCATCGGTAAAGAGAGAACTACTTCTCCTAAAGCTTCTGTATTAGGCATATCTCCTTTTTTATATCCTACATAAGAGAATGCACTTTGCATGTGGTTATTAAGGGGATAATACACGTTAGAAGGAATCTCTTTTTCGGTTAAATGTGCTTGTAAAGCATCACGATCAATTCCTTTTAACTTCAAGGTGTATTGATGGTAAACGTGGTCTGTAAACGGAGCAACAACTGGTGTTGTAATACTTTCTATAGGCGCAAATGCTTCATTGTAGAAAGCCGCAGCTTTTTGACGAGCAGCGATATACTCATCTAAATGTCTAAGCTTGATTCTTAAGATAGCTGCCTGAATTGAATCTAGGCGAGAATTAACACCTACAATATCGTGGTAGTATCTGCGAGATTGGCCGTGGTTAGCGATTTTGGTTAGCTTGTCGGCTAATTCGCTATCATTGGTAAATAAGGCACCGCCATCTCCGTAACCACCTAGATTTTTACTTGGAAAGAAAGAAGTACACCCTACTGTTCCGATTGTTCCAGCCTTTTGTTGGTTGCCATCTTTAAAAGTAAAAGTAGCACCGATTGCTTGTGCAGTATCTTCAATTACAGGAATGTTATGGCGATTAGCTACTTCCATAATCTCTTCCATATTAGCACATTGTCCGTATAAATGTACGGGTATAATTGCCTTTGTTTTATCGGTTATGGCGGCTTCTAATGCCGCAACATCCATGTTAAATGTATCTGGGTCTACTTCAACAAATTTTGGCGTGCCACGTAATAAGGCTACCACCTCACAAGTTGCCACGTAAGTAAAGCTAGGTGTAATTACTTCGTCTCCCGGTTGTAAATCGTGAGCCATTAAGGCAATTTGTAAAGCATCTGTTCCGTTAGCGCAAGGAATTACATGTTTTACGCCAAGGTAATCTTGCATTTCTTCAGCAAAAGCATGAACATCTGGTCCTTTTATAAAAGCAGTGGAATTCAATACGTTAATAACGGCTTCGTCTACTTCTTTTTTAATTTTTAAATATTGAGATTTTAAATCTACCAGTTGAATTTTTTCCATTCTATTAATTACTTAATCAGATTCTATATGAAGGTAAGTTCAGTTTGTGTTCTTTTGCTGGTAAAATATACACATTTCAGCAGGTTCAAAAATATTTATATTTGACTCTATGGCATTGTTAAAGAGCTTTTTTTTGGCGGCTATTTTCGCCCTTTTTGCACTAAATGGTCATTCTCAGATAAACCCTCAAGATTCAGCCATTTTTGCTCCTATATTAAATTTCCATTATTCTTATCAATTTCCAGGAGGAGATTTATCAAGAAGATTTGGAAATAACCATAATGTTGGAGCCTCGTTTGTGATAAAAACAAAATCAAATTTTGTTTTTGGCGTTGAAGGTTCTTTTCTATTTGGTGATAATGTAAAAGAAGATCCTCTGGCTGAATTCAGAGTAGATGGAGGCGAAATTGTAAGCGAAGGGGGAACCTACGCAAATGTTCTCTTAATGCAGCGAGGTTTTACACTTAACGCTAGAGTCGGAAAAATTTTCTCCGTACTTAGTCCTAACCCTAATTCAGGCCCTTACGTTTATGTAACGGCTGGTTACATGCAGCACAATATTCGTTATCAGGTAGATAGGAACACAGTACCTTATTTACGAGATGAATATGTTGGCGGATACGATCGACTAACTTCTGGATTCGCGCTTTCTCAGTTTATTGGGTACCGTTATTTTAGCAATAACCGCTTAGTGAATTTCTACATTGGGTATGAGTTTACGCAAGGGTTTACCCAAGGTAAAAGACCTTATAATTTTGATCAGAGAGCAACCGATAATAGTTCTCGAAGCGACTTGCTACAAGGTGTGAAGTTAGGTTGGTCAATCCCTCTTTACAAAAAGACGCCTAGAGAATTTTATTATAATTAGTGGATGAGACTTCTCTATTCAATAGGTGTACGTTTTTACCCCTTACTGGCCAGAGTAGTGGCACTTTTTAACCCCAAAGCCGCCAAATGGGTGAAAGGGCAAAAAGCCGCTCGAAACGAATTAGCCAATTGGCAAGCCACCAAGAGCAAAACGCTGTGGGTACATGCTGCAAGTTTGGGTGAATTTGAAATGGGGAAACCCATTTTTGAACCCATAATTGATCGAATTGGAGCAGAGAATATTCATTTGGTGATTACTTTTTTCTCACCTTCTGGTTACGAAATAGCCATCGATAAATACAAAAAGGCCGATTTGATTAGCTATTTGCCCATGGATAGCGCCACTCACGCTGCTCAGTTTTTAGAAGCTATTCGGCCGGATGCTGCGATTTTTGTAAAATACGAGTTTTGGCACCATTACTTAAGTGGGTTAAAGAAGAGAAATATACCTGTGTTTTCGGTAGGAACCCGTTTTCATCAAGGTCAAGTTTTCTTTAAACCTTATGGGAAGTGGTTTGTGGATGTAATTAGGGATTTTACTAAAGTGTTTGTTCAAAGGAAAGATGACTATCTATTAGCCGAACAGCTAGGCTTAGATAAGATTGCTGTTGGGGGTGATCCGCGCTATGCAAAGGTGGTAGAGAATGCCCAAAACAAGCAAAACTTTCCGCTTGTTCAGCAGTTTATTGGTCATAAACCTGTAATTGTGGTAGGTAGTTGTTGGGAACCTGAAGAGAGAATTATAATTGAGTTTATTAAAAATCATCTTACGGATTACGCCTATATAATAGCTCCGCATGAATTTAAAGAGCCTAGATTAAGACAGTTTGAAAAAATTGATGGAATTAAGACTATTCGATATTCTCAGCTCAACAAAAATTCGTTGAACAACAAAAATTTATTGCTGGTAGATAAAGTAGGGGATCTCGCACAATTGTATCAATTTGGAGATTTTGCTTTTGTTGGTGGTGGTTTTGGAGAAGGATTACACAATATTTTAGAGCCGTTAGCTTTCGGAATTCCTACTGTTTTTGGACCAGACGATAAGGGTTTTCGAGAAGCCCAAGAAGTAATTGAGTTAGGGGTGGCAAGAAAAGTTAACGATATAGAAGACTTCGAACATGCCGTTAACGAGTTCCTACCAGAAAAGGGGAAGTATAAAAAATGGTTGGACGATTATTTTTATGAGAGCATGAAAAACATCGAAGCAACGGTAAAAGAAATTGAAAACGCTTTACGTTAGCGTCTTCCTTTACCTGCTCCTGAGCCATATTTTCTGTAGCGCTTTCTTCTGAACAAACGTTCACGCTTTTTCGATCTGCTCATGCGTTTTCTTCTGCTTTGCTTGTATTGCTGGTTGGTGAGACCTTTTCTTCGAAGTCTTTTATTCTGTTCTTTACGTGCCTTGTATACTCTTTCTGACGAGTAATAAACGGGACGTGAACAACCACTCAAGCCTATAATAATTGTAAAGCAGAGAGAGATTACCCAAAGAAATATGTTTGATTTCCTTATCGGCATGTGCGATTTTTAAGAAAAGCGAAACTAACACTTTTTTAGTTTCTATTTGAGTGCTTTTCGTTAACAACAATTTATTAATAATTAGGGTAATCTAGCTTTAAACTGTAGTGCTTTAAATGGCTAAACCCAAAATAACTATAACGGCTACTACACCAACAATAATGCCTAAACGTGTTAAATACTTTCTTATTCTTCTCGCATTATTTTTTTCTCTTTCGTCTGAGATCATAATAAGTGTTTTTTAATGAATAAATAGGTGAGGCGCAGTGCCCCACCGTGATCTGATTTCTATTTTTCAAGGTAGCTTCTGTACATCCACGCAGTTTTTTCGTGAAACTGTAAACGCGCTGTAATTAAGTCTACTGTAGCTTCGTCTGATGATTCTGCTGCTGGTTCAAGCGCATTTCTTAAGGTTCTGGTCATGGTTTCGTTGGCTTCTAGTAGATCGGCTACCATTTCTACCGCACTTAATTCTGAATTAGGAACATTAATGTTCGTCATTTCATTGTACTCATTTAAAGTGCCGGGAGCTAGGTGGCCAAGTTGTCTTACTCTTTCTGCAACTTCGTCTATGGCGCCAAAAAGGTTTTCGTATTGCTCTTCGGTTAATAAGTGGATGTCTCTAAAAGAAGATCCCTTTACATTCCAATGGTAATTTTGGGTCATTAACATTAAGCAATAACTATCTGCTAATACTTGTTTTAAGTTGTGCGCAATCTCGTTTCTACTGTTGGTAGAAATTCCTGTTTCAACTTGAATTGTTTTTGGTTCTGGTACTTGTAAATCTAAATCTGCTACTTTTTTTTCCATATTATTTTTCATTTTGACCAAATAGATGAAAACAATGTGCCATGGATAAGTAACAAGCGTTGATGGTTGAGCTGAATTCCTTTATATATAAGGATTTCATCGTTAATTAGGGCTTTCAATAAAAGTGGATGGCGGTTCCTACAGAATGTACATTTCTTTCCCCAAGTTGCTGGATTTGTGTATGAAGTTCTACACAAAAAGCGCTATAAGCATGATTTTACGGTCTGGCATAAATCTTCCACTATGAAGGGTAAATCAATAAAAATCAAATTATGAATACGACAGGAAAATTATTTTTAGCAACAAGTTTAGGAACCATTGCCGGAGCAGCAGCTGGAGTTTTATTAGCCCCAAAAAGCGGAAAAGAAACGAGAGAAGATATTGCCGATAAAGTAACAGAACTAAAAGATCAGCTCGAAGATTTATCTGAAAAAAGTAAGCAAGTAGCCGAAGATTTAAAAGAAAGTGTGCAAGAGCATGCTGAAGAATTAAAAGCTGAAGCTAAAAAATCGTAAGCTCAACCCCTATGAAAGAAGAGCTCAACAAAGTAAAAGAAGAAAGTCTACATCTCGCTGGTTTGCATTACAATCTAGCGGGATTGAGGCTTTTAAAATATACCTCTAAACAATGGAGTCGATTTGCTAGTCAGTTGGTAATTAGTGCTTTTGTAGCAGTAATGTTGTTGTTTATATCGGTAGGAACCGCATTCATCTTGGCCAATGTATTTAATAGTATGGCATTTGGATTTTTAGCGGTGGGTTTGTTCTACCTAATAGTTATTTCGATTCTACTGGCTTTTAGAAGAGAAATGTTGGTGAACCCGATTAGAAATTTATTTGTAAAAAACATTGGTGAAGGAATTAATTGGTATGAAAACGAAGAAGTTGAAGATTCAAAATAGTAAAGACCTCGACAGAGAAATTTTAAAAACAAAGTACGAAATTGAGTTAGCTGAATTAACTATGCAGCAGTCTACTCAGCAAGTTCGAAAGCGATTAAACCATCCTGAACAGTATATTTTAAGCTGGATTCACGAAAAAATTGCCCATTATACGAGTGAGTCAAAATCATTTCTCTCTACGTTTTTAGAGGCATTTTTAAGAAGAATTTAGCGAGAATGATTGCGAATAGGGATTTTCACTTTAAAGGTGGTTCCTACATTTACTTGGCTGGTAACATCGATAAACCCGCGGTGAGCATTAATGATATTTTGGGTAGTGGTTAAGCCCAAACCAACACCGCCTTTTTTCTTGGTGTAAAACGGATCAAAAAGTATTTTCAATTCTTCTTCTTCCATTCCAATACCGTTGTCTGTAATTTCGAAAACGGCATGGTTATCTTGCTCTTTGCAGCTTAAAATAATTCTACCACTTTCAGATTCTACGGCCTCAACAGCATTAATGATTAAATTGAGTAAAGCAATTTCTAGCTTGTTTGAGTCGGCATGGATGCTAATGCTGGCACCTTCAAATTGCTGTATGAGCCGAACTTGTTTTAATCGAAAACGATCTCCCGCCTTATTAATTACTCCATTAATTACATTACGAACAGAAACTTCTTCTAATTGCAAAGCTGCCGGTTTAGAAGATTCTAATAATTCGTTAATTAATTCGTTGATTCTGTTTGCGTTACGTTGAATAATTTCGAAATACAAACTGGCGTCAGAATTAGTGCCAATTTCATCTTTAAGTGCGTCTAACGCTAAGTTTACATTGTTAAGCGGATTGCGAACTTCGTGGCCAATACTTCTGGTTAAGCGAGAAATCATCGACATGTTTTCTGCACGCTTCATTTCTTTTTCGAGCGATAAGCGATTGGTTAAGTCGTGAAGAAGTGCAAAATATTGCACCGAATTGTTCGCTTCAAATTCACTCCAAATAGAGCAAATAAAAGAAGTAGTTTTTCCATTCCAGGTAATCGATATTTCTTCTCCTAAGATTGAATTTTGAGAAAGTAATGTCTTTTCTAAATTTTGATATTGGTGAGGAACAAGTTCTTTTAGCGATGTGTTTTTTACTTCATTTCCAAAAAAGCGATAGGCAGCCGGGTTGCCATCTACCATTTTAAAATCGGCAGAGAAAACTAAAATAGGCTCTACCAAACTGTTTACTATTTGCCGATAACTGTTAAAGTGTTTAAACCGATCTAGTTCAATCGCTTTAATTTTTGTCCATTCTTCCCAGTTTTGATTCTGCACCGATTGGTAGGTGAAATAACCGTAATTATATCCAATAATTTTATCGGCATTCTCGGGGTTAAATTCTTCGTCTACAAAGGCAATATAATCTACAGTGTCGAATGGTTCCTTCAGAAAAGTTTCGAAATATTCTGTAGGAGCCAACAACACATCTGCTGAAATGGATTGAGCAACTGAGTCGATTTTTTCTTCGATAAGGTCTTGCTGTGCAAGTTCAATAGGAAGTTGGTAAATGGCTATTTTCATGATTGGGCAGAAAATGAGATTCCGTAAGCGTTCATTTTATTGTAGAGAGTTTTTCGGTCTACTTCGAGTAACTGAGCCGTTTTCGTTTTATTGAAATTGGTTTGTTCTAGCGTTTGCTGTATGGCTATTCTTTCTGCTTCTGCAACTACTTCTTTCAGTGTTTTTTGTTGGCCCGTAAAAACGGGAGCTGCTGGCGTAGTTTGGTTAGATGGTTGGGCGTGAGAAATTTCTGGAGGCAAAGCATTAAGGCCAATGAACGGAGTTGTGCTCAGTAAAAGTGCGCGTTTTACCACGTTTTTAAGTTCTCTTAAGTTTCCGTGCCAGTAATAGTTTTGCAAACAGTTTTGCACATCGTCACTAAAACCACTTACTTCTTTATCGAGTTCTTGCATCGATTTATCGAGAAAATAATTAGCAAAAAGTAAAATGTCTTTTTTGCGTAATCGCAATGGAAGTAAATCGATTCTAAACTCACACAAACGGTGGTAAAGATCTTCTCTAAAATCACCTGAAGCTACCATTTCGGTGAGATTCTCGTTGGTGGCGGCCAATATGCGAACATCAATTTTAATGTCTTTATTATCGCCAATTCTGCGAATGGTACGTTCTTGTAAAACGCGTAAAAGTTTCACTTGATTTTCGTAACTAAGATTACCTACTTCATCGAGAAAAAGTGTGCCTCCATTGGCTAATTCAAAGCTTCCTTTTTTGTCTTGTAAAGCCCCGGTAAACGATCCCTTTTTATGGCCAAAAAGTTCTGAGCCCGCCAAGTTTTTGGGTAAAGCCCCACAATCGATGGCCACAAACGTTTCTTTTGAGCGCTTGCTGCCTTCGTGAATTCTGCGTGCGGCAATTTCTTTTCCTGTGCCCGTTTCTCCGGTAATAATTACCGACATGTTGGTAGGAGCCACCAAATCAATGAGTTTAGAAATTTGCTGAGCAGATTCGCTTTCGCCAGTAATGTATTTTGGTGGTGCTTGTTGGTTGCTTCGGCTATTTTTTTTCGCTGATTTAGGCTCAGCTTCTTGTTGAAGTTGGGCAGTTGCTGGGCTTGATGCTAGTGCTTTTTTTACGAGGTGTAAAATTTCTTCGTGATGAAGAGGTTTTGTTACGTAATCGAAGGCGCCTGCCTTCATACAGTTTATGGCCACTTTAACATCAGAATAGCCAGTAATGATGATTATTTGAAGATTCGAATCAATCTTTTTGGCAAAAGACAAAAGCTCCATGCCGTCTAAATCGGGTAAGCGAAAATCGACTAGAGCTAAATCAAAAGAGTTGTGCTGTATTTTTCGTAGCGCATCTTTTCCACTCGAAGTAAAAGTTACTTCGTAATGGTGTTTGGTTAAAAAACGCTCTAACAGCAGCGTAATATCCGGATCGTCATCTACAACAAGAATTTTTTCCATGATTATATAACGATTCGTTGTAGATATAGTTCTACAATTGGGTAAAATTTATTGTGCAACGTATTGTTTAAGCTTTTGAATATTGATGGGCTTAGGTAAAAAATATTCGATGTTGTGTTTTTCTAATTGCTCGTGTTCTTGCGCTCCATCGTAAGCACTTTGCACAATAATCTGAGAGTGAGTGTTGCAAGCGCGAATATCATTTACTAGCTCAAAGCCGGTTCCATCTGGAAGGTGAATATCGAGCAGCACTACTTCAGGAGGTTGCTCATTTTTTAAAAAATCTCTTGCCTCTTGCAAGCTTAACGCACAAAAAACATCAAAACCGAGGTTTTTCAAGATTCCAGATAAAAGCCAACCAATATCTTTTTCGTCATCTACAATTAGTGCAACATTACTATTTGCCATGATCGTTGGGTTTTTAAAACGACTTTAGTTTCTCAATATAACCATCTATTTTGACTTGATGTTTTTCAAGTAGCTCGAAAAGTTCGGTTTGGTCGGTTTCTACCTCTTTGGCAAGTTCTGCATACGTTTCTTTAGCGTTTTCTTCTTGCGAAATTAATTCTTGAATTAATTGTTTTTCGCGACTTTCAGAGTGGTTAGAAGGTAGTTTTTCTCGCCATTCTTCTAAAGATTCTTTTGCATTTTCCATTTCTTCGGTAGGCTGCAACGCTTCTAAATCTGCCTTTTCTTGCAAATCGAGCATAAAGCCAGAGCGTACGTTCGACATTTTTTCGAACCACTTTCTGCGTTTTAAATCAGTTGTTAAGCGTGATCCTGCAAAGTATCTACTTTTTGTTTTGGCGTTAATTTCTCTGAGTTTTTCTAGGTTATTGATAACTAATTGTGTTGTCATATTTATTTTTAACTATTTCTGTGAGTTTTAAAATATCAGTAGAGGTTTTAATAAGCTCTACTTGCTCGCCACGTATAGCAATTGGATATTTCAAATACTCTGGATTTTTCTTTAAAACGGTGGCTACATCTGTATAATTAAGGTCTTCTAAGTTCTGCTCTGTGGCAGTGGAATCTATTAATTCGGTAGGATCCGTACCCAACTTTTTCGACACATCAATTATTTGAGTGGGTGTTAATGGCGTTGTGGTTAATTCTAAAAACGAAGCGGTATTGGGTTCCTTCTGAACTAAGGCCAGAATTTTTTTGCCTATTTCGCTTTCAGGATGGTAGTAAACGGATATTTGATTTTCAGGATGATCGGTTGTTTTCATAATTAGTAAGGTGACATTTTAAGGTTTTTACTTTCTTTTCGTTTTTCAGGGTATCTCTTCTCTGGCTGAGTGGGTGGGTTCACCGATTTTTTATGATTTTCTAAATATTCGGCTTGTTCATCGTTCGGATGTGGATATTCGCCTTTTCCATCTACTAATGGTTTTTGCTGCGAGCAAGCCAGAAAAAAAAGGGTCCCGATGATAAAAGCTATTTTTTTCATAACACTTTATAAAAGGCAGAAAGCGTTCCAAACCTGTTTATAAGGGCTATAGCGTTATTTTGGCTTTTGTCGAGGAGGTATTTCTACACCGTTTTGTAGCACAATTTCTACGTGTCTACTTTTTTACCCCAAAACTTGATAACAGCAATTCCGGCAAGAGCGGCTATTGTACTGGCTGTAAGAATTGCCATTTTAGCTTGTTGTGCAAACTCTTCGCTGACAAAGGCTAATTCAGTAATAAATAACGACATGGTAAAACCAATTCCTGCTAAAAGAGAAACTCCTAAGAGATTTACCATACTTACATTTTGTAATTTTCCCCAACCTAATTTTTCTAAGAGATAGGTGAATCCAAATATTCCAATTGTTTTCCCGGCCAATAACCCAAATATAATTCCCAAACTTACGGGTGCCAAAAACATATCGAAGGTGAAATGATCGAAATGAATACCTCCATTGGCAAAAGCAAAGAGGGGCATAATTAGAAAATACACCCAAGGCGCTAACCGGTCTTCGATATCTTGCAGAGGCGTTTGTGCTTGTAATTTCAGGTTTTCTATGCGGGTAATAATGCGTTTCTCTTGTAGGCTGTTTAGGGGGCCAGGGCCGGTTTTAGCTTTATTGAGTTGTCGCCAAAAATTCAACAATCGGTTAGAAAATTTCTCTTTACTGATTAAAGGCTTCATCGGGATGGTAAAGGCCAACAAAATTCCTGCAATGGTGGGGTGAATACCCGAATAATAGAACGAAAGCCAGAGACCAGTTACGCCTACAATACCATAAAATGCAGTGCTCCTCACACCTAATCGATTCGCTAAAAAGAGAATAGCCAGAATACCAAAAGCGATTAAAAGCATCATAAACGAATATTCTGTTGTGTAAAACAGTGCAATTACGAGCACAGCACCTAAATCGTCTACAACGGCAACGGCTGTTAAAAATATTTTGAGGGTTGTAGATATATTGGTTTTTACAATTGATAATAAACCCAAGGTAAGGGCAATATCGGTCGCCATTGGAATTCCCCAACCAGAAGAAGAAGCGGTTCCTACGTTAAAAGAAAAGAAGATAAGTGCAGGCAAAACCATACCGCCTACGGCTGCACCAAAGGGCATCACAGCCTTTTTCCAAGTAGACAACTCGCCTGCAACAATTTCGCGTTTAATTTCTAAACCAATTTGGAAGAAAAAGATGGCCATTAGCAAATCATTAATCCAAATGTGGAGTGATTTGTTAAAGTTGAACGACCCAATATTGACTCCAATTTGGGTGTGCCATAGGTCGAAATAACTTTGGTAAAACGGAGAATTGGCCCACAGCATGGCTGCGAATATGGCTGCGCCTAATAAAATTCCGGTGGCAAGGTCGTTTTGTAAAAAGCGGTTAAAGGGGCGCATCACCCGAACAATGGGAGGTGTGTTTTCCATATTTTCTATTTACTCTTTTCTGCGTTTTGTAAAAAACTACTTAGTTGATCAGACGCTTTTGAATCAAAGCTGTCGATAAGAATTCCTTTGGCTCCTGCGGTAGTGGATAGAGCGTAAATAATGCTCATATCGGCCGGATTGGTGGCTCCCTCGAATCGGTGAAATTCTTCTACGTGAACTTCATCGGGTGTATATTCTTTTTGTGTGCCTACCAATGTGGTTTCGCTGGCAACTTCAAAGTTTTGGGTAAATCCCCGCTTTTTCAGTTGCTCTACTGCTTCACTGAGATGACTATATTGATTATTCATACCCAACAAGGTGAAAAGATGATGCCACTCAAAATGGGTTTGATAATCAGTAGTCTTCTTCGATCGAGTGAGCAACGCGTTCTACACAGTGTGGAGAAATAGCTACACTTTTCTTTAGAATCTATTTTTTTTCGGTAGGAACCGTTGAAAAACTGCCGATAAATGAAAGTGGAAGTTTTTGTTGTAACAACCAATTATTAAAGGAGAAAACCGAGAAATTGGAACAATGGATGAGAAAATACAGAAAAGACTAGAAACAAAAAAAGCGACCAAGTAACACTTGATCGCCTTTTGTACCCGAGGCGGGACTTGAACCCGCACGGCCTCAATGGCCACAGGATTTTAAGTCCTGCGTGTCTACCAATTCCACCACTCGGGCGAGTGTTGTTTTGGCTAAATTCAAATAAAAATCCCTCCGGTTTTATTGGAGGGAGAACGCTTGGAGCGAAAGACGGGATTCGAACCCGCGACCCCGACCTTGGCAAGGTCGTGCTCTACCAGCTGAGCTACTTTCGCTAACGGACGACAAAAGTAAAAGAAAAAATGTTACTACCAACATTTATTTCATTTTTTTCGCCCCACCATCTTTTTTATCTCGTTCAGCTTCATCAAAGCTTCTACGGGTGTTAATGTATCGATATCTGTATTTAAGATCTCTTCTTTGATTTGGAGTAGGGTAGGATCGTCTAACTGAAAGAAACTTAATTGCATTTCGTCTCGGTTCGTACCAGTTTTGTTTTCAGTAGATTGCTTGTTTTTTTGGTTGCCTTCTAGGTTCAGTAGCATTTGTTCGGCTCCTTCAATAACCGTTTCAGGCATACCCGCTAATTTGGCCACGTGAATACCAAAACTATGGTTGCTACCGCCTTCTGCTAATTTTCGTAAAAAAATAATTCGTTGATTGATTTCTTTAATCGAAACGTTGAAGTTAGCAATTCGCTCAAACGTGTTGGCCATATCGTTGAGCTCGTGATAATGCGTTGCGAAAAGCGTTTTGGGGGCATGCGGATGTTCGTGAATATACCTTGCAATAGCCCAAGCAATAGAAATACCATCATAGGTGCTAGTACCTCTTCCAATTTCATCGAGCAAAATAAGGCTTCGTTCGCTCAGATTGTTCAAAATACTGGCCGTTTCGTTCATTTCGACCATAAAGGTAGATTCGCCCATTGAGATGTTGTCACTGGCTCCTACACGAGTAAAAATTTTATCTACATAGCCAATCTCAGCACTTTTAGCCGGAACAAAAGATCCGATTTGGGCCATAAGCGTAATCAAAGCAGTTTGGCGAAGCAACGCACTTTTTCCCGACATGTTAGGCCCTGTAATCATCATTATTTGTTGATTGGCGTTGTTGAGGTAAACGTTGTTAGAAACGTATTCTTCACCCAGCGGAAGTTGTTGTTCAATTACGGGGTGTCTCCCTTCTTCAATTTTTATCTCGAGCCCTTCGTTAAGGGTGGGTTGAGTATAATTATTGGCTACGGCCAATGCGGCAAAGCTTTGAAGACAATCTATAGCAGCAATTATCTGTGCGTTATTTTGAATGGGTTGTATGTACTCGAGTAATTCTTCTAACAAGTGGTTGAAGATTCGATTTTCGAGTACCTGAATTTTTTCTTCAGCGCCTAATATTTTGTGTTCGTATTCTTTTAATTCTTCTGTGATGTAGCGTTCTGCATTTACGAGAGTTTGCTTTCTTGTCCACTCGGTAGGAACCTTGTCTTTGTGCGTATTTCGAACTTCGAAATAGTAGCCAAACACATTGTTAAACGCTATCTTTAGTGAAGGAATTTGTGTTTTTTCGCTTTCACGTTGTTGAATCTGTAAGAGATAATCTTTTGAAGAATAAGCGATTTTTCGAAGTTCATCTAGCTCTTCGTCAATACCATCTTGAATCACATTGCCTTTTGAAACTGCGTTAGGAGCGTCTTCTTTAATAGTGTCTCCAATGGCCGTTCTTATAGTGTCACAAAGGTTAAGCTGGTCTGCGTATTTGTTGAGTTGTTTGTTATCGGCAGCGTTGCAAGCTGCTTTAACATCAATAATAGTTTCTAGGGCTTTTTGCAGTTGTATAACTTCTCGAGGAGAAACGCGCAGAACAGCCACTTTCGAAATAAGCCTTTCTAAATCTCCCATCTGATGAATTTGCTCTCGTAATAGATCTTTTAGCTCATCGTTTTTTGTGAGAAATTCTACTGCAGAAAGTCGGTTTTCAATCGATTTACAGTCTTTTAAGGGCAGCGCTAACCAACGTTTAATTTGGCGCGAACCCATAGGAGAAACGGTTAAATCAATAACGTCTAAAAGGGTTTTGGCATTTTCGTTTGGGCTGTGAAACAACTCCAGGTTACGAATGGTAAATCGATCTAACCAAACGTATCGATCTTCTTCAATTCGAGAGATGCGATTAATGTGTTGCGTTTGATGATGTTCGGTTTCTTTTAGGTATTGCAAACAGGTTCCTGCCGCGATAATACCGAGTTCAATATTTTCTATACCAAAACCTTTGAGAGAGTTGGTTTGAAAATGCTTAAGAAGAATTTCGTAGCCGAAATCTGGGGTAAATGCCCAGTCTTCCATGTGATAAATGTAAAACGTATGGCCAAATTGCTCGGTAAATTGTTTGTGTTTGTTGCGTTGAATAAGCACTTCACTGGGAGCAAAAGATTGCAATAATTTATCGATGTAATCAAGTTGACCTTGAGCTGTTAAAAACTCACCGGTCGAAATATCGAGGAATGCGACACCAGCCGTTTTTTTATCGAGATGTACGGCAGCTAAGAAATTGTTGCTTTTGTGTTGAAGCACGTTGTCGTTGTACGAAACGCCTGGAGTTACTAATTCGGTAATTCCGCGTTTTACAATCTTTTTGGTCAGTTTGGGATCTTCTAGTTGATCGCAAATAGCTACGCGCTGTCCGGCTTTAACCAATTTTGGGAGGTATGTTTCGAGCGAATGATGCGGGAAACCGGCTAGTTCAATAGTAGCGGCAGCACCATTTTTACGCTTGGTAAGAACAATTCCCAATATCTTAGAGGCTTTTACGGCATCAGAACCAAAGGTTTCGTAAAAATCACCTACCCTAAATAACAGCAAAGCATCAGGGTGTTTGGCCTTAATTTCGTTGTATTGTTTCATCAAAGGCGTTTCAGTCGCCTTTTTTTTTGTTTTCTTCGTGCTCAATCGATTGTGTTTAAAGAGTAAAATTACAAAGTCCGTTTCTACTGAATAGAGCCTTGAGCGAGCCAACTTTTAACATCTTATGAACAGGAAAGTAAAAAACGAAGAACTAGATCGAATAGATCAAGATACTTTTAAGAAATCTGCGAAAACTCCCTTAGTAGTTGTCTTAGATAATATCAGGAGTTCAAATAATATAGGTTCGGTGTTTAGAACAGGAGATGCTTTTAGAATTGAGAAGATCTACTTGTGTGGAATTACTGCTCAGCCACCGCAAAAAGACATTCATAAAACGGCATTGGGGGCAACAGAAACGGTAGATTGGAAATATACGTCTACTACCTTAGAAGCTATTGAAGAGTTGAAAAGTAATGGCTATAAAATTGCTGCCATTGAACAAGCGAAAGAAGTTACCCTGCTACAAGATTTTTCTCCACGTTGGGAAGAAGAGAAATGGGCAATTGTGATGGGGAATGAAGTTTTTGGTGTAGACCAAGAGATTGTGAACCTTGCAGATGTAGTAGTGGAAATACCTCAGGTAGGAACAAAGCACTCACTAAATATTTCAGTGAGCGCTGGTATTGTCATGTGGGATTTATTCAAAAAGTATGCTTACTCTTCTGAGCAAGACCATCCTTTATCTTCGTGACTTTCAAGTTGATCGGTGTAGGTTCTGCCTTTGCTACAAAAATCACTTGTGATTTCACCTTGTTCTGGGTCGTTAAACTTGCAAGTAGCGCATTTTTCGCAACTCACGATAGATAATGTAAATAAAACTGATAAAAACAGAAAGAATACCTTTTTCATAACAACTAATTTCACTTCAAAAATAAACTTTGTGTTACAATTGAGCTTGACAATCGTAACCTTCGTTTTCTAAAGATTCCATTTCTTTTCTTTTACACACTTCTTGCTCAAAATAAGCATCGGTTCTTAATGTGTCTCCATTGGTGGTTTTTACAACAGATTGCTTCTCACAATCGTAACACCTTTTGCAGCTAGAAGTTGCAAGTACTATTAGAGAAAAACACAGAAGCATACAGAAATTCTTCATGGTTGTCTTTTAGAGAGACGCAATTTAGTAAAATTCCGAAAACAAAAAAGCCGATCAGGGTATGATCGGCTTTAATGAAAGACAAATAAATATTATAGTGAACTCAAGTTGAAGTTCAAGAATTCAACATCTTTTTTCGCTTTTTCTTTAAGAGAAGCGTCTTTTCCGATTGCTGATTTCAAGTTATTCATCACCATTTCTTTGTTTTCTTGACGAGCGCCAATAATAGCTTTTAGGTAGTAACCTTTAGCTGTGTTCGCTTCATCAGAAGACTCTAATGTGCTTAATGCACCGTCAACATCATCGTTTAACAATTGAGCTAAAGCAGTGTTGAAAGAGTTCATGCCGCTCATGTTAGAAACCGCTTTGTCGTAGTTTCCGTTTTTGATGTTGATAATTCCTTTGTTGTAGTTTACTTCGTTACCTGCGCCAGCAGCTTTGTTGTAGTAATCCATAGCCATTTTACGATCGCCATTCAAGCGAGCGATAACACCTAAGTTGTTGTTTACTACAGCGTTTGAGTTGTTTAAGCTTAGTGCTTTTTCGAATTCAGCCTTAGCTTCGTTCAATTTATTTTGCATTAAGTAAATGTACCCGATGTTGTTGTGAGTTCTCCAATCTTCTGGGAACTGCTTAGCTGCTGTTTTGTAGATAGCTAATTTGTTGTTCATGTCGTTAGTTAACGTTGCAGCGTAAAGCATTTCTTCAACGTTAAGAACCGCTGGATCGTTTGCAGCAAAATCAGCGATTTGATCGTCAGACTTTCCAACTTTATCAACAGAAACAACAATTTCAGATCTTCTTAATTGAGGTAAGATTTTATCAGCAACCTCTACATAAGTAGCTGCAAGGTTTTTGATTTCTTGCTCTCTCTTCGATTTATCATCGTACATCTGAAGAACACGTAAAATCAATTCTTTGTCTTTGATTTCAGACTTTTCCATTGCCGCTTTAAAACCAGCCCAATCTTCACCTTTACCTTCTAATTGGTTAAAAGTTGCTTTGTCGTACTTGATTTTGTTACGTGTTAAAATTCTTTCGATAGACTTAGCAGCAGATTCAGCACGATCGATTGCTAAGTTGTCGTTTAACGAAATCTCACCATCTGGAGAAGCGTAACCTTTAACTTTAAGAGCTGTAAACTCGTAAGAACCGATAACGATTTCTTCACCTGATTCTTTGTTAGTATAAACTTCTTCAGTAGTTCTTTCAGAAACTGCTTTAGCAAGTTCTTTTAAGTCAGCATCACGTAATTCTGCTGGACGAACGTAATCTGAGTTGATTAAGTAATTGATTGTTGCAGAAAGCTCTTCAGTCGTCTTTCTTTTGAAAGTGTCTTTACCTAAAATTGGCTTATCATCTGCCATTACAAGTAAAGGAGTAACATTAGTACCAGGAGCAACTTCCATTTCTCCTAATAACTGCTCTTTTGTTTTGAAAGAACCTTCAGCTCTAGCGTAAAGTTTTCCGAACTGCATGTCTTCAGAGTAAGGAACTTTCACTGTGAAATCAAATTTAGCTCCTTGCGTAAATGGAACAACTTGACCTTCACCATCTGCTTTTTCACCTTGGAACATCATCGGTTTAAACTCCTTAACAAGAGTCGAATCTGATTTTCTGAAAACCGGTGTGATGGTCACCTTTGCTTTTTTATGGAAATACTGAGTAGGATATGTTCCTTTAACGGTAACTTCAACGCTGTCTCCGTGCATTTCTAACGGATTCGGCTCAGAGTCGAAAGATACTACGTCAGTGTTTCGCTTCATCTTATTTAAGGGGTTACATGCAATTAACCCAACTGAGGCCACTGCAATTAAAGAGAGCGATTTGAGAGTGTTGTTCTTCATTTTATGCGTTTTTGTCTTTCAAAAGAAATTTGTGAGCAAAACTACTCTAATGTTTGAAAAAAACAAATAAGTTTTGGCGTTGAAAAACGCTCGTAATCCACTGTTTACGGAATAATTCGATGTGTTCCGGCTTCGTATTCCTGATTTAATATGCTAATGAACTTTTCATAATCTTCTTTGTTTTTTACAAAATCTAATTCAGAAGTGTCGATCATAAGCACAATAGAATCTTTTTGATGCTTGAAATATTCAAAATATCGAGCTTGTATTTCAGCTAAGTAGTCAGTAGTAATCGATTGTTCATAAGGCCTTCCACGTTGAGCAATGTTTTTTAAAGCTTGTTCTGGCGAAAGGTGTAAATACAATAAGATTTGAGGATTTCGAATGCGTTGTGAAGTAATGGTGAAAAACTCTTCGTACAACTTGAGCTCATGCCCTTTTAAATTGGTTCGAGCAAAAATTAAGCATTTGGCAAATAAATAATCAGAGATGGTAACCTCTTGAAATAGATTGGGGGCAGGAACCGATTGTTGTTGCTGATGATACCTTTCGGCAAGAAATGACATTTCTACCGGAAAAGAATACCGCTCCTGATCTCTGTAAAAAGACGGCAAAAAGGGATTTTCTTCAAAAGACTCGAGCAATAACTGCGCGTTAAATTCTTCTGCCAGCAATTTAGCGAGTGATGTTTTTCCAGAACCAATTATTCCTTCAATACCAATGTAGTTGTAATTCATAGTTTCTTGGCCTCCGATTGGTCTTCACATTCAGTAAGTAATTGGTTTACTGTTTTTTGTAGGGTAGGATGGAAGTAATCGGCTGCTATTTCTGAAAGAGGCAATAACGTAAACCTTCTGAGGTGTAATCTCGGGTGGGGTATTTCTAAATGAGGAAGATCTATTATTTCTTGGTTGTAAAAAAGTATGTCTAAATCAATAGTTCTAGATTGGTAGCCCAGTTGGTTTTCTCTCGTTCTTCCTAAACTCGATTCTATCGAAAGTAACTCGTGCATGAGTTGGCTCGGAGTTAAGGCGGTTTCTAATTGTACCACTTGGTTAAGAAAAGGGCTATTCGATTCAAATCCCCATGGTGCCGTTTGGTAGTGACTACTTTTGCTGTAAATGGTTCCTACCTTTATCTCTAACCATTCACAGGCCTTGGTAAAAGTGGCTTCCATATTCCCCAAATTACCACCTAACAATATAAGTGCTGTATTCATTTTCATCCGGCTGCAAAGTAAACCGACTTAATTCTCAGTTACAAGTCCGTTTATTGAATCTATATCCCGTTCCTGTATTAAAGTTCCCAACTTTTAAACGCTCTTTTACCTTTGTAGAGTAGAACTAAATAGAATCTCGAAATGAAACAATTTTTTAAAACCATGTTTGCCTCAGCCGTAGGATTTATTATCGCTGGAGGTATACTACTTATTATCACCTTTATAACGATAAGCGTTATGGTGAGTTCGCTAGCTGATTTTGGTAAATCGCAAGATAAAATCACTAAAGTGAAAAGCAATTCTGTATTGCATTTAGATTTTTCAAACCCAATTATCGATAGAGCAGAGAAAGACCCATTAAGCGGAATCGAATTAGATTTTATTCAAAATTCTTCGGCAGATGGCCTGAACGAAATCCTAGATAACATTGAAAAAGCCAAGTTAGACACCAATATAAAAGGAATCTTTCTAGATATGTCTTTTGTGAATGCAGGTGTTTCTACCATCGAAGAGATTCGCTACGCGCTAGAAGATTTTAAAGAAAGTGGTAAATGGATTATTTCTTATGGAGAAAACTATTCTCAATCTGCTTACTATTTGGCGAGTACAAGTGATCAGGTTTACCTGCACCCACAAGGCGAATTGATGTTTAAAGGACTAAGTGTAGAAGTAATGTTCTTCAAAGGTTTGCTCGATAAGTTAGATGTTGAAATGCAAATTGTAAGGGGGTCTAACAACAAGTTTAAAAGTGCGGTAGAGCCT
>JBLWWK010000001.1:359631-592958 GCA_048267965.1 Salibacteraceae bacterium
TTATACAGAGATGTCGGATGCCAACAGAAAGCAAATGTCAATGTTGCTAAACTCTTTTTGGGAAGAAATTGCCAGTAAAGTAAGCGTTTCAAGAGGTATTTCTTTTGCAGAGTTGAATGTTATGGCAGATAGTCTTGTTTCTTTAGACCCAGATAGAGCTAAAGAGTCAAAATTGGTAGATGATTTAATGTACCGTGATGAGTTTAAGAAGCTATTAAAAGAAAAGTTAAGCGTTGAAGAAGATGATGATTTAGAATTGGTTTCTTACAACAAATATAAAAAAGCGCGTCCTGCAAAATCGGAAGAAGATAAAGAAGAAGACAAGAAATCTTGGAAGATTAAAGAAAAAGTAGCAGTTATTTATGCTACAGGATCTATCAATAGCGGTAAAGGTAGCAACACAACCATAGGTTCTGAAACTACTGCAGCAGCTATTAAAAAGGCACGTTTAGATAGCAATGTGAAAGCCATTGTATTACGTGTGAATTCTCCAGGTGGTAGCGCATTAGCTTCTGATGTAATTTGGAGAGAAGCAGAGTTGGCTAAAAAAGAAAAGCCGTTTATTGTTTCGATGGGAGATTATGCAGCAAGTGGCGGTTATTACATTTCTGCAGGAGCCGATAAAATCTTTGCCAATGCTACAACAGTAACAGGTTCAATTGGTGTTTTCGGTATGATCCCGAATGCAAAAGGATTTGTAAACAACAAATTGGGAATTACCATCGAAAATGTGAAAACCAACGAAAACGCTGGTTTTATTACATCGAGCAGAGCGTTAACTGATTTTGAATACAAGAAATTGCAAACTTCTGTAGATAAGGTGTACCACACGTTCTTATCTCGAGTAGCTGAAGGTAGGGGCATGAGCGTAGCAGAAGTAGATGCTATTGGTCAAGGTCGAGTATGGTCTGGAGCTGATGCAATTGAAATTGGCTTGGTAGATACGCTAGCTGGTTTAGATGCAGCCATTGCTTATGCAGCCAAAGAAGCAGGTTTAGAAGAATACGGCTTAAAAGAATTGCCAGCATTGAAAGATCCGTTCGAAGAGTTCTTTCAAGAGTTTGCTGAGAATGCTCAGATCAACATTTTAGAAGAAGAAATGGGTGAAACTTACCAGTATTTTGAGCAATTAAAAGAAGTGAAAAACATGAAGGGCATTCAAACACGTGTGCCGTTTTACATGGAGATTCAATAGTTTAAGCTCCTCGTTTCTTTAGAAAATAAATAGTTTAGTTAGGCAATTAAGGTCTGTGCAGCAATGCCAGACCTTTTTTGTTGCTTAAATTGGCAGCAAGTTTTTATAATTTGTACTACAGATAATTCTAGTTCTTATGGTAGAAGGGTTAAGAAATTCGATTGTCTCTTGGATCATGAAAAAGCGATTTCATCAAATCGAGTTGTTCATGAAATATCCGCACAATGTACAGTTCGATTGGTTTACCTACCTCATCGATACGGCCAAAGATACCGAGTGGGGAAAACGCTATAAGTTCGAAGAAATCAACTCTTACGAGCAGTTTAAGTCTCGCGTTCCTATTCAAGATTACGATTCGCTAAAAGCAGATATTGACCGAACCATGAAAGGCGAGCAGAATATTCTCTGGCCTACAGAAATTAAATGGTTTGCAAAATCTTCTGGAACCACTTCAGATAAAAGCAAGTTTATTCCTGTTTCGAAAGAGTCGCTCGAAGATTGCCATTACAAAGCGGGTAAAGACTTAATTTCTATCTACTATAATTACGAACCTGAATCAAAATTATTTACAGGCAGGGGTTTGGTACTGGGTGGCAGCAGCGAGGTAAACCAATTTGGCGATGATTCTTATTTCGGAGATTTAAGTGCAGTAATCATTAAAAACTTACCCTTTTGGGCTGAGTATCAGCGCACGCCTTCTATGGATATTGCTTTAATGCCAGAGTGGGAAGAAAAGCTTGAAAAAATGGCGAGCATCACGGCCGATCAAGATATTACCAGTATTACTGGGGTGCCTAGTTGGACCATGGTTTTGCTCAGGCGTGTAATGCAACTGAAAAATGCACAATACATTACAGATGTTTGGCCTAACCTAGAGTTGTATGCACACGGTGGCGTTTCTTTTGATCCGTACCGTAAGCAATACGAAGAGATAATGGGTAAACCCATCACATACCTAGAAAATTACAACGCTTCTGAAGGGTTTATCGGTATTCAAGATTTGTTTGGCGAAGACGAAAATGGGCTCCTACTGATGCTCGACTACGGAATATTTTATGAGTTTATGCCGTTAGAAGAGTTGGGAAAAGAGTTTCCGAAAACCTTGCAGTTAGACGAAGTAGAGTTGGGCGTAAATTATGCAGTAGTTATTTCTACCAACGGTGGTTTGTGGCGATACATGATTGGCGATACCGTTGCTTTTAGTTCTTTGGCGCCTTACCGAATTAGAGTAACCGGCCGCACCAAGCATTACATCAATGTATTTGGCGAAGAATTAATAATAGACAATGCCGAAAAAGCCCTGCAAATTGCTTGTGAAAAAACCAATGCTATTGTAGCTGACTACACAGCTGCCCCGCGCTATATGGAAGGTAAAGAGAAAGGAGCTCACGAGTGGTTAATTGAGTTTGATAGAGAACCAAACGATTTGTCTTTTTTTGAAGAAACACTTGATAACGCACTAAAATCTATCAACTCTGATTACGAAGCTAAACGGTACAAAAGTTTTGTGTTGGAACCGCTTACCGTTAAAAAATTAGAGAAAAACACCTTTTACCGTTGGATGAAAAACAGAGGTAAATTGGGCGGGCAAAATAAAGTTCCGCGTTTATCGAACAACCGTGAATACGTAGATTCAATTTTGAAATTTGTTGATTAGAAAAAAGATAATATCGATTTTAATTGTGCTTGGCTGTTGGTCGGTTTCTTGGGCACAAACTCCCGGAATTCAGCTCAAAAGATCGATTCAAGCCGCATCGACTTTTGTTACCTTCGACAACCTAGGTAACTTTTACTCTGCTTTTAACGAAGAAATTTCGAAATACGATGCAAAGGGCGATTTTTTATTGTCTGAAAGCAACAAGGTGCTCGGCAATGTAGCCACAATAGACGCTTCGAATCCCTTAAAATTACTGCTGTTTTATGCCGATTTTGGGCAAATTGCTTTTACCGATAACCGATTAGCTACTCGCGGAGAAATTCTACAATTAGACCAACTAGGTTTGGTGCAATCGAGCATGGCTTGCACTTCTTACAATAGCGGTTTTTGGGTGTTCGATCAAGTGACTTTTGAGTTAATTAGGTTCGACAGAAATATGCGAGAAACCAACCGAACGGGTAATTTGCAGCAAATTGTAGGAACCGAAATGCACATTACTTACATGCTAGAATCGGGCAACTGGCTTTACGTTAAAAATGAAGGAACCGGTATAATGGTTTTCGATATTTACGGAACGTACTATAAAACTTTACCCCTGAAAGGAGGTAAGAAGTTTTCAATTTATCAGAATGTACTCTTCTATGCGGATAAATCTAAGTTGGTGGCCTATCAGTTAAAAACGGCAGAAATGGCCGAGATGGAATTGCCCGTTCAGCAAATTGCAGACTTTTCTGTGCATGCCAATCAACTGCTAGTTTCTACGGGCAAAGAGATAAAGTTATACCAGATTATTGAATGATATCTGTTACTTTTGACCACTTCGAAAAGCTGAAAAGCTCTCGGTTTCTTTAGATATATAAAAGACGAAATTTTACCGTTATGCATATTGCTGTAGCTGGAAATATAGGTTCTGGAAAAACAACGTTAACATCTTTGCTTGCAAAACATTACAATTGGGATCCGCATTACGAAGATGTGGATGAAAATCCTTATTTGAATGATTTTTACAACGAAATGCAGCGTTGGTCTTTCAATTTGCAGATTTACTTTTTGAACAGTCGTTTTTCTCAGGTTCAGCAGATTAGAGAAAGTGGTAAAGATGTAATTCAAGATAGAACCATTTATGAAGATGCGTACATTTTTGCGCCCAACCTTCACGCAATGGGTTTAATGACAACCAGAGATTTCGAAAACTACTTTAGTTTGTTCAACTTGATGGATTCGTTTGTAGCGCCTCCTGATTTGCTGATTTACTTGCGCGCATCGGTTCCTACCTTGGTGAGTCAAATTCAACAAAGGGGTAGAGAATACGAAGAAGCTATTCGGTTAGATTACCTGAAAAGGTTGAACGAGCGCTACGAAGCTTGGATTTCTACTTACGATCGAGGAAATCTACTGATTGTAGACGTAGACAACAACAACTTTAAAGAAGATCAAGAAGATTTAGGATTGATTATTCATAAAATCGATACTGAGCTCAACGGTTTGTTTTAATCAATAAAGCGCAAAAGCATAAAATGAAAAAGCGGGAATAGTAATTATTCACCGCTTTTTTTATGAATTCTAGTAGAAAGATGGAATGGATGCTAAAAGGTGTTAGAAGTTCAAGAATAAGGTGGTGCCAGCATGGCTTTCGTACCTTTTTAATTCTTGATTAATGTAAGCGTACCATTTCGTTTGTTCGTTTTTATTGCGAGAAAAGTTGGTTTGTTTATCGTATTTACGATTGGCTTTAGAAGCTTTTTTATGGTATCGGGTGTAAAGTCGTTTTATTTTTCTGCCGGCATTTTTCGAATTGATGTTGAGTTCTGTTAGTTTCTTGCGAAGCATGCGCGCATACAACTCTCTGAGCTGAAAATGTCCGTTTTCGTGCAAGAGCAAAACATAGTCTTTGTGGTTTGGTTTTACCCAAGATTTTGAAGGCACAAAAACACATTCAACCACAACGCGCACTCCTTTTGAATTAGAGGTCATATTCATCTTTATTAAAGTGGCGGTCATGGCGCTTGCCCAAGAATTCATATCGGGCTGGCCTCGAAAACTATCCCATTCTAGCCGTCTGTTTTTATCATAGGTAAGTTCGTTTTGTGCGCACAAAATGGATACGGTTCCTACCGTTAAAAGAAGAATAGCAATAAAAGTTTTCATGATTTTTTAAAGTAAAAAAGCCCAATAAGATGCTTTATTGGGCTTTGTGTTGTTGAGGTTATTCGTTGTCTTCTAACTCGAGTCGTTTTAACTCTTGTTCCATGTATTCTTGTTCTTCTACTGTGATTCCATCGCCTGGGTTTTCGTGACCGTGACCTAAGCCGTAAACTTGCCCTAAAATTGGCGCAATCACCAAGCCCACCAAACAGGTGAGTTTGATTAAAATATTCATAGAAGGACCCGATGTGTCTTTAAAGGGGTCACCTACCGTGTCTCCGGTAACAGCAGCTTTATGAGCCTCAGAACCTTTGTAAGTCATTTCCCCATCGATTTCAACACCTGCTTCGAAAGATTTTTTAGCGTTATCCCATGCACCTCCAGCATTGTTTTGAAAAATAGCCCACATAACGCCAGAAACGGCCACTCCAGCCATGTAAGAACCCAATGGTTCCGGTCCCATCACGAAACCAATAATTACTGGAGCAATTATGGTAATGGCTCCTGGAAGCATCATTTCTCGTAAAGCCGCTTTGGTAGAAATGTCAACACATTTACCATATTCAGGCTCAGCTTTGTATTCCATAATTCCAGGGATTTCTTTGAACTGACGTCTCACTTCTTTCACCATTTCCATGGCAGCTTTCCCTACAGAATTCATGGCTAGGGCAGAGAAAACAACGGGAATCATACCGCCAATAAATAGGGCGGCTAACACGTCTGCTTTAAAAATGTTGATGCCTTCGATACCTGTAAAAGTTACATACGCAGCAAAAAGCGCTAATGCAGTGAGGGCAGCCGATGCAATGGCAAAACCTTTACCAATGGCAGCTGTGGTGTTACCTACAGAATCGAGAATATCGGTGCGTTCACGTACTTCTTCTGGTAGTTCGCTCATTTCGGCAATACCGCCTGCGTTATCGGCAATAGGGCCAAAAGCATCGATGGCTAGTTGCATAGCTGTGGTAGCCATCATGGCAGAAGCAGCAATGGCTACTCCGTAAAAACCAGCTAATTCGTAAGTGCTCCAGATAGCGCCTGCAAATAAGAGAATAGGAGCGAAAGTAGAAATCATACCCACACCTAAACCTGCAATAATATTGGTGGCAGCTCCTGTGGCAGATTTTTGTACAATATCGATTACGGGTTTTTTACCCAAGCCTGTGTAATACTCTGTAAAGTAAGAGATAAGTCCGCCAACCGCTAAGCCAATTAAAACAGCGTAAAACACTTCACGAGAGAATACGTCTTTTATTCCTTCGCCAAAGAAGCTCATTTGCATGATGTCTGGTAGCATCCAGTCGATAACAAACCAAGAAGCTACTGCGGTAAGTAAAATAGAAATCCAATTACCCATGTTGAGTGCTCTTTGCACTTCGGGCTCTTTGGCATCGTTAGAGTTAATGCGGATGAATAAGGTTCCTACAATTGAAAACAGAATACCTAACCCAGCGATTAAAACGGGAAGTAGAATAGGGCCCATTCCGTTGAAGGCGTCTGTAAACGGAGCCTCTTGCCCCATCGAAATATCTCTGATTACATAATTACCGAGAACCATTGAGGCTAGCACGGTGGCTACATACGAGCCGAAAAGATCGGCACCCATACCGGCTACGTCACCTACATTATCGCCCACGTTATCTGCAATAGTAGCGGGGTTTCGAGGGTCGTCTTCAGGGATTCCTGCTTCTACTTTACCTACCAAATCGGCTCCTACATCGGCAGCTTTGGTGTAGATACCACCCCCTACGCGGGCAAAAAGAGCAATAGATTCGGCACCAAGAGAGAAGCCAGCAAGCGCTTCTAAAACAACTGTCATCTCTTCATAAAAAGAAGCTTCGCCAACTACAAAAAGGTTTACCAAAAGGGCAAAAAGAACGCTTAATCCGAAAACGGCCAAACCGGCTACACCTAATCCCATTACAGTACCGCCAGAGAACGAAACCTTTAGTGCTTTGGGCAAGCTGGTTCTAGCTGCTTGTGTAGTTCTTACGTTGGCAGCGGTGGCTATTCTCATTCCTATGTTACCGGCAACGGCAGAAAAAATGGCTCCTATTACAAAGGCCACCACAATAAACCAGTGTGTGGTAGGAACCAATGCTGAAATTACTCCAAGCAAAATTCCTGCTATAACAATAAAAATAGCAAGGATTCGGTATTCGGCATTGAGGAAAGCAAGGGCGCCTTCTTTAACATAAGTGGCGATTTTGACCATTTTGTCTTCGCCTGTATCTTGCTTTTGTACCCAAGCTCTCAGCACGAGCATGTAGATGAGACCCACTATCCCAAAGGCGGGAAGTATGTAGATTAAATTTTCCATAAGCATTAAATAAATTGCTAAACTTTTGATAAAAAGTTGGTTTGACAATCCTTGAAAAGTAAGAAATATTATTTATACGCTAATTATGAACTTTCTTGTTTTAAAGTGTTTAACGATTTAGAAAGAGAGAAATAGATGAAATTGTTTGATGGTGATTTATGCTACCACACCATAGAATTATTCGGAAACGTTTCTTGCTAAAGCTAGCTTTTCTTGTATGAAAGCTGAGGTTAGCTGCAATGTAGTTGGTTGATAGGGGGAAAGTGCTGCAGTTAGTGGAGCAAGGAGTAAGGTGAATTTATTTGTGTGCTAATTGCGAGAAAGAATGCCGTTTTTTGAAAAGAACGTAACGAGGGCCATACGATTAGCGGAGAATATACTACAAGCAACTAATGAGAGAAAAGAAGAAAAGTATTTGGTGATTGCCTAGCAGCTTACCAGAGGAATGAAAAAGTAAATCGGCATCTTTTAGAGAAAATGCGAAAAGAAAAAGGCCAAGAAAAATTCTCGGCCTTTTAAGTATTACAACTTGTACATAGAAGCTTTTACTGCTTTTACAAGGTCTTCAACCCCCGGCAGCGCTTCATCTATTAATTCTTTAGCAAACGCAAATGGCGTATCAGATTGAGTTAATCTGCGAATAGGAGCGTCTAAATGATCGAATGCTTGACTCTGAACGATGTAAGAAATCTCAGAAGAGATAGAAGCTACTGGCCAGCTTTCTTCTAAAATTACCAAACGATTGGTTTTCTTCACCGAGTTAATAATGGTTTCATGATCCATTGGGCGAATTGTGCGCAAATCAATCACTTCTGCATTAATGTTTTCTTTTTTAAGCTCTTCGGCAGCAGCCAATGCGGTTTTCATTATTTTACCGAAAGAAACAATGGTGCAATCGGTTCCTTCTACTTTAACATCTGCCTTGCCAATTGGTAAAACATATTCACCTTCTGGAACTTCGCCTTTGTCTCCGTACATCTTTTCAGATTCCATAAATACAACCGGGTCGTTATCTCGAATAGCTGCTTTTAACAAACCTTTTGCATCGTACGGGTTAGAAGGTGTAATCACCTTTAATCCAGGTATGTGAGCGTACATGCTTTCGAAAGCTTGCGAGTGAGTAGCGGCTAACTGACCAGCTTGTCCGTTCGGGCCTCTAAATACAATTGGGCAACCGTATTGGCCACCAGACATTTGCAACATTTTAGCTGCAGAATTTATTATTTGATCAGCAGCAAGAATGGCAAAGTTCCATGTCATAAACTCTACAATGGGGCGTAAACCATTCATAGCTGCACCAACGCCAATACCAGCAAAACCAAGCTCGGCAATTGGCGTATCGATTACGCGCTTAGCACCAAACTCATCTAACATGCCTTGAGAAGCTTTGTAAGCTCCATTATACTCAGCAACCTCTTCGCCCATGAGAAAAACATTCTCGTCTCTGCGCATTTCTTCGCTCATAGCCTCAGCTATAGCCTCTCTAAATTGTATAGTTCTCATTTCTGATGGTGTTCAAAATAATAGAGGCCAAAAGTAAAAAATTAAGTGTGTTGGTAGAGGGTGTTTTCGGTACGAACCCGTTTTCGATTACTAAAAGCTGAAAGATTCACTTGTTGACAACAAAATCCTTCTTAAATTTGTTATGCGTGCATACTAAAAATAGTTCTTTTTAGAACTAGTGCAATTGTGTTAGTTTTGTCCACTTCTTTTAGAAAGGGCAAGACGCTAAATCATTTTAAACTATTTAATTCAAACAGCATGAAAATATTAGTTTGTATCAGTAAAGCTCCCGATACAACAGCTAAAATCAAGTTTACAGACGGAGACACCAAGTTCGATGAGAACGGTGTTCAGTTTATTGTAAACCCTTACGATGAGTGGTATGCTTTAGTAAGAGGGATTGAAGTAAAAGAAAAACAAGGCGGTACTGTTACTACCATTACTGTTGGTGGCGCAGATAACGACCCAATAATTCGTAAAGCGCTTGCTGTAGGTGCAGACGATGCTGTAAGAATCGATGCGGATCCTACCGATGCATTCTTTGTAGCTTCTCAAATTGCTCACTACGCTCAAGAGAATAACTACGATATGGTTCTTTTAGGAAAGGAAACCATTAATTATAACGGAGCACAAGTAGGTGGTATGATTGCTGAAATCATGAATTTACCTTACGTTTCTAATGCTTCTAAAATGGATTTAGACGGCAACGCTGCAACCATCACAAGAGACATTCAAGGGGGTACAGAAACCCTAAAAGTAGAAGCTCCATTTGTGATAAGCGCTGCTAAAGGAATGGCAGAGCAAAGAATTCCGAACATGAGAGGAATTATGGCAGCTAGAACTAAAAAGTTAGAAGTAGTTCAGCCAGTAGATGCAAACCAACTTACAGAAGTAGTAAGTTACGCTTTACCAGCAGAAAAAGGTGAAGTAACGCTAATTGATCCAGAAAATGTAGAGCAGTTAGTAGAATTATTAAACAAAGAAGCGAAAGTAATTTAAGTCATGGCAGTACTAGTATTTGTAGATAGTTTAGAAGGAAAGGTTACAAAATCTTCTTTTGAATCGGCATCTTACGGTGCAAAAGTGGCTAAAGACATGGGCGCAGAAGCAGTAGCTATTGCTTACGGTAATGTGTCTCAAGACGATTTAGCTTCTTTAGGAAATTACGGTATTTCTAAGGTAATGCACTCAGGAGCCATCAACGAAATGGATCCCGTGAAATTATCGCGTTTAGTGGCTGCTGCAGTAGAAGCATCAGGTGCTAAAGTGGTGATTTTTAGCCAAGATTATACGGGTAAAAGTGTTGCACCAATGGTATCTGCTAAATTAAAAGCAGGTTTAGTTTCAGGTGCCGTAGATTACCCAAATGTAAACGATGGCTTTACCGTTAAGAAAAATGCTTTCTCTGGTAAGGCATTCGCCATGGTGAAAATCAACACAGATGTTAAGTTAATTGCTATTCTTCCTAACTCGGTAGGAACCGAAAAAGGCGAAGGTTCAGCAACTGTTGAAGCTTTCGATGCAGACTTAGGCGATAGCAAAATTGCTATTCAGTCGGTTGAGATGGATGCTGCAGAAGGAGAAATTGCACTTCCTGAAGCAGAATTAGTAGTTTCAGCAGGTAGAGGCTTAAAAGGTCCTGAAAACTGGGGAATGGTAGAAGAGTTAGCCAAAGAATTAGGCGCTGCAACTGCATGCTCACGTCCAGTTTCTGATATTGGTTGGAGACCTCACCACGAGCACGTAGGGCAAACAGGTATAGCTATTCGTCCGAACCTTTACATTGCTATAGGTATTTCTGGAGCTATTCAACACCTTGCAGGTGTAAACGGTAGTAAAGTAATTGTGGTAATTAACACAGATGCTGAAGCACCGTTCTTTAAAGCAGCAGATTACGGTATAGTAGGAGACGCATTTGATGTGGTTCCTAAGTTAACTGAAGCAATAAGAAAAATGAAAGCAGCTGGTTAAGCCAAATGCTTTTCCGATATTTGCGCATAGGCACGCGTTTTAAATTTGCGGCTACATGGGAGACAAGATTCGATTAGATATTTTTGGACTATCTTATAGCCAGACTCAAACGGGTGCCTACGCGCTTGTTTTAGGCGAGAAAGAAGGTAATAGAAGATTGCCAATTATTATAGGCAATTTCGAAGCACAGGCAATCGCCATTTCAATGGAAGGCATGAAACCAAGCCGTCCGTTAACCCACGATGTTTTTAAAACATTTGCAAACACCTTTGCTATCGATGTAACAGAGATTATTATCTACAACTTGGTAGAGGGTATTTTCTTTGCAAAAATTGTTTGCAATCACATGGGCAAAATAGAAGAAATAGATGCTCGTAGTAGCGATGCTATTGCGTTGGCTCTTCGTTTCGAATGCCCCATCTATTGTTACGATTTTATTCTTGATCAAGCAGGCATCTCGATGGACGATGACCTCGAAGACGATGAAGAAGACTTCGAAGAAGATTTAGAAATAAACGTTCCGGGAACTGAAGAAAAAAGCGGTTTAGGTAATTATACCTCTGCCGAGTTAGAAGAGCAGTTGAATCAAGCCATAAATGATGAAAACTACGAACTCGCTTCAAAACTTCGAGACGAAATCAATCGCAGAAAGTAGTAAAAACCATTTTGCTAAAGGTTGAAACTGAATTACCTATCAAATTTTAGTACTTTTTACAGCATAAACATTCTAAGCTCTTCACTCTCTTCTAATGATTGATTTTATAGCTATTCTTCGCGGTCTTATTGGTATTTCATTTATCCTGTTGGTCGGTTGGCTACTCAGCGATAAACGCAACAAAATTCATTGGCCTTTAATTGTAAAAGGGCTGCTTATTCAAATGGTTTTTGCACTAGCTGTGCTAAAAATTGAAGCAGTTCAAAAAGTATTCGATTTTTTAAGTGCCGCTTTTGTCAAAGTGATTTCCTTCACCGAATTCGGTACCAGTTTCTTATTTAGATCCTTTTCTACGGGAGAAATTCACCCAGCACTTGTCAACTTTGCTTTTAACGTTTTACCTACAATCATCTTTTTTAGTGCCCTTTCTAGCTTACTTTATTACTGGGGTGTTCTCCAAAAAGTAGTGTATGGATTTGCGTGGGTAATGAAACGGGTAATGAAATTATCGGGGGCTGAAAGTTTAGCTGCGGCCGGTAATATGTTTTTAGGGCAAACGGAAAGTCCTTTGTTAATTAGACCTTACCTCGCTACGATGACCCGTTCAGAAATGATGGCCTTGATGACGGGCGGAATGGCCACCATAGCGGGTGGTGTTTTGGCTTCTTACATCGGTTTTTTAGGAGGGGATAATCCGGCTGAAAGAGTTCTTTTTGCTAAGCATTTGTTAGCCGCCTCTATCATGAGTGCACCCGCAGCATTAGTAGCGGCAAAATTATTGGTGCCAGAAACAGAGAAAGTAGAAGATACCATGGCCATTAGCCGATCTAACATGGGGTCGAATGCCTTAGAAGCCATTTCGAATGGTACTACCGATGGCCTAAAATTGGCTATTAATGTAGGAGCCATGTTGCTCGTTTTTACAGCGTTGATTTATATGGGAAATTACATCTTGGCTTTCTTGGGAGGCTTTACAGGCTTAAACGAGTGGATTGCCGCTAACACCAATTACGAAACTTTCTCGTTTCAATTTATTTTAGGTTATGTTTTCTCTCCCATTGCGTGGTTAATTGGTGTTGCCGCAGACGATATTGTTTTGGTGGGGCAGTTATTGGGCGAAAAAACCATTCTGAACGAATTTTACGCTTATGTAACCATGGGCGAGCTAAAAGCCAATAACGCATTTTCCGATCAAAAATCAGTAATTATGGCCACCTATATCTTGTGTGGTTTCTCGAACTTTGCATCAATCGGAATACAAATTGGCGGAATTGGAGCATTGGTTCCTACCCGAAAAGGATTACTCTCACAATTAGGTGTAAAAGCGCTTATTGGCGGTACGTTGGCTTGTTTGCTAACGGCAGCAATTGTGGGAATGATTATTTAATAAAAGAATTTGCATGAGCCAGTCGAATAAAAATTCAGCAATCATCGGCTTGGTAGCAGCCGTTTTTTACTTACCATTTTTAGGAGGTGTTCACCTTTTTGATTGGGACGAAATCAACTTTGCAGAAATTGCGCGTGAAATGGTGCTTCTCGGAGATTACCTAAGAATGCACATTAATTATATTGTATTTACCGAAAAACCACCTTTGTTTTTTTGGATGCAAGCGGGCTCTATGAATTTGTTTGGTATTGGTGAATATGCAGCTCGTTTTCCCAATGCTATTTGCGGAATTATTACCCTTATTTCTCTCTACAAAATAGGGGAGAAGATGAAAAACCCGCTATTTGGTTGGTTATGGGCGGGCGCCTATTTTGGTTCTATATTGCCAGCGCTGTATTTTAAATCAGGAATCATTGATCCGTGGTTTAACTACTTCATTTTTATGGGGCTCTATCACCTCATTTTATTCACTTGGAAAAAAGAGGGTTTTACCGATATTTCTCTTCCCAAATCGAAATGGTATTACCTTTTAATTGCAGGTGTATTCACTGGTTTAGGTATCTTAACCAAAGGGCCTGTTGCGTATTTAATTACGGGTTTAACGTTAGGCGTTTACTGGGTAGGAACCCGTTTTCGATTCTTTATTAATGTACCCCAGTTTTTAGTGTACACGATTGTAGCTTTAGCAGTTACAGGAACTTGGTTCGGAATTGAAGCCCTAAAAAATGGTCCGCAGTTTTTTGTAGAATTTACCATTCGCCAATGGATGTTGTTTAGTACGCCAGATGCTGGGCATGGTGGTTTTCCGGGGTATCATTTCGTGGTTTTGTTGTTAGGCTGTTTTCCGGCTTCTATCTTTTTAATAAGAGCGCACGGAAAATTACAGCTTGAAAAGGTTTTCGAGAAAGATTTTAGAAAGTGGATGTTGATGTTGTTTTGGGTGGTTTTAATTCTCTTCACCATCGTAAAATCAAAGATTGTTCACTACAGTAGTATGACGTACTTTCCGCTTACTTACTTGGCAGCATTGGTGCTTTACAAAGTAGTAAAAGGAGAAATTCAAGTGAATAAAGCCATGAAATTCGGTTTAATTTCCATTGCATCTCTTGCGGCTTTGGTAACGATTGCTTTACCCTTTTTAGCCATGAATGTAGACGTAATGAAACCGCTTTTTGAGCAAGATCAATTTGCTTTGGCGAATTTAAATGCTGAAGTTAATTGGACAGGTTTTGAAGCCGTAGTGGGCGTAATATTACTTGTGGCTACTTTGTTTAGTGTGAGGGATTTTAATAAGAACAATCCGCTCAAGGCTATTCAGTTTTTGTTTGGTGGTACCGCTATTTTTGTATCGTTAACGTTGATCTTGTTTATTGCTAAAATTGAAAAATACAGTCAAAATGCAGCCATTTCGTTTTACGAATCAAAACAAGATTGTGATTGCTATGTAGAGCCAGAAGGGTTTAAGAGTTACGGCCAGTTATTTTACTCGAAACGCCAGCCGGGTTTAATTGCAGAAGCGTATTTAAATGGTAACTATAAACAATGGCTGTTGACAGGAGATATTGATAAAGATGCTTTCTTTGTTTCTAAAGTAACTACCGATAAGAAACTACGAAACCATCCTGAAATGGAATTTCTTTACGAGAAAAACGGTTTCACCTTCTGGAAACGATCTGCTAAGCCTTAACTTAGAGGTAATTCTCAAATACAAAACCAGAAACTCAATACGGTAGAAAACGCGTTCCTACCGATAAGAAAAGGGTGATACAGCAAAACAACCAAGCGCTATTTCGTAGGTGTTTTGATGGCTAATTCACGCACGGTTGTTGTTAATTAAACCATAGATATTTCATCATTTCGGAGGTTTTTACCGAAAAACAGCTTACGATTTTGCTGATTTAACTCCCTTGAAAATTTTGAAAGATCCTAGTCCCATTTTTTGAAGGAAGTACGAGAAAGACGTCCATAAAACCCCAAATCCGTAGATAGAACTGCGTTTGAAATTGATAGAACTTGCTTCTTCGAAATACTTGGTAGGGCAGGTAACTTCGGCCATTTCGTAGTTGGCAAAAGCAATTTGAGCAAGCATTTGATTATCGAATACAAAATCGTCTGAGTTAATGTTGTAATCGATGGCTTGCAATACCTCTTTCGAAAAAGCTCTGTAACCCGTGTGGTATTCTGATAGCTTTTGGTTCATCAAAATGTTTTGGGTAAGCGTAAGAATTCGGTTGGCGATGTATTTATAAATGGGCATTCCGCCTTTTAGCGCACCTTTTCCTAAAATTCTTGAAGCCAAAACCACTTGGTATACATCGTTGGCAATAATGTAGCACATAGAGGCTATGAGCTTTGGAGTGTACTGATAATCAGGATGAACCATGATCACAATGTCGGCTCCAATTTCGAGGGCTCTGTTGTAGCAACTTTTCTGATTTCCACCGTATCCTTTGTTTTCTTCGTGACGAATAACATGCTCAATACCAAGTTCTTTGGCTTTTTGAGAAGTATTGTCAGAACTTTTGTCGTCTACTAGAATAACTTCATCAACAATATCAAAAGGAATTTCTCGATAGGTTTGTTCCAATGTTTTTTCGGCATTGTAAGCCGGCATTACCACTACAACTTTCTTATTGTGAATCATGGCGGCAAAAGTAAGTCAACCGATTTTATTTTCATCCATCTTAAGCGCCTAACCATCCTTCTCGATCAAGAGAACGGTACTGAATAGCTTCTGCCAAGTGATTAGGCAATATATCTACAACACCTTCTAAGTCTGCAATGGTGCGTGCTGTCTTTAGTATTCTATCGTAAGAGCGGGCACTGAGATTAAGTCGGTCTACTGCATTTTTTAATAAATTTTTTCCTTGTTCGTTAATTTCACAGAACTCTTTTATTTGTTTACTGGCCATTTGAGCGTTACAATGAATGGTTTTATGTTCAGCAAAACGTTGTTCTTGTAAACTGCGAGCTCTGATCACTCGAGCACGAATGCTTTCGCTGGTTTCACCAGTGCTCTTGTGTGAAAGTTGTTCAAAAGGAACAGGAGTTACCTCAATGTGCAAATCAATTCTATCGAGTAATGGGCCTGAAATCTTGTTTAAATATCGTTTTACGGCATATTCGTTTTCGGTAGAAGTGTTGGGGTCGTAAAAGTCGCCACTCGGAGACGGATTCATAGAAGCCACAAGCATAAAGCTGGCAGGGTAATCTACGGTGATTTTGGCGCGAGAAATGGTGACAATTCTATCTTCTAAAGGCTGTCTCATTACTTCGAGAACGCTTCGTTGAAACTCTGGAAGTTCATCTAAAAACAACACTCCATTGTGCGCTAACGAAATTTCGCCTGGTCTTGGGTTAGAGCCGCCACCCACCAAGGCAACATCGCTCACTGTATGGTGAGGATGACGAAAGGGTCTTCTGGTGAGCAACGAGGTTTGCGTTCCTAATAAACCAGAAACTGAATGAATTTTTGTGGTTTCTAAGGCTTCTTTGATAGAGAGTGGAGGTAAAATGGTAGGAATCCTTTTGGCTAGCATGGTTTTTCCAACTCCCGGAGGCCCTACCAAAATGATGTTATGCCCGCCAGCAGCGGCAATTTCAAGGGCTCGTTTTACGGGTTCCTGCCCTTTTACATCAGAGAAATCTACATCAAATTCATTAGCGTTGGTTTCAAATTCTTTGCGGGTGTCTACCACAGAAGGAGTTAGCTCTCTTTTTCCATCGAAAAATTCGATAGCTTCGGTGATGTTTTTAATTCCGTAAACTTCTAAATCGTCTACAATGGCGGCTTCTCGCGCGTTTTGTTCGGGTAAAATAAACCCTTTGAAACCTTCTTTGCGAGCTTGAATGGCAATAGGCAGTGCGCCTTTAATGGGTCTGAGTTGGCCGTCTAAAGCCAATTCTCCCATGATCATATAATCGCTCACGGCTTGTGGCTGAATTTGCTCAGAAGCCGCTAGAATGCCCAGAGCTAGTGGTAAATCATAAGCAGAACCCTCTTTTCGAATATCGGCCGGTGCCATATTAACCGTAATGCCTTTTCCCGGAATTTTATATCCATTGTTTTTGAGTGCAGCATCTATGCGGTGTTGGCTTTCTTTTACGGCACTATCGGGCAGGCCAACGAGAAAAAAATTAACGCCTTTCGAAATGTTTACCTCAATGGTAATCGTTTGCGCTTCTATGCCGTAAACGGCACTTCCATAGGTTTTTATAAGCATGTGGTGTGGTTTTGTAAAAAGAAAAAGTGAGCGTTATTTAACGCGCGTCCAAACATCGGTTCGGCCAAAAAGTGGAGTGCCAATGTAGCCTCTCACTTCAATTTCGTTTTGGTGGGTAAGTTCTATTTTACAACTGTAAGTGGAGCCATTATTGGGGTCGTAAATGGTTCCTTCTTCCCAAATTTTATCATCACTATCGAACTCGAATCCTTTCAATAATTCGCAGCCGAGTAATGGCTTGTTTTGTTGATTTTCGTTGGGATTGTTCACGTCTTTTTTGGGTTGACCATTTTCGTTTTTGGGTTCCTTCAACCATACAATTTTGCCGAAATACTGATTATTCTTCTTGTAAATCTCGATGTGGGCTTTGCCTTCGCTGGGCATCCATTTGCCAATTAGCTGGTCGGCTTTTTGAGAAAAACTAATAAGTGAAAGTAGAAAGGCGAATGCGGTAGTGATTCCGATTTTTTTAATCATAAAGGGTAAATTTTAAAAGAAGAACATGTAAAAGGTAACAAATTGCGTTTAAGTTTTCGGTAGGAACGCGATTCCGTTTTACATCAAAATCATCTTTTTGCCAATTTGTTCACCAAAAGGCATAAAAAAAGCCCTTCAATTTGAAGGGCTTTACAATCGTGAGATGGATTCCTTATTTTACGATAAACTTACCATTCATTAATCCGTAATGACCTGGGAAACTACAGATGTATTCGTAAGTACCTTTAGCTGGAGCGGTAAACTCGATAGTTGTTTCTTCACCACCACCAATTGTATTGGTGTGAGCAATTACTTGATCTTCTAAAGCAGCTGGTGTGTAATCTTCGTCTGCTGCTTGTGTGGCTGCCGTTGCATACTCAGCTTTATCTACCCCTTTTTGAAGTAAAACCCAGTTGTGCCCCATGGCTGCTTTTGCCATTTCGCCCGTGTGTTTGAGTGTAAGCTTTACGGTTTGACCTTCGTATACTTCGATTTTTTCGAGGTTAAAACGCATTTGATCGTTACCTTCAATGGTTACTTCGATAGATTCTGCTACTTCAACTGTTTCTTCTTCAGTGTAATCAGAAGATTTTTGAGGAGCTTGTAGCTTGGTTTCTTCGGTTTTGGTTTCATTACCACCACCGCAGCTAGCGAGTGTTAAAGAGGCAATTGCTAAACTAAAAACTACTTTTCTCATGTTACTTTTTTTATAGATGCGATATTAAATGTTCTCTTTTATAAATTCTGTAATCTTTGTCACAGGTCTTTGCTAATTTAAAGCATGCGAAGGGATTTCACCGGTTAAAGTATGTAAGAAGGTAACAATGCTTTTCACATCTTGATCAGATAAGTCTCTACCCAGTTGAGTAGTGCCCATTATTTTCACGGCTTCTTCTAAACTCTCAACGCTTCCATCGTGAAAATAAGGAGCCGTTTTGGCTACATTTCTAAGAGCAGCAACTTTAAACATTTGCTTATCGATGTCTTTACCTGTTACTTCAAATTTACCTTCATCGTGCTTTTTGCTACCGGTATATTCCCAGTATGGACCGTTTACTAAGCCAAATTTTTGAAACATTTGTCCGCCAAGGCCAGGACCCATATGACAAGTAATACAACCAGAATTAATAAATGTTTCCATTCCTTTTAATTCTTCAGCATTTAGAGCCGTTATATCTCCAGCTAGGTATTCATCGAATCGAGAAGGAGTGCGCAGCGTTTTCTCAAATTCACCAATGGCTTCGGTGATGTTATCGTAGTTGATGGGCTGCGGGTCGTTCGGAAAAGACTCTTTAAACAAACTGAGGTATTCTTGAATACCTTCGATGTTTTTGGCAGCAATTGAGCTATCTGCAATTCCCATCTCAATGGGGTTTAGAATAGGGCCTGCTGCTTGTGCTTTTAAATCTTCTGCTCTACCATCCCAGAATTGGGCAAAGTGAAAATAGGCATTGTAAACGGTGGGTGAGTTTCTGTCTCCTCTTTTGCCTTCGTGACCAGGAGAAGTAGGTTCGTTGTCTACTCCGTAATTATCGAGTAAATGGCAGGTGTTACAACTCATTTCACCATTAAAAGAAAGAGCCGTTTCGTAATAAAGCTTCTTTCCTAAGCGAGCAATTGGGCGGTCAAAAGAAGCCGCTTCTGGCAATACTTTAAAGTAGGCTTGCGCTTGCTTAAGAAGTTTTTGCTCTGCCGTTGGTGTTTCTTTTTGGGGCTGAGCAGTTTCGTTTTTTTCGGTTTTTCCGTTGCCAGTGCAACTCGCTAGTGCCAGTGCAAAAGCTGCCAATAAATATTTCTGCTTCATGCTTTGTAATTTTAATTGAAGCAAAAATAATATGGAATTTGACCTCGTTAAAAAGCCCGATCCAATTTAGAATGTTTTTACAGAAAGAGAAAAAAAGAAGTTTTTACGACACTAAAGCATCTTCGATAAGCGCAATAAAGCAATGAATTACTTTTATGTGAATTTCTTGAATACGATCAGCAAAACCAAAATGTGGAACGCGAATTTCAACATCAGATAAGGTGCTTAATTCACCACCATCTTTTCCTGTTAAAGAAACCACCATCATGCCTTTATCTCTGGCCGCCTTTGCCGCGTTAATAATGTTTTCAGATTTTCCACTGGTAGAAATGGCCAACAGCGTATCGTTGGGTTGCCCCATGCCTTCTACAAAGCGAGAAAAAACATGCTCGTAACCAAAATCGTTACCAGCGCAAGTAAGAAATCCAGGGTCTGAAATGGCAATTGCTGGAAGAGATTTACGACTATCCCTGTATCTGCCTGTTAGTTCTTCGGCAAAATGCATAGCATCACTCATAGAACCACCATTACCGCAAGAGATTATTTTACCACCATTAATAATGGAAGCAACCATTTGCCGACTAGCCATTTCAATTTTTTGAACATTGGTTTCGTCTTGCATAAACCTTTCGAGCAGGTCTTTGGCTTCTTGCAGGTGCTGTAAAATAATGCTGTCTGACATTGGGCTTGCGTTTGCGCCAAAGATAAAAGAACTCTATTAAGTGAATGTTCTTAATAGAGTTCTTTCAAACAGCGGATAAATCAAAAAAAGAAGAATCTATTTCACTTCTTTTTCGAAGGCATCTTTGCCTCGATCTAGCCAATCAATAAATTTAGGAATGTCTGGATCGTAAGATGCAGCCTCAATTAACTCGTTGCCTTCGTAATCCGTTATTACGTAATAAGGCTGGGTATTCGATTGGTAGTTTTTAATCTGGAATTCACTCCATTTATTCCCTACCGTTCTAATTTTTTTGCCTGTTACTTCACTAACGTATTGCTCGTCTTTTGGCAATTTTTCACGCTCATCTACATAAAGAGAAATAAGCACAACGTTGTCTTGCAGTCGTTTTAAAACGCGCGGATCTGACCACACATTCTCTTCCATTCTTCGGCAGTTTACACAAGCCCATCCTGTGAAATCGAGCATTACAGGTTTTCCTACTTTTTTGGCGTAGGCAATACCTTCTTCGTAATCGTGGAAACAAGAAAGGTTGTGCGGACAATGGGCAGGATCGGCTCCTTCAGGAATGTTACCCGCATTAGCATCATGGCCAGCACTGCTAGAAACCATTGCTTGTGCTCCTACACCATTAGGACTTTCACTGTAAAACATGGGAGGTGGAAAGCCTGAAATTAATTTCAAGGGTGCGCCCCACATACCTGGTAATAAGTAGAAAACAAAAACTAATAAGAAGGTAGCGATAACGCCTCTACCAACGCCAATTTTTTCTACAGGAGAATCGTGAGGGAGTCTAAACAGACCGAACATATACAAGGCCCAAGCTAAGAAAACACCAATCCAAATGGCGATGAAAATTTCTCTGTGTAGGAACCCAGCTTGCGTTACCAAATCTGCATTCGATAAGAATTTGAAAGCAAAAGCAAGTTCTAAGAAACCGAAAGAAACTTTAACCACGTTAAGCCATCCACCAGATTTTGGAAGGTTGTTCATCCAACCAGGGAAAGCGGCAAATAAACCAAACGGTAAACCTAGGCCCAAACCAAAACCGAGCATACCCACGCTTAAAGCGGTGGCGCCACCATCGGTAGATAATACGCTACCCAATAATAAACCAATTGCGGGTCCGGTACAAGAGAACGAAACCAAAATTAAGGTAAGCGCCATAAAGAAAATACCAATTAAGCCGCCTTTGTCTGAGGCTTGGTCGGCTTTATTGATCCATGAATTAGGAATCATAATTTCAAACGCTCCTAAGAAAGAAATAGCGAAAACAATGAAAATGATGAAAAACGCAATATTCAGGTAAGGATTGGTCGAGAATTCGTTGAAAACATCCGGACTTACGGAGTCAAACAAGTGAAACGGAACACTGAATAAAACATAGATTACGATAATTGACAAACCGTAAATAATTCCTTTTCTAATCCCTTCTGAACGTGTTTTGCTCTGCTTGGTAAAGAAACTTACCGTCATCGGAATCATAGGGAAAACGCAAGGTGTAAATAAAGCAGCTAAACCACCGCCAAAACTAAACAGCAAAATCGCCCATAGAGACTGACCTTCTTTCTTTTCTTCTTTAGGCTCTTCGGTCTCTGCTTCTTCAGAAGTTGCATTAGCCGATGAACTTTCTCCTTTTAAAGAGAAAGCAAATTCTTCAATTTCTGGTGGTAAACAACGCATATCGTCACACACCATATACTCAACAGAACCTTTAAACTCGGCATCTTCGTTTAGTAATTTAAACTCTTGCACAAAAGAAGCTTCTTTCTCGTAGAAGCTTAAATCGAGCATAAAATTGGGGTCGTATTCTTCTTTACGCGTGCCTTTCGATTGTAAATCGCCCACTAATTCAACATCGCTGTTTTCTGCAAAAGTGAAGGTAGTAGGGATGGGGCCATCATCTGAGGGTAAATCGGTGGTGTACAAATGCCAGCCTTCGTCTAGTTGAGCAGTGGCCACTAATTCGTACGTGTTATTTCCTTTATCGTTAAAGCTAAACTCCCATTTAATAGGCGTTACAATATTACTAGCAGAGTTGCTGTTGGCAGCGCCAATGCCTACGTTTTGCGAAGCGTTAGAAAGTTGAGTTTCTTGTTTTACTTCTTTCTTTTCGGTAGGAACCGATTCTGCCTTTTTTGATGTTTCTGGCATTTTTTCAGCCTTTTTGGCTGAAGATTTACCTTCTAAGTTGAAAGAAAACTCAATGTAATCAGGAGGAAGACAACGAGAATCGTCACATACCATAAATTCTAGCTCACCCGAAATGGTTGCTTTTTTATCGGTAACTTTTACCTGTTGAGTAAAAACAGCTTCATCTTCGAAATAGGTAAGTTCGATATCGAACATAGGGTCGTGAACCGTTATCCCTTTTGGGCCTTTTGTTTTGCCCATGATTTCGGCTCCTTCTACAGAAAGGAACGAAAACGTAGTGGGAATAGGACCATCCCCTTCAATCTCCATGGCGTAAATGTGCCAATGCGGATCAATTTTAGCTTTGAATTGTAACTCGTAAATGTTGTTGCCTAAATCTTTCTGATTAAAGCTCCATTTAACCGGGTTTACAATTTGTGCCGATGTTGTTGAAATGGCCGAAAGGCCTATAAACAAAGTAAGTAGTGTGTAAACAATCTTCTGAATAAGACGCATGATTGTATAGTTATAAATTCATTTAGCCTCAAATTTAGTTAAATACCGTTCTGAACCTATAGGTTAACGACTTATTAACGGATTGTTTCCTAAGTAAGCGAGAGCTCTTGATTGGGCTTTAAGCCAAAATACTTGCGGATGCCGTATACCGCGGCATACATGGCGGGTGTGTCGATTAAGGCAAACAACACCTTAAAGAGCCAACCATCTAAAATGAGTACACCCATTTCTGAAAAAGAGAGGGTTCCGTAGAAGAGAACAAATACAACAAGTGTGGTATCTACCAATTGAGAAAGAACAGTAGAGCCGTTGTTGCGCAACCATAAATATTTTCCGTTGGTAAGTTTTTTCCAGAAGTGATAAATGCGAACATCTACAAATTGTGCGGCCAAATAAGCCACCATGCTTGAGAGAACTACTTTGTACGAGTTTTGAAACACCTTGCCGTATTCTGCATCGGTAACGGGTGAGTTTTCAATGGCCGGAAACTGATGCCCTAACCAAAGTATTCCTAACACAAATACGGAAACGAAAAAGCCAATAATCACCACGCGTTGGGTGTTCTTTTGACCATAAATTTCTGATAGAATATCGGTAAGTAGAAAGGTTATAGGGTAAGGTAAAACGCCAGCCGAAATGGTAAACACTTTAAAACCTAAGTCTACCGTCACAAATTTGTTAGCTATTAAATTGGTAGTAATTAATGCGGCAATAAATAACGCTGCCAAGAAAACATAGAAAAATAGCTGCGTAGCAAGTTGGTTTTTCTTGCTTAACCCATCTAGCGGTTGGTTCATAAATCGGTATTCGGTTGCTTTATGTTTTCTTTTGCCGAAAGAATGGCCTTTAATAGTTGATCGGGTTGCTGTGAACCAATAATGTAAACGGTTCCTTCAAAATCGGTGAGTTGAACGGCACATTTACCGCGAGTAAAAAACTTGATTTTTCCGTTGATGTGTAAGTTATATACCGGCCGATTAAAAAAGTTACGTGAATATTGAATCTTTTCAGCACTCTCTATGGTGGCTAATGGTATTTTCACTAAACGAGCTGTCCAAAAGCCTTTTAGTTCAATAAAATTAGGATAAACTGCAGTTTGAAAGTGTAAAATAAACACCAGTAAAACACTAAAACCAATTAGCACAATACCTAAGATTAATAGAAAATCTTCGGCAGGTTCTTGCATGTTAATGCGCTGAGAGTAAGAAGACGAAACATAAATAAGCAAGCAAAACAAGATAAACACAGCTCTTCTGTAAAGAGAGTATTTATTAAGCCCTAAAAACTGTTTTTCTTCAAAAAGTGCCTTGCGTTGCGTCATGCTGTTCACACTGGGTTTACTTAACAATATAAACTTTTTGTGTAGAATCGGTGACCTTAAATCGGTTATCGATTCGGTGACCAACAATACAAACAATGTTGTTATCGCTCATTAAAACGTAGGTTTCTTGTTTCTTGTTTAGCGGAAGTTTAACATCTACAAAAAAGTCACTTAGTTTTTTGCGTTTACTCATCCCTAGCGGATAAAAAGCATCTCCTGGTTGCCACTTTCTTAAAATAAGCGGGAAATTCAATAGGTCAAAATCAAGCTGAGCAATTTTAGAATCGGTACTGAGTTCAAAATCTTCTTTTTCTACTACCGTAAAGTTGAGGTGTAATGGTTGAGTAATTTCACTGGTGTCATCTTGTATAATAGTACTGGTAGCCAGCTTATCGTTTACAATTGGGTCGATGTAAATGTTTTCACGATCAATGGTTAAGCAATGCGTATCTGAAAAGAACTGTTTACCGGGAACGCCATCGAGTAACGTGGCGATTTTTTCTACATGCTCTGCGTTAAAATTAAACGGCAACAAGATTTCTCTTAAAAACAGTTTTATGGGCTGAAAAGCTTCTAAATGATGAATATTAAGCGAAACGGTATTGCCTTCTTTCGAAATACATTGGTCGATAGCTCTAGCTACTTGCCTATCGAGCAAATCTTGAACTTGATTAAAGCGCTCGATATTTTGAGAAAAAGTTTCTTCTAAAGACGGGTTGTGTTTTTTCAGTACGGGAACCACATTGTGGCGAATATCGTTTCTAAAATACTTGTCAGATTCGTTAGAAGAATCTTCTCGCCATTGCAGTTCGTTTTCTTTTGCAAATTCAGCAATTCGATCTCTACTTGCGAACAAAATAGGACGAATTACATGTCGGTTTTTAGCAGGTATTCCGGTTACACCGCGCAACCCTGTACCTCGGGTTAAATTAATCAGAACCGTTTCAATGTCATCGTTTAGCTGATTAGCAATGGCAATGTGATCGTATCCTTTGGTTCTTCTCATGTTTTCGAACCAATTGTACCTAAGTTCTCTAGCCGCCATTTGAATAGAAATGCCTTTATCTTTAGCGTAAGATTCTGTTTCAAAATCGTTGCGATAAAACGGAACATCGTATTTCATGGCAATAGTAGAAACAAACAATTCATCAGCATCACTTTCGCCACCTCGCAAATGAAAGTTACAATGAGCAATTCCAAATTTCACATTGGCTTGGTGCAATAATTCGCACAAAACGGTAGAGTCGATTCCACCGCTAACTCCCACTAAAATTTTCTGATTTCGAGTAAATAATTGAGCGCGCTGACTGTATTTTAGAAAATCTTCTAACATAGTAGCGAAGATAAATATCAGCCCTCAACCCGGCTTATACTCGCAGCTATAATTCGTCTATTCTGGCGTAAATTTTACGATACATGCCAACGTGCCAACAATTCTCGAATGGCTTTCGCTTTTAGCAAACTTTCTTGGTATTCTTCTTCCGGATTGCACAGTGAGGTAATGGCACCGCCTACAGAAAACGATAAGTTTTTGTTTTCTTGGTTGTATAACATCGACCGAATTACCACATTAAAATCGAAATCTCCGTTGGGAGTAAAATAGCCAACGGCACCGCTGTAAACGCTTCTTTTGCTGCTTTCGAATTCTTCTATCAGCTCCATGGCTTTTACTTTTGGAGCGCCCGTCATGCTGCCCATTGGGAAGGTAGCTGTTAATGCTTTTACCGGTAGGAACCCGTTTTTCATTTTTGCGGTAATGGTAGAAATTTGTTGATGAACTTGCGGAAAAGAATAAATGCCGCATAACTCGGTTACTTCAACAGAGGCTTTTTCGGCCACGCGAGAGAGATCGTTTCTAACCAAGTCTACAATCATTACGTTTTCAGACTTTTCTTTTTCACTCGCTTTTAGCGCTTCAATAATGGCGAGGTCTTCTTCTTGTGTTTTTCCTCTTTTAGCAGTTCCTTTAATAGGTTGAGAGATTAATTGGGATCCTACCTTTTTTAAATATCGTTCAGGACTGGCACACAGCAAACTGTGCTCATTGCGCTGGTAAAAGGCCGAGAATGGAGTGGGAGAGAGAGCAATGAGCTCTAGCCAAAGCTCGAAAGGACAATCGATGTGTGCTTTCGCCAAAAATTCTTGACAAAAATTTACCTCGTAGATATCACCAATTTGGATGTGGTGTTTTAAGCCTAAAACCGAACGAATGTAACTTGCATGGCTAATTACAGGTTGCGGTTCGATGGGCTGCTTTTCTATCTTTTTCGGTGGTTTTGATTCTAAAATCTCATTAAAAACTTCTTTTGGATGGCGGTGAATGCAACCAATAACTATTTCCTGATTTTTTTGGTAAATAACCGTTTCAGGTTGAAAAAACTGCATTTCGGCCCAGCCGATCTGGTCTGGATTGTTCGAAGAAAGTTTTTCTAACTCGTTTTTTAAATCGTAGCTGAGGTAACCAAAAAGCCAGTCTTTTTTTTCTTGTTGAAAATGTGATAAGCGTTCAAAAGCGTTTTTATCAGAAGTTGACAAAGCATCGGTTTCGCCCACAGCAACTAGAAAATCGAAATCGATTCCACCCGGATAGGCTTGCCCAGTTTGGGTATTGCTATCTAAGAAACAACTGGTTTTGTAACTAGAAAACCAGTTGTTTAAATGGTTTCGAAAATCGGTTCCTACCGAAGAAAAAGAGGCGTAAGTACGCATGGAATTAAAAACGATCTTTTACCAATTTTTCAAGGGTTTCTATCCACAACGGATGAGAATTTAAGCTAGGCACCAAATCGAGTTTTTCGCCACCGTGCTCTTCGAAAAGTTCGAGGTATTCGTCTCCAATTTCAACGGTAGTTTCGAGGCAATCTGCTGTAAACGCAGGGCTGAAGAACAAGAGTTTTTTTGCTCCTTTTTTGGCTTGCTCAATCACCAATTTATCAGAAAAGGGCTCTAGCCAGTTTTTATCTAATCGAGATTGAAAACCTACGGTGTATTGATCTTCTGAAAGGCCCAATTTCTCAGCTAAAATGCGCGTAGTGGCAAAGCACGTTGCCTTGTAGCAAAACTTATTCGCATCGTTTATTTCGGTTTCGCAAGAGTGGTCAGAACAAGGTAGACCATCATCGTACACTTTGTCTACTTGTCTTACAGGCAAACCGTGATAGCTAAAAATAATGTGGTCGTAAGCATTTAAATCGAACTGTTGCGCTTGTGCTAAAATAGTATTGATAAACCCTTCATTTTCGTAATACTGATTCAGCATGGTAACTTCAGGTATAACGTACCATTTGCTCATTATTTTCATAGCTTTTTCGAGCGTGCTACCAGTGGTAGAAGAAGCATAATGCGGATACAACGGAAGAATAATAATCTTGTCGTAGTTTTTTAATCGCATTTTCTCTAGTACCTTATCCATGCTAGGGTTTTGGTAGCGCATAGCTAGGTGCACATCTACATTTTCAGGCATTTTTTCTTGAAGCAAATCTCTTACGTCTTCAGAATGGTAAAGTAGCGGAGAACCTCTTTCGTCCCACACTTCTTTGTAAATTTTACTCGAAGAAAATGAGCGGAAAGGCACAATAATTAAGTTCACCAACATTTTGCGCAATAACCAGGGAATGTCGATTACGCGAGCATCGTTAAGAAATTCACTTAAATACGGTCTTACATCGCCCACGTTAGGGCTATTGGGAGTTCCTAGGTTTACAAGTAAAACCCCAATTCGTTTGTTTACACTCATTTTTTCGATTGCTTTTGTGTTCTAGAACGAAGAAAAACTAATAACAATAAGAAACCACTAAAGATGGCAGATGTTCTAGAAATATAATCGCCATACTCGGTATAGAAGGTTATTTCGCTGTTTTTATTAATAGTCTGAGAGATGGCAGCGGGTTCCCACCATGCGGTAGCTTTTGAAATTTCGCCCACTTGATTAATAAAACAAGAAACTCCCGTATTGGCAGAGCGCGCAATGCTTCTGCGATGCTCAATGGCTCTTAATTTGGCGTAGGCTAAATGTTGCTGATAGCCGGGTGTATCTTGCCACCAACCATCGTTGGTAATTATAAAAATGAGATCAGCCCCGTTTTTAACATATTCGCCCACGTATTCGCCATAAACCGATTCGTAGCAAACAACCGGAGCAATACCAGTAGTATCTCGGTAATCAAAAAACACATCGCGTTCGTCTTGAATTCCTAAACTTCCGGTAGTTCCACCAAGGTCGAAAATAATTTCTTGTAAAGGCAATAACAACTGCGGAAAAGGCATTCTCTCTACGCCAGGAACCAATTTTGATTTATGGTAAAACGGAATAAATGGCGTGTTATTAACCTGTAAAGCTGTGTTGTAGTAATCGTAATACATACCGTTGTTAGCTTTACGCACGGTAGGCGAAGCTGGTTTTATAGCACCGTAAACTTCTATAGTGCTCGCCCCAATTACCACATTCACATTGGGGTATTTTTTTACCACCGATTTTATGATGTTGTGTTCAGGCGATGTGCTGAAAAATTGCTCTTGAACCGATTCTGGAATGGCCGTTTCAGGCGCCACAATATAGCGGGTAGAATCAGTGATTTTGGTAAGCGCTAAATCCATCATTCTGCGCACCTGTTCTGAAGAACTTGCACCGTTAAACTTCTCGTTATACGGGTCAATATTCGGCTGAACCACCACCACTTCAACGGGGTTTTCAATTTCTTGGTAGTTGCTTTTTTTAACCCAACTTATAACGGTAGGAACCACAATCAACACCAATGAAAAAAACAAATATTTGAAGGTCGATTTCTGGTTCCAACCTTTTTCAAAGCCAAATTTGAAACCGTGGTAGAGCAGTAAGTTTACAGATAGAATCCAGAGCGTTCCTCCAGCTACACCGGTAGTATCGTACCATTGAACAATAGAAGTACTATTAGCAAATCCGTTTCCTAAAGTGAGCCAAGGCCACGTTAAATCCCAGCGCATGTGAATGTATTCCCAAGCAATCCAGAAAAGAATCAAGCCTAAATATCCTTGTTTTCTGCCTACAAAACGTTTGGTAAGATGAAAAAACTGAAAAATGGTAGCCATAAAAACGGCATTTACGAGCATGGCAGCCACCGAACCAGCTGGCGATGCAAACCACACCCACCAAGTGGTGGCAATATTGAAAATCACAAAGGTGAGGTAACTGTAAGGGAGTAAGTTTCTTTTGTTGCCTAGTTGGTGCTGACGAGATATTTCATCTTCTACCGCTAAAAGTGGAATAAAACCCACAAACAGAAGAAAAGATAAATTCCCTATTTCTGGCCAACCCAAACTGAGTAAAATACCCGATAAAGCCGAGAGTGCTAAAAGGTGTGTTTTTTTCACGGTGCAAGATTATATTGCGAAAGTAGTGATTGAAGCGCACACCTGTAAAGGCTTTGTAATTATGAAATCGCTCTGAATTGTTAACCGAGAATGAATTTAAGGCTATTTGCCGTCAAACTCTATGCGCAACGAAAACACATTTGAGTAAAGCGCTCCGCTTGCATCGCCAATATCTGAAAGGGCATAATCGATGGCTAAGCTGCCTAAACCTAATAAGTTTTTTAGGTAAAGCCCTACTCCAAAATTGGGCTGGAAAGTGTAATCATTTCCGTCAGAATAGCGTTTGTCAACAGTTTGAATATTGCCTACACCGCCACGCAAATAAATTAACTCTTTGTAATCGGCTTCGAAACCAAAAGAAGGAGATAAGTTAAAGCGCTTACTCTGAACCAGCGTATTTCTTTGTCCATCGAATGTTAAATTAGCATCGAAAGCAGGCAAAACACCGATTTTCTTTTTGATGTAAAATTTACGCCCAACCCCTAAGCGCAATTCAGGTGCGGTAAGTTCAATATCGTTTTCTGGCACTTCGTTGTCTGTGTCTAAAAACACTTGTTTGGTTCTCTGGTCAAGGGTATAACTCCAAGCATTGAAAGTGGTAGTTGCATCGCGGAGTATGGCTCCTACAAACCATTTTTCTTTAATTCTATATTGGGCAGAAGCATCCAAACCGAACCCCCAAGCTTTAGCGAAATCACCAATAACCCGATGCACAATTTTTACGTTGGCGCCTATGCTGAGACCTTCTACGTTGGTTTTACGTGCATACGAGAGTAAGGCGGCATAATCTGCGGTAGAAAATTTAGAAATACGGTTGTAGTTTACCTCTTCGTTTTGGTCGAGTAAATCGATGGTGTTTTGAATATCGTCAATACCCAATCGAATAATGGTAGCTCCAAAATAATCACCGTTGTTTAGCGGCATGGCAAAACTACCATAGTCATAAGCGGCAATACCCGCAAAGTATTCTGCGTGCATGGCTTCTGCCTGAAACTTATTTTCAATTTGAGTTAATCCGGCAGGATTCCAGTAACCAGCAGAAACATCGTTTACAATAGCGGTTACCGTATTAGACATGCCAAAAGCACGAGCACTAACACCGTTTTTAAGAAACTCGTTACTGAACTTTCTTACGGCTTGTGATTGGGCAGTAGAAATGGCTCCTACCGAGATAAGCAGAACCCAAATTTTTATTTGAATCTTTGCAAGAATGTGTTTTTTCGGCATGGCAGACAAATGTAGCGTTAAAACTCTTTTTGCTGCTAAAAATTGTAAGAACCTCGGTTTTTTATGAAAAAAGTGGATGCTCATCGTAAAAATATTCGAGCCCAGCAGTTATCGCTAGTGGTGGGAATTTCGCTTTTAACGGTGAAGTTTTTAGCCTGGTGGCTCACCCAATCAAACGCTATTTTAACCGATGCGGTAGAAAGTATTGTAAATGTAGTAGGAGCCAGTTTTGGGCTGTATGCCGTGTATTTGGCTACGCTTCCGAAAGATGATAACCACCCGTATGGCCACGGAAAAATTGAATTTGTTTCTGCCAGTGTAGAAGGATCTATGATTTTTCTTGCTGGTGTTTTAATGGTGGCCAAAGCGATTTATAACTGGTTTGTACCTGTAGAGGTTTCTCAGTTAGGATGGGGGATTGTACTGGTTGCAATTGCCGGAGCCATCAACTTTTTATTGGGTATTTATTTGCAAAAACGAGGAGAACAAGAAGATTCTTTAGCGCTAGAAGCAAGTGGGAAACATTTAAAAACAGATGGGTGGAGCACTGTTGGGCTTCTCATCGGTTTGGCCATTTTTTACTTCTATCCAGCCCAATGGGTAGATAGTGTTTTGGCCATAATCTTTGGTTTGTTTATCGCTTTTAATGGCTATTCGATTTTGCGAAAATCTATGGCGGGTATAATGGATGAGGCAGATACTCAGTTAATTAACGGCTTGGTGAAGGTGCTTTCTAAACATCGTAGAGATCAATGGATTGATATTCATAATTTTAGAGTGGTAAAGTATGGAGCGCAATTGCATATTGACGCTCATTTATCGCTGCCTTTTTACTTTACCGTAGAGCAAATGCACGATGAGGTAGAATTGCTTAACCAATTAGTAGATCACCATTGTGGTAAAAGCGTAGAAATGTTTGTGCATGTAGACCCTTGCATACCGGCCGCTTGCCAGAGCTGTTCGCTAATAACCTGTACAGAACGAAAATCGCCTTTTAAAGCAAAAATTGATTGGAACATGGAGCTGATTACAAAGAATCAGAAGCATGTACTTCAATTAGACCATCCATAAGCTTTAGATAATACGTATTTGCACTAAGATTAGGAAAAATTCAACTATACTTGATTTCAATACGTAAGTATAATTAAGTATCAAAAACAGTAAATACCCAATAGTATGATTTGGACAAAAATGGGAGCGGTATTTCTGGCGGTTTCTCTTCTTATTAGTTGTAAATCAGATAATGAAGAAGAGTTGTTTCCTGAAGAAAATGCGAATTGTAATACTACGGACCTTACCTATACCAACGATATTTCATTTATTCTTAATGCCAATTGTGCCACTTCAGGCTGCCACGAAACAGGTGGTCAGTCGCCCGATTATTCGAATTACACTTCTGTAGTTGCCAATAAAGAAGGGATTCAACGCAGGGCCATTAACGAAAAAACAATGCCTCCTCTCGGAGCTCTCAGCAATTGCAACCTAAACAAATTGCAAGCGTGGTTAGATAATAATACACCAGAATAAGTATGAAGAAAATAATATTGCCTGTAGTCATTTTGGTGTTAATTGGAATAACGTTGGGAGTCTATTTCGTAAACAAACCCCATAGAAACATTGCAGAAGAGGTTCCTACCGTTGATTTAGAAGCCACCCAATTGTTGCACAATTTTCAAGAAAATTACGATTCAACTTGGGTAGAGTTAAGAGACCAAACCATTACCGTTTCGGGTGTGGTTTCAGAGGTAAGTGCTTCAGAAAAAAGTCGTTATATAGCCTTTGAAGTTGAAGCCGATTTTGGGGGCGTTATTGGTTACTTAGATACCAATTTAACAGAAGTAAATGTTCAGCCTGGAGATAAAATTCAGCTAAAAGGGAAAGTAAACGGGTACGACCCTGATCTTTTTCAAGAAGTAGAACTTAAAGAATGTGTAATAGAATCAGCTTTATGAAATATTTAGTAGTTCTTTTAATGGTTTTTCCGCTTCTAGGTCAAGCGCAACGCTACTTTACAAGAAGTGGAGAAGTGGTGTTTTTTTCGTCTACTCCCGTAGAAGATATTGAAGCACAAAACACGAGTGTTCGCAGTGTTTTAGACGCAAGTAGCGGAGCTATTCAGTTTTCTGCTCTAATGAAATCGTTCGTTTTTGAGAAAGCACTCATGCAAGAGCATTTTAACGAAAACTATGTAGAAAGCGATGATTTTCCGAAAGCGATTTTCAAAGGGAAAATCACCAATCTATCGTCTGTAAATTTTGATCAACCAGGTACGTATTCGGTAAAAATTGTAGGAACCATGACCCTACACGGAGTAACCCAACCATTGGAGGTTGAAGGGCAACTTTTAGTAGAATCTGCAGATAAAATAGAAGGAACCTGCTCGTTTATAATTGAGCCAGAAACGTATGGAATAAAAATTCCTTCGTTGGTGAGAGATAAAATTGCAAAAGAAATTGAGGTTTCTGTGAAGATGAACTACCAAATCATGAAGAAATGATGAAAAAGCTACTTTTCGGTGTTTCCATCTTGTTCACTTCTTTTTCTGTTATGGCACAAGAAGAAGATTTACTCAACTTGCTAGAAGGCGAAGAGCCAACCACTACGTACATAGAAGCCGCTTTTAAAACCACACGTGTAGTCAATTCTCATTCGTTAGAAAGTTTGTCAGAAGGTGTACTCGATTTTAAGATTTCTCATCGTTTTGGTGAAATTAACCAAGGTTTTTACGATTTATTTGGGTTAGATAGAGCTACCCTACGTTTGGGTTTTGATTACGGAGTAACCGATCGGTTTACTATTGGTGTGGGCAGAAGCTCTCTTGAAAAAGCCTACGATGGGTATGTGAAATACAAGATTTTGCGCCAGAGTAAAGGCGCCAAAGTAATGCCCATTACGTTAGTTTGGGTTTCTTCAACTGCGGTGAACACGCTTAAATGGGCCAATCCAGATCGAGAAAATTTATTTGAGCATCGATTAAGCTACACGCATCAATTATTAATCGGAAGAAAATTTAGCAAAGGATTTTCTGCTCAGTTAATGCCAAGCTTGGTACATAAGAATTTGGTTCCTACCGAAAAAGATGCCAATACTATTTTGGCGCTAGGGGTAGGTGGCCGACAAAAAATTGGCAACCGAGTAGCGATTAATGCTGAGTATTATTACGTGTTGCCTGATCAGATTACGCAAGATTTCCACAACTCACTTTCGTTAGGTGTAGATATTGAAACAGGCGGACATGTTTTTCAGTTGCATTTTACCAATAGTACAGCCATTATTGAAAAGGGTTTTATTACCGAAACCCGCAACGATTGGCTCGATGGCGACATCCATTTTGGGTTTAATATTGCACGAGTTTTTACGCTAAAAAAGCCAAAAGAGTTCAAAAAAGACCGTTTAGACAAGAAAAAGAAGTAGGCCACCCAGCTAATTTTAATTTACAGGGATAGAATATATTTGCCCAATGATAAAAAAGGCCATTCCTCATATTCTAACGCTGTCTAATCTTTTGTGTGGAGTTTTAGGAATCATCATGGCGTTTCAAGCCAATTTGCTTTGGTCTGCCTATTTAATTGGCATTGCAGCTATTTTCGATTTTTTTGACGGATTTGCCGCTAGAATCTTGAAAGTTCCTTCAGAATTAGGAAAACAACTCGACTCTTTGGCAGATGCGGTAACCTTTGGCGTGCTGCCAAGTATTATGGTTTTTCAGTACATTAGCATTGCGTTTGGTGAGTATTTTATACCACTAGCAGATCGTCCGGTAGCTCACGCATTGCTGGCCTGCACAGGTTTGTTAATTGCCGCTTTTTCAGTGTTGAGACTCGCCATTTTTAACATCGATACAGAACAAACAGATACGTTTTTAGGGGTTCCTACCCCAGCTAATGCTATTTTAATTGCTTCGGTTCCATTGATTTTAGAGTTGCAATACCAGATGAATATGTATTTTCCGTTAGATGAGAATACCGTTCGCGGAATGGTACAAATTTATCGTTGGAGACCGTTTGATTATTACACCGTAGTGTGGTTGCAACAACCCTACGTTTATGTTGCACTGAGTGTAATTATGTCGGCATTATTGGTGGTTCGCATCCCCATGTTATCGTTTAAATTCAAGAATTTTGCTTGGCGCAACAACCAAGACCGATTCATTTTTTTGATACTTGTAGTGTTAGGTATTGTTTTGGTGTTTTTACCGTATTGGTTTAGAATTTCATTCTTACCTTATTTAGACTACGTTATCATTCCTATTATTCTACTTTTGTACATTATTTATTCTATCGTAAATACAATTATTAAACGTTTTTCGGTAGGAACCCAACTCGAGAAATAGTTAACGCAATTACAGATGATGAAGTTTTTAGCAGAAATTGATATTATGCCACTAGAGGTGTTGTTAGATCCTCAAGGGAAAGCGGTAACCTCAGGCCTTAAGAACTTAGGTTTAGACGCAATAGAAAATGTTCGTGTAGGAAAACACATTACACTTGAAATTTCTGCAGAAAACGAAAGTGAAGCAGAAGCTAAAGTAGAAGAAGCTTGTAAAAAGCTGCTGGCCAACCAAATTATGGAAGGCTTTACTTTTAGCCTAAAGCAACTCTAAGTAATTAGTGATGTATATAAAATTGAAAAGCCTCGTTTTAACCAACGAGGCTTTTTTGTGCTTTTAAATTTACCAACACACTAGATTTTCGAGAAAGAAAGCAGAGTTCAACCCTTTTTTCTCGAAAAAAGGTAGAAAGATGAACAAGACTGATTTTGATTATTCAGCACTAGCATCTTTTGATTTTCTAGGCTGCTTTTTGCGAAGCTCGAATTGGCTTCCCAAATAAACCTTACGCACTTGTTCGTCTGCTGCTAGTTCTTCGGCTGTTCCAGATTTTAATATTTTCCCTTCAAAGAGCAGGTAAGAGCGCTCTGTAATCGATAAAGTTTCTTGAACGTTGTGGTCGGTAATTAAGATACCGATGTTGCGATCTTTCAGTTTTTCAACAATACTCTGAATATCTTCTACAGCAATGGGGTCTACCCCTGCAAAAGGTTCGTCTAATAGAATAAATTTAGGGTCGGTAGCCAACGCACGAGCAATCTCAGTTCTTCGTCTTTCACCACCCGATAATTGATCGCCTAAATTGGTTCTAACATGGTTAAGACCAAACTCAGAAATCAGCTCTTCTAGCTTTTCTTCTTGCTGCAGCTTGGTAAGCTTTGTCATTTGAAGAATCGATAGAATATTATCTTCAATACTTAATTTTCTAAACACAGAAGCTTCTTGGGGCAAGTAACCAATGCCTTTTTGAGCGCGTTTATACATCGGCTGCCGAGTAATATCTTCAGCGTCTAGATAGATGTTGCCTTGGTTGGGTTTTACCAAGCCTACAATCATGTAGAACGAAGTAGTTTTTCCAGCTCCGTTGGGGCCTAAAAGACCAACAATTTCGCCTTGTTCTACTTCAACAGAAACACCTTTTACCACTTTTCTACTGCGGTATTGTTTTACAAGATTTTCGGCACGTAACTTCATAAATAAGGGCTACTTTCTTAAAATGTCAATTGAATTTTACCGCGAATTCCCCAGCCTTTCACACCCCAGAGTGTATTTACTCCTGGGCTGTCTAAATAAGTAAGACGTTTAACAGCATCTACTCTAAAGAATTTAAAAATATTCTCTACACCAGCGCTAAACTCCATGTAGGGCTTGGCTTTAAGGGTTTCAAAATTTTCAGGAAACTGCAATAACTCAGGATTTTCAGGATCGTTGTTTTTGCTAGAAATATCTCCGTAAATCATTTTGAAGGAACCGACCGAACGCCACTTTAACCTTTTCATTAAAGGGATTTTGTTAAGTAAGAAACCATTGAAATGATGCGTAAACTGAGCCGAAGCTGATTGATCGCTTCCAAATTCCATGAAATTCATTAAGTTGAAAGAGCGATCGTCATAAGCAAAAGTTTCATTTCCTCTAGCAATATCGAGCAAGGGGTAAGGTACATCTCCGAAGATGCGGGTTCCTTCAATTAACATATCGGTATAACCGATTATGCCAATTTTGAACCTTTTTTCTAACCCTAGATAAACTTTGTGAAACTCATAATCGCTGCCAAATTCGGGGCTGCTATAGGTGTAATTCAAGTAGAAAACAGGTGCTGTAGTTTTTATCGATTTTCTTTTAAATCTACCTTGAATGTATTTCTCGTTAATAGCAAATCGCGTTTTTAACGTGATGGTATTGGTGGTAATATCATCTACAGATTCTGTAGTTTCTGGGTTTCCAGAAACTGAAGAAACAGTGTTAGGCGATAGCGTTAAGCCGGATGTAGGGCGGATTATTCGGTGCTTTAATTCTAAGGTATTCATAAAGCCAATCGTCCATTCATGATCGTAGGCTAAAGATGCTTCTTCGTAATAAAGCATGCGGTTAGAAGTACCTCTTCTGAAAGAAAGTAAAACGTTGTCTTGGTCTTGCCAATCGAGCTCAAAACCAGGTTGGTAAATATCGTTTTTATATTTAAAGCGCAACGATCTTCTGGGTGTTTTGCTGAAGTAGTATTCGAGTCCACCACCGTATTTCCACTTTTGGTCTTTTTCTCCGTAAGCTCCATAACCTTCTATGCGCAATTTTTCGTGAAAATCGATGTTCGTTCTGCCCCCTAAACGAAAGCGAAAACCTTCAATATCGTTGTAGCTTACAATCGACATCACTGGCCCAATATCGATTGGTCCAACTGCTGTGTAGCCTGTTACTAATAATTCGAAAATTTTGGTAACCCGGTTAAATGCCGGAATACTCTGAATGGTATCGGCCATGTCGTAAACACCTTGTTCTTGTTTTGAAAGTTCTTCGTGTCGGTTTTGATTCCAATAATCATCGTTTCGGTAAGAGGCGCTGTCTTCGAAAACAAATTCGTTTAACCCTGAATAAAAATCGTCTGGTCGAGGTTCGTTAGTTTTGAAATTGCGGTAAGAAACGGTTTTGGTGTTGAAAATTCCCCAACTTTTTTCGGTAGGTTGAATATCAACAATCATCTTATCTTTTACGATGGTCCACCCTGTTTCTGCTTTGTATTCAAAATCTTGAATAATTTTTAAATCGTTCAAGAAGTTAATGTTGATGCGGCTGTCTACATTAAGCTCTACCTTTTTTACAGCAAAGTTTTGGGTAGAGTCGGCTACCAACATTTTACCTTTAAAGGCGATAGTTGCCGGGTTTCTTGGCTGAAAAGAAAGCTCAATGTATTTGTGGTTATCAATATTTACAGAATCTGTAATGTAAAAACGATAAATATCGGGAGACAACGGAGATAAAGGGCTGGTAAAGGCTTTATCGAGTAAGAAAATGTTGTTGTCGTAAATATCTACTGGTGCGCTAATTTTCTCTAAGAATTGTGCTATTCCTTCACTAAAAATACTTTGCTCGAATCCTGAAATTCGGGCTCCTTCTACAATTTCTCTTTCTGCTCTAGGTTTTTGACGAATATACACCGTAGAAATCTTCTCTTTCATGAGAATGGGGATATACGGCTTACCGTTTACATCTGATGTATCGATGTAATCGAAGAGAACCTGAAAGTTTTTAAAGGCGCCCTTATTTTTCCACTTCTCAGTGAAGTTGTTGAGGTCGTACTCATCTTTCTCGTACTTTTCGAACTCGTAATATTCGAAACCTTCTTTGCGGTTTTCGTCTTTGTGCTGAATTACTTGTCGAATGAGGTCTACCGCTGGATTGTCTTTTTTACGATAGCGTTTCTTTTCAACCGTAAACTCAAATTCTTTTAGCTCTTGCACATCGGGTTCTAATGCGAAATCAATTTCTTGCTTTTCGCCTAACTGAACCTGTTTTTCTTGTTGTTTATAGCCTACAAAAGAAACTACAATTGTTTCAGAAGCCCATTGGGTATGAATTTCGTAAACACCATTAAAATCGGTGGTGGTTCCTATGTTTTTGCCTTTGAAAGAAACGTTTACAAAGGGAAGGGGTTCTCCTGTTTTAGCATCTGTTACAGTACCTGAAACTCGCGTATAGCCTTGAGCATTAGCTGAAAAGCTAAAAAGACCTACGGTGAAGATGGATAGTAAAACTATTAATAAAGCACGCAAACTTGTTAATCTTAAGTGTTTATACTCTTTACTCACAAATTAAAGGAATCTTACCAATATGGTAAAGACGTAAAAAGAAGTAGAAGGTAAACGATTTATTACGCTTTAGCTTGCTCCTCTTTCTTAATAACCATGCCAGAAATTACAATACTAATTTCGTAAAGCACCATAAGTGGTAAAGTAACTAAGAATTGGCTAAAAACATCTGGAGGTGTAATAATGGCAGATAGAATTAATGCCGCAACAACAGAGTGTTTTCTGTATTTCTTTAAAAATTCAGGCGTAATTAACCCCGCTTTGGTTAAGAAGTAAACCAGAATAGGAAGTTCAAAAACAAAACCACAGGCCAATGTAATGGTCACTACCGTGCTAATGTAGGTAGATAAAGTAGGGATGGTTTGAACTTGATCTGATACACTGTACCCAAAAAAGAAATTAACCGAAAGGGGCGATATCACAAAATAACCGAAGGCAACTCCAGATAAAAACAGCATCCAAGTAAAGAACACAATTCCTCGTGTATTTTTTCTTTCGCTTTCACGCAATCCCGGTTTAATAAATCTCCACATCTCCCAGAAAACATAGGGGAACGCCACTACTAACCCGCCAATTAAACTCACCATTACGTGAGTAGTGAATTGGCCAGACATATTTATATTTTGCAACTCAGGAAAATCGGCACCAATACATAAAACATCTGCAGAGGCTACTAGCTGAGGCATTAGTTCGTAAAGAAAATTCGATAGTTCACACAACAATCGAAAGGTGATAAAGTCTGGATTTTTGGGGCCAAATATAACCTGATCGAAAACAAAAGATTTGTTTAAGAAAATGGCTATAGCTATTACAATTATCGCAATGGCGCTGCGAATAATGTGCCACCTCAGCTCTTCGAGGTGTTGCAGAAAAGACATTTGATCGTTGTTACTCATTTCGAAGGCGCAAATGTAAAACAGATTTATCTCATGAAAAGTGCAACTGAAATAAATGTAGACTGTTTACTTTGCAGTCAGAATTTGAGATATGGAAATTTGGTTCAGAAAAATAGCGAGAATCGCGTTAGTGTCGATTTTTTTAGTGGTGATTGCAGGTAGCGTTGTTAGAATGACGGGAAGTGGAATGGGTTGCCCAGATTGGCCCAAATGTTTTGGGTATATAATTCCGCCAACAGACGAATCTCAAGTGCTTTGGGAACCCAATCATGAGTTTTTAAAAGGACAAATGATAGTGAAAGACAATGCTTTGTGGGCTGCTACTAGAGATTTTACTTCTTCGCAAGAAATAGAGTGGAGTAACTGGCAGAAATACAATAAGCACGATTATGCTATTTTCAATGTATACCATACTTGGACCGAATACATTAACCGTTTAGTAGGCGCTTTTTCAGGTTTGCCGGTATTACTTATGCTGGTTCTTTCTTTTACTTTTTGGAAAAAAGATAAAATATTGGTTTTTGCATCGGTAGGAACCCTCTTGTTGCTGGGTTTCGAAGCTTGGCTAGGCAAAGTAGTGGTTGACGGAAACTTGGTGCCGGGCCAAATTACCATTCACATGTTCGGTGCGTTGCTTATTATTTTACTGATTATTTTCTCGATTAGAAGAAGTTCTCAGAAAGAACGTCAAATGGTTCCTACCAAAATGTATACGTTGGTAATTGCGTTGGCTGTGCTAAGTGCTTTTCAGATTTTTTTAGGAACCAATGTACGCGAAGAAGTAGATTACTTGGTGAAATCGGGAGTGCTAAAAAGCGATTTAATTGAGAATATTTCGGTGATTTTTAAAATTCACAGAAGCTACTCAATTATTTTGGTGCTGCTGATGGCTTACCTCACTTGGAAATGGCAAAAAGCGGGGCTTTCTCTTGCTTACCTCAAGCCGCTACTTTGGGTAGTAGGAACCGAAATTGTTTTCGGAATAGTGTTGACCTACTTTGGTTTTCCGTTATTAGCGCAACCGGTTCACCTTCTGCTGGGCTTTATTATGATGGGCTTGTGGTTTAACCTTATTCTTCAGCTGAAATCCACTCGAAAGATTGAATTAAGTGAAAAAGGTCTTGTTTAATGTGTTGCTCAACAGGCAATAAAGAATCTGGGTTGGGAGCTGTGTTAAAATACATGGCTCCACGCAAAAAATGCTGCGTGCTATCGGTTAAGAAAAACTGATAATTGCTGGCTACAGAACCTTCGAAATTATAGATGGTGCCGTACACGTTTTTTTCAGTATTGCTGTAAATGTTTTCTTCAATATTATCGGCTTTGGCGGTGTGTTGCATAGCCAAACCTCTAGCTTCTTCTGTGAAAATCTGCACCGAATCGCCAACATTAGAATAGTAGGTAAAGTGGATGGTGGCGTTTAGTTTCGGGTAGGTGATGTTAAACCAACAATTGCCTCTTTGATTATTCGTGTTTAGTTGAGAAGCTTGAGAATATTCGAACGAAAAAGGGCAATCTAATGAACTTGAGCGGTATTGATGTTCTGGTAAAGCAATTCTAAAATAACTTCTCGGTTTAGGTGTGGCAACTTCTTCTGTACACGAAACAAAAAATTGAGATCCTATTAAGGCTAATAAAGCAATAGAAGCCAATTTGCTGTTTCTCGATTTCTTGCTAAGATTCTCTTCTTCGGTTGCTTCTGGCATGGTAACTTTCACACTTTTCACTCTTCTTCTGTCTGCTGCTTCTACGGTAAACGTAAAGTCGTTAAATTTTATTCTTTCGTTTTTCTTCAAGATTTTTCCAGAAATTTCGACTACAAAACCACCCAACGTATCGGCTTCACCTTTGTGCTCTTCAAAGTTTTCTCCATCAATTTGTAAAACCTTGTAAACATCTTTTAGTGGAGTTTTTGCTTCAAAAACGTAGTTGAATTCATCTAGTTTAGAGTAAACAAGGTCGTCTTCGTCAAACTCATCAGAAATATCGCCCACAATTTCTTCAATAATGTCTTCGAGAGAAACAATTCCTTGACTTCCACCATACTCGTCTACCACAATGGCCAAATGTTTTTTCTCTTCTTGGAATTCTTCAAGTAGGTCGTCAATTTTTTTGTTTTCAGGAACATAAATAGGTTCGCGAATAAGTTCTTGCCATTTGAAATCGTCTTCGCGGTCTAGAAACGGAAGTAAATCTTTAATGTAGAGCAAGCCTTCAATCTGGTCAAAGTCTCCTCGGTAAATAGGTAGTCTAGAAAACCCAGAAGAAACAATACCCTCAATGAGTTCTTGAAAAGGCGTTTCAATATCGAAAGCTACCACATCTACTCTTGGCGTCATTACTTGTTTGGTGTCGGTATTTCCGAACTTTACAATGCCTTTTAATATTCGTTGATCTTCGTCTGTTGTGCTTTCATCGCTGGTGATTTCAAGGGCGTGAGAAAGCTCGTCAACAGATATATTGTCGGTTTTCTTTTTAAGTCTTTTATCAATGAGGTTGGTCGATTTCACCAATACAAAACTCAACGGGTGAAATACCTTGTTGAGAACAGAAAACGGGTACGACATAAACTTGGCAAGTACTTGTGGGTATTTACTGGCGTACACTTTAGGAACCACTTCTCCAAAAACCAAGATTAGAAAAGTGATAGCAACAACGTTTACAATGAAGTTTTGCAACTCAGAAGAAATGGTAATCGGGTCGTTCTGAAAAAAGGGAAGTACCGTTTCTTCAAAATGAAAAAGTTGCTGCGAAAGCATTGACGAAAGCAAAACGATGGCAACATTTATAAAGTTGTTAGAGATTAATATGGTAGCTAACAACTTCTTGGGCTTTTCAAGCAAATCGAGCACTTGATCGCCTGCTCGGGTTTTTTCGTTTCCAATTTCTTCTTTGTCTCTAGAAGAGAGCGAAAAGAAGGCCACTTCTGAGCCACTCATTAGCGCTGAGCATACCAATAATACTATGGTTGCCAATAAACCGATGATGGTTCCTACCGAGAAACCATCAGTAACTAATAAGAAAATATAAGGTAACGGGTCGGCTGAGTCTTCCAATTCAAGACAGTTTAATTGAACATGTAGAAGCAAAAAGCTTAGAAAGGTAAATCATCGTCATCATCAGAGTTGGCAAAATCGTCTTGGTTAGAGTTAGATGCTGAATTGTTCGATGTATTCGAAGCCGAATTGTTGGCAGCAGCGTTGTTGTTGCCGTATTGACTTTGATTGTTGTCTTCAGAATTGTTAGATCTGCCGCCAAGCATTGTCATTTCGTTGGCCACCACTTCAGTGATGTAACGCATATTTTTGTCTTGATCTTCCCAAGATCGGGTGCGCAATTTGCCTTCAACGTAAATAGAATTACCCTTTTTTAAGTATTTCTCAGCAATTTCGGCAAGACCGCGCCACATTACAATGTTGTGCCACTCGGTGTTGGTTACGCGCTGACCTGTATTTCTATCGTTGTAAGATTCTGATGTGGCAAGCGGAAAAGAGCAAACAGCAGTTCCGTTTTCAAGTCTTCTCACTTCTGGGTCTTTTCCCAAGTTTCCAATCAAAATTACTTTGTTAACGCCAGCCATAAAATTTTACGAGTTTTTTTGGTTTAAAATCTCAATGAAGATAACTATTTCTCTTTTTGGTTTTCGAGATAGCGATCGATTAATCGAGGAAGTGCAAAAGTATCAATTTCATCAGTTCTAATCAGCCTACAGTTGTTAATCAATTTAGTAGTAGGAACCGATTTTGTTTTCAAGTGCCAAAACCGCGCGTGGATAATACGATGACTTAAAATGTGCTGAATTTCTGAACTGATACGGGTGATTTCGAAATCGGCAGAGCCAACAACATCACTTACTAGGTGTTTTTCTTTTATATGGTCTAGCTCTACTGCAGAAGTAAACTCAATTTTCGGAAACTCAAACAGCCCTCCCCAAATACCTTTTTGTGGGCGTTGTGCTATAAAAGTAGATTCTTCTATGTTGAAAATGAAAAAGTGGAGAAACACATCTTTTTGAACTGTTTTCTTGCTTTTAACTGGTAAAAAATTCCAGGTGTTCTCGTTAAAACCAATACACGAAGTTTGGAATGGGCAGCTAATGCAATAAGGTTGAGCGGGTTTGCAGTGAATAGCTCCGAACTCCATTACAGCTTGGTTAAACAAATCGGGGTGTTGATGGCTAATAAGTGATTGAGCGAGTGCTTTAAACTCTTTTTTACCAGGAGAAGAGTCAATGGGTGTGTCAATTCCGAAATACCGGCTTAGAAATCGGTACACATTGCCGTCTACAACGGGCACTACTTCTTTAAATGCAAAAGAGGCAACAGCGGCTGCCGTATACTCGCCAACACCTTTTAAGGTAAGAAGGTCTTTGTAGTTATTGGGGAAAGATCCTTCAAAATCAGAAACCACTTGCTGAGCAGCAAAATGTAAATTGCGTGCTCTAGAGTAGTACCCGAGGCCTTGCCAGAGTTTTAAAACATCATCTTGGTTTGCGTTGGCAAGGTCTTGAACCGTTGGGAAATGTTCGGTGAATTTTAAGAAATAGGCCATTCCTTGGTTCACTCTGGTTTGTTGAAGAATGATTTCTGAAAGCCAAATTCGATAGGGGTCATGAGTGTTTCTCCATGGGAGATCACGTTTATGCTCTAAGTACCAATCGATTAGCTTTTTTGAGAATGTATCCATCGAACTTTCTGATTTTCAAGCAAAATTAAATTGATTTTGTTTTCCAATTAAGCCGAAAGAAGTATCTTCGCAGCCCTTTTAGAAAATTAATCGTCAGATTATAACGAATTGAATTAAAGATAACTGGATATGACAAAAGCAGATATTGTTGCGGAGATTTCAGAAAAAACAGGAATTGAGAAGATTCAAGTGCAAGCAACTGTTGAAGCCTTTATGGATGAAGTGAAAGGTTCATTGGCAAAAGGAGATAATGTTTATTTAAGAGGATTTGGAAGTTTTATAGTGAAGAAGAGAGCGGAGAAGACAGGTAGAAATATCTCGAAGAACACTACGATTATCATTCCAGCTCATAATATTCCAGCTTTTAAGCCTTCTAAGTCGTTTGTAACGAAAGTAAAAGATAATACAGAAGTTAAGTAAGCTGTTGAAAGCTAAGCACTACATATTAATTGGGTTAACTCTAGTGATAACAATTGTGTTGTTAGCATCTAGAAAAACAGCCTTACTGCCTGAAGAGGCAGAAAAGATAATGGCTCTTGACCAAAAGATTGATTCAGCAGTTGCTCTAGTAGAGTCTGGTGGTCAGCCCATGAAGGGAATCTTAATGTTGAGAGAAGTGGTAGAAGAAGATTCTACTAATATTAAAGCGCTAACTCGTTTAGGTCAATTTTCTATTCAGTCGGGTCAATACGATAAAGCTGAAGCGAGATTTGCAACAATCGAGCGATTAGAGCCTAATAATATGGATGCGCTTTACTACCTTGGTCACCTGAATGCACGAAAAGGAGCAAAAGAAGAAGCGTTGGCTTATTTCGAAAAATGCCTTTCTCTTACAGATGATGAAGAGTTTGCGGAAGAATTAAAACAATATATTAACGATTTAAAAAATATATAGCTATGCCTAGTGGTAAGAAGAGAAAAAGACATAAGATGTCAACTCATAAACGTAAGAAGCGTCTAAGAAAAAACAGACACAAGAAGAAGAAATAATTGAAATAGCAATATTTCTTAAAGGATTAAAGCAAGCCCGGTTGTTATTATGCAGCATGGGTTTGTTTTGTTGGTGTAAACTGACCTTGGCTTCTGTTGAGGTCTAAAGACGTTTTTATTGGATAAAGAACTGGTTATAAACGCTTCATCCAAAGATGTTGTTATTGCGCTATTAGAAAATCGCAAGCTAACAGAGCTGCACCGCGAAAAGCATAATAACGAATATACTGTTGGAGACTTGTATTTGGGTAGGGTTAAGAAATTAGTGCCCGGCCTAAATGCTGCATTCGTGGATGTAGGTTACGAGAAAGACGCGTTCCTACATTACTTCGATTTGGGGCCTCAGGCTGCCAATGTAAACACGTTTGTAAAGAGTGTAAGAGATAAGAAGATTACTACATCAGACTTGTCTTCTTTTGAAATAATGCCTGATATCAATAAAGATGGCAATATTCGAGAAGTATTAAAGTCAGGTCAAGAAATATTGGTTCAAGTTGCGAAGGAACCCATTAGCACAAAAGGTCCACGTATTTCTACAGAATTGAGTATTGCCGGTAGATACTTAGTTTTAGTTCCGTTTACCGAAAGAATTTCTGTTTCTACAAAGATTAAGAATCGCAAAGAAAAAGAGCGCTTAAGAAGACTCATAATGAGTATTAAGCCAAAAAACTTTGGGGTGATTATTAGAACTGTAGCAGAAAACAAAAAAGTTGCAGACCTCGATAGAGACCTACGAGAACTCTCTGCTAAATGGGAAGAATGCTACAAGAATTTAATTGATGCAACTCCCAAGCAACGTGTTTTAGGTGAATTAGACAGAACAGCTAGTTTGCTAAGAGACATGTTAAGCAACGATTTTAACAAGATTACCATTAACGACCAAGATTTGTATTCTGAAGTAAAAGATTACATTTCTTCCATTGCGCCAGACAAAGCGAAAATCGTAAAACGCTACAGGGGCAAGGGCAACATCTTTGATTACTACGGTATCGAAAAGCAAATTAAAGCATCATTCGGTCGACATGTGACCATGAGCAGTGGAGCTTATTTAGTGATTGAACACACAGAAGCACTTCACGTTATAGATGTAAACAGTGGAAACACTGCCAAGAAAGAAGATTCTCAAGAAACCAACGCTTTACGCGTTAACTTAGAATCGGCCGAAGAAATTGCTCGCCAGCTTAGGCTGCGAGATATGGGAGGTATTATTGTTGTCGATTTTATTGATATGCAGAGGCCAGAAAACAAAAAGCAGCTGTACAATAAAATTACGGAAGTAATGAAACTCGATAGAGCGAAGCATTATGTTTTGCCTCCAAGTAAATTTGGATTAGTTCAAATTACTCGTCAGAGAGTTCGCCCAGAAATGGACATCAAAACGGCAGAAGAGATTCCTGTAGATGAAGAAAACACTACAGAAGTAAACGCTACTATTTTATTAGTAGATGAGATTGCCAATCACTTGCGTTTTATCTTGAAAGAGAAAGATGCAACGGTAAACATGATCAAAGTTCACCCATTTATCCATGCTTACTTTAAGTTACATCGTTACCAATGGAAATGGCTAGTAGACTTCAATAAATGGATTAAAATTCAGCCAAGAACGGCTTATCCATTAATGAAATACAAGTTTATTAATAAGAATAACGAAGAGATTTCACCGCGTTAATTAACTTTAGCGAAATGGGTGGTTCTAAAGAAATTATTACCAAGAAAGTTGGTCTAGCAAAAGCAATGAAATACTGCGCTTATCAAGAGCGCAGTCATTTCGATGTTCGCAAAAAACTTGAAGAGTGGAAGTTAGAGCCAGAAGAAATCGATGAAATCTTGGTAGAGCTTATCCTCGAAAACTTTCTAAACGAATCTAGATTTGCAGAGGCTTTCGTAAGAGGGAGGTTTAGAATAAAGAATTGGGGCAAGAACAAAATCAGAAAACATCTTGAAGCAAAAGATGTAAGTTCTGCCTGTATCAATGAAGCGCTAGCTGAAATTGACGAAGACGAATATTTTCAGGTTTTACAGAAAGAAATTGACAAAAAGGTTCGTTTAACGTCTCAACCATTCAGTTTTCAAGGCAAAGGAAAAATTGCCAATTATCTAATTCAAAAGGGATGGGAATCTCATCTAGTTTGGTCAGCAATTAACGATTTGGAAAATGATAAATAGTGATCAATTAAAGTCGGTAGACGAACGCTTAGAGGCGTTGAGGGGGTATCTTTGACGTAGATGTGAAACGCATCGAAATTCAAGAAGATGAAAAACGTTCCCAAGATCCAACTTTTTGGGATGATCCTAAGCAAGCCGAACGTGTTCTAAAAAATATTAATCGACTCAAATTTTGGGTAAACACTTTTGAAGCGGTTAAAGCCCAACGAGACGAAATAGATGTTCTTCTAGAGTTTTTTAACGAAGGTGAAGTCACAGAAGCTGAAGTAGACGAAGCTTTCGAAAAACTAATAGAGCTTTTAGAAGATCTCGAGTTTAAAAACATGCTTTCTGCTGAAGAAGATAATCTAGACGCAGTATTAGAAATCAATTCTGGAGCAGGTGGTACAGAAAGTCAAGATTGGGCAAGTATGTTGTACCGCATGTATTTAATGTGGGCTGAGAAAAACAACTTTACAGTAAAAGAGATTGACTACCAAAAAGGAGACGAGGCAGGTATAAAATCGGCTACTATTGAAATCAAAGGTGAATTTGCTTATGGCTACCTAAAAGGCGAGAACGGTGTTCACCGATTAGTGAGAATTTCTCCGTTCGATAGTAACGCCAGAAGGCATACTTCTTTTGCCTCGGTTTTTGTCTATCCGGTTGTAGAAGATGACATTGATATTGAAGTAGGCCAAGCCGATATTACTTGGGATACCTTTCGCTCTGGTGGTGCTGGTGGGCAAAATGTAAATAAAGTCGAAACAGGTGTTCGTTTAGAGCATAAACCTACTGGTATTATTATACGAAATACAGAAAGCCGTTCACAGCTTCAAAATAAGGAGAATGCTATGCGTCTCTTAAAATCTAAGCTGTTCGAAATGGAATTGCGAAAAAGGGAAGAAGAAAAGGCCTCTGTAGAGGGTAATAAAATGAAAATTGAGTGGGGATCACAAATTAGAAATTATGTGATGCATCCCTATAAGCTGATCAAAGATTTAAGAACTAACAAAGAAACATCAGATGTTCAAGGTGTGCTTAATGGAGGTTTAGACGACTTTATCAAAGCTTTTCTCATGGAGTTTGGTCGTAATAAAACAGAAAAAGAGGCGTAAGCCTCTTTTTTTTTGATCTAATATTTTGTTGAAGTAGTAGTTCTTAACGAATCAGAACCACTTTACCCATGTCTTCTTTTCTTTCGAAAGACTGATCATAGGCTTCGATATAGTCTATTTTCCAAATGTATTGACCCGTTTCAGCCTCTTCGCCATTAACGGTTCCATCCCAGCTTTGAATTGGGTTATTGGTTTTCCATACTACATGCCCGTAGCGGTCAAAAATCCACATGTTGAATTCAAAGAATTCTTGATCGCTTTTTGCTTTAAAAGTGTCGTTCTTACCATCTCCGTTAGGAGTAAAAGCGGTAGGAACCCAAACGTTAAAGCAATCGTCAAAAAGAACACGAATATTGTCAATTACAGATCCACACTTGTTGGTAGCGGTTAAGGTATAGAAGCCAGATTCTGTAACTTCGTATTCGTAAGCTTCAACACCATCTTGCCAAGTGTAAGTAACTTCTGGTTGTGGTGTAGCATCTTTATGGAAGGTAACCACTTGACCTTGACACTGACGTAAATTCGGGCCTAATTCTATTACTGGTAAAACACCCGGTTCTAGAATTATAGTATCCGTTAAGTTGGTACACGTTCCATTTTCAGCATCTAATCGAACCCAATACTCACCAGGTGTAATAATGTCGATATTCGATGTTGTTGCTCCAGTGCTCCAGATATAAGTATAGCCCGGTAAATCTACTTCTGGATCTAGGTTTAAAATTTCACCTTGACAAATAATATTATCGGGGCCTAAGTTGGGCTGTGCTTTTGGGAAGTAGCGAATTTCAACTTCATCTTTTGTATCACAACCAGTACTATTATCTGTAACAGTAACAATATAATCACCTGTTGTGGTGGCTATAATTTGCTGAACATTACTGCCAGTACTCCAGTTGTAAGACATGCCTGGGCCGGCCATAGTTCCAGCATCAAAAATCTCATTAATTAATTCGCCTTCACAGAATAACAAATCATTACCTAGATTAACCATCGGTGCTGCATTTTCTCCAACAACGATTTGATCACTAGCTTGGCACCCGTTCACATCAGTAACGGTTACATCATAAGTTCCAGCTGTGTCTACAAGTAAAATTGGGCTGGTAGAGTTGTCGTTCCACAAGTAGTCAGCATAGTTACCAGGAGAAAGAACCATGGTGAAATTAATATCAGAACAATAGTTGGTATCAGGACCTAAGTTAGGGTTTGGCAAGTTGTATTGAAAAATGGTAATGTTATCTGTATTAGAACAGCCGTTGGTGTCAGTTACCGTAACTGAATAGGTACCATAATTAGGACTCAAAACATTAATGGTTTGAGTTGTAGCAGTATTGTTCCAATTATAACTGTCGAACACTCCTGGATTCAACGATAGGTTGAAATTAGTTCCTTGGCAAATACCTGTATCAGCTCCTAAATTAGGAATCGGTAAAGCGTTCACAAACAACTCCATCGTGTCTGCAGCAATACAACCATTTGTATCTGTAACAGTAACGCTATAATCTCCAGCAACTGTTGCCGGAATGGTCTGTGTAGCAGCTGTTGTAGACCAGTTATAAGTAGCGAAACTACCACCACCAGTTCCAGGATTTAGTGTTTTTGTTCCGCCTTGACAAATGGTATCGAAGTCTCCAATATTCACATTGGGTAAGTTGTTTCTTATAACAAACATAGTATCGGTTCCTACACAGGTGTTGTTATCTATAACTTCAATCCATACTAAGCTATCCGCTTGGTCAATGGTGTTGAAAGCAATGTTGGTTCCATCCATCCAATTGTAAGTAACAAATCCGTTACCCACATTTACAATTTGTGAGAAAGTAGTTCCCTGGCAATACTCTAAATCAGGTCCCAAGTTGGGCGTAGGTAAAGCGTTTTCGGTAATGGTAATGGCGTCTGAAGTTAAACATCCATTTGTATCGGTGGTTGTTACCGAATAAGTGCCTGCAGATGTAATTGTTAGCGTTTGATTCCCCGTGAAATTACTCCAAGCATAGCTAGCGAAAGAAGCTCCCGCATCTAAAATAATGGTGTCACCAGCACAAAAAGAAGTATCGTTTCCGAGAGAAACGCTATCAGGAATAAAAGCGGCTAAACTGAAGGTATCGGTTCCTACACAACCGTTGGCATTGGTAACTTCTACCCAAATTGTATCGGTAGGAGCCGTGAAATTCGTTGATTGAGTGATGGCATTGTTCTTCCATAAATACGTGGTATACGTTGCCGTTAAAGACATTGGGGTGGCCAAACCTAGGCAGTTGGTGTCGTTCCCTGTGATGGTAGGGCTGGGCAACGAAAAGCTATCAACCATTACGGTATCATAGGCAAAGCAACCTGCTGCATTAGTAACGATGATAGAATACGTGTCTGCTTGAGTAATCTCTACATCAAGTGTTTGTGTGTTCGCTCCTGTGCTCCAAGTATATGTAGCATATCCGGCTCCTGCGTCTAAATTGGCAGTATCTCCGAAACACAGAGTTTGATCAGGACCTAAAGAAACGGTTGGAGGTGTAAGTGTGTCCACCTCAATGGTATCTGTTTGCGTACAACCAAAAGAATCGGTTAAAGTGAGGTGAAAAGTACCTTGATCCCAAACATCAATTTGATTTTCTGGGCTACCATTGCTCCAAGAATAAGTGAAAAAAGTGTCGGTAACCGAAATGTTGATGGTGTCACCGAAACAAATAGCTGTATCTACCCCTAAATTGATGTTATAGATAGGCGCTGGAATTACTTGATAGTTGAGTACGCAAGCGGCTGGGTTACCTCCCGAGGCTACTGTTACCGTATAGGTTCCTACAGAATTTGCATTTTCTAGGGCTGTTGTATTGGCACTGCTCGACCAAGAATAGCCGGTGGCGGTTCCTACCGTTGGAGTAGCGTCTAGTGTTACAACAGACGGGGTATCACAGAGATAATAAATTAAACCACCCGCTGGTTCGCCTGTTGGGCCGTAAAGCGTATTACAGTCTTGGGAATACGAAAACAACGATGTGATTAGTCCAATAAGAAGAACAATACTTTGTTTCACTGACATCTATGCTAGGGTCTTTGAGACGAGAAGTCTTTTTAATCCAAATTAAGACGTAAATATAGTACTTAGGTTGCCAAGTACACAATATTAAGAGTAACGGTTTTTTGTTTCTTTTGCACAAACAAGAATTGCGCGAAATATCACGCAAATTTTTAATTGATTTTAAGCACAAAAAACTCCGCAAAATATGGAAGTTACGATTTATCACAACCCTAGGTGTAGTAAGAGCAGAGAAGCGTTGGCAGCATTAAAAGAAAATGATTCTGTTACCTTAAAGATTCGCGAATATTTGAAAGAACCTTTAACTGCCGAGGAACTTACTTTGTTGCTGCAAAAACTAAATATAAATGCAGCCGATTTACTCCGAAAAGGAGAGTCAATCTTTAAAGAGGAATACAAAAACCTCGATTTGACCAACCAAGAATGGATACAGGTAATGGTCTCTCATCCAAAGTTGATAGAAAGACCTATTGTAGAAGTTGAGAACAGAGCAGTAGTGGCTCGTCCAAAAGACAAATTAGAAGAAATACTGTAGAGAATTATTCTTCGATAAGGGTTTCTTCGTCTTCCTCTTCTTTTTTAGGAACAAAGGCAGAAGGTAAAACAGCACCTAATGCAAAAACGGTGAAAAAAGCTGCACTTGCAATAACTACGAAAATGAGAAAGCCGATAAACTGCATAATTCCTTGTTTTATTTGAGTGCGTAAAAATAGAAATTCTCCGAAATCTAATAAATCGAAAACAAAATATTTCAAACCGTTTTTCGCCTGAGCAGGGATATTAAATTTGTGAAAGAAATTAGTAAATCAATTAACACGTAATAATGGAATACAGAATTGAGAAAGACACCATGGGTGAGGTAAAAGTGCCTGCCGATAAGTATTGGGGAGCGCAAACTGAGCGTTCTAGAAACAACTTCAAAATTGGTCCTTCTGGCTCAATGCCTTTAGAAGTAGTTTACGGTTTTGCTTATTTAAAGAAAGCGGCAGCTCACGCTAACAGCGAGTTAGGCGTGCTTGAAGAAAACAAAAGAGATTTAATTTCTCAAGTTTGTGACGAAATTTTAGCGGGTAAACACGATGATCAGTTTCCATTAGTAATTTGGCAAACAGGTTCAGGTACACAAAGTAACATGAACTGTAATGAAGTAATTGCCAACCGCGCTCACGAGATAGCTGGAAAGAAAATTGGAGAAGGCGAAAAAACGATTCAACCAAACGATGATGTGAACAAATCACAATCATCTAACGATACTTTCCCAACAGGGATGCACATTGCCTGCTACAAGATGGTTATCGAAAACACGATTCCTGGTGTAGAGAAATTGAGAGATACACTGAAAGCAAAATCAGAAGAGTTTGCAGGTGTAGTGAAAATAGGTCGTACTCACCTTATGGATGCTACACCATTAACCATTGGCCAAGAATTCTCAGGATATGTGGCTCAACTGAACCACGGTTTAAATGCTCTTAAAAATACATTGGCTCATTTATCTGAATTGGCTTTAGGAGGAACAGCGGTAGGAACCGGGCTAAATACACCAGCAGGTTATGATGTGCTGGTAGCGAAGAAGATTGCTGAATTCACCGGATTGCCATTTGTTACGGCAGAAAATAAGTTCGAAGCATTAGCCGCTCATGATGCAATAGTTGAAACTCATGGAGCTCTGAAGCAACTGGCCGTTTCGTTAAATAAAATTGGAAACGATATCAGAATGATGGCTTCAGGCCCTCGTTCAGGAATTGGCGAATTGATTATTCCTGCCAACGAGCCAGGGTCTTCTATTATGCCCGGAAAAGTGAATCCTACCCAATGTGAGGCGTTAACAATGGTGTGCGCTCAAGTAATGGGTAATGATGTAGCTGTTACTGTAGGTGGAACTCAAGGTCACTACGAGTTAAACGTATTTAAACCGATGATGGCAGCTAATTTATTGCAGTCTGCTCGTTTAATCGGAGATGCATGCGTTTCTTTTAATGATAATTGCGCGGTAGGTATTGAGCCTAATTACCCAGTTATCGAGAGGTTACTTAATAATTCACTAATGCTTGTAACTGCTCTGAACACGAAAATTGGTTACTATAAGGCAGCTGAAATTGCCAACACAGCGCACCAGAATGGAACCACTCTTAGAGAAGAAGCCGTTCGTTTAGGTTATGTAACAGACGAAGAATATTCAGAATGGGTAAAACCAGAAGATATGACAGGTAGCTTAAAAGGCTAATCCTGCAAGGTTTTTCAACTAAAAAGGTGAGCATTAAATATATTGCTCACCTTTTTCTTTTTGTACTTGAGCGCGCACTTGTTTAATGGCTTGCTCATTTTCTTTCTTCACGATGATTAACGTGTTGTCAGCCTCAACAACTATAAAGTCTTCTAATCCGTGTGTAACCACCAATTTATCATCCGGAACACAAATCATGTTGTTGCGAGATTCGAAAAGAAGGGTGTTTTTGCCATTGGTAGCATTTCCGTTTTCATCATGCTCAAAATGCTCGTAAACAGAGCCCCAAGTTCCTAAATCTGACCAGCCAATGTCTGCTCGTGTAACATACACATTAGAAGATTTTTCCATTATGCCGTAATCTACCGAAATAGAGGTGCATTGCGGATAGATGGTATCGATAAATTCTTGCTCTTTTTCTGTGAAATACAAGCCCGAACCCTCGGCAAAAAGCGCGTTAATTTCAGGCAATTGTTCATCAAACGCTCTTTGAATACTCTTTAAGCTCCAAATAAACATGCCCGAATTCCAACTAAAATTACCTGCAGCAACAAATTTCTCTGCAGTTTCTAGGTCAGGTTTTTCTCTGAACTGTTTTACTTGTAAAAACTCAGTATTTGTTTTTTCGGTAGGATCCGTTTCTATATACCCGTAGCCTGTATCAGGTCGAGTAGGCGTAATCCCCAAGGTAATGAGTTGATCGGTTTCGCTCGCCCTTTTTACGGATGATTTGATAATAGAAATAAATCGTTCTTGCTTTAAGATTAAATGATCTGCAGGAGTTACTACTACCGTTGCATTCGGATTCTTTTCTTGAATTTTCCAGTTAGCATAAGCAATACACGGAGCAGTGTTGCGCATCATGGGTTCGCACAATACTTGAGATTCTTTTAAATCTGGCAGTTGTTCTAAAACCTGCTCTTTGTAAATAGCATTGGTAACTACGAGAAAATTCTCTACCGGACAAATTTCTATAAATCGATCAAAAGTTTGCTGAATTAACGTACGACCAGTACCTAAAAAGTCGAGAAATTGCTTGGGACGGTTAGTTTTACTTTTTGGCCAAAATCGGCTTCCAATGCCGCCTGCCATAATTACACAGTGCAAATCGTGGTTCATCGTTCAATTTTCACCAAAAATAGAAAAATGGTTAAACCTTTAAATTAATTAAAGTTTAACTAAAATCACTTCTGCCATACCGTTTACTAAATACATTTTTTTATTGGTGAGATCTAAACAGCGATAACGGGTTCTTAACTTATCCCTCTTCTGAAAAACACGCTGATTTCCTTCAATTTGGAAGTAGGCTCCCATGGCTATATCCTCTAAATGAGTAGCTGGGTTAGCATCGTATCTCTTTAAAACCTTCAGTAAATTTTTATCGGTACAACTCGATGCTGCCGGATTGGTTAAGTACGAGGCTAGCGCGCTTTCAATGTCTTTCGGGAAAATATCAAGTCGAAAAAACGGGAGCATCAACTGTTTAAATTGATTTTTCCATTCTATGCCATGCGGCTTTATCTTATTCTTAAACTCTACCCAATTGTACAAATGAGCAATTTCGTGCACCAATGTGATTAAAAAAGCAAATTGATTTAAATCGTTGTTTACCGAAATTCGGTGGTATTGATCTTTAAATGGCGGACGATAATCTCCGAGTTTTGTCGCTCTTTTCTTCGCAATTTTTACAATTACCGGGTATGTAGATAAATACTCACCAACGGTAGATGCGGTTCCTACCGGTATAAAGGGTTCTAAGCTCTTTTCAAACTGTTGGGCAGAAAGCATTGTACTAGTTCCAAGTGGGACAAGGAGGGTAACAATCTTTTTTGAAAACACCACAAGACGAGAGGCTTATGCTTACCGTGGCGAGGCAGAGAAGGAACAAAATAACTTTGCTTGTTTTTTTCATCTTGAACAAAGGAAATAAAAAACCGTAATATTCGCTAAGGCTGTTTTAGATTCAACGCTGCTATTCAAGTATTATTTTGGTATTTTCGCCCATTAGGTATGGTAACATTATTTTATCACATCGGTAGGTTTTTCATGATGTTGAGAAGGGTTTTCTCAAAACCTGATAAACCCCGACTGCTCAGAGAAATGATCGTAAGTGAAATGGTTTCGTTAGGAATTGGGTCACTCGGTATAATTGCTATTATTTCTCTTTTTATGGGAGCAGTAATTGTTATACAAACCGCCTCTAACCTAGACGGGGGCTGGATTCCGATGTATAACGTGGGCTACGCAGCTCGTCAATCGATTATTCTTGAATTTTCACCGACTATTATCGCTTTAATTTTAGCGGGTAAAATTGGGTCGAGCATTGCCTCAGAGTTAGGAACCATGCGAGTTACAGAACAAATTGATGCGCTAGAGATTATGGGGATTAACTCTGCCAATTATTTGATTTTACCAAAAATTATTGGGTTGGTGATAATTAATCCATTCATTATATTAATCTCGATGACCATTGGTTTGGTGGGCGGTTATTTTGCAGGTGTTCTTACCGGAATGCTCACCACAGACGATTACATTGTGGGAATCCAGATGGATTTTAGACCTTTTGATATTACTTATGCCATGGTGAAAACGGTTGTTTTTGCCTTCTTGGTAACCGCTATTCCTGCTTATTATGGCTACTACGCTAAAGGGGGCTCGGTAGAAGTAGGTAAATCGAGTACAACAGCTGTTGTGGCAACCAGTATTATTGTTTTGCTGCTTAATTACGTAATCACTCAATTACTTTTAATATGATAGAAGTAAAGAATGTGAGCAAGACTTTTGGTGAGAATCAAGTGCTGAAAAACATTTCCGCATCTTTTGAAAAGGGGAAAACCAACTTGATTATTGGCGCCAGTGGTTCTGGAAAAACTACCCTTACAAAATGTATTGTGGGTCTTCACGAAGTAGACGAAGGGGGAGCTGTGCTCTACAACGACCGAAACTTTAGTGAAATGAATTTTAAGCAACGCAAAGATATTAGACAAGAAATTGGCTTTCTCTTTCAGGGCAGCGCTTTGTTCGATTCGTTAAGCGTTGAAGAAAATGTAATTTTTCCGCTTAAAATGTTTACCAAACAAAGCAAAAGCGAAATGCTCGATCGAGTTAACTTTTGCCTGAAAAGAGTGAATCTAGAAAATGTAAATCAGCTTTTTCCTTCTGAACTTTCTGGCGGTATGAAAAAGCGAGTAGGAATTGCTCGTGCTATAGCCATGAATCCGAAATATTTGTTTTGCGATGAGCCTAACTCTGGCCTCGATCCCCAAACGAGTATCGTTATCGATAACCTGATTCAAGAGATTACCTACGAATACGATATAACCACCATTGTAATTACCCACGACATGAATTCAGTAATGGAAATTGGCGATCGAGTTAATTTTATTTACAAAGGTGAAAAGTGGTGGGAAGGATCTAACAAAGACATTCTACATACCGATAACCAAGAAGTAGTCGATTTTGTATACGCTTCTAAGTTTATGAGAATGTTCCGCAAAAACAATAAATAGATTCTCGGTAGGAACCCGAACTCACTTCGATTTAAAATTTTCTTAGCAGGTCATAAATCAATTCTGTCAAAACGTATCATTTTGAGTGTTTTACCTCGTAAAACACTGAAATAAAATGATTTGGATGAGGCTGGTTAGAGTGCTGTCAAAATAGAGAAATTCAATGTTCTCTGTCTTTTTTGTCAAAAATTAGTGGAGAATTCGCCTGTTTAAAATCGGAGTTTTTTGGCAACAAAATCAGAGGCCAGAGATTGGGTTTAATCATAAAATCAGTCTAAAAAAAGCTTGAAGAAGAAAACGCAAAGCTTAAGCGGATGTATGCAGATTTGGCTTTAGAGCTAGATATGGCAAAATACATTATCGAAAAAAAGCTTTAAAGCCTTGCCGTAAAAGAGCGATTGTAGCCGATTTAAAAGAGGATTACCCAAAAGGCATAAGCAAGGCGTGCTGTAATTTAATGCCAAGTAGAAAGTAGTATAAAACAATGAAAATGGTGTATAATTTCCAGATTAATTAAAATGGGGGAGCTTACACATAGCTGAGAGCTCAATTAAACCTGTTAAGTCTGCATATTTACTTTCAAAAGATAGTTAATAATACTATTTCATCAAAACTTCCCTCTTACGTTGAAGTTATAGTATCCGACCCATCGTTGGCTTGGTTCAATTTTATAAATCCAGGACAGAATATCTTTCACAGTAGTAAGTGTGTTGTAAGAACCTTCATCTTCTTCTGCCAAAATGTAGGGAACGTTTTCTTTGGTTAAAACTACTACAAGATGATAAACTTCTTTCGATTCATTTGCATCTAAATAATAGTCAATAAACTCGCTAAAAGGCGCTTGGTAAATTTTACCAGCATGCAGTAAGGTATCTTTGTGTACTGAATTTAACGGATAGATTATTGATCCTGATTGGTCTGATTCTAAAAGGAATACTTTGAGGTAAGCGTCTTTGCTATTCTTTACTGCAAACTGGAGGGTTTCCCCTCCAGAATAAACACTTTTCAAGTTGCTGATTTTAGCCATGAAACCAGGGTCAACATCGGTTTTGTAACGAACCACTTGGGCATTTATAGTAACCGATACCTGGATATTTCCAAACTCATCAATGCTGTTTTTGTAATCTCCTACCATTTCATAATCCGAAATTCCTCCCCTCATTTCATTAAGGATTACTTCGCTAAATGACTGCTCAAAAGAGGTTTCTGTATCTTCTGTGAGCATCAGCTGTACATACTGCACATTTTCTATGAGTCCTGCTTCAACCATAGCTTTTTGCTTGGCGTTAGCCAGCGCCTCCGTTTGCGCTTGGTATAGGGTTTTATGCTCGGTGAGAAATGCGGTTCCTGTTACGCCTTTAATAGCCTTCGTATTTCTTTGTGCATGGATAATTCCTCCAAAAAGGCAAAAAAGAAAAATTAACGATACATTTTTTTTCATTGAGATTATCATAGCTTAATATTCAAACAGGACTCTATTGGTATCATTGCCTTTTAATACCGGCACTTGTTCTATTCCATGAATCCGTCTGGCATAGTAAGGAACACCTTCATTATTATCAGCAATACGCTTATAAACCTCTTGAACGGTGATTTTTCTATCGTTATTGGTATCGGTTACCTCATAATCCTGAAGTGCTTTTAAAAAAGCCCAGGTGAAAAGTCCATGCTGATTTTCTGTATACCAAGAAGAGACTTGATCTCCACTAGAAGAATTAAAGATTATACCCTTTTCTAGAAGGGCTGCCTGTGGCTTGGTTTTAATTACAACGGGACTGATTTCCTCATAAACATCTGCACCCGAAAAACAGGCATCGGTTACTACAGTAATGTGCTTTGCGGGAAGTTTACCCAAATTCTGATAAAATACTTCCAAAGGAAAACCAGTAGATTCTACATATTTCGGATCGCTATCAATGGGTACGAAATATCCTTTGCCATCTGCCAAGCCTGGCGCACCATGTCCAGAGTAAAAAACAAACACATCTGATTTTTCGTGTTTCATTGTGTTATACAACTTTCCTTTATGGTTCAGCTCAGTACCAAATAAGGTTCTGAAATTGCTTAAAGTAGCGTTCTCGTAATAAAGTATATTACCTGGCTTAAACCCTAAAGTTTTCGTGAGATACTGCTTCATTACACGAGCATCATTGATGGCATAGTCGACATTAGAAGCAGAAATATAATCTCTATTTCCTATCACCACGGCAATAGCGTCTGCATTAACCATATTGGTTTTTGGAATTACTTTATCAACACCTGCTTGTAATGCAATAGTGTTGATGGGCTGTCGCTTTTTGTTGTTGATAGGTTTCACTACAAGGAGCTGCTGGTTATTACTGGCCGTGTTTTCTAAAACAGCTTCAACGGTTTTTATAAGTCCATACTGACCATAACTTTCATTTACGATTATTTTGATAGGAATTGTTTGCGCTGAATATTTGCTATTTGTAAAAAACTCTAAGTTGATTTTCACATCTTCACCATATGCCAATGAGTTGAATTGAAACTCGGTTGGTCCTGCAGCAAATACATTCTCCGGAAGTTTGCATGAAACTTTTACTTCTTCGGCATTACCAAAACCCTTGTTTTGCAAAGCCAATTGCAACTTTATGGGTGTGCTTTTTTGAATGGTACCTGTAGCAGAACTGAATAGATAATCGGCTACACGTAATTCTGGAGGTTGAAATTCTAGAGTAGTTACCTCCAATGAAACGGGTGCTGCTTCAAAACCGTTGGCGTCTACAGCTGTAACTTGAAACCTAGCGGTACCCGATTGTAAAATTCTATTAGCTTGAAGTTCTATGGTGATTTTGGCTTGTTCACCTGGGAGGAGCTTTGCTATTGGCTGACTATTTGATTGAACAACCAATCCGGTAATACCATTTTTTTCGATTGCTTTACTCCCTAGCTTGTACGCTGTTCCCTGCCCTTTATTAGTAATTTGATACGAAATGGTAGCCGCATCATTGGCATTTAAGGTCTTGTTGCCATCAGCATCTTTAAACACCACCTTGTCAATGCTCAACAAAGGAGGGGATTTGGGCATGGGGACTCTTTCAGAAGATAGTTTTATCACCCAAAAGTCAGCTTTGCCTAGGCCTTTAGAACCGTTATATCCTGCTAACAGGAAACCGCCATCTACAGCTGGGGTAATGGCATAAGCCATATCATCTTGATTTCCACCATAGGTCTGTTCCCATAACTTATTGCCCTGATCATCTATTTTGACTACCCAAAAGTCAGTACTTCCTGCGCCATTGGAATATGTATAGCCGGCTATCAAAAAACCGCCATCGTTAGCAGGAGTGATGGCATTGGCCAAATCACTGCCACTTCCTCCATAGGTGCGATCCCACAACCTTTTGCCCTGATCATCTATTTTGACCACCCAAATATCAGCTTTTCCAGAGCCTTTGGAATATGTAGAGCCTGCTATAAGGAACCCCCCATCTTTTGTACGGGTGATAGCATCTGCCATATCACTATCACTTCCCCCGTAGGCGCTTTCCCACAACTTTTTACCCTGATTATCTATTTTGACTACCCAGAAGTCTGATCTTCCCATGCCTTTGGAATGTGTATAGCCGACTATTAAAAATCCTCCATCACCTGATGCAATAATGGTGCTGGCTTCATCAGAAGCAATCCCACCGTAGGTACGATCCCATAATTTATTACCCTGATCATCTATTTTGACTACCCAAAAATCTTTTCCCACACCGTTAGAAAACTTAAAGCCGGCTACCAAAAAAAAACCATCACCAGAAGAAATAATATCGCTGGCTTCTTCATGTCCACTTCCTCCGTAGGTACGATCCCATAACTTATTACCTTGATTATCCATTTTGATCACCCAAAAGTCTGATCTTCCCGCACCCTTTGACCACGAAGATCCGACTGCCAAGAAACTACGATCTCCCGAGGGGCAGATGGCGTTGACCCCATCATACTCACTTCCACCGTAGTCGCGATCCCAAAGCTTATTGCCCTGATCATCTATTTTGACTAACAAGAAGTCATATCCTCCAGTGCCTTGGTTATAAGTAGAGCCGGCTACAAGGAAGCCTCCATCTTTGGTGGGGGTGATGTCTTGAGCTATATCACTACCACTGCCTCCGTAAGTTCTATCCCATTCTACTTCTGGAATAGTTTGAGACATCAATAGCTGTGAAGAAAAGAAACCTAAAAAGTACAAAAAGGCTGTAAATATTTTTTTATCCATACTCTAAAAGAATATAGCATAAAAGTAATTTATCAGAACGATTTGGAAATAATCGTTTTTAAAAATATTGTCGATTAACCGATTTGTTATTTCATTCTCGAAGATATTTTCCATATGAAATCAAATGTTCAATTAGTAAAATGTTTCAAGAATGTGTGCAAATTGTGCGCAAAAAAAAAGACTTTCAAATTTATTTGAAAGTCTTTTTTAGTTGGGTGGGCGATACTGGATTCGAACCAGTGACCCCCTGCTTGTAAGGCAGGTGCTCTGAACCAGCTGAGCTAATCGCCCTTTTTGTTTGTGTCCTTGTTTGTAACAGGGCTGCAAATATAGGTGACATTTTTTAATCACCAAACATATTCTGAAAAAATCACGGAATAATTTCGGCTACCACAAAGGTGCTTCCGCCTATGTAAAGTCCATCGTTGTTCTTAAGGTTTTGTTTTGCAACTAGATAAGCTTCTTTGCTCGAGTTGAAAACGGAAAAAGAAAAATTTTTCTCCGCGAATTTTTTTTCTAAAATTTTTAAATCCATTCCTCGGGGCACATCTGGCTTGCACAAATAGTAATGAGCCTTTTTGGGTAAAATCAATAAAATTTCATCAATTGACTTATCACCCACCGATCCGTAAACAAGGTGTAGTTGGTCAAAATCCATCGAAACCAACTGGTTCATGGTGTAGGTAAGTCCATCTTTGTTATGGGCCGTATCTGCAACTATAAACGGTTCCTTCTGTAAAATTTGCCAACGCCCCTGAAGTTGAGTTAACGCTTGAACGTTTAAAAATGCTTCTTCGATTACCGAATCGGCAAGTACGGTATTTGTTGCATTTGCCCATTCTTTTAAAGCGATATAGGCGGTTTGCATGTTTTCTTCTTGGTACTTGCCCAATAAATCGGAAGAAAGCGGTTTTCGCGCCTGCTGATCGGCAAAAATGATGGGGGCTTGTGCTTCTTCGGCTTTCTGTAGGAACACGTTTTTCGTTTCTGGCTGTGTTTTACCAATAACTACAGGAACATGCTCTTTTATAACACCCGCTTTTTCACGAGCAATTTTATCGAGAGAATCTCCGAGTATATCGGTGTGATCCCAACCAATATTGGTGATAACAGAAAGCTGCGGTGTAATAACATTGGTAGAATCGAGTCGGCCACCTAATCCCACTTCTATGATAGCTATATCTACCTGTTGATTGGCAAAATATTCGAAGCCCATTACCACTGCGTATTCGAAAAAAGAAGGCGAAAGTTGCTGATCGATGCCTTGATTTTCTTCCACAAAACGAATCACCTCGCTTTCAGGAATCATTTCACCATTGATTTTAATGCGCTCTCGAAAGTCTTTTAAATGCGGACTAGTTAACAATCCTACCTTTAAGCCAGCTTTTTGCAGTGCAGCAGATAAATAATGCGAAACGCTTCCTTTACCGTTGGTTCCTGCTACATGTATTGATGAAAACTTTTTTTCAGGATGATGAAGAGCTTTGCAAAAAGCGATTGTTGTAGATAAATCAGCTTTGAAAGCAGTTTTTCCTTGTCTTTGGTACATTGGAAGCCTAGAGAAAAGGTATTCCAGTGTTTCGGGGTATGTCATGCTAGTTTAAGATAAAACGATAGGTAATCGTTCCAATTTGAGTAAAAGGCGCATCTGGCTTAGCTTGCCATTTTGTTTCCATCGCTGCTTTTTGTGCCTGTCGAGTTAAACAGTCGGCATAGTTGGTAGTTCCTCGCGCTACTTTAGTATCTACGGTTTTACCATTTCTATCTACTCTCACTTCAATTACTACGGTTCCTTCTTCTTGGCAGTTGTATGCAGGACGAGGTTTTGTGAGGGCCTTTCGGTTTCCGAGATTATAATTGCCGTCTCCGCCACCACCTAAGTTGCCGGTATAGGCATTGCCTTCTTTGTCGCCATTTTCTTGGCCTTTGTTACCATCGCTATTGGCATCGTTGCCTTCGCTGCCGCCTTCTTTACCTGAATTTTTAAGTTTATTCAGTGCATTTTTTAGCGGATCACTGATTTCTTGTTCTGGTTCTTTCGGCTTTTCTTCTTCTTGAGTAGTTGTAGTGGTTTTTGTCTCTTTTACCGTTTTGGGCTTATCTTCTGTAGGCGTTTCAATGGTTTCAATTTCTGTTTGAGTTACCACTTGCTCGTTAGCCGATGGAGTAGGAGGTGTGGGCTCTGAAGTAGTTTCTACGGGTTCGTTGGTGTTGGTAGTTGCATTCGGATTTCCGGTCACATCTGGTTCTATTTCACCACTTCCGGTAGTAGAATTACCGAAATTCACGAAAATTCCTTGTTCCGGTTTAGGAACCATATGAGTAAGGCCTGTGAAAATAAAAAACAACAAGATGAGTAGGTGTACCACAACGGTTCCTACTAATCCTTCACGTTTATATTTAGATAACTTGTTCATGTTAATTTGCTCGGGTGGCAAGTACAAGTTCGTATTTATTGCGGTTGGCAATTTCCATAACCCTTACCACATATTTTACATCTACTGATTCGTCTGCACGTAAAATTACGCCTGGTTTTTCTTGACCAGCCAAGGTAGATTGCAGCCTAGCTTCTAACTGCTCAAAGGGTATTATATCTGTATTGATAGCGTATTGCAAATCGTCTGTAATCGAAATAGAAACGGTTTGTTTACCGGTTGTTTTCGCAGAAGATTTGGGCAATAATACTTTTAGTCCGTTGGGCGATACCATAGTAGAAACTATGATAAAAAATATCAGTAGTAGGAACACGATATCCGTCATAGACGACATGCTAAAGGTAACGCTCACTTTATTTCTTGATCGTATAGCCATATTAAGCGGGTTCTTGAAGCATATCAGTAAATTCTACAGTAATCTCTTCCATTTTATAGGTTACGTTATCGAGTTTCGATACTAACAGGTTGTAACCAATGTAAGCGATAATACCAATTACAAGACCAGCAGCTGTAGTTACCATTGCTTGCATAATACCACCAGAAAGTTGATCAAGTTCAACGCTGTTTCCAGAAGTATACATTTCGTGGAAAGTGGTGATCATACCAATTACGGTTCCTAAGAAACCAATCATAGGAGCAGCACCTGCAATCGTAGCCATTGTTGAAAACGATTTTTCTAGTTTGTAAACCTCTAGTTTAGCCACATTTTCTATAGCTGTTGTAATATCTGGTAAAGGCTTTCCGATTCTCATCAATCCTTTTTCTACCATTCTGGCATACGCAGAGTTTTGTGCTCTACAAAGTTGTTTGGCAGCATCAATTTTTCCATCAAATACAAAATCTTTCACCTGGTTCATAAAAGCTGGATCTGATTTTTCTGTGGCTTGAATAGCTCTAAATCTTTCTATAAAGATGTAAATAGCCAAAATTGATAAGATGCCCAGAGGCCCCATGATGTACCAACCGCCACCAGCAATTAGTTCTAAAATTGAGATGGTTTCTTCATGAGGAGCAACAGCTGTAGAGTCTGCTGCAGTTGATATTTGTAAAAAGAAAGAATTCAGCATGAATACAATTTAATTGTAATTAACGTTTTAAATCTAAGTTTATTCTCAGTTGGCTCTAATTAAAGGGCAAACATCAAAATATAAGTGGCAGCACCAGCAAGGTATCCAATTAGCGCTAAAAAGCTTACTTTCTTAAGATACCAAACAAAGTCAATTTTCATAATTCCCATTACGGCAACACCAGCAGCAGAACCAATGATTAGGCAGCTTCCTCCGGTTCCTGCGCAATACGCTAAGAATTCCCAGAAGTTGTGATCCATTGGGTAAGCAACCCCTGGGTTTAAGGGGCCTACTTCGTACATTCCCATTGCACCCGCAACTAGCGGCACATTATCTACAATAGAAGAAAGTAAACCAATAATAATGTTGATTACATAAATGTTACCTACTTGGGTTTCTAGCATCTTAGCGGCAGAAACTAAATGCCCTGCAGACTGAAGACCAGCTACGGCAATTAAAATTCCTAAGAAGAATAAAACAGAAGGCGTGTCAATTTTTCTCAATACAGAGATTACAGAAAGTCTTGATTTTTCTTCGTTGTTTTTACTTCTGTGAATCAACTCAGTTACCAACCACATAAAGCCAAGGCCGAGTAAGATTCCCATAAACGGAGGCATGTGAGTAATGGTTTTATAAACCGGCACAAACAACAGAGAAACAACACCTAAAAAGAACACGAGGTTTCTTTCGAAGGGTGTAGTTGGGTTTTTCATGTGTTCGTCTTCGTGCAATTGTGGGCGCTGAATGTGACCTTTAAGCGTGAAGGTTAGAATAATCAACGGTACAAAAGCTGCTACAATTGAAGGAATAATTACATTCTGAATTACGTGAGCAGCAGAAATTTGACCACCAATCCAAAGCATAATTGTGGTAACATCACCAATTGGAGACCAGGCACCACCAGCGTTGGCAGAGATAATAATCATCCCAGCAAATAGCCACAAGTCGTTTTTATCTTTAATCAGTTTCTTCAACAGTGCAGACATAACAATAGCTGTTGTAAGGTTATCTAATGCAGCAGAAAAGAAGAAGGTTAGTACAGATAAAATCCAAAGAAGAGGAACTTTCTTGGTGGTTTTAATCTTATCGGTAATTACAGAAAAACCCTCGTGCGCATCAATAAGCTCAACAATAGTCATAGCACCAATTAAGAAAAAGAGAATCTCTGAGATTTCAATTAAATGGTGCTGCAGCTCGTGTACAACAAAATGGTTGGTAAGGGAGTGAACGTTTTCGTCAGAGCCGAGTTCAGCCACATTAAGGCCCATCACGTACTCTTTAAACGACTTTAAATATTCGCCAGAGTTTCCAATAAATTCTTGAATACTCCAAGAGTAGTCGATTCCCAAAATCGAATCGGCTCCAAAAACGAAAATTGTCCAAACCAGCACACCGGTAAGTAGTGCTGATGCAGCTTTATCAACTCGGAAATTGTGCTCTAATGCAATTCCGATATAACCAAGAATAAAAATAACCACCATTAATGTGTACATGGCCTAAACTTTTAATTGTTGTGTTGCTTTGAGTGTTGGATATATAAAAAAGCCATCTCTCTTTTCAGAAAGATGGCAAGAAAGTTTTCAAGTATACGATTGTAACCAAACATTAGATAAGCTGATTCAATGCAATTTCGAAAGCTGTTTTGGCAATATTGGTCTTAGAGCTGCTTTTAGCGTGTGCCTCTTTAAGAGCCTTTTCAATGGTAGATGATGTATCGCTAAAGATAGCTTCATCTGTCATTTTAATATCATCTTGCATCAAGTAGCCAAAAACCCTGGCCATTCCGCAATTTGAAATAAAATCAGGTAATACACTTACTTGATTATCGGTGTAATCTGCGATAGGTCCAAAGAAAATTTCTTTGTCTGCAAAAGGCACATTAGCACCAGGGCCAACTACTTCTAGGCCACCTTTAATCATTCTATCTACCTGATCTTTGGTAATAAGGCGAGAAGCAGCGCACGGAATAAACACTTCGGCTCCTACATCCCAGATTTTGCTATTAATTTCTTCAAAAGAAAGCATGTTTTCAGCGTTTAGCTTGTTGCCATCTTTCGTTAAGAAAAGCGTTTTTATTTCTTCGAAAGAGAAACCTTCTTCTTTTAGAAGTCCGCCATCTCTATCGATAATACCTACTACTTTAGCTCCAGATTGAGCAAGGTAATATGCTCCTGCGCTACCTACATTTCCCCAACCTTGAACAATTACTTTTTTGTTTTTAAGGTCTCCACCCCAAATAGAGTAGAAGTGACGAACAGATTCAGCTACACCGTAACCTGTAATCATATCGGCTACAACATATTTTCTAGCAGGATCAGGAGAATAGTTCGTGTCGTCTATTTCTTGAAGAACACCGCTTCTAAGCTGACCAATTTTTTTGATCATTTGTCCTTCATTGGGCTGGTAATGGCCCATGAAAACACCTTGTTGAGGATGCCAAACACCGCAATCTTCGGTAATCGGAATCACTTCGTGAATTTCGTCTACGTTTAAGTCTCCACCAGTACCGTAGTAATTTTTAAGTAATGGAGCAACGGCTTTATACCATCTTCTTAATACGCCTTCTTTACGTGGGTCGTTAGGGTCAAAATTGATACCCGATTTAGCACCACCAATCGGAGGGCCAGCCACAGTAAACTTCACTTCCATCGTTTTAGCAAGAGATTCAACCTCTCTCTTATCAAGACCTTTTCTCATTCGGGTTCCACCGCCAGCAGCGCCACCACGTAAAGAGTTAATAACAACCCAGCCTTCAGCTTCGGTTTCAGAGTCTTGCCATTCAAAAACGATTTCAGGTCGTTTGTTTTCGTACTTATCGAGTAATTCTTTCATCTTATTTCTAGCTCTCTTACAGTTAGTAAATTAAAGAGTGTTTCATTGTCGAGTGTCGCAAATGTAATTAAAGCAACCATTTTATAGTTGGCCTAAAAATAAAAGTTTTAAAGCCTTCACATTTCCTTTATAGATGTACGCTTCCAGCGCAATGATTTCGTTTAGCGCCCGTTACAGATGCCCACACATTTATTTCGTTTTTCCAGCGCAAAACACCCAAAAAACCAAATATAAGCGCTTCTTTAAAATCGATTATTTCATCGGTAGGAACCGTTATTTCCGTTGAAGTAAGAGATCTAAGGCGTTGAATTAAAAACTGGTTTTTCGCACCGCCACCAGTAACCAGGCAATTACCCATAGGAAGATGAGCAGCTATTTGTAGAGCAATGTGTTCGGTAAAAGTGCTAATCAAGTTTTCTAAACTTTCTTCTTTTTTCCACTTCTCGAGTAAGGGAAAAATCGCTTGGTTTACAAATTCACTCCCTAACGATTTAGGTGGTGTTTGATGATAGAAGTCGAAACCATTAAGTTCTTGCAATAATTCTGGCACAATTACCCCAGAAGATGCAAAAGCCCCATTTTCATCGAAGGGTTTACCCAGTTGCTGCGCTAATTCATTCAATACAAAATTGGCAGCAACTATGTCGAAAGCCATTCTTTGATTGTTTTCAGAAAAAGACACGTTGGCAAACCCGCCAATGTTTAAACAGCTATCGTATTCACCAAATAAAAAATGGTCTCCCACAGGAACTAACGGAGCACCTTGTCCGCCTAATGCTACATCGGCCGAACGAAAATCAGAAATACACGCAATTCCAGTTTTAGCGGCCAATTGAGCTCCGTTTCCAATCTGTGTGGTAAAACCATTTGCTGGTTGGTGGTAAACGGTTTGACCATGTGACGCAATAAAATCAGGTTGGAAACTTGGGTTCCTACTAAGCGCTTCTTGAACCTGATGAGCTACAAACTGAGTGTAAAGTGCATCTACTTCTGAAATTCGGGTTCCTACCCAAGTAAACGGATTTTTAAGCAGTTGAAGCAGTTGATTAGGAAAAGGATACGTCTCGGCAAAAACTATTTGATGTTTCCATGTGTTACCCTGCTGGGTGAAGGTAAGAAGTGCTAGATCTAAGCCATCTAGCGATGTTCCAGACATTAAACCAATGGCTTTATAACTTGTTAACGTTTCCATAATTGGGGATGAAATAGTTAGAAGGAATGCATTACATTCGCAACATAGATAATACTAACGATATTTAAAAAACCATAAAATGGATTTTCAATTTACAGAAGAGCAATTAGCGGTGAGAATGGCGGCTAGAGACTTTACTCAAAACGTTTTGAAGCCGGGAGTAATTGAGAGAGATGAGAAGCAAATTTTTCCAGCTGAAGAAATGAAACAGTTGGGCGAACTTGGCTTTATGGGAATGATGGTAGATCCGAAATACAATGGTAGTGGCATGGATACAGTTTCTTATGTGCTAGCCATGGAAGAAATTTCGAAAATTGATGCTTCTGCTTCTGTTTGTGTGTCTGTAAATAACTCTTTGGTTTGTTGGGGCCTTGAAAAGTTTGGAACCGAAGAGCAAAAAGAAAAATATTTAAAGAGATTAGCTACAGGTGAAATTATTGGTGCTTTCTGTCTTTCTGAGCCAGAAGCGGGTTCTGATGCTACTTCTCAAAGAACAACAGCTATCGATAAAGGCGATCATTACTTATTAAACGGAACAAAAAACTGGATTACCAACGGTAGTTCTGCAAGCGTTTATTTGGTAATTGCCCAAACCGATGTTGAAAAGGGTCACCGCGGTATCAACTGTTTAATTGTTGAGCGCGATATGGAAGGTTTCACAGTAGGAGCCAAAGAAAATAAAATGGGAATTCGCGGATCTGATACACACACGTTAATCTTTAACGATGTTAAGGTTCCGAAAGAAAACCGTATTGGTGAAGACGGGTTTGGATTCAAATTCGCAATGAAAACCTTAAGCGGTGGTAGAATTGGTATTGCTTCTCAGGCATTAGGTATTGCGAGCGGAGCTTACGAATTAGCCAAAGAATACTCGAAAGAAAGAAAAGCTTTCGGTAAAGAAATTCACAAGCACCAAGCTATCGCATTTAAATTGGCTGATATGGCTACTGAAATCGAAGCGGCTCGTTTGTTGATTTTGAAAGCGGCTAAACTGAAAGACCGAGGCGAAAACTTCGATAAAATGAGTGCAATGGCTAAGCTTTACGCTTCTCGTGTTGCCATGTGGGTAACTACAGAAGCTGTTCAAATTCACGGAGGTTACGGTTACGTAAAAGAGTACCACGTAGAGCGTTTAATGCGTGATGCCAAGATTACACAGATTTACGAAGGAACATCAGAAGTTCAAAAGATTGTAATTAGCCGTTCAGTATTGAGCGAATAAAAACAATCGTTAATCGATATATAAAAACCCAGTTTTTAACGAACTGGGTTTTTTTGTGCCCAATAGTTGTATAAACTTATAGCGTACTCTGGTTGAAAGGTTTCATACTCGAAAGAGCCAGAATAATAACGTAAAAACAGTTCATTTTCTTTAAGGGTAGGAACCAATTTCTCGTTGAAAAAACGTTCACTTAGCAAGTAATATTCGTTAGAATTTGGAAACTGCACAATTCGAGTAGGATCAACTACTCCTTGTATTTCTTTTAATTCGGGTAAAAATTCGGCCCGAATAGTTTCAAAGTAGTAGAGGTTGATTGTCCCCGAAATTCTTTTCCAACAATGCTTGGGCTGAATCGCATCCTTTTTAAGGAGCGAATTCGATAAAACATACTGAAAAGTCTGGTTTTGATATTCAAACTGAGCAATCGAAAACAATTCTTCTGGTTCGGTTAACGTTTTCTGTTCACCTTTAAAATCGAAAAACTGTAAAGAAGTTAGCTCTTGTTGCAAAAACTGAGGCTGTAAACCAAAGACCACATCTTTTTGGTGATTTCTATAAACAAGATGAGAAAAATTTCCGTTGTAATAGTCTATTATGGCGGGCCATTCCCAAAATCTAGCACGTTCAATTTCTTTTCTATTGAGTTCAAAAACTTCACGTAACCTCGGCCACAATTCTCTTTTAAAAGTGGCCCTGTTTAAGGGTAACGTATCTTGGTTAATTACGACTAAATACTTCTCTCGGGTTTCTATATGAGTGCTGTTAAAGGTGCCGGGAGTGGAGTATTGAAAAGAGGGCTGCATGATAAAAACATCTTCTCTCAAATCGGTGCTTGTATAATGAAAAGCATATTGATAGAGCGATATTTCACCTTCACTAATGCAGCGATAAAAGAGAGCCTCCTTCTCAAAGGGTAGAAATAAACTATGGTCGCTATAAAAAGCTTTTATCGTTTCTGATACATCTTGAAGTGTGTCAATTCTGCCGTTGAGGTGATAAATGACCAACTCTTGTTCAGCGGGTAATCTTCTGTATTCTATATATGCTGTAGGAATCGTATCCTTTGTTCCTACAGGGATGTACCAAAAAGATGAAATCTCATCATTTTGGCAAAATGAGCAGAAAGAAGTAAGCCAAAAACTAAAGGAAATCAACCAAGGTTTCCAAGCGCAAACTTCTCGAAGCTTTGAGCAATATAGTTGCTCCATGAATATTTTGAGATTCGATAAAATCAACGGCATCTTCTTTTGTAGAGAAATAGTGAAAACCTTGAATTTGTTCGGTATGGGCAAAATGGGTTCCTACAAAAATAGCGTTAGTAAAACCAAGTTGCTGAGTTGTTTCGGTGATGTTTTGATGCTCTCGCTCAGAAATTTCTCCCAATTCTAGCATATCGCCAATAATAACCCATTTGTTAGGGTTGGGAGTTTTGGCAAAGCTTTGCAAGGCCACTTCTACCGAAGAAGGATTAGCATTGTAGGCATCTAAAATAAGTGTGTTTTTCTGCGTTTTTACTAGCTCAGATCGGTTGCTCTTGGGTTCGTAATTACAAAGCGCTTCGATTATGTTGGTTTCTGAAATGCCAAATTCTTTACCGATTGCATACGCCAATCGTAAATTGTGAATATTGTAATCGCCTACTAAATGGGTGGTGTACTTTTTTGAATTCACAGTGAAATTCAAAAAGGGAGTAGAAGGGGCAAGTTCAATTAATTCTCTGCCGTATAAAATGGTGGTTAAACCGTGTTGAGGTATCAACGATTGAACGAGCTCATCTTCGGTGTTTAAAAAGAAAGTTCCGTGGGTTTGTGCCAAATAATCAATAATCTCTTTTTTAGCGAGAATGTTGTTATCCATAGAGCCAAAACCACCGATGTGATCTTTACCAATATTAGTGATAAAGCCGTATTCGGGTTCTGCAATTTCGCATAGTAACTCTACATCTCCCATTTGGCTATCTCCCATTTCTAAAATGGCAATTTCATGGTCTTGATTCAATTGTAGAATCGAAAGGGGTAGACCAATGTGATTGTTAAAGTTGCCGGGGGTTTTAAAAACATTTTTGGTTGTTTTTAAAACTTCGAAAATTAATTCTTTGGTAGTGGTTTTACCATTAGAACCCGTTACAGCAATAATGGGTAAGCCGAGTTGTTTTCTATGGTAATTGGCGAGTGATTGAAGGGTTTCTAATACGTCTTCTACTAAAATGCAATTGGTGTGAGTAGCATATTGTTCTTCGTCAATTATAGCATAAGCACATCCTTCTTCTAGCGCCTTTAGGGCAAATTCGTTTCCGTTGAAATTGTCACCTTTTAAAGCGAAGAAGAGGGCTCCTTCTACTAATTTACGCGTGTCTGTGCAAATAGTAGAATGGGATTGATAAATGGAATAGATACTCTCTAATGCTTGCATAATTACCTATAAAAAAGCCCCGACTGAATTAAGTCGAGGCTTCTGTTTTTATATTTTGTTTCTATTAATTTCCTAAACCAGTTGGGCTACCTACACGATCCATAGCACATCTGAATCCTAAGAAATCAGTTGATAAGTCTTCGTCTAAGAATCTTCTTGTTCCTGGGTTCATCCAGTAAGCACGGTCTTTCCAAGAGGCACCTTTGTAAACGCGAGTTCTATCTGTTACCAACGATGCTGCAGCTGATTTCTCGTAGTTGGCATCATACATTCCTAATGTTTCACCATCAGGACCATTTTGGCCAAAGTTATTTTTAAACTCACCCCAAGCAGCTCCACCAACACTTGTTTGTGACTGCTGATCACCATCAACGTAGTTAATGTTATCTGCTCTTCTGTAGTTTCTTCTGTTGGCTGCATCTTCTGGAGTAACTTTTACACGTTGCATTCTACCTAAAGAATCTTTTGGTAAGATAAACCCATCTTCGTCAGTAGCGTACTTTTCGAATACGTTACCGCGGAAAGGTCTAAAATCATCCATGTCTTCGTGAGAAAGCGGACGATAAACATCCATTACCCACTCACTAACGTTACCAGCCATGTTATAAAGGCCGTAATCGTTTGGCCAGTAAGAATAAACTGGAGTAGTAATGTCACCATTATCGTTTAATTTTCCAGCAACCCCCATGTTGTCACCACGACCTCTTTTAAAGTTTGCTAAGAATTCTCCGATATATTCTTCGTTCGGGTTTCTAACAGCGTGCCCATTCCAAGGCCATTGTCTTCTTTCGATAACGTTTTCACCTAATGAATTTCCGATTAAACCGTACGCAGCGTATTCCCATTCAGCTTCGGTTGGTAGGCGATACTTTGGTAAAAGAATACCGTCTTCCATCTTCACGTTTCTGTATCCTGGGCTACTTGGACCATCCCAAGGAAGACCATCTTTGCGTTTTTCCCCTTCGTACTGTCCCCACAGATAGGCATCAGTATTGAAGTTATCTTCGGCAATTTGGTTCGGGTTGTGGTTGTATAAACCTTCACGCACTAAGATTTGCTCATTAACACGATCAGATCTCCACAAGCAGAATTCAGTCGCTTGTTTCCAGCTAACACCCACTACTGGGTATTCTCTGTAAGCTGGGTGACGTAAATAATAATCTACGTATGGTTCGTTGTAACCTAAACGGCTTCTCCAAACCAATGTATCTGGTAAAGCTCTTTCGTAAACTTCAGGATAATCAGCTTTAAATACGCGCTGTAACCAGTACAAGTATTCCGTCCAATGGAAGTTAGAGATTTCGGTTTCATCCATGTAGTAAGAAGAAACAGTTACTCTTCTTGGAATGTTATTCCAATCGCCCATTACATCGTCAAGAACACGCCCCATAACGAACGTACCCCCTTCGATTAATACTAAGTTAGGACCAGTTTCTTGTTCTAAGAATGGCATTTTTTGAAAATCACCGTTCTTTTTATCGTTGTAATTCCAGCCAGTTACTGAAGACTTCTCGTGTTGACATCCAATCAAAACGATGGTGAATAGAACTGCTGTTAAAAGAAGTATTTTCTTCATTTCGACTGCGTTTATACGGATAACGAGGGTATAAAAATATTATTATTCGCTTAATTCTTAAAATTGAGGACAAGCAAGTGGTCTAAACTTCTTGCGTTTAGGTCTACACTCAAACTGTACTCCTAGAGAAATTTCGTGAGAACCTGCCGTGGCATTAGTCAATCTAGAAGTGGTTAAATCGTAGCTGTAACCAAATCGAAACTGATCGGTTTGAACACCTACTAAAGCAATAAATGCATCACCTAGACGGTACCATAAACCACCAACAATTGGACCCTTGCGAACATATAAACCGAAGTTTAATTGTTGAGCACTACCTTGTCTCTGATATAAGATGTTTGGAGAGATAGAACCATCTTCTGGGTATCTCTTTTTGAAAGGAATGTTAGCTCCAACGTGAGCAGTATATTTTCTAGGTAAAACAGCTTCGTCACTTTCGAAAAAGCTTTCGTTTGGTTCGGTTAAGTGATGAACCGCTGCACCGAAATAAAAGTTTTTAGTATACCCCAATAAACCAGCAGAAAAATCAGCACCATTAACGGCATCACTTCCAGGAGTTTCGTCTGTAGGATAGATAAATCCATATCGAGGATCAATCATATCACCAAACGTTAGGTTACTCCAATCAATGCTTTTCTGAAAATAGGTGGCTTGAAAACCAGCGCGGATTGAAAATTTTCTAGATACAGGTAGCATGTAAGAATACATGGCGCTGATGTTAGTGGTTTGAATGGTTCCTTCACCTGCTCGATCATGAAATGCAGAGAAACCCAAACCACCAGCTAGGGCATCTACGTTTTGATCATAAGAAGCAGCGTACGTTAAGAAGGTTCCTTCTATTGCAGGCCATTGGTTTCTATAGTTCAAATTTAGTCTTGGGCATTCTTGAGAACCAGCAAACGCTGGGTTTAAATACAGCGGGTTCGCATAGAACTGAGTGAATTGAGGGTCTTGCGCCTTCAACTCAAGAACTGCTGCAAGTACTAAAAAAACAGAGAAAATTCCTTTTATCGAGCTCTTGAAGTTCATAGATTACAGGATGATGTTCGCAAGTATACGAATTTATTTGTTTTAAAACTATCTATTAACATTAACGCATTTTTCTTGTTTTATTTGCGACAATAAACAATATATTGTTTCGTTTCATAAACGATTTATTGCCAATCAAACTCTCTATTATGCGCGTCTTCAACAGAATTTTTACTTTTTGCTCATTCGTGAGAATGATGGTTTTATTGGTGTTTTTTAGTGCGTTTAGCATAAATTCTTTCGCACAAAAAGCTAAAAGTACTTTCAATAAAGACATTTTCAAAATAAATTGGAAAGAACCTAAAAAAATAGAAGTTGAAGAAGATCTGTTTATCCATTATTTAGACTTTAATAGAGCGGTTTACGATGTCAATGTTTCGAAATTTCCTTTTTGGGTACAACAGTTCGGTTCCTACAGTGGAGAAGTAAAAAATGTATCTCTAATAAATGTAGTGGCAGAGCCTCTCTCTAGCGCAGAAAGAGAAGCAATCAAAAATTACGAAAACAATCTTTCTAACGAATTTCAGCTTACTTTTCAAGAGCAAATTATTCGAAAACAATCTTTTTGCAACGTTTCTATTCTTCCGGTCCGAAAAAATCCTCAAACTGGAATAGTTGAAAAATTGGTTTCGTTTAAAATTACTGCTCAAACCACCAATAATAAGTCGCAAGCGAGAACAGCTAGAAGCAGAACGTACAAGTACAATTCAGTTTTACGAAGTGGAGATTGGTTTAAAGTGGGCATTACCGAAGATGGGGTGTATAAACTTACCTACGAGCAGCTTCAATCTCTCGGGATGAATGTAACCAATTTATCGGCTAGTCAATTGCGTTTATTTGGTAACGGTGGCCGGATGTTACCGTTCGATAATAGCGTAGAAAGAATAGATGATTTAGCCGAAAATGCGATTGTTGTAGTCGATGGAGGTGATGGAGCCATTAATGCTGGCGACTACATTTTGTTTTATGGTCATGGGCCACACAATTGGGAATTATCGGGGAATACCTATGCATATTCTCAAAATTTTATGTCAGACACGGCTTACTATTTTGTAACCAGAGATTATCAAGTTGGATCTCCTCAACGAGTTACAGAGCGCGCTTCCTTAGATATGGCACCAGATGTTCAAGTCAATCAAAGCGATTTCCATCTTTTTTACGAAAACGACCTTACAAATGTTATTTTAAGTGGTAGAAGATGGTTCGGTGAAGAATTTAGTATTAACACCTCTTATAGTTTTCCGTTTACGGTTCCTTCTATTGTTCCAGGAAGTAACGTTCGGTTAAATGCCGTAATGGCGGCTCGTACTTTTAGTACTTCTAGCACATTTAATGTATCGGTAGGAACCAATTCCATTCAAATTCCAATTAGTAGCGTGCCCAATAATTACACTGCTACCTATGCTCGATATGGAACAGAAGAATTGAATTTTTCAGCAACAAGCTCACAGATTAACGTAAATATCGATTTCCAAAAAGGAACTTCGATTGCTACAGGTTGGTTAGATTATTTAGAACTAACTGGCCAGCAGCAATTACAATATTCAGGAGATCAATTGCTTTTTAGGAATAAAGAATCTAGAGGAGCCAATGTAATTCAATACCAATTGAGTGGCTTATCGAATAACTTGCGTCTTTGGGATGTTACAGAGCCCACCCAAGTGATTGCTCAACAGATAGTAAGTAACCAGTTTAGAATTAATGGAGGAGAATTGAACGAATTCATCCTTTTTGCAGATTCTGATGCCAAAAGCCCCAAACTTTTTAAGAAGGTAGCAAATCAAGATTTACACGCTCTACGAGACATCGACTATATTATACTAAGTCATCCTAAATTTGTAAACCAAGCCAACCAACTAGCCGATTTTCATAGAAGAACGTACGGTTACACCGTTCAAGTAGTAACTACCCAGCAAGTGTATAATGAGTTTTCTTCTGGAGCTCAAGACATGACTGCCATTAAAGATTTAATGAAAATGCTTTACGACCGTGCTGGACTTAATGAAAGTTCGATGCCAAAGTATTTACTTCTTTTCGGTGATGCTAGCTACGATTTAAAGCACAGAACACCCGATAATACCAATTATGTGGTTAGTTTTCAATCGAGAAATTCAGTGGGTCCTACCCAGAGTTATATCAGTGACGACTATTTCGGGTTCTTAGATGATTCAGAGTCAGACGAAATTGATAGCGGTTTAGACATCGGCATTGGTCGATTACCCGTTAAAACAGTTTCAGAAGCTCAAGCCGTAATTAATAAGATTTTTGAATACCACAACACCTCAAAAACGTTGGGAGCATGGAGAACATGGGTTTCGTTTATTGCAGATGATGAAGACGGAAACGCTCACATGAGAGATGCGAACCGCTTGGCTGTTAAGATTGATACCAATCATCCTACCTATAACCAAGAAAAAATATTTTTCGATGCCTATCCACAAATATCCAATTCGGGCGGTGAAGAATATCCAGATGTAACAAACGCAATTAATAATAGAGTAGATCGCGGTGCATTGTTTTTAACCTACGTGGGGCACGGTGGTGAATTGGGTTGGGCGCACGAACGAACATTAGGTGTGTCTGACGTTAACAATTGGGACAATATCAATAATATGCCACTTTTTCTAACCGCTACTTGTGAGTTTAGCCGATTCGATGATCCTGCTAGAAGTTCTGCGGGTGAACTTACTTTGTTGAACCCAAGAGGTGGCGGAGTAGCTTTGTTAACTACTACACGTTTGGTGTATTCAACTCCTAATTATGAGTTGAGTAATACCTTTATGGATTACGTTTTTAATTACATAGATGGTGAAAAGCCAACTTTAGGTGATTTGTTGAGAGAATGTAAAACAAACGCCAATATTAATATCGGAAACGGGGTTAATTACAGAAATTTCTCACTACTGGGAGACCCAGCAATGAGATTAGCGTATCCAGAACACAATGTAGTAACTACCCAAATGCCAGATACCATTAAAGCCTTACAAAAGGTAACGGTAAAAGGGTATGTATCCAACCAAAACGGAGCGAAGCTAGAAAGCTTTAATGGCGTGGTTTATCCATCTGTGTTTAGCAGTGAGAAAGACGTTGTAACCTTGAACAACGATGGGCATGGGGCATTTTCTTACAAAGTGTTCGAAAATATCATCTTCAGGGGGAGAGCTAAAGTAACAAACGGAGATTTCGAATTTAGTTTTGTGGTTCCTAAAGACGTTCCTATCGATTTAGGAATTGGTCGTATCAGCTATTATGCAGAAAACGGAGAAACAGATGCGAGCGGGTTTTACGAAGATTTTCAAGTAGGAGGTACTTACGAAAATGCAGCAGAAGATCAACAGGGGCCAGAGGTACAGCTTTGGATGAATGACGAAACCTTTGTAATGGGCGGTATCACAGACCAACATCCGTTGATATATTCAAGGGTTTTTGACGAAAATGGTATCAACACGGTAGGAACCGGAATTGGCCACGATATACAAGCTACATTAAACGAAGAATCAGCCAATGCTATAGTGCTTAATGATTTTTATGAATCAGACCTTGACTCTTACCAACGCGGAACGATACGGTATCCACTTTCAGATTTACCCAACGGTAAACATACATTGAAGTTGCGTGTTTGGGATGTTTACAACAATCCTTCTGAAGCGTACACAGAATTTGTAGTAGCCGACAACAGTGATTTAGCCATTAAACATTTATTAAACTATCCTAATCCGTTCACTACCAATACCGGTTTCTATTTTGAGCACAATGCACCAGGACAAAATTTAGATGTGAGAATTGAGATTTACACAGTTTCTGGTAAATTGGTAAAAATTATTGATGGGTATTATGGCGGAGAAGGATACCGAGTAGGGCCAATCAGTTGGGATGGGAGAGATGATTTTGGTGATAGAATCGGAAGAGGTACGTATGTTTACAGAGTAAAGATTAAAACACCAGCAGGTAAATCAGTCGAAGAATTTGAAAAACTGGTTATACTTAATTAAAAAATATCGAAACCCTTAGAATTATATATTTGCAACGCTTAAATTCAATTGAATGAAAATTAATCCTTTTAAAATAACTGCACTTGTTGTATTTATTCTAGTAGTAATGGGGCTAAGAGCCTTTGCTCAAGTGGGCAATACACTAGGTGCAGACGCGAGGGTAAACACAATCACAACGGCTGTTCCATTTTTAATGATTGCTCCTGATTCTAGGGCAGGCGCAATGGGAGATGCCGGAGTAGCTACTTCAGCAGATGCAAATTCTACCCACTGGAATCCGGCTAAATTGGCATTCCTCGAAAACGATTTTGGAGTTTCTTTCTCTTACACTCCGTGGTTAAGAAGCTTAGTGCCAGATATTAACCTAGCGTATCTTTCTGGATACTATAAAATCGATGATATGTCATCGCTTGGAGCTTCTTTGCGCTATTTCACCTTAGGAGATATTCAATTTACCGATGAGTTTGGTGCTAATACAGTACAATTTAGACCCAACGAATTTGCCATCGATGTATCGTATGGTAGAAAGTTATCAGATCGTTTTTCGGGTGGTTTAGCACTTCGCTTTGTTAACTCGAACTTAACGGGTGGCCAAGTAGCTCAAGGAGCCGAAACTAAACCAGGAAGAGCTATTGCAGCAGATGTTTTTGTTTATTACGAAAACGATGATATTGAACTTTTTGATCGAGATGTAACGGTTGCTTGGGGTGCAGGTATCAGCAACATAGGTAATAAAATGACTTATTCAGATTTGAATGAGAACGATTTCTTACCCATCAACCTGCGTTTTGGACCAAGAATTACTTTCCATTTAGATGAGTACAACGACATCAGTTTTACTTTCGATGTAAATAAGTTAATGGTTCCTACACCGCCTATTTATGTTGAAACAGACGAGAACGGTAACAACGTGATCAGTGAGCAAAGAATTGGTGCTGGTGAAGACCCAGATAGAGCGGTAGCAAGCGGTATGTTTACCTCTTTCTTTGACGCTCCAGGAACCCCAGTTCTTAACCCTGATGGTTCTAATGTTTTTAACTCTGACGGAACTTACCAAGTAGAGAGTGGTAGTGTTTTGCGAGAAGAATTAAGAGAGTTTTCTTTAGCTGTAGGAGCCGAGTACTGGTACAATAAGCTTTTCGCTGTAAGAGCAGGTTACTACACAGAGCACGAATTAAAAGGAAATAGAAAGTACTTAACATTTGGCGCTGGCGTAAAGTATAACTTCTTAGGTATTGACTTTTCTTACTTAGCTCCTTTCTATGTGGGCGAGCAAAGAAATATTCAGAATTCACCTCTAGCAAATACAGTTCGTTTTTCACTATTTGTTGAGTTAGATCAATTAGTTAATAGATCTTCTGAAGAATAATTGATGGGTAAAACACCTCAGAAAAGAATTTTCCATACAGAATATCAAGAGTTAGAGTTAGCTAGTTTATCTCCTACTCTTAAAGCAGTATACCTTTCTGCTGTTGAAGCGGGTAAAAGAGCATACGCACCATACAGCGGTTTCAGAGTAGGAGCCGCTGTTTTGCTTGATAATGGCGAGATAATTCAAGGTAACAATCAAGAGAATTCTGCTTATCCGTCTGGTTTATGTGCAGAGAGAGTGGCGCTATTTGCTGCAAAGGCGAAATATCCTGAAGCAGATGTAAATGCAATTGCCGTTACAGCTCAATCAGAATTAGCAGAAAAGCTATCTCAACCTGTTACACCATGCGGCTCTTGTAGACAAGTAATGTCAGAATACGAGTCGTTAAATCAAGCAGGAGATATTGAAGTTATTTTGGGTGGTTCGGGAGATACAATATGGCTCCTACCGAATGCATCTTGCCTTTTACCGCTAACCTTTCGTGGTGAAGGCGTTCGTAAAGAAGGTAATCAGTAAAATAAAGGGGCATTTAGGTGCCCAAATTGTATAAATTTGCTTTTCATGAATTAAGAAATTATGGCTACAGCAAAGGAAAAAAAGGCGAAATACGCTAAGAAGCAATACCTTAAGTGGTATGAAGACATGCTAGTAATGCGTAAAATAGAAGAGAAAGCCGGTCAATTATACGTGCAGCAGAAGTTCGGAGGGTTTTGTCACTTGTACATCGGGCAAGAAGCCGTTGTTGCAGGAACCGCTTCAGCTACCAAAGAAGGAGATAAACACATTACTGCTTACAGAGATCACGCGCATCCCATTGCTTTAGGTGTTCATCCAAAGTACATGATGGCTGAACTTTACGGTAAGTCTACTGGTATGGCCAAAGGAAAAGGTGGCTCAATGCACATGTTCCACAAAGAAGTTAATCTTATGGGTGGTCATGGTATTGTAGGAGCTCAAATTCCAATGGGTGCAGGTATTGCATTTGCCGAAAAATACAAAGGAACAGACAACGTTTGCGTTGCCTCAATGGGTGATGGTGCCGTTAGACAAGGTGCATTGCACGAAACGTTTAACATGGCAATGAATTGGAAGCTTCCCGCTATTTTCATCGTAGAAAATAACAATTATGCAATGGGAACTTCATTGCAAAGAACTACGAATGTTCACGATTTAACCAAAATTGGTTTGGCTTACGATATGCCTTCAGAAGCAGTAGACGGTATGTCTGTAGAAGCTGTTCATGAAGCGGTTAAAAAAGCTGCAGATCGTGCAAGAAAAGGAGATGGTCCTACTTTCTTAGACATTAGAACCTATCGTTACAAAGGGCATTCAATGTCAGATCCTCAGAAATACAGAACCAAAGAAGAAGTAGCGAAGTACAAAGAAAGAGATCCACTTAACAGTGTTCTTAATAGTATTTACGATTACGGTTTTGCTACTGAAGAAGAGATCGAAAAGATTGGCGCTAAGGTGAAAGATATCGTAAACGAATCAGTGCAGTTTGCTGAAGAGTCACCAGCTCCGAAAGCTTCTGAGCTTTACGAAGATGTATATACTCAAAAGGATTATCCATACATCATGGATAATAAATTTTAAAGTGTAAAAAAGAATTGAATGGCTGAAATTGTAAGAATGCCTAAACTTAGCGATACAATGACGGAAGGAGTTGTAGCTGAGTGGCACAAGCAAGTTGGAGACAAAGTTGAATCAGGTGATCTTCTAGCTGAAATCGAAACCGATAAAGCAACCATGGAATTTGAAAGTTTCCAAGATGGGGTTCTGCTTTACATTGGTGTAGAAAAAGGAGATGCTGCTGAAGTAGATTCTATTTTATGTATACTGGGTGAAGAAGGCGAGAGCTACGAAGAATTGTTGAAAGAAGACGAAGCTAAACCAGCAGAATCTAATCAAGAATCAACCAATTCATCTTCTGAGTCAAATTCTCCTGAAAAGAAAGAAGAAACTAAGCCTGCAGCTCAAGAATCTTCTAAGCCAGCGGCTACCAAAGCGGCCACTTCAGATGGTAGAATTAAAGCGAGTCCGTTAGCCAAAAAAATGGCTGAAGAAAAAGGCATCGATTTAGCTCAGGTAAACGGTACTGGTGATGGTGGCAGAATAATTAAAGCGGACATTGATAATTATACACCGTCTGCAGCTTCTACAGCTACTTCTGGTGTTGCAGTAGGTCAAGAAAGCTACACAGAAGAGCCGGTTTCTCAAATGAGAAAAACAATTGCTAAACGCTTAAGCGAAAGTAAATTTACCGCTCCGCATTTTTACTTAACCGTTGAAATCGACATGGATAACGTAGTTGAAGCGCGCAAAGCGATCAATGCTACTGGAGATATAAAAGTTTCTTTCAACGATTTTGTTGTGCGAGCTAGTGCAGCAGCATTGAAAAAGCATCCGAAAATTAACGCGTCTTGGTTGGGTGACAAAATTCGTTACAACGAGCACGTACATATCGGAATCGCAGTGGCTGTAGAAGAAGGTCTTCTAGTTCCTGTGGTGCGTTTTGCAGATAGTAAGTCACTTTCAACCATTTCTGCTGAGGTGAAAGAATACGCTAAGAAAGCAAAAAGCAAAAAGCTTCAACCGCAAGATTGGGAAGGAAATACATTTACTATTTCGAACCTAGGTATGTACGGAATTGAAGAGTTTACAGCTATTATCAATCCGCCAGATGCTTGTATAATGGCTGTGGGTGGTATCATTCAAAAACCAGTTGTTAAGGAAGGTCAAATCGTAGTGGGTAACCGTATGAAGGTAACGCTAAGCTGTGATCACAGAGTGGTAGATGGCGCTACTGGAAGCGAATTCTTAAACACGTTCAAGAGCATGCTTGAAAACCCGATTATGATGATTGCTTAAGCAACCTGAAATATTGATACTTATTTAAAGCCCGTTTTAGACGGGCTTTTTTTATGCTTTGCTTTGCAAGTTAGCTGGAAGTAAACAGTGAGCGCAAATCGTTTTAAATACGTGCTAAACGGGTTTCGAACAGTATGTTTTATAGTACTGCTTTCTTACTATCGGTAGGAACCTAGTTTCGTCTCAAATGTGCTTTTTCATGTTAGAGACAAATTCTAACAAAATGGAGATCGAGTTCCTACAGTAATTTTAGATGGAATTATTTTTAGGATGAAGCTATTTCTCGATTGAATAATCAAGTTTTGTTAAGTATTGGCCATAAAAAAAGGCTCTATCATGAGATAGAGCCTTTTTGATTTCAATGAAGAAATAGATCGATTAACGAAGAACTACTTTGAAGATTCCAGTTTCGTTCTTGTCGTTTTCAATTTTCAAGAAGTAGATACCTTTTTCAAGACCAGCTAATTTGAATTCAGCTCTGTGGTTTCCAGAGATGCTTTCAGTTCTGTTCTCGATTACTTGACCTACAACATTTTGTAATGTGAACTCATAAGTTCCCGCAGTAACTCCGTTTAAGTCAACGTTTACGTTGTTAGAAGTTGGGTTAGGGAAGATGCTCACTTTGTTGTTTAATACGTTTTCTGCAACGCTAGTAATAACTGATACAGAAATTGGATCAGTAGAACAACCGTTAGCATCTGTAATTACAACATTCCATGTACCTGAGCTCATGTTGGTTGGGTTAGCACCTGTAGCAGTTCCACCGCCAGCACCAGTCCAAGCATAAGTGTAAGGAGGAGTTCCGCCTTGCGCAGTTGCAGAAGCAGAGTTTACAGCACCCGTTGCAGTACCAGTTACAGCAGAAGCTGGCTGAGTAATGTCTTGGTTAAATACTGTAGTACAGCTGTTATCATCAGTGATAGTTACTGAGTAAGTACCTGCACATAATGAAGAAACAGAGCTTCCAGAAAGCGTGTTATCAGACCAAGCGTAGTTGATAGTACCAGTACCACCAGATACGTTTACTGTAATGCTACCATCACAGTCACCGAAACAGTTGATATCAGTGTTACTAGAAGGTGCTAAAGTTGCAGTAGGAGCGTTATCGTTGTCTAATACAACAGTAACCTCTTGTGAACATAAGTTAGCATCAGTTACAGTAACAACATAAGAACCAGCTGCTAAGTTAGTACCAGTAGCTGTGTTTTGTCCATCAGGCCATTGGTACACATAAGGGCTTGTACCACCTGAAGGAGCGATTAATACAGATCCATCAGAAGCACCACAACCAGGAGCGTTAAGAACAGTTGGGTTACCATCAATTACCGGACAGCTAAGACCTTCAACATTCAAACGGATGTAAGGAACGTTGTCGAACTGAGCGAAATACCAGTTACCACCAGAACCAGCAACAGCACCGATGTTCTCGTAAACTTGTCTCCAAGAAGGATTACGATCGTCAATACCTAACCAAACTGTATCTGAAATAACTTCAACCCCTACAAAGTAAGTTCCAACAGGAAGTGGAGTATCAGGAAGGTCGAAAGTTTTCCAACCTAAATCAGAAGCTTGAATAGTGTAGAATTGCTCACTTTCAATGATGTTGAAACCAGCATCCATTAAGTATACAGACATTACAGAACCAACTGATTGGTTAGGGAATGATACTGGATCACCAATGAAGATATCAACTGAAGTAGCAACGTCAGCATTGTGGATGTCGAAACGTGGAGCAACAATACCTGTTTCTTCTCTACGAGTAACGAACTCAATGTTGTCATCATCTCTAGCGTATACTGTATCAGTAACTGTTAACTCTTTAGTGATGATGTTATCAGCCGGAGAGAAATCAGTTGAATCTGATTTAGCCATAAACTCATAAGTGAAAAGACCTTGTCCACCAGCAGTAAAGTAGAAATCGTTAGAAGCTACTTCGTCTGTGTAAACAGCACCTTCAACTACAGTGTTGCCACCAACAGTTGTTTTAGTGTCGTTTGTGTTAGGACCAGTAATGTTGATTTCGAAACGTGAGTTAGGCTGATCTGCACCACCGAAGCTAGTAGCAGTACCACCAAACCACATTGTATCACCGGTAATTTGTGATAAAGGAACTTGGTAATAGTATTCGTTCAAACCGTTAGAATCAGCTACAGATTTGAAGAAAACATCATTAATCACTAAGTTGTTGCTTGGAGCTTCGATAAGACGAATGTCATCGATCATCCAGAAATAGTGAGATTCATTTGCCCAAGTAAACCTAAGACGGATTTGACCTGAAGGTACAACTCCTAAGTATACGTTTCTAAGAACTGGGTTAGCGGTAGCTTGGTTAGCACCAACGCCATCTCTTACATCTTGTGATGTCCAAGTAGCACCACCATCAGTAGACCATTCAGCTAACATCTCTGTGTTAGTGAAAACACGTCCGTAATGCTCAAATTCAAGAACCATAGCTGTTGCCGAAGGAACAGTAATGTCTCCTGTTTCAAAAGAAGCAGTAATTGCTTGGAAAGAAGCTGGAGTACCTGGAGTGTTAAATCCATCACAGTTTAACTGCATAAATCCATTCGTTCCTGAAGTAGAAGCGATAGCAGACTCATTTGTGTATTGTCCTGATGGATCAGAAGTTGTGTAAATCCAATCAGCACCTGCTGGAGTTGCATTTAGCGACCAACCGGCTGGGATACCACCTGCAAAGTCTTCAGACCAAATAACATCGCCAGGAGCTCTGTTAGTTGATTGTTGAATAGTTGATGAAACTCCTGCCTGTTTAGCAACCGCTGATGTTTGTAGTTGTGGAGCGGCAGACCTTTCAGCACCAGCAAATGGAGCTAACGAATTGTCTTGGCTCGACTGACCCATTGAAAGGCCGTAACCTCCCATGAGCATCAAAGCTGTTAAGTAAATTTTGTTCATAAAAGTTAGAATTTAGATTCTCAAATATATCACTTAATACGAACAAAAGCAGAAAAGGTTGTAACAAAAAAAAGCCAACTCATATTGAGTTGGCTTTTATCAATCTATAAAGAGGACTTTATTTTTTGATTAATTTGAAAGTGTGCTGAGCACCGCTCTCGCCTTCTACGTTTAAGAAGTAGATTCCACTTTCGAAACCTTCAAGGTTAAATTTCTGCTGACCAGAACCTTGTAAGTTCATTTTAGTTGTTTGCATTTGCTGACCTACAACATTCAAAATTGTAATGGTGTAGTTGTCTTGTGCTAAACCATCAAAGTTCATAGTGAAAACACCAGTTGATGGGTTAGGGAATACTCCAATCGATTGCTCTAAGGTTAATTCGTTAGTTGAAACGATTCCACCTACTGTAAAGTCGATAGGGTTTGAAGTACAACCGTTCACATCAGTAATAACAACTGTGTATGTACCTTGGCTAGAAATATTAGTTAAATCTTCTGCACTGTTTTGGCCTGCAGGAACCGAACCACCATTAGAAGCAGTCCAGCTATAACTATAAGGAGCAGAACCTCCAGTTGCAGTTAAATCGATAGAACCTAATTCTAAGTTGTCTACAACTGTAGCATTTCCGTCAACTGAAACACCAGCACATAAGTCACGACCACCTTTTACATTTAAACGAATAAAAGGAGTTAACGTAGTAGAGTACGACCAAGTTGATGATTCGTCAACATTTACTAAGGTTACAAATGGAGGTGTGTTTCCATTCACTTCACTGTTTGTTCCGATAGCTGTTTCATCAGTGTATACTTTAACTGAAGCATAGTACCCGCCAGGTGCAAGAGTTGGAGGGTTTCCACTTGCGTCTGTAATAGGTAAAGTAACTAAACCATCTTCATCAGCTGTTACAACTGTGTAGAATTCGTTAGAACCTACTGGGTTGTTTAAATCAGTTTCGTTGTATAGGTAAAAAGACAATGGATCACCAGCATCAATACCGTAACCATTTGATAAATCTGGGAACCAAGCAGAAATTGAAAGTCCTGTATCAGGTGCATTGATTTCAAAATAAAGAGCTACTTCCCAAATGTTACTAGCAGCATCGTACCAGTTACCCGAGTTAATAGTTCCTAAATCTCTACCGTAAGTACCACCAGTTACTTCAAAAGAGAAGCTGCCTGTATCGTTTCCGTTCACTTCGTCTGTAGAATCAGAAGTAAAGAAGAAATCGATGTCGTAGTTACCTTGTCCACTGTTCGGGTAAAACTCAGAAGTAACATCTGCAGAATCAGTAGCTCCAGTAGCTAAAGGAGCTAAAGCAGCACTTGTACCGTTATATGTACCTTGACCTGAAACGTTAACATTTAAAGCAACGTTTGTTTGAGTAGCGCTACCAATGTTTTCTACAACACCACCAAAGTTGATTGTGTCTAAGTTTGCGTGAATTTCAGGAATAAATGTATAGTAGCTAGAAAAAGTACTATCTGCAAAACCGTTAAAGTAGTACTGGTTAAACGCCATGTTGTTGGCTGGAGCTTCTTCAATAGAAACGTCATCTACCATCCAAGCATAATCACATCCGTCACCACCGTTAGCGGTTCCTGATAAGAAGTGGAAACGAACCCATACAGTAGCTTCGTTAGCAGCAACACTTGAAATGTTTACTACCGCTTCAGCTGGGTTAGAAGTAGAAGAGTTAGATGCAACAGCACTGTTAACCTCAAACTGAGTCCAGTTGGTTCCATCGTTACTTACTTCAACAAAAGTTTGATCAGAAAACTTTCTGTAAAACTGCTCAAAGCGAATAATTACACCAGTTAACGAAGAACAATCGATTGAGTTAGCAGTTTCAATAAACGCACTTTGGTCTCCTGAACATAGGTTGTCAGAATCAAAAAGAGCGAAACCGTTTGCCGCTGTTGTAGATGCAATTGGGTCGATAGGGAAAGAACCTGCAGGTCCAGCAGTTCCAATTACCCAATCATCAGATGTACCAGCTACCTCATTGTAGATGTTCCAATCTGCTGGGTTAGAGAAATCTGAAGTAAATACAGAAGTTGCACGAACCGCGTGGCGAGTGCTCCAACCTTTTTGTGCAGGAACTACTGAATTGTTGTTTTTTGCTTTTTTGGCCAAAGGAGCAGACCCAGATGTATATTGGTTGTCTGATACTTGTGCCGTAGATGCTAAACTGATTGCGATAGCACCCACTAAGGAGTAAAATCTTTTCATAATAATTTTTATTTGTTAAGCTTCAACTTTTACGATGTTTCAAAATTAGAGTGAACCGTTCAGAAAACACTTGTAGAATCACATAATCATCTAAAAGAAACACGTATTTAACGTCTTATTAAGACTAATAAGTAAGTGGGTGGTTTAATGCATACACGTAAAAAATACGCAAAAGGTTAGGTATAAATACGAAAAAACTCGCTATTTAAGCGGGTTTCCTAATTTTACAGGTCTATACTTTATTGACGCTTAGGCTTCTGCATACGTCTCAATGGAAGGGCAACTGCAAATTAAATTGCGGTCTCCAAAAGCATTGTCGATTCTGCGTACTGCTGGCCAAACTTTCTGGTCTCTTAGATAGCCTAATGGATATGCCGCTTTTTCTCTAGAATAGGGCATATTCCAAGCATCGCTAATCACTAAATTAGCTGTATGTGGAGCATTTTTCAGAACGTTATTGTCAGGGTTTGCATCGCCCGAGATAATTGATTCGATTTCTTGACGAATAGAAATCATCGCATCGCAAAAACGGTCAAGCTCCTCTTTAGATTCACTTTCTGTAGGTTCAATCATAACGGTTCCTGCTACAGGAAAACTCACAGTTGGTGCATGAAAACCATAATCGATTAATCGCTTGGCAATGTCTTCGACCTCAATGTTCGCAAACTTTTTAAAGTGTCTGCAATCAACAATCATTTCGTGCGCAACTTGACCTCTTTCACCTGTGTAAAGCACTTGAAAATGATCTTCTAATCGTTTTCTCATGTAATTAGCGTTGAGGATCGCGTACTTAGTTGAGTTGGTTACTCCTTTTACACCTAGCATTTTAATGTAAGCGTAAGAAATAATCAGAATCAACGTACTTCCATAAGGTGCTGCTGAAACAGAAGAAATGGCTTGGTCACCTCCTGTAGGAACCAAATTGTGGCCAGGTAAGAAAGGCACAAGGTGTTTTGCTACACCGATGGGTCCCATACCGGGGCCACCGCCACCGTGAGGAATAGCAAACGTTTTGTGTAAGTTAAGGTGACAAACATCAGCTCCAATTTTCCCTGGGCTTGTTAACCCAACTTGAGCATTCATGTTAGCACCATCCATGTAAACTTGACCTCCGTTATCGTGAATGATTTGAGTTATTTCAGTAATTGACTTCTCAAACACACCGTGAGTAGAAGGGTAAGTTACCATTAGAGAAGAAAGGTTTTCGCTGTGCTTCTCTGCCTTTTCTCTTAAATCGTTAACATCAATGTTTCCTTTATCGTCACAATTTACAACCACTACTTTCATTCCTGCCATTACAGCTGATGCAGGGTTAGTTCCGTGAGCAGAAGAAGGTATTAAACAAATGTTTCTGTGAGAATCACCTCGAGATTCGTGGTACCCACGAATAACCATTAAACCTGCATACTCACCTTGAGCTCCTGAATTAGGCTGAAAAGACATGGCAGCAAAGCCTGTAATTTCAGAAAGGTCTTTGTCTAGCTCATTCAGAATTTGCTCGTATCCTTTTGCTTGTTCGATGGGAACAAACGGATGTAGATTGGCAAATTGAGGGTTTGTAATTGGTTCTAATTCGGCAGCAGCATTCAATTTCATGGTGCAAGATCCTAAAGAAATCATGCTATGAACCAATGAAATGTCTTTGTTTTCAAGCTTTTTGATGTACCTCATTAAGCTTGTTTCTGAATGGTATTTATTGAAAATGGGATGCTCTAAATAAGGAGTGGCTCTAGCCATAGCATCTTCAAAACCAACACCGTTTTCATCAATTTCAGTTAGAGCAGAAATCGATTTGTTAAAAGTAGTTCCAATTACTTCAAGAAGAGCATTCACATCTTCTAGAGTAGTGGTTTCGTTCAACGAAATGCTAAAAGAAGTTTCGTTGTATAAGAAGTTAATTTCTGCCGCTTCGGCTTTCGATTTTAATTCTTTTAGTTCTTCAGCTGATGCCGAGAAAGAAAGAGTATCGAAATATTGCTTGTTTTCTTGGTTGAGACCAGCCTTAGTAAGGGCATTGCTTAAGGCGCGAGTATGCAAATGGATGCGCTCGGCAATTCCTTTAATTCCTTTTGGCCCATGGTAAACCCCATACATACCTGCCATAATAGCTAATAGTGCTTGGGCAGTACAAATATTGGAGGTTGCACGGTCTCTTTTGATGTGTTGCTCACGAGTTTGCAGAGCCATGCGTAGCGCTTTATTGCCATCTCTATCTACAGAAACACCAATAATTCTACCTGGAATATGCCTTTTGTATTCTTCTTTGGTTGCGAAATAAGCAGCGTGAGGGCCACCGTATCCCATTGGTACACCAAAACGCTGAGTAGATCCTACTACACAATCTGCGCCCCAACTACCAGGAGATTTGAGAACGGCTAAACTCATGATGTCTGCAGCAACCGCTACTTTTACCTCTTTTTCTTGCGCCTTTTCAGTAAATTCTGCGTAGTCTTCTACTTCACCGTTCGCTGCTGGGTATTGTACTAAAGCGCCAAAAAACGATTCGTCTAATTCTGTTTCACTGAATTTTCCGTAAACAATCTCGATTTCTAAAGGAACCGCTCTTGTTTCTAATACACTCTTGGTTTGAGGATAGCAATTCTCAGCTACAAAGAATTTTTTTACACCTGCTTTTTGGGCTTTTCTAGATCGTGTGTTGTAGAACATAATCATGGCTTCTGCCGCTGATGTTCCTTCGTCTAGAAGCGAAGCGTTCGCAATTTCCATATTGGTAAGATCCATTACCATCGTTTGGAAATTCAGCAAAGCCTCTAATCGACCTTGTGCAATTTCTGCTTGGTAAGGCGTGTAAGCTGTGTACCAACCTGGATTTTCAAGAATGTTTCTGCGAATAGCCGCAGGAACAATCGTGTCGTAATATCCTAAACCAATGTAGGTTTTGAAAACTTTATTCTTATTGCCTAGCGCTTGAATATGGTTTAAAAACTCATACTCTGTCATTGCGGGCGACAAATTGAGGGGCTCGGTGTACCTTATGTTATCAGGAATGGTAAGATGAATTAATTCGTCTATGTTTTCCACTCCTACAGTGCTTAACATCTCTTTAGTATCCGCCTCATTCGGGCCAATATGCCTGTGCTCAAATCGATCTGTAAACATGCTTTTTTCGTCTTAAGGGATGCAAATATAACTACATTGATAAGGTATTGTTTCTGAGAATTGTAAAAGGTTTTTTCTGTTGGTGTAAGAGTCAGTTAATCAGTGTTTTGTGTGCTTTTTGAAAGTGGCCGAATCAAATTCTGCAAAATAGATGAAAAACAGAGATTTACTACTATTGCAAACATGTTGAAAAACGTAGCGCAGTCTTTTTTAAAAGGATGGGTATACAGTAATGTGTACATTGTGTTTGTAATTGGTTTTTTAGTAGCACAGAGTTACGTTTTGGTAGGAGCCGTAATAGACTTCAATTATTTCTGGTTTGCAACGAGCGCAACACTTTTCCTTTATCCATTGCATCGTTTATTAGGCTCGTTATCTATTCAAGAGAGCACGCCCATAGAGAGAATTCTTTGGGCCAGAAAACATAAACAAGCACTTATTCCATTGGTGATTTGTGGGGTAGTTTTGTCGGTGTATTATTTTTTTCAACTCTCTTCAGAATTGCGTTGGTGTTTTGTTCCGTTAGCGGCTATTTCGTTGAGTTATTCGCTTCCTATTCCGTGGTTAAAAGGATCTCGAAAGCGGTTGCGAGACATCCCATATGTTAAAATTTATGCTATTGCCATAACGGTAAGTGTAATTACTTTACTTATTCCGTTGTCAAATGCCGGTTTAACCACTACAGAATTGATTTTACTGTTTTTTTCTCGGGTGCTATTAGTGCTGGCAGTTACCATTCCGTTCGATATTCGAGATGTACACCTCGATCAACCTTACGGTTTAAAAACACTGCCATTGGTGTTGGGTGTTCAGCGAGCTAAAAGCTTGTCGCTGTTGCTTCTCAGCGGATTTACACTGTTCAATTTCACCCTTTTTTTCTTCTTTTCTACCTTTTCAATTTACTTTTTGATGGTTTTGGTCGCAAGCGATGTTTACGCTGCTTTTTGGCTCAGTAAAGTCGATGAAAATAAGTCGGAGTTCTTTTATGCGTTTGGAGTTGAAGGAATTTTTATTGTGCAATCTGCAGCAGTAATTCTAATGAGTTTTTTGCCATAAAGTAGCTTCAAATCTTCCGTTTTGATGGCTTTTAACACATTTCCATTGGGCAGATAAAAGCTGCATTAAATCGGGTAGTTTTTTACGATGAGCGCCTGTGGTATATTTAAATAAGGCGTACAATGTATGCTGGTGAAGTTGATTTTTCTGAGGTTTAAAATCAACAATGTGTAAATAGGTATTATCGGGTAACTGTAGGAACCATTTTCGACTCAATTCAACAATTTCTTCATCCGATAATAAATCTAATACGAAGGGAAGATGTAAACACTCAACGGAAGAATTGAATTGGATTTTTTGAACGGATCCTACCGAAAATTGAGCAAAAGATGAATGGATGGCTTTTTGGGTTTTGCGCAACATCGAAGGAGAGATGTCGAATACGTGTAAACTTTTTGGCTGCAAAAAGTTGAGAATTTGGCGGGAGAGAAATCCGTTTCCATCGCCTATAACCCAATGAGTTTGGTGGTGGGGAAGTGAAGAAAGAAGGCGCGTTTGAATGTTTTCTATGGTTTTTCCGTACCGGAACCACCGTACTAAAAAGTAAAAAGGAGTCCAATAATTGAACCCCTTTCTCGCTTTTATTTGATCTTGATTATGCAAAAACTCTATCGAAAGCCGTTTTAAATGCGTTTAGTGCTTTCTCTAACTGCTCATCGGTATGGGCAGCAGAAATAAAGCCTACTTCGTAACCGCTTGGCCCTAAATAAATGCCTTGTTCGAGCATTAAATGGTGCAATTCTTTAAAGTAGCTCATGCTATTGCTGTCGATTTCGCTAGCCGCAATAATGCGCTCTTTAGAGAAGGCCAGCCAGAAAATAGAGCCAATGTGCGGCAATGTAACTGGGTAATCTTTTTCTTTTGCGTAATCGCTTAAAGTTTGAGTGAATTTCGCTGTTTTTTGCGCTAGATTTTCGTAAAAATTGGGTTGCAAACATTCGGTAAGTTGCGCAATTCCTGCAGCCATCGCAACGGGGTTTCCGCTCAACGTTCCCGCTTGATAAACGGCTCCTTCTGGTGCAACATGACTCATAATTTCTTCAGAACCACCATAGGCGCCAACGGGCATTCCACCACCAATGATTTTTCCAAAGGCTAATAAATCTGGCTGAATATCGTAGTAACCAGCGGCTCCTTCAAAGCCAACTCTAAAGCCAGAAATCACCTCATCGAAAAACAATAAAATACCCTCTTCTGTACAAATATCTCTTAAGAATTGTAGGTATTCTTTGTCTTGAATCAATAAGCCGTTATTGGCAGGAACCGGCTCTAAAATAATACAAGCAATTTCATCTTTGTATTGAGAAATTGCTTCTTTCAATGCTTCTCTGTTGTTTAACGGAACAACAATGGTTTCTTTAACGAATGCATCAGGAATACCTGCGCTAGAAGAGTTCCCTAGCGTTACTAAACCAGAACCTGCATTTACCATCAGTGAATCTACGTGCCCATGATAACACCCTTCGAATTTGATGATTTTGTTGCGCCCAGTATAACCTCTTGCCAAGCGAATAGCGCTCATGGTGGCTTCGGTTCCTGAGTTTACAAAACGTATTTTTTCGATGTATTTATGGTTGCTCAGAATCAGATCGGCTAACTGGTTCTCTAGTTCTGTTGGTGTACCAAAAGACATCCCTTTGGCTACTGTTTCTTGTACTTTTTTAACCACGTTTGGGTGAGCGTGACCTAGAATCAACGGCCCCCAAGAACAGCAAAAGTCGATAAAGGTATTGCCGTCTACATCGGTAATTTCGGCTCCTTCTCCACGATCCATAAAAATAGGATTTCCATTCACAGATTTAAAGGCTCTTACCGGAGAGTTCACCCCACCAGGGAAATAGCTTTTTGCTGTTTCGTAAAGTGCTGAAGATTGTGTGTTGTCCATAGCTAATTTTCTAATTTCACGGTGCAAATGTGTGTTTATTCTGATTAAAACAAATCAGAGAATTGTCAAACCCGCTTTAAAGAGGGGCAAAAGATTCAACGAAAAAATGGCACTTTTGTGCAATTACCAAGAAAAACGATAAACAGTATGAAATTTGAATTTTCGAAAGATTGGGCAGAAAATCAAGACAATAACGACCCGCTAAAAGCATTTAGAAACGAATTTCTTATTCCCAATCACAACGGAGAACCTACTGTTTATTTTACCGGAAACTCATTGGGTTTACAGCCAGTAAGTGCAAAAGAAGCACTTAATCAAGAATTAAAAGATTGGGCAGAGCTTGGAGTGGAAGGGCATTTTGAAGCGAAAAATCCTTGGTATTCTTACCACGAGATGTTTGCAAAGCCGTTGGCTAGTTTGGTAGGAGCCCAACCCAAAGAAGTGGTGGCTATGAATGGTTTAACTACCAATCTACACCTTTTAATGGTGAGTTTTTATCGTCCTACTCAAGAAAGATTCAAGATAATTTGTGAAGGAAAGGCTTTTCCGAGTGATCAATACGCGCTGGAAAGTCAAGTCCGTTTTCATGGTTTTTCGCCAGACGAAGCCATTATCGAGTTGTTCCCAAGAGAAGGAGAGCATACTTTGCGTACTGAAGATGTTTTGTCTACCATAGAAAAACATGCAAGCGAAGCCTGTTTGCTGATGATTGGCGGGGTGAATTATTACACTGGCCAGGTTCACGATATGAAAGAAATCACTGCTTTTGCTCGTGAAAAAGGAATAACAGTAGGCTGGGATTTAGCGCACGGTGTAGGAAACATTGACCTTGAATTACACGATTGGGGAGTTGATTTTGCTGCTTGGTGTTCATATAAATACCTCAACAGTGGTCCGGGAAGTGTTTCAGGAATCTTTGTTCATGAAAGACACTTAGAGAATAAAGATTTACCTCGTTTTGCGGGGTGGTGGGGTCATAATAAAGATACCCGATTCTTAATGGAAAAAGGATTTGATCCAATTCCTTCGGCAGAAGCTTGGCAGCTGAGTAATGCGCCTGTTTTAGCAATGGCTGTTCACAAAGCATCGTTATCGATTTTCGAACGAGCCGGTTTCCAAAACTTGAGAGAAAAGTCGAAAAAGTTAACGGCTTATTTAGAGTTTGTTATCAATCAAGTTTCTGAAGAAAGCACCGATGTGCGTTTCGAAATAATAACCCCAAAAGACGAAAACCAAAGAGGCGCCCAGTTGTCTATTTTGTGTCATGGGCAAGGAAAAGCACTTTTTCAGGCACTAACCGATCAAGGGGTAATTGCAGATTGGCGAGAACCCAATGTAATTAGAATTGCACCAGTGCCTTTGTATAACAACTTTACCGATGTGTATCGCTTTGGGAAATACCTTAAAAACTCGATTCAATGAAAGAGATAATGAGCATTTTCGGCATTCTCATCGCTGGATTTGTAGTCATCAAGATATTTAGCAAGAATGCATTGAAACCACCCAAAGGTGGTCGATATTTCAAAAGAAAATTAGACGATTAACGATGGAGAAAATTGTTGTAGTAGGAGCCGGTTTAGTAGGTTCTCTTCATGCCATTTTAATGGCGAAAAAAGGGTTCGAAGTTGAAGTTTACGAAAGAAGACCCGATTTAAGACAGGTAGAATTAAAAGGCGGTAGGTCAATTAACTTGGCGCTTTCTACTCGCGGCTGGAAAGCCATTGAAATGGCTGGGGTTTCTTCAGAAATTGAGAAAATTTCTATTCCCATGTCGGGCAGGTTAATGCACAGCGTTTCAAGCGAATTAACTTATCAGCCCTACGGAAGAGATGGAGAAGCTATTTATTCAGTTTCTCGGGGCGAACTCAATAAACAATTGTTGTTAGAAGCGTCTAAATACGAGAATGTATCTTTCTTTTTTAACCATCGATGCGAAGATTTTGACCTCAATGCAAACCAACTTCATTTTGTGAACGAAGCCAACGGAGAAGAGGTACATGTGAAAGCAGATAGAGTTTTTGGAACAGACGGTGCTTATTCTGCCATTCGCTCTCGTTTAATGAAAACTGACCGTTTCAACTATTCTCAACACTATTTGAAGCACGGTTACAAAGAACTTTTACTACCTGCTAATCCAGACGGAACGCATAAAATTGATAAAAATGCTCTTCACATTTGGCCAAGAGGCGAGTACATGTTAATAGCCTTACCCAACGATGATGGAAGTTACACGTGCACGTTGTTTTTTCCGTTCGAAGGGGAAACGTCTTTTAATTCTCTACAAACCGAAGAGCAGGTAACTGAATTTTTCAAGAAAACATTCCCAGATTTCTACGAATTGATGCCAGATGTGGCTAACGAGTACTTTAATAACCCAACCAGTTCGCTCGTGATTATTCGATGCGAACCTTGGAACTACCAAGATCGAGTGTTGCTAATGGGAGATGCTTCTCATGCCATTGTGCCGTTTTACGGACAAGGAATGAACGCAGGTTTTGAAGATTGTTCTGTTTTTAGTGAGATGTTCGAAGAATTGAACGGCAACTGGACCGAAATCTTCGAGAAATTTGCAGCACAGAGAAAACCAGACGGAGACGCTATTGCTGATTTAGCGTTGCAGAATTACATCGAAATGCGCGATTTGGTAGGTGATGAAATGTTCTTGTTAAGAAAGAAAATTGAGAAAAAGATTTTTGAAAAACACCCTACTAAATGGATGCCGCTCTACTCTCAAGTAACGTTCAGTCACATCCGTTATTCAGAAGCATTAGCCGCTGGTAAAAAGCAAGAAAGAATAATGGACGAAATCATGGCGTTACCGAACATTACTTCCGACTGGGATTCTGATGAAGTAGAGCAGAAAATATTAGCGATGTTGTAACGTTTAATTAGAATGATAAAAGGGTTCCTACCGATATGCTTTTTTGTTTTTACCTGCTTTTTCTCTGCTCAAGCGCAGAAAACAAAGCTGAATCGCTTTAATGGAAAAGACAAAAAACAACCCTTCCCAGCCGTTTTAGATTACAAACCTTCGGGGTGGGTTTTTGGTGTAGGAGCCACTTCTACTTTTCAGTTAAATACATTAGAATATACCTCTACAGCCAACGGTTTAGAAGAGAACTATACGTTCGATCCGGTTATGAAACCAGGTGCGATGTTAGAATTAGGCCGCTTCTTAAACTTTGATCGCAAGTTTATTTTCGATTTTGTAGATGCTACCGCACAATGGAAATTTTACAGAGGTGGGCAAAACATCGAAAAAGTCTCATCGGTAGGAACCGAAACCGAAACAGGGGAAAATAACTTTACCGAACATTATAATTCTGTAAGCGCCAATGCCAATAGTATTTGGCGAGTGAATGATTATAATTTTATTCTAACTGCATTGGGCGCGAATGCCGATTACAAATTTGCCAGCTCGATTGAAAAATCGCCCGTTTACGGAGATGATTTGCCGTATGAGTTTCCGTCAGATTTTGTGGCACAAATTCACTTTAAATTAGGATGGGGGTTAAAAGCAGATGTAGACAAAGTTTGGCTTTTTTCTGTAGAAACACCTCTTTACAACATTACACCGCAAACCACTAACTTTTCAGAATTCGACTACTTTAACATGCCGTTTAGAACTTTCATTTTTAGAATTCAGTTCTTGTTGTTTAGGTACGATAACGATAAATGTCCGCCAGTGAACAACCCCAATTTACCGGGCAATTTTAAGAATGGCTATGGATAAAACAATTCGGCATTAAGCACGAACAAAACCATTGTGCTGCTTTTCGAAACCAATAGTAGTAGAGGGGCCATGACCTGCATACACAACATAATCTTCTGGTAAGGTGTAAAGTTTCTCTTTAATGCTTTTTTCTAGCGTTGCAAAATCGCCACCCGGAAGATCTGTTCTGCCAATACTGCCTTGAAAAAGAACATCACCGTTAATTACCGTTTTGCTTTCGTGATTTACCAAAGCAATATGGCCAGGGGCATGACCCGGAACAAAAAGAACGTCTAGAACAGTATCTCCAAACTTAATTTGGTCGCCTTCTTCAATAAAATGTTCGATAGCAGGAGAAGGAATGTAATTATCGAACCCGTAAAGTGCAGCGCTTTTTTCGCCCATTTCTAAGGTGGCAACGTCTGCTGAATGTCCTTCAACAAGAAGGTTCCATTTATTAGTTACAAATTGGTTTCCGAAAATGTGGTCGAGGTGAAAATGCGTACATACCAACTTTTTAGGAATTAATTCGTTTTCTTCTATGAACTGTGCAAGTTGATTTTGTTCTGAAACAGTGTAACAACCCGGGTCTACAATTATGCACTCTTTAGAGTTATCGTAAAGTACGTAGGTATTTTCTTGGAAAGGATTGAAAGTGAAATATTCTAGTTTCATAATCGTTAGCCAGTTCTAAGTGATCTGTAAATAAGGTAGCCAGCACAGGGTAAAATTGTAATTTTACCAGAAGTTAAATAATCTCGATTGAAGCGCGAATTTAGGATATATTTAAAAAGAGGGTTCTTGTCGTTGGTGGTGATTTTTTTCATCAGCCTTTCGGTAAATGCTCAGTTTTACAGAGGTTCTCACCAAGAATTTGGTAAGAACCGATTGCAGTTCGATGAATTTAACTGGAATCACTACGATTTTGAAGAATTCAACGTTTACTTCTATGGTACAGGAAACAACCTAGCCGTACATTCGGCAAAAACCGCCCAAGAAACCATTAAGTCGTTTCAAAAGAAACTCGACTATCGATTAAGCAACAAGTTTTACATCATTGTTTTTAACAACCAAAGCGATTGGAGGCAAACCAACATTGGCTTGCGAGATGGCGATGAGCAAAACATTGGCGGTGTAACGCGCATTGAAGGCAATAAGCTTTTCTTGTTTTTTGAAGGCGACCACGCAAAGTTAGATCGTCAAATTCGAGAAGGTTTGGCAGAAATCTACATTCGTCACATGATGTTTGGTGAAGATTGGAAAGAAGTGATTAAAAACTCAGCCCTACTTACTTTGCCAGATTGGTATGTAGAAGGGTTGGTTTCTTATTTAACCGATCCGTGGAGTGTAGAAATAGACAACCAAATGAGAGATGCGGTGGTGAACGGCCGCTTCGAAAAATTTAACCGATTAACAGGGGCAGATGCACGAGTAGCTGGGCATTCGCTTTGGTATTACATTGCAGAAATTTATGGTCAAGGTGTTATCCCGAACACCTTATTTATGGCTAGAATCTCGAGAAGTGTTGAGAGCGGGTTTCTACACGTATTGGGTATTTCACTAGAATCTCTCATTGCTGAAACGCTAGGTTTTTACCAAAACAAATACGAGTACGATGAGAAAAGACGCAACTTGCCGCCTGAGAAACCTTATAAACTCCGCACTCGAAAAACACGTGTTTATCAAGAATATAAAGTGAGTCCGAATGGTAATCAGTTTGCTTATGTTACCAATGAATTAGGGCAATACAAGGTTTGGGTAGGCGATGTGAATACTAAAAAGTTTGCTTCGAAGAGAAAGCCGAAAATCGACAAAATTTTAAAGGGAGACCACAAGCTAGATCGATTGCCAGATTTATCGTATCCAATGCTCAGTTGGCATCCTTCTGGAGATATTCTGGGAATTATGCTCGAGAAAAAAGGAGAAATCGAGTTTAAAACCTACAATTTCAAAGAAAAGAAGTGGGAAGAATACGAAATGCGAAGAATCGAAAAAGTGCTCGATTTTGAATACGCACCCAATGGTAGAGAAATTGTGCTTTCGGGAATTCGAAATGGACAGACCGATTTGTTTGTTTTTAAAGTGCTCACCCGCTCAATGGAGCAAATTACTTTTGATATTTATGACGATTTAAATCCTAGATATGTTGAAGGGAATGAAAAAATCATTTTTTCGAGCAACCGCACCAACGATACACTCACCAAAACAAACCGTGAATACCGCACCGATTTTACAGAAAACCACGATTTGTTTATTCTCGACTTAGAAAGTGACGATGACGTATTAACCCGAATTACCCACACCGAAAACGTTGACGAGCGGTTCCCACTACCTTTTAAAGAAGACGAGTATTTGTTTTTATCTGGAAATAATGGGGTAATAAATCGCTACATTGCTCAACGAGATAGCGCTATTAGCCGCGTAGATACTACCATTCATTACCGTTATTTTACTAAAGTTCAGCCTGCTACCAACTACAAACGAAACATTATTTCTCACGATATTGACCAAGAATCGGGCAAATTGATAGAAATGCTCTATTTAGACGGCAAATACCGTTTTTACGAGCAGCCAATTAGCGAAGTGCAAACGCTATCTGAAATTCAGAACACCACTTTTCAAGAAAAGGCAGAAGAATTGGCAGAAGAAGCTGATGCACAAGAAAAAAATGCTACTTCGATAGCCGCCAATGTTCAACTAAAAAAGGTGCAAAGAGTCGATCGTCAGAAGCCTGACGAAGTCAACATCAACGAATATATTTTTGAAGGCGAAGAAGCTCAGAAGGAACCCATTCAAGACATCGGTAAGTTTGACCCACCCAACGAAAATTCTCGCTTTTTACAGCTAAAACAAGACGGAAATACGCAAAAAGGTGAAAACGATGCAGACGAAATGGAATTGCCACTTCGTGTAAATTACCGCACAGCCTATTTACCCACCGAACTGGTTACTCAATTCGATTTTGATTTTGCTAACCAGCTTTACCAACGCTTCAATGGCGGGCCGTTTGTGAACCCAGGAATGGGAGTAGTGCTCAAAGTGGGAGTGCTCGACTTGCTAGAAGATTACAAAATCGAAGGCGGAATGCGCTATTCATTTAATGGCAACAACCGAGAGTTTTTCTTCAGTTTTAGCGATAGAAAACACCGATTAGATAAAAAATACGTTTTTCAGCGCCAGACGATCACCCAACAAATTAATCCGTTTACGTTAAACAGAACTTTTATTCATCAAGTAAAAGGTATTTTCAAGTGGCCGTTCAGCGAAACATTGGCTGTACAAGGAACCGTAAGCGCCAGAAACGATAGAAACGTTACGCTTTCAACAGACCGAGCCACTTTAGAAGAAGAAGACAATACCATTAATTGGTTGGGCTCTAAAGTAGAGCTGATTTTCGATAATACCAGAGATAAAGGGCTCAACCTCTACAACGGAAGCCGCTATAAAATCTTTGCAGAAACTTATTTTGTTCCTGAAGAAGCTAATTCAGATATGCTCATTTTAGGAGCCGATTTTCGTCATTACCAGAAAATACACCGAGACTTAATCTTTGCCACCCGTCTGGCAGGAAGCACCAGTTTAGGAAGTAGAAAATTGGTGTATTACATGGGTGCCGTAGACAATTGGGTGGTTTTAGGAGACCAAGAAAGGTTTAATAACGAAACTCCAATTGCACAAGATCAGAACTACTACTTTCAATCTATCGCTACGAATATGCGCGGTTTCTTGCAAAATATTCGCAACGGAAACAGCTTTGCCGTTATTAATGCAGAATTAAGATGGCCCGTATTCAAGTATTTTTTCCGCAAGCCAATAAAAACCGACTTTATCAAGAATTTTCAGCTCATAGGGTTTAGTGATGTAGGAACCGCTTGGACAGGCCCATCACCTTACAGCGAAGAAAATGCCTTCAATACCAGAGAGATTGAACGAGGCTCTGTGAAGGTAATTCTCGATAACAACAAAGAACCCATAGTTGGTTCTTACGGTTTGGGTGTTCGTTCTAAACTTTTCGGTTACTTTGTACGCGTAGATTATGCTTGGGGAGTTGAAGACGGTATTGTAAGAGATCCGCTAACGCACTTCTCGCTCGGCATAGATTTTTAAAGAAAACTTAGAAAGTCGTGAAAATGACAGAGCTATTCATTCTCATTCTCATTGGTTTAGCTGCAGGCGTACTCAGCGGTTTATTTGGGGTAGGCGGAGGTGTAATAATTGTGCCTGCCTTGGTGTTTTTCGTTGGTATGAGCCAGCACCAAGCACAAGGAACAAGCATTGGCTTAATGTTGCTTCCCATAGGTATTTTGGCGGCCTACAATTATTATAACACAGGAAATCTCGACATAAAAGCAGGTTTAATTATAGCACTGGCCTTTGTAGTTGGCGGCTATTTTGGATCAAAATTATCGCTCAATTTAGATCAATTGATGCTAAAAAGAGCTTTCGGTGTTTTTATGCTGTTCGTAGCCATCCGTTTGATTTTCTTCTCTAAATGATTCAAGACCTAAAGCAACGCGTATTAGAATTAGCCGATGTTTATCACACAGAAACCATTGGTATTCGCAGGCATTTACACGCCCATCCAGAACTCAGTTTTAAAGAGCACAACACTTCTGAATACATTCAGCAACAGCTCGATAAGCTCAACGTAGATTATCAACCCGGCTTTGTGCAAACAGGTATTGTAGGAACCATTACCGGCCATGCGAAGAGTAAAAAAATAACAGCATTACGAGCCGATATCGATGCATTGCCCATTCTTGAAAAAAACAAGGTAGAGTATGCCTCTCGAAACAGCGGAGTGATGCATGCTTGCGGTCACGATGTGCACACAGCCTCACTTTTAGGAGCTATTCGAATTCTGAGCCAGTTGCGCAATGAATTAGACGGAACCGTGAAATTTCTTTTTCAACCCGGAGAAGAAGTATTGCCAGGAGGCGCATCGTATATGATTCGAGATGGAGCATTAAGAAACCCAGAGCCTCAATCTATTTTTGGAGCCCACGTTTACCCAGATTTAGAAGTGGGTAAAGTAGGTTTTCGCCCAGGAATGTACATGGCTTCTTGTGACGAGATTTATATAACCGTAAAAGGAGTTGGCGGACACGCAGCTCTTCCGCATAAATTGGTAGATCCCGTATTAATTACCTCGCATCTTATTACCAGTTTACAGCAAATTGTGAGCAGAAATGCGTTAAGCGAAATTCCAGTAGTGCTTTCTTTTGGGAAAGTAATTGCAGAAGGAGCCACCAACGTTATACCCGATGAGGTAAAAATTGAAGGAACCTTCAGAACCATGAACGAGCGCTGGCGAGACGAAGCTCACAGAAGAATTAAAAAACTGGTGCTAGAACTTTGCCAATCCATGGGCGGAAGCGCAGAAATCGAAATCAGAAAAGGGTATCCTTACCTTGAAAACAATCCAGAGTTAACCCAAAATGCAAAAAGTTGGGCCATAGAATTGTTAGGCGAAGAAAACGTAGTTGACTTAGATTTGCGCATGACAGCTGAAGATTTTGCCTATTACACGCAAGAAATGCCCGCTTGTTTTTACCGATTAGGAACCCGTAACAATGCTAAAAACATTAATTCAGGTTTACATACACCTACCTTCGATGTAGACGAAGATGTGTTGAGAACGGCTCCTGCCTTAATGGCTTGGTTGGCGATTAAAGAGCTAGAAAACCAACAACCTTTTAACGCTTTAGAATATTACAAAACCAAATAAATAGTAAACAATGAAAGTTTCAAAAATGCTAACCGTAGCTGCCCTAGCTGCCGCTACTTTGTCTGCTTGCACTAATCCAAAAGAGCAAGAAAAAAAACAACTAGAAGAAAAAGTGATGGCGGTTCACGATGAGGTGATGCCTAAAATGGGAACCATCCGCAACTTGCAAAACACATTAAAAGGTATGGTGGCAACCGAAATGGAAGACACTGCATCTATCGATTCAGCCATGATTACAATGGCAGAAACTCATCAGCAAGCACTAGAAGATGCTCACAACGCTATGATGGATTGGATGGCAGCTTACAACCCACCCACGGCAGAACAAACTGCAGAAGACGCAGTTAATTACTTACAAGAGCAAGAAGTTTCGGTAAACGAAATGGCTACTCAAATGAAAACAGCTATTAGCGAAGCAACTGCTTTTGTAGAGAAAAACGGTGGTACAATTTCTGAATCTAACAACGATGAGCACAATCATGAAGAACACAACCATCACGAAGGTCACAATCATCACTAAGTTATTGGCCGTTGTTTTACTTGCTCTTACCAGTATTTCTTGTGTAGAAGAAAAGAAAGAACTTCCTTATTTCGGGAGTATAGAGGTGCTGAAGCAAGACGAAAATGGCGAAGATTACATCGATACGGTTTATAACCAAATTGATGATTTCGAGTTTATCGACCAAGACAGTAACATCATAACGGCAGAAACCGTGAAAGGAAAAGTGTACGTAGTAGACTTTTTCTTTACTTCTTGCCCTACGATTTGCCCAAAAATGAAACAACAAATGCTTCGCATTTACGATGAGTTTGAAGGCAATAATCAAGTGGTGTTGTTATCTCACTCTATCGACTTAAGAAACGATACTGTTCCTAAATTGAAGCGCTATGCAGAGAAATTAGAAATAGAAACCGAACGTTGGCACTTAATGACGGGAACCAAAGACGGTATTTATTCTATTGCTGAAGAGTACATTCTTCCGGCTCAAGAAGACGATGCCGCTCCAGGGGGGTATTTACATAGCGGTCAGTTCGTTTTAATGGATGGCAATCATCATATTCGCGGATATTACGATGGTACGGTTCCTACCGATGTAGACTTGTTAATGAAAGACATAAAAGTCTTGTTAAAAGAAACCAATGCGCATAAATAGCCAGGTATGAAATGGAGAGTGATTGTAATTTTGGCTATCGCAGTAACGGTGATTTTTTTGGTATTAAGAACCTGCACTGCACCGCCCAACCAAGGCCAGCGCTTGTATGCTTCTAAATGTGCATCTTGCCACATGGATAGCGGAAAAGGGCTAGGTAAGGCGATTCCGCCATTGGCTAACGCAGATTATTTGATGAAAAATCGAGAGAAATTTGCATGTATTGTGAGAAATGGCCAACACGATACCATTGTGGTAAATGGCGTGCAATACGATACACCAATGGATGGTTTTCCTACCTTAACCGAAATACAAATCACCAACATTGCTAACTACGTATATTCTTCTTGGGGAAACCAAGCAGAAGAATTTACAGTAAGAGAAATTGAAGAACAGTTAAAAAACTGTGATTAAATCAATTGAAACCTTACTTTTGTTACATCGATAAACCCTAAAAACTAAAGAAGATGTTTAAAGATATGTTTGAAGAGACTACAGTAGGCTTTGGAGTATTCTACACTGTTTTATGCCTTATCGTTATGTCTTTGATTATTGCAGGATTTCTCAGCTAACGAAAGCTGATCTCAATACAAGTTTTTTTATAAGGTACACGAAAAAATTCGCTGTGCCTTTTTTTGTTTAAACGAAACGGATATCTGTGAAATCCGTTAACTAACATCTAAACAACAAAACCTGAATCTATTATTAGTATGAAACAACCTTTCTATTTTTTGCTTATGGCAAGTTTATTACTTTTTTCTTGTCAGTCTGAACAAGGAAAAAAAGGAACCACTAAATACTCTACCCAATCAGGAACTGACGCCAACGGGTACACTTACGAGTATGTAGAGAACGATCCAATGAACGTTCGCATCTATACCTTAGAAAACGGATTAAAAGTCTATTTAACCGTTAATAAAGACGCTCCAAGAATTCAAACGTTAATTCCGATTAAAGCGGGTTCTACTTACGATCCGAAAGATAACACCGGGTTAGCACACTACTTAGAGCACATGGTTTTTAAAGGAACCGAGCGCTTAGGAACCGTAAGTTGGGAAAAAGAAGCTCCGTTACTTGAGCTAATCGCAGAAAAGTACGAAGAGCATAAAGCCACTAACGATCCAGAAGAAAAGAAGAGAATTTATGCTCAAATCGATAGCATTTCTCAAGAAGCTTCAAAATATGCCGTAGCCAACGAATACGATAAAATGGTTTCTGAATTAGGAGCTAAAGGAACCAACGCCTTTACTTCTAACGAGAAAACAGTATATATCAACGATATTCCTACCACAGAACTAGAGAGATGGGTACGTTTAGAGCGTGAGCGTTTCGGTAGTTTGGTACTTCGTTTATTTCACACAGAGCTAGAAGCGGTTTACGAAGAGTTTAACATTGGTCAAGATAACGACAACAGAAAGCTATTCTTCACCATTTTAGAAAATCTTTTCCCCACTCACCCTTACGGGCAGCAAACTACCATTGGTACTAGTGAGCACTTGAAAAATCCTTCAATGAGAAAGATTCAAGAATACTGGGAAACGTACTACGTGCCTAACAACATGGCTATTTGTTTATCGGGTGATTTAAATTTTGAAGAAACCATCAAAATCATCGATCAATACTGGGGAGATTTAAAACCTTCAGAGAAATTACCAGAACATTCTTTCCCTAAAGAAGAACCCATTACGGCTCCTATCGAAATGGAAGTGTATGGTCCAGATAAAGAAGCTGTAGCTCTTGTGTTTAGAACCGAAGGCTTAAACTCTAAAGAATACATGATGGCTGATATCATCAGCTCAATGCTTTCAAATGGTCAAGCAGGTTTATTCGATATCGAATTAAAGCAAAAGCAAAAAGCATTACGCCCAGCAGCCTTTGTAATGGGAATGAAAGAATATTCTGCCTTCTTTATGCAGGCTAGTCCGGTAGAAGGAACCACTCTTGAAGAAACCAAAGAATTACTGTTAGCTGAGCTAGATAAAATCAGAAAAGGTGAATTCGAAGATTGGATGTTACCAGCCATTATCAATAATTACCAGTTGAGCGAAATGCGCCAGTTAGAATCTAACTACAGAGCCTACGCAATGATGGAAGCATTTACCAACGAAATGCCTTGGGAAGATGCCGTTTCTTACTTATCAAGAATGGATGAAATTACCAAAGAAGAAGTGGTAGCGTATGCCAACAAAACGTTTGATAACAACTACGTAACGGTTTACAAAAGAACAGGAACCGACTCTACAGTAGCTAAGGTTGAAAAACCACAAATTACACCAGTAAGTGTAAACCGTGATTCTATTTCTAGCTTCTATGCAGATTTTCAAACATGGCCAACCGCAAGTTTAGAGCCTGCATTTATCAATTATGATGAAAAAATCGAAAAATCATCTTTAAAGTCAGATGTAGAGTTCGCTTACATTAAAAACAATTCTAACGAATTGGCTAAAGTTATCTATGTAATCGATATGGGTAAAAACCACGATTTAGACATGGCTTTAGCAGTAAGTTACCTAGATTATTTAGGTACTTCAAAGTATTCGGCAGAAGAAATTCAGCAAGAATTCTACAAGCTAGGATTGAAAAAAGGCGTAAACGTAGGAGCCAATCGTTCTTACATTTATGTTGATGGTTTAGAGAAAAACATGGACGAAGGTCTTCAACTTCTTGAGCATTTATTAGCAGATGCGCAGCCAGATACAGCAGCTTACGAACGCTTTGTTCAAGGTATCTTAAAAGAAAGAGCCAACAAAAAGCTAGACAAAGGTTCTATCTTACAAGGAGCCATGAACTCGTATGCACGTTACGGTGATAACTCTCCCTACAAGCACATTCTTGCAGAGAATGAATTGTTACAGAAAGATCCAGCGTCTTTAACCAATAAAATTCACCAACTGTTCGATTACAAACACAGAGTATTCTATTACGGAACTCAGTCTATCGATCAAGCTAAAGAATTGGTTACCGCTCATCATGCTATCAAAGACGAGTTAAAAGAGTACCCGGCTCCTACTGAATTTACCATTAGAACTCCAGAGAAAAACGAAATTTTTGTAGTAGACCACGACATGGTTCAAGCAGAAATTTTATTAGTAGCTAACGAAGGCGATTTCGACCCAGCACTTATGCCAAGCGTACAGTTGTTTAACGAGTACTTTGGTGGCGGAATGGGATCTGTAGTTTTTCAAGAAATTCGTGAAGCAAAAGGCTTGGCTTACTCAACCTATGCCGCTTACGGAACTCCGTCTACAGCAGATAAACCGTACTACATTATTGGTTACTTAGGCACCCAAGGAGACAAAATGAATGGCGCATTAAACGAGTTACTTAACTTAATGAACGATATGCCAATTTCAGAAGGGAAACTAACTCAAGCTAAAATGGCCATTCGCAGTAAAATCGAATCAGAGAGAATTATCAAAGATCAAGTGTACTTTAACTGGTTATCTAACCAAGATAGAGGCATTGATCACGATTACAGAAAAGATGTTTACAACTTTGCTGGCGATGCAACCATGAACGACCTTACCGGATTCTTCAACGAATACGTAAAAGGCAGCAACTACAGCATTATGGTGCTCGGTAATATCGAAATGTTAGATATCGAAGGTCTTAAGAAGTTCGGTAATGTTACAGAGCTTACTAAAGAGCAAGTTTTCGGGTACTAAACAAACCGAATTCAATAACTATATAAACCGTCTTAGTGTAGGCTAAGGCGGTTTTTTTATGTCCTTTTTCTTCTTTTTTTCGGTAGGATCCGATTTACACAATTGTGGAGAAAACCAATGATAACTCGACTCAGAGTGCTAGTAAATCGCTTGGTGGATGATCATCAGATTAATCAACTACCCAACCAATAAGAAGGTGAAGTTTTTAAACGTTTTCGAGTTCAATTTTAGTTAGAAGATGAAGTTTCTCAGAAACACCTATAAATTCTTGTAAAGAAAAAACCTAAAAACAAAAAAGCCAATCGCATCGCGATTGGCTTTTTATAAAATCTAATAACTACTAAAATTCGATTAGAACTTGATGGTTAGCCCTAACAAGAAATTGATTTCTGCTTGCGGAAACAAGGCCTTTTCAAAGTAGTGAACATCGTTAGGGTCTTGTGTATTTATTTCAGTATCTCTTTCTGCGTAGATATCTGAACCGGTTGCTGGTCCCCAAGCTTGGTCTGGATGGCGGAAACGGTAAATCCAGCCGTTGCTAGAATACAGCTCGCTAAATAAGTTTCTCACCAAAAGATTTACGCCAATTTCTTTCGCAAATGAATTTTTAATGGTGTAGTTCAATCGTAAGTCGTTTACGAAATAAGCATCCAGTTTTCTTAAATCGCTAGAGCTGTTGTCTAAGAACTGCTCACCAACGTATTTAGAGATCAAAGCAATTTGAAAGAAGTCGGTCTTTCGACTCGATCGGTTGGCAAAATAGCCATCAAAAGTTGCTTCAAAAGTGTTCGAGGCAATTACATTAGGCGAAAAAGAGATATCAGTATTCGAGTAATCAATAGAAGTAGCAGTTGGGTAGTTGTCGCCATCCCAAGAGTAAATCTTCTGCGTATACGAATCGATTTTGTTACGGCTAAAAGTGGCGTTGGCCATCCACTTAAACCATTTTACTGGTTGGTAAGCACCTTCTATTTCAACACCCGCTCGGTAACTTTTATCTACATTTTGACGAATTGCGGATCCTACATCATTCACCTCACCCGTTAACACAAGTTGGTTGTCGTAATCCATAAAGTAGAAATTTACGCCCGCTTCGTATTTTGTATCTTTTCTTTTGTAACCCAATTCGTAATCGTAAAGCGTTTCGTGAGTAGGCTTCCCTACACCTAAAGCACGATCGATATAATCGTTTCTTCTTGGCTCGCGGTTACCAACAGAAAAAGAAGCATATACTGCATCTTTATTGGTAATGTTGGCAAAAACACCCGCTTTAGGATTAAAAAATCCGAGTTGATCGTCTACATCGTAAGTGGTTAAATCGTTGTCTACTCCGCTGGTAGAATAATCAACCATTCGGTACTGTAAATCGGCAAAAACACTCACATTTTTTGTGATGTCGTACATAACCCTACCGTAAATGTTTACATCGGTTTTGCGGCTGTTTCCCTCGTACCAATTGTAACCTTCTACACTATTTGATGCATATTGAGCCCATTTTATTTCTCCAAAGTGCTTGCCTTCATACACGTTGGCACCACCGCCAACAGTAGCATGTAGCTTTTTATGTTTGTATTGTAAAGAGAAAATACCACCAAAGAAATCGTTGTCTAACCACCTGCGCTGAATCAAATTCGTTTCTTGAAGAGTATCGTTGCCGATAATAACATCGTTTAAGCCGTAGCTAGAAAATTTCTGAGGACCATTAAAGATGTCTAAATTGTAGCGATTGCCTTTATACTCTTCGTAATATCCTTCGCCTTTTGTGTAGTGCAAAGCGGTAGTTAACTCGAACCGATCGCTCAGTTTACGCATGTAATGCAATTGATAATGCGTTTGGTTATAATTGTCTACTTGATCTGGATAATTGTACGGATTATACGTACGGTTGCCTTTATCAAGTTTTGATTGTGGAACCCCATACCACGCTTGATATGTGCGTTCGTGACCACTGAAAGTGATAAACTTTAAGTGCGATTTATCGGTGATTTTACCCGCGCTTAAGTAATAAGAGCGAAGTTCAGAGGTAGCTCTATCGATGTAACCGTCTGAAGTGATTTGAGACAAACGGCCATCTACATAATATTGACCATTGATTAATCCTGTTCCAAATTCTGCGGTGTGTTTAATGGTGTTAAAAGATCCGAAAGCGCCACTGTAACTTCCGTAAGCATCTCTTTTTGTATCAAAAGTGTTGAGGTTAACGGTTGCGCCAAAAGCTCCGGCACCGTTGGTACTGGTTCCTACCCCTCGTTGAATTTGAACACTACTTACGCTACTTGCAAAATCAGGCATGTTCACCCAGAAAGTTCCCTGAGATTCGGCATCGTTTACCGGAATACCGTTAATGGTTACGTTTATTCTGGTAGGATCGGATCCGCGAATTCTCAAGCCTGTGTAACCAACGCCACCACCAGCATTGCTAGTAGTTACAACAGAGGTTGCTTGATCTAAAAGTATGGGTAAATCTTGACCATTGTTGATTTTATCGAGCTCTTCGGCTTTAAATTCTTGGTGAGGAATAGGTGTTTTTTCCTGAGCACGAGTGGCAGAAACTACAACTTCATCGAAGTTAATGGCGTTGCTCTCAAGCTGAACACTACCATTAATGCTGCCGTTGTCTACCATCGTAAACTTTTTGGTTACTGTTGAATACCCCAACAATTGGTACGTAACGGTGTACTCGCCCGGAAAAAGTTGTTGACTAAAACTACCATACTCATTGGTAGTAATACTCGTTACCACGTTAGAATCTACCCTAAACTGAATTACCACTCCTGGTAACGATTGGTTAGAGGTATTGGTAACAAAACCAGAAATTACACCTTGCCGAGGCATGGGTAGTTGAGCCCAAATGGCCGATGAAAGAAAGAAAAACGAGAGAAGGAAAACGGAAAAAATAGCTCCTTGTCTTTTCATGATAGCATGATTTTGACAGAAAAACTGGGGCAATTTCCCTCTGATTAATTAATAGTTTAAATAAAATAAAAACCCTAAATAGTACCTACGCCAGCATTACCCGGATCAGGTTGCACTCCTTGAAAGGAGCATGGGTATAATCTCAGCCGCACACGCAGCACCCCATGAGATGGCGCAAAGTTAATTTTAAATAAATGAGAAGTGCAAGTTAATCTTTGGGTATAATTACCCGAACGGTGGTTCCTTGGTGAAGAGTAGATTCAAATTCTAATCTACCGCCATTAGATTCAGTAAGTTGCTGGCACAATTGCAAACCTAAACCAGTGCCTTTTTCTTTTTTGGTTCCTTCTTTCGATGTGGCAACTCCCGCTTTAATTTTTTCGAGTTGCTCAGGGCTCATCCCCATACCTTGATCGATTACTTCTAGGTAATGATGAGTAGCATCCTCTCTATGATTGAGTACTATTTTACTTCCTGATTTAGAAAATTTAATGGCGTTGGTAAGTAAGTTTCTTACCACCAGAAGCGCCATGTCTTTATCCATTTTTACAGGCGATTTAGCGGTGTTAATCTCCAATGAGATATTTTTTGCTTTGAGTTGACCCAGCGTTTCTTCTTGCACTTGATTAAATAAATGTGCTGAGTTTATTTCGGTAGGAACCGGTTTTATGGTTTCTTTTTGAGTGACCACCCAGCTAAGAAGATTTTCAAGTAACAAATTAACCTGACCTGCAGATGCTTCTAGTTTTTGCATAAGATCGGCAAGTTCTTGTTGGTTAAGAAGCCCAGAGTTAAAAAGTTGAATTAAACTTGTGAGGGAGCCCATCGGATTGCGAATGTCGTGGGCAACAATGCCTATCAGTTGGTTTTTGAATTGCAACGACTTTTCTAACTCTCGATTGAGCTCTTGCTGCTTTTTGTTCATCTTTTTATAATCGAGCTGTTGCTTAAAAAAGATGACTAAGATTAACAAGAGAATTACAATGCCGGCTCCTAATAAAATCATTTGGAGGTTGGTTTGCTTTTTCTCAGCTTGTAAAACAGAGTTTTGTAGTTTCTGATTTTCTAACTCGTTGTTAACCTGTACGGCATCTACTCGGTTATCGATTACACTTTGCATTCGATAAAGAGTGTAGAGGTGGGCACTATCTAAGAAGCGAAAAGCACTGTCGTATATATTTTGATCTTCGTAAGCATTCGATAAAATGCGGTAAACATCATCGATCAATGCATCGTTTTCTACTCGATTGCTAAAGGGTAAAATACCTTTCGCGTAATAGATACAGCTATCGTAATCTTGAGTAGTGTAAAAAGAAAGCGAAATATTATACATCGCTTGGCACATCTCGATAGTATCTTTTGTTTCTAGCGACCATTGAATGGTTCTGCGCAGTGCATCTTGAGCCAATTCGTGTTTTCCTAAATCGCGGTAAATGGCTCCTTCAATGTTGAGATTAGAAAGCTTTTGCCAGCTTAAGTTTTTTATTTTGTCAATCTCTTGTGAGGCATAAACGGCCTCAAGAGCTTCTTGCGTCATTTTTGACTCGTACAGAATAGCTGCCTTACGGTTGTAGAAAACGGATTTTACGGTAGAGGGTGCAATTTCGTCTATTTTCGTTTCTGCTTCTAGGATAGTTTTTAGCGCATTGTCTAATGCCGAAGCACTGCGAAACATTTCGGCTTTGTGAATCATAGATCGAAGCCATTCGTAGGTGTTTTCTTGTAATTCTCTAACCTCAATTAGCTCGTTAATGGCTAATAAAGCACTGTCGTAATGATCGTAAGCGAGAGAGTGTTTAAAACGATTAAACGCTTCGTCTGCTCTAGCTTCTAAAGCAGAGTCTTTTTGTGATTGTTCTTCACCATAGGTAGGTGAGATCCACAAGAAAAACAGCAATAAGAAAATGTGTTGAAGGGGGAGTTTCACAATGTCTCGAAAGTAATTAACTTCCTCTTAAAGTGCATAATTCGGTCAAAATTTTTCAAAATACAGCTGTGAAAAGCTGTGATTAGATGGGTTTTCTTGAATTTAATTTAAACGTTTTGCCTCGATTTATTCGTTAAAAAAATCGTCAATAGCAATAATTGCATTAGCAGCTCTTTCTTTTTCTTGGCCTTTTATTACCGCGAATGGCCGTTGTTGCAAATGAAGCAGTTGATAGTACATTTCGAAGAGTTCTTTTCTTTCTTCTTCGCTGGGGTTTTCTCGAAGTGGATCGGGTTCCCACGGTAAATCTGGAAATAAAAGCAGGGTGAAATCATACGTATGTTCACGAAAGGTTTTTTCGATAAACTCGCTCGATTGCTGGTATTTGTAATCGCTCCAAATCTTAATCACTTCGGGGCCTGTGTCGCAAAACAAATAGCGATGAGCCATTTCCAATTTATCGGCCTCAAGCTCTAATTGTTTCTTTAAAATAAGATCAAGGTCAAAAACAGAGTAACTCGATTTATGGGCTAAGAATTCGCGAGCATATTCTGGATTCCAAAGGCTTCTGTAATGTTTAGAAAGAGCTTTTGAGAGGTTACTTTTTCCGGTAGATTCAGGGCCAGTAATTAGAATTCTTTTTGGATTCATTCGGTGAGTGCTTGTGTAGATTTGATTGAAATTATACGTAATTCTTCTGAAAAAGATGAAAAATTACGCCAACGATTGAGAGTTAATCGCAGTTACAAGCATTTGAAAAATGTACTTCGGCATCGAACGGAACAAGCGCTCTAATAGCCTCTTGTTCTTGGGTAGAAAGCTTGATGGCTCTAAAATCGACCACTTCAAGTTTTTTACAATTCTTTATAGAATTAGGCAGAAAGCCAATATTATTACTCCACATATCGAGCACGCGCAACTCGGTTAAATTTCCAATGGTAGAAGGTAGGCTATAGAGCTCATTTTGGTTAATTTCTAATCGTTCAAGCAAAACCAATTTACCCAATTCTTCGGGTAAATAAGCAATTTTATTCTTGTTTAAAATTAGGGTGGTTAATTGGTTAAGTTGCCCAATTTCGGTAGGAACCGTATCTATTTTATTCTTACTTAAATCAAGAATTTGAAGTTCAGTAAACAAGAAAACCTCACTCGGAATAGAGGAAAGTTTTTGTCTTTTTAATTGAAGGTGTTTTACCTCATTAACCGGAACTGTTTTAGCTTCTTCGAGAGAAGTGAAAATGCGAAGCGGAGTTTCTTGTGCCCAAGAAAGAGTAGAAAAAAGGAAAAAGATGAAAATACCGATTAATCGATGTTGAGTTGCTTTTTGCATTCTTCTTGGTCTTTAAAGAGTTGATGGGTAAGTTCTTCTTTAGAACTAAACTTTTGTTCGCTTCTAATTCTATGTTTTAAAATTAGAGTAATTTCTTTACCGTAAAGTTCTTGATTAAAGTCGAAAATATGCACTTCGATGGTTTTGGTTTTTTCTTCGCTTACGGTGGGCCTCCAACCGATGTTAAGCATTCCGAAATGTAAAGAATTATCAATTTTCACTTGCACAGCGTACACTCCGTCTGCGGGGATTAGTTTGTTTTTATCTTCTATAAATAAGTTGGCTGTAGGGAAACCCAATGCCCTGCCTAGTTGTTCTCCTTCAATTACTTTACCGGTTAATTCATAATCGTAACTGAGGTAAGTAGAGGCTGTTTCTAAGTCGCCCTGCAAAAGAGCATTTCTAATTTTGGTGCTGCTCACGTTAACATGGTCTACATCTAGCGCAGAAATTTCTTCTACATCGAAGCCATAAGTGGGCCCAAATTCGAGTAAATGTTCGAAAGAACCTTCTCGGTTCCTACCGAAATGGTGGTCGTAACCAATCACTAATTTTTTGGTGTTGATTTTCGTAACCAAGAAATCTCGAACAAATTCGATGCTAGTGAGGCGAGAAAACTCGTGGGTAAATGGGTGAATAATTAAATGATCGATTCCGGCTAGTTCGAGGCGCTTAATTTTTTCTTGCTGAGTAGAGAGCAATTTGAGCTCTACATCGGGCTGCAAAACAGTTCTAGGATGGGGAGCAAAGGTGAAAAGCACCGATTCACCGCCTGCATTTTGCGCCACTTGATTAAGGCGTTTTATTATTTTTTGATGCCCTATATGAACTCCGTCAAAAGTTCCTGTGGTAACTGTTGCGTTTGTTGTACCTTCGAAATTATTGATATGGTGATAAACCTTCAAAGCCTTGTATATTTTGAGATACAGCAAAGGTGATAAAAAACTCTTGGTTTGAGTTTTTGAGAAAATTAAAAGATGAAAGCTCTAATTTGGTTGAAAGCTATACATTTGCGCCCGAATTAAGAGACTTTAGCTAAATTCTATAAACAAGTTCAGAAATGTCTGTGAACAAAGGTACTATAGCGCAGGTGATTGGTCCTGTTATTGATGTGAGTTTTGACACATCAAACGGAGAGCTTCCGGAAATTTTGGATGCTCTTGAGATAACTAAGGAAGACGGTTCTAAAATCGTTCTTGAAATCCAACAACACATTGGTGAAGATACCGTAAGAACTATCGCGATGGATTCATCAGATGGTTTAACTCGCGGCATGGAAGTGGTTGCTACCGGCAAGCCAATTTCAATGCCAATCGGAGAAGCGGTTAACGGTCGTCTGTTTAACGTTGTAGGAGAAAATATTGACGGTATCAATCAAGTATCTACCGAAGAGAGTTCTCCAATTCACCGTGAAGCGCCCAAGTTTGAAGACCTTTCTACTTCAACCGAAGTTTTATTTACGGGTATCAAAGTAATCGACCTTATTGAGCCTTACGCAAAAGGGGGTAAAATTGGTCTTTTCGGTGGTGCTGGTGTTGGTAAAACCGTATTGATTCAAGAGTTAATTAACAACATTGCAAAGGGTTACGAAGGTTTCTCTGTATTTGCTGGTGTTGGTGAGCGTACTCGTGAAGGAAACGATTTGCTTCGTGAGATGCTTGAATCAGGAATTATCAAATACGGTGAAGATTTCATGAAGTCGATGGAAGAAGGCGGCTGGGATCTTAGCAAAGTAGATAAAGAAGAATTAAAGAATTCAAGTGCATCTTTCGTATTCGGTCAGATGAACGAACCTCCTGGGGCACGTGCACGTGTAGCCTTGTCTGGTCTTACTCTTGCTGAGTATTTCCGTGATGGTGGCGGAGACGGAGCTGGAAAAGACATCCTTTTCTTCGTTGATAACATCTTTAGATTTACGCAAGCTGGTTCTGAGGTATCTGCACTTCTTGGTCGTATGCCATCTGCAGTAGGTTACCAACCAACATTGGCAACTGAAATGGGTGCTATGCAAGAGCGTATTACTTCTACTAAAAACGGTTCTATTACTTCTGTACAGGCGGTTTACGTGCCTGCAGATGATTTAACAGATCCGGCTCCAGCAACAACGTTTGCTCACCTTGATGCTACTACCGTACTTTCTCGTAAGATTTCTGAGCTAGGTATCTACCCAGCGGTAGATCCATTAGATTCTACATCAAGAATTCTTACTCCAGATATCGTAGGTGAAGAACATTACAAGTGTGCACAAGACGTGAAAGAAATTCTTCAGCGATACAAAGAGTTGCAAGATATTATTGCTATTCTGGGTATGGATGAACTTTCTGAAGAAGACAAATTAGTAGTTCACCGTGCAAGACGTGTACAACGTTTCCTTTCTCAGCCATTCCACGTAGCAGAGCAGTTTACTGGTTTGTCTGGAGTGATGGTGCCAATTGAAGATACAATCAAAGGTTTCAACATGATTATGGATGGTGAAATGGATGAGTATCCTGAAGCGGCTTTCAACCTTAAGGGAGACATCAACGATGTAATCGAAACTGGTAAGAAAATGCTTTCAGAAGCATAAAACATAAAGCGGTAGGAACACGATTTCGCGTTCCTACCCATTTTTAATTTCACTAGATATGCAATTAGAAGTTTTAACACCTGAAAAACTGCTCTACAAAGGAATGGTTGATATTGTAAATCTTCCTGGAGAGGATGGAAGATTCGGGATTATGAATAATCACGCACCCATTATTAGTGTGTTGCAGTCAGGTGAAGTTGAAGTGGTTCAATCTACTGAACAAAACAAATCTTTTGATGATCTTTCTGGCGATTTCATAACTGATGTTGCTAAAGACCAAAGATTTACTTTCGAAGTGAAAGGTGGAGTAGTAGAAGTGGTTAACAACAAAGTAATTGTGTTAGCTGAGTAAACTACTTAGAAATCTGATAAAGAATTGAGGGAAGTTGATAGTATCAGCTTCCCTTTTTTATTATCTTATAATTGTAAATTATGAGTATGATTGGTACAGACATTTCAAAAGCAAAATCAGCATTAAACAACAATAAGTTAGTAGCTATACCTACAGAAACTGTTTATGGCTTGGCAGCTAATGCCCTCGATCAAGTAGCTGTTACGTCTATTTTTGAAGTGAAAAACCGACCCAACTTTGATCCGCTCATTGTGCATATTGGTCAAATTGAAGACCTTAACCGATACGCTAATAAAGTTCCCGAAGTGGCTTTTCAGTTAGCAAAAGAATTTTGGCCAGGCCCACTTACGCTCATTCTAGAAAAATCAAAAGATATACCGTACATCGTTACCAGCGGCAACGAAACAGTAGGGTTGAGAATGCCCAACCACCCCTTAACATTAGAATTGCTCAGAAACTTAACCTTTCCGTTGGCGGCTCCTTCCGCTAATCCTTTTGGATACGTGAGTCCTACAACGGCTCAACACGTTGCCGATCAATTAGGGAAAGACATTGATTATATTCTAGATGGCGGAGCATGCGAAGTGGGAGTAGAATCTACCATAGTGAAATGCACAGCCAATCGAGTAGAAATTTTGCGCTTAGGCGGTTTGCCCGTAGAATCGATAGAAGCTTGTTTAGGCCGAAAAGTAGACGAGATTAAATTGTCGAGTTCTAATCCGCAAGCACCAGGCATGCTATCTTCTCATTATTCACCAAGAAAAAAACTGATTTACGGAAATGTAAACCAACATTTAGAAGAATACCACCCCGATAGAGTTGGTTTTTTATGGTTCGACATGGGCAAAGAAGAATTAGCAAAAGAGAACCAACGCATTTTGAGCAAAAAGGGAGACTTAGCAGAAGCTGCGTCTAACTTATTTAAATATTTGAGAGAGCTAGATGCTCTTGATATTGATGTGATTTTGGCAGAAGCCTTGCCAGACCAAGGATTGGGGAAAGCAATTAACGATCGGTTAATGAGGGCTTCTTCTAACTAGCGTAAATTAATTGTGTGTAGTTTGTAAATTCAACTTTGATGAAAAGAGGGTTTTTCCATCTTTTGGTTCATTTTGAAGTAATATTTGCCGTGTGAGTTAAATATCGCATAATTTACAACTGACAAATGAGACACTTAAGCGAGTGAATTTTGTAAAAAAATAAACTCTCTTAGGTATGAAGAAAATTTTACTCGCATCTGCACTTTTTCTAAGTGCTCTTGCTTCGCAAGCACAGCATGTTTTCTCTGTGCGTGTAAACTCATCAACAGACGATGCAGAAGAAGCTGCAACTACTGGTGATATGTACGATGATAGCTCAGATCTTGAAATGAGCTTCGATGATTGGACACAGGTAAACGATAATCAGTTAATAGGTATTCGGTTTAGCAGTGTTACGGTTCCTACCAATGCAACGGTGGTAAGAGCTTATATTCAATTTCAGGTAGATGAGGATAAAATGTCTGATCCTTGTAACCTTGAAATTCATGTAGAAGACAACGTAAACCCTTCTACTTATTCAACTACTCCTTTCGATATTTCGAGCAGAACCTATTTGCCAACTTCAGTGTCTTGGAGTCCGGCTGCTTGGACATCTACTATGGTGGGTGATCAAAAATACTCTCAAAGAACTCCAGATATTTCTTCGTTAGTATCTGCCATGTTGGCGAACCCAGGTTGGACCAACGGAAATCCAATGGCGTTTAAAATCGATGGTATTGGAACGCGTACTGCAGAGTCTTGGGATGGTGACGCTAACGGTGCTCCCATGCTAGTTATTGAGTATGCAATGCCCAACGAGTTTTTACTTCAGGTATTTCACGCTTCTGATTTAGAAGGTGGAGTAGACGCTATTGAAGATGCTCCCGTTTTTGCAGCTTTAGTAGATAAATTTGAAGACGAATACCCAAATACCATCACAATCTCTTCTGGAGATAACTACATTCCAGGGCCCTTTTTTAATGCTTCTTCAGAAGACCCAATCGAAGATTCATTGCGTTCTATTTTATCAGATTTTTACGGTATGCCACTCAACTCTTTGGGTACAGAAAGAGGCCGTATCGATGTTTCGATTATGAATGTAATTGGTTTTGACGCTTCTTGTTTCGGAAACCACGAATTTGATTTAGGTGAAGGAACCGTATCTGATATTATTTTCAGCAGCGGAAATGCTAGTTTCTTAAGCTGGATGGGTGCTCAATTTCCTTACTTGAGCGCTAACCTTGATTTTACCAATAGCGCTTTAGCTTCTCGTGCGGTTACTGATGTTAGAGATGCCAGCGAATTTATTACTGACCTTAACAATACATCTACAGCCAACAGCACGCCTAAGATTGCACCCGCAACTATGGTAGATGTTAACGGTGAAAAAATTGGTATTGTAGGAGCCACAACTCAATTACTAGCTACTATTTCTTCTCCCGGTGGAGTAGTGGTAAAAGGAGGAGTTACTCAAGATGATATGACTCAATTGGCAGGTGTTCTTCAGCCGTATATTGACTCTTTAACCGCAGAAGGAGTAAACAAAATTATTTTGGCGAGCCATTTACAGCAGTTTGCTTTAGAGCAGCAATTAGCAGGAATGCTGAATGATATTGACATTATTTTGGCAGGTGGTTCAGATTTCTTGTTAGCCGATAATAACGATGTTCTTCGTCCGGGAGATGTAGCTGCGGGTAACTATCCTTACCAAACTACCAATGCTCAAAACGATCCAGTTTTAGTAGTGAGCACAGATGGAGAATACAGCTACTTAGGTAGATTAGTGGTAGCTTTCGACAACAACGGTGTATTGGTTCCTTCTAGTGTAAACGATGTAGTAAGTGGTGCTTATGCAACGTTGCCAGAAGTGGTAGAAGATATCTATGCAGGTACTAACCCTTTTGCTACGGGATCTAAAGGAAACTACGTACAGAGATTAACCAATTCAATTATCGATGTAGTAGTGGCCAAAGACGGAAACACTTTTGGTAAAACTGAATTTTTCTTAGAAGGAAGACGCGCTGCTGTTCGTACACAACAAACCAATATGGGTGATCTTTCTGCCGATGCTAACCTTTGGATGGCCCGTAAATTTGACCCAACTATTGCGGTTTCTTTGAAAAATGCTGGTGGTATCCGTGCAGAAATTGGAGTAATTGATCAAATGAACAACCAATTATTACCTCCTCAGCCGAATGCTGTTGCTGGTAAAGATTCTCTAGAAGTTTCTCAGTTAGATATTGAAAACACCCTTCGTTTCAACAACGGTTTAAAAGTGGTAGAAACTACTCCAGCTGGTGTTTTGGCCTTGTTAGAGCATGGAATTAACGATTGGGATGGTGTAGCCACACAAGGTAAAATGCCACAAGTGGGCGGTATCAAGTTTAGCTTCGATCCTACTCAGCCAGCTTACAGCCGCATTGTTAATATGGCCATTGTAGACGAAAACGGTTACGTTGTAGATTCTGTAGTGGTGAATGGCACTGTTCACGGAGATGCGAATCGTGTAATTAAAATGGTTTCACTCAACTTTATGGTAGATAACGATGGAGACGGTTATCCGTTTTCAACAGAAACTACTAACGGAGTAGACCTAGACGATAGTAATCTTCCAGCAGGTGGTGTTGCCAACTTTGCTAGCAACGGTTCTGAGCAAGATGCTTTGGCTGAGTATTTAGCAGAATTTTATTCTGTAGATCCTTTTGCTGGTGAAGAAACCGACTTAGCAGAAGATGATAGAATTCAGGTATTAAGCGAAAGAAACGATAGCGTTTTTGTTGAAGAACCAACTTCAACGAGTATTAAAGAAACGGTAGGAACACAATTAACCGTTTATCCAGTTCCTGCTTCAGAAGAAGTAACCATTTCTATTAAAAACGGAGTGGTTAAATCGTATGCCATTTACAGCATTGCTGGTCAGCAAGTAAAGCAAGGCAAACCAGCTACAGCTGCTGCAAGAGTAGATGTTAAAGAATTAAATGCAGGTGTATACTTTGTAAAAGTAGAAACTGAGCAAGGTGTTGAAGTAACTACCATTCAAGTAGTAAAATAAGCACACAGGTAAAGAGCAAAAAAATCCCGGCTGAAAAGCTGGGATTTTTTGTTTTATGAAAATCAAAAAGAAGTTATTTCAACTTTTCGTTGTTTTTGTGGCGGTCTTTATCTCGATTGGTTTTTAGGGCCATTTTCTTTTGAAAAGCAGCTTCAAGATCAATTCCGGTCTGATTGGCTAAGCACACCGCTACAAAAATTACATCGGCCAATTCTTCGCCTAAATCTTTGTTTTTGTCAGACTCTTTCTCGCTTTGCTCTCCGTATCTGCGAGCAATAATTCTAGCTACTTCGCCTACTTCTTCAGTAAGCTGTGCCATGTTAGTGAGTTCGTTAAAATAACGAACACCAAATTCTTTAATCCAATTGTCTACAATCTCTTGTGTGTCAGTTAATCCAGCCATGTGTGTTTAAATATTTGCAGTCACTCCAAAGAGTACAATTAAATGCTGAAAAGAGCCGGTTCCATCAGCGTAAACTGGAGTTAACGATTTAGAATAACGAGTAGAAGTATAAAACTGAAAATAGTCTTCTATAGGTAAGCGAAGACCCAACCCAGCATTTACTAAGAGTTGATGCGCATTGGGTACCGATTGTATTTCTGAAATATTAGCTCTCCAATCAGATTCCTTAATCTCGGTGATGGTTCTTTTGTCGCTAGACTCTATTGACTGGCCAATAGCCACTTGGTAACTAAGTCCAGAAATAATAGAAACCTTCCATTTACCACCAAAACCAGATTTGAGCATTACAGGCAAACCTAAATAACTGTGTTTGGTATTAATGGTAAGAGCCTCACCTGTTTCAATTTCGTATTCAAATTCTTTTTGAGAATGCAATAAATCAGCTTCAACTAACAAATAAGGGTTGATGTCGAAGTTGACCATTAAGCCGTTTACCATTTCGTTAGCCGGGGTAAATTTTATGCCTTTAAGCTCTGAATTCTCATTTGAGTAAAACGTTCGTTGTAAACCTGAAATAATTCCGATATCCCAGCGAGAACTGTCTTGAGCCAAAGAAATAAGTGTGCTGATGATAAAAATCGAGGTAAAAACTGCTTGTTTCACTATTCTTTATTTTTTGAATCAATAACTATGGTTACAGGTCCATCGTTTACTAAACTCACTGCCATGTCTGCACCAAATTGGCCTGTTTCTATCTTTTTCCCTAATTGTTGAGATAAAGTTTGGCAGAAACTTTCGTAAACAGGTATGGCCTTTTCAGGTTTTGCAGCGCGAATATAAGAAGGTCTATTTCCTTTTTTTGTACTTGCGTACAAAGTAAATTGGCTAATGGCTAAAATATCACCTGCTATTTCTTGAATCGATAAATTCATTTTGCCATCTGCATCGCTAAAGATCCGCATCCCGATTACTTTTTTCACCAACCAATTAATGTCTTCTTGAGTGTCTAATTCTTCGATTCCAACGAGTAGTAATAGGCCTTGTTGAATGGATCCTACCGTTTTAGAATTGATAGAAACCGCTGCTTGAGCAACGCGTTGAATAACTAATCGCATGGGCTTAATATGTTTTTTCTAGATTTTCATCGTGGTACATGTCTACATAATTTTGATATCTAGAAAGCGAGATTTCACCTTCTTCAACTGCGTTTTTAATGGCGCAATGCGGCTCGTTGATATGTACGCAGTTATGAAATTTGCAAGAACCCAATAAATCGCGCATTTCTGGAAAATAATGGGCTAAATGTTCTTTGTCGAAATCGATAATTCCGAAACTTCTTACACCGGGTGTGTCAATTATATTAGCCCCTATCGAAAGCTCATGTAGCTCGGCAAAAGTGGTGGTGTGCTGGCCTTTTTCGTTGGCGTCTGAAACATCTTTCACTTTAATGTCTAGCGTGGGTTCTATGGTGTTAATTAAAGAAGATTTTCCAACTCCAGAATGACCCGATAACAACGATGTTTTGCCTTTTAAAATTTCTCGAAGTTCATCGATTCCCTTTTGAGTTTTTACCGATGTGATGCAATAATTATAGCCAATCGGATGGTAAATGGCCAATACCTCTGCCAATCGATCAATGGCTTCTTCGGTGTAAACATCAAATTTGTTAAACACAATGGTAGCGGGTATATCGTAGGCTTCGGCAGTAGCTAAAATTCGATCAACAAACCCCAAAGCAATTCTGGGCTGAACAATGCTGGTAACCAACACCAGTTGGTCAATATTGCTGGCAATTATGTGCACCTGTTTCGAAAGCTTGGTAGATTTTCGAATAATGTAGTTCTTGCGAGGTGCAATGGTGTGTATTATGCCATTTTGCTCATTATCGAAATCAAACTCTACCGAGTCGCCAACGGCAATGGGGTTGGTGGCTTTTATGCCTTTCATCCTAAACTTACCTTTGATTCGGCAAGGCACAATACCGTTTTCAAGCGTTTTAACTTGGTACCAACTTCCAGTAGATTTAATTACAGTTCCTTGCATAAAAGAGTTTAAGGGATGTTAATTGGCAAAAATAGAAATTGCGAGCCATGTGAATTCTTACTTTTGGCATTAACCGATAATTAGAGGCAATGTCGATAAAAGTTGAAAATGTAACGAAAGAATACGGAGCTCAAAAGGCATTAGATAATGTTTCTTTTGAAGTGAAACCAGGAGAAATTGTTGGTTTTTTAGGTCCTAACGGTGCAGGAAAATCTACCATGATGAAGATTATTACCTGCTACTTGCCGCAAACAGTGGGCAAAGTTACGGTAGGTGATTTCGATGTTTCTAAAGATGCCATGAAGGTGAAAGAACGCATTGGTTACTTGCCAGAGCACAACCCGCAGTACTTAGAAATGTTCGTGAAAGAGTATTTGCTTTTTGTTGCCAAGCTGCACAAAGTGAAAAATCCGAAAGAACGCGTTAAAGAAATGATTCAGCTTGTTGGATTAGAGGTAGAGCAAAACAAGAAAATTGAAGCGCTATCGAAAGGATATCGCCAACGTGTTGGTTTGGCCCAGGCGCTTATGCACAACCCCGATGTGCTAATTTTAGATGAGCCTACAACGGGTTTAGATCCCAACCAGATTGTAGAAATTAGAAACGTAATAAAAGAGGTGGGTAAACACAAAACAGTAATGATGAGCACGCACATTATGCAAGAGGTAGAAGCTATTTGCGACCGCGTAATCATTATTAATAAAGGTAAAATTGTGGCCGATCAGCCAACGAGCGAATTGCAAAAAATGAGTTCGTCTACTCAAATTATTCAAGTAGAATTTGACGGCAAACCCAACTTGAATAAACTCAAAAACTTGAAAGGTGTTAAAAGGGTAGACTCGTTAAAAGGCAACTCTTTCGAAGTAGAAGCCAGCGCTAAGCACGATGTGCGTTCAGATATTTTTCAGTTTGCCGTTGATAGTCAATTAAAAGTGTTGGGCCTTTCGGTAGAAGAGCAAGATTTAGAAGATGTTTTCCAAAAACTTACTCGTTCTTAAATCGCTTATTTATCTCTAAAACAGTGATGTAGAAACTCAAAGTCACCGAATGTTTTGGCATTTGGTGAAGAGAATCTTCAATGTAAAAGCTATATCCGTAATGGATAAAGCCTTTGAGTAATCCTAAGCCAATTTGTGGCCGAATGGCCCAAGCCGACTGGTTTTTATGGTGAAAATACTCAGCAGAAAGCCGTGTGTTCACTCCTCCAATTACGGTGTAGGCATGTAGTAAACCAGCCGCCTCAATTTTCAAAATATCTCGATCAGGAAAGTACTCGGTTCCTACCGAAATCACCCGAGAAATACCACCGTATTCACCCATTTCAAAATAGCCTTTTGCGAGAGAAACTCCTACCGAACTATAATTCGCTAATGTAACGGTAGGAACCACTCCCCAAGAATTTTCGGTTCGAAACATCCAGCTTTCATACGGAATTGGTTCAGGAAGCGAATCGGAAGAAATCTGTGCAGAGCTCAACAACGGAAAAAACAGCAAAAGCCCATAGAAGAATATTCTCATAACGCGTTTGAAACAAGAATTGCGCCATGTGATGATTCATCAAAATCGAAGAATCACATCTCTTTTTGCTAATTAGGCGTTAAAATTGACGAGAAAAGAATCTTTATTTTTTTATTAAATGTCTTGTAAACAGGGCAAAAAGATGCGAAAAGAAGGTTTTAATCTGTCGGTAACATTCTCTTTTTAAAAAGATTTATATCTTACTTTTGAAGCGTAATTAACGTGGAAAGATTTGGCTGCTTGCAACCACATAAAAAAAGTGCTAAAAAGCATCGGGTTGCCAAAGCAGACTGACTCTACGTTTTGAGTTTTACAACATAAAAATTAGAGCATAATGCCATATTTATTTACTTCCGAATCGGTAAGCGAAGGTCACCCAGATAAAATTGCCGATCAAATTTCAGATGCCATCCTCGATAACTTCTTAGCCTTTGATCCTCACTCAAAAGTGGCTTGCGAAACCATGGTTACAACAGGTCAGGTTATGCTTGCAGGTGAGATAAAATCAGACACGTACATAGATGTTCAGCAAATTGCGCGTGATACAATCAACAGAATTGGCTATACCAAAGGGGCTTACATGTTCGAAGGCAACTCTTGTGGTGTTTTAAGTTCTTTGCACGAGCAATCTCCAGACATTAACCAAGGGGTAGATCGTGGCGATGTTGAAGAGCAAGGCGCTGGAGATCAGGGAATGATGTTTGGTTTTGCTACCAACGAAACCGATAACTACATGCCTTTAGCGCTTGATTTATCGCACAGAATCTTAATCGAGTTAGCGAAAATGCGCAGAGAAGGAACCGATATTTCTTACTTACGTCCGGATGCGAAATCTCAGGTAACTATCGAATATTCAGACGATCACGTGCCCATTAGAATCGACACCATTGTAGTTTCTACTCAGCACGATGATTTTGATGAAGAAGGAGCCATGCTCGAAAAAATTCAGAACGACATTGTGAATTTGCTAATACCAAGAGTGGTAGCTACTTTGCCGGCTTCTATTCAAGCATTGTTTACCGATAATATAAAGTACTTTATTAACCCAACGGGTAAGTTTGTAATTGGTGGTCCGCACGGTGATGCAGGTTTAACTGGACGTAAAATTATTGTAGATACTTACGGAGGTAAAGGTGCTCATGGTGGTGGGGCATTTAGCGGAAAAGACCCATCGAAAGTAGACCGTTCTGCGGCTTATGCTGCTCGCCATATCGCAAAAAATTTGGTGGCCGCTGGTGTTTCAGACCAAGTGCTGGTGCAGGTTTCTTACGCCATTGGAGTAGTGGAGCCAATGGGTGTATTTGTAGACACGTATGGTTCTTCTAACGTTTCTATGAACGATGGAGAAATTGCCAAGATTGTTCAAAAAGTATTCGATTTACGCCCAGGAATTATCGAGCAACGTTTAAAATTACGTAACCCAATTTATAGTGAAACGGCTGCTTACGGTCACATGGGTAGGAACCCAGAAGTGATTACTAAGAAGTTTATCAGAAACATTGGTGCCAAGCACGATGAAAAAGAAATGGAAGTAGAGTTGTTTACTTGGGAGAAACTTGATTATGTAGACCAAGTAAAGAAAGCTTTTCAGCTGTAAGCAGAAAGCAATAGTATGAAACGAAAAAAGCGGTGTAAATTCAAATTTACACCGCTTTTTTTATGTTGTATAAAATGTCTTTAAATGAAAAAAGGAGCACCTCTGCTCCTTTTTCTGATTAACCGTAATGGTTAACCAACGATACCTATGAGAAAACTTCTATAAACCTAAACGCGTCATTTTTTAATGAGGTTGGGTAAAGAAGAAAAAAATGTCAAAAAAAAATTAGGGCATAAAAAAAGGAGCACCTCTGCTCCTTTTTCTGATTAACCGTAATGGTTAACCAACGATACCTATGAGAAAACTTCTATAAACCTAAACGCATCATTTTTTAATGAGGTTGGGTAAAGAAGAAAAAAAAATCAAAAAAATTTAGGGCATAAAAAAAGGAGCACCTCTGCTCCTTCTTCTGATTAACCGTAATGGTTAACCAACGATACCTATGAGAAAACTTCTATAGACCTAAACGCATCATTTTTTAATAAGGTTGGGGAAGAAATGATTTTTTTTGAAAAAAAAATAGGGAAGATGAAAAGCGCGATGCGCAACGATTCTACACAAAAAACATTGTGTTTTATAAGTAGAATACTAAACAAATGTTAATTAATTGTTTGTGGTTGTGGTAAAAGTTCCTAAATTAGCCATTGTCAAAGGAACCTTTTTCTGATTAACTCAGATAGTTAGCAAACGATACCTTGAGGAAGTTCCTTGGTTTAAAGACTTCTGAAGCGGCCCAAAAGCCGCTTTTTTTATGCGTAAATTTCTCGAAACACTTTAGCGCAATATAAATTTTCGCGATGGGTTCCTACCGAAATGCGCACACACGCTGGTAAGCCAAATGCCACCAAGTGGCGAACAAAAACACCCTTTTCAAGCAATTGATTCGTAAGTTGAGCAGCTTCTTCTGTATCGTTTAATTGAAGGGTTACAAAATTGGCAGCCGTTTTTACATAACGCAAGTTCAATTCATCGAACAACTGATAAAATAGCTGAACACCTTCTGAATTGGTGAAAAGCGTTTTCTGTAAAAATTCTTGATCACTAAGGGCAGCAAGTGCACCCGCTTGAGAAACATTGCTAGGCGCAAAAGTCATTTTTACCTTGTTAAGCGCTTCGGTGAGTTCTGGTGTGGCTACTGAGTACCCAACGCGCAAACCTGCTAAACCATAAGCCTTAGAAAAAGTGCGAAGAGTAATTACATTTTTTCTGTGAAAAGTTGTGCTATCTGGAAAAGTAGGAACCAACTCCTTGGCATACTCGAAATACGCTTCGTCTATGACTACAATAATGTGCTCGGGCACAGAATCGAGAAAACGCTCTAACTCATCTTGAGGAAAGTAAGACCCGGTGGGGTTATTCGGATTAGAAAGGTAAATTACCTTGGTTTTTTCAGTAATGGCCTGTTTGATTGATTTAAGGTCAAAAGCCAATAAATCGGTTAATGGAACCATTTTTAAATCAACATTGGCTGCTTTCGCCCAAATGTAAACCGCTACAAAAGTGCCCGAAGAGGTAAGTAACTCTTCTCCCGGTTCAATAAAGGCTTTGTTGATATTCGATAGCAACTCTTCAGAGCCATTGGCTACTGAAATTTCATTGATAGAGCGGTTGTTGAGCTTTGCTAATGCTGTTCTTAACGAGTTAGAAAGAGGGTCTGGATAGGTGTTGCATTGAGTAGCAGCTTCTTGAATAGCAGCTGAAGCTTTTTGGGAAACACCTAGATTATTCTCATTGTTCCATAAGATGGCGGTATCGGTAAGTCCCAATTCTTCTTTGATTTGAGAAATAGGTTTTCCAGGTTTATAACTCTTTAAGTCTTGAATATTTTGTGGAATCTTAATCATTACAAATATTATTACGAGTCAATGGGTGATACCGAAATTAAGGTTTTTATTATTAGCAACACACTTTAGATTTATTGGTTTTTATCTCATGAATGATTTTCGGGTTCCTACCGCTAAAAAATGCTGCGCAGAGGTGTAATTTTGTTGTAAACAGATAGGTGATGACAGATATTGAAATTGCACAGGCAGCCCAGCCTCTTCACATTAAAGAAGTGGCGGAAAAGCTGCAAATAGAAGAAAGTAACTTAGAATACTACGGATCGAATAAAGCTAAATTACCGCTATCGTTAATCAATGAAAATAAAGTAGCTCAAAGTAATTTGGTGTTGGTAACCGCCATTACACCCACCCCGCCAGGAGAAGGAAAAACCACTACTTCAATTGGTTTAGGAGATGGGTTGAATTTAATCGGGAAAAAAGCGATTACTGTTTTAAGAGAGCCTAGCCTAGGGCCCGTTTTTGGGATAAAAGGCGGTGCCGCTGGCGGTGGTTATAGTCAAGTAATCCCGATGGAAGACATCAATCTGCATTTTACCGGAGACTTCAATGCCATAGAGAAGGCGAATAATCTTTTATCGGCCTTAATTGATAATAATATTCAGAGCAAGGCCAATAATTTAGGGATTGATCCGCGCACGGTACTTTGGAAACGGGTAATGGATATGAACGATAGAACTTTACGTTCAATTATCTCTGGATTGGGCGGAAAGTCGGGAGGAGTGCCTTCTGAAACGGGTTTTAACATCACTGCCGCTAGTGAAGTGATGGCGATTTTGTGCATGAGTACCAGCTTTTCTGATTTGAAAAAGAGATTGGGAGAAATCTACATTGGAGATACCTATGCGGGCGAAGCCGTTTACGCTAAGCAATTAAATGCTCAAGGGGCCATGGCAGCTTTGTTGAAAGATGCTGTTAAACCCAATTTGGTGCAAACCTTAGAAGGAAATCCGGCCATTGTGCATGGTGGTCCTTTTGCGAATATTGCGCAAGGAACCAACACAATATTCGCCACCAAGATGGGGCTGAGTTTGGGAGATTACGTGGTTACCGAAGCAGGTTTTGGTGCCGATTTAGGAGCAGAAAAATTTCTAAACATTAAATGTAGAAATGCCCAGCTAAAACCTAAAGCAGTTGTTTTGGTGGCTACTATTCGCGCATTGAAATACCACGGTGGCCAATCGTTAGATAGTTTAACTACCGAAAATGTGGAGGCTCTCTCTAAAGGGTTGGCCAATCTAGACCGACATCTAGAGAGTTTAAGTAAGTTCTCTCTTCCGGTGGTTGTTTCTATTAACCGTTTTAGTTCAGATTCTGACAAAGAGATCGAATTGTTGAAAAACCATTGCCAACAAAAAGGAGTAAAAATAGCCTTGAGCGAAGGTTGGGCAAAAGGAGGTAAGGGATGCAAAGAGCTGGCTTCGTTGGTAGTGGAGGCTGCCGAATCTGGAGAAGCGAATTTCTCACCATTGTATGCCCTAGAAACTACTGTGGAAGAAAAAATGAACACCATTGCGCAAGAAATTTACGGTGCCGATGGTGTAGAATTATCGCCCAAAGCTAAAAAACAACTCAAACGGTTTAACGCATTGGGCTATTCGAATTTGCCTATTTGCATGGCTAAAACACAAAAAAGTTTGAGCGATAACGAACGGTTAATTGGCAGGCCAGAGGGTTTTACCATCACCATTAGAGAATTTGAAATTGCGGCTGGAGCCGGGTTTATTATTCCTATTGCGGGTAATATGTTGAGAATGCCTGGCTTGCCGGCTACCCCAGCTTCTAACCGAATTGATATTGATGATTCAGGTAAAATTAGTGGGTTGTTTTAATCGAAAAATGTTTTTTTCATGGTTAGAGCGGGTTTCGGTAGGAACTCGCTCTTTTTTTTTACTCGTGTTTTCTAACAACCGAAATGTTTTTACATTTGTAAGTGAATACTCACTTATTATGACAGAGAAACAAGAAAGAATACTGAATGCGGCCTTGCACCTTTTTGCCACGATGGGCTATGCCAGCACATCTACGAGTAAAGTGGCTAAAAAGGCTGGAGTTTCAGAAGGATTAATCTTTCGTCATTTTAAAAACAAAGAAGGCTTATTAGAAGCCATTTTAACGCAGGGCAAAATAGCGGTTCGAGAAGTGTTCGCAGATATTGTTTCAACGAACAACCCAAAAGAGCGCATTCGTAAATTGGTAGAAATGCCGTTTACCATTCCAGCTAACCAGTACGAAATGTGGCGATTAATCTACGCGCTGAAGTGGCAAACCAATCGTTACGAAGACAATGATCAGCAGTCGGTAAGAGTAGTACTCAAAGATGCTTTTGTAAGCTTAGGGTATAAAAACCCCGAGGCGGAAGTAGATCTGTTATTTGTTTTTTTAGATGGTGCAGCCACTGCTATGTTATTACACCCACCAGAAAACCCAGAATCCATCTTAAAAGCACTTTTAAAGAAATATAATCTCTAAAAATTTTCAATCAATATAAAGTAAGTAATCACTTAAAATACTAAGTAATGACAACAATCGATCGATCTAAACCTGTTTTGGTTACCGGAGCTACTGGTTTTGTAGCGGGGTGGCTGGTAAAAAAGCTATTAGAAGAAGGTTTTACTGTTCATGCAGCGGTAAGAAATCCTGAAAACAAAGAAAAGCTGGCTCATTTAAATAAGATTGCAGCCAACAGTAAAGGTACTATTCGCTATTTTCAATCTGATTTATTGGTAGAGGGCTCTTATCAAGAAGCAATGCAAGGTTGTGAGTTGGTGTTTCATACTGCTTCGCCATTCATTAATGTGGTAGAGAATCCGCAGAAAGATTTAATTGAACCAGCACAAAGTGGAACTGAAAATGTGTTGAAAGAGGCCAATCGTGTTCCTACCGTTAAAAGAGTAGTGGTCACCAGCAGTTGTGCAGCCATTTATACCGATGCTAGCGAATGTAAAGATGCACCCAATGGTGAGCTTAACGAAACTATTTGGAACTCAACAGCAAGTATTGACTACCAACCGTATTCTTATTCTAAAACCTTGGCCGAGAAAAAGGCATGGGAAATTGCCAATAACCAAGATCGGTGGGATTTAGTAACCATTAACCCGAGTTTGGTAATGGGGCCAGCCTTAAACAGCGGTTCGGTTACTTCTGAGAGTTACAACATTCTTACACAATTAGGAGATGGAACCATGAAAATGGGAGCTCCGAAACTGGGATTGGGCTTGGTAGACGTTCGAGATGTGGCAGAAGCGCACTTTGCTGCGGGCTTTACGCCAACTGCACAGGGAAGGTATATTACCTCAGCCCATAATACCGATTTATTGGAGATGGCACAGAAATTATTGCCAAAATATGGCGATCAATATCCATTGCCTAAAAAATCACTTCCGAAATGGCTATTGGTTTTGATAGGTCCCGTGGTGAACAAAGCGTTTAACCGTAAATTCATTCGAAATAACGTAGATATTGCTTGGAAGGCAGACAATTCTAAAATCAAGAAAGAGCTGGGAATTAAGTTCAGACCAATGCAAGAAAGCATGGAAGATGCTTTTCAAGTACTCATTAATGAAGGGAAAGTGTAGTGTAAATTATATGTTTTTAAAGAGCGTATATAAGTAAGTTGGCGTGTAATTTATAGTTTGAGGAATGCTAAAAATGTATTTCTACTAAAATTGTAAGTATAAATACGCTCTGAGTTTACTTTTTATAGGCGGTTAAGTGTCTGTAAATCAATGAAAAACGTCTATTTGTTTTGGTTGGGGTTTTCAATTAAGCGGAAATAATTATAAAAAATGTGTTAAACTTGTTGTTGAAGAGTTGTAGGAATTACGCCTCCCACGTAACGACTACCTATGCTTAACGATACCCTATGAAATGGAGCTAATCTTGCAATTCTTCTTTGTGCTAACACGAATTGTTAAAACATAAGTATCTCTTTCGGGATTGATGAGACCCGATTGTATGTTTTCTAAACCTAACAAGCTTAAGATTTAGATTCGTGCTAACTGTAAAGATTCTTATCCATTGTAAACCGTTACTTTGGGTAAGAATCTTTTTTTGTTTCATAGTTGTCGTATTTCCATAATTTTTGCGTTTTCCTATATGTAAACATAGTTCTTGAATAGAGAATGTTTCCCATAATGAGATTGTTGTTGAGATAAGGTATTTGTTAACTAGCTGATATTCAGTTGTTATATGTTTTTGGTTAGGAATTGGCAAAGGGAAGTGGAAAACAGTTTAAAAAATAGAGAAGAATCGTCTTTAAACAGAATAAACAGTTCTAGTTCTTTAACGAGATGTGTATCTTCGATAAAACGCTTTGAAATGAAACGAATAGTATACCTAACCCTTCTTTCTGCTGTTGTGCTAGCAGTGGGCTGTAAAAAAGAGGAAGGCGAAACAAAACCATCGATTTCTTCTAATCTTAACGAAATAGAAGTTCCGGCTAGTTTTAGCTTTAGAACTGACCGTCCGGTTGAACTAAAATTAGCAGACGACCCATCTCTTACTAAAGTTAATTACCGTATGTATGCCGTTTATGAAGATGAACAGGAGCATTTTTTAGGAACGGGAAGTCCAGTTAACGGTGTTTTCGAAATGAATTTAGTGATACCAGATTTCTGCCAAAAGATTAAAGTGGTTAGAAATGAAGACGGAAACATTACCTCTAAATTCTTAGATGCTACAGGCAATAGAGTGTTGGGTTCTATGAAGAGATCTTCGAACTCTACACAGTCTTGTAACGAGTTGCTGTATGCGGTAAACGGTCAAGGTGGTTTTTATACGTTAAACGTAGAAGATGGTTCTTACGCTGCAACCAATTTACCCAACTTAGTAGGGGGTGGTTCTATCGCTTGTGCAGTGAATAAAGACAGTGGCATCGTTTACTACAATACTGGAAATACACTTCGCTATTACGATTATGTAAACGGTACTTTTCATATAGCGCAACAAGGCAATCCGTTTAATGGTAATTATCCTAGAATGGAATACAACAGTACAGATGGTATGCTGTACATCGCTAAAAACGAAGACATGTTTGTGATTAACCCGTTAACCAATGCGGTGGTAGGTTCTTACGACATTGTTGGGCTAGAAAGTCCTGTCTCAGGTGGTGATGTGGCTATTTCTGACGATGGAACTATTTACATGTGCTGCTTCAGTGGTTTGTACAGAATAGATATTAACGGAAACACTGCCAATGCAACCCGTATTAGTGCAGAAAATCTACCGTTTCAGCCCACTTCAATGGCGATAGATAGAAACGATCGTTTGTATTTAGCAACAAACGACCAAAATTCTCAACTTATCGAAATGGATAAATTCGATGGTGCATGGACGGTTGTTCAAACCTACAATCATAAAATCAACGATTTAGGTAGTTACAAATGTGATGTTGCGCAATTGGCGAATGTAGATACCGATAACGATGGGGTTATTGATCAACTAGACGATTTCCCGAACGATGCAACAGCTGCTCACGCAGTTTACACGCCTTCAGATATTGGTTGGGGTTCGTTAGCTTTCGAAGATTTGTGGCCTTCTCGAGGAGATTACGATTTTAACGATTTAGTAATGGCTTACCGCTTTACTCAGGTGGCCAACTCAAACAACGAAGTAGTTCGTTTAATTGCCAAGTTTCAAGTTAAAGCCATCGGTGCTGGTTTCCACAATGGGTTTGGATTTAAAATGGATGTAGACCCTTCTCTGGTTGCTTCTGTAGTAGGAACCAATATCACCGATAACTTGGTAACCCTTGCCGGTAAAGGCCTAGAAGCAGGCCACACTAACGGTTCGGTTGTAATTGTTTTCGATGATGCATTCGATAACTTAGGCGGCAACCCAGGCGGTTCGTTCATCAATACTGTAATTGGTGGTAACCAAGTGGAAGCTCCAGAAATGGAAATAGTGGTAGAGTTTACCAATCCAATTGACCCTATGTTGATGGGTTCTGCGCCTTTTAACCCGTTTATTTTCATCAACGGAATCCGCGGAAGAGAGCTGCACTTAACAGATTATGCACCTACCGAATTGGCTGATTTGACGTATTTTAATACTGTGCACGATTTTTCTAATCCTTCACAAGGTGATTATTATCATACCGAAAATAACATGCCTTGGGCTATTAACATTATTCACGAGTTTAGACATCCGTTAGAAAAAACGCCCATTAATCAAGCGTATAATTATTTTACCAACTGGGCGGTTTCAGCAGGAACCAGCTACACCAATTGGTATAAAGACAATTCGGGATACCGAAACACCAATCAGCTGTATTTTCAATAAACTGTTTTTTTATATTGCTAGTGAAAAGCCTTCTCGTTGATTCGGGAGGGCTTTTTTTTGTGTGGTTCTCGGTAGGAACACAAATCGCGTTCCTACCGAAATAATTTTTAAAGAGGAATGTCTGTCAATAGTTATCAAAACATGAAAGAATGGATTTTTCATCTATTTGGTTAATTTTATCGGTATAACAAACTGAAAATGAACTGTATTTTGTATTTGCCCGGTCTGGGTTACGATCATTTTGATATTTCGGTAGAGGCGTACGCTCAACGCTATGCGGTTGCTTTAGATCGTACCCACAGCAATAAGCTGAATCGATATGCGGTAGAAACAGAAAGCATAGGTTATGGAATTGACAACCAGTTCGAGAGTAAGGTGGCTACCGTTTTTGAAGTAGGTGTGGAAGGGGAGAAAAGACTGGTGGCCCGTATTTTTGAATGTCAGTACCAAAAAGAATTAACCGAGAATTTTACCCAAAGAAACCTGCTTATTCGGTCGGGAATGTTGTTTTGGGCTTTGTTTAAAAAACTGCCAGTAATTTTATATTCACCGAAGTCTAAATCAGTTGTAAAATCGAAAAAAGGAAGGTTTCAGATTTTATACTTTTCAGTGGTGTTTTTAATGGTGGCATTGGTAGGGTTGCTGATGGTTCCTTCTACCGTTTCGTTGGTTCTAGAATCTATCGAACGATTTGATTTTACACCGTTTGCATCTCTTTTGCCAGCAGATATAAGGTCTATTTCTCTCTTTCGCTATTTGTTAGATAGCTGGCAAATTGTATCGAAATTTATTGTGTTAGTTAGCTCTTTGTTGCTATTTCTTTTTCCGGGAGTAATGAACTTTATAGAGTCGATGGCTATTGAGTTTCTGTGCCTAGATTATTACCTGAATTACAGCAATAATCACCTCAATATAATGGGGAAAATCGAAGCGTTGTACGAACGCATTTCAGAGCAAGAAAAGTATGAGGGAATTGAGTTGCACGGGTTCAGTTTTGGTAGTGTGTTAATTTTAGATTTATTATTTCCGTATAGCGAAACGGTGAATGAACGTTTAAAGCAAGAAACTACACAAATTGTTACGATTGGGTGTCCGTTTCATTTTATTATGCGCTATTATCCTCAATATTTTAATCATCGAAAAAACACGAAATTATCGTCTTTAAAAAAATGGATCAATGTGTATTCAGAAGTAGATGTGATGTCTTCGGTAATACAGAAAAATAACGGTATTCAATTTCTAAATTCATTGCCAGTTGAGGTCGAAAACAAAGATTTTGATGTGATTAATCATAAGATGATTGGCTTTTCAGATTACGTGATGTTCGTTGGTATAAGGGCGCATACTATGTATTGGGGAAACAATCGCAACGCGCGAAGTTGCTTAACCTTAGTGCATTCTAGCGCAAAGCCACCAAGTGCAGAAATTGAGTGATTTCTGTAACAGTATAAAACGCTAGCTGTTGGTGATTAAGCCTGTTGCTATGTTTGTGAGGGTGTTTACGCCACTGTTGTAGCTATTATTGCGGTTGTGGCTGCTGCCTATAACGGCATGGCTTTCTTGCTCAACGTTGCCGAGTTCATCGTATGTGTATGTTCTGGTGTGGTCTCTCATGTCACTAACTACGGGGTTATGGCTGTAGTAACGTGGCGACATTCGATACTATGTTAGGATAACTAATATCTACGAAAGTCATTATTTATCTTGATAAACCTTAAACAGAGCATTGTAGGGATCATCTGGATCAATCCTCAATATAGGGATCTCATGAAATCCGCTATAAACCAATCTTTGGTAATCCTTAACATATGGAGTATCAGGGCCTATCATAGAATACAAAGTTTTATTCGAAACGTAAAATGAATCTAATGAAAGTACAGACTTACAACTGTCGGGAGTATTGACAGTATAAACAAAAATATTTGAATCTGAAACCAATTTACCATCTCGGTTGTAAATGTGTACATACTCAGAGTCATTCAAGATTTTTATAATTTCACTCTTATCGGCATTCTGATACTTGCCAATCATATCATTATCATAACAATTTACAGAACAACTTGAATTAAAAATAAAAATGACAGTCAAAAACTTAATAACCGAACACTTTAAAAATCTAATATTATGTCCTTTATGTCTACACTCCATGTGAATTTTTGTTGAGTATTTGCTAAAGGTGTGAATTCACCTATTTTTCTTTCTTGGTTTTTTACTTTCGGAGAACTTCGCTATGCGTAGCGTCCGCGCTACGCTCAGCGGGGGTCTGTGAGTTCGGCTCCTTCAATCCGCGTAGATGAGCCAATGCTCTGAATGGTTGCAATCTTTCGTAGCTCTTTTAGGTAATTGCTTTTACTTTGCTCTAATACACTCCAGGAACCTTTAAACGTATCAATCACGCTCAACTGCTGCATAATGCGCTGTTGAGATTCAGGTTTAAAGGTTAAGAACTGTTTCATTTTATCGGACATATCCAATACCTATCCATTTGTATCCAATTACAAATATAGCAAGAGCTACATTCTTTTGTCAATGGAATAGGATTTAGCTGTAACTTTAGGATTATACAACACTTTTGCTAAGCGTAGCGTCCTCGCTACGCTCAGCGGGAAGTGACTTCATTATCATGAAAACTCTTTTAGAGTCCATTCTGCTATTAAATTAAATAATGGAAAAACGATTAATAAAATCATACTATCTACAATAAAAAGAGATAAGGAAATAGGTACTAAAATCACCATTAGAATAATCGCATTTGTATTTTCTAATCCTTTTTGGGCTGACGGATAGATGAAGTATTTACCCCCTTGAATTAAAAAAACCAGCCATGTAACCCCTGCTATTACCAAGAAATCGTTTAAACCAGCTAGTATAGAAACAAATAGAAGAGCTGATAAGACAACAGCTATACTTCTGAACACTACAAAGCCAGAGAGTAAAGAACTCAAACTCGAAGCAGTTTCGATGTAATTTAAGGTGATTTCGGATAAACCCTTTACCTTAATTATCTCATGTTTTGCTTCAATTATCGGCTTATAATTTCTCTTTTTATAAAAGCAAAAAACCCACTTATTTAAAAATTCAGAACTCTTATCAAAATTCTGAATTGCTCAAATGTTCAAATTTCCATAAAGTGCTATTACTTTTTCATACATATCCTTTTCTATCAGTTTATCTAAAAGATCATGTATCAAATTAAACTGATCTGAATTGATTTCGTTAGACTGAATGGTTGCTTTTATAACATCAAAACCTTTCTCAAGCCTTAAATAGTCTTCAATAGTTTTTGTCGTTAACTTCTTCACTTATTCAAAATTATCTGACCGCAGGAACAAACGAAGAAGGTTCGGGAATATTAAATTCCCAACCCATTATTTCGTAGAAAGCCTTCTGGGTTTTCCAGACTGCTAGACCCATAACATTAGGAACCATAGTTTGTCCATTTACAACTGGATAAGCTTTTTGAGCATTTTGACCATAATGTGATGTTGCAAAGTTGGACTCATTATAGCTGTATGCGGCTTGCATTTTTTTATTTAATTGTATTGTAGACTCCTTGTCGTAAGCAGCTACATTATATACTGCACTTGGCAACCAAGCCAGCGGGTAAGGAGCTAACTCTACAAAGCCTAATCCCATTTCAATAGAACCTTCTGCTTTGGTTTGAACACTTGAGTTTTTATCTGTGACTTTGTGTGCAGAAACAATCATACTAATCCCAGTTATAGTTTTTCCAGCAAGATTTGTCAATTTACCTTGAGTATATAATTCATACCAACTCTCACCGGAGATACTAATCATATGATCTCCAACAAACCCAAGGGCATCTCCCGTGACGGTAAGAAATAATTGGAAATTTCTTAATTCAATTTCTTTTTGAGAAACTTCTGAAACATTAGACTGAAAAGAGGTTATCTCCATTTCGGTAATTGTTTCGACTGTATATGGCCCATACACCGTTGATCCATCATTTAGATCATGAGCTTCTAGACCTTCTAATTCTATTGCATGAATCGCCCTGTTTTCACTGAAAGCATACGGAGAGTTATGAGGATACTCAGGAGAAAGCGGATCTAAAGCAAAGAATCTTCCGATTCTAGCATCATGCATTCTGTATTTGAAATTGAGAGAGTTTCCTTCACCACGGATTTCGTTGTCTTTTTCTTGTCCCTGGAAGCCATACCTAGAAGTAACAGCTGTTTGCGAATATCTCCCAGGTTGCAAAGAGCCGTAAGGGTAGTACATGTTAGAAGATTGGATAGATATGCGGCAACCAGCAGGCATGGCTTAAAAGTAGTGAATTTTCAGATGGGGTAGCTTATAAGTAGAGAATGGAAAACAATCAATTTAAGCTACAGCCCAGAGGGCTTGCGAAGAAAAGAGTAGCGAGGATGGTGCGTTTAGTTGGGGGGCATTAACCTAGATAATGAGACAAAACTTCTGAAAATTTTGGAGTAATTTTCATTATCGATGATTATGTTGGACTTAAAATAAATTGTCCCATCTATCAAAAAACAGAGGAAAATCGCGTTGGTTTCCTGAGAGGGCAGGCCCTGAATAAAATGGGATGAATTCTCTTTAACAAAACCCAATTCTATTGATTGAAACTCCTTTGATTCCTGATCTGTTTTAAACAAATCGAGTTGATTCCATTTTTCAAATTTTTTCGAATATACTCTGTAGCATTCTCTTCCATTTTTATTCCATAGGAATATCCGAATAAAGAACACACCACATCCCCAAAATATTAAAAGAGTAATCACAAAGGAAAAAGAGACTGATTCGCCTAAATAAAATGCTGTAATAATTGATACTATAGGTACAGAGAAAGCAATTACAATTAAAACCAATAAAAGAAAAAGTTTTCTCCGTAGGTTCTGTTTTGGATTGCTAATCTCCAAGTAGATGCTGTTATTACTATCCTTTATGACAACTTTATCCTCCATTTCTATTTGCCTTCCATTTTTGAAATGCTTCTATTCTTGCTTTTTTTTGCTTTTATTGAACTCCCTCCAAACTTATCTTTAGTGAACTTACCTTTTCCCATTTGCCTATTAAATTCATTCCATTCTTTAAAGTTTATAGGTTCAACAATCTCTTTGCGCTTAAGTGAATGTTGCTAGTTACTGTTTAATTCAATGCTGGTCGCATCTGATTTTTTAATCGAAGTTGTATTAGACTGGGGTTTTGTAGATGACTTCAATCTAGCTTGTCTAATTTTTGGTGTTTTAATGGTGGCACCAATTCTGAAATTTGGAGAAGGAAGATAATTCCAAATGTTCGTATTGAATTCCAAGTAATAAAGTGCAATTAAGCCAGTACCATTACCAATGGAGTTTGATTGATAATAGTCTATTAATTTTTGCCTAGATGTCTGCCACCTTAAAGAATTTAAAGCCCCCTCCATGGCTTGAATAGACTTAAACCCTAAAAATCTCGCTTTCATATTAATATTAAATTTTGGCGAGTTTAATTTGGTTTCTGGTGTAATACGGACAAGCTCCCTGAAATTATCCTCTTCTTCTTTAGGTACTACAATAACATCATCACTGCCATCTTTTGTATCAGTAATTACTTCCTCATCTTCTGTAACATATTTTGTATCAAGATTTCCGAGTGGATCTATCCTTAATACGGGATTGTTACTCATAGAAGCAAATGGACTTTGCCAAGGAAGTTGAGTCATTTCTGGATCAAGAGACATCCATTTACCAATTCTAGCATCGTATTGCCTGTAAAGAGTCGTATAACTATTTCCTTCTCCTTTGACTTCATCATCCTTCTCCATTCCGTTAAAGCCATACCTAGAAGTAACAGCTGTTTGCGAGTATCTCCCGGGTTGTAAAGAGCCGTAAGGGTTATACATTTTAGAAGATTGGATATGCGGGTGGTAACCAGCAGGCATGGTTTAAAAGTAGTGAATTTTCAGGTGGGGGAGTGAATAAGTAAAGGATGGAAAACAATTTCCTGAAGAATAGCCCAGAGGGCTTGTGAAGTAAAGCGTAGCGAGGACGCTACGCTTAGCGGGGTTGATAAATTAATCACTTCCAATAAGTGGAGTCAATCTCACAAACTTTATGATCAGGATGGATTTCTTGAAATTTTTCCAGTCCTTTTTTCTGTATTTCGGAGGAAATATTATCGCTCAAGATCCCTTCTTCGATATTAATTACTGATAAAAGCTTAGGAAATAGGTAGATTCTATTTTCATAGGAATTAACATTCTCTAAAAGTGCAGTTTGTTTATTCCATTGACTTGTAATTGTAACATAGTTTTTGAATACTACCAATGGGCTATTTTCAAACACAAAAATGCTTAGAAGCTTTTCTTTCTTATATTTATAGATAATCATAGCACCCAATGAAGACAGGTAATTAAAACGAAACATGAAATCGCCTGCTTGTGTTGAGTTTGGGACTGATAGGTTTTCTCCAAAGTTAATTTCAATTAGACTAAATATACTATGATCAATTTGCCAATCAAAAACAGTTGGAGGAAAAACAATATTCACCTGTTCGATATCCATTGCGAAATATGGCTTAAAGCTATCAGAATTAAAAGCATTCTGAGCATCATATTTTTGGCTCAATAACAACATTATTAACACTAAAACTAAATTTTTCATATCAAATGAATTGCTTTATTAGGGTGTAATAGTGATCCCATAAAAATCTTGAGAATTACCTCCATCCCCGCCAATTTCGACAGAATAGTTTGCATTGTTGTCCAAATTAAAGGTATACTCACCTGGTGAATAAAAACCAGAAGAGCTGCTTCCTGAAATAGGACTAATAGAATTCCCATTTGAATCTAGAATTCTGAATTGATTTTGATTATTGTTAAAATCAGTGAAACTTACATTTACAGAAAGAGGAACTGTTGCTCCTGATGTTGAAAAACGACTTGAATTAAAAGATATACTCATTAGATTTCTACTAGCTCCGAAATTTCCTTGTCTATTTATGGATGCAGTTGCCGGAATTCTATAAAAGGAACTTCTAAAATTCGCAGCAGAGGCGTTTTTCTTTGTTTTAATAATAGGCAAACCATCAATGTTATTAACAGCTTCATATTCTGATTGTGGGGCTCCTGAACCAGATTGAGTTGAATTTGTACTATGATTATTCAACGCTGCACTTTCAGCTTGGGACATTTGGTCATTTGATAAAATTTGCATCGAAGATGAATGAAGGTCGGTTCCTGGACCATCATAATAGCTCTGAATCCTAAGAAATTCATTCGCATTCCCCATATCATTGTCTGTTGATTGATCCTGTAATTCTAGATCAGCTCCATTTGCTCTAGTGACGTTAATAACTGTTAACCCTGTACGTGTATCAGTGATTTGATGAAAAACTACACTTTCTAAGCCTTCTAATTCTACAGCATCAATAACCCTATTCTCACTAAACGCATAAGGTCTATTATGAGGATACTCAGGAGAAAGCGGATCTAAAGCAAAGAATCTTCCGATTCTAGCATCGTGCATTCTGTACTTGTAATTGAGAGAGTTTCCTTCACCACGTATTTCATTGTCTTTTTCTTGTCCCTGGAAGCCATACCTAGAAGTAACAGCTGTTTGCGAATACCTGCCAAGTTGCAAAGAGCCAAAAGGGTAATACATGTTTGAGGATTGTGTGTGTATGAGGTAACCAGCAGGCATGAGTTAAAAGTAGTGAATTTTCAGGTGGGGAAGCTTATGAGTGCAACCTACTCAAATACAGCCCAGAGGGCTGGTGAAGATGAGCGTAGCGAGGACGCTACGCTTAGTGTGCACATCTAGCAAATTAGAACTTTTCGTGAAGTAGGTGTTCTATTTAAGAATTGATGGGTTTTTTCGCTTGCAAAAATCTGTAGAGTATATAATTTTTAGGTTAAGCTGTTCGAGAAGCTGAAGTAACTCTTCACGAGTTTGGGTTGTGCCTATTTCGTAAAAAATTCCCGTGCCAGTGGTAAATGCAGCATTGCTCCACCGATTTCTTTTGTCTGAAGTAAAATTAGGGTGATAGAAAATTGTACCCAAGCTAGAAAGAACAAAAGTGTTATTTGAGGTAGTTTCTTGCTGTAAGAAGAAGATAAATCGAGAGCCAACACTATTGGGTAAGAATACTGTCTGGCGGTTATGAGTGGGTTGTGCAAAGTGATAACTCATAATGGTGTCATGTTCAATTGCTACTACAAAAGGCATGAGTTGTTTTGAAGATGTCACAATTTTTATGCGATCGCTAATTGAACCTCGTTCTGCTTTGTAAATGTGGCAAACTCTTATTCCTGCTTTGCTAAAACCTTCGGTATTTGCGTTGTCTGAGGGTTTCCAAGTGCCAATGTTGTTATTCCAGTTTAATGAGTCGTATGGGAGTTGGTTTCCATTTTTATCAGTGCAGAATAGCTCAATAAATTCGATTTCACCTTCAACAATAAATGGTATACTATCTACAGAAGAGGTTAAGTCAGAATGTTTGCCTTGGCTCATTGTGACTAACTGTAGGAACACGAAAAAAACAAAAATGAAACAAGGCTTCATAGTATAGATTTCACTCTATTCAATAAGAAGTGAAGATATGAATAATTGTTTTTGGGGTGAAGTAGCCAAAAGAAGAGGAAATAAGACGGTGGTAAAACCGTAATGCGAAGCAAAATAATAGGCATAAAAAAAGGAGCTAGATGCTGTATCTAACTCCTTTTTTCTTCTTAGTAGCGAGGACAGGACTCGAACCTGTGACCTTTGGGTTATGAGCCCAACGAGCTACCAACTGCTCCACCTCGCGATGCGGACTGCAAATGTAAGGTATTTATTCTCATATTTGCAAAATATTCAGCAAAAAATATTTTTTAGTGCACAAAGCAGGGTTTATCAATATCATCGGAAGTCCTAATGTAGGCAAGTCTACTCTCATGAATCAACTAGTAGGAGAGAAGCTTTCTATTATTACCAACAAAGCGCAAACCACTAGGCATCGCATTCATGGCATCGTTAATAGTGAAGAATATCAAATGGTATTCTCAGATACACCAGGAATTGTAGATCCAGCCTATAAACTTCACGAAAGTATGATGGAGTTTGTAAGAACCGCTTTGGTAGATGCAGACGTTCTTTTAGTTATGACTGAAATGGGCGAAAAAGCATTTAAAAACGAAAATCTACTTAAAATAATCAATGAATTATCGATTCCTGTAATTTTGCTCCTCAATAAAATTGACCTTTCTAACCAAGATCAATTAGAAGAAACATCAGAGCAATGGAAAAAGATTATTCCTAAAGCAGAAATGCGTGCTGTTTCAGCATTGCATGGTTTCGGTGTGGGTGAGATAAAACAACGCATTATCGAGCTCCTACCAGAATCACCACCGTTTTTCGACAAAAACGACCTGTCAGATAAATCTGAACGATTTTTTGTTTCTGAGCTAATCAGAGAAAAAATATTTAAGCACTACAAAAAAGAAATTCCTTACTCATCAGAAGTGGTAGTAGAGAGTTTTAAAGAACTAGAAGACATTATTCACATCCGTGCCGAGATTTTTGTAGAAAGAGACACGCAAAAAGGCATAATTATCGGTCATCAAGGTAAATCACTAAAAAGGGTAGGAACCGAAGCACGAAAAGACATAGAATCGTTCTTTGGTAAAAAGGCCTTCTTAGATTTGCACGTTAAAGTAGATAAAGACTGGCGCACCAACGACCGAAAACTTAAAAAATACGGATACATTCAAAAGTAAATGGGAAATATAGTAGCCATAGTAGGACGCCCTAACGTAGGGAAATCAACTTTTTTTAACCGATTAGTTGGTAAAAGAGAAGCCATTGTAGACGAGTTTAGTGGAGTTACCAGAGACCGCCACTATGGAAAAGCTGAATGGACCGGACATCATTTTTCTGTTATCGATACAGGCGGGTACATTGTAGGCTCAGAAGATGAGTTCGAAGGCGAAATTCGCAAGCAAGTTATCTTAGCTATCGAAGAAGCCGATGTAATTGTTTTTATGGTAGATGTAGAAACTGGAATCACTGGAATGGATAAAGAAGTAGCCAAACTTCTGCGCCAAACCGAGAAAAAAGTGTTTTTGGTGGCCAACAAAGTAGATAACAACGCTCGAATTGCCCAAGCTGCAGAATTTTACAGCATGGGGTTAGGCGAGGTGTTTACCGTTTCGAGCATCAACGGAAGCGGAACAGGCGAATTGCTAGACGAAATTGTTCAAGATTTTGCGCGTGAAGAACCCATCGAAGAAGATGTTCCAAGAATTTCGGTAGTGGGGCGTCCAAACGCAGGAAAATCATCTTTTATCAATGCTTTGCTCGGAAAAGAGCGAAATATTGTTACCCCTGTAGCAGGAACCACTCGTGACTCTGTAGATACCCGTTACAAGGCTTATGGTTTCGATTTTCTATTTGTAGACACAGCAGGAGTTCGAAAAAAGTCGAAAGTACACGATGACCTAGAGTTTTATTCAGTTATGCGCTCAATTAGAGCCATAGAAAGCTCAGATGTGTGTATTCTTATGATTGATGCCGCAGAAGGTATAGGGGTTCAAGACATCAACTTATTTGGCCTTATTCAGAAAAACAACAAAGGCGTTGTAATTCTAGTTAACAAGTGGGATTTGATTGAGAAAGATACGCACACGGCTAAAAAATTCGAAGACTTAATTCGTGAGCGCATTGCACCGTTTAAAGATGTTCAAATCATTTTTACATCGGTACTCAACAAGCAAAGAATTCACAAAGCACTTGAAGCAGCAGTAGAAACGTTCGAGAATAGAAATAGAAAAGTAAAAACCTCAGAATTAAACGATAAGTTTTTACCCATTATTCAGCAAACACCACCGCCAGCATCTAAAGGTAAATACATCAAGATTAAGTACATTACGCAGTTGCCATTGGCATACCCTGCCTTTGCTTTCTTCGCTAATTTGCCTCAATATGTGAAGGAGCCGTACAAGCGTTTTCTTGAAAATAAACTGAGAGAAGAGTACAATTTTACGGGAACACCACTTAAAGTGTTTATACGAAAAAAGTAAAATCGCGTTCCTACCGATGTTTTTGGTAGAAAAAGAGCAAAAAAAAAGCCGATTCAATTGAATCGGCTTTTTTATTATATCAACTCGTTAGCATTATTGAATGCTGATACGATGCGTTGAAACTTCGTCTCCGATAGTAGCTTTCAAGATATAAATACCTTGAGCTAAACCGTTAACATTCACTGGATGCTGAACAGCACCGCTTACGTTTCCTAATTGCTCAGTTTGTAACAAACGGCCTTGAAGATCAAGTATTTCGAAGAGTACAGATTGATCGTTCGATAACTCGATAGCTACTGTAAACTGACCATTGTTCGGGTTAGGGAAGATGCTTACTGATTGAGCAGCTGCTTTGTCTTCTACCCCTGTTGTAAGTTTCGCAGTTACTTCTTGCTCGATTGTAACCGTGTCACAATCGTTATAAGCAGTTAAAGTTACTGTGAAAACACCTTGCCAGTCGTAAATATGGTACGTGTTAGCTCCTGTTCCAGTGTTTCCGTCACCGAAATCCCAATCGTAGTTTACACCTGGCTGATCGGTAGAGAAAAACTCTGTAGTTAAGAACGAACCATTGGTAGTAAAGCTAGCATCTGGCTGAGGAATGATTACTACTTCTGTAGTATCTGCAGATACACAGTTAAATACATCGGTTACTGTTACGCTGTAAGAACCTGCTGCATTTACTGTAATAGTTGGAGCTGTAGAACCATCTTGCCATTGGTAAGAACCAGCAACACCTGGGTTTAAGAAGTCGATAACGCCTTCACAAAGAGCCAATGAATCTGGAATATCTACTGCCACAGACTGTGTTACATTAATGGTATCATAGGTAAAACATCCTACAGTATCAATCACTTCTACTGTATACTGGCCAGCAGTATTGATAGAAATAGAATCTGTGTTAGCACCTGTAGACCAAGTGATAGCACTTGGAGTTGTTATACCTGTTGCAAGATCAGTAACTTCATCTGCACAAATGTTAAGTGAAGAAGGTAACGTTGAGTTTTCTTGTCCAATCACTACAATAGTGTCTTGAGCACTACCACAAGCGTTAAATACTTCTACTCTGTACGTACCAGCACCTTGAATTAAGTAATTGCTAGCAGTATCAATTTGGTTCCAAACCACCGTATCAAAAGTGAATACGTTGAATACCGTATCGTCAACATCACAAATAACAAAATCGTTACCCAAAGTGAAGTTGTTTAAAGCAGTAAACTCATCAGCTCCGATATCGTAAGAAGCACCACGTGGGTCGTTCTGGAAATCAGAAGAAGTTAAGCCTCTGTTGATAGCAGCACCATCTAACGTGTCTAAACAAAGCGTCATGTTAATGCTATCTGTAAACATTGGGTCTAACTCCATACTGTTTGCATCAAAGCTAGTAGACGTTTGCCAGTTGGTTAACGTGTTTAATGCTCCACTAGAGTAAGCAACTTCACCTACGGCAGCGTAGAAAACGTTGTAGTCACTTTCTTGAATAGCACCTGTAGTTTGGTAAATAGCATATCCATCACCATAGTTAGCGAAGATGTTGTTGTATACCAATACTTGAGAAGCTGTTGTTTGGAAATAAGCAGCTCTTGAAGAACCACCCCCTTCAGCAACCACAATAGTGTTGTTCTCGATGTTCGCAAAAATGGCATCATCTACGTCAAGACCATACACTGTAGCAGAACCGTCACTTAGCAATACACGGTTATTTGTAACCATCATTGGAGTTGTAAATGCAGCTTCGTTGTCTTCTAAGTGAATACCATACGTTGGGAACTCAGAAGAAGCATCAGATACAATGTGGTTGTTATCAATGATAATGCTTCCACGGCCATCATCTAAATCGATACCGTAAGAAGAACCTGTGTAAGAAGAATTTGAAGTTATATAGTTATTGGTAATTTCAATATTCTCTTGCTCATTGATAGTCATACCATAGTAGTACTGATCAAGAAACTGGTTGTTGTCGATAACCGTACCTAACTCTAAAACAGTAGTTGAAACACCGTACCAGTACATTCCGTAAGATCCATCTCTAAAGATATTGTAACGGAAAGTGTTGTAGTTGTCTTCATCGTTTGCAGAGTAGATAATAGCGTAGTTAGTTGAAGTAGTACTTCCTGGTTTACCCAATAAAATACAACTCTCGATAGTGTTGTTGGTAGACTCGTTTTCGTAAGTAAGAACTCTACCGTAAGATGAACCTGCCGAATGCTCAATAGTCATGTGACTAAAGGTTACATAATCTGCACCATCAAATTTTACTACATAGTTATCTGTAGTGTTCGTAGCATCTTCTTTCAAGATTACATCTGTAGAATCTCCTGAAGCAGAAGTAAATGTAATTGTGTTGGTAGCAGAAGCTCCAATGATTTCTTCAAGCGTAATTCTTTCGGTGTAAGTACCTGAAGCAGCTTCGAAAACAACGGGTCCACAAAGGCCACGAGCTGCTAAATCAGTAGAAGCTTCTGTAAACGAAGCGTAATCAGCTGTAGCACTTACTGGGTCGATTGTGTATGTGCCAGACATACCTACTCTTACTACAAACGTTACCGAATCAGTAACTGTATTGGTATCTACAACACCGTTAGGGTTAGATGTCCAAGCTACTAATGTATCCATATCGTTGAAAGAACCAGCAGGGTTGTTGGCAACAAATGCATTGGTAGAATCTGTGAAAGAAGCTAAGTTTCCTGTCCAGTTTACTGTAGTTACAGCACCGCCATTTACAGAGAAGTTTAAATCAACCGCTGTTAATGGGTTCGTACCGCTATTTAAGAAACTAACAAACACAGCAGAATCTCCAGAGCAATAAGGGAAACTCGGTGCGTTAATAGCTGTTACGCTAGCATCGTTGGCTGGAGAAACAAATTCATCGGCTCCAAGATCAACGTTTATAGCTGTAGGATCCGGACGAACATCACCATCAATATCAACCGTTACACCGGCAGTATTGTCACCAATGTTAGCAACCAATGGTCCGTTTACGTGAAGATCTGTTGGTGATAAGAAAAATGGATCACCTACAACCGAGTTGTTGTTAGCAGTTGGATCCAAGTTGATAATTTCGGTAAGATTAGTAGCAATGTTACCACCGAAATAAATCAAGTTAGAGCCCGCACCATTGGTGTTGTAGTATAAGTTGTAATCAACCGTACCAATAGAGCTAGCTGTTGTAGCATAGATAGCATAGTCGTTAGAAGTAACAAAAATGTTGTTTCTAACATCTAAATTCGAAAGCGCAGCTCCGTAAACAGCATCATCTACTGCTAAAACTGAATTGTGGAAGAAATCAGCGTCTTCAACGTCATTTAAGTAAAAACCTTCATCACCAGCAATAATCATGTTGTTGATTACTTCTCCTCTGTTAGGTGAAGTAAAGTTCGCATTGGCATCATTTAAATAGATTCCATAATCAGGGGTGTTGATGCTGTTTGCAGAGATGTTGAATTCTTGAATATCAAGAATGTACATTCCATCAGCGCCCACGTTCTGATTAGACTCAATTACGTTGTTTTCGATGGTTACTTTATTCGTCCACTGAAAGTAAATTCCGTAAGTGGTAAAGTCAATAATCTCGTTGTTTACAACTACAATGTTTTCAGAATAACTATTGATACCGTTATTGTCGTCACCTTGAATGTTAATTCCTGTATCTCCACCCTTTAATACAGAATTAGAAACGGTAAGGTTATCAACGTTTTCACCATCACCAAATTGGTTGTTTACTGCTGGGCTCACAAGAATAGGCTGTAAGTTAAGCGTAGAAACTGGTACTTCAATGTGGCAGCTATCGATTAAGATGCTATCAGAGAAGTTGGTAATAAAAATACCATGGTGATTCGAAGCTGTTGAGGTATTCTCGATGGTCAAGTTTTTAACGGTAATGTGCTTAGCGTTGTTCATTCCAATAACAAAATCGTTACTAGAAGTTAGCGTTGAGTTAGCACTACCTTGACCTTGAATAGTTAACGTGTTAGTTGCTGTGGTATTGATTCCTGTTAAATCAAAGAATCCGGTGAAGTTACCATTCGGAAATTCTAATGTAGTAGCACCACAAAGCCCCAAGTTAACTAATGCCGCTTGTGCATCTGCCACCGTTGGGAAATCTGAACCAATGGTTCCTACTGTGTAAAGTCCACTAAGACCATTGTTTACAACAATTGAAATAGTATCGTTTACTGTATTCGGGTCATTGGTACCGTTAGGGTTGCTGGTCCAAACGATAATTTCGTTGTTACCAGTAACGTTAATGCTACCTAAGTTAATAGTAGTAGTAGTTGTACCAGATCCGTTGATTGTATCTAGTGTTGTGTTTGAAGAAACACCTGTTTGAGGTACTCCGTCTAACGTCCAGTCTACATCAAAAGAGTTAACAGCTACTGTACCTGTATTCACCACTTCTACAATAACATCTGGGTTAGCGTTACAGTTAGGCAAAGTTGGAGAAACAAAAGAAGTGACAGCAATATCATTTGGAACAGTTACTTCAGGATATTCGAGCGTCATAGTAACGCTGAAAGATGCTGAAGAGCCTGGGGTTAAGTTAACACAATCGCAAATACTTGCACTTACTGCTGAACTACCTACAGCAGAGAAGTCAATAGATCCATTTGCTCCCCAGTTAATTAAGTCAGCAATAGGGATGGTAAAGGTAGCAACACCTTGTTCAGTACACTGGCTGGTGGTGGTTAAACCAGCAGCAATCGTGTTGTTGTTTTCATCTACTAAATCAAAAGTTTCAGTAGTTAAGTCTAAGTCACCGTGGTAAAGAACGGTTAAGGTTCCATCTCCGGCAGGGGTACCTAAGTTACCGAAGTTGATGTTAATAGTACCACCAGTGACATTGGTACAATTACTTTGAGTCGAGCTATACAATTGCGCTTTGGCAACAACAGCCGACAGGAAAAAACCCACTAGTAGCGGAAGAGTCCGTAGAAGTGTTTTCATGCTTAAATTTTTAGATTAATACTAGAAGTGCAGAAGTTTAAACACTAGGGTATCGAAGATTAATCTAAACAGTATCAGTATCGTAAGAACGTAATAAGCATGTGGTTGGCGTGGGTAAGCAACCAGTGTGTGGGTAGGCAAGAAAGCAGTGTGCGAATTGGTAAACAACCCGCATAATAGGTAAGTGAGAGATAGTGCACGGGTGGGTAAGTAAACCCGTGTTTATGTAGGTAAGAAAGCAGTGTGCGAATTGACAAGCAATCCGTGTGTAGACTAACTGTAGAGCGGTATACAGGTAAGTAAATAACCTATATTTAGGTAGTTAACGGTTTGCTAATATCAAGAAAAAATTTTGTTATAAAAACAAAAAGCCGCATTAAATGATTAATGCGGCTTTAATTTTATATGAAGTTAACCTTACTCTGACTTGTGAACGTGTACGTCCATTTGGGGAAAGGGAATGTTGATACCCTCCTCGTTGAACCTTTTATAAACGGCTTCGTTAAAATCAAAATACAGCGGCCAATAGTCTTTGGCTTCTACCCAAACACGCACAGTAAAATTAACTGAACTATCTGCCAAAGCAGAAACTTTAATGAAAGGAGCAGGATCTTTTAATACGCGCTCATCGGGCGTTAAAATATCGAGCATAATTTTTCTTGCTTGGTCAATATCGTCTCCGTAACCAATGCCCACCGTCCAATCTACTCTTCTTCTTTCTTCAGTAGAGTAATTAGTTAAAGAGCCAGTAGAAATGGGTCCGTTAGGAATCAAAATGGTTTTGTTATCGGGTGTTTTTAAAACCGTGTTGATAATACTGATGGAATTGACGGTTCCAGAATAGCCTTGCATATCTACCCAGTCGCCTACTTTGTAAGGTCTAAATATTAAAATAAGAACGCCACCAGCAAAGTTTTGTAAAGTACCAGATAAAGCCATACCAACGGCTAAAGAAGCGGCACCCAGGATGGCCACGAAAGAGGTCATTTCAATGCCTACCATTCCTAAAATAGAAACCAATAGTAAAGCCTTTAATAAAGCATTAACTAGACCTGTTAAAAAAGGGCGTAACGATTCGTCTACATCTCGTTTTGCCAAGAGTTTTTTAAAGCCAGAAGTGATTTGTTTAATAACAAGTAAACCAATAATTAGGGCAATAATGGCTCCTACTAATTGTAGGCCGTACTCAATTATTAATTCATACGCTTGTTCAAAGTATCCGTTTACTTCAGAAATGTCCATAAATAAAATTTAGTTTAAGTTAGGTTACAAAATAATGTAAATCAGTCGTTTGTCAGATTTACTTTTTTATCGATTTCACGTAAAAAACGCTCTACAAGATCAATTACTTGCGTTTTCATCTTTAAATGTGGAACGTGACCAACCTCTTTTAAAATATAACTTCTTTTGAATCTAGCGTTAATTCTCTTCAAAATAGCGAGCACTTGCGCTTCGGTGCCATATTCGTCTTGGTCGCCTTGTATTACAACGGTAGGAGCCGTAACCGTTTCTATTTCACGTTCTATATTCCAATGTTTAAATTGGGGCAAATTCCATGTAGTGTACCAACCGTAGAAAACGCTATTTGTTTGTGCATAGTGGTATTTTGATAGTTTTTCTCGAAAATCTGTAGTAAGGAAAGCGTGTTCTGCGGGCGCAATGCCTTCGAGGGTTTCTTTTTCTACAAAAACATGTGCAGCTTCAGAAACAATGGCTTTTACTTTTTCAGGAAAATTTGCAGCGAATAAAAGCGCGATGCTACCGCCATCAGAATGTCCAAAAAGGATGAGTTTTTCGTTAATCGACAGGGCTTTTAAGAATAGAGGTAACTCTTCTAAAGCATACCGATGAAGGTAATCTTCGGTTCGAGTTGAGGTTTCTTCACTTGAGCGCCCATAGCCTTGTCGTTCGTAGACAATTCCTTTGTATCCTGTTTGTTGGCAGAGCAATTCTGGGAAGTCTTTCCATTGTGGAATACTTCCCAGTGCTTCGTGTAAAAATAGAATGGTGCCTCGTGTTCCTACTGCATTAACGATTTGATAATGCAAGCGAACCGTTTCACTAATTTGAGCAAATGGCATTAATAAGCAATCAAATCTTCTACCGCTGTTTTTACTTTATCTGCGTTGGGTAGCATGGTTGCTTCTAACACAGAATTAAGAGGAATAGCCGGTAAATTTTCTGCTCCAATAACGCGAACAGGAGCGTCTAGCTTCTCGAAACACTTTTGCTGAATTCTACCAGCAAGCCCTTGTGCAAACGAATTATTTGCGGGTTCTTCGGTAACAATTAGGCATTTTCCGTGCTTGTTTACCGTTTCAATAATTAATTCTTCATCTAACGGAACGAGCGTTCTTAAATCGATAATTTCAACTTGGTCGGCTATGGGTTTAGTGGCTTGCGTGCTCCAATAAACGCCCATTCCATAAGTGATAATTGCCATGGATTCGCCCTTTTCTACGCGATTTAAATCTGCAGATTGAACCACACGTCCTTTGCCAAATGGAATTACATAATCTTCATCGGGCTCTATGGTTTTGGCTCCTTCAGTGCCCTTAATTTTACTCCAGTATAAGCCTTTATGTTCTAGCATAACTACCGGATTAGGATCGTAAAAGGCGCTTTTCATCAATCCTTTTAAATCTGCGCCTGTAGAAGGGTAAGCGATTTTAATACCGCGAATATTGGTTAAAACAGATTCAACAGAGCTAGAGTGGTAGGGCCCACCAGAGCCATAAGCGCCAATAGGAACGCGAACAATATTGCTTACGGGCCATTTACCGTTCGATAAATAGTAAGAACGACTCACTTCGGTAAATAATTGGTTGAGGCCTGGCCAAATGTAATCGGCAAATTGCACTTCAACAATAGGTTTACAACCTGCCACACTCATACCTACTGTAGAGCCAATGATAAACGCTTCTTGAATAGGTGTGTTAAAAACTCGGCTGTCTCCAAATTTTTGAGCTAGGGTAGCTGCCTCTCTAAAAACACCACCTAATCTACCGCCCACATCTTGACCGTATAATAACGCTTCAGGATGTTTTTTCAATATCTCTTGAACCGCAAAAAGAGCGCAATCTACCATTACGGTTTTCTCTTTGCCTTTGGGTTCTCTTTCTCCTTTTTCTTCGGTAATAGGGGTAGGAGCAAAATCGTGATTAAATAAATCTTCAGGTGTCGGATCTTCGGCAGCCAAGGCTTCTTGGTAATCTTGGGCTACTTTTTCTATCGATTCTTTCTGTAAATTATCTAATTCAGATGCAGAAAAGCCATTTTCAATCAATTGCTTTCTAAAAAGCGGTAACGGGTCTCTTTTTCCGTGCTCTTCTAAATCGTCTCGGTACCATTCTTTTCTCACCCCAGAGGTGTGGTGACCCAGTAACGGAACTTTTCCGTGTAAAAGAAAAGGTCTTCTCTCGGTACGAACCGTCTGTATAGTTTCATTAATAATCTCGTAAGAAGAGATAAAATCATTACCTTCAAAAGACTTTACCTCGATGCCCTTAAAACCTTGCGCATAATGGGCCGCATCGTTGGCTCTAGTTTCGGCAGCATTTGCAGAGATATCCCACTCATTATCTTGCACAAAGAAGATAATCGGAAATTGCTTTAAAGCTGCCATTTGCAACGCTTCTGAGATTTCGCCTTCGGTCATAGCAGCATCACCAATAGAGCAAACCACTACTGGATTTTCACCGTTAAAATCGTTGGCTAAACCTTGTTGCTCTAGGTACTGAACGCCCATAGCGACTCCTGTTGTAGGTATTGCTTGCATACCCGTTGCAGAAGATTGATGCGGGATTTTTGGCTTATCGGCATCGTTTAGCGATGGGTGAGAATAGTAGGTTCTTCCACCAGAAAACGGATCGTCTTTTTTAGCTAATAGCTGTAACATGCACTCGTACGGGCGCATACCAATACCGAGTAAAATAGAATCGTCTCGGTAATACGGAGCAACGTAATCTTGCGGCTTTAGTTGCAAGCCCAATGCTAATTGCATGGCTTCGTGCCCACGAGAAGTTGCATGAACATATTTTGAAGTAACTTCTTTATTTTCTTCGTATAAATCTGACATAGCTCTAGCTTGCGTCATTAAACTCCAAGCTTTAGCCAATTCTTCTTTCTTTATAGAAGGAACCGTAACGGTTTCAGTCGATTTTTTCTTTGCCATAAGTGAACAATTTCAAGTGCTAAAATTAATACTAACAGCAGGATATTCCAACTCTTTTAGAAAAGACGGAATCATAGTTTGAAAATTGGTGGTTTATTGAAATAAAAAAGGGGTTCCTGCTAAGAAACCCCTTATAATATTTTGAAACGTTGGTTAGAAAGTGATATTTAAACCTGCGCCAAAAATTTGTCTGAATTGAGTTCGTGGTCCTGATTTGGTTACATTGCCTTCGCTGTCTTCTTCTAATGCAATATCGATGTCGTGATCGTAAATCAAGTTCGTAGATAGGTTGGCAGAAAGCCATTTATTCACTTTTAAGTTAATTAAGAAATCCCAGTTAACATCTATGTTTTCTGGGTTTTCGAGGTAATTCGAGAATAAATCTACTTGTGTTTGTAGACTTACATTTTCCATCAATTCTTTCTTTACAATAACCTTCACCGAACCCCCGAGCTCGTAACGGACGTTTTCACCTTCTGTAATGATGTTGCCGGCTGTGTCGAGTACTGCTTCTTCTACCCCGAAAGCACCTCGGTTCGCTAACCTCTGATCGCCAACAAATGTGATTTTTCCAGAGACTGGCGAGATGTTAACCCGTAACCATTTCTTTTCTTTAAACTCCATACCCAAACCACCTAATAAATAGGCAGGCGCGAAGAAGGTCGAAATCTTTACCGAATCGTTCGGGTAATCAAAACCATCGGTAAATTGGGTTCTGAAAATTAAGAAAGCCGTATAATCCCACTTTTTGGTGGCGTTATAACCTACAGAGGTGTTAAACTCTATACGGTCATCGGTTTTTCTTAACTCATTATCGCCAATTTGAGAAAGACCGTAGGCTAGGGTAAGGCTATTGTTCCAACTGATTTTATCTTTTTCGTAGTTCCCGAAAATATTGAGCAAAGTGTTTCCTGAGATAGAGTTTTCTCCACCCGCTTGCCAGTTAGTTAGCGAAACTTGGTTAAGTGTGAAAGAATAGGTTCCGCCTGTTTCCCAGTACTTTATAGTGTCTGATGGGGTAGTGTCTTGAGCACTCACCGATAAAACCGATACAAAGGCCAACAAGCCGAGTAGATAATTTTTCATTCTTAGTTGATTTTGCTTATTCTCAATAATTCAACTGCAAATGTGTTATAAATTATAAACTACGGAGCATTTTTCTCTTTTCTTTCAAGTCTTTTACCTTAGATTTAGAATGGTTTATTTTTTCGATAACTTCTTGTTTTAGAGCATCTGCCCCTTTAGAGTTACCAAAGAAACCTAGGTTGTTTTCGTATTGTTGAATGGTAGACTCTAACTTTCTAATTTCATCGTTTAATTTTCTTTCTTCAGATTCGATGATTCTTTCTGGATTGTCTACCGCTTTAATTTCTTCAACCTTTTGCTCAAATTTAGCTTTGTTGCGCTGCTCTTTCGACAGGCCTAAAGCAGAATATTTTTGATCGAGTAGATTATTGAATGCGTTGTTTACCTCGCTCTTTTTGTTTCGAGGTACATAACCCACTTTATGAAATTGAACGGCCAGCTTGTCTATTTTGCCTTTGTCTGCATCTAAATCGTTGCTGAGTTCAAAGGTTTCGAGCTCTTTAATGATTTCGTATTTCTTTTCAAGATTTTGTTCTTGCTCTTGATCTTTGGCTTTGTGTTCTTCTTTTTGTTTTTCGAAGAAGTGATTACAAGCAGCTCTAAATTGACGCCACAAACGTTGTTCGTCTCGTTGATGGCAGCTCCCTATTTGTTGCCATTTTTTTTGAAGTTCTTTAATTTTTATAGAAGCTTCACGAGAAGTTTCGCCTGTTTCTCTGATGGCATCCACTTCTTCAATAATGGCTTGTTTTTTCTTTTTGTTTTGGTCTTGCTCGTTTTTTAGTGAAGAATAAAACTCTTTCTTGCGTTCAAAAAACTGATCACCTAATGCTTTAAAAGTCTTCCAGATGGCATCGTTGTGTTCTTTCGGAACAAAACCAATTTGTTTCCATTCTTTCTGAATTTCTTTTACTTCATCGGTAAATTTCTTCCATTTCTTTTCTTTCGAAATGTCGAGACCTACAATTTGCTCTAGCTGATTTACCAACTTTTCTTTTTTCTCTAAGTTGGTAAGTTGTAATTCTTTTAAATGCTTGTAATGGTTTTTAATTCGATCATAAGTAGTGCGCACTAAATTGCGGTACTCATCTCTAATTTGTTCCCATTCTTCTCTAAAGGTTGGGCCAATTTCGTCCCACTCAGAAGTGTATACTTTAACAAGCGTTTCTACTTCTTTTATTTGCTCAACTTGAGCTAAGCTTTTCACTTTCTCTACAATTTCTTGCTTGAGTTGAAGGTTTTTCTTCAAGTCGTTCTCGAGCAATTCTTTGTAAATGCGAATGTTATAGTAAAATTCGTCTCTTACTTTACCGTAATTCGATTGAACTTTACGGTATTTATCTTGCGGAATAGAACCAATGGTTTTCCATTCTGCCTCAAGCGCTTTCATTTTTTCGAAGGCATTTTTAATGTTCTCTTCGTTTTGAGTAAGCGCTTCAATTTCAGCTACTATTTCGTTTTTTCGCTGATAGTTTTTCTCTTGCTCTTGCTTAATTTCTCGTTCCCAATCAAGCTGGCGTTTAGTAACTAATGTCCAAACTTTATCAAATTCATCATCAATGGCATCGCGTTGCGGCTGGTACTCTTCTTCAGAGTCGCTTTGCTCGTGTTGCTGAAGTTTTTCTTTCTGTTCAGCAGCTACGGCTTTTAAATATTCTGCGCGAAGCTCTTTAGCTTTTACAATGGTTTCTTCTACTGAAGATACTTCTAAAAGCTTTTTTAATTCATCTACAATCTGCTGTTTCATGGACATTAGGTATTATCGGCTACCGTGTTAAGACAAATTTATCTGTTTTTTGGTTCCTTCTTTCAACAGAAAGTTAGCTTAACATTTATTTCTTTTTAAATGCATTGATAGCGTTTACGGTAAAGTCTGAAAGTACAAGTTCACCACTCATAGCGGCTCTTTCTGCCAGTAAGTTATCCCAATTTTCGGTTCCAGACCAAAACGTTTGTTTTAATAATTTCATAGCATCAGGGTTTGAAGATGCTAATTTCTCTGCTAAAACAGAAATAGAAGCATCCATTTCTTCTGCTGTAGCAAACACATCGTTGTATAATCCCTTTTCTTTGGCCCACTGTGCTGTGCGCCATTCTGTTGCGTTAATCGCTAATTCGCTCATGCCTGATAAGCCAATTTTGCGTTCTACGGCTGGGCCTACTACAAACGGACCAATACCCACAGCTAATTCGCTTAATTTTACCGATGCGTGTTCGGTAGCAAAACAATAGTCTACAGCACTGGCCATGCCTACACCGCCACCAACGGCTTTACCTTGAACACGACCAATAATAAATTTCGGACATTTTCTGGCAGCGTTTATTACGTTGGCAAATCCAGAGAAAAATACTTTTCCGGTGGCCATATCTTTGATAGAAATTAGCTCATCAAAAGAAGCACCTGCGCAGAAAGCACGGTCACCAGCAGACTTTAAAACAATTACTCGCGTATTTTCATCTTCACCTAACTCGGTAATGGTTTTGGCTAATTGTGCTAACACCTTGCCCGGTAAGCTGTTACTAGCAGGGTGAAAAAATTCTACAGTTGCTATATGGTTCTCAACAGAAACGTTTACGCCTCCTTGATTTATTCTTTCGTTGCTCATATCATTCAATGATTTGGCTCAAAAATAACGTCTCAAAGTTGCTCAAACAATATTTTGTAAACTTTTATGGAATGGCCTTTGATTTTGAATCTCACTAAGTAGAGTGTTGAGATGAACAGAAATGTTCAAGGCCCTTCTCTAAGCTCTATAAACTCCGCATTTTGTGGGGTTTTTCTTTTTAAATAGTTCAAAAAGATGAAAAATAGGGCGAGTTAATCATTCGATTTCTTTTTCGGTAGGAACCCAATCTGAATAGAAATCGGAGATTTTCATGGTTTTGAAACTTTTTATTGCTTCGAAGTGAAGAAAAATAAAAGGAGTAAAAGAAATTTCTGTAGGAACCCAAATCGTGTTCCTACAGAAATGAAGTAAAATCTATGATGGCATAGATTGATCAATTTTTTTCACCATAGTTAGAATGGTAGCGAGGGCAACCGTTTCGCCTTCGTCATCGTAAACATCTACCAAGAATTTTACAATTCCTTTGGCAACATCGTCTTCGCTGCGTTTTTCTTGGTCTACTTTTTCTTTCACCGTAAAACGAACGCCAATGGTGGTTCCTGGGTATACAGGTTTCACAAAACGCGCTTCGTCTATACCGTAGTTCAATAAAACAGGTCCTTTTTTAGGATCTACAAACAAACCAGCAGCTTTCGATAAGATAAAGTAACCGTGTGCCACGCGTTGTTCAAACAAGGTTCCTTCTAAAGAAGTTTCGTCCATGTGAGCATAAAAATTATCACCGCTTACATTGGCAAAATTCACAATGTCTGCCGTGGTTACTGTATGCTTATGCGTAAAAACTGTTTCGCCAATTTCGAGCTCTTCAAAGTGTTTTCTAAATACGTGAATTTGAGCTTCTTTTTGATCTGCTCCGTATTGAAATTGGTTGGTAACAGCGGTTAACATGGTGGGTGAGCCTTGAATAGCCGTACGTTGCATGTAGTGGAAAACTCCTCTTTTGCCGCCCATTTCTTCGCCACCACCAGCTCTACCGGGGCCACCGTGAACCAACATAGGTAACGGAGAGCCGTGGCCAGTTGCTTCTTTAGCAGATTGTTGATTAATGATGTAAATTCTACCATTGTGAGAAGCCGCTCCGATAGTGAAATCTCTGGCAATTTGAGCATCATTGGTAGCAATAGAACTTACTAGCGAACCTTTGCCTAATTTATTTAATTGAATGGCTTCGTCTAAGCCTTTGTAGGGCAACAAGGTTACCACAGGACCAAATGCTTCTACTTCGTGCACCGCTGTTTTGTTGAATGGGTCTTGGTTCACCATCACAATTGGAGACATAAACGCTCCTTTGCGGAAATCGGCTCCTACCACGTTACATTCAGAAGTAGTTCCGAAAACAATTTCTTGCTCTTTGGCTAATAGGTTAATCTTTTCGATTACTTCTTCGCGCTGAGTTTGGCCAGCTAAAGCACCCATTCTAACACCTTCTGCGTTAGGGTCTCCAATAACTGTTTTTTCTAATTGTTTTCCGAGAGCGATTTGTACGTCTTCTAAGTATTTCTCAGGAACGATGGCTCGTCTAATAGCCGTACATTTTTGCCCAGCCTTGGTAGTAATCTCGTTGCGAATTTCTTTTACAAATAAGTCAAATTCGAGAGTGCCAGGAGCGGCATCTTCGCCAAGAACAGAAGCATTTAAAGAATCTGCTTCCATGTTAAAAGGCACCGATTCTTCTAATAAACGCGGATTACTTTTAAGCATTCTACCTGTAGAAGCTGATCCCGTGAAAGTAACAACATCTTGAGATTCTACATGGTCGATAATTCCATTGGCCGATCCACAGATTAATTGCAAAGCTCCTTCAGGGAGTATTTTAGAAGCAATAATTTCTTTTACAACAGCTTCGGTTAAGTAGCTGGTTATGGTAGCAGGTTTAACGATAGATGGTACACCCGCTAGCCAGTTTACGGCCACTTTTTCGAGCATTCCCCACACCGGGAAATTGAAAGCGTTAATGTGTACGGCAACTCCTTCTTTAGGAACCATTATATGATGCCCAACGAACGATCCACCTTTTGATAAAGAAGCCATTTCTCCATCAACATAATAGGTTTCGTTTGGGAACTGTCTTCTTAAACTAGCGTAGGAAAACAAGTTGCCAAATCCACCTTCGATATCTACCCAGCTATCCATTTTGGTAGCCCCCGTTGCCCACGAAATTTTATAAAACTCGTTTTTCTTGCTATTCAAGTGAAGTGCAAGTGCTTTTAACATGCGTCCTCTATCGTGAAAAGTAAGTTTTCTTAGAGCAGGTCCTCCAACGGTTCTTCCATAGTTAAGCATTTTAGCAAAGTCTAATCCTTTACTTGTTGCTGTAGTTATTTGTTCGCCTGTAATTGCATTGAACAAAGGTTTGCCTTCGCCTTCTCCTTCGATCCAACTTCCTAATGCGTAATTCTTTAATTTCATAAAGAGTCTAGTTCTTTTATTGAGCGCTCTAAGTTACGAGAATTCAAAGTTTGCGGGCGTATTTGCTGCCTTTATTTGAACTGGCGATTTAGTGATAGTGTTGATTATGAAAGTTTTGTAGGAACACAAAATCGAAATTGCTATATTTGAGAAGAAGATTACTTCAACCTTACTAAAATAACGTTTCAAACCCCTGAACAATGACTTTTAACAACCTCCGAGGCGAGGAGTGGAGGGCAATTATTGCAGAAGATGTAATAGATGCTCACCTGCTCGAGGTCTCTAACCTAGGCCGATTTCGAAAACGAAATCTTGAAAACAACCAATTCGAATTACAAAAACTGTATAAAGGAAACGGCTATCTCTATGCTGCAGTTCGCAGAAAATGGGGTAGCAGAGGGAGCAAATCACGTGGGCTAAAACCCATTCATCGGTTAGTGGCCATGAGCTTTCTTGCGAAAAATCGAGAAGATCAAAAAATGGTTATTCATGTTGATTACAATCACATGAACAATGCTGTGGCTAACTTACGATGGGTAAATCAGAAGGAACTCACTGAACACAACAAAAAAAATCCGCGTGTTATTAAGGCGAAGAAAAATATGCCAAGAGTAGTTACCCAAAATAAGCTCACCGAAACGGATGTTATTCGATTAAAGAAGAGATTATTGCGCTCGAACAATCCGCTGTATAAAATTGCCAAAGAATTTGGAATTACCCATACCCAGCTCAATAGAATTAGAAAGGGCGAAAACTGGGGGCATATAAAAGTAGAAGAAGAAGATTTTTCTGGCAGTGTGCTTATGAAGTAGCTGTCTTTTTTCAAGTACATAGCTAAATGAAAAAAGCCCGCATTTGCGGGCTTTTTTTATGATAAAAAGAAAAGAATAAGTGAAAATTATTCGTTTTCGCCTTTTTCTTCTTTCTCGATAAGTACTTTTCTAGAAAGCTTCATTTTACCTGTTTTAGGATCAATGGCAATCAATTTCACTTTAACTATATCGCCTTCTTTCAACACATCTTCTACTTTTTCGATGCGTTTGTGATCGATTTCAGAGATGTGCAACAAACCATCTTTTCCAGGAATAATTTCAACAAAAGCTCCGTAAGCAGCAACTGCTTTTACTTTCCCTTCATAGATTTCGCCAACTTCTGGCTGAGCAGTAATGGCTTTTACTCTTTGTAGAGCAGCGTCTAAAGATTCTTTGTTATCTGCGGCTACATCAACAATACCATGATTGCCTTCTTCTTCAATCATGATTGTAGCACCTGTAGTAGCTTGAATCTCTTGAATGATTTTTCCACCTGGTCCGATTACAGCACCAATAAGATCTTTAGGAATCTTAATTTGTACTAATCTTGGAGCGTTTGGCTTAAGATCTTCATTAGCGGTAGAAATTGTATCGTTCATTCTATCTAAGATATGAAGTCTACCATCTTTCGCTTGATTTAAAGCTTGTTGTAGTACTTCACGTGTAATACCGTCTACTTTAATATCCATTTGACAAGCAGTGATACCGTCTACTGTACCCGCTACTTTAAAATCCATATCTCCTAAGAAATCTTCATCTCCTAAGATATCTGAAAGAACCGCAAATTTTCCGTTTTCGCCAGTGATTAATCCCATAGCGATACCAGAAACAGCTTTTTTAATGGTTACCCCGGCATCCATTAATGCTAAAGATCCAGCACAAATGGTGGCCATAGATGAAGAACCATTCGATTCTAAGATATCAGAAACTACACGTACTGTGTATGGAAAATCTGCAGGAACCACTTCTTTAAGTGCTCTCATGGCTAAATTTCCGTGACCAATTTCTCTTCGGCTGGTGCTGCGAATTGGACGAGCTTCACCAGTAGAGAAAGGAGGGAAGTTATAATGAAGTAAAAACTTCTGAGAACCTTGAATAAAAGCTCCGTCAATATTTTGTTGATCAAGCTTGGTTCCTAAAGTTACTGTAGTTAACGATTGCGTTTCACCACGAGTAAAGATGGCAGAACCATGCGTTCCTGGAAGGTAACCTACCTCAGTCCAGATATCTCTGATGTCGGTAGTTTTTCTACCATCTAAGCGGGTTCCTTCTTCAAGAATTAAGTTTCTTACAGCTTCTTTCTTTGTTTTGCTGAAATAAGTAGCGATAAGTGCTTTTTTCTCTTCTAATTCTTCAGCAGAGAATTTCTCTAAGTAAGCATCGTAAACTTGCTCAAATTTTTCACTTCTCTCTTGTTTAGAGCTAGGCTCAGCAGCTACATCGTATAGTGTTTGATAAAGATCTTCAAAAACTTTTGCTTTTAAATCTTCATCGTGAACTTCGTGAGAATATTCGCGTTTAGTCTGTGCTTTTTCAACTTGCGCAGCTAAGTCTAATTGAGCTTGACATTGTATTTTGATTTCTTCGTGAGCGAAAAGAATAGCCTCAAGCATTTCTTCTTCAGAAATTTCACTCATTTCACCTTCAACCATTACGATGCTTTCCATAGAACCAGCAATAATCATATCGATATCGCTATTTTCTAAATCAGAAAGTTTTGGATTGATAACGAATTCTCCGCTTACTCTGCTTACGCGAACTTCAGAAACGGGTCCGTTAAAAGGTAAATCAGATACAGCAATTGCAGCAGAAGCAGCAAAACAAGCCAATGCATCAGGCATAGTATCTTTATCAGAAGAAATTAAGTTAACAACTACTTGCGTTTCAGCGTGGTAATCGTCTGGGAACAGAGGGCGCAAAGCGCGATCGATAAGACGGGCAGTTAAGATTTCGTCTTCAGACGGACGAGCTTCTCTTTTAATAAAACCGCCAGGGAATTTTCCTGTTGAGGCAAATTTTTCTCGGTATTCTACAGTAAGCGGTAAAAAATCTACTCCTTCCTTAGCTTCTTTACTAGAAACTACAGTAGCTAGCAACATGGTGTTGCCTTGTTTTAATACGACAGAACCATCTGCCTGTTTTGCTAGTTTTCCTGTTTCTAGCGTTGTTTGTACGCCTCCCGTATTGAAAGCGTGTTCAATTCCAATTTTCATCTATCTATATCTGTTGTTGTGTATACATTTTATCAAAAAAAAAGGCAATTTGAAACAATTGCCTTTTTTTTAAGTGGCTTACTTTCTTAAGCCTAATTCTTTGATGATTGCTCTATATCTCTCGATATCCTTTTTGTAAAGGTAATCAAGAAGACTTCTTCTTTTACCTACTAAATTAATAAGTGCTCTTTTGGTGCCCATGTCTTTTTTATTCTGCTTCATGTGCTCCGTAAGGTGCTTAATTCTAAAGGTAAAAAGTGCAATTTGACCTTCTGCTGAACCTGTGTTCGACTCTGAACCAGAGTACTGCTTAAAAATTTCTTTTTTCTTTTCTGTATCTAAGTACATTCCAATATTATTTAATAATTGTTATGCTTCCTGAAAAATTCAGGTCGGCAAAGATAGGAGAATAATTAAGACTCTATTGCTTTGGTATTAATTTTTAAATAGTTGGAGTGATTGCGCTATTTTATTTTTCGCTTCTCTACGATCAACTATAAAATCAATAAAGCCATGTTCTAGTAAGAACTCACTTGTTTGAAAGCCTTCTGGTAAATCTTTGCCAATTGTTTCTTTGATAATTCGAGGACCTGCAAAGCCAATTAAGGCGCCAGGCTCGGCTACATTAATATCGCCTAACATGGCAAAAGAGGCGGTAACCCCTCCGGTAGTAGGGTCTGTTAAATAGCTAATGTAAGGCAATTGATTTTTGGCTAGTAAGGTAAGTTTAGCAGATGTTTTTGCCATTTGCATTAAAGAAAATGCAGCCTCCATCATACGAGCTCCACCCGTTTTAGAGATAATCATAAACGGAAGGTGGTGCTCTATACAGTAATCAATAGCACGAGAAATTTTTTCACCCACTACCGAGCCCATTGAACCACCGATGAAGTCAAAATCCATACAAGCAATCACTAAGTCTTGCTGGTTTACTTTACCATGAGCCGTTCTAATAGCATCTTTTAAACCGCTTTTTTTGGTAGAAGCAGCAATCCGCTCTGGGTATTTCTTCTTGTCTTCGAATTTAAGAGGGTCACCAGATACCATGTTGGCATTTAGTTCGGTGAATTCGTTATTGTCGAAGAAAAGTTCGAAGTACTCTTTGGAGCCAATTCGCTTGTGGTAACCATCTGCAGGAACCACATAACTATTTTCTTTAAGTTCGGTAACTTCTACAATATTTCCTTTAGGGCTTTTGAACCAAAGTCCGTCAGGAGTTTCCTTTTTTTCTTGGGTAGGAGTAGTAATACCTTTTTTAATGCGCTTAAACCAACTCATCCACTAAAATTTTTGAGCAATAAAAAATGCGTTTACAACCTTGTAAACGCATTTTAGTTAAAAATATCTCTTAAGCGATGGTTACCTCTTCTGTAAGGTAAACGTTTTGAACTGAACGAATAATTTCAATTCCTTCGTTCATTGGTTTTTGGAACGCTTTACGGCCTAAAATAAGACCTGAACCACCCGCTCTTTTGTTAATTACAGCTGTTTCTACTGCATCGGCAAGATCTGAATCTCCGCCAGAAGCACCACCTGAATTGATTAAACCTCTTCTACCCATGTAGCAGTTAGCTAATTGGTAACGGCATAAATCGATTGGGTGCTCTGAAGTTAAATCAGAATAAACTTTCTTGTGTGTTTTACCGAAGTTAACTGCAGTATAACCACCGTTGTTAGTTGCTAATTTTTGCTTGATAATATCAGCACCAATTGTTACACCAATGTGGTTAGCTTGCCCTGTTAAATCAGCAGAAGTATGGTAATCTACACCATCTTTTTTGAAATCGCTGTTACGTGTGTAACACCATAAAATGGTTGCCATTCCTAACTCGTGAGCTCTTTCAAATGCCAAAGCTACTTCTTGAATTTGACGGTTAGATTCTTCACTACCGAAGTAGATAGTGGCTCCTACCGCTACAGCACCCATTTCCCATGCTCTTTCTACCGTTCCGAACATGATTTGATCGAAAGTACTTGGGTAGCTTAAGAATTCATTGTGGTTTAATTTTACAATGAATGGAATTTTGTGGGCGTATTTTCTAGCGTTTGCAGCTAATACATCGAAAGTAGAGGCTACTGCATTACAACCTGCTTCAATACCTAATTTGATAATGTTTTCAGGATCGAAATAAATTGGATTCGGAGCAAAAGATGCTGCTGCCGAGTGTTCAATACCCTGATCTACTGGTAAAATAGAAAGGTAGCCTGTACCTCCTAAGTTTCCGTTCGAATAAAGTTGTTCTAAGCTTCTTAAAACTTGTGGGTTACGATCTGTTTCTAAAAATGATTCAGTTACAAAGTTTCCGCTTGGCAAATGCAGCTGATTTTTAGAAATAGTTTTGCTTTCGTGAGTTAACAAGTTCTCAGCTTTGTCTCCGAGAAGTGATTCAATTTTCTTAATGTCTCCTGCCATTTTTAGTTTGTTTTACAGGTAAATGTAGCAGACAAAACTAATTATAAAGTGAATGAATCAAAATGAATTTTTATAAGTTTTAAAATCGGTGTAATTCGCCTAGAATGGATACCCTATACCTAAGTTAAAGTTCACTTTTGGCGTGTACGATTTTTTGTAGGCGGCTTTGTATTGGTCTTTGGACTGAAAAATCCAACGTTCGGTTTCTGGTAATGACGGATCGTGGATGGGTATTCCGGCATCGATTCGAACAATTAAGAAAGTGAAATCTAAACGAAGTCCGAGTCCGGCTCCTACCGCTATTTGTTTATAAAACTGATCGAGTTCAAAATGACCGTTAGGACGTTGTTCTTGTTTTTCGAGTAACCAGATGTTTCCGGCATCGATGAAAGCGGCTCCTTCTAAAAAGTCGATGAGTGGGTATCGATATTCAATGTTGGCTTCTAACAAAATATCGCCAATGTGATCGATTCCACTTCCTAAGCTATCAGGAAGTGCTCCTGGCCCTAAAGTACGGGCTTGCCATGCTCTAATGTCGTTGGCACCACCGCCAAAAAAGCTTTTCACAAATGGGAGTGCTTCTGAATTTCCGTATGGAACTCCCACGCCTGCAAAAGCACGGTAAACAATTTTTGAGTTTTTGGTGAGCTGATTATGGATGCGAAGTTCTGAATCTACTTTAACGAATTGTGCAAACGGGTTGCCAAATAGTTCGTAGTTGCCGTTCTTGTTTCTTGGCTCGTTGGTAGCGTTATAAATGGTTTGCAGGGCGTTACCGGCAATTTCGAAGTTGCTAAATACAGCGGTAAAATTCTTGTTTTTGCTTGATTTAGAATCTCTTTGGTTCGACCATTCGTGTGAGAATTTTGTAGAAGTAATAAGTTGGTTGGTATAACTAGCGCTTAAAACAGAGTTGCTTAAACTGTTGAGTAGGTTTTCGAAAGCAGTAGATTTTTCAATTCCGATAAAGGCTACATCAACCGGGTAAATGGTAATGTTATTGGTGTTTTTGCCCGTTAGTGAAAACAAATAGCTAAACGAGCTATTGAGAATGGTTCGGGTAAAATCTGGACGTTGCTGAAAGTTGTAGGTTAGGTTGAAGTTGGTTCTCGGCTCGTTGTACTTGGGTAATTGAATAGGTGAAATAGAGCGGAAAGGAATTAAAAGTTCTGGAATGTAAAGCGATAGTTCGCCCCCATATTCTATGGTATTGAAAGGTAAAGCTGCGCTTACGGTTTGGTTGGCATCGTCTTCGCCTTCACTCACATTTGAGATTTGCTGGGCTTCGAGACCTCCATGAACGCGAACTTCGAATCTTTCTGCGCCTTTGAAGGTGTTTTTATTGGCGTAAGTTAGACTTCCACTTACTCCTAGATTCGAAGAGCGGTGGGTTCCTTCTGCCTCAATACCAACCGATTGTTGGGCGCTTGGTGTTAATCGAATGGTACAATCTAAGTAGCCCAGGGTATCGCTGCCGAGGCCTTCAATTTTTTCGAAATCGATGTTGATGAATTTAAAATTCTTTAACCCTGCCAAACGATTATAGGTATAGAGTTCTCGCTCTTCGCTGTAAATATCGCCTGCTTGAATAAAGATATTATCGGCCAAGAGAGTGGCTTTGTATTGCATCAACTCTCTATTTAAGAAATAAATATTGTTGGTGTATAAGGTGTCAGAGCCTACAAAAGAAGAATTGGCCTTGTAATTACTGTTTACGTAGACGTTGCGGATTCTGTATTTCCGATGATTTTCGGCAATAGTGGTGTCTTTGTTTTGCTCGGTCATCTCTTGCCTTTTGGGGCTGGTGATGACCTGCTGAATGTTTACACGGTTTTTCTGAAGGGTAGAATCTACGCGGTAATAAATGTATTCTTTTTGAAAATCGAAATAGCCTTGATTACGCATTTCGTTGGTTACGCGTTCTCGTTCTTCTTCAATGGTTTCTACTTGATAAGGAGCGCCTTTTCCAAGCGCAGAATTTCGCACCGCTTTTTTTATGGCTTTGAGTGTATTTACATCTTCTAAGCTAAATTGAACATCGTTAATTTTGTAAAGAGAACCGGTGGTGATGTTGTAAACTACTTCGGCTTTTTTGAGTCTGTTTTTTCTTTCGATTTCTGGCGAAATAGAGTCGTTAAAGATGGATTTTAAGCGATACGACCATTTGTAGCGGTATTGCAAAGAGTAAGAAACCGAGTTGTTGAAAAAGCCGTTGTTGAATAAAAATTTCTCTACTTGTTGGGTAGATTCTGATGTTTTATTGGTGTCTAAAATTACTGGAGGCTCGCCTACAGTATTTCTGAGCCAGTCTAGCCAATGCGGCTGAAACTCTACCGTGTCTTTACCTCGATTTCGCCTTCTTTCATTCTTTTTCTCGATTCTTCTGCGTTTTTTCGCATTTTTTTGTTCGATTTTTTCTGACGAAACTATGTTGTAGGCTTGCAGGTGAAACCTCCATATGCCCAGTATTTTACGGTTGGGTTTTTGTCTTAAAACAGCCGTAATATCATCTTCGCTTATGTGTTTGTGATTCTCTTTATCAACATATTCAATGGTGTTTTTCACCAACAATGTTTGATTCTCGTTGAGGTTTCTCGTGGCTTTGCAAGACCACAAGCTGAAAACGGTTGTGAGAAAAAAGAAAAAATGTACTGCTTTTGCCTTCAATGTATAAAACCCTGTTTCACTAATTTTGCAAAACTAATCTATAAGGAGCGCACTTTCGAATGATATCTAAAGCCGATAGCAAATTCATTAGATCTTTAAAGCAAAAAAAGTACCGTCAAGAGCATAAATCTTTTGTGGTAGAAGGAGAAAAATTGGTAAAAGAGTTGCTAAATAGCCATTTTGATTGTGTAAAAGGCTTTTCGGTAGGAACCCATTCTTCATTTCAATCGATTACCCCGAAAGAGTTGGGAAGTATCTCTCAATTAACCACCCCCAACCAAGTTTTGGCGGTTGCGAAAATTCCGGAAGTATCGTTAGATTGGTCAAAAGTAGAAAATGAATTGGTGCTTGTTTTAGATGGAGTGAAAGATCCCGGGAATTTAGGAACCATTATTCGAATAGCAGATTGGTTTGGGGTGAGCCAAATAATTTGTTCTGCCGATACGGTAGACGCTTACAACTCGAAAGTGGTTCAAGCATCAATGGGTTCAATTTTTAGGGTGAGAGTTCACTACACTTCGGTAGCCAGTTTTTTGTTAGAGTACCAAAAGCGTTTTTCAGGTAAGGTAATAATGGCAGCAGGGATGAATGGTGAAAATGCCTATTCACTTCAGCAAAAACCAGATGTATTGGTGATGGGTTCAGAATCACACGGTTTAAGTGAAGAAGTTCTTTCACTCGCTAAAGAAATAACCATACCCCGATTTGGAGAAGCAGAAAGTTTAAACGTAGCGGTGGCAACCGGAATTTTGTGTGGGCAAATTAAGCGTCCTGATTAACCTTCGAAGTTGAGCGTAATCGAAAACATTCTCGGTTGAACCCGATTGAGCGGATTTGACCAAAGTGTGCTCTCTTCAATGAGTACATTGTTGATGCCTGTAGACATTTTAATTTCTGGTGAGAATTTAAAATATTCAAGGAAGAAATCGAGACCAACACCCACTTCCCAAGAATAACTATCGCGCTGCAAACGAACCAGCTGATCTAGTTCGGCAACGTTGTTATCTGTATCTTTTTCTGAGGCTAAATCGATGCTGTATTTGGCTCCTACCAATACGTAAGCAGCAAAATTGTTATAGCGGTTACTTCTAAACTTGAAGTTGATAGGGATATCGATAAGCGTAGATTCTACCTGTTTTACAATAACCGGAATCGCTTCAGTGCCGCCAAATTCGTAATTAATGTTTCGTTGGCCAAAAGCTAAGCCCGGTAAGAAACGAACCGATAAATTTTTGTTGAAATGATAGGCAGAAACAATACCAATGTTAAATCCGCTTTGGCGTTCGGTTTCTATACCTAAAAGGGTAGTATCTGCCAAGCGCAAATCGTGATCCATGCGGAAATCCATGGTGTTGATGCCCAGACTAAACCCAAAGTGAATCTTTTTACGATCAAAATTTCTGAGGTTTTGAGGTTTGGGCCTTTTTTGTGCTTGTAAGGCCAGCGGCACAAAAAATAGAAACGCTATTAAAATGCGGTACTTTCTTAGCATAGAATACAAAAGTAACTAACGCTTACAGATGCAAGTTATTTTTCGCCAATGTAGATAGAGGCAATTCCGAAGGTTAACGGAATGGCTTTCACATTTTTATAACCTACTTTTTCCATAATGTTGGTAAATGCTTTGCCATAAGGGAAAGAACTTACCGATTCTGGCAGATACGTATAGGCTCTTGAATCTTTAGAAACTAAACGGCCAATTCTGGGTAAAATATTTAGAAAGTAGAATTTGTATAACTGCTTAATCGGAAATTTCTCAGGCATAGAAAATTCAATAATAACCGCCTTAGAAGAGGGTTTTAAAATGCGGTGCATTTCGCTTAATCCTTTTTCTAGGTTTTCGAAGTTACGAACCCCAAAACTTACTGTAATAGCATCAACTGCATTGCTTTCGAAAGGCAGGTTCTCAGAATCTCCCAGTTTCATTTCAATAACGTTGTCTACGCCTTTTTTCTTCATTTTCTCACGGCCTACTTCGAGCATTTTCTCAGAAATATCGATTCCCGTGATTTTGGCTGGTTGTATGGCAAGTGCTTCTAGAGCAAAGTCTCCCGTTCCTGTAGCGATATCTACGATGTGCTGAGGATTATCTTTCTTAAGAATCTTAATAGCCTTTTTTCTCCAAGTAATATCGATACCCATAGAAAGAAAGTGATTTAAGAAATCGTAATTGCCAGCAATGTTGTTAAACATTTCGGCAACTTGTTCTTTCTTAGAAGATTGCTTGTTGTACGGGGTAACTGATTCTTTATTCATTACTTATAGAAATTTATCCTACGAGCATGTGCTCTTCTGGATACTTGTAATTTGTAGACTTTATGTTTTTTGATAACGCAAAAGCCACTGTTAATGTTCCTAAACGACCTACAAACATCGATAAAATCAAGGTTATTTTACCTACATCGCTTAAATAGGCCGTTATACCTGTAGACAAGCCAACAGTAGAAAATGCAGAAACTTGTTCAAATACTAAATCGATAAATCCTCTACCATCCATAGCTACAATGTGTTGCTCAGAAATGGTGAGAATAAAGGTTCCTACCAGAACGCCAGAAATGGCAAATAGAAAAGTAGCAAACGCTCTAAAAAGTAATTCTTGAGAAATGGTTCTTTTAAAAACTTCGATGTTTTTCTTACCTCTAATGGTGCTAAATGCTGCTAGAATTAAAATAGCAAAAGTGGAGGTTTTAATTCCCCCTGCTGTAGAGCTAGAAGCCCCACCAATAAACATTAAGAAGAGCGTAACTACAATCATGGGGAGCGCCACTTGATGAAAATCTACCGAGCTAAATCCAGCCGTTCTCAAAGAAACTACTTGAAACAGAGAAGTAATCACTTTATCTACCATTCTGTATCCTTCCATGGTATTGTCCCACTCGAAGATTAAGAATAAAACACCGGCTACAGCAATAGAGCCTAGTGTAGTGTATAAGTTGAGTAAAGAGCCTAGTTTTGGGCGTTTCCAAGGTGAATGTAAGCGCTCTCTTAACTTTGAAATTCCGAATAAATCGAAAAAAGTATCGAAACCGAGAGAGCCAACAAAAACTAATGCAGTAAGCACCAAGTGCACCAAAAACATGTAGCGCGCATATTCGTTGAACATTCCATCGGTAAGAATGGAAAATCCGGCATTGTTAAAGGCAGAAATGGAGTGGAAGATGGAAAAGAAGAATTTTTCTCCTAAGCTGTAATCTGTAAAACTGTTTTGTATTAGTAGGAACACAAGAGCGGTTCCTATTAACTCTATTACCACGCTACCAATAATAATTTTTCCCAAGAGGCCTTTTGAGCTAAAAACACTTTCGTTAAAAACAAAGTCTTCAACAATAGAGTGGTGCCTCATACCCAAACCAAATTTGGCAAAAAGACCCAATGAAGCGCCAAAAGCAATAATGTTTAATCCACCCAATTTCATGAGCATCATTAAAATAAAATGGCCTTTGAAAGTGAAGTAGGTTGCAGTATCTACTACAATTAAACCTGTTACACATGTTGCGCTTGTGCTAGTAAACAAGGCGTCTATAAAAGGCATGCTGCCTTGCATGTACGTCATCTCAGGAAGCATCAAGAGCAAAGTTCCTGAAAGAATAATTACTACGAAGGTAGAGATGAATAAATACGATGGGTGAATCTTTAATTTGGGGCGGTTGGCGGCTTCTTCACCAAGATCGATGGCTACTACCACCAGCAAATACAGTTGTAGAAAGAGGTTTGAGAAACCCGTAAAACTTTCGAAGCCCAAGTACTCGAAAAACCGGGAAATAAGAATTGTATCGAAAAGATGAAAACTAATGGCCTCTATGGTAAGAATGAGCATAAGCAGCCCTTCGAACCAAGAACGTTTAATAAAATCGAGAGGAGAGAAGTCGTATACAAACTTGATAATGTAGTGCAGAATGTAAAAGGCAAACGAGCCTTGAATTACATTGAATAAAACCTGATCAAGTTCGTCAGAAATTTGAAAACCATGGCGATAAATAATGGTTCCTATTGCAATAAAAGAAACCAAAAAACTCAGAATTCTCAGTCGCTTTAGATTCGCCTTTTTACTATCGTAAAGTAAAATGTTAATCTGTTCGCGCTTCTCTCTTAATGTCATATCACTTACTCAATCTGAGCGCTTCGCTGTTTAACAAATCTCTATTAATGGGCACTACACCAACTTTCTCACACACCAAGCCGCCAGCAAGATTGGCCAATTGGGCAGAGAAAATATAGTCGAGACCTAGCGCTAAACAAAGAGAAGCTACCGCAATTACGGTATCGCCAGCTCCAGAAACATCAGAAATATCTCTTCTGTGAGCAGGAATTAATCGGTGTTCTTTATTGTGTTCTACGTAAACCCCATATTCAGAAAGGGTAATAAGAGCGGCATCAAAATCCATCACTTTTTTAAGCTCGTCTAAAGCAAATTCGATGTCTTTAACATTGCCTTTTTCAATGCTAACATTAAGCCCTTCTCTCAATTCTTTTAAATTGGGTTTAAACAAAGTAACCCCATTGTAATCTAAGAAATTACGCTTTTTAGGATCTACGGTTGTAGGTATATTATGCTCTTTAGCAAGTTGAACCACATCATCGATTAATCGTGGGGTAATAACCCCTTTGTCGTAATCTTCGAAAATAATTACATCGATGTTTTTGTGTTCAACAATGTGTTGAATGCGATTAAAAAGCTCTTGTGTTAACGAATCTGAAAGCGCATCGGTTTCTTCTTCGTCTACGCGCATCATGTGTTGATGCTGGCTAATAATTCGCGTTTTTATAGTGGTTTTTCGGTGCTGGCTTTGCACTATGCCTTCGTGGCTTAAGTGGTTTTCGGCAATTAAGCGTTTCATTAAGTCGCCATTCGAATCTTGGCCAATTACTGCGCACATAATTGCATTTGCACCCAAAGATTGCACGTTTAGAGCCACATTAGCTGCGCCACCTAATCTACTTTCGTTTTTGGTAACTTCAATAATCGGAACCGGAGCTTCTGGAGAGATGCGATTAACATCTCCCCAATAATAGGCGTCAATCATAATGTCGCCAATAATTAAAGCATTTAGGTTTCCAAAGCTTTCGAAAGCTCTATTTACAACGTTTTGATCCACTCTTATTTTAGTTTTAAGATCGCTTCTTTTACTCGTTTCATGGCTTCTTTGAGGGTTTCCTCATCGGTAGCATACGAAATGCGAATGCACTCAGGACTTCCGAATGCAGAACCAGGCACCAACGCAACGTGGGCTTCTTCTAATAAATAAGCACAAAGGTCTGCATCAGACTGAATAGTGCTTGAACCATTTTGCTTGCCAAATAATGCCGTAACATCTGGAAAAAGGTAAAAGGCTCCTTCCGGTACATGAGATTTAAAACCAGGAATTTCGCTTACCAATTGCAGCATTAAATCTCTTCTTTCTAGAAACTTTGCTTTCATAGCATCTACAACGGTAGGATCCGCCTCCACTGCCGCTTTAGCAGCCATTTGGGCAATAGTGTTTGCCCCAGAAGTGTACTGACCTTGCATTTTGGTAGCCGCTTTTGCAATTTCGACAGGAGCTGCAATGTAGCCAATTCTCCAGCCCGTCATGCTAAAGCCTTTTGAGACACCATTTACTGTAATTACACGATCTTTAATCTCATCGAATTGAGCCAACGATGCATGCTCACCACTGAAATTAATGAGTTCGTAAATTTCGTCTGAGATTACGTATAAATCATCTTTAGCGGCAATTACCTTGGCAATTTCTGCCAACTCTTCTTTGCTGTAAACACTACCGCTTGGATTACACGGTGAACTAAACATAATTAGTTTAGTTTTTCGTTTAATCGAAGATCTTAACTGCTCAGCAGTGAATTTAAAGTCGTTTTCTACTTGGGTAGGAATCACAACAGAAATACCTTCAGCCAACTCTACCATGGCTTTGTAGCTCACCCAATAAGGAGCAGGTAAAATTACTTCGTCTTCAGGGTTTACAATACTTAGTACAGCATTAATTAACGCTTGTTTTGCCCCCGTAGAAACCACAATGTTTTCTGCGGTGTATTCTAAGTTATTATCACGCTTCAGCTTGGCAGCAATAGCCTTGCGAAGTTCCATAAAACCAGGAACAGGTGGGTAGTAGGTTTGGTTATTGTTAATGGCTTCAATAGCCGCTTCTTTAATAAAGTCGGGTGTGTTGAAGTCAGGTTCTCCTAAACTTAAGCTAATCACATCAATGCCTTGCGCTTTCATGTCGCGGCTTTTTTGAGCCATAGCAATAGTTTGTGATTCCGATAGGTTAGTTATACGATCAGAGAGGTTGTTCATAGCTTTTAATAATAGGATGCAAATCTAAATAAATCTTAACTTCAAGATTGATAAATCGCTTTGTATGCAATACCAACAGCGGATTTTTATCATATTTGACAGACAAATAATTTAGAATGGAAATTTTACTCGAAATTCTCAAAATATTAATTCCTGCGGCCATCGTTTTTGCAACCGTTTACTTTATGCTAAAACAGTATTTTGAAGCAGAACATAAACGCAGAACCATAGAAATAAGACAGGCAGGAGCCGTAAACTCAGCACCATTAAAAATGCAGGCTTACGAAAGATTGGTGCTCTTTTTAGAAAGAATTAGTCCTGATCATTTAGCAATGAGAACGCAAAAACCTAAAATGAGTGCGCGAGCTCACCATGCAGAAATGCTGAGAATTGTAAGAGAAGAATTTGATCACAATGTAACTCAGCAACTTTACATTTCTTCTTCAGCTTGGAGAATTGTTAAACAAGTTAAAGAAGAGGTAATTCGTATTGTAAATGTTGCCGCCTCTAAAACTGGTGAAGATGCTACTGCCATTGAGTTAACCAAAACGGTGTTGGGTATTGTTGCACAGTTAGAGCACGTACCAACAGAAGTAGCTAAAGAAGCCTTGAAAAAAGAGTTTAGATCACAGTTTTAAAAACGAGATTTATACAACTCGATTAATTTCTGAGCAGCTAAATAGGCATTCATTTTTCCAGAAAGAACTTCTTCTTCTATTGAATCTAATTGTTGATTCACAGCAGAATTGGTAAAGAAATCAGATTGTAGCTGATGAGCAATGCTTTCGTGCATCCATTCTTTGGCTTGTTTCTTTCTTTTCGATTCGAAAAAGCCTTTGAGTTGTGTGTGTTGCTGATATTGTTGAATAATACTATACGCCTTTTCAATACCTGTTTTTTCTACCGAAGAACACGTTTCTACTTTCGGAATCCATCCATTTTCTGTGGGTGGAAATAAATGCAACGCATTAGCATATTCTCTCCGTGCCAATTTAGCTGGCTTTACATTTTTACCATCTGCTTTGTTTATTAGAATTGCATCGGCCATTTCCATAATGCCGCGCTTAATACCTTGTAACTCGTCTCCGGCTCCTGCCAACATTAAAAGAAGAAAGAAATCGACCATTCCGTGAACGGCAATTTCAGATTGACCAACCCCAACTGTTTCAACAATTATATAATCGAAACCAGCGGCTTCGCAGAGAATAATACTTTCTCGAGTGGCATTGGCTACACCACCTAATGCGCCCGCAGAAGGAGAAGGGCGAATAAATGCATGAGGATGAACGCTCAGCGCCTCCATTCTTGTTTTATCGCCCAAGATGCTACCACCTGTTTTTTTTGAGCTGGGGTCAATGGCCAGTACACACACTTTGTGGCCTTGCTCTATAACGTAGGAACCGAACGTCTCAATAAACGTGCTTTTACCTACACCGGGAACTCCCGTAATTCCGATACGTATCGATTGACCAGAATGCGGAATGCATTGATTAATTATTTGTTGCGCTAAGGCGTTGTGCTCTGGCTTAGAGCTTTCTACCAAGGTGATAGCTTTGCTTAAAATAGTGCGGTTTCCGTTTAAGATGCCAGCAACGTAATCGTCTACGGAAAGTTGGCGCCTTTTTTTGAAAACAAAATTTTCTTTTATACTGCGGTCAGACATGCTTCAAAAATAGAGATACTAAATTGTGATGGCGAACGGTTCCTACCGAAAAAGAAGCAAAAAGCAGGCAGATGATGATGATTACTGGTTTTGATGTAAACAAAAAAAGGCAAGAATATTCTCGCCTTTTTCAAGTTTGAAATTGTCTATTTAGTTGAAATACTTGCTGTTCCATACATCTTGACTGAATTCTTTTGATGTGAGAATGCCAAAAATTAAAGCAGAAACAAAGAGCAAACCAGCGAGAATGAAGCCAAAAAATGCTTTCATCATCATGGCGTGGTAAAAGCTTTGTACGCCTAAAGATTCGAAAGAGGCAGTGGGAATAAATAGGTTAATAAGCATGGCTAAAGCCACCGATGAAAGACCTAGCGTTGTAATGCTTCTAAACGGAAAATGCATGGCGTTTCTGTACCAACTCATGTCGTCTCCCCATTTGTGAATCATGTAATATTGGCCTTTGCCTAAGCTGGCAAATAAAATGGGATCTTCGGTGCTATCGGCAAGTTTAAAACGAGACGAAGGAGCCAAAATTTTGAAGGTTTTAAAAGTAGCACCCAGTTCTTCTTCTATGCGTTTTACTTTTAAGGTGGCCTCGTGCGGGATAGAACCTAAAAAGAGTTGAGAGTTTAAAAAGCGCAATCGATAACGAGTAGCAATATTTTCTATCACCTTTTCGGTGAAAATAAGAGAGTAATCGAGTGCATCGAATTGAGAAATTGACAAAACCAATTCGCTATCTTCTTCACTTCCAACTAACCGATGAGTAATGTCTTTCTCTCGATTAATCGAATCGTTTAATTCACCAAGTGCGGCCGATAAAAAATCATTGGCACTTTCTACTTCACGTTGTCTTTCTTTCGACAACTCTTCAATAATGTCAACTGGTTTAAACATAGTTTCTTGTTTCCTTACAACCTTAACACCCAAATGGTAGAGAAGTTTTGAGCGATATTGGTTTTCAGAGTTTTCAATTGTTTAAAATCGGATAACGAAGAAAAGCTGGGTAAATTTAATGCCTATTCGTTTGGCAAACAACTCAACTCGTGAGAAAGTAAGAGTGTAACCGCCTTATTTTTACGATTGTATAAACTTTATGTTATTATTTATTTTCAATAGGTTAACATTCAGAAAAGGTAAAGAGAGCGAACCAAATTGTTTTGTAAATTGCCTCCCTTAAATGGCGTTGAAACTTATTCATAGCAAACAGGTAGATACCTTAGTACACGATTGTATAGCTGGCAGTGCTAAAGCGCAAAAAGCCTTGTACGATTTGTTTTCCCCAAAAATGTTTGGGGTGTGTCTTCGTTTGCTCAAAAATAAAATGGACGCTGAAGATGCTCTTCACGAGGGGTTTATTCGCGTTTTCGATAAGTTAAAAACCTATTCGAACAAAGGCTCTTTCGAAGGTTGGATGCGTAGTTTATTTATTAACGTTGCGCTGAGAATGCTAGAAAAACGCAACAAACTTCGCATTCACGAAGAGGCTACCGAAGAGTATACTCATCCGGTGGCGAGTTCGGTAGTGAGTCAGTTGCATCACCAAGAATTAATACAACTGGTAAATAGCTTGCCAGATGGTTACCGCGTTGTTTTTGTATTATACGCCATTGAAGGCTACTCGCACAAAGAAATTGCCAAAGAATTATCGATTTCTGAAGGAACCTCTAAGTCACAATTGTCGAGAGCCCGAAACATGTTGAAATCTAAAGTCTGCGAGCTTTACCAACAACAACCTTTAGAGAAAAGTTATGAGTAACGAAAAAGACCATGCATTCGATGAGTCTTTTCGTGAGGCTTTCGAAAAAATGAATATACCTGCTCCCAACCAGAACATTTGGAAAAGCCTTGAAATGCGTTTGGCAGAAGATCGGGTAAATACGCGTATTTCTTTTGTTTGGCCTCTTCGCTGGGCAGCCACCCTCTCTATTTTACTTTCTTTATCGGTGCCGTTAATTTTCGAAAAAGATCAACTTTTATCAGAGGTTCAAGAAGCCGAAAGTGCGAAACGTCAGTTTCAACGAGCAATTGTTTCTCAATATTTAGCCAATAATTTATTAGAGAATTCTTCTGGAAATACGTCTCAAGATGAAAATTCGGTGCTTTCATCTGCTCCGATTCTTTTAGAAGAGAGACAATCGGTTCCTACAGAAAAACAAGCAACCACTCAATTTACTAACGGTGAGAACACACCCCCAGTAAACGCAATAATTTCTACAACTTTTAACTCCCAAATTGCCGCGAAAGATCAAAAAAGAGTAAATCCGTCTACGGTAAACAATAGAGAAGCGGAACCGCTTGTTACGTTAGATTACCGTTCGGTGGTGTGGGCAGAAAACAAAGTAGAAAAGCAGTTGGTGAATCAACCCAATACTTTCGAACCCGTTGATTTTGCACGTCTTTCTGCCAAAAGAGAGAATTGGTATTTGGGGGCGTTTGTAGCACCGCAATTGGTAAGGCAGCACCACAGCACAGTGTTTTCTGATGCTTATCGGAATAACAATTCTGAAGGAACCAATTACTTAGCAAGAGAATTTGAAGTTTTGCATTCTACTGTTCAAAAATCGATTGGTTTTGATGCGAAATTAGGATATCGACTAGGCAATAATTGGGAGATAGAGTCTGGGTTAAGTTTCTCTAGAATAAACGGGCATTTGTTAACCAGTTACAACGTTGAGCAGCAGTTAACTACGGTGAATATTGTAGAGTTTCCGGTTCCTTCGAGAACAGGCGATGGTTACGATATTATAACCACCACCGAAGTATCTTCGGTATCTAACTTCGATAGAGATACCTTAAGTTCTACATATACCTTGCAAACCGTTGAGGTTCCACTGCAAGTGCGCTATGTGGGCAGAATGGGTAATTTCTCTTATTTTGTTTCATCGGGTGTTTCTGCGGTACTTTACACACAATTGAAAGAAGAGTCGGTATCGAGTCGTTACAACGATGTGCGTTACGAAAGAGTACAAGGCTCTGCACAATCTCCCAGTGTAAATTTATTGGTAGGAGCCGGACTCGGCTATCGTTTGGGCAGATCACTTGAAATTCGTGTAGAACCTCACTATCGAAGAGGTTTATTTACTCATCGCAAGTCGATCTTAAACGAGAACCGCAAATCGCTTGGTCTTAATACTGGCCTTGTTTATTCTTTTTAAAAGCAACCCTTTTTATCTTTTAGGTATCTATGATTGATACTATGCATTTGTTTATTTTCAAAAAGTTGGTGGAGTGTGCTCCAAAGCAAGACCGTTACCGTGTGGTGAAGTTTATTGGTAGCTTGTTGGTAGCCATTCTTTGTGTGGTGTTGCTTAGTGCACTTTCTGGTTGTTCTACCGAGAAAAGTGATGTAGTTGAATCAATAGAGTCGTGTATTCAAGAAAGCTCGAAAAACACAGCGGTTTCTTGCGAAGAAATTTACCAACCCGTTTGCGGTTGCGATGGCCAAACGTATGCCAATGCATGTGAAGCGGTTTATGTGTATGGCGTGGCCAGTTGGACGGCCGGTGCTTGTGAAATTAGTGCCAATTGTGAAGAAGCAGAACCAGATTCTATTGCTTGTTTTAACAACTACGAACCTGTATGCGGCTGCAATGGAAAAACCTATCCGAATGCTTGTTGGGCAGAGGCACACCGAATTACAGAGTATACTTCTGGCAGATGCGGAACCACTTCTTTGAGTATTTGCCGAGGAGAAAGTTTAGAAATTGGAGTTCCTTTTAACGAAGAGAGAACCTACCAATGGATGCACGATGCTGGCTGCAACGATTGCTCTCAATTATTTATCTCTCCTCTAGAATCTAACATTTACGAATTGCAGGTGTTTTTAAAAGAAGAAGCAGGTAATTCGTTGAATTTATCTGCTCCTGTAGCTATCTACTTGTTTGATATAAAAGTGGAAAGCTGCTCTTATTAGGGCGTTACTTAAACAAGTTACCCAAACCACCCATACCTGGAATATTCGGCATAACATCTTTGGCTGCAGCAGAAAGTTCAGCTTCTTGCACAGCGTTGGCGTTTTCAATGGCTTTATTCACAGCCACAGTAAGTAAATCTTCTAATTCTTCTTTGTCGTAATCGGTTAATTCGCCAGCGATGGTTACTTCTTTCACTTTTCGGTTGGCGTCTGCAATAACCTTCACTTTGTTGTTTCCAGATTCTCCTGAAACAGAAATATGCTCTAGCTTTTGTTTGGCTTCTTCTACCTTCTTTTTTGCTTCAGCAATTTTTCCCATCATGTCGAACATACACTCAAAAATTTAAATCCAGTTTTTTCTTTTGAAATAATAAATCATGCCAATAAAAAGAATTAGCATAATGCAAAGCAAAACAAAGTATCCGTATTTAAAATCTAATTCGGGCATATTTTGAAAATTCATGCCGTAAAGTCCTGTTAAAAAACTGAGTGGAATAAAGATGGTAGAAATAACGGTAAGCACCTTCATTACCTCGTTGAGCTTACTACTTTGAAAGCTGTGGTATAAATCGGTGAGTCCGTTAATACTTTCCCGAAAAACTTCTGCAGAATCGTGAATGTGGTGAATGTGGTCGAGTAAATCTCCTAAGAACTTAGTAGTGCTTTTAGAAACTTTTGGGTTGGCACTTTTCTTTAAATTAATGACTGATTCTTTTAAAGGAGTCACTGCTTTGCGGAGTTCAATAATTTCTTTTCTCAGTTGCTGAATTTTCAGCATAAAACTCTTATCAGAATATTGTTGACTATAGATGGCGGTTTCTATTTCATCAATTTTAATCTGAATCATTTCTTCAACGAAATAATAATGGTCAACAATGGTATCGAGCAAAGCGTAAACCAAATAATCAGGACCTGAATTTCGGATCCTACCAATAGATTTGCGAATTCTGTTTCTTACACCGCCAAAAACATCTCCAGGAAATTGCTGAAAAGAAAGCACATAATTATCGCCTAATATTAGGCTGATTTGCTCTTTGTTTAACTCGTTTTTGTCGGTAACATTGAGCATAATGGCCGAGAAGAAGATAAAGTTTTCGTGCTCTTCGATTTTAGGTCGGTTGTCTATGTTGGCAATATCTTCGAGCACCAATGGGTGAAGATGAAAGAGCTTACCAACGCTTTCGATCGATTTAGTTTCATGAATTCCGTCTAAATCGAACCAGTTCACACAGTTTTCTTTTACGGTAAAAGAAGGTGCTTCAATGGCTGGATGTTGAGCTTCTGTTATTTCTTGGTTGTTATACCGCATTACCGATAATTCGATAGAACGTTTATTCTCTTCGCCCGTATAGATCAGAGTTCCCGGAGCGGTTCCTATCTTTTTTCTAAAATCAGACTTCCCAATCATATTTTTTCAGATGGGTTTTTAATCGTAACGGTTCTATGCGGATAAGGAATTTCGATATCAGTTTCTTGGTCGAAACGCTTCTTAATAGTGCGGTTAAGATCGTATTTCATCATTACGCCTTCAATCGGGTCTCTCGACCAAATGTATGCCCTAAGTACTACACCATTTTCTACCCATTTAGTCATTCTTACGACTACCAACGGAAGGTTGTCTGCCCGTTCTTGCTCAGTTCTTGCGTCTAATAAACTCGGGTGTTTCTCAGCTTCTTCTTGAATTAGCGCAATGGCTTTATCTACATTACTGTCTAGGCTAATGGTGTATTCGCAAAACTCACAAACACGGTTGTCGTTAATGTTCAGGTTAATAATCGTTTCAGAACTAATAATGGAATTGGGTATAATAATGCGCTTATTTTCAAAATTGTTGATTACCACATGGCGCAGTGTTATGTCTTCTACAATGCCACTGTACTTATCAGAAATATTGATCCAATCGCCTACTCTAAAAGGCTTGAAAATCACAATGAAAATCCCGCCAATAATATTCGAGAAGGCTTGTTGAGAAGCAAAACCGAGAATAGCTGCAAAAATACCAGCACTGGCAAACAGCGTTAAACTCAAGCTATGAAGAGAAGGGATGGTATAAATAATTAAACCAGCAGCAATGGAGAAAACGATTAGCGAAGTGGCATTTTTTAAAAATAAATACCGGGTTTTGTCAACGCGTAACTCTTTAGAAGAATCGTTAAAATAATTATTCAAGAAAATCCGTAGGAACCGGTTAATCAAAATAGCGATAACCAGCACCAACAGAGCTTGCAGATAGTTTTCGTAACCTTCTGCAAGCTGTACTAAATCGTTCAATATAGATTTAGCTGTATCCATCAATTAGAATTTGTAAAATTTTCTGGGCAGCTAGGGTAATTTTGGTACCTGGTCCGAAAACACCTGCAACCCCTGTGTTGTATAAGAAATCGTAGTCTTGTTCTGGAATTACTCCGCCAACAATTACCATAATATCTTCTCGATCTAGCTTTTTAAGTTCTTCGATTACTTGTGGAACCAAGGTTTTGTGACCAGCCGCTAGCGAAGAAACACCTAAGATATGGACATCGTTTTCAACTGCTTGTTTGGCAGCTTCTTCAGGAGTTTGAAAAAGAGGGCCAATATCTACATCAAAGCCTATATCGGCAAAAGAAGTAGCAATTACCTTAGCACCACGGTCGTGGCCATCTTGCCCCATTTTAGCCACCATAATTCGTGGTCTTCTACCCTCTAAAGCTGCAAACTCGTCTGCTAAACCTTTTGCAGTAGAGAAATCTTGATCTTGTTTTGCCTCGCTCGAATACACGCCTGAGATTGATTTTATAGTTGCTTTATATCGGCCAAAATGTTTCTCCATGGCTTGAGAAATTTCACCAAGTGTAGCTCTTTTTCTAGCAGCATCCACAGCTAAATCAAGCAAGTTTCCTTTTTCGCCACCCGCACAGTTTTCAAGCGCAACTAAAGCCGCTTGGCAAGCGGCTTCGTCTCTGTTTTCTTTTACTTGCTGTAAACTAGCAATTTGAGAAAGTCGAACTTTGGTATTATCTACTTCTAAGATATCAATTTCTTCTTTCTCTTCGGTTTCGTAGCGGTTCACCCCTACAATGATATCTTTTCCGCTATCAATTCTCGCTTGTTTGCGAGCTGCAGCTTCTTCAATTCTCATTTTAGGCAGACCAGTTTCTATGGCTTTGGCCATGCCGCCCAACTCTTCAACTTCTTCGATTAGTTTCCAAGCGCGATTCATAATCTGCTCGGTTAAGTGCTCTACATAATAAGAACCACCCCAAGGATCTACAGAAGAGGTGATTCCTGTTTCTTCTTGTAAATAGAGTTGGGTGTTTCTCGCTATTCTCGCGCTAAAATCGGTAGGGAGCGCAATGGCTTCATCAAGAGCGTTGGTGTGTAAAGATTGAGTACCGCCAAATGCAGCAGCCAATGCTTCAATGCAAGTTCGGGCAACGTTGTTATACGGGTCTTGCTCGGTTAAGCTGTATCCAGATGTTTGGCAGTGCGTACGAAGCGCCATGGATTTGGCGTTAGTTGGGTTGAATTGTTTTACCAATTTCGCCCAAATCATACGAGCTGCACGCATTTTCGCAATTTCCATAAAGTGGTTCATACCGATAGCCCAGAAGAAACTCAAACGTGGAGCAAACTCATCGATTTTTAATCCCGCTTTAATGCCAGATCGAATATATTCTAAACCATCTGCCAAGGTGTAAGCCAGCTCAATATCTGCCGTAGCTCCCGCTTCTTGCATGTGATAGCCAGAAATTGAAATCGAATTGAATTTGGGCATTTTCTGAGAAGTGTACTCGAAAATATCTGAGATAATTCTCATCGAATGTTCGGGTGGGTAGATGTAGGTATTTCTTACCATAAACTCTTTCAGAATATCGTTTTGGATGGTTCCTGAAAGCTTTTCGGGAGCAACGCCTTGCTCTTCTGCTGCCACAATGTAAAACGCCATTATCGGAATTACCGCTCCGTTCATGGTCATTGAAACCGACATCTTATCAAGCGGAATCTGGTCGAAGAGGATTTTCATGTCTTCTACCGAATCGATGGCAACACCTGCTTTTCCTACATCACCCACCACTCGAGGATGGTCAGAATCGTAGCCTCTGTGCGTAGCTAAATCGAAAGCAACAGAAAGACCTTTTTGACCAGCAGCAAGGTTTCTACGGTAAAAAGCATTGGATTCTTCTGCGGTAGAAAAACCAGCATATTGGCGAATAGTCCAAGGGCGAGAAACGTACATGGTGCTGTACGGTCCGCGCAAAAAAGGGGGTAAACCAGCAACGTAACCCACATGACCTATTTTTTCTCGATCAGCCGCTGTGTATTGTGCTTTAAGGGTAATTTTTTCTTGTGTATTCCAAACAACTGCGGCCTCTTTTTCGGTAGGAACCGAATTGCTGTTTTCTATGGTATAATCTACTTGACTAAAGTCTTTTCTCATGGCTTAAGCGTTTGAAGCTTCAAAATCTTGTGTAAGTCGAAAGGGAGTTAAGGCTAAATCGTTTTTGCGAAGTGGAGAAGGTTTAGCTTCTTGTTTTTCTTCGACATCGTTTACGTATTTATTTACGCCTACCACGGTGATTTTTTGTTCTTGTAGGGCTGTTTTTTGAAGGTCGGCTTGTTTCGCGATTTCGCGTTGTACGGTTCCTTCTAAAATAGCTTTTGTAAACCCATTTTGCTTTTCAACGGCTAAGAAATAATTCCACGCTTTCTCGGCCAATTGATTAATAATGTTGTTCATCAAGTAAGAACCAGCTGAGGGATCGATGATTTTATTGAGACCGCTTTCTTCTTTCAACATCAGTTGAATATTGGTGGCCATTCTCTGACCCAATGACTCTTTCTGTTTGCTGAGCGCAGAATCGAAAGGAGTTACGGTTATCATGTTAGCACCACCAATTGCAGCTGCCATTGCTGAAGTTGTGTCTCGCAAAAGATTGTTGTAAACATCTTTAGAGGTGTGGTAAAAGCGCGATGTTCTGCTATGGATAAACGTATTGGTAGAGCAAGCGTGTTGAGGATTGTATTCTTCAATTATTTTGGCCCAAAGTGCTCTAAAAACTTTGATTTTAGCGATTTCGAAGAAGTAAGAAGTTCCGCTAGAAAGTTCGAATTGGAAAAAAGAAGCAGCATCATCTATCGAAATGTTCTTTTCGAGAAGCTGAACCAGTAATTCGTGCCCTTCTGCGAGTGCATAGCCAATTTCTTGAGCAATAGAACTTCCTGCATCGTGAAATTTAGAACCATTTACTAAAATAGTTCTCATATTAGGCAATGCTTTTTTTACTCGAATAGCTTCTGTTAGGGCATTCTCGGTAGCGAGGTTTTCTAAGTTGCCAGAAAGTAAGCTTTCAGAAAAGGCGTCTATTTCAACTGCTCCGTTTACTTGATCTGGGGTGGTGTTGTGTTCCTTCAGATAAGTCTCAAAACCAGCAAGGTTAAAAGCGTTGTAAGAAGGTTTCAAGAACACTTCTATGTAGGGAAGCTCTACTTCGTTTAAAAAGCTGAATTGCTCAAATTGGCCAGAAAAACTGACAGCAGTAGAACCCGCCATTAGTGCAGCTAGAACATCAGTATTTTGAGAAATATTTGGTTGAAAATCACGATTGATATGCCAATCGTTGTTTTCGATTTTAGCTTGGTCTTGTAAGCTTTTTTCTTTGATGAGTAACTTAGAATTCTCGTGATTGTAAACTGGGTTTACGTGCAGGTTTTCTAAGTTGTTGTGAGTAATGTCTTCGAGTGATTTTCCCTTTAGGTCACCGGCAATTTTATCGAGCCATTGGTGAATAGAATTAGAAGGGAAATCAGCTAAAAATTGCTTATCCATGCAAACAGTGTTTAGAATGCTAAAGTAAGTATTTAGGCAGGGAAGAGGGGAATTTATAAACGGCTAATCTTGTGGTTCGGGTACAATTACAAAAAGATCTTCTTCGGGTCTTTTCATGAGGTACTTTTCGCGGGCAAATTTTTCGAGTTGCTCTTTGCTGGTTAAGAGCTCGTCTAAATCGTTTTTAGTGATTTCAATTTGCTCGATGTAAAACTCTTTTTGTTGTTCTAGTTGATAGATTTCGTAGCGTAATTGCATTTGACTAATCAAATCGTTTTGGTCGAAAAACAGCAGCCAGATGCCAAACACAATCAAAGAAAGAATGTATTTGTTTTTAAGAGTGCTGGGTATGTGAAACTTACGCTTCATGAGTTTTGTTTGAGTTGCGTATCAAAAGTACTGAGGTTCTTTATAAAAAAGAAAAACCTCTGTTGAATTTATCAACAGAGGTTTTAAACTGATTGTGTTTGCCAGAATTATCCTAACCAAGGGTAGTGATAATGTGTTGCTGGAACAAACGTTTCTTTAATGTTTCTTGGAGATACCCAACGAAGTAAGTTCATCATAGAACCTGCTTTATCGTTAGTTCCTGAGCCGCGAGCACCACCAAATGGCTGCTGACCAACTACAGAACCTGTTGGTTTGTCGTTGATATAGAAGTTACCTGCAGCGTTTTTCAGTTTGTTAGTTGCGAACTCAAGAGCATAACGGTTATCGCTAAAGATAGATCCGGTTAATGCGTAAGGAGAAGTTTGGTCAAGAATATCTAATGTTTCTTCAAACTTGTCGTCTTCGTATACGTAAATAGTAATTACGGGTCCGAAGATTTCTTCTTCCATTGTTTTAAAACGTGGGTTAGTTGTTAAAACAACTGTTGGCTCAATAAAGTACCCAACAGACTTGTCGTATTTACCACCGATTAAGCATTCAGCTTCGTCAGATTCGTTCACATAATCTAAATAGCTAGCAATTTTATCGAATGCTTTCTCGTCAATTACCGCGTTTACAAAGTTGTTGGTGTCTTCAGGGCTACCCATTTTAAAAGAAGATACTTGTTTAATAGTTTCTTCTTTAATTGCTGGCCATAAAGATTCTGGGATGTAAGCTCTAGAAGCTGCAGAACATTTTTGACCTTGGAATTCGAATGCACCTCTTGCAATTGCAGTAGCAATTTCTTTAGGGGCATTGGTTTCTTTGTGAACCATGATAAAATCTTTACCACCTGTTTCACCAACGATGCGTGGGTATGCACGGTACTTATCGATGTTAGTACCAATGGTTTTCCAAAGATTTTTGAATACTCCGGTAGAACCAGTGAAGTGTAAACCAGCGAAATCTTTGTGGTTAAAAATCACATCACCTGCTTCTGGACCGTCTACAAAAACTAGGTTGATTACCCCTTTAGGCAAGCCTGCTTTTTCGAAAACTTCCATGATTACTTCTGCAGAATAGATTTGCGAGTTGGCAGGTTTCCAAACTACAGTGTTACCCATCATAGCAGCGGCAGAAGGTAGGTTACCTGCAATAGCTGTAAAGTTAAATGGGGTAATTGCAAAAACGAATCCTTCAAGAGCTCTATATTCTAGGCGGTTCCACATGCCTGGTTGAGAGGCTGGTTGCTCTTGATAAATTTGCTGCATGTACATTACGTTAAAACGTAAGAAATCGATTAACTCACACGCTGCGTCAATTTCAGCTTGGTGTACGTTTTTCGATTGAGCCAGCATAGTAGCTGCGTTGATTTTATCTCTGTACGGGCCTGCAAATAAATCAGCTGCTTTTAAGAAGATAGAAGCTCTATGTTCCCAAGACATATTTTCCCAATCTTCTTTAGCGGTTAAGGCTGCCTCAATTGCTTTTTCAACGTGTGTTTTGTTTCCTTTATGAAATTTACCAATAACTTTTTTGTGCTCGTGTGGAGGAGCAAGCGTGTAAACATCACCAGTGGTAATCTTTTCTCCGCCAATGGTCATGGGGATTTCCACTTCCTGGTTGTAAAGTTCTTTGTATGTGTTGAGAAGGCTTTCTCTTTCTTCAGAGCCCGGTGCGTATGGTTTTACCGGTTCGTTCACTGCTCTTGGTACGTTAAAAACTCCTTTTGGCATTGATTTTCAATTTTTGTGTTTCGAATTACACAAAAGTAGTAATTCAAAACCGACCAATTAACGTGAAAGAAAAAGCAATAAAAAAAGGGGCTTCAGCCAAAAAGCCCCTTGAGCAAGAATGATAAAAGTGAATTACTTAAGCAGTGCTAAAGTAGGGTGGTATTTTCTTTGGAAAAACTAGTTTCTATCGAGAGGTTTGTTTGGCTTAACGAATGGTAGTTTCTGCCATTAAGTGGTATTAGTTCAGCTTGAACGGAACCTGGAGCATAAATTTTGGAATGTAAACGTTGAAAAGTTCTTGATTTTCAAGGTTTTTCATTTGGTAGAAACCTACCATTGTACCCATGTCTGTTTGTAAATCACAGGCAGATTCGTATTCGTGAACTGCTCCGGGCGCAATTATTGGCTGAATACCAATTACCCCTTCACCTCTTACTTTTCGTTTTATGCCGTTGCTATCGGTTATTTGCCAACTGCGTTGTAAAAGCTGAACGGCATCTTTTCTATGATTTTGAATAGAAATTCGGTAAGAAAAAACGAAAATGTCGTTAGAAGGTATAGAGTGGTCGGGTCGAAATTTAGATTCTACCGTTATGCGAATTCCGTTTGTTTCTAGTACGTCCACTGAGCAATATTAGCAATTATTTCGTTCGGTTTTTCTACTATCTTTTTGGGTACGTAACCGTTTGGAAACCGATGAGTCGATCGTGAATATCTTGAGGTTTACGGTAATATACTGCAATGGTGTATTCATTGCTGGTTTGGGCATGGGTTCCTTCAATTAACGTAAAATCAGGTTGAGTTTTTCCGTCTTGAAGAAATGCGTATAAGTAATTGTAATATCCTTGTTTTAAATAGAGTGTGTTTTCGTAAACGCGCTTTTGAGCGTTCCACTTCATTTTATATTCTGGCGATAATTTCCAGTTGCTAATTTCACCGTAGATGTAGAGGTTTCCGTTTTGAATAGGGTTAGGGTAGGGTAATTTAAAATGCACTTTGCTGTATTCGGCATCGATCTGATTTTCGTCTGAATTGTCTGTATGGATGAGAAAGCGGCCGTTGATGTCAGGTTGGTCTATGTATACTTTATAGCCGCGTGCTTCGTCTGGTTCTAGTTGAACTTGAATTGTATCACCGCTAATATCGACCGATTCGGTTTCGAGGGCTGTGTATCCGAAAGTTCTAATGTCGAAAAAACGAAATTCATTAGCGCCATCGAAAACATTGCCTTCATCGTAATTGTAAACAAACTCGGTTCCTTTCGAAAAAGTAGGTTGCAAGCCTGTAAGTGCGTGATTCCAATCTTGGTTTTGAATTAGCGCAACGTGCATGTTTTGGTAAGGGTTGATGATGTTAACTCCGGTGGGGGTAATGGTAAAGTCGATTTCGTGCTTGTACCTTCTGTCGTTAATTTTAGAGGCTTGTTTTACATTCGGTAGGATCGCGGCCATCGGTTCTAACAAGAAGAACTTTCTAGTGAGCACTAAGGCGTTGTTGTTGTTGTCTAAATCGTACACCTTTATAATGTAGTTGCCGCTTTTAGTAAGTTGGATGTCTTGGTTGGGAAATCGAATTTCGTAGTGGATATACTTTTGTCGCTGTGTTCTTGAATAATTGTAGTCGAGAACGAAATTTTCGAAAACACCTTGGGTGTATTCCATTTCCATTAAATCTGAAGGTTGCCAATTGGCATTGCAGTGAATAAAGCTGTAAGCGAAGTTAGAAAGTTGGCCAGATAGATCGTCAAAATTTAAAACCAACTGCTCGTTGCTGTTAAGGTTTATTAAAGGGTAGCTATCTTCCCAACCAGCACGATAGAGTTGCACGGTTTTAATAGAGTTTCTGTAAATGTGGTTATCGTATCGTAGGTAGTCTTCTTTGAAATAACCATCATCGTGGTTGATTTGAGCAAATAAATTGAGGTTTAAGAATAGTAATAAGACGGTTCCTACCGATAACAGAAGAATTGTATTTAATTTGCTTGGCGCCATAAGAACTACAAATTTTGTTCGAAATTAAGGTTGTTGATTAGATTATTGAATTGTTTATTGAACTTCTTAATAGTCTAACAGTTTAACTCTTTGGTTAGTGGATAGAATTTATATTTTTGCGCCACTTTTTGTATGTGATTAACAACAATTAACAAGGTATGTCTAAGACCGTTAAGATTCGCAGAGGCTCTGATATCAAGTTGAAGGGCTCAGCCGACAAGGTATCTGCCGATGTTTCATCTAGAACCTATGTGATTAAGCCCACAGACTTTCACAGTGTAACTCCGAAACTAGTAGTGAAAGAGGGACATCAAGTCAAAGCTGGTTCTCCGCTTTTTTATGATAAATACTCGAATAGAGTGAAATACGCTTCTCCTGTTAGTGGTGAAGTAGTGGAGATTAATCGCGGTGAAAAGAGAAAAATACTTGAAATTAAGATTTTGGCTGACAAAGAAATCAGTTACGCAGCAGCAACCCCTAAGATGGGTTCTCGTGACGAGGTGATTGAAACGCTTTGTGAGAATGGATTATGGCCATTTATAATTCAACGTCCTTACGATGTTGTGGCTAACCCAGACGATACGCCAAAGGCCATCCACATTTCTGCCTTCGATACGCATCCTTTAGCGGCTGATAAAGATTATATCTTACATGGCAGAGGGGATGATTTTCAGAAAGGATTAGACGTAATAAAAATGCTAACGCCTGGTAAAGTGCACTTGAATGTGCACAGAACACGCACTACTTCAGATGTGTTCTTAAAAGCTACCGGTGTAGAGAAAAATACTTTTGAAGGACCCCATCCTTCAGGTAACGTTGGTGTTCAAATTCATCATATAGATCCAATCAATAGTGGAGATAGAGTTTGGGTACTTCAACCAGAAGCGGTTGCTCAAATTGGTAGATTCTACAATACGGGAAAATACGATGCCAGTAGAATTGTAGCCTTAGCTGGTAGCCAAGCTGAAAAACCAAAATACTACAAAACCATTCAAGGTGTAGAATTGGCTGAAATATTGAAAGATAATTTGAAGCCAGGTAACACCCGTGTAATCAGCGGAAACGTTCTTACAGGAGACGAAACTACGCAAGAAGGTTTCTTAGGTTTTTACCACTCAACAGTAACCGTTTTACCAGAAGGTGACGAGCCACAATTTTTAGGTTGGATCGCTCCGAATACTCACAAATTTAGTTTTAGCAGAACCTACTTTAGCTGGTTGATGCCGAATAAAGAGTACGATTTAGACACCAATACGAATGGTGAACCTCGCTCTTTCGTTGTTACAGGGCAATACGAAAAGGTATTTCCGATGGATATTTATCCGCAACAATTGATTAAAGCGATGATGGTTCAAGACATTGAACAGATGGAAGGATTAGGTGTTTTTGAAGTAGCTCCGGAAGATTTTGCACTTGCAGAATTTGGATGTACATCTAAAATGCCGTTGCAGAAGATTGTAAGAGAGAGTTTGGATTTAATGCTTAATGAAGTAGGATAATAAAATTAGAGAGACGTGAAAGCTTTAGAACAATTAATGCAAAAAACAAAGCCCAACAAGGATGCTAAATTTCCTTTAGCATATTGGATTTGGGATGGAACTTATACTTTCTTATTTACACCTGATCACACCAATAAAAAGGGCGTTCACATTCGTGATGGTGTAGATTTAAAGCGCACCATGTTTATGGTGATTATTGCTTTGATTCCTGCTTTATTATTCGGTATTTGGAATACAGGACATCAGCATTACCTAGCTCTTGGCGAGTTTATGGCCTTGAACGAAGGTTTTATGGAAAAAATAATTTTCGGATTAATCAAAGTATTGCCACTCGTTGTAGTGTCTTACGGTGTGGGTCTGGGAATTGAATTTATTTTCTGTTCGATTAACAAGCACCCGATTCAAGAAGGTTTCTTGGTCTCAGGTATGCTTATTCCACTTTGTTTGCCAGTAGATGTACCCCTTTGGATGGTGGCTGTGGCCACTGCATTTGCGGTAGTTATTGGTAAAGAGGTGTTCGGTGGAACTGGAATGAATATTTTGAACCCTGCTTTAACAGCTAGAGCCTTTTTATTCTTTGCTTATCCGACTAAAATGTCTGGAGACAAAGTATGGATTAATACAGACTTAGCAGAAGGAGAAAAAGTAGTAGATGGCTTCAGTGGCGCAACTGCTTTAGGTGACTTAGCCACTACAGTGGGTAAACCGGTAGGTGATAATGCTGAGGTAATGACTCAGTTTGGAGCTGACGGAATTTACAGTGTTTATAATGCGTTTATGGGCTTTATCCCAGGTTCTATTGGAGAAACTTCAGCGCTAGCGATTTTGATAGGTGCTGCAATTCTTTTAATCACTGGAATTGGAAGTTGGAGAATTATGTTGAGCATGTTGTTGGGTGGTTTAGCCATGGGCTTTATCTTCAACGCATTTGCTGTAAACGATTTTATGGCCATTAGTCCAATACACCAAATTCTATTAGGTGGGTTTATGTTCGGTATGGTGTTTATGGCAACCGATCCGGTTTCTGCATCACAAACCAACAAAGGAAAATGGATTTACGGATTTTTAGCAGGATTCTTAGGAATCATGATTCGTGTATTCAACCCAGCTTACCCTGAAGGAATTATGTTATCAATTCTATTTATGAATGTGATGGCTCCAACTATTGACCACTATGTGGTTCAAGGAAACATTAACAAGCGTATTAAACGCGCAAAACTAGCAACAGCTTAATTATATAGTTATGGCAATGGATACAAACAGTAACGGATATACTTTCGGTTTTGCGATTGTGATGGTAGTTGTAGTAGGAGCCGTATTGTCTTTTGCGGCAATGAGCCTTAAACCATTCCAAAAACAAAACTTGAAGCAAGAAAAAATGCAGAACATACTTTCTTCTATTAAAGTAGAGGTAAGTAGAGAAGAAGCTGCAGAGAGTTTTGAGCAATACGTAAAAACACGTTACATCTTAAACGCTAAAGGCGAAGTGGTAAGCGAGATTCAAGGCGCTATCAAAACCGTAGAAGGTGACGGTGCTGAAGAAGCAGAAAAAGATGCGTTTAACATCGATGTAAAAAAGCAGTTTAAAGACAAAACCATCTCAGAAGACGAAAAGAAGTTTCCACTTTACCAGTGTGAAAGAGATGGAGAAACGTTTTATGTAGTTCCAATGGCTGGTAAAGGTCTTTGGGGTCCTATTTGGGGTTTTATCGCTTTTAAAGATGATATGAACACTGTATTAGGGGCTAATTTCGATCACCAAGGTGAAACACCTGGTTTAGGTGCAGAAATCAGTACTACTGTTTTCGAACAGCAATTTGAAGAAGAAGAAATTTTCGACAACGGAGATTTTGTTTCAATCACTGTATTAAAAGGTGGTGGCGGAGACGACAAAAAACATGCTGTTGATGGAATTACAGGAGGAACCATTACTTCTGTAGGTCTTCAAGATATGATTGAAAATACCCTTTCAGTTTACGTACCTTATTTCAAAAAACAAAAAGCCTAAAGACATGAGCGAAGTAGCAGAAAAAGAAGTAAAGGCTCCATCAGAACCATTGTTCTCTAAAAAGAACAAAAAGCTCTTAACCGACCCATTGAACGATGATAACCCTATTACCGTTCAGGTATTAGGTATTTGTTCAGCTTTGGCGATTACGGTACAGTTGCAGCAAGCAATAATCATGTCTGTATCGGTACTTTTCGTAATGGTGTTTGGTAACATTATTATCTCTTTAATGAGAAATACAATTCCGAGTAGAATTAGAATTATCGTTCAATTGGTAGTTGTAGCCTCATTGGTAATTTTAGTAGATCAAACACTAAAAGCTTTTGTTTACGACATTTCAAAAGCACTATCAGTTTTCGTTGGTTTGATTATTACCAACTGTATTATCATGGGACGTTTTGAAGCGTTTGCTATGGGTAACAAACCTTGGCCATCTTTCTTAGATGCAATTGGTAACGCAGCGGGTTACGGTGCAATTTTGATTATTGTATCTATTGTACGTGAGATTTTTGGTTCTGGAGCAATTAGCTTTCCAGGAGTAGGACAAATCAAGTTCTTACCAGATGCAGTATTTGAAGCAGGTTATATGAACAATAACTTAATGATTCTTCCTCCAATGGCGTTGATCACTGTAGGAGTTATCATTTGGGTTCAGCGTGCTAAGAACACGAAATTGATTGAAGAAAACTAAAAGTAGCACCAACCAATTAACAAAACAATTATGCAAGAATTAGTAAGCTTATTTGTAAAAGCGATTTTCGTAGACAACATGATCTTCGCTTATTTCTTGGGAATGTGCTCGTACTTGGCCGTTTCTAAAACTGTAAAAACGGGTGTAGGTTTAGGAGCAGCAGTAATTTTCGTTCTCGGAATTACAGTTCCTATAAACTATTTACTAGAAAACCATGTTTTAAAAGAAGGAGCCTTAGCTTGGATAGACCCATCTTTTGCAAGTGTTGACCTTTCGTTCTTAAGTTTTATCATGTTTATCGCGGTAATTGCCTCTATGGTTCAATTAGTAGAGATGATTGTTGAGAAATTTGCTCCAGCACTTTACGGTGCTTTAGGGATTTTCTTACCTCTGATCGCTGTAAACTGTTCTATTCTTGGGGGCGCATTATTTATGCAAGAAAGACAATATTCAACTATTGCTGAAGCTACCTCTTTCGGACTAGGATCGGGTGTAGGTTGGTTTTTAGCAATCGTAGCTATTGCTGCAATTAGAGAGAAAATTCGTTACTCTCATGTTCCAGCACCATTAAGAGGCTTAGGAATTACATTTATTATCACCGGACTTATGGGAATTGCTTTCATGAGTTTTATGGGAATCGAATTATAATTAGAAAAAGATTAGATAGATGAGTACTACGATTATAGCAACCATAGCTGTCTTCTTACTTGTAATCTTATTATTAGTTTCTGTGCTTCTTTTTGCGAAAGCGAAATTGTCGCCAAGTGGAGCTGTTAAGATTACCATTAATGGAGAGAAAGAAATTGAAGTTGAAGCAGGTAACACGTTACTTTCAACTTTAGGTAATAACAAGATTTTCTTACCATCTGCTTGTGGTGGTGGCGGAACTTGTGTTCAGTGTAAATGTCAAGTGATGGAAGGTGGCGGAGAGCTACTTCCTACAGAAGCACCTCACTTTACGCGTAAAGAAGCTGCTGATCACTGGAGATTAGGCTGTCAGGTAAAGGTAAAAGAAGACATGAAAATTCAGGTTCCAGAAGAAATCTTCGGAATCAAGAAATGGGAAGCTACTGTGGTTCGTAACTACAACGTTGCTTCGTTCATTAAAGAATTTGTTGTTGAAATTCCTGAAGACATGGATTACAAAGCGGGTGGTTACATCCAAATTGAAATTCCTGAATGTGAAATTAAATATTCAGACATCGACATTACAGCTCACCCTCAAGAGCACGTTGGCGAGCCTGAGAAATTTAAATTAGAGTGGGATAAATTCGGTCTTTGGAGCTTGGTAATGAAAAACGATGAGTTAGTAGAAAGAGCTTACTCAATGGCTTCTTACCCAGCAGAAGGACGTGAAATTATGTTGAACGTTCGTATTGCAACTCCACCATGGGATCGCGCTAAAAACGCTTGGATGGATGTTAATCCGGGTGTAGCTTCTTCTTACATCTTTAGTCGTAAGAAAGGCGATAAAGTAACCATCTCAGGACCTTACGGTGAGTTCTTTATTAAAGAAACCGATTCTGAAATGCTTTACGTTGGTGGTGGTGCTGGTATGGCTCCAATGCGTTCTCACCTTTACCATTTATTTAGAACCCTAAAAACGGGTAGAAAAGTTTCTTATTGGTACGGTGGTCGTTCTAAGCGTGAATTGTTCTACATCGATCACTTCAAAGCGCTGGAGAAAGATTTCCCTAACTTTAAGTTCTACATGGTTCTTTCTGAGCCTTTAGAGGAAGATAATTGGAAAGTAATGAAAGATACCGAAGATGAAGGAGACGGATTCGTAGGTTTCGTTCACCAAGCAGTAATCGATCAATATCTGTCTAAGCACGATGCTCCTGAAGATATTGAATTCTACTTCTGTGGTCCACCAATGATGAACCAAGCGGTTCTAAAAATGTGTGACGATTGGGGAGTTCCTGAAGAAAATGTTTCTTTCGATGATTTCGGAGGATAATCATACATAACAATGTTGAAAATGCCCCGGCTTTAGGTCGGGGCTTTTTTATGGTATAAATACTTATTTAGATGAAAAAAGTACTTTTTGGTCTTGCGGCACTTACTCTTGTTGCTGTAAGTTGTGTTCCTACCGAAAATAAACAAGAAGTTACCGTTGAACCAGCCAGAATTCAAGGAGAAGCTCAAGGTTCTACCTATTCGATTGTGTATTTTCCAGATGGAGATTCTCTCGTAAAAACCGATATCGACTCTATCTTAACCGATATCGATTTTTCGCTTTCTGCATGGGAACCTAGTTCGTTAATTAATGCGCTTAATCAGGCAGATAGTACGGAGATTGTGTTTGACGATTACCACGGTTATTTTACGGATATGGTTAAATATTCGCGTGAGGTTTACACAGCTACAGATGGCGTTTTCGACCCCACTATTGCGCCTTTGGTGAATGCTTGGGGGTTTGGCTTTAGTGGTAAGGAATCTATGAATCAGCAGAAAGTGGATTCTCTTTTACAATGGGTGGGTTTTACGTACGAAAACATTCGCCTGTCTAGGTTTGATGATAGAAATAGCCTAGATCCTAAAAGAGTGTTGGTTAAGAAGAATCGCAATATCCAATTTGACTTTAATAGCATTGCTCAAGGTTATAGCGTAGATGTGTTAGCAAAGTATTTAGAGGTGAAAAATGTGAGCAACTACTTAATAGAAGTTGGCGGTGAAATGTTGGCCAAAGGTGCCAAACCGAATGGGGATCTTTGGAAAGTTGGCATCGACAAACCCATAGAAGACGCGGCAGAGAGAGAATTAACCGCTACCATCGAACTAAAAAACGAAGCCATCGCTACTAGTGGTAATTACCGAAAATTTTATGTAGAAGATGGTGTAAAATACTCACATACTTTAGATCCTAAAACAGGATATCCAGTGCGTCATAATTTGTTGAGTGCTACTGTTATAGCTGATAAATGTTGGAAAGCAGATGCTTTTGCTACTGCGTTTATGGCAATGGGGGTAGAAAGAACTCAACAGTTTCTACAAAAGAATCCGGAGATAAAATTAGAGGTGTACTTAATATTCGATAATAACGGAAATTACGAAACGTGGAGTACCGAAAATGTAGCCGAAAGAATACAAGAGTTTAACTAGAAATAGTTAGCTCTTGTTGTTGCATTTTTCTTCTGGTAAAGCACCGCACATACTGCAGGCTTCGCCTTCTTTGTTTAAAAAAGGACTATTGCTTGCGCAAGTTCCTGCGAATTTACCGTCTTTCTTCACTAAAATCTTAATGGCGATACCGGCAAACGCTAAGCCTAGCAAGCCTATTGTTAATACTACTAATAACCAATTCATGTTGCAAAAGTACACAATATGCTTCGTAATTTTGAAGATAAATCTTGCAACAAGTTGTTAAAGAAAATTGGTCTTGGCGATGTCTTTTTGGTGATTTCAACCTTCATTTTCACCTATTTTGCTGTTGTATCTACGGGAGTAATGGGAGGTGGAGATTCGTATGCCCATTTCTTAATTTCTAAATATTCTTGGCAACATCCGCATCTGTTTTTTGATCATTGGGGAAAGCCGGTTTTCACACTTTTGAGTTCGCCCTTTTCGCAATGGGGAATGAAAGGAATGTTGCTTTTTAATGGAATTTGCGGTTTTTCATCGGCCTTAATTGTGCGCCAACTTTTGCTGGAATTTCAGTTGCCCACTTTGTCGAGTGGTGCACTTCTATTCACTCCATTTTTTGCAGCCAACCACGTTTCAGGTTTAACCGAACCACTTTTCACTTTGTTACTCACGCTTTCAGTTTGGCTTTTTGTAACCAAAAGATGGATGTGGATGGCGCTTATTTTGGGCCTTTTGCCGTTTGTACGTACTGAAGGTATTCTTTTCGTTTTCATCTTTTTGGTGCTTTTTAGCTACAAAAGGCAATGGAAAAATAGTCTTGTTTTATTACTGCCAAGTGGTTTGCTTTCAACGGTAGGAGCCGTTTTTCACCAAGGCGATGTTTTTTGGTTACTGACTAAGATGCCCTATTCTGCTGAGTCTTTTTATCAAGCGGGTTCTTGGTTTCACTTTATTAGAAATAGCGATATTATTTTCGGCATTCCGCTGTTGATTTTTGGCTGTGTTGGCCTCTTTTTGTGGTGGCGATATTCGAAACCGAATTTAGAAACGCTTCTTGTATTTGTCGGTTTCCCAGTGGTTTATTTCGGCTTTCATACGGTACTCTTTGCCAACGGTTGGGGAGCAAGTGCAGGCTTAAAAAGAGTTATGATTGTTCTCACGCCTACCTTAGCCATCTTTTCAGCATTTGTGTTTGGCTTGGTTCAGAAAGTGAATACGAATGGAGCTAAGATTTTGCAAATTCTGTTTGTATTAGCAGTGCTTGGTCAGTTTTTAAGCAGTTCGAGAATGCCTGTAAAGGCTACGCAGTTGCAAGAATTTATTGCTAAAGCCAAGGCAGAAATCTCTTTGGAAACAGCAAAACAAAAAGTGTTTTATTTTCATCCGATGGTTCCAGTAGAACTAGAAATTAATCCGTTTAACGAAAATCAATCTCAAGAACGAATTTCGGTTCCTACCGAGTTAAAAAAGGGAGATTGGGTTATTTGGGATCAGCATTTTGGTGGGTTTGAAGCGGGTATAAAATTCGAAGAGTTAAAAGGTTGGAAAGCGCTTCAGCAACGTTTATTGTATGTTGAAAAGCAAGATTCTTTGGTAGTTTTTCAGTGTGTTAAGGAAGAATAGAAATGTTTCCATCTCCTTTTTTACGCAGTAGCTTTTGTGTAGGATTTCCGTAGATAAATAAGTTGCCAGGAGAGTTGAAGTCAATTTCTACATTGTCTTGCACGGTTAAGAAGCAATCTCCTGTTCCGCCTTTATCTACATAGGCCAAATCAATGTTCAAATTTTTATTTCTGATGTAACCAAAGCCACGTTGGTAAATGTAGGCGAAATGGGTGGAGCCATTGAAAATCAAGTCTCCTGAACCAGCGTGAATTCTACCAAATAAAGAATCGCAGGTTAGCTGGATTTCTAAATCGCCCCCACCGGCCCATTTATCGATTTCTAATCGAGACGAGGTGAGCTGTTTAGCTATTAGTTTTTTACCCGAAAAGTGCGCTATAGATGATAATTCGCCACAATGAATAACCATTTTGTAATCGCGTTTTTGGTTGCGCATAAACTTGCAGGCAATTTCTTCTTCTAAAACTAATTGGCTGTTTTTTACCTCTGTTTTTAGTTGATGAATAAAATTTTTACCAGCGGTAACTTCAACATAAAACCCCGAATCTTGTACCAATTCTACCGTAAAATTTCCATCTACTTTGATACTAGAAAAGGGAGTTAACGATCGTTTTTCGGTGGTGTTTTTTCCGTGTGGTTCAAAACAATCGTTCCATTTTTCGCCTGAACAAGCGGTGAAACCTAATAAAAAGATGAGCAAGAGTACTTTTAATTGATCCATAGTTGTCTTGCAATTCCAAATTCAAAATAATCGGCTTTAAAGAAGTGGGTTTTTAAGGTAGCGTTAGCCATCCATTTAGAACTAAAATGGTAACGATAACCTGCTCTGTGGTACAAATTACCATTGGGAGTTTTAGAAGCATAAACGTAATGTCCCATACCCATTATTACTTCGCCTTTTCCAAAAAGAACTGAATAGCCCAAAAATGCACCTATTTGCCAAAGATCTGCTTCTGCAAAAGATTCGTCTTTTTTCTCAAACTCGTTCGATAACCCTTCATTGCGCATAAAATCGATGGATGCATGAAATCGATTCTTTTTATTGCGAGTTGTTTTTCCGTATTCGAAACGGAGAGTAGAGGCAGGATAAAAATCGTCTCGAGCTTCTTCAGATTTTATAAATCCACCTAGGGTGATTACTACATCTTGTTGGGGTATTTCTCGATGAGTTTGAGGAATATCAGCTCTTTCAAACGGTTGAAAACCGTAATTAAATCCTACAGATAGAGTAGGAGCATTGACGCCTAAATTGGGCTGTTCGGTGCTACCATTCGAAAAGTGGATAAACGAGGTTCCTACCGTAGATGTTAACCGAGGGGATAGTTTCCATTTTACGTGCGATTCGAATAAAATGCAAGCGTTCCAGTGCGAACCAATCATTACATTTTTATAATTATCGGTACGATCCCATTTTCGTGTGATATAACCTAATCCACCGCCCATTTGTAAATTCCATTCGAAACGAGGGCGTTGCACAAAATGAAGGCGATAAAACGGAACAAGGCCCAAGCCGAAACCCAACCGCGGATTTCCCAACCCCACTTGCAGCAAACTAATCCCCATCTCTGGATAGTTAAATTTTTGGTGCCACGCTTCTTCTCCAGATGTTTTCCAAGAGAAATCTGCTTGAACTCCATTCACAGCTCCCTGAGCAAGATGGTCTAAACCTTGTCGATGTAGAAAAAGAAAGCCTCGGTGGTAACGTAAACTAGTTTCGAATTGGTAAAGAGGAGAAGATGAGTTTTGAGAAAAACTCAATACCCAAGCAAAGAGCAAAACCAAAGAGAAAACGAGCCTGTGGGTCATGCGGTAAAAATATAAAATACCTTTGTTCCAAATTATTCGAAATGGCTGAAAACACCAAAGAGCAGAAGTTGCAAGCATTTAACAGGTTGCTAGATATTATGGACGATTTGCGCGCTAAATGTCCGTGGGATAAAAAGCAAACCTTAGAAAGTTTACGCTATTTAACCATCGAAGAAACGTATGAGCTTTCAGATGCAATTATAGATGGAAACCTCGATGAAATTAAAGGTGAAATTGGCGATTTGATGCTGCACATGGTTTTTTACAGCAAAATAGGCTCAGAAAAAGGAGCTTTTGACGTGGCCGATGTGCTCAACGCAATTTGCGATAAATTGGTGCACCGCCATCCGCATATTTACGGAGATGTAAAAGCCGAAACCGAAGAAGAAGTAAAACGAAACTGGGAAAAGCTAAAATTAAAAGAAGGCAAGAAGTCTGTTTTAGAAGGAGTTCCAAAATCGTTGCCTGCAATGGTGAAAGCCAATAGAATTCAAGAAAAAGCAAAAGGAATTGGCTTTGATTGGGACAATGCCGATCAAGTTTGGGATAAAGTACACGAAGAAATTGGTGAATTACAATCTGAATTAACGGCTCACCAACCCGCTACGGAAAAGATAGAAGCTGAATTTGGCGATGTTCTTTTTAGCATGATAAATTATGCACGTTTTATTGGCGTTAACCCTGAAGATGCTTTGGAACGAACCAACAAGAAATTCATTAAAAGATTCAATTTCTTAGAAAAAGAAGCTCAAAAAAAGGGACAATCGATTGGAGACATGACCCTCAATGAAATGAATGCCATTTGGGAACAAGCTAAAACCGAAAGCTAAGAGAAAGCCCTTTAGCGTTTTTTGTCCATTTTGGCAATACAGTAAGATGTGTATTGTGAAAAGCCTTGTAAGTGAGGTGCCCAACGGCATACCCCAAAGCAGCCCCAGCAATAACATCACTGCTCCAATGTTGGTCAATAACCATTCTAGAAACTGAAATTAAGGTAGCCGAACCGTAAGCTACCCATTTTACCCACTTTTGCTCGTTAAATTGCAGTGAAAAGATGCTGGCAATGGTAAACGATGCGCTACTATGACCAGATATAAAAGAAGAACGTTCTTCGTTTATATCGAAAAAGTGCCAATAATTTCTACCGTCTACGTAAGGTCTCTCACGGGCAAAAATCCATTTTGAGCCGAGCGTAAATACGCTAGTTCCTACCAAAGAAACACCCAAAAGTTGACCCGTTTGTTGCCATTTGTTGTTCTTGGCGATTAAACCATAGAGGTAAGAACCCGCAGTAATTCCAATAATACTTTCGTATCCTCCAGCGTGTGTAATGGTTTTAAAGCCTTCTAAAACAGAGGGTTGGTTTTGGGTAAAAGTCTTCAATTCTTTGCGAATAGACGAATCGAAGAGAAAAACGGTTCCTACCGTTACCAATGCAGCAGAACTAGACAAAAGAGCATTGCGTTTGCTCTTGAAAGGAGCTTGAAAGAGTTGCCATTGATTGTGCCCAACGGCTTTTACTACCCAAGTAGTATCTGTTTTCGTTTGAGAGTAACTGTTTGTTATACTAAAAGCGAAAAGTATAAGTAAAACTAATTGTTTCATAAAATCAAACAAGTATAAACAGACAAATTGAGAAAACGAGTAAAGTATATTTGTACTTGTAAAAATATTAGATATGGCAGTACAAGTAACAACAGACCAAGAGTTTAAAGAAATTATTGAATCAGGAAAAGCAGTAGCTGTAAAATACTATGCAGATTGGTGCGGATCGTGTAAATTATTTGCTCCGAAATTCAGAAGACTGTCTGAAGATGATCGTTTTAAAAACATTGAGTTTTTAGATGTTGATGCTGAAAACAACGAAGAAGCTAGAAAATTAGCAGGCGTTGATAATTTGCCATTCATTGCCATTTTTAAAGATGGTAAATTGGTAGAAGGAACCGCAACCAACAAAGAAGAAGCTGTAGTTAATCTATTAGAAAAACTAGGATAACATGCAGATTCCGGTAATAAAAAAGATGGTAGAAAACTATTCTACCGAGCAGCTAAAAGCAGCCGAAGAAGCTCTGCTAGAAGAAAAAGAATTGCCCATCGAAATTGAGGGTGAAGACGAAGGCGAGCAACTTACCCACATTATGGCTGCTATTTGGGTAAAAAACGAAATAGAGAAAGAAGGTATCTCTGTGGGGAAAGCGGTTAGAAATTATACGGTAAAGGTTAGAAATTCTATTAGCTAACTTTTGATAATAGGTAATTTACTACCTATAAAAGCATCGAAAAGCCTTGTGGTAACTGAAATCACAAGGCTTTTTCTTATTTTCGGCATAGTCTAAATTATCGAAGTTGAAAATTCGTTTTCTCCTCTTATTCTTTTTAATAGTGTTTTTCTCAAATGGATTTGCACAGGCTAAAATCGATAGCCTGAAAAATCAATTGAGTTCAACTCGATCTGCCCTAGATAGTTTAGCCATTTTACACGATTTATCTTCTTTATCGATGCGCTCTAGTATCGAAGAATCGATGGCTTTTAGTAAAATGTATTACAAATTGGCGTTGAGAGAACAAGACAATCAACACCTTTATGATGCAACTTTTAGATTAGGAGTAGCTCTAAAATACAAAGGAGATTACGATAGCTCTCTTGTTTACATAGAGAACGCTCTTGATAGAGCCGTTGAAATGGGAGATTCTACTTCAATTGGCCGTTGTTACAATGCTATGGGCGTTGTTTACAAAACGAGCGGAAATTTTATAAAAGCAGAAGAATATTACATTTTAGCCTTAGAGTTAGCCCGCGAACGCAACGACTATCAAAACCAAGCTAAGATTTATAACAACTTGGGTTTGTTGCTACAAATTCAAGGAAAATATGCAGAAGCTCTTGAGCATTTTAGGCCAAGCATTGAGTTAAAGCATAAACTCAACGATACTAAAGGCTTAATTGTTTCTTACAACAACATAGGTCTCAATTTTACCAACCTAGACCAGTTTGCCAATGCCATTGAGCATTACCAAATGGGGCTCGATTACAGCGAAAAAATTGACGATAAATACTCTCAAGGTGTGCTTACCAATAATATGGGAGAGGCCTATCTTCAGTTAGATAGTATTGATCAAGCCATCCGTTTTTTAAACCGAAGTATCGAAGTACGTTTACAAATAGAAGATCAAATAGGTTTGGCCAAATCGTATTTTCACTTTGGTAATTTATGGGCGAAATTGAAGAAATACGATCGTTCTGAGCGTTATTACAAAGATGCCATTTACATTTTAGAAGAGAAGCATAAGTTAGATGAACTCAATGCCATTTACCAAGCTTTGGGAAAACTCAAATACGAGAATGAGTTTTACACTTCTGCCATAAAGTGGTTTCAAAAAGCGCAAAACAATGCTGAACAGATTCAATCTCGCTCTGATCAACTCATTAATTTCGAGTTTTTAGCCAAGTGTTTTTTCAAATTAAACCGTTTCGATTCGGCCTATGCCTACCTCGATAAAGCCAAAAACTTATCGGATCAATTACAAGATTTAGAAGTAGAGCAGAAGCTACAAGAGCAGCAAATGCGTTACGAAGCAGAATTTAACCAAAACACCATTCGACAACTAAGAGAAGCACAAAGTATTCAAGAAATAGAACGAGAAAAAGATCGTATTGTATTTTACGTTGTGCTTGCTTCTTTAGTAATAGCAGGCGGTTTAATTGTTTTGCTTTTTAGACAGAACCAACTCAAAAAGCGGTACGCAAAAGAATTAGAAAACCACAATATTCATATCGAAAAGCAGAACAAAAGCTTAGAGAGAGCCAAGCTAATGGCCGAAGAAGCTTCGCGTGTAAAATCAGATTTCTTGGCATCGGTGAGTCATGAAATCAAAACTCCATTGAATGGAATAAATGGTATGACAGAGCTTTTGCAGTCAACTCATTTAAATTCTACCCAGCGCAACTACTTAAATACGATTAAAAATAGCAGCGATAATCTGCTTATTTTAATGAATGATATTTTAGACTTTGCTAAAATAGAATCGTCTAATCTTCAGTTAGATATTAGAAGGAACTCGCTAAAGAGTTTACTCGATAGTATTTATAAGTCGTTTGAAGAAAATGCTAAGTCAAAAGAACTCAATTTTGATTTAGAAATTCAAGAAGATGTTCCAGACTATGTTTACGTAGATGCCACCCGTTTAAAACAAGTAATAGCCAATTTGCTTTCTAATTCTTTCAAATTCACTCACTTAGGTTTCGTTACCTTAAAAATTGATGTGATTAGTAAAGAAAAGACCTTTAATGGTGAAAAAGTGAGTTTACGATTTGCTGTTAGCGATAGCGGTGTAGGGATTTCCGGAGAACTTAAAAGCAGAATTATTGACGCCTTTAACCAAGCAGATTCTAGTATTACAAGAAAATACGGGGGCGTTGGCTTAGGCTTGGCCATTTCTCATAGCTTAATTGAGTTAATGGGCGGTAGCTTAGAAATTGAAAGCGAAGTATCGAGAGGAACCGAGGTATTCTTTACGCTAGATTTAAAAGCAGATAAAAACAATCCGCACGAGAAAGCCTCAACAATCCGCGATAAAAACAAAAGAGAAAATCTTTCAGAAACAGGAATTCGCTATCCGTTAAACATCTGCATTGCAGAAGACAATATAATTAATCAAGAACTACTTAAAGTTACCCTGCAAAAAATGGGATACGACCCTTTGATTGTAGAAAATGGCGGAGAATTACTAGAAAAAATGCATGATTTTCCGGTAGATCTTATTCTTATGGATATCCAAATGCCGATTGTAGATGGCATTACTGCTACAAAAGAAATTAGGGCTAAAAAAGAGAATACAGATCAATATCCGGTAATTGTAGCCGTAACAGCTAACACCTTTAACGAAGATAAATCAAGGTACTTAAATGCCGGAATGAACGATTACATTCCAAAACCATTCACTTCGGCAGATATTCATCAAGCAATTACAAAATGGTATCCTCTTATTGCAGAATACCAAAAAGAAAAAGACGATTAATTAATCGTCTTTCTTACTTCCTTTATAAATCTCGTAATGCTGAAATTTACAGTCTAACGGTCCGTTTTTCACCATGTATTTAGGCGAAGGGTGCAGTCCTAAATGCTTTAAAGCATCTTTTGTACTAATTACCCAAGCGTGGTGACCTAAGTAATGGTTCTTTAAACGGTTACCAATTTTGGTATACAATTCTTGAATATCATCATCGCGCAAACGCTCCCCGTAAGGCGGATTGGTAATTACCATACCATCATCTGTGGCAGGTTCAAAGTCGGCAAAATCTCCTTGAATAAGTTCAATATTTTTTTGCTCGATAGGAGCCGCGTCTAAATTCAGTTGAGCGGTTGCAATTGATCGATCAGAAATATCAATTCCTGTTATACTTGGGAAATTCTCTACTTGCTCTTCGATAGATTCCATACGAACATCTACCCAAAGTGCTTTATCAAAGTTTTTCCACTTTTTAAAACTGAACTCTTTGCGGTTTAAGTTAGGCGCAACATTTTGCGCAATCATAGCCGCTTCAATCAAGAAAGTTCCTGAACCACAAAACGGATCAATCAATGGCATTTTAGCATCCCAACCCGAAAGTTGCACCAACCCAGCGGCTAATACTTCATTCAAAATAGCAGGGTGATTTCCCTTGCGGTAACCACGCATGTTTAGCGGTTTGCCGCTACTATCAATAGAAACAGTAAACGCTTTATCTCGCACGTGAATGTGAATGCGCATATCTGGATTTTCTACATCGATCGATGGGCGTTTGTCTTCACGATCTCTAAATCGATCTACAATCGCGTCTTTTGCTTTTAACGCCACATATTTCGAATGCGTAAAATGCTCAGAATATACAGTGGTATCTATCGCAAAAGTTTCGTTTACGCTAAAGTATTTCGACCAATTAATTTTCTTAATGGCGAAATACAAATCGTTTTCGTTACGAGCATTAAATTCTTGAATAGGTAGAAGAATCTTTAACGCAGTTCTTAGGCGCAAATTCGCCTTGTATAAAATGCGCAAGTCTCCGGTAAAAGAAACAGCTCTTTTCCCTTTTTCAATATTTTCTGCGCCAATAGCTTCTAGTTCTTTAACTAGCGTTTCTTCAAGCCCCATTAGCGTTTTAGCTAACATGGGAAAGCTTTTCTGAATCATGCTCTAAAAATTAAGGTATGTTGAATTACCACGGTTGATAACAAAGTTCAAAACGCAAAGATTCTTAAAACAGTTGGTTTAGAAAACAATAAATGTTGAATAAAACACAAATTTTCGTTATTCTATCGGCTAATTACAAAGCGCTGATGAAAAGGCTTCCCTTCACTTGTGCCAGACAATATGTAGGTTCCTACTGGTAAATGCGAAACCGTTAAATCGTATGTCTCTTGCAGGTTGCTTGTTTTCACTTGTTCTACTAATTGCCCATCAATTGTATAAATGCTAAATTCTTGCGTTGAATTATCGCCAAAATCGATAAAAAGATGATTTTGAGCCGGATTCGGATACAAGCGCACAGGTGCATTCACTTTTCTAGGTTCAATACTCGAAGTAGTATCGGTAGGAACCGTATCCGTTTTTGCGATGGCAAAATCCCAAATTCCACGACCGTAAGTTCCAAAACGAGCGGTTTGGCTTTGGTTAATCCATTCGACCGACCAATAGGTAACATCGGGGGTAGAATTTCCTGATAAATTATACCAAGCAGAATCTTTGGCTACGAATACATAAGGACCTACATCAGTAGCTGCAAAAAGTAACGAATCGTCTGGTGTAGCGGTAATCATGTAAGTAAGCGTAGAAGGCAAACCGTTGGTGAGTTCTTGCCAAGTAACACCGTGGTCTTCACTTACCCAAACTCCTGGATTGCTATATCCACTTCCTGCAGCAAAAACTCTCCCCAATTTACTTTTTGATGCGTAAACACTAGCACCGTGAAAGTAGTGGTCTTCTGGTCCGTTGTTTAAGCCTCCTAAAGTCCAAGTACTCATGTTATCGGTAGAGTAAATCATCTCACCCTCATTGGTTAACGCGTACCAATAATTGGTTTGGATAGGTGAGTAACAAAACGAGCTAATTTTACCCGCGCCAAACACAGTAGATAAGTTAGAGGTGGCTACAGAGTATTGAACATCACCGCTTAAAGCCGTAGCATCTAATTCGTAAATTACGGCTCCGCTTCCGTCTACACCAGCCATGTATGCTTTTAAATTATTGGTAGGATGTTCTCGCAAGGGGGGTAACCAATAATCGTCTCTACCGTTAAAATCTCCACTTATTGTCCAAGCATCACCCGTGGTGGCATCTTGCTTAAAGGCCACAAAGCCAGGATACTCGAACCAAATACTTTGTCCGCTATCTGTAGAGACAATATGAGCATAATCACCACTTACTGTTTGGTCAAAACCTAAAATATCTGCCGTGTCTTGAGAAGCCAATTGAAACCCTTGATCTTGGGCTCCTGCATAGATGTAATCTAAGTTATTTCTGTTGGTGTAAACATCGTAATACTGACTAGCGTTTAGCCCATGAAGAGAAATATTTTCAACGGTTTGTAGATTGTCGTTAGAGCGATACAGACCACCATCTGTACAAACAAACAGTTGAAAATCGCCATTTTCATCTTTAAACGGAATTACAGCTGGAATATCAGCATGAAGCATAGTGGCTTCGTTTCCATAATAATCGTACCATTGGTTTACTTCAGACCAGCTGGTAAAGGCATCGTTAGAGCGTGCACAATTTACTCCGCCAATAAAAGCCGCTTGTTCATCAGAATAAGAAGCCGCAAAACTGTTTCTTCTAAATGGGTTCCTACCTACATTAGATTGTAAACTCCAATTGGTTAGGTCAGTAGAGTAGTAGATATCTTGATCAATGAAAACATACATATTTAAGTTACCGTTGGCGTGAGAGCCTGTTAGCAGAGATGAACTCGAAACAGAAACGTTTACGGTTCCTACCAACTGTGGTGTAGAGTTGGCTACTTCAAAAATTTCTTCTCGCTGAAGGTAATAGATGCTGGTATCTGAGTAACGATCTGCCCAAATATCGTGCATGGGAGCGGGACCCGATTGATTTCTTCTCACAGAATAGAGTTTGGTGAAAGAATTTCCTAAATCGGTAGATTGATAGATGGAAATAATTTCTCCCCAGTTTTGGTAATTCCACTCTTGAATAAGGAGGTAGATTTTTTCGTTTCCTTGGTTGTCGATTACCACCGCTTTTTGAATATCTCCCCAGCTTTGTACATTGTCTATGCCTGTACTTTGATTCCAGGTAGCGCCATCATCGTCTGAGTAAAAGCAATATTTATTGGCAGCAACAAAAATTCTTGGGTTCGTTTGTTGACGAAGTACCGCCACGTGGTCGATGTCACCAAAGTTGAGTTTCTCGTTGATCGATGTCCAATTACCTCCGTTTTTAGTGCCTTTAAAAACATGGCCGCCATCGGTGGCTGCGTAAATAAATTGGTTCGCAGCATCGTAATCTGCATAAACAATTCGGCCAGATTGGTTAGAACTACCACGTTCTGTCCATGTTCCGGTAAGATTTCCGTTGGCCAAAGTTTCTTCTGCCAGTCGAACTGTAGATTTTGATTTTTGTACATATTGGCGGTTGCGAATGGCTTGGTTGGCTTGTTTCCAATCTATATCTGGTGCCGCTTTGTGCATTTCATCCATCCACTTTTCACGTTCTAGAATTTCTTTCCATTCATCGTCTTCACTATCGTGTTTATTCAACACTTTGGTTTCGGTAGGAACCGGTATGTCACCTGTTTCTGAGGTGTACGTAGAAGTTAAAAAATGGGTTCCTACCCAAACAATTAGGGCTAAAAAACCTAGGCTAAGAGTTAAGTGTTTGAATTTCATAGTTGTAAAATAAAAAAGCCGCTTCAGGATTTTCTGAAACGGCTTCAATATAGTGTTAAAAAAGGTTAACCTCCAATACTTTGGTATCGGCTGGCGTAATCCGTAGCAATTGTTTCTACTTCTTTCGTGAATTCGCTATCTGGGTCGAATCGTTTCAACGTAGCCATAATTTGCTGCATAATACCGAAAGATTGCTCTAATCGAGAAAGTTGCGGTATTAAGAATTCACGATCTTGACTCAAGAAATAATCCATGTATTCACTTTCGTGATCGAATAGAATTTTGGTTATTTCTCTAGCAGATTCTTTATCGTCTATTTGAAAATAAAGCTGAGCCATTGGAATTACTGCACCGTTTGGTGTAGTGTTGGCATTGAGGGCAATTTCTCTTGAACGATCTAATACGGCTTTTGCTCTTTCTTTGTCGCCTTCTTTCATTAAAGCTTGAGCTAAACGTGTAAATGTAAAGCGGATGTTAGTTACAAAACGCATGTTGTTTTCATCTAAGAAAATGGTGGTGTCTTGTAGACCGCCCCACTGAAATTTATTCATCAAACGATCGTACATTACGTCTGTATCAACGTCTCCGTAACTTCTGTACCCTTGACTTTCGTTTTTAATAGGCACTAATCGGTAAGCGAAACCTTCTTGTCTAAAGTAGTCTTCTAAACCAAAGAAAGCATCTTCTCCCATAGTGATAGAGAAGTAAATGGGGCGCTCCCAGTTGTTATGAGCCAATAAATCCCAAACAGCCAATTCGCTCTTTAAAATGTATTGTCCAGAAGCTCTCCAAGTAACATCGGTAACTTGACTTGCTTCTTCAGGAGAAACTAAACCGTTTTGAACTGCGGTAGCAGAATCTGCAGGTATTCTCAAGTTACGAACGGGGATATAGTTAATTTTTTCTCTTCCGTTGTTTACAGAAACTGCTTTATCATCGCTGGTGATAAATTCTACAATTTTCTTTAAATCGTAGTATGCATCTTTTTCTGCACGACCAGATTCTTGGAAACGAACAAAATCACGTGTTCCTTGGCGATATTGGTCGGGAGTCATTGAAATCGGAATTCCGTCTCCATCGTATGCTTTTCTTGCCATTTGCTCAATGTACCAATCGGTATTAAGCAGCATTAAATTCACCACGCGCACATCGGTACGGTAGCCTTCCACTTCTTGAACGTACCAAAGCGGGAAGGTATCGTTATCTCCATTGGTAAATAAAATAGCGTTGGGCGCACAAGAGTCTAAGTAGTTCTTAGCGATGTCTCTTGCGGTGTATCGACCACTTCTGTCGTGATCGTCCCAGTTTTCTTTCGCCATTAAAATAGGAGCTGCCAATAAACCAACAGCTGTTAAACCAGAAGCTAAAGCGGTTGGTGAAACTTTATCTTTTAATGCTGTAAACAACCCAATTACACTTAACCCAATCCAAATGGCATAGGCGTAGAAAGAGCCCACAAAAGCATAATCTCTTTCTCTCGGTTGGTAAGGGTACATATTTAGGTAAATGGCAATGGCAATTCCTGTGAAAAAGAATAGTAGGAACACGACCAAAGCATTTTTTGGGTCGTACTTGTACTGAAAATACAACCCAATTAAACCCAATAAGAAGGGTAAGAAGAAGTATTTGTTGTAGGCTTTATGCTCTTCTAAATCTTTAGGGTATTGGTCTAGGTTACCCAAGTACATTTCATCGATAGGTTTTATACCTGAAACCATGTTTCCTTCTAGGTAAGAGCCTGCATCAATGTGGTGACCTTGTAAATCGTTTTGTCTACCAATGTAGTTCCAAGCGAAATACCTACCCCACATCCACCACATTTGGTATTTAAAGAAGTAGGTAATGTTTTCGCCCATGGTAGGCTTTTCGTAAATTTTAGCTTCACGGCTACCGGGTGCCTGATAGCGTATTTGTTGGCCATCAAAATTACTCCACGCTTTATAGGCTCTAACGTGGTTTCCTTTGCTACTCCACATTCTTGGGAAAAGCATATTGAATTCAGATGCATAGTTCGGAATCGAACTTTTGCGCTCGTCTGCAATTTCGTAACGACCGGTTTCTTCGTTCGGGAAATAAACAGGATCACCGTCTAAATAGGGTTCTCTAGCATCTAAGGGAGCACTAAAAGTTTGTCCGTAAGCTAGAGGAATGTCACCGTATTGCTCTCGTTTTAAGTAAGAGAGCAAGTTGATCATGTTTTCAGGGTTGTTCTCATCAATGGGTGTATTCGCATTCGAGCGAATCAAAATCATACCGAAAGAGGTATACCCAATTAATAAAACCGCAAAACTCAATAAGGTAGTGTTGGCCAATACTTTTTGATGTTTGTGCGTATAGTGAATACCAAAAACAAGTGCTGAAACAATCAGTAACGCAAAGAAAGCCGAACCGCTGTGGAAAGGCAGTCCCATTCCGTTAACAAAGAGCAATTCCATCTTTGCAGAGATATTCACCACTTGAGGAATCAAAAACAATTGAACAAAACCTAAGAGCACAACAGAAACTGCAAAAGCGATAATCATGCCTTTGTTGGTGGTTTTGTATCGCTTAAAATAGTAAACGAAAACAATGGCTGGGATAGCCAATAAGTTCAACAAGTGAACACCAATTGATAAACCAATGATGTACCAAATAAAGATGAGCCATCTGTTAGAGTGGGGCTCATCGGCAACGCGTTCCCACCGCAAAATTGCCCAGAAAACAAGCGCGGTACAGAAAGAAGACATAGCGTAAACCTCGCCTTCTACGGCACTAAACCAGAATGTGTCTGAAAAGGTGAAAGCAAGTGAACCTACAAGTGCAGAACCAATAATGGCAATTAAGTTGCTTTTTTCGTTTTCGTCTTTAACAAACTTTACAGCCAAGTAAGAGATTGTCCAAAACAAAAACATGATGGTTAACGCACTGCACGTAGCCGATAACATATTAATAGCAACTGCTACATTTTCAGGGGAAGAGAACATGGAAACTACACGACCAATAAGCATAAATGTAGGAGCCCCAGGAGGGTGACCTACCTCTAATTTATTAGAAGTGGCAATGTATTCACCACAATCCCAGAAACTGGTGGTTGGTTCTATAGTACTTCCGTAAACAAATAATGAAATAGCGAATACAACCCACCCGCCAATAAGGTTTAATTTTTTAAAATCCATTCTTTAATGCACTTTTTTGGTTAGAATCTCTTAGAGATACACCTTTTGAATAAAGCGGTTCAAAGTAAATCAAAAATCAGCGTTTACAAACCATTATTTTGACCATCTGTGCTTAGACCATCAATCTCCATTACCGAGAAACGTACTTTCTAGTAAAAAGCAAAAAAGAGTAGCAACGCATAGGTTTCTTTAATGATGTAAGTATCACGTCAATGAAAAGGTGGTAGGTGATTTTTTACGGTTCCTACTGTGATAAAAAGAAGGAGAAGATGGTTTATCTGATTTTTGATTTTTCTTTAGATGGTTGCTAAAATAATAGTCATGAGGTTTCTGTTAATGAGACGTGTAGTTAACGCGTTGATAGGCCCATTTTTTTTCGTGGAGTGCTAATTTCCCGAAATAAACACCATCATTTAATTGAGTCAAAGAAGTTACTTCGTTTCCTGTAACCATTAACTCACTGTGCATCACCTCAAATTGGTGATTGAGTAGTTCTAGGTATACGCTGCGGTTGGTTACTACTTTATTCGAAAGAGTGCTTTTGGTAATTTTACGAACGTAGCATTGGTTGTTAGAGTCGTAAAGAATTATAGAAGTAACAGATGATTCTCCTATCCCCAAAAAAGAGTTTGGAAAAGAAGAGTTGCTAATGGTGTGCGTTTCTAGCTTTTTGGTTTCTGGATAGTATGATTTTATAGTGTCAGAAAAAGTGTAGTAATAATCGATTCGATTGAGTGAGGTGTTGTGGGTAATAAATATGTTGAACTTCTCATTGGGTAAATGACTAAAGGCTTGTACTGGGTAAGATTTATCTTGTAATTCACCAGAATCTATATTGAAAAACGAATAGGCATTTTGGTGGCTGATTAATGAGTCTGAAGCGTTATTGTTGCCCTCATTAAAATTGGCGTAAGCTTTTAAGCCCAACCAGTTATTTACGGAAGGTGCTTGAATTGAACCGAACGTATGTGTAGAGTTGGGTTCGTTAGGGGTAGGGGCAGGCACGGGGTAGCTGGCTACTATTTGGTTGTTATGAAGCAATGATATTCGCTGGTTGTTACAGTTGAAGTAGAGAAGAGAATCGGTTCCTACCACCTTAAAATTAGTAAATGGCCATTTGCTTAGCGTGCTATCTGGTAAAATAAATTGCTGGGTTACCGATTGGGTAGAAGGCTGGTAATAGATAACTTTTTTAGCAAGTTGGTTAAAAAACACAAGGGTGTGTTCACCATCTTTAGAAAAATCACCGACAAGGGCTAATTCTGAAAAAACTAAGGGCAATATTTCTGGATGTTCGCTTCCATCTAACTCAAAGCGCTCTTGTAAAACAGATGCCGGTTCTCTAGATGAATTCTTTACTGGTTGGCGGCAGTTGTAAAGCGAAAAAGCCAGCATCGCAAATACGAAGCTGACCTTACTAATTTTGTTTGTGCTTAAACTTCTCATAGGGAAAGTAGTTCTAAATTTCCTTTAAAGATAGAAAAAGCGGTAAAAGCAGTAAAAGCAGGCAAATGGTGGTTTAATTATTAGACTATCAGGTTGTTATCGTTTTTTTGATGAAAATGTCGAATAACTTGAAAAACTCACAAATTGATGCAGGTATTAATCGAGAGTTGGTTTATTAACTACTTCGTTTTCGTCTACAATTTCAAGAGCGACTCCACCTGTCCATTTAGCAATTAGGTTGTAAACGGCACAACCAATAAGACCGAAGATAAAACCAAAAAATCCGTATAAAATAGGAGCAAAAAACATCATTACGCCAGAAAACATCGGCATCATGCCAGCAGAAAATTCATCGGGCATACTAGAGCCAATTGCACCAAAAAGCAACCCCATTGGGATAAAGATAACAGCCGTTAACAAAGCGTAAAAAATAGCAATTACAGTAGCTGTTTTAACCGGGTCTACGCGTTTAATTCTTTTCATAAAGGATAGGTATTTTCGTTTTGTCCGAATTTAAACACAATAAAATAGAATGTCCAATAAACACTCTTTTATCTTTGTTTTATGAAATCGTCTTCAGAGTCTACACAGCCGCTACTTTCTATCCCGATTGTTGAGCAGTTTTACACCATTCAAGGAGAAGGTGCCAATGCTGGAATGCCCGCCTACTTTATTAGAACAGGTGGTTGCGATGTAGGTTGCACTTGGTGCGATGTAAAAGAGAGTTGGGAAGCAGAAAACCACCCTTCTTCTACCATCGAAGAACTCTGTGATGCTGCTCAAACATCGTTTTGCCCCAATGTGGTAATTACGGGCGGTGAGCCGTGTATGTATAATCTTGAAGCACTCACCCAACAGCTACAAGAAAAAGGGTTTAACACGTGGTTAGAAACCAGCGGTGCTCACCCAATTACAGGTACATGGGATTGGATTGTTTTCTCCCCAAAGAAATTTAAAGAACCTTTAGAAGAAGCCTACAAAAAAGCCCATGAGCTAAAGGTTGTTATTGCTAACAAGCACGATTTTAAATGGGCAGAACAACACGCTCAGAAGGTAAACCACAAGGCGCAATTGTTTTTGCAAGTAGAGTGGAGTCGAAGAGAAAAATTGATGCCGCTGATAGTCGATTATGTGAAAAATCATCCTCGTTGGCGAATTTCAGTACAATCGCACAAATACATTAACGTTCCTTAATTTTGGTAGGAACCCGATTTTGGTTCCTACCGATATTTTACACCCAAGAATATGCAGAAAAACTTTATTTCATTTCTAGCCTTACTGTTTGTTGTGCTGAGTTGCCAAGCACAAAAGCAAAATTTTAGAACCGATTCTAGAAAAGCTAAAAAACTAATGGAAGATGCTATTAGTTTTTACAACTTACGCTACTACGAAAAGGCGTTTGATTATACGGCTTTAGCGCTGCAAGAAGATAGCAACTTTGTTGATGCGCACATGCTCAGAGGCGAAATGCAAATGGAGTTAAACAATGCCAATGCGGCTGTTGTGAGCTTTAAAAAAGCCATTAGTTTATTTCCGAACGAATATCCATCGAATTACTATAATGCAGGTAAAGCCTCGTTTACCGTAAACCAATTGCCAGACGCTCAACAGTATTTTGAGCGTTTTTTGCAGTTTGAAGATGTGCATGAAAAATCGGCAGAACGGGTGAGAAAAATGCTGCAAGAAATTGATTTTCGAAAAGGATTAATGGAAAATCCATTGCCGTTTAATCCCATTAATTTGGGAGCTGGCGTAAACACGCAGTATTACGAACATTCACCTACCGTAACTACCGATGAGCAAGTAATTTTCTTTACTCGAAGGTTTCCAACGGCTGCCAATGGCGGTATGAGAAGCGAAAACGAAGATTTTTTTGTGAGCAAAAAATTAGAAGACGGAACTTGGAGTGCTTCTAAAAACTTAGGGAATAAAATTAATACACGTTTTAACGAAGGGGCTTCTTGCATCTCTGCCGATGGTCGTTATTTATTTTTCACCTCGTGCGATAAACCTGGAGATTTTGGGTCGTGTGATTTGTTTTTGGCGAGAAGAAAAGGCGATTCTTGGGTAGACCCAATCAACCTCGGAAGCACCATCAATACACATAATTGGGAGTCTCAACCTTCTTTTAGCTCAGATGGTAGAACGCTCTATTTTGCAAGTAACCGCAGAGGTGGTAAGGGAGGTAGAGATATTTGGGTTACTCGCATTGGCGAAGATGGGCAATGGACAAAGCCAGAATTGGTTCCTATTAACACAGCAAAAGACGATCAATCGCCCTTTATTCACCCGAACGGAAGGCGTTTTTATTTTTCTTCGAATGGCTTGCCAGGTATGGGATCTAGCGATTTATACTACGTAGATATAGATATTGACGGAAACTGGGGAGAACCGCAAAACATGGGCTATCCGATTAACACAGGCGGAAGCGAAGTGAGCTTAATTGTTTCTTCAGATGGTAAAACGGCCTATTATTCTAGCGATATGGAAGGCGGTTACGGAAAATGGGATTTATATCAGTTTGAAATGCCAAGAGCATTGCGCCCCACACCGGTAACTTACGCCAAAGGGAAAGTGTACGATAGCGAAACCAAAAAGCCATTAGGGGCACATTTTGAGATAATTTCTACTCGAAACGGGAAAAAAATTATCGAAGCAACATCTGATCCTGAAACGGGGGAATTTATGGTGGTAATTCCTACTTCGCAACAATACGCTTTAAACGCATCATCGATTGGTTATCTGTTTTTTTCTGAAGGTTTTAACTTTACCACGGAGGCCGATGCGCTGTATTTTGATGTGCCACTGCAACCCATCGAGATTGGTAAAAAAGTGGTGTTGAAAAACATTTTCTTCGAAACGGCCAAGTATAATTTAATGCCAGAATCTGAAGCTGAACTTACCAAACTGGTGCAATTTTTAGAGAAAAACAAAGCGCTAAAAGTTGAAATTGGCGGCCATACAGATAACGTAGGAACCCAAGCTTACAACCAAGATTTGTCTGAAAACAGAGCTAAATCGGTTTACACCTACTTAATAGAAAAAGGAATTGATGCCGGCCGATTAAGCTACAAGGGCTACAATTTTAGTGAGCCCATTGCGCCTAACACTACCGAAGAAGGAAGAGCTCAAAACCGTAGAACGGAGTTTAAAATTATTGAATAATCAGTTTTTCGCGGTGCGTTTTTCGGTAGGAACCGTTTGTGATTTCTATTAAATAGACTCCTCGAGATAGAAAATCAGGAATATCAATAAAGAGTTGATTTTCAGATTCTGCAATTACGGTTCCTGCTAGGCTAAGAATTCTAACCGTTAAGTTGTTGGTAGAAGTAATTTCAGATTGAATGGAAAGTCGTGATCCTACAGAAATGGGGTTAGGGAAAATCGTTAATTGGTTTTCTGGGCTATTATCTACAGCCGATAAATAGGTGCTGGTTAAGTCTACAGTTTGCTGATTGGTAAGCGTATGAGTAATAATGTTAGAAAAATCGACTAAACCAAAGGTATCGGTTTTCACCAGTAAGATGTCAGAATATTCTGCTTGCCACCCATAGGTGTTGCCAATCATGTAGTAACCAAAATCGGTAAAAACAATCTTTTTGCCGAATTCGTCTTTATATTCTGGGCTAGAATGGGTGCTAGCGGGCAAAAAGCCACCGTTAAAATTAGAGAAAGCCACCAACGCATCGGTTTTTGCTAAAATATCGTGAGTAGTGCCTGCAACAGCAGCTATTGTGTCGAACTTTGAAATGGCGCATCCGTTCAGCGTATTGATTACACTGCCGAGCCAAACATCTTGAAAAGTTACTTGTCCGTTTGCAGGGTCTAAGACCCCAACAATAGGGCTAGTTCTATCATCGAACGGATTCTGGCTGGTTCCTACAGTGTGCAGAAAACCATCTAAGCGAAAGACAAGGTCGTTTAAGAAATCGTTTTGGGTTCTGCCAAAATCTGAACGCCAATTTTCGTTACCGAAAAGGTCTAAACTCACTACAAAACCATTCGAAATTGAGGTGGTTTCATCGATTAATTCACCGCAGGCAAAAAGGGTAGAATTTTGACTCGTAATTCGATTAAAGTTAGATAGGGTTCCTACCGTGAATTCCATTTCTACCTCAAGAGTGGCGGGGTTGAGGGCCACCACCCAGCCTTCTTCAAAACCATTTTTGTGCGTAGTGCCACAAATTACAATGGTTCCATTTTGGGTTTCTGTAACTCCGTTGGCAACGTCCCAGCCTTCGTAGCCAATTTCTACCGATTTTATAAGGTTTCCGCTGCTATCGGTCTTGGTAATTAACGCGTTGTAATCTGTACTGCTTTCGTTGTTGCTGGTTCCTACCGCCCAATAATGAAAATCAGCCGATTCGATGATGGCGTGAAACTGTTCAATCTCACTTTCACCGTAAGATTTTAACCACTTAGGATTTCCGAAAACATCGGTTTTTAGAATAAAAGCATCGGGTTGTAGCGTGTTAAAACTCGAAGAATTACCAACGATGATTAAGTTGCTGTCTGAGGTGAAAAACAAATCGTTGGCCACATCAAAATCAGGAGCCGATAAAATTTTGGTAAAAGTAGTGTCTAACGATTGCGCTTCCACTTTTGGACTAGTAAATAGAACCAAAATCACGACTATGACAATTCGGTAAACGTTATTGAGTTTGGTACACATAATCGTTAAATTTAATCAATTCTAATTCTTGAACAGTTTTGGCATCTAAATTCCCCAACGGATCAATTAACCAAGAAACGCCTTTGTTCCGGTATTCTTCTAATTGCTCAGGTTTTATTTGAGAGTTAGGAAGTGTAAATCCAAAAGATTTTAAATACAATAAACTTCCGTTTCGGGTTAAATCATTTAAGACAATCACGGTGTCGGTTCCGTCAAAATTCAACGATGAAAACACTTGATTTTGATCTAAACTATCTAATTGAAACCAAATTTTCGAAAAATCATCTTCTTGCTGAGAAAAGCGTTGTTGGGCCTTGTAAGAACCATAATTCAAACTCAAAATGGCCATAACAGCCAAGAGAATCACTTTAAAATAGTGCGCTTTTTTATTCTGGAAGGAACCGAAATTCTGAATAAAATCATTGGTCAAGAATAAAAACAGAGGAATGAGATTTAAGAAGTAGTAATCGTGATCTTGAAATTGCTGATAAAAAAAGAGCAAATAAATGAATACGAAAATGGCTGTAATTGTTGATTTTAATGGGAAAGAGCGTTTTTTAAGAAAAAAAACTGTCCACGTAATTACAGGAATTAAAAAGTAAAAATGGAAAGCAGTTGGGTAATAATAATGCCTCCACCAAAAGCGTGAAATATAGTCTTGAACAATGCTTATTTGTTCCCAGTCAAGTTTCCAAATGGGCCTAAATTGGGTTAAGTAATAATCGTTTTGATAAGTTCCGTTAAACCATTTCACGTAAAAAATCCAACCAAAAAGGAGTAGAAAGGGGAGAATAGATGCTTTTATAAGATTTAGACTCTTTTTTAGCGATCGGTGGTGAGCAATGTGAATAATTAACCAAGCCACCCAGTGAATTACAAAATAAGCTTTGGTTAGTGCTGCTAAGCAGAAAAAGAGCAACGCCCAAGTAGTTGCTTGATGAGCATTTTGGAAAGTTTTTCGTAATCCAAAATGCCACCCTATTATTACCAATGAAACGGATGCGCCATCTACTAAAAAGTTGGCAGAATAATAAGTGAGAACCGTAGATGAATAAACGAGTAATGTACCTAGTAAAGAAGGAAGAAATGCGTTGAACAAGCGCAATGATTTAAAGGCAAAAAGCCCACCTACTGCAGATAGCGAGATTAAAACCAAGTTAAACCAACTGTGATGAGCACCGAACAAAGCATACAACCAAGAAGTGATGTAGTAGAGCAACGGAAACTCGCTGATTCCTTTACCATCAATGCTTAATAAATTGAAGTTTTGAGGTGAAAAAAAGCGAAAACCATGCAAATAATAGTTTTCGATAAAAGCAAGACTATCGGTTTTTCGAATAAAATGCAATCCGTTAGGATGCATCCATAAATTGGTGAATACTCCGCTCAACCACCAAAATGCGATTAGTAAAACCAAGAAAATTAATTGCTCTTGAAATGGGGTGAGTTTTTTCACGAATTACAGAATTAGAACTTCTTTTGAATCGCAAGAAATAAACTGGTTCCACCAGAAAACATAGGCACTAGTAAACCTTCGAGGTTATTGGTTGCAGCCATAAAATCGAAGCCAGCATAGGTGATTTGAGTAGAAATACCCAAGTTAAAAATTCCGTAACCACCTAAACCTACGTTTCCTGCAAGCTCCCAATTGGGTTTAATTTTTCTTCCGTATTGCCCGTAAATGTAGGGAAGCATATTGGCTTTTAGTCGGTATAAAGCGCCCAATTTGTAATACGAGCCATCTTGAAATGCAGAAGTGAATTCAACCGCAACACGAGTGGGTAAAAAGTACGTGTAGCTCCCTTGAGTGCCGTCTCCTGTAAAATCATCGATGATTGAATCTGGCCGCGCAGCGCTCAAAATACTGTCGTTTAAATCGAATATATCGTCAATGTATACTCCATCGAAAGTGTAAGTTGTGTCAATGGTGTAGTCTACGCTTTTTTGGTTCCACTGTAGGAACCCGAGATCGGTTACTTCGAAACGAATCGACTGCTTTGAGTTTTCGGTTGCTTTTAAGACTTTCTGGTAGAAAAAATCAGTAGAAAAGCCCCAGCCGTTGTTGGCTAAAAACTTAACGTTGTCGGTGTCTGATTGCTGTATGGTGAGTGCCCCTTCAGCAGTAATGGAGTTGCCATCCCACTCTGTAAAAACATCAAAGTCGTCTGTTTTGATCTGTTGGTTCTGTTCTCCGTTTAAAAACGATAAAGAAAAACCAGCCTTGTTAAGAGAATCGAGCTGAAAAATAGAGCCTATTTGTAACTGTTGGAAACGACTAAACTCTAAATCGAAATGGTTGAAATTAGCTTTTTTACCAGCGAATGCTGTGTTGCCAGTTAGGGCAAATTCAGCCATTTGGTTGCTAAAGCGAGCATTGGCTAATTGCCGATCAGAAAATTTCACAAAGAAAGTAGTAGAAGTGTTGGCTTTCTTAAGAAGAGAGTCGGGCTTAAAAGCCGCATATGCATCAACATCAAAGGTGAAGCCGAGGTTGTTGTAGAAACCTGCACGATTTTTCATGCGATTGATATCACGATCACTTATGTGGTTGCCATCTAAAAGTCGGTAGAAAAAGCGATTGGTAAAAACGGTACTGTTTAAACTGTAAAGAGCACGTGTTCCTACCGAAAAACGAGCAGAATCTAACTCGAAACTTTGCATGCTAATGTATTGAGCTTGAGTTATTGACGAGCAAAACAAAAGCAGAAAAATGAGCCATTTACCTTTCATTCAAATCGATTCGATAGTTAAAATCTCCAATCAATTTTAAACGGATGTTGTAATGATCAAAAATTGGAGCTGATGGTGAATTGTTGCTGTTAAGCGTTACCAAGAATACAATGTGTTTGGTGGAATAAAGTAAATCGATTTTTTCTTCGTTTAAAGGAACCGCAATTCTGCTAATGGTTGGGTTTTCAACCTTTTGATTTAAGGTAGGAACCCCAGCATCAATAATGTCTGGAGTGCCAACAAGAGTGTCGAGAGGCTCGAAATTTTGGTTCAAGGTGACCATTTGAACTTGCGCTGAGAACGGATAATCGTTTTCTGCTCTAAGCCATAACTTTCCACCTTTAATATTATCGGTTTCGGCCTGCGCATCGTTTTCTAAATTGAATTCGGTGGTGTCTCTAATTAACAGATTAGAAGCGTTAAACGTAAGCGGAACTTCAAGCGAGCCAGAAAGCGTGATTCCAGAGTTGTAAAATACGAAATCGTTTCCGCCAGAGATATTGCCAAATGGGTTTACATTTAAATCGATAGTGTATTCTAAACTGTCGGGGAAAATGCCTACAAAATCGACAATATTCGAGTTGTTTTCGTTGATTTCTGTGTAGTACGAGTTGGGTGAGTAAGAGGTTTGATAGCTGGTTTCGTTCGCTCTTGAAAGGTTAACCGCAGATTGAGTAATAGCGTGTTGTAGAGCAATACTTTGGTTGTTTTTAACGGCTTTTAATTCGTTAATATGAGCTTGAAAATCGATTCCCAATTCATTTTCCATCTCTACTTTAAGAGAAGCTTTATCTAATTGTATACGTCCATCGGGTATGTTTTGGAAAAGTTGAAGCGAATTGTATTCGGGTCCTACCGTTACGGTTCTATTTCCAAAATAGCCACGAGCATATTGCGGAGTAATGGATTTAAAATTGGTTTCGATTTTCACATTGTCTCCAGCTGTTATGGTTACGGGGTTTCCGGTGGTAGAGACATATACACGAAAGCCAGATACAAGAGTGTTAAACGAATTTCCAGTAGTGCCTGTAAAATCAATTTCGTAGCCTTGTAAATTGTATGTTTTAGTTAGGGTAGATGGTGTGTTTGAGGTAGCGGCAGGAACCGTTTCTTGAATAAAAAATGGATTTCCGTTTAAAGTGGCGTAGGGCAATCCGTATTCAAAAACGAGGTCTTCATCAACAGTGTGCGAAAGTGTAAATTCAATCTCGCCCGAGCGAATGATGGCTAGTTTGAGCTCGACATCTTCTAAGTTATATTGGTTTTCTTGTGTATCTGAGAAAATGGTTTGCCCGGGAGGGGCGGTTACGGTTCCTAAAGGCAAAGAGAAAAGCTCTACAGTAGAAGTATCGGGAATGTTGAATAAAGAATCGAGTTTATAACTGAATAAATCAGACTGATAAACAAGGTTGAGTTCGCCATTTTGAGAAGTGTTCAAAAGCGAATCTTCAACCGCGTCTAACAAGTTGACATCAGAATAGGCAAGCGGAATTAAAACATCGGCATCCCACGTGGGGCGTTCTAGTTCTTTACGGCATCCGAAAGAGAACAAGGTAACTGCGAAAGCCAAAAAGATGAAAAGAAATCTCATCATGTGGTAAATGTAGTAAAATTGCCTAATTGCTCAAGGTTAATAGCCGTATTTTTGATTCCACAAACTTTTGAGGTAATTCCGTAATTGTTGCTCTCTGGGATTGTTTTGAGGTTGATAAAAAACAGTGTTTGATAATTCTTCTGGAAAATACTCTTGTGGAGTAAAGTTTTGTGGAAAATCGTGTGGATATTTATAGTCTTTTCCGTGTCCTAAATTCTTCGCCACTTTATTAGACGCGTTTCTTAAATGAATAGGCACCTCTCTTTGGCGATCTTCTTGAACCCATCTTTTCGCTTTTTTGATAGAAAGATAAGCGGCACTACTTTTCGGAGAAGAAGCTAAATAAGTTACGGCTTGAGCTAAAATAATCTCAGCTTCTGGCATCCCAATTTTTGTAATAGCATCGTAGCAATTGTTGGCAATTACAAGAGCGGTAGGGTTGGCGTTTCCGATGTCTTCACTAGCAGAAATAATAATTCTTCTAGCTATAAATTTGGGATCTTGTCCTGCTTCGAGCATTACGGCTAGCCAGTAAATAGCTGCATTGGGGTCGCTGCCTCGTATTGATTTAATAAAAGCAGAAATTACATCGTAATGTGTATCTCCTTTTTTATCGAAGTTCATAGGGGATTTAGGAGCGAGAGATTTTACCAGTTCATCGGTGATGATTTTATTCTCTCCATCCATTTGTTGTAAAATCCATTCGAAGATGTTGAGCAATCTTCTGGCGTCTCCGTTGGCATAATCGAAGAGGGCGTTGGTTTCTTTTAATTCGATAGTTAACTCTTTTAGAAGAGTGTCGCTTTTTACTGACTGTATGAGCAATTGAAGCATCTCTTCGTTGTTAAGAGGCAGTAGTTTATAAACTTGACATCGAGAAAGTAAGGCGGGTATAACTTCTACAGAAGGATTTTCTGTTGTGGCCCCAATGAGGGTGATTTCACCCTTTTCTACAGCGGCTAAAAGTGAATCTTGTTGAGATTTACTGAATCGGTGAATTTCATCGATGAATAAAATGGGTGACCCTTTACCAAAAAGAGATTGTTTTTTTGCCTTTTCTAATACCTCTCTTACTTCTTTAACGCCTGCATTGATGGCAGACAACTCGTAGAACGATTTTTCGGTCTCTTTAGCAATGATTTTTGCTAGGGTTGTTTTGCCAATTCCGGGGCGGCCAAAAAAAATAACGGAAGGAGCCAACCTTCCCTTAATAAATCTCGTTAAAGAGCCGTTGGTTCCAACCAAATGTGATTGACCTACGTATGTATCTAAAGAATTTGGTCTAACTCTCTCAGCTAGAGGGGTTGATTGAATCATTGAGTGTTACTTTATAATTAAATACTGTCAATTTTATTGACTCGATAGATAAAATTATTGACGTAAATTTTAAATGCTTACTTTTGCAACGCAAAGCCAAAATTGGTCATAAAATCAAACACAAATGAAATTAACGACTACCATTTTTTTTAGCTTATTAGCTTTTACACTTTTTGCTCAGTCGCCATATGGTAAATCTCCTTGGGAGGTAGGTATATTTGCAGGTCCTACTCTTATAAGCGGTGATCTTGGCGGATTTGGGCCAGAATCTTACGACCCTAAAATTATGCGCCAGCATGGTGGTATGCATGCTCGCTATAAATTTAGTCCTCGCTTCTCGATTAACACATCATTAATGTTCGGTTTATATGAAGCGAATGATTTCTATCACCCAGACAAAGATATTCAGGCGAGAAATCTCATGGTAAGAACTACCGTTGCCGAATTAAATTCAACTGCAGAATACCACATCATTAAAGATAGTGAGATGGCAGGTGAGAGTGGTAGATTCAACTTGTATGTTTATGGAGGGATTTCTCTAATTGGATTTAACCCAAGAGGAAGACTAATTGTTGATGGAGAATCAAAAATGTACAATCTTCACCCACTCCAATTAGAAGGAGAAGATTATAGCCGCTTTACTGTGGGTATCCCAAGTGGTTTCGGAATGAAGTACAATTTAAATGATAAATGGTCGATTGGGTATCGTTTAATGGTGACCTACACTTTTTCTGATTACATCGATGATGCTAGTGATAAATGGACAACCCGTGAATTTATCGCTAAAAATAGCGTAGGAAACTTAGGTGCACGTTTTTATGATAAATACAACGGTGCCCCTGGAAAAACAAGGGGAAATCCTGAATCAAATGACTTCATCATGTCACATCAATTAGGTTTTGTTTACCGATTAGAGGTGGGTGAAGTGAGAAGAAGTAACATGTTCCATTTCTTTGACTTTTGGTTATCTAAACCAGGTAGAAAGAAATTTTAATACCGCAGAAACTTATTAACCTAATTCACGTTATTACTATTAATGAAAATCAGTAATTTTAATTTTAAACCCCTTTTTAAGACAGTTTTTTTTGTTGCTGTTCTTTTTTCAATCGCGAACATTGTTATCATTTTTACGAATATGATGGTGTTTTCGAAACTAGGTCACTTGTTGGTCGCTAGTTCTTTTGCCCTTGTTGCTCTTGGTAGTTTTTTACAGAATGTGTTTGTGAAGTATGACTCTACCGATGAATTAATAGAAATTGAAAGAGCTTCTCTTTTTACCCCCAGAAGAAAGGTGAAATCAAGCCAGCAAGGTTATGTGAAAAGACAAATCAAAAATTACAAAGTACGTTCGTTCTTGTTTTTCAAGAGTATTGAGCTTACCTATGTGAAGAGCAATGGAGACGAGCAAACTTATTTTATACCGGTTACTTTGCTGGGAAAAGAAAGTATACAGAAAATTATTTCTGACTTAAAAGAGATATTGAACAATAACGCTCAGATGTTTATTGGTTCAAGCTTTCGAAACCCATACGTTTAAAAATAGTATTAAATCGTTTCACCAAAAGGCGCTACAATCGTAGCGCCTTTTTTATTTTAGCCCATATGGAAACAATTAAGAATATTCAGCCAACGGCAATTTGGAAGAATTTTGACGCACTCAATGCAGTTCCTCGTCCTTCTAAAAAAGAAGAAAGAGTAATTGAGTTCATGCTCAACTTTGGTAGAAGTCTCAACCTTGAAACCATTCAAGACGAAGTAGGAAATGTAATTATAAAGAAGCCCGCAACTTCTGGAATGGAGAACAGAAAAACGGTGGTTGTTCAAAGCCACTTAGATATGGTTCACCAAAAGAATAACGATACAAATTTCGATTTCGAGACGCAAGGAATCGAGATGTATATAGAAGGTGATTGGGTAAAAGCAAACGGTACTACCCTTGGTGCGGATAATGGTTTGGGTGTAGCTACAGCTATGGCATTGCTCGAATCTACAGATATAGAACACCCAGCTATAGAGGCATTGTTTACAATCGATGAAGAAACGGGAATGACCGGTGCTTTAGAGCTTCAACGAGGTTTGTTAGAAGGTGAAATCCTTCTAAATATGGATACTGAAGAAGACGATGAACTAACCATAGGCTGTGCTGGTGGGGTAGATACAACTGTGAAATGGAAATACTCGCCTGAATCTAAGAGTGTTTCTATTATGAAAGTAAAAGTTTCAGGGCTGAATGGCGGACATTCAGGAATGGATATCGATAAGGGATTAGGAAATGCTAACCTCATCATGAACCAGCTGTTGCTTGAATTAAAAGCCTCTGATTCAGAGTTCGAACTAATAGAAATTGATGGCGGTGGATTGAGAAATGCTATTCCTCGTGAGTCGGTTGCTAGGGTGGCTGTAAAAACGAAAGAAGAAGCTGAGGCAGCCATTGATGCTTTTGGCAAAAAGATTAAAACTGAGTTTGCTGAAACCGAACCGAATTTATTGATATCGAGTGAGTGGATTGGTCAACAAGATTCAAAAACGGTTCCTACCGATATAGTTGAGAAACTATTGAATACCATTCAAAAAGTGCCCAACGGAGTTTATGCGATGAGCAAAGACATCGAAGATTTAGTAGAAACTTCTAGTAACCTAGCTCGTGTGGTGGTGTTAGATGGGAAAATAGAGTTGCTTTCTTTGCAAAGAAGCTCTGTTGAGTCTGGAAAACAGGCGGTTTCAGGAGAATATAGAGAGTTGTTTGAAGGTGTAGGAGCCGAGGTAATACACAGTGGAGATTATCCAGGATGGGAACCCATTGTAGGCTCACCCATAGTAAAAACAATGCAGGATATTTATAGAAACTTATTTAACGAAGAGCCAAAAGTAATGGCTTGTCATGCAGGTTTAGAGTGCGGAATTATTGGAGAAAGATATCCGCAATTAGAAATGGTTAGCTACGGCCCAACTATTCGGGGAGCGCACTCTCCAGACGAAAGGGCAAGCATCTCTTCTACGCAGAAATTTTGGAAATGGACGCTGGAAACGCTTAAAAATATCCCAGTAAAAGAAAATTAAACTACTGGTAAACATGAAAAAAGTCCATTTTGATCAAAATGGACTTTTTTTATCTGTTTTTTTCTGAAAATTTATCGAAGCTTTTCCCACCAATGCTGATTCGGATATTCACTATTTAAGGTTATTCGAGTGCCTATTTCTGGAAAGGTGCTGGGTAAACCGAGTTCCATTGCTTTATTAGAAAACCGAACCACAGGATCTTTCCACGAATGTAGCGCCAATTGAAAGGCTCCCCAATGAATCGGCATCGCCATTTTGGCTTGAACATCTAGGCCTGCTTGGGCACTTTCTTCTGGCATCATGTGAATGTGAGCCCAAGATTCGTTGTACTGGCCACATTCTAACATCGCGAAGTCAAAAGGGCCATATTTTTCACCAATTTCTTTAAAATGAGGACCATAACCTCCGTCTCCGCTGAAATAAATTTTGTGGGTGTCAGATTGAATAATCCAGCTGGCCCATTGCGTTGAATTGCCATCGGTTAAACCTCTTCCAGAAAAATGCCTTGAAGGACAGGCAACTAATTTTACGGCTCCTTTATTTGTAGATTGCCACCAATCAAGCTCGGTAATCTGACTGGCGTTTACCCCCCAAGAGCGCAAATGTGATCCTACGCCAAGTGGAGTTACAAATTGTTTTACTTCATTTTTTAACGCTTTAATGGTAGCGTAATCTAGATGGTCGTAGTGATCGTGAGAGATAATTAATAGGTCTATATTTTTTAGTTGCTCTATAGGTATAGACTCTTGATTAAGAAAGCGCTTGCTGCCAAACGGAAGCGGTGACGCTATTTCGCTAAGCATGGGATCGATAAGAATGCGCTGGCCAGCCGTTTCAATCAAAAAGGCAGAATGCCCAAACCAAGTAATGTGGGTTAAACTATCTACATTGGTAAAAAGGTTGTTTTCAAAATCGGTAGGAACCGTATCTAACGGAGACTTGCCGTTGTTGGTAAACATCTGAGGAAGTTTCCCTAAAGCTTCTAATATGTCGCCTTGTTGAGTGGGAATTAAATTGACAAACTTACCATCTTGATAATTTTGAGACTGTTTTAGTCTTTTTACATCTTCTCCGGCAGGTTGGGCTCCAAATTGAGGAGAAGTATTTACAAAAACGAGTCCTGCAATAATTACCAACACAATGAGGGTACCGAGAATAGAGAATAGTGCCACCATAAATCGTTTAATTTTTCTAAGCATATTAAGAAAGAGTTGAAGCAAGTTTATTGATGATTATCGGATCGATAACTTTTTGTGATAAAGGCTTTCGGGTTACGGCTAACATCGCATTTCCGATATCGGTTCCTACCACAATGTGTTTCGATTTTTGGAGAAGTGGAAAAAACGGACGAAGCAAGATGTAAATAACGTTGTACCAGCCAGTTCTCGATTTTACGCCATGAGGTGGTAAAATTACCCCCGGACGAAAGGCATAAGCGTCTTTAAAACCTTTCGATAAAACGAAATTCTCGGTTTTTCCTTTTACTCTCGCCCACATTGAATTTCCGTTTTCGGTGCTATCGGTTCCTACACCAGAAACATAAGTGAACACCACATTTTGACTGTTTTCGTAAACTACATCGGCTAAAATTTGAGTGTATTCAAAGGTGAGTTTGTGGTATTGCTTTTCGCTTAAACCAACTGCAGAAACGCCCATGCAGTGATAAACGGCACTCACGTTTTTAAGCTCGTTGGTGTGCTTCACAATTTCTTCGAACGAATTAATTATTACTTCCGTAATTTTACTGGATTGCACGTTGACGGCTCTTCTGTTGAAAAGTAGAATTTCGGTTACCGAATCATTGGCCAAGCAAGCTAAAAGTACCGATTTGCCTACCATTCCGGTTGAGCCAGTTATTACAATTTTCATCCTTTTAGTTAAATTGAGTTCTAAATGCGTTAGGAGTTGTACCCGTTTTGGTCTTAAACAAACGACTGAAATAATGGGGGTAATTAAAACCTAACTGATAGGCGATTTCAGATACAGAAGAATCGGTTGATAAGAGTAAATCTTTGGCTTTTTCCACTAAAAAATCGTTGATGTGGTCTTTTGCACTTCTTCCGGTTTCTTTTCTGAGTAAATCGCTGAGATAAGAAGGGGAGAGGTTTACAGATTTGGCAAGCATTTGAATAGTTGGAGCCCCCAATAATTCAATTTTATTGTCTTGGTAATACTTCTTTAGCTCGCTGTTTACCTTAGAAACAATGTCTTTATGGGTGGCAGTTCGAGTGTTAAATTGCCGTTCGTAATAACGCATGCAGTAGTTGAGTAACAACTCTAAATTCGAAACAATTACTCGCTGGCTCAGGTTATCGATGCGTTGAGTAGTTTCTGCATTTATTTTTTCGATACAATCGGTGATAGTGGCTTGTTCTTGCTCAGAAAGGTGCAATGCTTCGTGCACATCATAAGAAAAAAACGAATATTGGTCAATGATTTCTCCCAAATGGGTGTTGCGTATTAAATCAGGATGAAATTGAATCATCCAGCCATTAATTTCGCCTTTTTTCTGAGGTTTAACTCCGCTAATTACTTGGTTGGGCCCTGTGAAAATGAGCACTCCTTCGCCAAAATCATACGTGTTTCTACCGTAAAGAATACCACAACTCTTGTCTTTAAGAGCGATGCTATAAAGTTGTGAAGAAAACTTGAGTCCCACTAATTCATCGCCTGCTTCCCACTCAGCCACATCGATAATCGATATGAGCGGATGAGTAGGTTTGGGCAATTTTGCCCACTCATGCAATTGAGAAATAGATTCTATATGGATGCTTTTGGCTGGCATACGCTTTTTAATTTGCTGTGGCAAAGTTCTTTATAAGTGTGCTGTGCAGAGTAACACAAATCAAAGAATTGCTAACAGAAATTACGGATTTTCATCATTTCAGTGCTTTTTAATCTCGAAAGTGTGTTTTTTATAACGGTAGGAACCGCTTTCCTTTTACTCATCATTCCATAAGACGGTTGAGTTGATCTACCAAATAGACGATTCTAAAAGTGATTTCACAATCGTTTGATAATGAGTTGTGAACAAAAAATGAATTGTTGAGTTTTACTACTAGTGTGTGATATTTCTAGGTGGTTTTGAACAAAATTAAACGCAACTATGTTGCATCTATAACTCAATCAATCAAAACTATCATGAAAAAAATCAAAACTTTTTTTCAGAGACAGGTTACCTTATTGGCCTTGGCTCTGCCCGTTTCAGCTTTCGCTCAGTTTAATTTATTGTCTCCCGCAGATGGCACAAGTTTAACCGTAGAAGGTTTAGCAACTACTACTATCGATGTAACGTGGGAGCCATCCAATAGTTTGTCGGGTTCAGTCTCGTACACTTGGCATGCAGACCTTCCTGGAGGTGATTTTTCGGTACCACTTGCCTCCATTCCTTCTAACAACATGGGGTCAGACACAGTTTTAACTTTAGACCTTGCGTCTATAGAAGGTTTAATGGAATCGTTGGGTTTTGGCCAAGGGCAAACAGCCTTTCTCGATTGGACGGTTACTGCCACTAACGGAACCAATAACGACACGGCTAATCTTCCGTTCGAATTATCGTTAACCAACGGAGCGGTAGCGAATTCGTTCGATTTGCTTTCACCAGCCAACGGAACTGCTTTAACCGTTGAAGGAAACGGAACCAACACCATTGATGTAATGTGGCAGTCTGCCGGAGAAGGTGTTACTTACAATTGGTTACTCGATGTACAGGGTGGAACTTTTGCAAATCCTATTGTATCGGTTCCTTCGAATAACTCAGGAGCCGACACGGTTTTAACGCTAGATTTAGC
>JBLWWK010000001.1:593058-724770 GCA_048267965.1 Salibacteraceae bacterium
AGTTTACCATCGAACCAAGATTTCGATTTGGAACTAACCAACGGAGCGGTAGCGAATTCGTTCGATTTGCTTTCACCTGCCAACGGAACCGCTTTAACCGTTGAAGGTAATGGAACCAACACCATTGATGTAACGTGGCAATCTGCCGGAGAAGGCGTTACTTATAATTGGTTACTCGATGTACAGGGGGGAACTTTTGTGAATCCTATTGTATCGGTTCCTTCGAATAATTCTGGAACAGATACGGTTTTAACGCTAGATTTAGCCACAATTGAATCTGTATTAGAAGGAGCCGGAGTTACCCAAGGAAACAATGTTCAATTAATTTGGAGAATCCATGCTTATGCAGCAACCGATAGTTTACCATCGAACCAAGATTTCGATTTGGAACTAACCAACGGTGTAGTGGCTAAAACGTTTGACTTAACGTTTCCAACCGATGGTTTTTCAGCAACAATTCAAAACGATGCGAGTCAAGATATTACCATAACTTGGGAAAATGCCGGTGAAGGGGTAACCTATGCTTGGTTGTTAGATGTGGTAAGTGGTGATTTTACCAATCCTTTGGTAGGGCCGTTAGCCTCTAATAATGCAGGAGCCGATGCTGAATTAACGCTTGATTTTGCCACCATTTACAATGTATTGGTAAATGCTGGTGTGCCAGAAGGTGGAACGGCCAACCTAAAATGGAGGGTTCACGCGTATGCTGCCAACGATAGTCTAGTCTCAACTTCTGAGTTTACGCTCGACTTAACCCGTGATGTAGCGAGTTTTGTGCAAAACCGCACCAACGATTTCGAACTATCGATTTTTCCAAATCCAGTACAAAGTGGAGATGCGTTTAGAATTGAAGGAACCGAAGCAGGAAGCACTATTCAGGTGATTGATTTAAGTGGAAGAGTTCAATGGCAAGAAGTAGCAACTTCTAGCAACGAAGAAATTCGTACTCAAAATTTTAATCCAGGTGTTTACCTGATTCGCGTAGAACAGAACAATGAAATTTCTGTAGAAAGAATGATTGTTAGATAGAGTAGTTATTAGATTTGGATGATGAAAAGCTCGCTGAATAGCGGGCTTTTCGTTTTTTACGAAAGAAAATGAGCGAAAAGATGCAACATTGTCTTTTTCGATGTGCTCTTTCGAAGTATGAGAACTAAAATTACCCTGCTACTTAGTTTTGTTTTTTCGTTGAGTTTTAGTCAAAAGCCCACCGATTTGCCATCAGACACGGCCGTTATCGAATTCAATAAAATTTTCACCACCATAAAATCGGTTCACGCTAACCCGTATTTCAGATTCGATAGTATCCATTTGGTGAACAAAAGAGATTCAATAGAGCAACTTTGGCTCGGTAGGAACGCGATTTCAGCTAAAGAATTTGTGAGAACATCTATGAAGTTTGTGGCCTTAATGAGTAACGGACATACTTCTGTAGATTGGTTAAGTGGTTCGATTATCGAAGAAATTAAATCACACGCCTTTCTTCCGCTTCAGCTTTCTGTGAAAGAAAATGGCGATGTTTTTATAGCCAAAAGCATGAGTAAAAACAGCGATTTGCAAGGCAAGCAATTGAAGGCAATTAATAACCAACCCATAGAAGATTTAGTTTCAGCTTGGAGTAACTACGTTGGGGGAGTTACCAATTTTAAAAACAATCAAATTGGGCTGTATGCATCTATTTATAATTTTTTAGAAGAAACCACCGAAGAACCTTACCAGTTAACATTAGCTTCTGGTGAAAACTTTGAAGTGAAGGGTGTGGGTGTAGGCAAGCTCAATAGCTTAGTTCAACCTAACGAAAAGAAAAAAGAAGCATATACGTTCGAAATTATCGAAGAAAACATAGGGTTGCTATCGTACAATTTGTGTGAAGATTTAGAAGCGTTTAAAGATTTTTTAGCCACCACATTTGAAGAAATTAAATCAGAAAACATTGAAAAGTTAATAATTGATGTTCGCCAAAACCCAGGTGGAGATTCTCGCTTAAACGATGAGTTACTCAGCTACATAACCACAACACCTTATCGACAAATGACAGGTAGATATTGGAAAGTAAGCCACGAGGTAAAAACACGTATAAAAGACCACGGTTTTTGGGAAGAATTTCTTCCAGATTCTTTTTTGCAAGCATATTTAAATCATCCAACTGGTCAGTTTATCGAAGAGTTCGATACTTCTAAAACGGTTCCTACAAAACCCATGAATTTCTTTACGGGTAAAGTCTGTGTGCTGCAAGGTTCTTCAACTTTTTCTTCTGCCAATATGCTGGTAGATGCTATTAAAACCTTTCGTTTAGCAACGCTTATTGGCGCGCCATCAGGTGAACTCACTAACGATTATGGCGAAGTGGTTACGTTCTACCTAAAACGGGCGCAAGTGCATTTTATTGTTCCTTCTACTTACGATATTGGAGCTAACGGAGAGGCTGATGTTCAGTTGGTTGTGTTGCCAGATGTCTATGCAGAAAATGCCCTAAAAGCAGGTGTTAAATGGTTAAATCAATAACGGTACGAACCCAATCTCTCTTTGGTTTTTGCTGCTTTTTTTAGTTGAAAACAGCTTTTGAAATGAAAAGCACGAAAAAGGATGAAAGCTTAAATATCGTGAACCAGTTTTAAGAAATCGGCATTGTCTTCAATTTCTATTTTTTTACGCAATCTCAACAAGGTTTTACGAACAGAATTAGGGGAAATACCTAATAAGCCAGCACTTTCGTTATAGCTTAAACCTAGTTTAGAAAGCAAGAATAAGCGGGTTTCTGCAAAAGTTAAGTGCGGAAATTTATTTTCTAATCGTTCGAAATATTGCGGATAAACATTGTTGAACAAGCGTTTAAATTCGTACCAATCTTGGTCGGTAAGTAACGAATGATCGCACAACTGGTTCTTTATTTCGTTCTTCTTAGAATCGTCTATTTGTGCTTGATGATCTTTGAGTAAATCAATTTCTCGGTTAAAACTTTCGATAAGTTGATTTTTCTTTTGAATGTTCTGAACGTACTCTTTTAGTTGTTGTTGTGCGTTATTTAGGCGCTCTTCTGTGTAGGTGTGTTCAAGCACCATAACTTGTTTTTCTTTATCACGCTTTAAGCGATATTGGCGATAAATAGCCGCTAATAAAAGAATAATAACAATGGCAATTAAGATGAGAATATTGCGGAAAGTTACTTTCTGTTTGTATTCTTGATCGAGCAATTTAAGCTGAGCTAGATGTCGTTCGGTGCTTACTTTTTGCTCTAATTTTTTTCCCAATTGAATGTTTTGCTCCGTATTGATTTTGGTTTGGTAGTGTGCCGCTGAATCAGCGGCAGTAAAAGCCAGTTGATGTTGGTTGTTGAGGTGGTAGAATAAGCTTTTTGCGCTATAAAAATGAGAAGCAAGCGCGGGTGATTTTCGCTCGTACATAGGAGCGAGCCTTGCAATTTGCTGTAGAAGTGAATCGGCAAAAAGTAATTTCCCTTTTCGCATTCGGATGTTGGCCAGTTCGATGCCTGCAAAAGAAGCGCTTTGTAACTCGTTTTGGTAAATACTAAAATTAAAATCGGTTAATAGAAGAGAGTCTGCAGTATCTACCTCTCCTTGTTTTAGGTAAAACTGAGCTAAGTTACCAGAGAGAACGCCTATCCAAGCAGTGTCTCTATTTTCTTTGGCAATTTGTAAAGCGGTTTGTATAAAGTTTTTGCCGCAAGTATCTGCTTCTAGCTTACAAATTAAAGCGCGGTTGTTTAAGATGTTAATCTTGTTTCGGTGCGAAGTGAACTTAAAATACATAGCTGTATCTAAGTACATTTTTGCTTGATCTACATCTCGAAAATAGTAGTAAGCATGAGAAATGGCTTCAAAGAAATTATTGATTTTAGGGTAGTTGTCGTACCCAATTTCTTTTAATTCTTTTTCTAGAATGAGAAGGTATTCGAACGCCTGGGGGAAATCACTAGACATTAAATAACGCTCAGCTAACCAGAGAGTTAAATCGAGTTCGGCTGTTTTGTTCTTCTGTGCTTTAAAATAATCTACATACTGCTCAACCAGTGCAAAGGCTTCTATTCCTTTATCTAGTTCGGTGAAATAATTGGCTTTGTAGATAATGGCCGCCACCTTAGTTTGGTCTTCTGGCGGTGTCTGCTCAATAACTAAATCGAGTTCTTTTTCTATTTCGTTGGCAGATAAATGGCGCGTTTTCTCGTCCAGAATTTTATTGATGCTATCGGTATAAATACAGGTTACAAACTCCTGATTTTGAATAATACCATAGCTGGTAGAACTGGTTCCTACCCATAGAATAAGTGCTATAATAACCCGGTTTAAAGAGGGGGATGGTAAGGGTAAAAGTTTTGTCATCGTATATAAGATGACGTATAAATACCCTAATGGAGTTGGTATAGCGGTTAAATTAAAACCGCAATTCTACTATTTTAACAAGGTTACATTGCCAGATTTTGATGCTTTTTGATTGAATTGATCGGTGTATTCGAGTCTCCAAAAATAGGTGCCTTCTTGTGGTTCGTTTCCGTTTCGAGTACCGTCCCATTTTTTGGCAGCATTGTCGCTTTGCCACATGGTTTCGCCCCAGCGATTATAAACAGTGAGGTTAAAATCGATAAAGCCGCAAGAGTTGTTGGCGTCTATAAACTCGAAATAATCGTTGAGGTTATCTCCGTTAGGCGTAAAAATGTTGGGTAGGAACCAATAACAATCACATTCATTAGAAATGGCAATTTGAGCATAAATTGTATCAGAAATACAGTTTCCGATTTGAGCAAATACGCCAACAATGTGGGCAGAGTCTGATGATGCTGAATATGAATTTCCAGTTATTTGCGATGGCAACCATGTAATGTTGGCTTGCTGAATATCTGCAAAGGTTTCTAGGTAGAAGTTGTCTTCAGGGCAAATAATTTGGTCTTCTAGAGGTGTTAAGGTAGGATGATCTTGTGTAGTAATGTAGCTAGTATCCCAAGCCGAGAAGCAATTGTTTTGTTCAATTCTTACTGCAATTACAGAGTCTTGAAATGCCGAAAAAGTGATCTTTTCGCTAGAATTGGTCACATTTTGCCAATAAAAGTTGGTAGAAAATGCGGTGTTGTATTCTACTTCTAACTGAACAGAATCGTTGGTGCAGACTACGATTTGATCTTCTGTTAAATTAACCTGTGGGGTAGGAGTAACAGAAACGGTAACACTGTCTGTATCGTGGCAACCCCATTGATTGGTTCCTGAAATAATATAGGTGGTGGTGTCTTGAGGATAAACCACTACCGTATCGTTATTAGAATTTATTGGGCTCCATTGAAAGTTGTCTAATGGTTGGTCAGAGGTGAAAGAAATTTCAGCAGAATCGTTTTCGCAAATAGTGATATCGGGGCTCGCTGTGATTACAGGATCGGATCCTACTGTGATGGTTACACTTTCAGTAGCAGAGTTGCAGTTTTGTGGAGAAGTGGCAACCGCAGAATAAGTAGTAGTTGTAGTGGGAGAAACGGTAATGTTAGCGCCCGTGATAGCTCCCGGATACCAAGTAACAGTGCTACCTGCAATATCGGTTGTAGAAGAAAGTTGGGCTGTTTCACCAGCACAAATAGTGTCGTTTTCGAAAACAGTTAACGTTGGTGCGTTCGGGTAAGAAACCGTGATGGTATCTGAATATTCGCAGATTTGAGAGAAAAGAATATCGTCTAAGGCAAAGTCGTTACCAGATGGTGAAGTGTTTTGGTTAACAATAGCAATGGTAGCTGTGGTGTTGGTGCCTGAGTTCCAAGTAACAGCAAATTGTTGCCAGTTACACGTAGAGCTGGGTAAGTTAAAGATAGAGCCAATTTGAGATCCGTTGATAGAGAAATTTAACTGTGCAGGGTTGCTGGCTGTTACGGTCATTCCCCATGTGTTAAAGGTATAATCGGTGTTGGGCGTTACGTTAATGGTTTGTTCCCAAACATTAAGGCCTGCTGTGCTTGAGCCGTTTACCACAAGCATAGACCCAGAAGGGTTGCCCGAAGTGTGATCGGTACAATTTGGAAAATTATTGTGTACTAAAGAAGAGTTAGAAGTTACGGCATATTCACCTTCGTTAGAAAGGAGTCCCCAAGAACCGCCAGTTCCAGGAGTATAATCGCTTTGAAATCCTGAAGAACCGTTAGAAAAATCTCCGTTGGTTACTAGGTTTCCGGTGCTTTGGTATGCGGTGCACCAATAGGTGCCACCTTGACTTACATTTAATGTATTGGTATTCGATAAATTCATCCAATTGTAGCCGTCTAGCCCGGTAGGAGCCGTTAACGTTACACTTGTGCCACAATCTAAAGTAGTGTCGTTACCCAATTCGAAGTTAAGGTTACACTGAGCAATAATTGCTGTAGAAAGTGCAGTAGAAATCAGTGTTAAGATGAGTTTAATCGATTTCATGTTTGGGGGATTTGAAGAAAATTAAAAACCCCGGGGAAGCCACTTAACCCACAGCCTCCCCGGGGCACACTTCTAGTCTTAGTGATTAATGATTAGTCTTTCTACTTTCTTAGAACCATCTGTATAGTTCAAGTTAAGTAGGTATAAGCCGTTGTTCCAAGAAGAAACATCAACGCTTAATTGCTGTGTTGCTGTTGCATTCTGTTGGTAAACTAACTGTCCGTTTACATTGAAAACTTGCACGCTTTCAACGTTTGGATTGTTAAGAATAACATTCAACTGAGTGCTCGCTGGATTCGGATACATTTTGAATTCGTTTCCTTCTAAGTTGCCAACAGATAAGGGTGTTGTAACATGTACCGTTTTCAGTAGCGTATCTGTGTTACAGCCGTAAACATCATGCAAAACCACCATTACTTCGAACATTCCTGTATCGTTGTAAGTATGGTTAATCATAGAGCCACCATCAGTAATGCTGGTGTTGTCTCCTAAGTACCAATCGATAGAACCTACGTTTTCACCATTGATTACAATCATTGAAACATCGTAACCTGCCACCGAAGTGAATAAATCATCGGCTTTTACTGAATCTGCGAAAGAAACTTCAATGGTTCCTACCGCTGAGCAACCTAACGTATCGGTAACAGAAACCGAGTAAACACCTTCTGCGTTTACCGTTAGCGTTTGCAGCGTATCGTTGTTAGAAGACCATAGGTAAGAAGCCATACCAGCACCTGCATCTAAGGTGATAGAAGCATTTTCGCAAATAATGGTGTCGCCACCAAGATCGATTGCAGGGAAATTATTGTTGATTTCGAATAAGCCTAGGTCGGTATAACAAGAAAGATCGCCAGGATTTCCTATCCAGATATGATAATCACCAGGAAGAAGGCCACTAAATTGTGTAGTAGTTTGCCAGGTAGTGGGGGGTGTCGTGCCGTTCCCTGAGGTGATTGCGTAGTGTAAAGATTCTTTTGATAGTAAGAAGTTGCTGATGGCGTGTCTTTCAGCGTCTCCACCCGTAGCAGCAGTAATAGCGTGTTTCCAAGTTGAGATATCTTCTGTAAGGTAAGATGCAGGTAGCTGAATATCTTGGAAAATAGCCACACCACCAACGGTTACGTTTACTAAACCATTGTTGTCTACATCGATAGTAACGGGTACGTCTTGTTGGCCTTTCCAAAGAGCGGTATTGTTCTCGTAAGCAAGAACTTCGTTAGAGTTAGGTCCAAAAGCATTGGTAGATCCCCAACCGTATACAAGGTAAATACCGGTACTGTTTCCGTTTGAGCCTCCGTTGTTGGCAGCATCGAAACTTAGACGTAGCTTGCTTCCGGTACCGTTTTGGTAACCGTTAGAAGTGGAACTTACATCATCTGCAAATGAATATGAGATGCCGTCTGCACCGCCTGTTCCGTAGTTATTAATGGGCTGGTCTACCGTTAAATCGAACTGAACGTTAAAAGCGTTACCAATGGTAGGAGCCGAACCTTGAGGATCGATAATAATACCACCGCTTTTGTCTGTTGCAGAAGGAGTTGCTGCTGCTAAGTTTCCGTCTAAAAATGCATCACCGAAGTAGGTAACTGCTGGATTGGTTCCTGCACCAAAATCGATAAATAAAGTAGTGTCGATTGAACCTGTTCCGAAAATATCTGATAAATCGAATAAACCTAACGGATTGTTACAATTTACGTGAGTAGCTGTAACATCAGCACCGAAACCAATCGTAATAGGTACTTTGATTTCGTTTTGTACTGTATCGGTTAAACAAGCTGTACTTCTTAGTTCAACTTGGTATTCGTAAACAGCTGCATTCGTTGGGGTAAAGGTGTAATTGGTTCCTACAGGGCTCCATGGAGATACCACAATTCCATCTTGGTCTTTCCACTGGTATTCCCAGTTTCCACCACCAGAAACAGTTGTTGGATAGTTAGAAACCTCGATAACTACTGGGCTTCCGGGTGAGCAAGCAACTGAAGGAGTAGCTACTATATCTGCGGTAACATCTTCTATAGAAGTTACAAATGCAGAAGCTTGTGTTTGGCATCCGTTAGAGTCGGTAGCAATTACCGTGTATGTTCTTGGGTTAGTCGGGTTGGCAGCCACTGTAGCGCCTGTTGTAGCCGATAAACCGTTCGATGGGCTCCAAGAGAAAGTACCATTGTTACCTGAAGTTACTGCTGTTAAGTTTACAGAAGAACCCGAGCAATAGGCATACGAATCTGGAGAAACACTTACAGAATCTGGAAGCAACGAATACACCATTGTTGGAGCAGATGTATCTGCCGCATTGGTAGCAGTACAAACTGCAAAACATCTAAATTCTGAGTTGATGTAAAGGTCGTTAGTAGCGTAAACAGGTAATGTGTCTCCTACTAAGTTTTGCCAGCCCATTCCTGTATCGATTTGCCATTGGTAATCGATGCCAGCAGTAGTGCTGTAGTCGTTTTGCAACGATAAGTCTGTAGCTGTTCCGTAACACACTGTATCTGCTGCTGCAATTGTGTTGCCTAAAATAGGAGTGGCAGCACATGGCGTAAAGGGTGTAATATCGAACTGAATGTTTGGAAAGAAGCCTAAACGTGTTCCAGAAGGTGGGTTTTGAGGGTCTGGGTTGCTCCAATCGTTATACGTAAAGAGAGAACGGTTCGACATATCGGTTTTTCGCCAATAACAACGATCGCCACCATTGGCATAACCACTTGCGTTTTCGTCTACCGCTATTATTAAATTGTCTAATCCGTTGTAATTGAAGGGGGTGGTAAAGGTGATCTCTAACCAGTTTCCTGATGCTGGGTTGGTAACTGTTCCACTAAAAACCTGTGTAAGGTTGCTATAGTTTTCCCAATCAGAACTGCTGGTAAATTCAGTTTTGTTGGTATGGCCAATAAACACTGTCCATTGATCAGCATTGGCAGATACATTCCCAGAGTTTAATTCAAGTCTAATTTTATCGATTACTCCAGCAGAACCGCCACTGGCCATAACTTCAGATTGTAAGTAAATGGTTTGTGAAAACGAATAACCGTAATAACTGTAAATAGGAGATCTTTCGTCTGTGCTGGTTCCGGTTCCTACTGTGATGGTAGATTGACCGATAGAATTGAAGGAGAATAGAACTCCTAATAAAAAAACAAAGAGTCCGAGGCTAGGTTGTGTTCGGCACTTTGTAGTGGTAAAAATTTTCTTCATACGGAATTATGTATTGATTACGATTCCGAATCTAGTGAAGTAGTCAAGTATCGAGCAATTTTAAGAGGGGACAAAAAAGGGACAAAGCATTAAAGTGAAGATATTGAGAGAGATACAGAGGTGTGTTTTTAGGTTTTTTTCAGGTTTAGTATCCGTGAAAATATGGAAAATGGTTCGGGTTACACTTTTTTTAGTTCTGTATTTATGATAGAAAATGGATGAATAATGAAAATTTCAAGAAAAGACAGCGCAAAAAAAGAAAAGGTGTTTCTAGTCGATTTTAGCGAACGTTTTTTGTGAAAAGAGCAATGTGGGTAGCTCTATTTTTTATGGGTTGCAGGAACCCGTTTTCATCTTTTTGAAGAACTCTAAGTGGCTTTGAACTACAAAAAAGAAAAAAATCACTGCAAGAATTTGCAGTGATTTTAGCCAGCGAATTAAAAAGGTCTTTTTCCATTCTCAGGACCATTTCTATCTAATTCTTGCGGGTTAACCGTTTTTTGCGTGTTGTACTTGCCAAAGTTGTAACGAAAGCTAAAAAGAACATATTGTTGAAGAGTGTTGGTTTCAACGTCTTCGTAATAACTTTCGGTAGTAACTCTACTAATGCTTTGGTTTTGTTTCAGTAAATCGAAAGCGGTTACTGAAAGTTCTGCTCGTTGGTCTTTCATAAATTTATAGCCTAAAGACATGTTTAAGAGTAAATAATTATTATCGAAAGAATCGCTGAGTCCGTTGTAATATTCGTAATTGAGTTCTGTGCGGTATACGATGCCTTTCCACATGTTCCAATACAATTTGACGCCTGTAGTTTGGTTAAAATAGTGTGTATTTAAACTCGTATTTAAACTGCTTAAGCTATAGGTTACGCTCGAATTACTCGAAAGAGTAAAGTCTACCTTTTTGCTGATGTTGCTGCTTAAAACTCCACCTAGCGCCATTTGTGGGCTGTGAGAATAATTCAATTCGTTGTTGATTAAACCCGGAATTCTGCTGTATTGAGCAGTGAAATTCAAGTTAAGGTTCGATTTTAGCCTTTCTAACGGAAAACCATAGGTAGAAAACATCCTTAAATTATAGTAGCCATCAAGGTTCACGGGTTGTGTAAGTTGGGTTCCTTCAGACAAAGTAACGCCATTAATTTGAGTAGAATCTGAGCCGCTCACTGTAACGCTATTACCAATGTAATTGTTGGTGTAAGAACCGCCAAACATAGCGAAAAACGAACTCGATTTTTCTGAATTCACCTTGTTATACCGCGTAAAAAAACTGTATTGATATTGTTGGTCTAGCGCAGCATTACCCATAGTTAACTGTTGAGGATTACTGTTATCGATCACATTTTGTAATTGACTAATGGTAGGAACCACTGTACTCGTTCTAAAATGGGCCGTTACGGTTGAATTGTTTTTGAGCGTATAACGAAGCATCCCTTTTGGTAAAAATGCGGTAAAACTTCGGTCTGCTTCTAACTCTGTTGGGAAGAGTTGAGAGGTTGTTAAAACAGCATATTGGTAATTTGGGTCAAACATAAATATGCTTTTTTTACCCAATCGGTACATAAAGCCAACGCCACCTTGTTGCGCTAAATAATGGCTCTCGAAAGTGTTGCTTAAACTGGAATTTAGATTTCTGCTGGTGAAAAAGGTAGAATCTAAATCGTAGGTGAGTTTCTGGCTTTCACTTACAGATAAACTTGGACTGTAATTAAAGCGAAGCATCATTTTCTTACCAATGGGCTCTGTATACATCACTCTCGCTTGGTATTCTTGTTCGGTTTGGTCGAGGGTAGATTCTTGCTGATAATAGTCGAAATCATTTTCATAGAAACTCGTTGTGTATAGCTGATTGTCGGCTTCTGTAGGGTTAAAACTGTGCGAAAGGTTAACCGAAATTGTTCTTCCTCTTTTACTAAATCGATGTTGCCAAAGCAAGTTATTAGAGAGAGAGTAAGTGAGCAAATTACTGGCGTATTCACTCGTGCTTTGGTTCAATACATCTTCACCAGATTGGGTAGAAGTGTTGAGTAAACTCGAACCGTTGTAATTCTGTAAAGTGATTGAGGGAGTGTAAATAATGGCATCAGACTCGCTAATGTCGTATTTCATTCTCAAGTTAAAACGATGGTTTTCGTTGATAGAAGAAGCTGTAGTTTTTTCGAAATACAGTGTTTGCGGGTTTTGGTTAAAATAATAGCGTTCGAGTTGAGAAAGAGAAGAATTATCGGTTTGGTTGTAGAAATAACTGGCATTCAACGAGAGTTTTTTGCCAATTGTATTGCTGTAATTAATCCCTATAGCATTGGTAGTGACTAGGCCAGTTTCTTCACCTACAAGAAAATCGTTGGCATCTCCAGAAGTGTTTACAGAACCGGGTCTTCTCGGTGGTCCACCTTGTCTTCCGCCTCCTCCACGGTTAAAAGCAGAAGAGGTAACGCCCGCTAAATCTGCTGTAGAGAAATTCTGCTGATTTACATTGTTGGTTTGCGCAATAACGGTAAGTCGCTGATCGTCTTTAAAAGAGTTGAGCACTCCGTTAGCAGCGTATTTTTCGTTTGAACCGTACCCACCAGAAACGTAGCCGAAGGTTCCATTTCTAAATTCTTGTTTGGTGATAATATTGATGGTTTTTTCAGAATTGCCATCATCGAAACCGGTGAGCTTTGCTTGGTCGCTGAGGTCATCGAAAATTTGCACTTTCTCAATAACTTCGGCAGGCAAACTTTTTAGCGCAGCATTGGGGTCTGAGCCAAAAAAGGGCTTGCCATCTACCAAAACTTTCTTCACATTTTCGCCTTCGGCCTGTATGGTTCCTTCTGAAACCACAACGGTAGGCATTTTAGTGATTAAATCTTGTGCATTGGCATCTGGGTTCGATTTGTAGGAACCGGCATTAATTTCTGTGGTGTCTCCTTTTATAATTACAGGAGTTTGCTTTCCTGTAACGGTAAACTGATGAAGTTGAATAGCACTTTCTGAAAGTACGATGGTGCCTAAATTCACCGTATCGTAATCGATTAAAATGTTTTTTTCGAGCTCTCCGTAGCCAATAAACGAAACGCGCATTGCATAGTAACCTGGAGAAATAGATAATTGAAAATCACCTTCGAAGTTGGTGATGGTTCCTACCGTTACGGTTGAATCTTGAGTAGATGTGAATGTAACATTGGCGGTGGCGATGGGAGCTTGAAGGGTATCTACAATTTGACCAAAAACGGTGCTTTTTTGAGCTAAAGCAGTGGTGTTAAGCATTAAAAAGAGTAGGAGCCAGAGAATTGAAGGGTGTTTCATATTACCTCGTTATGTAAAGTTGGAGGTAAGATGATTTGAGCGATTTAGGGTTTAAACGGAGGTAGAAGTTTGTTCGATAAAAAACGTTAAAGTGCTCGATTTAGATGAAAAACGGGCAATATGAAATGAAAAAATCCTGATAAAACAGCGCTTACCAGGATTCTTCAATAAACCTAAACCAGAAAAATTAATTTTTTATCCATTTCTAAGAGCTTACTCGCAAATGGTGCTATAACCAGCAGAAAGGTCTTTTAACCACCCGTTGAAAGAAAGTTCGAGATGGTCTACTTTAATACACGATAAATCGGGATTGCCTTGAAGTTCCATTCGGGTGATAGAATCATTGTTTCCGTTGGCAACATTCGCTTCTATTAACAGGTTGCTGTGGCACTTAAAATCGGTTAATACTGTAAGTGCAGATACATCAATAGCTGCTAGTTTATTATCTTCTAAAAGCAGTTGCGTTACTTGGGTGTTATTCGACACATCGATAGAAGTTAAATCATTACCGAATAGTGCAATTCGAGTTACGTTAGTGAAATACTCTAGTCCAGTAACATCATTTATGTCTGAATTGGCTGCGTTGATGGTTCCATTGAAAGCGCTCGCTTCTGATTGAGAAATCTCGTTATCGTTATTGGTGTTGATTTCTGGGTTGTTTACCAAAATAGACTTGAAATTAGCGTCTGGTATTTCAATAAACGAGCTGTTGGTTTTAGTAGGCTGATTATCGTCTTCGTCTTTCTTACAACTTACCAATGCCAAGGTTATAATGAACGCGCTGAGAAGTGTTTTTTTCATGTTTTTTTGTGTGTTTGATAGATTTTGAATGTGATGGTTAGAACAAACCTATGGAGAGCGAAAGCTCTTTTAAAATTTGTTTGACCAACTGTTAGGTTTCTTTTAGAAAGTGCAAAAACGCAAAAGACCCAATGCTTTAATGCACCGGGTCTTTCTATTATCCAAACAAAAAAGCGTTCGGTTATTGAATAATGAGCTTTTTAGTGATAGAACCGTTGTTGGTGCTAATTTTCAGTAGGTAGTAACCTGCAGGGAGCGTAGAAACTGAAAGCGTAACGTTGTTGTGAACTTTAGTTCTGGCAACTTCGGTTCCTGCTAACGAATAAATAGTTACTGCAACTGTTTCATTTAATTCGTGCTGAATTGTTAATTGATCTTGAGCAGGGTTAGGGAAAACATTGATTTTTGCGTTCAATAGGTTTTCGTTTACACTGTTTGGTTCAGCAGCCACGCTATCGATTACGATACAATCTGAGAAAACAGAACAGCCATCAAAGGTGGTTTCTACCGTATATATTCCAGGCTCTGTTGGAGTAAAAGATTGACTGGTAGCGCCTGAAATTGGGCCTTTCGGTTCTGCACATTTATGCCACTGATAGGTAGCATTGTTTTGATTAGCTGTTAGCGTGGTAGAATCGTTAGATAAAGAAACACTCCAATCAACTTTAACAGTTAAGTTTACAGTAATAATACTATCCATGCCGCAGTGGTTGGGAATGGTATCTACGTACGTTCCAGAAACAGTCCAATCTTCGTCACCACTTGGCGATTCATAATAATCACATACTTCTTCTGTGATGGTGGCAGTTGAGTTTGCACATACAAAACCTCTTTCGTAAGCTCCAATTGCGATGGTACCGTTCACATAATCCATACGATCTTCACCGGCTAAATCATAATCTGTCCAAGTAGATAAGTAAGACGCAGTATCGCCTTGCGTAGCGTAACTTGTGGTTGGTCTTAAGTCGCCCGCAGCGTAATCTTCAAAAGGATCATTTGGACTAACAAGGCTTCCAACAAAGCTGTTTAATTGGTTCCAGTCGCCACCGTTATTCTTACAATTTGCACCAATGTATTTGGTGGTCCAGATAGCGTTATTGTCCATTACAATGTTGAGTAAATTGACATTGTCATAAAACAGGTTGTTGTCGAAATCCATGATGATATCGGCATTTGCAGAACTACCTTTTTCTGAAACAAATAGACATTTATTGAAGTTGCCATTGTTGTTGCTGTTTCCAATGAATGTGTTGTTGGTCAATTGAATTTCAAACGTAGCGTAAGAGTAGTTTGCAAATCTACCTGCTACACCACCGCCTGCGGTTACAGAGTCAACTGTTGTATTGTTTTCGAATAGGTTGTTTGTGAATGTTGCATGAGACTCAACTCCGGTATTATTAGTAACTCTAAACTCTACCGTGTATGCTTCTAATGCATGATTGTTTCTGAAGATTGAATTCGAAACTTCAAGAACTGGATCAGGATAGCTTGTATAGAAGTTAAACGCAGACTGATAACGATTGGTGTTGTTTTCGAAAATGCAGTTGTAAATTCTAATACCTTTTTGGTGTACTCCTGGATAATCAGTTCCAAGTCCGCCACCAGCAGCAGATGTACTGTAAGCGTCTGAAATAGTAAGTCCGTCTAATAGAACCACTTCATCACCATTAGAAGTAGAAGCTGGAGCGAGTGGGTTAATTCTAATAACGCGACTGGCATTGTCTGCTGTATTACCTGAAGCATCATCACCATTAATATCTCCACTTAAACGTGTTTCATATAACGATGGATTACGTTGACTGAGGTAAGTTTCTGTTCCGTTAAACCCACCGTAAAGCTGTTCACTATGGCGAACGTGAAAGTAACTCGTTTGTGAAGATGGCGTATAGGTTCCTTCAGCAATCCAAATTTGCGCACCCAGAACCGTGTTGTTGTTGAGTGCAGTTTCTAAACTAGTGTAAGCACTTGCCCAAGAAATACCATTGTTAAAACCTGTAGCGTCTTTGTCTACATAAATAATCGTTTGGGCTTCTGTCAAAAAGCCAGTGGCAAGAACTGCCAATGAGAGTAAAAGTTTCTTCATGATTTTGTTTTAAATGTTAGTAGAGTTGTTTGTTTGAATAATTGCAGGGCAAACGTATTGGGCAATTATTTGGACAAGAAATATCTTTTACGAACTGCACTTTTTATTTGAGGAAGTGCAGTTCTAAAAAAAAAGCCCGATACTTTTCAGTATCGAGCCCTTTGATTATTCAAATATGAATTGTTTGGAGGTTATTGAATAATAAGTTTTTCTACGTATTCCAAACCACCAGATTTTGCTTTCAAAATGTAATAACCATGAGGTAAAGTAGAAACATCAATGGTGTTTGTATTTCCTGATCCAATAGTGTTAGAAACCAGAGTTCCAGTCACCGTGTAAATAGAAACTTCAATGTTGCTATTCAACTCGTGTTTTACGGTGATGAGGTCATTTGCAGGATTCGGGTAAATGCTCAAATTAGCAGCTTCTTTTAAATCGTTAACTCCTGTAACAACTACATTGAAACAATCTGAAAGAGCTGTGCAACTATCTAATGTTACTTCTACCGCGTAATCGCCTGTTTGGGTTGGCTGAAACGTTTGGTCTGTAGCTCCTGAAATAGGTTGATTGGTTGCACAGTCATACCATTGATAAGTGGCTAAACCTTGGTTTGCCGTCAAAACTGTACCGCTTGGCGCAACGGAAACAGTAGGGTTAAGTGTAATTAAGATTTCGAAAGTCATTAAACTGTCTAATCCACAGGTATTTGGAATGGTGTCGTAATAAGTTCCTGTAGCATTCCAAACTTTTCCACTTGGAGAAGTATATTCTAAACAAGCAATTTTCTGGATGGTAGCTGATGTTGGCATACATGAAACGTATTCGTATGCACCAATTGCAATTGAACCATTGTATGGGTTTAATCTGCTTTCTCCTGCTAAATCAAATGCAGACCAGTTAGTGTCGTATGAGTTGACATCTCCTTGTGTGTTGTAAGTAGTTGTTGGTCTGTAATCACCATTAGCGAAATCTAAAAACGGAGAATTTACCGTATCAATTACACTATTGCTTAATACACTTAAACCAGACCAGTTACCACCGTTGTTTGTGTTACTGCTGTTGGTATATGAAGTAGAAGCAAATGGTCCAATATCTTGTGCTAAGGTAAAGTTTGTACTGTCTGCTGTGTAGAAAAGGTTGTTATCAAAATCCAGTACTACATCACCATGAACTTGATTACTGCGCACTTTTATGATTCCAGGCATGGTTGATCCATTGGCAACCGTTGAATCAATTACAAAAGTGTTGTTGGTGATTTGCACAGAATATGTGCTAGGTGTGTTAATATCAATAAATGCAACGCTGTTGAATGTTGAAGTAGAAAGTTTGTAATTATCTATGAATAGATTATTGGCGACAATAGCCTGTTTTGAACTAGTTGATGAAGTTACCGCTATTAGTTCAAAAACAAAGCCGGCTACGTATCTATTGTTGCTGAAAATGCAATTAGTAACACTTACCAATTGAGAATCTGCACCAGATCTAAAATTGAAAGCAGGGGCATAATAGCAAACGTTTCGGTCAAATGTGCAATTGTTGATGCGAAGTTCTTTGCTACCAATAATACCTTGATTAGCTCCAAAAGCAGCACCGGATCCCCAAGTACTGTAAGCACCGTAAAAAGTAATTCCGTCTACAATTAATACTTCATCTGGAACTCCCGGTGTACTTGTTTCTACATAAACAAGTTTATAGGCGTTGTTACTGTAATTTCCACTAGCATCATCACCATCAATATCACCACTTAAAATGGTTACATGCGCTTCAGGATTTCTTTGATCTCTAGTTGTTTCTGTTCCATCAAACCCACCATATAATTTTTCACCTAGGCGAAGTATAAAATAATCATTAATTCCGGGCGGGGTATACGTGCCTTCAGCAATCCAAACCTCTGCACCGATAACGGTGTTACTGTCTAATGCTGTTTTCGGACTGGTGTATGCATTTGCCCATGATGAGCCATCGTTGTTTCCGGTTGCATCTGCGTCAACGTAGATTACAGTTTGCGCATTAGCCGTAACAATGCTCGTTGCTAATAATACTAAGCTGAGTAAAACTCGATTCATTCCTTAAATTTTTCTGGTTTGATTATTAAAACTTGAGTCAAACGTAGGTCGGCAAAAAAAGCCGATGAAATAGCTTTGAGGAAGTGCAATTTTTATTTGAGGAAGTGCAAAAAAGGAGTATGAAATGCAGAGAGTTTTAACTGTTTTTGAAGAGAAAATGAGCAAATAGATCAATAGTTGGCTTATCGGTAGGAACCGTATTTAACCACAAACAGAACTCTGAAAAGAGATGAGTTATCAGTTTTTTATAAGAAACGAGTTGATTTGTCAGGATTTTTAGAGTGCGTTATTGAAAATTGGGTTTCGGTTCGTGCCGTTACCTACAGCGTAATTTGGGCGGTGCTTAACGGCTTACATATTAATAAGCGAATAGAATTCTTTGGCTTTTTGTCGAGAGATTTTAGCGGTAATATCGTTTTCTAGAAAAACCATCTTTTCGGTTTTATTCACCGAAACAATGCGATCTAAATTAATCATCCACGATTTTTGAATCCGGTAGAAAAACGGTTCGTTCTTTAACTCTTCTTCTAGTTGAGCCATGTTTTTGCTGGCTGTGTAACTGCGCTGTTGAGTGTAAATTTTAGAGTAAGCAGATTGGCCTTCGATAGCAATAATCGCACTTTTTGGAATCAACACTCTTTCGCCTTTTTCCATCACTTTAAGGGTGTTTCTAAACGAGTTGTTGATGGTGTTTATTTGCTCTTTAGAGGTTTTAAAAAGCTGCTTTTCTTCTAGTTTTTTGCATGCTTGTTTTAGGCGTGATACATCGATAGGTTTTAGCAAATAATCGAGCGCAGAAAGGTCAAAAGCTTTTATGGCGTACCGATCGTAGGCTGTGCAAAAAATAATATCGAAATTCATGGTTTCGAAAAAATCGACAATCTCATAGCCAGCATGCTCGGGCATTTCTACATCAGAAAAAACCACATCTACGGTATGGTCTTTTAAAAAATCAACCGCAGGCAAAAGCGCATCAAAATTTCCTAGAATTTCAATGGTTGGGCAAAATCGATTTACCAATAACTCTAGATTTTCACGAGCGCTGGCTTCGTCATCAATAATAATCGCTTTGATTTTTCTCATGGTTCACAAATGAAAGAGAAAGTGAAGATTTTTCGGCAAAAACTTTACGATTGATTACTTTTATTTGACGAATGGTTGTAAAGCGGTATTCTAATTATCACTAACGTTCCAGTAGGAGCCCCATCTTCGTTTAAATCGTGATATTCTACCCCAATAGGCGTTTTTAACTTTTCTTGCATCATGCTCAAACGCTTGTTAATAGAGCTGATAGCGAACGATTTATGTTCTTTGTTTTTACGGGCGTTAAGTTTTTTAGAAGCTTCCCTACCAATACCGTTATCTTCAATTTTACAGATGAGAACGTTTTCGTTGAAATTCATCTCTACACGCAATTTCCTATCGGTTTTCTTGTGAAAAAGGCCATGTTTTAACGCGTTTTCAATAAAAGGTTGAATCAGCATGGGCGGCAAATACTGGTTGGGTACTTGCTCTGTAATTTCAATGTGGTAGTTGAAATCATCTCGAAACCTTAATTTCTCTAGTTTCAAGTAAGTTTCTAACGTTTCAATTTCTTTTTTAATAGGAATAAACTCTTGTTCAGAAGAGTTCAGTGTTTCGCGAATGAGCAAGGCAAATTGATTAATGTAATCGTAAGAAGCGTCTACGTTTCCGTGCAAGACTAAGGTTTGAATAGAGTTGAGTGCATTGAAAATAAAATGCGGATTCATTTGTGCCTGCAACGCCTTGAGGTTAGAAGCTAGAATTTTATCGTTTTTGCGCAATTCTAACTCCTGGTAAGCTATATCTAGTTCTTCTTTTTGTTTCTTAATGGTTTTTAAGCGTAAGAAATTAGAAACAAGAGCAAGGCTAATTAACAAGAGAATAGCGATGGCTCCCCAAATGGTAATTCTTTGTCGAAACTCTCGTTCTTCAGCAATTGCTAGTTCCGCTTCATGTTCAGCTCTTTCTACCGCTTGTTGTTTTTCATAATCGTACTGAATGGCTTGTTTGAGCGCCTGGTTTTTTAGAGAAACATTCTTAATACTATCGTTCAGAGTGGTGTATTCAAGTATGTATTTATAGGCCGAATCAAGTTGTTGTTCTGCTTCATATACATTGGCTAAATCTTTAGAAGTTCGGCTAATCAAACTTGGAAACCCGTTCGATTTTGCTGTTTTGTAACCTATAAGTGCATGTTGTTTCGCTTGTTGGTGGTTATTTGCTAAGGCTTCTACACGACTCAAGTTACTTCGAGCCATAATGGCATCTTCTGGCTGTCGATTTTGCGTAGAAATGGTGAGCATTTTTTGAAAATAGTACCGAGCAGAATCTAAATCGTTTTCATACATAGCGATGTTTCCGAGCATATTATACCCGTTGCCTTTTGCATGCTGATTACCAGATTCGTCTAGTACTTTTAAGCCAATGCGAGTTAAGATTTTAGCACTATCTAGTTGGTAGTTATCGTAATAATCGGTGGCGATAGAAGTGTAAGCAAAACCTTCTATTCGTTTTTGGCCCGATGCGCGGGCAGCTTCCATAGTTAAGAGATAATACTTCTTACTTAGCTCAAAATTTTGCAGTTGGCCATGCAAATCTCCTAAGCTTACCGCTACATTAGCAATGGCTAAAGAATCTTGACTTTCTTCAGCAATTTTAAGCGCTTTATTGTAAACATCTATAGCTCTGCGCATATCGCCTTTCATCTCATAAATCATGGCCAACGCATCGTAAATTAAACTCTCTCCCTGCGGGTGGTTTCCGCGCTCAAAGTAATCAAGGGCTTTTAGGTAATATACAGTAGCAGAATCGGTGTTGCCCACTACATCAAACTGATGACCAATGCCACCATTTCCGCTCCCTTGATAGTAAAGATACCTGCGCCATTCAGGCGAGTTTACTTCTGCTTCTTCAGCTAGTTTTGTAGCTTTTTCTAGCATAAATCGATTGTACCGAGGCCAAACAGCATCGTTCCAACAAGCATCTATCAATTCTTCTACAATAGCCAATTTAGTAGTGTCGTGCTGGGCAGCATGGTACTTCTTTGCTGTACTTACTATTAAGGCAGAATCTTCGCTAGAAAGTGTAATGTAGTTAAGTGAATCAACCAAAAAATAATCAGCATCAGAAAAGTCTGATTGTGCTTTAACGTTGGCAAAAAGCAAAACAAAAGCACTAATGAAAGTTGCGAGGTAAAATGGCTTTAGCATGAAACAAAATTGATTTATTCAGAAATGACCGATTAGTAATAATGGTTCATTTTTTTAAATTATACGCTGAAAATTCCCCCGTGGATGTTGCTATCTAAGGATAATTAGATTCACGAGTTTAAAAAATTCATTCTGAACTGTGAACTAGCGTTTACTATGAGAGGTTATAGTATTATTAAGCCGATTACTCCCTTTAAAAACTACGCTAACTTTTAAATTTGCTTAACAATCAACCAATATCAACTAGCAACATGAAAAACGTAAAAGCATACGGCACCGAAAGTGCGACCGAAGATTTAAAAGAACTTTCGATTTCAAGAAGAGAAATAGGTGAAAAAGATGTAGAAATCGAAATCTTGTATTGCGGTGTTTGCCACTCAGATTTACACACCGCTCGCAACGATTGGGGCGGAAGCCAATATCCAGTAGTTCCGGGCCACGAGATTGTAGGTAAAGTTACGGCAGTAGGTTCAAAAGTTACCAAGGTGAAAGCTGGAGATGTAGCGGCAGTGGGCTGTATGGTAGATTCTTGCCAAACATGCACAAATTGCCAAAACGATTTAGAGCAATTTTGTGAAGAGGGTTTTGTAGGAACCTACAACGGCATCGATAAATATTTAGGGGGCCGAACCTTCGGAGGGTACTCTCAATCTGTTGTGGTAGACGAGCACTTTGTGTTAACGGTTCCTACCCATCTAGATTTAGCGGCAACAGCTCCGTTGCTGTGTGCCGGCATTACCACTTGGTCTCCGCTAAAACATTGGAATGTAAACGAAAATAGCAAGGTAGCCGTAATTGGCCTAGGCGGTTTAGGGCACATGGCTATTAAATTGGCCAAAGGATTGGGCGCTCATGTTAGCTTGTTTTCAAGATCGAAACACAAAGAAGAAGACGCCAAAAAGTTGGGTGTAGATCAGTTTGTGATTTCTACAGACGAAGAGCAAATGAATCAGCTAAAAGATACCTTTGATGTGATTATTGATACGGTTCCGTACGAACACGATCTCAATCCTTATTTAAAAACGGTTGCCGTAGATGGAACACTCGTTTTAGTGGGTTTTATTGGTAATATGGAAGAGATGATTCACAGCGGACAATTAATTCGGGGTAGAAAATCGGTGACTGGTTCGCTCATTGGTGGTATTGCAGAAACCCAAGAAATGCTCAATTTCTGCGGTGAGCACAACATTACATCAGACATCGAGTTAATCGATATGCAAGAAATCAATACGGCTTACGAACGCATGCTGAAAAGCGATGTGAAATACCGTTTTGTGATTGACATGCAATCTTTAAAAAACTAGATGGAACTGTCGAAAGAGTTAAAGTCGTTAGCCGGTTTGTCTACTCAGTTTGACGAACTGGTTGCGACTTATTTTAAAGAGCGAAAAGTAGGTCAGGGAGACTTTTTATTCAAAAGAGGAAGTTTCTCTAACAAGTTATTTTACGTTGAAAAAGGCTTGTTTCGATTGTACTATTATTCAGATTCCGGAAAAGAAGTAACAGCTTGGTTTACCTCTGAAAAGAACTTTGTTTCGTCTATCGATAGTTTGTACCACGAAAAACCTTCAGCAGAATTTTGCCAAGCGTTAGAAGATTCGGTAATCTACGAAATCGAGTTCTCAGATTTTGAAAAGTTGCTAGAAAACACGGAAGGAGCCAAAATGGCTTTCTATGCGCTTTTCGAATTAAATAGATCGCTCTCTCGTTATCTGCATTTTCTGAAATTTCACTCTGCCGAAGATCGCTATTTAGCTTTGCTAGAGCAGTTTCCGAGTATTGTACAGCGAGTTTCGCTAGGGCATATTGCTTCTTTTTTAGGCATCAGTCAAGAAACGTTGAGCAGAATCCGATCGAGAATTTAACAGAGTTTTAAACCGTTTTTGACTTATGTCAAATGTATTTTGATGGTAAACTAAGACCTTTGTTTTCAGATTGATAAAGGTAAGAATTTCGGTTCCTACCGGTATTAATTGAGCCGAGAAAGAAACGTATACAATCAAAATACAATCAATATGAACTACAAGAATATTACCATCGCGGGTGGTGGTGTGTTAGGAGCACAAATTGCATTTCAATCGGCATTTCACGGTTTTGCTGTAACGGTTTACGATATTAACGATGAAGCTTTGCAGAAAACCCAATCTTCTTTCGAGCGCTTGCAAAAAGCATTTATGGAAGATTTAAATGCTACCGAAGAGCAAGTTACCAATGCGGTAAACAGAATTTCGACCACTACCGATTTAAAAGAATCTGTGAAAAATGCCGATTTTGTTATCGAGTCTGTTCCCGAAAACGTTGAGATCAAAACCGAGTTTTATAAAAAGTTAGGAGAAGTAGCTCCTGCAAAAACCGTTTTTGCTAGTAATTCTTCTACGCTGATTCCTAGTCAGTTTGCCGAAGCAACGGGTCGTCCTAATCAATTTTTAGCCTTGCATTTTGCCAACGAGATTTGGAAACACAATACGGCAGAAATAATGGGGCATGCAGGCACCGACCAACAACATTTTAACGATGTTGTAGAATTTGCCAAAGCCATTGGTATGGTGGCTTTACCGGTTTATAAAGAACAACCCGGCTACATTGTAAACTCGCTGTTGGTGCCGTTTTTAAACAACGGATTAGAACTTTGGGCTAACGAAGTGGCAGATTTCGAAATTATCGATAAAACCTGGATGTTGGGTACAGGTTCACCCACCGGTCCGTTCGCTATGATGGATGTTATCGGAATTAACACCGCTTATCACGTTAACCAAGCACAAGCCGATAAAACAAAAAATCCGCTTCACGTTAAAATCGCTGAAAAGCTGAAGAAAATGGTAGAAGCGGGCGAAACAGGAGTAGCAGCTGGAAAAGGATTTTACACCTATCCGAATCCAGCATACAAAGAGAAAGATTTTCTTAAAAAGTAGGTTTATAGTTTGTTAGTGAAAGCGTAGCTGAGCAGTAAGTTCAGCTGCGCTTTTTTGACCAAAATTCTCAAGAATTTTACAAAAAGATGGAAGGATTTAATTTTTCACATCCTCTGCAAATCAGGTGGAACGATATGGACGCGTTAGGGCATGTAAACAATGCGGTTTACGTATCGTACATCGAAATAGCAAGAGGAGCTTTTATCAACCAAGTTTGCCCCGCTTGGGATTGGAATAAGAATATATTTCTCATTGCGAATATTAATGTAGACTATCACAAAGAGCTGATTATTACGGCTAAAAATCCGAAAGTTCACGTTCGCACAGCTAAAACGGGCAATAAAAGTTTTACCCTCGAGTTTGCTATTACATCAGAGGTTGATCACCGAGAAGTGGTGCACGTTACAGCCTCTTCTGTTCAAATAATGTTTAACCCCATCACTAGAGAAACCATCGAAATGGAAAGTTGGATCAAAGAAGCGTTATTAGCCTTCGATTCAATTTTGGTTTAGTTTTTTTCATGTTTTGTTTTAGATAAAGCTCTTGTTCTTAATAGAATAAGAGCTTTTTTGTTTTTCCATCTTTTAAGCAGTTTTTACTCTAAAAACCCTTAAAATAATGGTAGGAACCCAATTTCGTTTCTACTATAAAAAAGATAGTAAAAGAAATTATCTTTGTTTCTGAACAGTAGAATACCGAATCGATGGAAGCGCCAGTTATTCAAGAATTTGAATTTAATAATAAGAAGTATCCGTGTTGCGCCAGTTTAACAATGGGCGTTATTGGCGGTAAATGGAAAGTGGTAATTCTTTACCATCTTTCTCAAGGTGTTTTGCGCTACCACGAGTTAAGAAAACTAATGCCCACAGTAACTGAAAGAACCTTAAGCTTGCAGTTAAAAGCATTAGAAGAAGATGGTATGCTCGAACGAACCGTTTATAACTCGAAACCACCTTTAAAAGTAGAATATTCACTTACTCCGTTTGGCAAAACCATTGTGCCCGTAGTAGACGCCATAGCACAATGGGGGCACGAAGTAGCTACTACCGATGCTGCCGCTTCAGAGGTCAAATGCACTGTAGGATGAGTAAACCTAAAAATAGAGATTTTTAACTTTTATAAAACCACTTTCCATTTCGGTAGGAACCCGATTCTTGTTTTAATTAGTTAAATTACAGAGCCTTTAAGGTTTTAACACGGTGGAGTCTTCTATAGAAGGAAAAACATCCGTTACCGAGTTAAGAATGGTTTCTTTAAGTGCTCGCAACATCTGCTTTTTTACAAAAAACGAGTTGGTGAGCAATCCTACCTGGCGAACGGGTATCGGATCTTCAAAAGAGTGTAAAAACGCTTGTTTAGAAGTAGGTAATTCAAGAGCTGCCAAATAAGGAATTACGGTTATTCCTTTTCGGGTTTCGGTTACGCGCAGCAAACTTTCCATAGAGCCCGAACTAAACTCAATATTTGAACTGTTTTCTGCTTCTAAAGTGGAAAGTTCGCACAGCTTTCTCATTTGTGTATGTAAACAATGACCTTCTTGTAAGAGACAAAGTTTTGAATAATCTAAATTGTTGAGAGAAACGTGTTCCTTCCGGTATTCTTCTGTGCAATCGTAAAGCTGAAACGGCTCTTGGTAAAGTGGAAATTCTTGAAATTGTTTGTCGTCTATAGGTAAAGCTAAGATACCCAAGTCGATATCTCGCATCTTCAAAGCTTGCTTTATTTGATTGGTAGTGAGCTCTTTCACCACGATTTGCACTTGAGGATACTGTTCTGCAAAAGTGGTGATAAAACGGGGCAACAAATATGGGGCTATGGTGGGAATAATCCCGATTTTGAAATTCCCGATTAGTTCTCCACGCAATTCTTGCGTTAAGTTTTTGAATAAATCTACCTCATTAACAATAATTCGTAACCGATGAATAATGTGCCTTCCTTCTTCAGTGATAGAAACAGGCTTTGTTTTTCTGTTAAATATTTTGATACCAATCTCATCTTCGAATCGGCCAATCATGGTGCTTAACGTAGATTGGGTAACAAAACATTTCTCTGCTGCAGCCTCGAAATTCTTGAGGTCTACTACGGCTAGCACATACTGAAATTGTTGAATGGTCATAGTGTCTCAAAGATAAGTAATATCTACAGTGTAAATATTGGTATTTAAACTATCGTTTTTATAGATGAAAAATCAGAGGCACATTTGCAACCTAACAAATACTAAAGCTATGAGTCGTAAATTTATACCAATTGTAGGAGCCGCTTTGTTGGCTCTTGTTTCGTGTAACCAACAAACTGAAAATCAAACTATGGAAGAATCTGGAGGAAAATGTCCGTTTGGCTTTGATAAAGGCCATAAGAAAGAGCAAGTATCACGCGTAAAGTCGAACAAAGAGTGGTGGCCCAATCAGTTAAATTTAGATATTCTGGCTCAGAATTCTGATCGAACCAACCCGATGGGCGATGATTTTAGTTACCAAGAACAGTTTGAGCAATTAGATTACAACCAACTTAAAAAAGATATAGCTGAGGTAATGACCAATTCTCAAGATTGGTGGCCAGCAGATTACGGAAATTATGGTCCGTTGTTTATTCGTATGGCTTGGCACAGTGCAGGAACCTACAGAACTGGAGATGGTAGAGGCGGAACTCGCATGGGAATTCAGCGTTTTGCCCCCCAGAATAGTTGGCCAGATAACGGAAATTTAGACAAAGCAAGAAGGTTGCTTTGGCCCATTAAGCAAAAATACGGGCAGCAAATTTCTTGGGCAGACCTTATGATTTTAACAGGAAATGTAGCCTTAGAAACGATGGGCTTTGAAACCATTGGTTTTGCTGGTGGTAGACCCGATGTTTGGGAAGCACAAGAAGACATTTATTGGGGACCAGAAGGCGGTTGGTTAGATTCGAGAAGACTCAACGAAGAAGGCGAGCTAGATTTAACGAAAGAAAATCCGTTGGCAGCTGTTCAAATGGGATTAATCTACGTTAATCCAGAAGGACCCGATGGTAACCCAGATCCAATAGGGTCTGCTAAAAACATTCGTATTGCGTTTGCCCGCATGGGAATGGATGATGCAGAAACGGTTGCGTTAATAGCAGGCGGACATTCATTTGGGAAAACTCATGGTGCGGGTCCTGCAGAAAATGTAGGCGCAGCTCCAGAAGCAGCCAGCATCGAAGAGCAAGGTTTGGGCTGGAAAAGCAGCTATAAATCTGGAAAAGGAGAAGATGCCATTACTTCTGGTCTAGAAGTAATTTGGACCCCAACACCCACTCAATGGAGCCATGCTTTCTTAAATACATTAATGGCTTATGATTGGGAATTAACCAAAAGCCCAGCAGGTGCTCACCAATGGGTGGCTAAAGATGCAGGCGAGATTTTTCCTGATGCATTCGATGAAAACAAACGCCACAAACCCATGATGTTAACCTCTGATTTGGCGTTAAAATACGATCCAGAATACAAGAAGATTTGTGAAAGTTTTATCAACGATCCTGCTTCGTTTGAAGATGCATTTGCCAGAGCATGGTTTAAACTTACGCACCGAGATATGGGACCAAAGTCTACTTATTTAGGGCCAGAAATTCCGCAAGAAGATTTTATTTGGCAAGACCCTATTCCGGTGGTAGACCACGCATTAATTTCAGATGCAGATATAGCAAAACTTAAGAAAGAGATTCTTTCTGCGGGCATTCCACACAATCAATTAATTACAACCGCCTGGGCTTCGGCTGCTACTTTTCGAGGTTCAGACAGAAGAGGAGGAGCCAATGGAGCTCGAATTCGTTTAGAGCCGCAAGTAAACTGGGAAAGTAACAATCCTGCCGAGTTGAAAAGAACCTTGGCGATGTACGAGAAAATTCAACAAGCATTTAACGCTCAGCAAAGCGATAAAAAAGTGTCGATGGCAGATTTAATTGTGCTTGGTGGTTCGGCAGCTGTAGAGATGGCGGCTCAAAAAGGAGGCGTTGAAATTCAAGTTCCGTTTACACCCGGTAGAGCCGATGCTTCTCAAGAGCAAACCGATGTAGAATCATTTGCAGTGCTTGAACCGATGGCAGATGGTTTTAGAAATTACCAGCAAAAAGAGTACACGCTTACTACTGAAGAGTTATTGGTAGATAAAGCGCAATTGCTAACCTTAACAGCTCCAGAGATGACGGTTTTAGTGGGCGGTATGCGAACGCTTAACGCTAATTACGATGGATCTTCTACCGGTGTTTTAACTCAAAATCTGGGAGTGTTGTCTAACGATTTTTTCGTGAATTTGCTCAGCATGGATACGTATTGGGAACCCACATCAGAATCTGAAATGCTCTTCGAAGGTAAGTTAAGAGCCACCGATGAGGTGCGCTGGAAAGCTTCACGTGCCGATTTAATTTTTGGCTCTAACTCAGAGTTGAGAGGCTTGGCAGAGGTTTACGCCAGTGCCGATGCGAACGAAAAGTTTGTGAACGATTTTGTAGCCGCTTGGACCAAAGTGATGAATTTAGACCGTTTTGATTTAAAATAGTTTTTCACGCAAAAAGGCAAGAAAAAGGCTCATCAGATAACGGTGAGCCTTTTTGATTTTATAATAGAACGTGGGGTGCTAAATTTTTTTCATCTCGGTAGGAACACGTTTTCTGTTTTATTCATGTTTTTTCTCAGAATAGGTGAAAAAACATGTAATAAATTGATTTCGATGATTCTGAAAGAAATTGGTTCCTACCGTTAAAAAACTGCGAATGGCGTTATTGCATCAGCTTGGCGATGCGCTGGGTGGGTTTGTATTGTTCGAGAATAATTTTGATAAATACCGTAAGCGGAATGGATAAAATCATACCCGGAATTCCCCAAATAAATCCCCAAAACATTAGCATTACCAATACGGTAATGATGTTGATTGAGAATGATTTTCCCATAAAAATAGGCTCTAAAATAGAACCAAAAACAATTTGTACACTCGAAATACTCATGATAAAGTAGAGCAGTATCATTGATAATTCAAGTTCTACAAAGGCAAAAATCGAACACAAAATAATGGTTACGAAAGAGCCAATCATCTGCACAAAGTTGATAATGAAAGCAAACATTCCCCAAAAAATAGGAAAGCTTACATCAAATGCGTAGCAGAATAAACCGGTTCCAATTCCGGTTCCTAAACTCACTAAAAACTTTACCTGTAAAAAAGTAACGATGTCTTTTTCAATTCTTTTGAACGCTTTAATCGATGAGAATCGCTTGCGTAAGATGGTGTTGTGAAGCATTTTTTCAAAATCGAAAGACTCTAACAACAGCAGCACAACAAAAAACAGGGTGGTTAAAAATTGAGGTATAGCGTTTACAACAAATAACGAAGCCGACTTAACCGAGTTTAAAAACCAATCTTTTTGTAGTTCGTCTTGAAAGTCGAAATTACCGATAGGCGAGAAGCCTAGGTTGGCTGTCATAAATTGATCTAAATCTGAAATGCGGGTGAGCAAACGATCGGCAAATTCTGATTTTGTGGCTAAAATTTCTTGACTAGTTATTTGCATTAAAAAATACAAACCAACAATACCCGCAAACAAGATAAATAGGGCAATAGCGGCACGAACTGCTTTGTGAATTCCTATCCGTTTTAACCTTCTTAAGCCAGGAATAAACAATAAGGTGATAAACATGGCAAAAATCAAGGGAACAAAAATAAAATCAAGCGTTTTAAGGCCGAAAAGCAAAATCGGTATAGCGATTATGAGTAATAAGAGATTGGTAAGTCTTAAATCGTTCATCTAAGAATAGTACTAATTTAAACAAGCGAAATTCGCTGGGTTGTTTGTTAAACCAAAAAGTGGTTCTGCTCACAAAAGAACGAAGTTTAACGTTTGCTTGGGTAAGTTGTTCAATTATTTTGAAATAGAGACTGTGAAAAATATGCATTTCAAAAAGCTGCTGGTTGTATAACCAGCTGAAAACACGAGTTTCTTTCATTTAGTTTGTGAAGTAGAGTAGCATAGACCTAGTGTTTAGAAGACTGGGCATGGCTAACCACCTCACAGTTGAATAATTAAGCTGTTTGTCTTATGTATGTGCTTTCAATTTATCTCTTCTTGTCTAATGATTAATGTATAATAGTATGCTTTCGTTATTATTCTTTTAGTCTGTATGCGTAGTCGTGAAAACTCTTTGCAGCCGATAGAACTAGAAACTTTCAGGTAATTAATACTTAAAACATAAAATATTCGCGATCAATTGCAATGAGCTTGAATTGAGCATTGGCGTTACATTTCACCAATCAGCTCTTTTGCTTTGTCTAATGTGTATGCTCTGTCTACTTCTTTCTTGTCAAATACCATAAAGTAAGCAAAGTCATTTCCTGCTTGCTTTTCCCATTCGTTACCAAGTCGGCATTTAGCAGCACTATCAGTATTGTCTAAATGGTCGCCTTTTGTTTCTACTAAAATTGTTTTACCTGATTTAGTCCGCATAATAAAGTCAGGGTAGTGGTTGGCTTTAAATCCGTTGATATAAAATCCTTTTCCACGTTCTAAATTCCTATGCCAAAACTCAATGTTTGAAGCGGTACCGAGTTCCATTGCTACTCGTTCTTCAAAGTTATTCATTGCGCCTTCTTTTTCGTAAAGTGAATTACCAATTGAAGAACCTGTGTTTCCTGGAACAATCTCCTGGCTTAAACTCCAATTTCCTTTGGTATTAATTCGCTTAGACTTAATTAAATCCATAAAACGACCTTCGGCATACGAGTCTGCTAATAGTCTGATTTTTGATTTGATTTTGTCTGTATAACTCCATTTGCGAACCAAAATATCTCTTAGTTGCTCGGTATTCATACTATTTAGCACGCGACCGATGTAAACCTTGATTTCTTGGTCTGGAATTGGGTACATATTTCCGATAACCTGCATCAATTGATGAGTGATGTCTGTTATCTGCTTCTCTTTTGGTTTTGCCAAAATGTATTCTGCAATTGGGTCCTTCACCAAGCTATCTTCAATCTTCGTGAATGAAGGCCTGTACTCGTTTTTCTTGGCTTCTTCTAAGTCGATTTTATACAAGTCAGAAGAAATTTGGTCAAAGTCAATTTTGATGTCTTCGTCTGACAATCTGAAGTCTTTCAGCAAAGATTCACGGTTTAGTAATTCTTCGGCAGTTCCAAAAATGTCGCTTGCGGTTACTTTGATAAAGAACTGTGGAAACTCAATTTTGTCTATAAATTCATTATAGGCTGCTTTAACTTTATAGCGTTTTACTTTATCACCCATTTCTTGAAAAATAGTTGAGTCAACAGGCTGTTGTTCCTGTTCTTTTATTTGTTCTTCTAATTGTCGGTTCTGTTCTTCCGCAATAGCTTCAATTTCATCAATTACCGTTGTTGTTTCTGGTTCTACGTCATCTGCATTTGGGTCAAACGTTACTCGATTGGTATCGATGGTTGAATCTTCTTCTTGCTGGGTTTGTTGCTCTGGGAAAAGGAAAGATTCAACTGGGTGAGCTGTAACCGTTTTCTTTTCTTCTTCGGTCATTTTATCGACTTTGCGATAATCTTTTTCACTAAAGCCTGATTCTTGCAAACCTTTTACAATGCTTTGTAATGTTTCGTTGAATTTGGCAGATGCCGTTAAAACATAAGAAAGGTTTAATTGAAATGACTTGTGTTTTTGAACATAAGGCTGACGCAATACTCTACCTAAAATTTGCTCCACATCAACTGCACTTGATTTGTCTGCCAATGATGCTAAGATGTAAGCAAACGGACAATCCCAACCTTCTTTCAATGCATTAATGGTAATGATGTAGCGGACTTCACATTCCTTGCTCATCAAATCAATGCCTTTCAATTCGTCAATGTTGGCAGTTTTGATTTTGATTTGATTTTCTGGAATACCCAAACTCAACAATTGTTCTTTCAACTTCTCGAAAGTGGTATTGTCGTCATTGGTTTTGGGTTGTGCTTGAAACAGCACAATGGGTCTGATGTATTTACCACCTCCGGCTTCTTGCTTTTTTGCAAGGTTTTCTAACTTGCGTTGTAAATGCAAAGCATTGTTGATTACTTCCGTTTTATCGTGGTTGTTGTAAACAATTACAGGAAGTTTTACCATATGTTCCTTTTTCAGTTCAATGGCAGGAACAAGACTTACAATATTGCTATTGTCTTTTGGTGTAGCCGTTAAATCAAGAATAAAAGACGGATTTAGATTTTTGAGCATATCCACACTCAAATCACTTTCGGCATTGTGACTTTCATCTACTACCAAAACAGGATTGAGATAACGCAACACGTTAATAAGAGCTGTATCGTCCACACCGTCTAATATGTGTTCGCTGTTCTTGAATTGCGATACGAAGGATTCTAACTGACCATTTTCTTGATAAACCTTTCTGTCGTCCTTCTTTCTTGCTCTTAAACTGGCAAAGCTCATAACAAAAATGCTCAACTGGTCTTTAACCACCGTTGGGTTGAAGTTTGAGCCTTGCAATAAATCTTCTTTTTGATAGACTTCTACTCGATGATTGAAAAGGATATTTAGTTTTTGTCTGTACGGATGCTCTGGATTGGAAAGAGCATCCACCGTTTGTTGAAGTAGATTACTCCAAGGCACTAACCAAATTACCGCTTTGGGTTTGCTGGAATCGTAAGCCTGAAAAATAGAATGCAAAGCATTTACGGCAATAAAAGTTTTACCACCTGCCGTTGGTACTTTCACTGCAACGTGTGCCGCATTTGGGATGTTGTTCTCGTATGGCTGCATTCCTGTACCATCCATTGGATTGTATGGACCAATTTTATCTTCCCAATATTTATCGAAAGCCGTTTTTAAATCTTTTTGCTCTTGAACGTAAGTCAAGTATTCTTCAAGATTTTCAATTACTTTCTGTTGATAGCTTTTTAATTCCACTTTTCGTCAATTATGATTTATGAATGCTGAATGAAGAATTGGGTCTGCATAACAAAATAACTTTACTTGTGTACTCCCTATTTCTTTGCACAATAAAACGCTATTTCCTGTGCATGACCATTATCTCGTGTACAAGAATTGATGCTTTTTTGTCCATGACATCTCAACGTGGATAAAAATTGTTCGTTTTTTATCCATGACAACAGAACGTGTCCAAAAATCTTCATCTTATTATCCATATTATTATTTAATGTATAAGAAAAGCCCTTTTTCTATACACGTTATCCTTATATGTATAAGAAAACCGCCTTTTTTATACATATTATCTTTCTTTCAATATTTTCAAGAGCGGTTCATTGATGTAATAATTACTCCGCCCAATTTTAACTTTTGTAAGCATTTTTGCTTTTGCTAATTCGTTTAAATATAAGGTTGCTGTATGCCTGTGCACTCTTAATTCTTTTTCTAAAAAACTGATTTTGGAATAAGGATGCTTAAAAAGTATATTGATTAAATCGTGACTGTAAAAACTGAAATTGCTGCGGATTTCCCTTTTGTAGTCGTCCATCAGCACTTTAATCTTATTAACTACTACAATGGTTTCTTTAGCAGTAAGTTCAACGCCTTTTAGCATCCACACAATCCATTCTTCCCAACTGCCCTCGGTACGTACTTCTTGCAACAAACGGTAATAATCGCTTTTGTTTTTTATGATGTAGCTACTCAAGTATAGAACTGGAATATCTAACAACCCTTGTTGCACCAAATACAAGATATTCAGCAAACGACCTGTTCTGCCATTTCCGTCAAAATAAGGGTGAATACTTTCAAATTGAAAATGGATGATGGGCATTTTTATCAAGGCATCTGTTTCGTGAAATTCAGGCACGTTGATGTATCGTTCCAAATTATCAAGCAAAGCTTTTATATCATCATAATGCTGTGGTGGCGTATAAACCACTTCTTGGGTTTTCGGGTTTTTTAGAACGGTTCCTGGAATCTTGCGAATAGGGTGGTTGGGCGAGATGATGTGTTGGATTCGGGAAATATCGTTAATGGTCAACAAACCTTTATTCCGAACAATATCCAATCCTAATTTAATCGCATTTGAGTAATTGAGTGCTTCTTTTGCCGTTACCGAAGCCACCGTTTCGTCAATACTCGCTTGGTACATCTCATCATCGGTAGTGACAATGTTTTCAACCTCATTACTGTCTTTAGCTTCTTGAAGCGTAAGCGTATCAAGTAAAATTTGAGAATTAGGGATTTTAGAAACTTCTCCTTTTAATTGTCCTAAAGCCCGTGAAGCTTTGTTGAGTTGCTTTAAAATAGCGACAGACTCACAATCAACGTTTGGTGGGAGGTTATGTATTTTGATTTCTTCCATTTCCATTATTAATGATTGCGGATTTTGGATTGTTGATTCAAGCGGCTCTTTACGGTTTTTACAGAGGCAACAAAAATTGAAACTAACTCATTGGCTTCCTTTTTAAGATTGATGATTTCGGATTGGGGATTTATGATTTTAGAATTTTGATTGATGATTTCACTTTCTTCAATCATTTCGAGCCAAAACAAGGTTTCATCAGCTTCTTCGATTACAATGCCCATTTTGGCAATAAATTCCTTATCACTTCTTGCTCTACAAACCGCTCTATAATTTGCAGCAACAGATGTTGAAGAACGTACAATTTGGTCTGTAAAAGTCCAACCTACTCGATTATTTGGTAGCTGTTCCGACAACTTAATAATTGCAAGAGCAAGTTGTTTGGTTCTATTTTGTATCTGTTCTTTCATACTTTCAAAATCATAATTCTTCAATCATCAATCTAAAATCGAGTTATATCACGAGGGATTTTCTTGAAGATGATGTTCTTCTTAGCCATAAACTCTTTCGGCAATAGGCAATTGTCTGCATAAATGATGTATTGTTCGCCTTTGGTTTTTATAAGCTGTAAAGCATCAAAGTCAAGTGTTGTAAGCTGATCGTTTTCATAAATAAAATAGTAGACCGTACCGTCTTTCTTCCCTAAAAAATATTGATGATTGTCGATTTCAGATTTTTGATTGTCAGAATCCACAATCTCTAATCCCAATTCTTCAATCCCAAAATCATAAATCGAAGTGCGTGTTTCAGAAAACCAAATGTATTCTCTGATTTTTGCCAAGCCGACTGCTTCGTTCAAGTTTTCGTTTTCGTCAAAGAGTGGTAAGCCGAGTTCGTAATAATCGAATGCTCCGCCTGTGCCTTCTACCGCTTTTTTGCCTTCTCCATAGCCTTTGGCAACACGTTTTACTCTTTCTGCCGTAATATCATTGGCATAATCTTCCATTTCTACCAAAATAAATTTACGATTGCCACCGTCTTGTTTGTTCAAGTTTAAAACTGCATGAGCTGTGGTGCCGGAACCTGCAAATGAATCGAGGATGATAGAGTTTTTGTCGGAAGCTATTTGCAAAACTCTTTCGATTAATCTTGGTGGTTTAGGTGTATCAAAAGGAAAACTTCCGTCATCAATAACTTCTTTTAATATTTTTTTTGCTTTTTGATTATCGTCAACTTCATCTCGTAGCCAAAGTGTCACCGGAACAGTTCCTTGCTGTACATCAGATAAAAAACGTTTATATCGAGGAACATTGTCACCCTTAGCTCCAAACCAAATTCGATTATCTTCAATTAATTCTTCAAATTTTTTATTAGAAAATCGCCAACAATAACCATTTGGTGGGTTAATCAATTTACCTGACGGGGTTTTAATTGTGTAATCATTTGCTTCAGAATATGTTTTTACCGAGACGTCTCCAGAAGTCCAAGGTCCTCGCCAATCATTATCGGGATTTTTATACCTTTTATTCTGAGCTTCTGTTCTTGGAAGTAAATTTCTTTCCCAATTATCTTTCGATTTGGTATAGCACAAAACAAAATCGTGCATATCAGAGAGGTAACGTGCATCATTTTGAGGACTAAATTTTTTCTGCCAAATAATATTATTTATAAAATTTCTGACTCCAAAAATCTCATCACACATCAATTTCAGATTGGCTTGTTCATTATCATCAATCGAAATAAAAATAGCTCCATCGTCTGCCAATAATTTATGCAAGAGTTTTAGCCGTGGATACATCATACACAACCACTTGTCGTGGCGGGTAAGGTCTTCGCCATCTTTGCCTACCACTTCTCCTAACCATTTCTTGATTTTAGGGTGGTTCACATTATCGTTATACACCCAACCTTCATTTCCTGTGTTATAAGGTGGGTCTATGTAAATGCACTTTATTTTTCCTTCGTATTCGGGTAATAGGCTTTTGAGTGCTTCAAGGTTGTCTCCGTGTATGATTTTGTTTCCACTTTTTACAGATTGATGATTTTTGATTGATGATTTTTGATTTTTAGAATCAGAAACCTGAACTCCCAATTCCGCATCAAAGTGGTATTTATGTTCCAATACTCTGTATGGTACATCTTGGTGGTGGTTCACCACCTTGTCTTTTCCTATCCAATGGAGAGTTGGCATATCTTTCTTAATTATGGGTAATGAATTTTGAATGATGAACAGTTAGTGAGGCAATCCACAAATCATCATTCTGAATTCAATATTATTTTTTGTTAGAGATAATCAATTCTTTCACGTCCACATCTAAAATTTCCGCTATTTCCATCAAGGTTTCCAAGCGAGGTTGTTGTCGGTTTTGAGCATAGGCATTTACCATATTGTAGCTTTTACCGAGCTTCTCAGCCAACCAAGTTTGCTTTATTCCTTTTTCTTCCAACACTTCCTTAATTCTATTCATTGTAATTCGGTCTTGTTTATTTTCAAAGGTCTCATTGAATAGCTTCGCTTATTTTAGACGTTATTCAGCTACTAAAATAGTCAGTTTATTCTTGAGTATCTCAAAATACTGTGTGTAAAATGTGAATATTTTGTGTGCTGGTATTGAGATTAGGCAAACTTTTTTGCTACGGAGGCACAGGCCTGTAAATGTGTTTTAACGTTGGGTAGCCTTTTTTAAAATTGGAGGCAATTAGCTATGAAATTGAAAGAAAAGTCTCTGCTTTACACCAGTAATTAGCAAATCGTAAGAGCTTTTAACTGCTTTTGAATTGGGGTTTCAACAAAACAGAAACCTTGCAAGAATGATTAAGTGATCCCCGAACTTAAATTCGCTGGTAACTTTCGCAAGAAGGGCAAAACAAAAGTGAGAAAGAACCCTTTGTTTTGTTCAAATTTAGCAAGATGAAATCCCCACAAACGCATATAGAAGCCAATTATGTTCAGCGAATCAATGGTGTTTTTCAATTTATAGAGGCCCACTTGCACGAAGAGCTAAATCTCGAAATAGTGGCTCATCAGGCTCATTTTTCTGCCTATCATTTTCACCGAATTTTTAAAACCATTGTTGGTGAAACCCTTAACGAATACATTACTAGGCAACGCATAGAGCATGCGGCCATTCGTCTAATGCACCACGAAGAAGTACAAATTGGTGATGTGGCTCATACTGCGGGGTTTAGCAGTAATGCCGTTTTTACCCGCGCATTTAAACGGCATTTTGGTATGAGCCCAACGCATTACAGAAACCACTATTTTATAAATAGCAAGCAAGGCAAAACGAATAGCAATTTTGGCAAAATAGATGCTGAAACCAACCAGTATGTTCGCAATCTAAATCAACTTAAAAATTGGATTGATATGAATGTAAAAGCAGAAGAAAAAGTAATGCCAGCTATGAAATTGGCGTATGTTACTTGCATGGGAGTAGAACAAGTAAGTTCGGCATTTGATCGACTTATGAATTGGGCAGGCCCAAAAGGTTTGCTAAAGGCTCCTGATTTAAAAATGGCTACTGTTTATCACGATAGTTTTAAAACTACACCGCCAGAAAAGGTGAGAATGAGTGCGGGTTTACTGCTCGATAAAAAGGTGGAAACAGCTGGTGAAATTAGCTATGTGGAACGCGATGCTGAAAAGTGCTTGGTAGGGCGTTTCGAAATAAAAGTTGAAGATTTTGAAAAAGCGTGGACAGGCATGTTTATTTGGATGAACGAACAGGGTTACTCAAAAGCAGATTCTACGCCTTATGAGGTGTATCACAACGATTATAAACAACACCCAGAGCAAAAGTTTATTCTCGATATCTGCATTCCAGTGAAGTAGATTTCAAAAAAGAGGAGGTATCCTCTTTTTTTTGCTTCAACTATGTAACTGGTTACGTATTAAAAAAAAAACATTTGCGTAACCAGTTACGTTAATATGGAAGAAGATTTTATAAAAACCCTTCAGTTTACCGGTTTTACTGCTCGTGTTAAACGGCTGAGTGATCAGCTGTTGTACAGCGCTAGAGCATTGTATGCCGATAGTGAAACAGAAATAGAGCCCAATTGGCACCTCGTTTTTTTATTGCTAAAAGAAGAAAAGGCGTTAACCGTTACCGAGATTGGCCAACGATTAGGATTTTCACATCCTGCGGTGATAAAAATTACCAAAAAGATGGAATTGTGCCAATACATTACCCGAGTAACTCACCCAGCAGATAGCCGAAAGCAATTGCTGCAATTATCTACCAAAGGCCAAGAAGAATTGCCAGAGCTAGAAGCGTATTGGCATCAAATTCAAGAAACCATTCAAGAAGTGGTGAGTCAAGATTTTTTAGACCAATTAGAAGAAATAGAAAACAAACTACAAACAAAAGATTTGTATCAGCGATACAAAGATCACGAAACTAATAATGAGTAAGATGAAGGTTGAGATTATCGATTTTCAAGAAAAGCATGCAGAAGCATTTGCTCAATTAAATTTTGAGTGGCTAGATACGTATTTCTACATAGAAGATTACGATCGGGAGGTGCTTACCCAGCCTAAAAAATATATTCTCGATAAAGGGGGCAAAATATTTATGGCCACTGTGCAAGGGGAACCGGTAGGAACCGTTGCCCTTATCTACAGAGAACCTGGAGTATTCGAATTGTCTAAAATGGCGGTGTCACCAAAGTTTCAAGGCTTACGAATAGGTCAAAAAATGATGTATTTCTGCATCCATCAAGCAGCAGAAATGGGATTAGCTAAATTATTTCTCGATTCAAATACTCGATTAAAACCAGCCATATCTCTTTATAAAAAGGTAGGATTCAGAGAGATTCCGGTTCCTACCGATACGCCTTACGAACGCTGCAATATTCGAATGGAACTCAAAATTTAATGTACGATTTTTTGGGGTATACCGCTCTATCTATTTCGGTATTTGCGTTATCGCGAAAAGAGGTAAAACACATGCGGCAATGGCATTTTCTATCGAGCTTTATTTATGTGTTTTATGGGCTGTTTATTGCGGCTTATCCCGTTGTGGTAGGAGCCGGATTTTACTGCCTAATTCACGCTTGGTTTTTATTGAAAAAGCCCTAGTTATTTACGGTTAATGTTGATTTAGTATCCATAAAAATGATCATACGAGAAGCAACTCCCCACGATGTAGACGGCATTTAGGAAATTTTTGAAGGCGTTATTAAACAGGCAGATACGTATGTTTTTTCGCCTGAAACACCGCGCACCGATTTAGAAAAACACTGGTTGGCGAGCTACATGCACACTTTTGTGGCAGAGCATGAGGGCAAAATTGTAGGAACCTACATTTTAAAGCCTAATCAAATTGATTTAGGAAGTCATATAGCCAACGGCAGTTATATGGTTCATCCAGAAGCTCAAGGGTTAGGAATTGGAAAAAAAATGGGCGAACATTCTTTGTTAAAAGCCAAAGAATTGGGCTTTGTTGGCATGCAATTCAACATAGTGGTCAGCACCAACCAAGCAGCTGTTAGGTTGTGGAAAAAACTAGGTTTTACAATTGTAGGAACCACTCCCCAAGGCTTTTTGCTAAAAAATATTGGGTATGTTGATACCTACATTATGTATCGCGCTTTGTAAACCGATCTCGCCATTTTGTGGTGGGAATTTCAAAGAATTTATAAATCAAAATGGATAATAAGATGGAAATTACCCAAAACGATAGGTAGCGTGTATACAAAAATAACGACCAACTATGCTGTGCAATAGGTTGCCAGTCAATAGAATGGATAATCCATTTTTGAACCAACGTGAAATTTACGAGGTAAAGCGAATACGAAATCAAGCTGGTTTTGGTAAGTAGAGAATACACCCAGCCTTTTCCGCTTCGAATAGATTGCATGTAAGGCAGCACCAAAACGGTTGCTAAGCTGGTAACTGAAAACGAAAAAACCGATTTGTAAATTCCGAAATCGGGTTCGAACAATAATTCAAGTTTCATCAACCCAAAAAGAGCGATTCCTGCCCAAAGGCAAGTTGTTTTGTATTTCTGCCAAAAAGCAGTGTGAAAACAAAATGCGTACGCGCCCAAAACGCCATACATCAAACTATCTAACCGCGTAATAACTTGTTTGCGAAAGAGAGAATCCCATAGTTGCGCATCTATAGTTGGTAACTGATTAAAACGGTACCATCGAAAGCAAGTAATACCAATTAATAAGCTAATAGCTAGCAGTTTAAGCGCCTTTATCTTGTTGGATTTTAACCCGCGTACAAGTGCAAAAGTGAAGAGCGGAATGAGTAAATAAAACCATTCTTCTATGCTCAAACTCCACGCTTCTGGAAAAAGCCACGGATGTTCGTAAAACAAGTTTTGCGCAAATAGAAAATAGGCAGAGACCTCGTTGATTGAAAACTCTGATTGAAAAAGTAAGTTGAGCGAGATGAGCACCAATAGAATTAAGAAATAGTTGGGGAGCGTTCTCATCCATCTTCGAATCCAAAAGTGCCGAACCGATTTCCAATTAAAACCATCTTTCGACAAGATTTTAATGAAAATCTGGCCAATTAAAAAACCGCTCAACACAAAGAAAATACTCACCCCATCGAGCGTAAACCATTCATGATATTGATAAGCTTCGAACGGAGCTAGGTAACTTCCGTGAGCAATCATTACAAAAAGAATGGCCCATGCGCGCACAATGTCTAAACCGTACACCCGATTTTGATTAACAGCTATTTTAAGCAGATTTTTCAAGTAAAATGTTTGAGGTTAAAACGGAACAAAGTAGAAGTTTTGGGCTTAACCGCCAATAAAATACTTAGCGGTATTCGCTCTGTTTTTATCAATTCAGTTTGAATAGTTGCTTGTTTCTTCTGTCAACGAGACAAAGAAATTGGTCAATAATGGAAAAAGTGTTTCAGAAAACATTCCTAATCGACTTGAAGAATAGATTTACCAAGGGAGGCAAGTTTTAATTTCGAATTGCCTTTTGTTCTTCTTAATGATTGTTGCCCGCAACCTAAAAACCAAGATATTGCCACTTTAGCATCAAATGGCTGAAGTGGTGCGTTATACAAACATCCTTTACAGCGTTATAGAATCATTGTTTACACTTTTAGCTTGCAGTTTACGCTAAATGTACGGTTGTATGCGTTGTTGTAAGTTGGGTAAAACTTCTTTTTCGAACCACGGATTTTTCTTGAGCCAGATATTGTTTCTGGGCGATGGATGCGGAAGTGGAAAGAAGTTAGGGCCATAACTTTCAGCGTGCCTCACCGTTTCGGTAAGGTTTTTCTTGCGAGTATTTTTCAAATAATACGCCTGTGCATAACTGCCAATAAGCAAAGTGATTTCTATGTGTTTAAGTTGCTCAATTAAAGCGCCATGCCATTGTTCTGCACATTCTTTACGAGGGGGTAAATCGCCTGATTTTCCAGTTCCGGGGTAGCAAAAACCCATAGGCACAATGGCGAATACATCGGGGTTGTAAAATTGCTCTTTATCAACTTGTAGCCACTGCCTTAATCGGTCGCCACTTGGGTCGTTCCAAGGAATTCCAGAGGTGTGTACACGAATTCCGGGAGCTTGCCCCACCACCAAAATTTTGCTTTTTTCGGCAGCCATCAAAACAGGGCGAGCGCCCAATGGCAACTGCTTTTCGCACAACGTGCAAGCCCTTATTTTTTGTAAGAGTAAATCGATCAAAATGACGTTTTTAATGCCATTCGAAGGTATTGATTCCTCGTAAAACAAAATTCTCGGTAGGAACCGATTTCGGTTCCTACCGAGATAGAAATTAACGAGAAAACGTAACATTGGTCACCTTTTCAGATAATTTCCAGAGTTGCTCAGCTGCGGCTTTATCGCGTGCACGCTGGCTAATGCTGGCCAGAGTAGGGTAGCCGCATAGTCCGTATTCGGGGCCAAAATAATCGCAGGGTTTTACGCCAGAATCGGTGGCTGCTCTAAGGGCAGGCAAGGCACCTTTCCAAACAGGTTGAGCCAATTTTTTGCTGAGCCAACCGCCAATGCCAATCGTTTGTTGACGTTCTGTGGCGCTTAATCCGGGGTGAGATCCTACCGAAATAGCCGTAGACGAGTGGGTTTCGAATAATTCTTGTAATGAGAACATAAACAGCAGGTTGGCCAACTTACTGTCGGCATACGATTGCACTCTGTGATACGGTCGTTGATTCCAATTGATATCGTTAAAATCGATCTTGCCCGTCTTGTGGCCTCCACTGCTCATGGTGACCACACGAGAATGAGGAGTAGAAACGAGTAGCGAAAAAAGATGTCCTGTTAGTGCAAAATGACCAAAATGATTGGTGGCCATGTGCATTTCTAATCCAGATGCAGTCGATTGTTTTTCTTTTAAATTAACTACACCCGCGTTGTTGATGAGTAAATCTAATCGATTAAATCGAGAGCGATATTGAGCTGCAAATGCGGCTACAGATTCAAAGTTGGTAAGGTCTAATGGATGGGTAAGAAGTAAGGGGTTGGAGTTGATTTCGGCTTTGATTTTAGTAATGCTATCTTTCGTTTTTTCTACCGAACGACAAGCAATTACAACGGTAGCGTTTTTTCTAGCTAGTTCTAACGATATTTGAAATCCTAAACCTGCATTACCACCGGTTACAATGGCTACTTTTCCGGTTAAATCAGGTATAGAATGGGCGTTCCATGTCGACATATTTTCTTTTGGGCAAAGCTGCGAAGGTCAGAAATGTGAATTCTGAAACTAATTTCAGAAATCAGAGTTTTCTTTTCAGTTTACTGAGCCACTGGGGTGAAATACCCAAAAAATCTGCAATGTATTTAGAAGGAACCGTTCTCAACAATTCGGGGTAAGTCTTCTGCAAGAAAAAGAACATTTCTTCGCTGTTTAATCCGATTAAAAAGGTGCGAAGGGTGTTTTTTTCTAAAAGCGATTCGATACCGATTTTTTGAATTTCTTCACCAAATTGAGGATGAGATAGCAATTGGTGATAAGCAATGTGATTAATTTCTACCACATCGCTATTGGTAAACGTTTTAACATGGTAGTTAGAAGGTGTTTGATAGTATAAAGAATCGGCTACAGCTGCAATTGAGTGATATTCAGGAGTAAAAAAGTTAATAGCGCGTTCGTTACCAGAGTGCGGGTTTACATGAAGAGAAACTGCGCCACCACGTAAAATTAAAAACAGTGATTTTACTACTTGGTTATAGGGCAGTAACGTATGCTGACTTGGAACTTGGTGGGTTTTCCCATTTTCTTTTAGGTAGTTAATCAGTTCTAACGAAAGAGCAGTGGGTTCATCGCTTTTTCTTGGTTCATTTTGTGGCTGAAAGTAGCGAAAAGAATGAAAACACTTGTTTTTCATCATCCATGAAAGGTATGGAAGAGAGAGTTTACGGTTCCTACCGATATAAAAAACAGAAAAAAGGGGTAAGCAGTTAGCGGTTAAAAAGACGAGTTACTGATTTGTTTTTTGAACAATGTAACCCGCAATATCGGTGTAGTTGTATCGATTGGCTAAATCGAGAGGTGTGTCGCCTTCGTAGGTAGTTAAATCTAGGCGCGCTCCAGCATCAATTAAAATTTTGGCAGCTTCGGTGTTTCCGTGCCAAATAGCATCGTGCAGCGGTGTATACCCATTATTTAACCCTTGATCGTTGATGTATTTTTGTGCATTTGGATGGTTAACCAGCATTTTCATAATTTCTGAATTGCCCATGTAACCTGCTTTGTGAAAAGCAATTGCATTCATTAAATACCCGCGTTGACCAATATCTGCGCCTTTTTCTAAGAGTAATTTCACAATGTTGGGGTAGTTGTTTCTTGCCGCTACAAGTAACGGAGAATGTTGATCGTTTCCGCTGCCAGTAACGTACGATTGGGTGTTTACAGGGTGGCCCATTTTTATGAGCGACTCTACTTGTGCGTATTTTTCTTTTTCGGTTAAAGAAGGGTTAATCACGGCTTGATAAATTGCTTGATTTTCCATCTTTTGGGTTAATTCTGCCTCATAATCTTCGAAAATTTCTGTGAGAGCTGCGTAGCGTCTTTTTTCATCTTCTGTTAGGTTTTTATCGAAACCGCCTACCATTTTTTGAGCTGTAACTCCGCTTGGTGTTGTAGCAAATAGGTTAATGTCTTCGGCTTTTAATAGCTCTTTTATGTTTTCTGGTTTGCTGTACCAAGCCGCCACCATAAGAGGCGTGTGGCCAGCGTGAGGTGTGCGCAGATTTACAAAAGCTCCGCGGTTAATAAGCAACGCAACCATAGAAGGGTTGTTGCCATGTGCAGCGAGGTGAAGTGGTGAGTTTCCCATGGTAGGATCCAATTGATTTATATCGGCACCTGCATCTAACAATTCGATAACGGCTGTTTCGCTGCCCGATAAAATGGCTTTGTGCAATTCTGGAAGCGGAGCTGAATTAGCATGAGAATTTAGAATGTTTTTTGGGGTGTTAACTTGGTCAGAAGCGGTTCCTACACAAGAGGTTATGGCTAGAGTAGATAAAAGGATAAGTAAATAGATTTTCATGTTGTTTTTGTTGATTGGGGAAAGAAGAGCGGCTTTTGAAACCGCTCTTCTTGAAATGTTATTTTAGTTTTTCTACCAGCTGTTGAACGTTGGCTTTGTCTTCTGCAGAGAGTTGTAAATGCATGGCAGCAGCATTAGATTCTACCTGCTGCGCGTTACGTGCTCCGGCTAAGGTGATGGTTATAGCGGGCTGATTCATGGTCCAATTAAGTACCAATTGAGCGAGCGACACCTTGTTTTTACTGGCAATTTCTTCGAGTTGGTTAAGAACATTCTCCACTTTTTTGAGGTCGAATTGTTGAAAGTAACCATTTCGGTGGTCGCCTTCTTTAAGTTGACCGTCTTTGAAATATTTGCCTGTAAGTAAACCGCGTTCCATTGGGCTGTAGGCAATTAAACTCATGTTGTTTTCGAGAGCATACGGAACTAAATCTTGTTCGATGTTGCGTTGTAACATGCTGTAAGGTATTTGGTTAGATGTAAGGGGTAATGTTTGAGCTGCTTCTTTTAGCTGCTCTACGTTATAGTTGCAAACAGCGGCTGCTCTAATTTTTCCTTGCTCGATTAATCGTTCCATGGCTTCCATGGTTTCACTAATGGGCGTGGTTTTATCGGGCCAATGCAATTGCAGTAAGTCGATGTAGTCGGTTCCTAACCGCTGTAGCCCTTCTTCTACTTCTTTAATTACGTTTTCTTTAGCTCCGTATTTGTAAATTGGGTATTGCTTTCCGTTTTCTTCTGCATCAAAAAAGTAATCGCCTTTTCCGTTGGTGCTTCCGTCCCATACTAAGCCAAATTTGTTTAAGATTTGAATTTTGCTTCGGTCTTTGCCTTTTAGGGCTTTACCAATAAGTTCTTCACTTTTTCCTAAACCGTAAAGCGGAGCAGTGTCTAGGGTAGTTATACCATTGGCCAATGCGGCTTCAATAGCTTCTAAAGAGTCTTTTTCTTCGTTTCCTGCCCACATGGTTCCGCCAATGGCGAATGCACCAAATGCAATAGGAGTAACGTTAATTTCTGTGTTGCCTAATTTTCTTGTCATTGTAGTTTTACTTAATACAGTTTTTCATTTCGTTTTTGAAATGGGGTAGCACCACTTCGCCCAATTGTTGAATAGCTTCTTCAACAGGCGTTTCTGATTTTCTTAAATGAATGGCGATATGTGCTACGCCCGCTTCTTGGTAGCTGTTAAATAGTTCTGTGGCGTTGTTGATACCCACAGAGCCTCCGAATCTCCCGGGCTGAAAAGCAGCATTGGGATCTTTGGTTAAGTTGAGGTGGAATGCGGTTAGGTAGGGTTTGTCTGGCTGGTTTTGATCGAATAATTCGTTTTTCCAGTTGAGCACCATTTGTCGAGTTTCAGGTACCGGACGAGGATAGTTAAACCAGCCATTAGCGTTTTGGGCAATCCACTCCATAGATTGTTGAGCTCTGCCAGCAACAATCCACGGTATAGAATTTTGAGGTTTAGGATAAACCTGTTGCTGATCACTTAAATTGGGGTAATACTGTTGCAAATTGTGATCGCTTTTCCAAGCTTCGTTTACCACCTCGAAATGATGGCGAAAGAGTTGATCTCTGTTTTTAAAATCAACTCCTAAAACAGGAAATTCTAACGGCCTATCTCCTAATCCAACTCCAGCTAATAGTCGGCTGTTAGATACGTTTTCGATGGTGGCTAAGCCTTTTGCTAGGGTAACCGGATGGTGCAAAGGCAAAACAATTGCAGCGGTTCCTAACAATACATTTTCAGTAATGCCGGCTAAGTAGCCGAGGTAACTTAACGTATCGAAAAGTTGCGCGGCATCGCCAAAATTGGGATCGTACACAGGCACCTCACGCAACCAAAGAGTATTAAACCCAAGTTGATCTGCAAGTTGAGCTCGTTTAGCATGTTGCCGCATGTTGGGCACACCAAATGGACGGCCATCTGCTTTTCGCTGTTGATCGCCAACTAACGACCAATCGTTATCGAGCGGAAACTCTAAACCGATGGTCATTCTTCCTGGGTGATGCAGTTTGCAAATCGTTTTCATGATTGTTCTCTTTTGTGACTAAAAATGGTGAGTACAAAACCAATGAGCACTAAAACGGATCCTACCCAAGGTGTAGCGCCAACGCCCATTGATGATACAATTACGTAACCGCCAATGGTAGAGCCAATGGCTATGCCCACGTTAAAAGCTGCAATGTTGAGAGCAGAGGCTACATCTTCGGTTCCTGGGGCATATTTTTCGGCCATTTGCACAATGTATAGCTGCAATGCGGGCACGTTAGAAAAGGCCAAAATTCCCATGAAGAAAAGCGTTACTACAGCAGCAATTTTAAAAGGTGCGGTAAAGAACAAAATCAACAGTACTATGGCTTGTAGCACAAACATGTACATTAAGGCTTTGCTGGGTTTTTTGTTAGAAACTTTACCACCAATTACGTTTCCTACGGCTATGGCAATTCCGTAAATAAGCAAGAGTAAACTGGTCATGTTAGCAGAAAAACCCGTTACGTTTTCGAGCAATGGCGCTAGGTAAGTAAAGGTTACAAATGTGCCTCCATAGCCCAAGGCTGTGATGGCTAAAACCAAAAGAACAGAAGGCTTTTTCAGCACTTTAAGTTGATCTTTTAATTGCAGAGGTTGGCCCGTTTTAATGCTAGAAGGAACCAAAAAAATACTGGCAATTGCGCCAATAGCTCCTAAAATAGCTACCCCTATAAAAGTGGCTCTCCACCCAAAGTTTTGCCCAATGAAAGTGCCCAACGGAACACCGGTAACAATGGCTACGGTTAAACCCGCAAACATGATGGAAATGGCAGAGGCTCTTTTATCGGAAGGAACCAAACTGGCTGCGATAGTAGAGCCAATCGAGAAATAAACTCCGTGTGCAAAACCAGTTAATATGCGCGAGAAAATCAGTAATTCAAAAGTAGGAGCCATTGCGGCTAATCCGTTACCAAGAATGAAGAGCAGCATTATGCCCAATAAAAGTTGCTTGCGCGGAATTTTACCTGTTAAAGCCGTTAAAATGGGCGCTCCAATAGCCACGCCAGCAGCATATAAACTCACTAGTAATCCGGCAGAAGAAATACTGATAGACAAATCGGAAGCAACTGTTGGCAATAAGCCAACAATTACAAACTCGGTAGTTCCAATAGCAAAAGCACTAATTGTTAATGCCCAAAGAGCGGCAGGTAAGCTTTTACTTTTTGTTTGTTCTTTAGCCAAGGTTGCTGTTGTGCTACTCATTACTTCAGGCTATTGATTAAGGTTACTATTTCAGTGGCCACTTTGTGAGCAGAAGCAGGGTTTTGGCCTGTAACCAAGCGTTGGTCTACAGAAACCATTTCGGTGAAATTAGCTCCCTTGCGAATAAGTGCACCGCGATTTAACAACTCATCTTCTAACGAGAACGGAACTACCTCTTCTAGTTTTACGGTAATTTCTTCTTGGTTGGTGAAACCACTTACTTCTTTACCGGCTACTAAATATTCGCCATTAGAAAGTTGAATGTTTAACAAGCCAGAAGGGCCGTGGCAAACGGCACCTACAATACCGTTGTTTTCGTAAATTTTTTGAGCAAGGGTAGAAAGCTCTTCGTTATTAGGAAAATCCCACATGGTACCGTGTCCGCCAGCATAATAAATAACAGAATAATCTTGGTAGTTTACCTCGCTGGGAGTTAGGGTGTTTTTCAGTTTCTTCTGAAAATCTTTGTCGGTCCAATATTTTTTATTGGTTGTATCTTCTAAATCGAAACCATCTACTGGGGGCAAACCTCCTTTGGTACTCACCAAATCAATTTGGTAACCGGCTTCTTCAAACACTGCGTAAGCATGCGTTACTTCACTTAAATAATAACCCGTTGTTTTTCCAGTATTTCCTAGTTCTTGGTGACTAGAAAGCACCATTAATACTTTGGTAGAATTAGTTTTTTCTGCGTGGAGAGTGGTTCCTATTAAAAGGGAAATAAAAAGACTTATTAGTTTCATGGATTGTAATTTTAAATTGCTGATGCAAATGTCTAGCAACCATGAAACCTCTGCGAGGATGTACCTCACAGCTTTTGAGTGATGCGTATCAACGCAAGAATGTGATGTACATCACACAAGCCAATTTACTAAAGTCTGCTGAGCGTTTCGCGCGAAACGCCCAAGTAAGAAGCCAGCAGTTTTTTAGGAACGCGCTGTATTAAATGCGGCATTTTTTGAATTATTTCTTCGTAGCGTTCTTCGGCCGTTTGGGTGAGCAACGATAAAACGCGTTGTTGCAAATGAATGTAGCCAATGTTCGATTTTATCCGCCAAAAATTAGCCATAGAAGGAACCTCTGCCGCCAAGTTTTCACGATCGGTAAACGATAGGGCGAAAAAAGTAGAATCTTCGATGCAATCTACTGTGATGTTTGATGGAGTTTGAAATTGATAAGCTTGGTAATCGCTTATCCAATAGTTTTCCATGCCAAAACGCAAAATGTGCTCTTTGCCTTTGTTGTCGATAGCATACGATTTTACTAAACCATCAATGATCCAAAATTCGTGGTGAACCAACTGACCTTCTTGTATAAGAAAGTGGTGCTTTTTTAAATGGCGTAAATGAAACTTAGACGAAACGGTTTTCCATTCATCATCGGTAAGTGGGGCAATTTCTTCGATGTGGTTTCTGAGTTTTAAATACGCATCATCCATTTTGGGCAAGAGTTGAGACTAGGCTACAAAAATAAACTTTCAGCCATCTGCGTATGTAATAACATTGTTATTGTAAGCTGTTAAACTGTCGAATATTGGTTCGATAGAGTTTACGGTTCCTACCGATATAAAAACCCAAAAAAGGATGAGAAACCCGTTAATTGACTTAAAAATACGTCAATTGCCCCATTGATAAAACCGAGCGTGCTAGGTTCTTTTGTAGCATGAAAATGAACCAACTACCCTCATGGCCCTTTTTAATGATTTTGATCTTTTTCTTGATTTCTTGCCAAAAAGAAGAGAAAGATGCTCGTACTGCGGGCAACAATAGCTTTAGGCAGCTAATTCCTATTTCTGATTTTGCAGCGGCAAGCACCATTAACGTGAGTAAAAACGGCAAATACATGGTGTTTAGTAAGGCAAAATCGAGCAGCGGATTTACGCATTATTACTCTAAAGATGGAGGCGAAACGGTACAAGAATTTGAGCTGGTAGTCTCTAGCTATAACCCTTACGGAGCTTTTAATACCAATATTAGCAACAACGGATTAATTGTAGCAGGGCAAAAAGGCGTATACGATTTAAACAATCTTCTTTACGGTGGTGGGGCTAATTATTCGGCTTTGGCAGTTACAGAATCGGGGAAGATGGTAGAAGTGCAAACCGATGGAGCCAACGGACTCACATTTTTTCTCAATAACAACGGAACGCTGGTAAATACGGGTGTTCAGCTCACAATGGATAAAGCGTTTTTTGTGGGAGCTTCTCAAGAAAAACTCGGTTTTTTTGATCACGAAAACAAAACCATTGCTGAGTTCGATGTAAATACACAAACCTATTCTTCTGCAACCTTATCGCTCGATTATTCTGCAATTGGCGGCTTTGGCCAAATCGAAGGCAGCATTAAAACTGCTTATCATAACGGTTATTTTGCGTATGCAAAAAGCGAAGGTTTGCTCATAATTGCGCCCGACCAATCGGTTACCTACTATAATTATCCACATGTTGGTGCCAGCTATCTCAATACCGTTCAGTTAGCCTTGTTTGAAGATGTAGCTTACGTTTTACTAGCCGATGGAAAAGTGTACAAAGCAGAAAATGGTGCAATAACTGAGCAAGATTTTCAATTTCCTATTCATGTAGAAGGAACCACAAGATACACCCAGGGGTTTTTAGAAGGAGCCGATCGATTGCGCAGCGGAATAATCAAAACCGTAGGAACATTTAGCAATTATTTGCCTTTATCGATGGACTATGCGTATCCGGGCTATGCCATGTTTGAAAAAACTTTTCTCATTGGCGATTACGCACTCACCGAAGATAAAATTTACCATGTTTCAGTAGGAGCTTACTATCCATCTCCCATGGGCAATATTGTGAATGTTTTTAACGAATCTGGCAGAAGCATTGCCTTTGCAGATAATGGTGTTTTTACCTCCCCCAACGGAAAAGATTGGCAGCTGGCCAATTCGACTACTCCGCCTTTAGAATTGGTAACAAAGGGCAAAGATGGTGTGTACCATGGTTTAGATATTCTGAAAACATCTTATCAATCTCCGGGTGGTGGAGCCATAACCCGATCGGTAGAAATGGTGGCTTATACTTCTTCTAACGGAACCGATTGGCAAAAAGTAGAAGGCTCTGAAACCAATAAAGCAGGAAGTGGGCCTTCGTTAATTGCATCAGATGGCATTGTGTATACTTACAACGATAATGTAGATGGTGGCGAAGCTTTTCTGAGCAGAGATTATGGCGTTACTTGGAACGAGGGCATTGTAAATAATGTATTTACTAGCAGCGGAAATCCGGTTCCTTCAGGATTTAAAACCAGTGAATTTGAACTTTCGAATGGCGCATTTTTATGGATAGATTTTGAGTTTGACGGTGAAATGTTATTGAGAAAATGCAGTCAATCTACCGGAGGATGCTCAGAAGAAAAGAGCACACCAGCCTTTAATACGCTCGATATGTATCAGTTCGAAAAAGAGATTACGCTATCGAATAACGATGAGTTGGTTCTCACCACCATTGATGGAATTTACGTGTCGAATTCAATGCGATAGTATGAAAGAAAAACAACCGCTAGATTCTTCGGATAAGAAAAAGTTAGGGCGAAGAATTTTGCCCTTGCTTTTTTTTGGTTTGCTGGCAGCTGCCGTTTTTGGGTTTATTGCGCTCACTGTGGAAGAGGCTTTTAGTCGCAGTGGAGATACTACTTCTACTTTCATGATGTATGGTTTTGGGGTATTCTTTTTTGGTGTAATTGGCTTTATGGTTTGGTCGAATGTAGCAGATATTCGCAATGGGCAGAAATACCGAGTTACAGGGGTAATTACCAATAAAAGGCTAAACATTCACAAAAGCGCTAAATCGGCCAATAACCGAACCTCTTCGCAAAACAGAACTACACGCCACCACTACATTACAGTAAACGAAGAAGAATATTTAATTAACGCCAAATGCTATCAGAAAGCCCGTGTAGGATCTCAAGTAGTTTACGAATACGGACCGCTTTCTAAAGTTATTTTGCGTTTCGATTTGGTAGAAGAGTCGCTTGGTAACGAAGAAAAGCAGCAAAAACAATCGGCAGAAAAAAACTTTTTAGAATTGGCCGTTCCAGATGCTCCATTTACCGAAAAAGATGAAAAAGCGGTAAAACGATTGTTTAGAAAACAACTAAAAGCTCGGTTAATCTGGTTGGTTCCTACCTTGTTTATTGTTCTCAGTTTAGTGTATAGCAACATGGAAGGGTTGTTGCTTTTTCTGTTTCCAATAGTAATTGTTCCGCCTGTGCAGTTGTTTAAAATAGTAAAATCGTATAAGCGATTTAGAAACAACATGCTGCTAAAACGCAAAAAAGGAAAAACCGTAATTGTTGAAGATAAAACCACTTTTACATCGAATCAATCGAAAACTATTTTGCGGTTAATCACCAGTATGGGGCAAATTGCGGTAAGCCCAGAAATTTACGATAGCATAGCGGTAAACGATCACGTTTTAATCTTCTACACGCCTTGTGGTAAGCAGGTTTTGAGCATAGTAACCATGAATAAGCAAGAGTTTTTTGTTAACTAAAACAACTCCCTTTGTTGAGCAACCTAGAAATGGCTAAAAATAATGGTAGGAACCGATTTTCGTTTCTATTGAACCTTGCAATTCTGAACCAACAGCAGAAAACAATAGAAATATCTTTTCTACATTTCAGCATGAAAACGAAAAACGCCACTTACTGCTTGTTGAGGTTACTAGCTCTGCTTTTTTTAAGTGTTTCAACCCATGCTCAAACGGTTGTAGAACAAGAAATTAGCTGGTTAAAAGATTCACTTTCTCGCTCAACCGATTCGGTTCAAACGCATCTTTATATCGAAATGGCACTGAAATATCGCTCTCTCAACAGCGATAGCTCTACTTTTTATTTGCTCAAAGCATTCGATCAAGAAAAACAAGCCAATTCAAACTATCTAAAAGCTAGATTATATACAGTAAAAGGCATCTTGTCTAACGATAAAGGTGCTTACGATATTGCTTTAAATCAGTTAGATACTGCTCTAAAAAAGGTAGAAAATACCGAAGAGCATAAACTTATTGGTTCCATCTATATTAACAAGGCAAATACGTATAAGGCAATTAAAGATTTTGAGCAGACGCTCGCCAACCAAACGCGAGGAATTGAGCATTACGAAAAAGCGCAAGATTCTTCTCTCTTGGCAATTGGTTATCAAAACTTAGGATATACCTACCTAACGTTAGGTGATAAAAAAGAGGCAAGAAAATACCTCGAATTGGCCGTTCAGATTTACAGAAACAAGAAAAAATACGCTCCGTTAGCTAGTTGTTTAAACATGTTGGCCATTTATTATTTCGAAGAAAAAGAAACAGACAAAGCAGAAGAATATGCCTTAGAATCGGTGGCAATGTACGATTCGCTCGGAGGCGAACTCCACAAAGCTTATCCGTTAAGTGTGCTAGGGTCGGTATACAGAGAGAAAAAAGAATGGGTTCGTTCAGAAAAATACTACACCGAATCGTTAAAGTTGCATCAAAAGGCAAATGCCAATACTGTTTCGTTGTTTTTAATTAACGATGTAGCCAAAGCAAAACTGCAACTCAACAAAGTTTCAGAGGCCTTAGAATTAGCAGAGAGTGGATATCAAAAAGCCGAAGAAATCGATTTTAAATCGGTTCAGTACTTGCTCGGTTTTACCTTGTCTGAAGCCCTTAGTAAGAGCAATAATTATCAAGAAGCGTACAATGTTTTGGTTACCAGCACACTAATAAGAGATAGTATTTTTAGTGAAGAAAGATTAGATCAAGCCGCTAAGTTTAAAGAGCAGTTTGAATCAGAAAAAAAAGAAAGAGAGATTCTTCAACAAAAGAAGCAACTGATTCAAAACGAGCTGGAACTCACCCAAAAAAATAGAACTATTCAAGTAGTAACTGCTTTGCTCATTATTCTGGCGCTAATTGCCATTTCTATTGTGCTCATGCTTCGGTTAAAAGCCAAAAAAATTCAAGCAAAAGCAGAATTAGATCAAGTAATCTCAGAACATAAAACTCAAGAAAATCTCAAAGAGCAACGATTGCGAATTGCAAGAGATCTGCACGATACCATAGGTTCTGAGCTTACCTATATTTCTTCGTTGGCAGATTTAGCTATGCGGCAAACAGACTTAAGCAAAAGTCAAATAGTAGAAAAAGTGAGCCAAATAAAGCTGTACACCAACTCAACCATTGCCGAGTTAAGAGACACGCTTTGGGCCATGAATAAAGAAGAAATTACATTAGAAGATATTCAAAACAGAACGCACCAACTGGCTTCTAAAGTAGAAGCAGCTACGGCCTGCTCGGTAAAAATTCACGATTCTCCCTATCAACTCAAAGTAGATGCATTTGTAGGCATGAATATTTTTAGAATTATTCAAGAAGCTATTAACAACGCTGTAAAACATGCTCAAACGCAAGAAATAAACGTGACTTTTTGTGTAGACCAAGGCAAAGAATTTCAAGTGAGCATAAAAGATGGCGGAATCGGTTTTGATACTTCTGGTAGAGCTGCCGGAAACGGCATGCAAATAATGCGGAATCGGGCACATCAAATTGGCGCAATTCTATCTATTTCGAGCATTTTAACCGAAGGAACCGAAATACTATTAACAAAAGAAAAAGCATCCACAGAATGAAAGTAGGAATTGTAGACGATAATTTTCGAATTATTCAAGTAACGCGAGATAAGCTAGCTTTATTCGATGATGTTGAAATTGCTATGGTGGCCACCTCTGGCAAAGAATGTTTAGAATATTTAGAAAGTAATTCGCTGCTCGATATACTTCTTATGGATATTGAAATGCCCGAACTCAATGGCATAGAAACCGTAGAAATCTGTAAAAAGAAATATCCTCACATCAAGGTAATTATGTTTACAGTAGTAGATGCCGAAGAGAATGTGTTTAAATCTGTTTTGGCAGGAGCCAATGGTTACTTATTAAAAGAAATAGAAGCCGATAAACTGCATGCTGCGCTCGTAGATACCCAAAATGGAGGCGCTATTATGAGTCCGTCAATTGCTCAAAAAACACTGCAATTTCTTCGATTTCCAGAACTTACCGAGTCGTTTATTAAAGAAGACGGAACCATTGAGTTAAGCAAAAGAGAAACCCAAGTACTCGAGCAAATTAGTCAAGGTTTAAGCGCTACTTCGGTAGCAAAAAATCTTTTTATCTCTCCAGGAACCGTTCGAAAACACATCGAAAATATTTACCAAAAACTGAACGTAAACAGCAGAATAGAAGCCATCCAAAAAGCAAGAAGGCATCATTTATTGTAATTTCAGGTTAAAAACGATGTAAAAATTATTGGCAAGATATTTTAGATTCGAAATCGTGTTCCTACCGATAGAGGAGAGGAAAAAGAAGAAAAGTGACCCTCCAGATTTTAGTTAAATGTTTCTGAAATAAAAAAAAGTCTGAAAAGTTGCTCTATATTCGTTGGGTGAAAATGCAGCGCATACAAGCTATAAAATCTGTTGGTTTATTGATGGTTATCCTTCTCGGATGGTTTCATCAATCGGTTCCTCATGTTCACCATGAGCACAGTGCGCACACGCATATTACAGATCACCACCATTCTCATGAGGGGCACCATCACCACGATCATTCTTCTGAAAATGAAGGTGATAGTCCGCTAGATTTTTTCTTTCATCAACACTCTCATCATTCGCATGAGCAGGTAGTTCAACAAGCTACCGAAGTTCAACCATCGAAAACGAGTGTTAATCTAGTAAAAGCCTTAACGGCTGCGTTTTACAACCGTGGAGATCGAGTTGTTGAATTCGAAAAAGAAGAAGTATACGCGTCTTTTTTAGTTAAAACGCACTCTCCATTTCTTTCAGGTATAGCACTGCGGGGTCCCCCAGTACGCCTATTCTCTTAAAGCTATTCAATTTCGACTTATTGGTGTTGTCTTTTGCAATTGAGCCTTAAAATAGGGCGCGACTTGTTGCGGAAGATGATGGTTGTTTGGGTACATACGTGCCTAAATTTTAGTCAAGAAAGAATAGCTGATCTGTGTTTTCAATTCTCTGAAAACAAAGTTTTTAGGTGTTTCATGTAAACAACAATCATGTTAGATAAAATTATAAAGTATTCGATTAAGAATAAACTTATTATCGGATTACTTACGCTAGCGTTGATCGGTTGGGGAAGCTATTCATTGACGAAATTGCCAATAGATGCTGTTCCTGATATTACCGACAACCAAGTTATGGTAATCACGGTATCGCCTACTTTGGCCGCACAAGAAGTAGAGCGTTTAGTTACTTTTCCGGTAGAACAGACCATGGTTTCGATTCCGGAGATTGAAGAAATGCGGTCGTTTTCTCGTTTCGGACTTTCTATTGTTACCATCGTTTTTAAAGAAAGTACCGATTTGTATTGGGCTCGCCAACAGGTGCAAGAACGTTTGAGCTTGGCAGGAAATGAAATTCCAGATGGAGTTGGGCAGCCTGAAATGGCACCTGTAACTACTGGTCTGGGCGAGATTTACCAATATGCGGTAAAAGCCAAACCGGGTTACGAAGATCAATACGATGCAACAGAATTGCGTACTATTCAAGACTGGCTGATTAAAAGGCAGTTGTTGGGTACAGAAGGCGTTGCTGAAGTAAGTGGTTTTGGCGGTTATGTAAAGCAGTACGAAATCGCTATAGACCCCGATAAAATCAGAAGTTTCAATATCAGTATCAACGAGGTTTTCGATGCCTTAAAGGCCAATAATCAAAATACAGGTGGTGCTTACATTGATAAAAATCCCAATGCCTACTTTATTCGCAGTGAAGGGTTAATCAAGAGCATTGAGGAGATTGAGAAAATCGTAATCCGTTCTAATGTTAATGGCAATCCATTATTAGTGAGGGATGTTGCCACCGTTCAATTTGGCCATGGGGTACGTTATGGTGCCGCCACACAAAACGCACAAGGCGAAACGGTTACAGGAATTGTGATGATGCTAAAAGGAGCCAATTCTTCTGCGGTAATCAATAACGTAAAAGAGAAAATCGAGCAAATTAAAACCAACTTGCCAGAAGGTGTTACCATTGAGCCTTTTTTAGATCGTAAAAGTTTGGTAGATAGGGCGATTGGTACGGTGACCACCAATCTTGTAGAAGGAGCTTTAATCGTCATCTTTATTCTCATACTTTTCTTAGGGAATTTACGAGGTGGCCTTATCGTAGCATCGGTAATTCCCTTAGCTATGCTTTTTGCTATTGGTATGATGCGTCTATTTGGGGTGTCTGGCAATTTGATGAGTCTAGGAGCTATTGATTTTGGTTTAATTGTAGATGGAGCCGTAATTATTGTAGAAGCCGTATTGCACGGAATCCATGTTGCCAAAAAGAAATATGCAGGGGTTAAGCGGCTTACTGCTGCTCAAATGGACCATGAAGTATTTGAATCTGCCAGTAAAATTAGAACCTCTGCCGCTTTTGGGGAGATCATTATCCTAATTGTTTATCTACCACTTTGGGCGTTGGTTGGAGTAGAAGGAAAAATGTTTACCCCAATGGCTCAAACGGTATCCTTCGCTATTTTGGGCGCTTTCTTGCTTTCGTTGACTTACGTTCCCATGCTATCGGCTTTGGCACTGAGCAAAAAGACTACCCACAAGCGAAACTTCTCAGATAAAATGATGGATGCAATTCAGAAAGCTTATCGTCCTATCATCGAGGCCGCTCTTAAAATGAAAAAGACGATTGCCCTATCTGCTGTAGCGCTTTTTGTTATTGCCTTATTCGTTTTTAATGGTCTAGGTGGAGAATTTATACCACAACTTGATGAAGGTGATTTTGCCGTAGAAACGAGGGTACCAGTAGGAAGCTCGTTGCAACAGTCGATCGAGGTGTCTCAAAAAGCACAAGAAATCATTTTGCGCGAATTCCCAGAGGTGAAACAAGTGGTCAATAAAATCGGGTCTGGCGAAATTCCTACCGATCCAATGCCCATAGAAGCTGGAGATATGATGATCATCTTAAAACCCAAAAACGAGTGGGTAAGTGCCAGCACAAGAGAAGAGTTGGTTAGTAAAATGGAAGAAGCACTAGCTGTAATTCCTAACGCTACTTTTGGTTTTCAGCAACCTATTCAAATGCGATTTAACGAGTTGCTTACCGGTGCCAAACAAGATGTGGTACTTAAAATCTATGGTGAAGACCTTAACACCTTGGCAAGCTTGGCCAAAGAGGTGGGCGGTTTGATCCAAGCGGTACCTGGAGCAGAAGATCTGTACATCGAAGAGATTACGGGTTTGCCACAAATCCAGATTGAATTGAACAGAGATAAAATAGCGATGTATGGCTTGAACGTGCAAGACATCAATCAAGCTATTGCTATTGCTTTTGCAGGCCAATCTAGTGGATTGGTTTACGAGGGAGAGAAGCGATTCGATATGGTGGTTCGGTTAGATAAAGCCTACCGAATCGATATTTCAGATGTGCAAAACTTGTTTGTAGAGAATCCGAATGGGGCGCCCATTCCTTTGCACGAAGTGGCTTCGGTTACGTATGCGCCAGGCCCTGTGCAAATACAACGAGATAATGCCAAACGAAGGGTAACTATTGGTTTTAATGTTCGAACACGTGATGTTAAAAGTGTAGTTGCTGATATACAGCAAATTGTAAAAACAAAAATGGACATGCCCGCAGGATATTATGTAACCTATGGCGGCCAGTTCGAGAATTTACAACGTGCAACGCAACGTTTGGCGATAGTGGTGCCATTGGCTTTGCTGCTGATTTTTGTTTTGTTGTATTTCACTTTTGGCTCTATCAAACAAGGCCTTCTCATTTTTACAGCCATTCCTTTATCAGCAATAGGGGGAGTTTTTGCTTTATTGCTGCGTGACATGCCTTTTAGTATTTCGGCTGGTGTGGGTTTTATAGCCCTATTTGGTGTAGCAGTTTTAAACGGAATTGTACTCATTGCCGAATTTAACCGATTGGAAAAAGAAGGCGTGACCGACATCTATCAGCGGGTATTGGAAGGAACCCAATTGCGCTTACGTCCGGTGTTGATGACTGCAGCAGTGGCCTCGTTAGGATTTTTGCCCATGGCAATTTCGAATACCGCAGGGGCAGAAGTACAACGCCCATTAGCTACCGTTGTGATTGGAGGTTTGTTAACAGCTACTTTGCTCACCTTAGTGGTTTTGCCTGTACTCTACATTTTGCTGAACGAGAATAAACCATGGAGTTTCAAAAAAGCAAAATATCTACCAATGGTGATTCTTTTGGTAGTATTCTGCTCAAGCTTAAATTCTCAAGCACAATCTCAGGGCCCTAAACGCCTGAGTTTACAAGAAGCCATCGTTTATGCGAAGCAGCGAAACGAGCAAATGCGGCTAGCTAAGTTAGGTGTAGAAGATGCAATGGCTAAGAAAAAGGGAGCTTGGGCAATTCCGAGGTTAGAGGTCAACTACATGCAAGGTGTAGTGAGTAATCCTACTATAGAAGACAACATGGTGAATGTTGTTCAACGGATTGAATTCCCAACGGTTTATGGGCAAAAGGTGCGAGTTGCAAAAGCTCAAGTAGAGGAGAGCGAACAAGCAAGTAAACGAGTAGAACAAAACCTAGTTCAAAAGGTGAAAACGGCCTATTTGCGATACGTGTTTGTTCTTGAGCAAATTAATTTGTTGAAACAACAAGATAGCTTGTATTCTAGTTTGAGCAGCTTCAGTAAACAACGTTTTGAAACAGGAGAATCTGCACGGTTAGAAATGGTTGCTGCAAAAACGCAAGCTATGCAAGCCAAAAATAAATGGATGCAGATGCAAGCAGAGTTAAGAATTGCACAAACCGAATTGCAAGTGTTATTGCAAACCGAAGAGGCTGTGGTTCCTACAGAAACGCAGTTGAAAAAGTTGCTTTTGCCTGCAAAAATGTTCGACACGCAAGGCTTACAAAACAATCCAGAGTTAGCCTATTTTCAGCAAGCTATAGCAGTAAGCGAGCAAAAGGTGAAGTTAGCGAAACACCAATGGTTTCCTGATTTAATGCTGGGTTATAACAGCCAAACGTACAATGGTCAACAAACTATAGACGGGCAAGATTTCAATTTTACAAAGAGCGATCGGTTTAGCTTTTTTCAGGTGGGATTGGCAATTCCGTTATTACCAAACGGACAAGCATCTAAGGTGAAGTCGGCAAATATTAAGGCTCAAATCGCTAAGTCGAATATGCAACTTGTTAAAAATCAGTTGAATGGTGAGTTTTTGTCGTTGCAAGAACAGTACAAACGATTGCAGCAAACGCTTGCTTATTACGAAAGTGAAGCGAATCCGCAAGCCGATTTAATTATTGCGAACTCAGAAGCAAGTTTTAAAAATGGTGAAACTTCTTATAGTCAGCACTTTATCAATTTAAATCTAGCGCTTTCAATTCGTCAAGAATATGTGCAAAGCACTTGGGAATATAACCAAGTAGTGATAGCCCTAGAACGCCTTTTGGGCAATTTCTAATTCCAAAAACATAGAATGAATGAAATTTAATCAAAATCATTGGTGGGTAATGGTGGTCTTAACTCTGTTATTATCAGCCTGTAGTAATACATCAGAAACAAATGAGCCCGTTTCTACTGAATCAGCTCCTGTAAATAAGAACCAACTCATTTTTACAGAAGCGCAGTATCAGTTGGCTGAAATCGGAACGGGGCAATTACAACTGAAGAGTGTTAGCGAGATAATTCGCGTAAATGGTACAGTAGAAACAGAACCTGCTGGAATCGCCACTTTATCAGCACCCCTGGGTGGGTATTTACTCACGCCAGCTTTATTGCCTGGGCAAAAAGTTAAAAAAGGCGAGGTTTTGGCAGAATTGCAGAACCCTGAATTTATACAGATACAGCGAGATTATTTAGAAAGTAAAGCTCGCTTAACCTATTTAGAATCAGAATATAAACGCCAGCAAGCATTGCGAAGTAACGAAGTGAATGCAGTTAAAACCTTTGAACAGGTTAGTGCTGATTACCAAGCAATAAAGGCAAAAGTAGAAGGGCTAAGAGCGAGTTTAAACTTGATAGGAATTAGCGTTGAATCGGTAGATAAAGGAAACATCAGTAGCAAAGCGGTGCTGAGGTCTCCTATTAACGGTCACATTAAAACGAGTAATTTCAATTTAGGAAACTATGTAAATCCGAAAGATGTAGTGTTCGAAATTGTGAATAGAGAAGCATTGCATCTGGTGCTCGATGTTTATGAAAAAGAGATTGCTCGAGTGAAAGAAGGGCAAGCCATTCATTTTGGTGCTAATAGCGAACTAAGATTAAACCGAAAAGCAAGTGTTTTTCTGGTAGGAACCGCAAGTGAAAAAGATAGAGTGGTTCCGGTGCATAGCCATATTGCTAAAAACAACGCAGAAGGATTGTTGCCTGGAATGTATGTGAAAGCCAGGATAGAAACAGATAGCACTCTTTCTTTAACAGCACCAGAAGAGGCAATTGTTATGTATCAAGGTAATCCCTTTTTGATTTTACAAGAAATCAGCAACAATCAATATGTATTTGAATTAGTGCCAGTTGTGTTAGGTAGTCAGCACGATGGAGAAGTAGCGGTTGGTTTTCCTGGGTTTTCTCATCCAGAAGAAAAGAAATGGGTGTTTAAAAATGCCTATGCCGTGTTATCAGCAAAAATAAATTCAGAAGAAGAATAACAATAATTAAAAAAAGATGAAAAAAGCAATAATTCTTTCAATAGCCACCATTTGTATCATGGGTGCATGTGGTAATGAAACTCAAAGTAAATCGAAATCGGTTCCTACCAACCAGAAAAGAAAAGATGTAGAGAATGAGACTCCACTTAAAAGTAAGCAAGAGTTAGAAAAAGCAAGAAAAGTAGATAGTTTAAGACAAGTAAAAGAACATGGACATGCGCATTAACTTAAAAGCTTTTTACGCCTCTGTTTTTCAAGAAAGAAACACGCTGCTAATGGTGTTTATAGCGATCTTTTCTTTTGTGGGAAGCAACGTTTATGCACATGGAGTAGATGAAAACACGCAGACTTTTTTAACAGGAAATAGCGGAGTTGCTTTTGTTCCGTTTTTATACATCGGTGCTAAGCACATGATTACAGGGTACGATCATTTACTCTTCTTGGTAGGTGTAATTTTCTTTTTATACCGAACCAAAGAGATTTTGCTCTATGTAAGTATGTTTACCATTGGCCATAGTGCTACTCTGTTACTAGGTGTAATGGCCAACATGGCAATTAACGCCTATTTAATAGATGCCATAATTGCCTTGTCAATTGTTTACAAGGGTTTTGATAACCTTGGCGGTTTTCAGCGTTTTTTCAGAAAACAACCCAATACCAAAGCGGCAGTGCTTGTTTTTGGTCTTTTCCACGGTTTTGGTCTTGCTAGCAAACTGCAAGAGTTTCAGTTTGATCGTACAGGTCTGCTTACCAATTTAATAGGGTTTAATATCGGTGTAGAAATTGGCCAATTTCTGGCTCTTGCCTTAGTGCTAATCATTATCAGTATTTGGAGAAAGCAAAAAAGTTTTATGCGCTTTGCTACGCTCACCAATACACTATTAATGGCAGCCGGTTTTTTACTGTTAGGTTTTCAACTCACAGGATTTTTCAACTCATAATTATAACATCATGCAACAAGAAATATTAGATAAAAAACAACTGATTAAAGCAATTGTACTTTCAGCAGTAATAGGAGCACTTGTGCTGGTAGTAGCAGTTATGCCGGCAGAATACGGCATAGATCCTACTGGTGCAGGTAAAGTTTTAGGATTCGATAAACTATACATTCCAGATCAAGAAAACGAAACGGTTGAGGTTTCTACTAACCGCAGCGGTTTACCCTTGGTTCGAATAGAAAAAGTGGGATCTGGCCAAAATGTACCTGTTCCTGAAGAAGTGGAACTTCCGGCTCCTTCTCAAAATTTGCCTTTTAGAACAGATGAAATATCGATTACGATTCCTGCCAAAAAGGGAATAGAATACAAGTTTGATATGCTTAAGCACGGCAAAGTCAAATACGATTGGGTAACCAATAACGGGTTGGTTTATATCGATTTTCATGGTGAAGTGAAACAACAGGTAAAACCAAAACAAACCTATTACGAAAGCTATACAATAGGGTATGCTAATAATATGGCTGGTAGTTTACTTGCTCCGTTTGAAGGGCCACATGGCTGGTATTTTAGAAACGACTCTAATGAGCCTATTGAAATCACGATTCGTCTCGAAGGTGAATATGCGCTAAAAGGATAAACAGTTTAGATAATTAAAGAAATAAGACCTGAGGCAGAGTGAAAGAGTGAAGTGAAAAGTTGAATTCACTCTGCCTACAGGCACTAATAGCAAAAAGATGAAAAAGACCATTGTTCTTTTAGTAGCCGCCATTTGCATCATGAGTGCATGTGCTAGCGAAACTAAAAGCACCTCGAAAACGCCCAGAGAAAGCAAGCCACAACAACAGGCTACAACTACTAAGGCTGTTTCTAATTCGTTACCAGTGAAGGTGGAGATGGCTACCGATCAAAGTGAGTATAAACTGAACGATTCAATTCGGCTTTCTATGAGCGTTTCGAATTTTTCTAACGAAACCGTTACCTTCTTACCGTGGGGTTCACCACTCGAAAATGGGTTTACAAATGATTGCTTAGTAATTGTATACGAGAAAGATACTCTGCCTTATCACGGTATAATGGTGAAGAGAATGGCTCCTACAGAAAAAGACTACATCTCTTTGCAACCCAACCAAAGTTTCACGGGCTCGGTAGTAGTGCAGAATGGCTACCCAATAAAATCTAGCGGAGTTTATACTCTTCAGTTTGTAGGATCCTTCTCGAACCTACCAGCGTCTAACCAAGTTCAATTTGAAGTACACTAATATGAGAAAAAGAATAAACGGACTTTTCTTTTTGTTGTTGATTGTTGGAGCTTGTAAACCCATTGAAAACGAAGATTTTAAAGGAGAGTCTAATGTGAGCATGATTTCGTTCAATTTAAGATACGATGAACCTGAAGACAACGAAAATCAATGGAGCAATAGAAAAGAAGCCTGCGTAAAAATGATGAGAACAGAGATGCCTTCTGTTTTGGGAATTCAAGAAGGGTTATACAACCAAGTGAGTTATTTGAATGATGAGCTAACCAATTACGATTTTGTTGGAGTTGGCAGAGATGATGGGCATTCAGGCGGAGAATATGCGGCCATTTTTTATGATTCTACACTTTTCGAGGTGGTTGAATACAACAATTTCTGGCTGAGTGAAACCAGTGATTATCCTTCTATTGGTTGGGATGCCAACAACATTCGCATTTGTACTTGGGCGCGTTTAAAAGATAAACTCTTAGGCAAAGAGTTTTATGTTTTTAACACCCATTTAGATCACAAAGGAAGAAAAGCACAAGAAGAGTCGAGTAAGTTGATTATGAGAAAGATAAATGAGATTGTGAATCAGAAAGATCCCGTTTTTTTAATGGGCGATTTCAATATGCTAATCGGGAACTCAAAATTAGAACCGATAATTTCGAATTTATACAGTGCTCAGCGTTTCGCTAAAATTAGTGACGACAACTATTCTTACAATGCTTTTGGGGTGTCGATTATCAGCAGAAACATCGATTTTATTTTTTATCGAAATGCAGAAGCGTTAGCGTATAAAACCCTTGTGGGCGATTATGGAGTAGAATATATATCAGACCATTATCCCATTATTTCTCATTTTAATTATTAGACAGATGAAAAGGTTGTTTTTCATGATAATGCTCTGTTTAACCTATAGCCAGTCGAATGCGCAGAGTGAAAAAGATTGGCCTTCAATTCCGGGTTTTACCCCAACGTTGCCCACCACGTTAACCAACCGAGGCACGCTGATAGGTGTAGTTAGTTTGGCGGCTCTATCGTATTGCTTAGAAGAGTTAGTGTTTAAAAAACAGGAGAATATAAATTTTTATTCTACCCGATTGGGAATGAATAACGAGTATGCTTGGGGCTTAAACAATGTGTGGCATCAAAATGTGGGAATAGAACACCGCGTTGCTAGCTGGTATTCTATTTCTGCCGAATTCACCCTACAAGAATGGGCAAATCGTACGCCAATCTTATCTTCTGAAGATAAGTACGGAATAGGGCTGGGTTTAATGTCTTATTTCAGATGGTATTTACTCGGTGAAAAGAGAATTAGTCCGTACATTGAGTATGGTCTGGGTGTATTTCAGGGCGTAAAAAAGTTCCCGTTCAATGGGTCAAAATTTACGTTTAACCACTCAACGTTAATTGGAGTAGAATACACGTTTAAAAACGAAAGCAATTTAAGATTAGGATACGGAAATTTTAATCAAACCAATTATAATTTGCTCAGCTCAAACCCAAGTTATAATGGCAATGGTTTTAGCATTGGGTATGCTTTTAGAATAAATAAGAAGAAAAGTTAACCAAAGAGAGGCAGATCATTTGCCTCTTAAACCTCTTAATTAAACAGAAATTCTTTACCCATCAAATTACTCATTTCTCAATAAGAATTACATTTGCGGCAAATGGGGTGCCCACAAAAAGTTGGGCTGAGATGATACCCAGGAGCTCGGCTCCGCACCTGATCCAGGTAATGCTGGCGTAGGGATTATTCAGTTTTTATCTTTCGTAAAAACGCGGATCATCTCCTCATTTCATTGAAAAACAAACACAATGATAGAGGAATTATTTTCAGAATTAACATGGCTTCAAGCGGTAGGAACCGCCTTCGGTATAGTTCAAGTTTTGCTGGCTCGGCAAAATAATACCAACACCTATTTATTCGGTATCGCATCGATACTCATTAGCATGTGGGTGTTGTATCAAAGTGCACTCTACGCAGATATTTTGCTCAATATGTATTACTTGGTAATGAGTATTTACGGGTGGTTTTTCTGGAAATTTGGAAAGCAAAAAGAGCAAGCGCCCATTTCTACTGTAGACAAAATGGAATTTTTAAAAGCCAACGGAATTGTGGTGGCTTGTTTTGCGCTGATGAGTTATTGGCTCTATTTCCACACCGATTCTGATGTGCCCATTTGGGATGCTGTTGTAGTGGCTTTTGCTTGGGCAGGCATGTGGTTAATGGCCAAAAGAAAAATCGAAAATTGGATTTATCTCAACATTAGCAATATCATCTCTATTCCGCTGCTGCTCTACAAAGAGCTATACATTTATGCAGGTATGTCTGTGTTCTTGTTTATGGTAGGAACCTCTGGCTACCTGAAATGGAGAAAATTGATTAACGATACTAAAAACACCCGCTATGCAACTACATAAAGAATGGCTTACAGATGCTGCTCAGTTTAGACCCGAAGTTCTCGAATGGATTCAAAAACACAATTTTTGGAATATTTGGGTTCCTACCGAATTTGGTGGTGAAGAACTAACTTTTACTCAAGGTTTAGAGAAATTACAATCGCTTGCAAGAGTTGATGGTAGCCTCGGCTGGACGGTCACTTTATGCAGCGGAGCCAATTTTTTTATTGGCAACTTACCTCCCGAAACGGTGAAAGAATACTTTGCACAACCGGCCATTTTTGGCGGAAGTGGTGGCCAATTCGGAACGGCAGAAAAAGTAGAGGGCGGCTACCAACTCAACGGAAAGTGGCGCTATGCAACGGGTGCATCTTACCTTACGCATTTTACGCTCAACGCAAGAATTACCGAAAATGGCAAAGAAATTTTGCAAAAAGATGGAACACCGCAATTTTTATCGTTTGTGATTCCTGCCCGTGAAGTAACCATTGTAGAAGACTGGAAAACCATGGGATTACAAGCATCGGCTACCCACTCATTTACCGTAAATAATGTGATTGCTCCTGAGCGATACAGCTTTGTTTACAATCAATTTTATTTACAACAGCCGGTTTATAAAATTCACTTTTCGGTATTTGCAGATTTTACACTTTTGGTGAATTACATTGGCATGGCAGAACATTTCTTAGCCATTGCAGAGCGCATTAACCAGCACCAATCGGCAGCTTTAAAATTGGCCATTTCTAAAGCCAATGCGTTTGTGAAAACACAAAGTGAGCAAATAGAATTACTTGTTCAGAAGGAACGCAATTTCGATGAAGTGGAAATGAGTCAAATACATCAAAAAGCATCTCTTTTGGTGAAATCACTGTCAGAAGGCATTGTAAAAGTGTATCCGTTTTTAGGAGTAAAAGGCAGCACTCAAGGCACTGAACTCAACCAAGTTTTTAGAGATTATTTTACCGCTACCCAACACCATATTTTTACGGAAAGAAGAAGTTGAATCCTTTTTATCATGAATTCATCTTCTCTGCCTAGTTGAAGAGTATTTGGGCGAAAAAAAGAAAGCTTGTTCGATTATTCGAACAAGCTTTCACCGTTTAAATCGGTAGTGAGGTATTCGGTCATGGCAGTGAGAAAAGGCATCATTTTCTGGAAACCTTCGGCTACTTTAAGTGCAAAATCTTCGGCTAATACTTCTTGGTCTGTGAACGGGTGAGTTACCAAAAACTGCTTGTAGCGCAACAAGTCGATTTCAGGATGATCTTTTTCAAAACCTTTAGGAGATGTTTTTAATTGTTCACCTTTTAATTCTTGAAAATATTGGTTGAATTCTGCTGTGCTAATAGCATCACGCAGAAGGCTAGAATCTGCTTCAATTTGTTTTCGAATGTGCAGTAAATCTTCTTTGTTGGGAGCCCAAAAACCGCCAATAATAAAAGATTGGTGGTTGGGTTCTATGTGAAAACCCAAACCGCCTCTTCGCAATATACCGGCACGTCTTAAGTATCCGCCCCAGTGGGTTTTGTGAGGTGTTTTGTTTTTCGAAAAACGAACATCCCGATAAATTCGATAAAGTGATTTTTTTCCGTTCGGTGTTTCAATTACATCGAAGTCGTTAACGTGTTCCTTCACTTGGTCTGCAAAGGCAATCATTTCTTTTCTAGATGCTTCGTAACGCTCTTTGTTTTGATCGAACCATGGTTTTTGGTTGTTTTCTTTTAGGTCGAGAAGAAACGAAAAAGTGGTATTTGTAATGCGAGACATATACTTGAAGTTTGAGTTAAAAGTCGATAAAACGTGGTGAAGCGGAGTTTACGCGAAGTAAACAAGTTGCTATTTTGTATGCGGTATGAAAAACATCGAAGTTCGAGCTTTAACCGTTAACGATGCGGTTTTGTTGCACCAATTAATGACCAGTAAAAAATGGCATCAGTTAATTGGTGATCGAGGCGTGCGCACGGTAAAAGATGCCGAAAATTACATTCGCGAAAAGATGCATCCTACGCTTTCGGTAAAAGGATTTGTGAGTCATGTTATAATCGATGAAGAATCGGGCAAAGAAGTGGGCACTTGCAGCCTTCACGATAGAGCGGGTGTAGAGGGTTTAGATATTGGTTATGCAATTTTGCCTGAGTTTGAAAACCAAGGGTTTGCCACTGCAGGAGCGCGAAAAATGGTAGAATTAGCTTTTCGAAAATATGCTGTAAACAGAATAAATGCCATTACAACCGATCAAAATTTGGGCTCTTGTAGAGTGCTCGAAAAACTCGGTTTTGTTCACCAAGGCTATTTACAAATTGCAGGCATTGATCACGAATTAAAACTCTATCGATTACTCAGAAAAAACGCTTAGATTTTTACACGAATAGTCTTTTTATAGACCTATAAAAAGGAATCTGAAAGCTTGAGAAGTGTTTGCCATTTTCGTGTTATTTTTAACGACAATTCTTGAGCAAACATTAAAAACCGAATTTTAGATGAAGTTAGGATACACCATTTTATACGTTGAAGAAGTAGAAAAAACCGTTGAGTTTTACGAGCAAGCTTTCGGGTTTGAACGCAAAATGATAACCCCTCAAAACGATTATGCTGAGCTGATTACGGGCGAAACTACTTTAGCATTTGCCTCGCACGAGTTAGGAAAAGCCAACTTTAAAAACGGGTTTACCAAAAGTTCAAAAAATCAACTTCCGTTCGGAATTGAGCTTGCATTGGTGACAGAAAACATCGAAGCTGATTTTCAAAAAGCGATAGATGCAGGAGCCACAGAACTCGAACCCATTACAGAAAAACCATGGGGACAAAAAGTGGGGTATTTGCGAGATATTAACGGTTTTCTGCTCGAGATTTGCACGCCTGTTGCGAGTTAAGTGTTTTAGAGTATCCAAGCTGAAAAAGTCAGTTTTTATCTAATTAGCCGGTTTTACTTAAAAAAGACAGTAAAAAGTTTCTCTCTTTTCGGTAGGAACGCAAGGACTATTTATTCGAGGTTTTTCGCTTTAAGAGGGAGTTGGCATTAATACGGAATGAATTTTGAAACTCCAACTGCATGTATTTACTTTGTAATAACATTTTAGAAGTTATGGAAGCATCAATAATCAAAATCGGAAATTCAAAAGGACTTCGTTTGAGTAAGACCATTTTGGAAAAATACAACATTAAAGACAAGGTTGAACTTATCCTCGAAAAAGAACAAATTATTCTTAAACCAGTTGCTTCGCCTAGAAAAAATTGGGAAAAAGAATTTAAGAAAATGAGTGAAAACGGAGACGATAAGTTGCTGATGAACGATGTGTTCGATGATGAAAACCTTGAAGAATGGATTTAAAACAATACTCAATCGTTCTTGTAAACCTTGACCCAACAATTGGGAGCGAAATAAAAAAGACAAGACCTTGTGTGATCGTTTCACCAAATGAAATGAATAAATATTTGAACACAATCGTTCTTGCACCTATGACAACGAACCTAAAAAAATATCCAACAAGGGTTTCCGTAAAACATAACGAAAAAAAGGGAATGATTGCAATTGACCAAATTCGAACAGTTGACAAAGTCAGAATAGTCCGAGTTTTTGAAAGTCTGACAAAATCGGAAATTGAAAAGTGCAAAGAAGTGATAAAAGAGACCTTTGTAGACTAAAAAATGTACTAATGCCAACACTGACTATAAAATATAGGGTTCGGGCAAGTTGGTTCACTTCTATACTACTTTCTTAGTAGTTGGTAGGTATACAATTTCGAGGTTCTAAATCTCTTCGCTTCATAGCCGAGACCGTTGTGACAGATTGTAAAATATTCAGTTAAGTATTTCATATGACAAGTAATACAAACCCGATTTCAATTAATTTGATAGAGAAAGGGAAATATAAATTATCAATAAAACTTGATAATTGGGAGGTTTCGAAGGTTGTATCTGATAAAGCACTTTCTAATTTATTAGAGGAAATAAATAATGCAACAGGTTTAACAAGAATCTCTGAGGCCTTTGATTGTTCTGGTGATGATTCGAAAGAAATAAAAGAGTTTTGGGATGCTAAGAAGAACTGGAAACTTTGTAATAATTGCAAATTCAAATGGAAAGAATGCTTTGATTGTGTAATAAAATGTGATAGCCCACTCGAACGGGATTTATTGTTGGAACTTAGAAAAAATGAGATGAAAGCAATAATGCAACGGAGAATAAACAAGGATGGATCTTATTACGAGTTTCCAAAAGAAATTGATTTTGATAATATTCTCACCATCCCTGATTTTTATTTAGAATCTGGTAATACTAAATTGTGCATCTATGCTGATGGACACACCTATCATGAACGCACAGAAAAACAGGCTCTAAGAGATAGAAATATAGATAGGGAATTGCAGAATCTTGGTTATAAAGTTTTGCGCTATACTGGTCACGAGATAAGAAAAGACTGCTCTTTAGTGGTGGAAAATATAAAAGCCAATATTGGATAGATCCCTAACGTGTTGAAACACCGAAAAAGCTTGATTTTATCTAATTTATTGAGATTAATCTAAAGCAGAAAATTGGTTCCTACCTTTCTGTAGGAACACGAGAACGATTCGTTCTTTGTTTTCGAATTATTTTTAAGTTGCAGAGCACAGAAGAATAATTATCCGAACAATCAACCCATTTTGATTTTGCTGGGACAACAACCAATGTACCAAGCGCAATAGAAAACGTAGAAATTGAAATATGAGTTTTGAACAAACTTTCAAAAATATAGATGACCTGCTCTACAAAGATTCAGGAGCAGATAGCGAATTAGATTACATAGGACAAACCTCTTGGGTGATGTTCTTACGCTACTTAGACGAATTAGAACAAGATAAAGCAGACGAAGCAGAGCTACGTGGAGAAGATTACCACTTCATTTTAGATGAAGAATACCGTTGGCCAAATTGGGCAATGCCAAAAGGTGCTGACGGAAAATTGGACCACCACAAAGCCATGACAGGACCAGATTTGGTTCAGTTTGTCGATAAAAAGCTATTCCCCTATTTGGGAGAATTTAAAGTGAAATCTGTTGACAACCCTAAGAGCATAGAATATAAGATTGGTGAAATATTCTCTGAACTGAGTAACAGAATCCAAAGTGGTTACATACTGCGTGATATTTTAGAATATGCAGACGAGCTACCCTTTCGTGCTTCAACCGACAAGCACGAGTTGAGCCACTTGTACGAAACCAAGATTAAAAACATGGGCAATGCAGGTCGTAATGGTGGACAATACTATACACCAAGACCGCTAATTCGTGCCATGATAAATGTTATTGACCCACAGATTGGCGAAAAAATCTATGATGGTGCGGCAGGTTCTTGTGGTTTCTTATGCGAAGCTTATGAGTATTTGTATGAGCGAATGGAGAAAACCACCGACAATCTTAAAACGCTTCAAGAAGAAACACTCTTTGGGAAAGAGAAAAAGAATTTGGCGTATGTGATCGGTATTATGAATATGATTCTTCATGGCGTTGAAGCCCCCAACCTTATTCATACAAACACATTAGGTGAGAATATTCGAGATATACAAGAGAAAAACCGTTTCGATGTTATTTTGGCAAATCCTCCCTTTGGAGGAAAAGAAAGACCCGAAGTACAACAAAACTTTGACATTAAAACAGGTGAAACCGCTTCGCTGTTTCTACAGCACTTTATTAAAAGTTTAAAAACAGGCGGTCGAGCCGCCATTGTTATCAAAAACACCTTTTTAAGCAATGCAGATAACGCTTCTGTGTCTTTGCGTAAACACTTATTAGAAAGTTGTAATCTGCATACCATTCTCGATATGCCCGCAGGCACATTTACAGGTGCAGGCGTAAAAACGGTGGTCTTATTCTTCACAAAAGGTGAACCCACCAAAAACATTTGGTACTACCAATTAGATGCCGGCAGAAGTTTAGGTAAAACTAATCCATTAAATGACAAGGATATGGAAGAGTTTACAGCCTTGGCCACTTCGAGAGCTTCAGTGTCCGTTAAAAATGCAGAAACTGAGAAGAGTTGGAATATCTCAGTGTCTGAGGTTCCCGAAGACACCTTAGATTTATCGCCAAAAAACCCTAACACACCTGAAGAAGCACCTTTACGTAGCCCAGCCGAAATCCTGGAAGAAATGCAGACTTTGGATGAAGAAACCAGTTCAATTCTTAACCAAATTAAAGAGCTGATATGAGTAATTTAATTTTGATAGAAAATAGAATTTTTACATTTCGGGATGAACCTGTAATGATAGATACAGATTTAGCAGAAATGTACCAAGTAGAAACCAAAGTTCTCAATCAGGCGGTCAAAAGAAATATTGAGCGATTCCCAGAACAATTTAGATTTCAACTTACAAGTGAGGAATTAGAAGATTTGAAGTCACAGATTGTGACCTCAAATGGACATGGCGGAAGAAGAACATTACCTTACGCATTTACCGAGCAAGGTGTAGCCATGCTTTCTGCCGTATTGCGTAGCAAAATAGCCATACAAGTAAGCATACAAATTATGAATGCCTTTGTACAAATGCGTAAAAACATCGGCAATAACCTTTCGCTTTTACAACTCTCGAAAGACTTTAAACAACACCAACTAGAAACAGACTCTAAGTTTGAACAAGTATTTAAAGCTTTAGAAGCGCCTAAAATAGAACCTAACCAAGGCATTTTCTTTAACGGACAAACCTATGATGCCTATGACTTTGTAAATAACTTAATTAAAAAAGCCAAACAACAAATTATACTCATAGATAATTACATTGACGATACTGTGATAACCCAACTCACTAAAAAGAAGAAAAATGTAGAAGTACTGCTCCTTAGCAAAACCATAAACAAAAAACTACAACTGGATATAGCCAAAGCCAACACGCAATATCCTAGCTTTAGAGTAATCACATTTGCCAATGCCCACGACCGTTTTTTGATAATAGACCAAAAAGAAGTGTATCATATCGGTGCTTCACTCAAAGACTTGGGCAAAAAATGGTTTGCCTTTTCAAAATTGGAGGCAAGCTCATTGACTATTCTTAACCAAATTAAAGCGTTGATATGACATTTCGAAAAGCTCAACGCAAGATAGGTTGGATGTATATATTAGAATGTGCTGATGGTAGCTATTATACAGGAAGTACAAATAATTTGGAAGTAAGAATTCAACAACACCAAAACGGAGAAGGAGCAAATCATACAAAAAAGAGATTGCCAGTTAAGTTGATTTACTTTGAAGAATTTCAGCGAATTGATGAAGCCTTTTACAGAGAAAAGCAAGTACAAGGATGGAGTAGGAAAAAGAAAGAGGCCTTGATGAAAGGCTTCCATGAAAAATTACCGCAACTATCTTTAGCGTATCGAGATTTGCCTAGGGAGGCTTCTTGCATTTCGAGTGCCTCAATGCGCGAAACCACCACACAAGAACCCAACCCGAAGCCTGAGTCGTTGCCTGAGCCTAGTTCCTTATCGGGGTCTAATCCGTTGTCTGAGCCTAGTGCCTTACTGGGATCTAATCCGTTGCCTGAGCCTAGTGCCTTATCGGGAACTAATCCGTTGCCTGAGGCTCTCGAAGGCAACACTACCAAATTAAAGCGTTGATATGAAGGAAGGAGATGCACTGAGCCTGCCGAAGGGTTGGGAATTGAAAAAGTTGAGTGACGTTTGTGAAAAGTTTATTGTTCCTCAAAGGGATAAACCAAAAGAATTTAGTGGGACAATTCCATGGTGCAGAATAGAAGACTTTGATGGAAGATATTTATATAAATCAAAAAGTGATAAATGCGTTTCAGATGAATTGATAAGTTCAATGCCATTGAGAGTTTTTCCAATAAATACTGTAATTGTTTCTTGTTCGGCAGATTTAGGAAGATGTGCAATTATCAAAGAACCTTTGGTTACAAATCAGACCTTTATTGGTCTTGTTCCTAAAGAGGAAATTTATCCAGAGTATTTACATTACTTAATGGGTTCAATGGCTGATTATTTGAATAAAATAGCCACAGGAGCTACTATAAAATATTTGTCAAAGAAAAAATTTCAAAATTTAGAAATCCCAATCCCACCACTTCCCGAACAAAAACAAATCGTAGCGATACTCGATAAAGCCTTTGCAGCCATAGACCAAGCCCGAGCCAATATTGAAAAAAATATTGAAAATGCGAAAGAGTTGTTTCAATCTAAACTGAATGAAATATTTAGCCAACCTGCCCTGAGCGGAGCCGAAGGGAAAGGTGATGGCGATGCCCTGAGCTTGTCGAAGGGTTGGGAGGAGAAGAGTTTGGGGGAATTAAGTTTTTTAAAGAGCGGAGGAACACCTTCACGTAGTAAAAAAGAATATTGGGAAGGAGGCACGATTCCTTGGTATTCGTCAGGTGAGTTAAACAACACTTATACTGAACAGCCCGAAAGACATATTACCAAATTAGGATTGGAGAACTCTAATGCACGAGTTTTCCCAAAAGGCTCATTATTGGTTGGAATGTATGATACCGCTGCTTTGAAGATGTCAATTATTGATAGAGATGCGACATTTAATCAAGCTATTGTTGGTATCGAACCTAATGATGCTATTAATTTGATTTTTATTATGCGCTCAATCAATTCACAAAAAGCTGAAATATTGAGTTTAAGAAGAGGAGTCCGTCAGAAAAATTTGAATCAATCCAAAATAAAGGCAATTACAATTGGGCTTCCAGAGAAATCAATTCAAAATAAAATTGTGTCTGATTTGGAGTTAATTCAAAATAAACAAATGCTTATAGAATCCCACTACCAACAAAAACTCGATAACCTTGATGACCTCAAAAAATCCATTTTACAAAAAGCCTTTTCGGGTGAGTTGACTTCGACAAGCTCAGCCACCACACAAAAGCCTGTAGCTATATGAGAGTAGAAGAACTTATAGCTATAATAAATGACTTGGTAAAACAGCCAAAAGAAAGTGAATGGGTAGAGTTTAAATTAAACTTTCATTCTGAGCAAGAAATTGGTGAGCGTATTTCTGCCTTAGCCAATGGAGCAGCCATTAATAATCAAGATTATGGTTATTTGGTATTTGGCATTCAAGATGAAACGCACCTTATTAAAGGAACCACTTTTAAACCCAAAAAACACAAAAAAGGAAACGAAGAATTAGAAAACTGGTTGGCACAGCGTTTAGACCCACGCATAGATTTTAGAATCTATGAATTTACTTATGACGATACCAGAAATATTAGCCTATTTGTAATACCGGCTGCACAAAATAAACCTGTAGATTTTATACACAAAGCTTACATTCGAATAGGTAGTATTACAAGAAACCTCGGGGAGTTTCCAGAAAAAGAACGCAAAATTTGGCGTAAAACAGGCAAACCGTATGAGCTAGAAACCGCAAAAAGTAACCTATCAGCTTCAGATGTAGTCAGACTGTTGAGTACCGAAACGTATTTCGACTTGATGAAAACTCCATACCCATCCAATCAAAGTGGCGTTATAGAAAAGTTTATCAATGAAAATTTAGTTATAAAAACACATCAAGCGTATGCTATTACTAATCTAGGCGCTATACTATTTGCTAAAAATCTTCAAGAGTTTGAGGCTGTTCAAAGAAAATCGGTCAGAGTAATTATTTACAAGGGTAAGAATAAAGTTGAAACCGTTAGGGAACAGATAGGAGTAAAAGGCTATGCATTAGGTTTTGCAGGTTTGGTAGATTGGGTGAATAGTCAATTACCAGCCAATGAAGAAATAGGCAAAGTATTAAGAAAAGAATCTCGCATGTATCCCGAAATAGCCATTAGAGAATTGGTGGCTAATGCTTTAATTCATCAAGATTTGTCTGTAAAAGGTTTTCCTATGATCGAAGTTTTTAGTGATAGAATTGAAATTTCTAACCCAGGCAATCCATTAATAACACCTGATCGATTTATTGATTCCTATATTTCAAGAAATGAAAAATTAGCAGATTTAATGCGGAGAATGGGGTTTTGTGAAGAGAAAGGTAGCGGCTTAGATAAAGTTATCTTTTACAATGAAATATATCAACTACCTCCAATTAATGTAATAACAGATGAAAATAGAACAAGAGTTACTATGTTTAGCTACAAAAGGCTAAATGATTTAGATAAAAAAGAAAAAATAAGAGCCTGTTATCAGCATGCCTGTTTAAAGTGGGTTTCTAATGAAAAAATGAGTAACCAAAGTTTACGAGAACGTTTTCAAATTGAAGATAAAAATGCTGCTATAGCATCTAGAATAATTAAAGATACATTTGAATCTGGCATGATAAAGGAAGATGACCCAGAAAGCAAATCAAGAAAACATAGAGCATATGTCCCGTTTTGGGCATAATTTTTATTTGATGGTTATTTGACAAGTATTGTGAGTAAGTTGTTGATAGCCTTGAATATCAAGGGTTTTCTATTTGATGGTTATTTGATTTTAAACATAAAAAAGCTAAAATGAACGAAGCACAAACCAAACACGATTTAATAGAACCTGCTTTACGTAAGGCAGGTTGGGGCATTGTAGAAGGCAGTCGTATGCGTTTGGAGTTTCCTATTACCAAAGGTCGTCTGATTGGTCAAAATAGACGTGCTACACCTTTGTTTGCTGATTATGTGTTAGAGTACAAAAACAGACAAATAGGCATTGTAGAAGCCAAAAAACGAGACGACTACTACACACAAGGTTTAGGACAAGCCAAAGACTACGCAGAGCGTTTAAATATTCGCTTTACGTATTGCACTAATGGCTTGCAGATTTACGGTGCAGATATGCAAGAAGGCACAGAAGGTGATGTATCTAAATATCCAACACCTGATGAGCTTTGGGAAATGTGTTATCCTGAGCCTGTCGAAGGAACCGACCAACACAGCCTAAGTGAATTAAAAGAAATACAAAATTGGAAAGAGCGTTTGTTTGCCATTCCGTTTGAAGACAGAGGAGGCACTTGGCAACCAAGATATTATCAGCAAAATGCTATTGCCAAAGTATTGGAAGCTGTAGCCGAGAAAAAGGATAGAATACTACTCACATTGGCCACAGGAACAGGAAAGACAGCCATAGCCTTTCAAATTGCTTGGAAGTTATTTCATGCCAAATGGAATTTAAGACGTGATGGAAGCCGCGCTCCACGCATATTATTCTTAGCAGACCGAAATATACTAGCTGATCAGGCTTTTAATGCTTTCAATGCATTTGATGCCATAGATGAAAACATAAAAGTTCGTATTCGCCCTTCCGAGATAAGGAAGAAAGGTAGTGTGCCTAAAAATGGCAATGTCTTTTTTACCATTTTTCAAAGTTTCATGACCAATGTAAAAAACGAAACAGAAATTGAGAACCAAAGACATGCAGCTGAATCACAAGTGATATATAACGTAGAAAATTTCAATTTCGGGCAATATCCAACTGATTTCTTCGACTTTATAATCATAGACGAATGCCACAGAGGTGGAGCTAATGACGAAAGCTCTTGGCGAGCCATAATGGACTACTTCTCACCTGCTGTACAACTTGGTTTAACCGCCACACCAAAACGAGATGTAAACGGAGACACCTATGACTATTTTGGCGACCCAGTTTACAGCTACAAACTAAAAGATGGTATCAATGACGGTTTTTTAACACCATTTAAGGTCAAGGAAATTGACACCACCATTGATGAATACACTTACACTTCGGATGATGAAGTGGAAGGCGAAATTGAAGAAGGAAGAGTATATACAGAAGCCGATTTCAACAGAATAATTGAGATTAAAGCAAGAGAAGAATATCGAGTTAAACTCTTTATGGATTTGATAAATCAAAATCAGAAAACCTTGGTTTTTTGTGCTACTCAAATTCATGCAGCAGCAGTAAGAGATTTAATCAATCAATACCGAAATAATACTTGTGCTGAGCGCAGTCGAAGTACAAACTACTGCCATAGAGTAACAGCAGATGATGGAAAAATTGGAGAGCAACATTTACGTGATTTTCAAGACAACGAAAAAAGTATTCCAACCATATTAACTACATCTCAAAAATTGAGTACAGGAGTTGATGCACCTGAAATCAGAAACATTGTTTTAATGCGACCTGTGAACTCAATGGTTGAGTTTAAACAAATAGTTGGTAGAGGCACTCGCCTTTTTGATGGGAAAGACTATTTCACAATTTTTGATTTTGTAAATGCCCACAATCATTTTCAAGACCCTGAATGGGATGGAGAACCTTTAGAACCTGAACCACCAACAGGAGGTAGCACACCAAGACCTTGCAACATTTGTGGAGAGAGACCATGTGTATGTGAACAACCTGAACCAGAACCCTGTTCTGAATGTGATAATATTCCTTGTGTTTGCGAAACACCGCCAAGGCAAATTATTAAAGTAAAATTGTCTGACAATAAAGTGCGTGAAATTGATTCAATGATTAAAACGTCTTTTTGGAGTCCTTCAGGAACACCTATTTCGTCACAAGAATTTATAGAACAACTATTTGATGATTTGCCAGAGTTCTTCAAAAGCGAAGATGAACTGCGCAAAATTTGGAGTCTGCCAAGCACAAGAAAAAAGCTTTTGACAGAACTAAGCGAAAAAGGATACACCAATTCACAATTAGAAGAATTGAGAAACTTAATACACGGAGAAGACAGCGACCTTTTTGATGTATTGAGTTACGTATCTTATCACAAAGACCTTGTTCCAAGATTAGAACGAGCAACAAGAGCTAAAATTCAGTTGAACGATTACAATCAGAAACAACAAGAGTTCTTGAATTTTGTATTGGAGCAATACGTAAAAGAAGGAGTTAACGAATTGGACGATTCAAAACTTCCTGACTTATTGGAGTTGAAATACAAGGCAATTGCAGATGCAAAGAAAGAATTAGGAGATATAAGATCGATTCGAGAAACCTTTATTGGGTTTCAAGAACATTTGTATCAAGAAAGAGCAATATAGAGTAAATTCATACCCACTATGCCAATACACAAGGCTACTGCACATTGGTATTTACTCATCGGCATTATGATTTGAAAAAGGGTTTGTGAACCTACGTTTTGTGCATGTGAATGTCTCCAAAAAAATCAACCTCAAAAAAAGAGGTCTGATTTTTTTAAGCTGATTATTTCTTGATGTAGAAAAGCAACTCGGTGAACGTTGCTTTCAAAGCAAGTGATACAACGGGTTCCTACCGTTATGTGTATTCTAGAAAGGGTTATTCTGCTCTTCTGTTTAATAGTCTCTTTCATCTCCCTCTTTTCTAAAATACCTACAATGGGGTATTGCTCACCAAGGGTTCGTCTAATACATTTGCGGCACTTTATTTAGACTTAATACAAATAAACAAGCATTGATGAATACTTGGAAAAAAGCCGCAATCCTATCTTTAAGCACTCTCGCTTTCTTTACATCGTGTAAAGATGATGACGATGATAATAACAAGTCAACCGGAATCACAATTCCTACAGAATACGTAAGCGCAGACTTCAGCACCAATGCTTCTGCTGAGCTGAACATGGTAGCCTCTTTGAATTCACTTACATCAGCTATGAAAGTAGCAGACGGTGGAAATACAGTAGTGATCGAAGATTTAAAAGCTTCTTGGGAAAATACAGCACTTAAAGACGAAACTTCTTTTAACTACATTCAAATAGTTAATGAGCAATTGCCAACACTTGTAACTGCTAGTGGTTCTGGTACGTTCGATTGGAATACGGCTCCTAGTAACACAGGTGGTCATTTCGAAGGAAGAGTTTTTGGTCCTGAAGGTTTAGAATGTGTACAAATGGTAGAAAAAGGCCTTTTTGGTGCTGCATTGTACAACCAAGCGCGCGATATTGTTAACACATTAGGTAACGATATTACTGCAGAAGATATTGATCGTTTAGTTGCTTTATTTGGTGCAACTCCAGCTTTTTCTAATTCAGATAACGTTGCAGAAAATGCCGATAAATTAGCCGCAAAATATGCCGCTCGTAGAACGCCTGCTTCAGGTGGTTTGTACTTAGATATGAAACAAAATTTTATTCGTGCTAAGGCGTATGCAGCTGCTGGTGCTAGCTACAATTCTCAAAAAGCAATGGCTTTAGAGAACTTGTTGCAAGACTGGGAAAAATCAATTGCTGCCACTACTATCAACTATTTATATTCAACCATCGATAAGCTTTCACAAACAAATCCAGACGATGCGGCTATCGAAGATGGTATGCACGCGTTTTCAGAATCAACTGGATTCTTAGCAGGTGTAGTTTCTATCAATAGTTCAGATAGAATTATTTCTGATCAAGACGGAGATAACATTTTAAGTCTAATGAAAGCGCCTATGGACGATGTTGCAACGGCTTATTTATTTGTAACCGATGCGGCAAACGAATTAGGTGACTTAACTACCGCTATTAACGAACTACAAACAGTTTATGGTTTTTCTAACGAAGAAATGGAAGGTTTCAAGAAAAACTGGGTAAAAGAAGAAGGTAGATAATTACTTCATGAAGAAATATAGCATAAGCATGTCAATAGCACTGTTCCTTTTTGGGGCAGTGCTTTTGTGCGTTAGTTGCGAAGACGATAAAGACGATAACAAGCCGTCTGCATCTTTCGATAGAACGGAGCTTTTAGCACATTACGATCAGCAGATTCTTTATCCTGCTCTTACAGAGTTAAAAACTTCTGCTGAAACCTTGAAGAGTAGCGTTTATGCGTTAAGTGTAAATCGCACACCAGAAAACCTAGAAACGGCTCAAAACGCTTGGATGGCGGCTGCCAATGGTTACGCGGGTTGTTTTAGCATCAATTTTGGTCCGGGTGAAACGTTGTTTGGCTCTTTTGCTGAAAACGTAGGAACCTTCCCCGTTAGCGAACAAAAAATCAGTTCCTATATAACCAATGCCGATACAACGCACGCCAATTTCGATCGAGATACACGAGGCATTTACGGTTTAGAATACCTTTTATTTCAATCGGGAGCTTTTTCTGATTTTTCTGATGCTGACTATGCGGCTTATGCCAGAAGTACTTCTGCTCATTTGTTAGAAGAAGTAACCAAAATGGTTTCGGGCTGGGAAGGTTACAGAACGGGTTTTTCACAAGACAACGGAACGGGCTCTTCGAGTAGCATTACCGAAATGTACAACGAGTGGCTAAAAGGTTTCGAATTGGTGAAGAACTTTATGGTTGGGGTTCCGGCCGGCTTGAGAATTGGTCAAAACGCAGCAGCTCCAGAACAAGTAGCTGGTTTTTACAGTAAACAAAGCAAAGCGTTGTTACGTCAGCATCTATTGCACATCGAAGCCATGTATTTTGGAGCCGAATTACCGCAAGGCGAAAACGCTGTTGGCTTTGACGATTATTTGTTAACTACTGTTGGCGGTAGTGCGGTACTCGAAGAAACTAAAACTCAATGGAGTGCTATTTGGAGTGCTTTTAATGCATTGCCAGATGCCCCGTTAGACGAGTTGGTGGTTTCTCACCCAAACGAAATAGACGCTCTTTACACAGAATTATCGAAGCATACGCGCTTTTTCAAAAGTGAGCTAGCTTCTCGTTTAGGCTTAACCATTACCTACGATAGTGGAGATGGTGATTAATGAAATTAACGGGTCAACATATTTTATTCTGGGCCAATAAACCCACTTCAGCAGCACCCGCGGCCATGTTCCGGGTGCTTTTTGGTTTATTAATGGCTTTTAATACCGTCCGTTTTTGGTATTTCGGTTGGATAGAAGATCATTTTATCAACCCTACTTTTCACTTCACTTATTTTGGTTTCGATTGGGTGCATCCTCTTCCGGCTTTTTGGATGTATACCTTACACGTTGTGGCTTTTATGGCTGCTCTTTTGATTATGGTAGGATGGCTCTACCGCTGGGCTACCATCGTTTTTTTCGTGCTGTTTACCTACTTCGAACTGATCGATCTTACTTACTACTTAAACCATTATTATTTCATTAGTTTAATGAGCGGCATCATCGTTTTTTTGCCGTTAAACCGTTACTTCTCGCTCGATGTTCGTTTTAATCGAGTATCAGAATTAAAAGAATTTCCCCAATGGCCCTTGCGACTTATCCAATTTCAAATTGCCGTTGTTTACGTGTATGCAGGACTAGCAAAACTCAATTACGATTGGTTATTTCAAGCATTGCCACTTCGCATGTGGTTGCCCGCCAACTCAGATATGCCTCTTTTAGGGCCGTTGTTTAATTACCCAGAAACCAGTTTTGTATTTAGCTGGGCAGGCATGCTTTATGATACGTTTATCGTTTTCTTTTTAATGTGGCGCAAAACGCGTTTGCCAGCCTATTTTGCAGTCGTTTTCTTTCACGGGGTAACGGCTTGGTTGTTTCAGATTGGTGTTTTTCCACTTGTGATGAGCATCTTGGTATTGGTGTTTTTCTCTTCTAGTTTTCACGAGAAAATGATTGAAAGAATGAGAAAATGGGTTCCTACCTTTAAAGGAATTCAGCGTAAAATGGCAGCGCCACCCGTTCAATTAAAATTTACGGGTTTAGTAGTAGTAATCGCCTTTGTAGCATTTCAGTTATTGTTTCCTTGGCGGTTTGTCTTGTATCCCGGCAATATGTTTTGGACCGAAGAAGCTTACCGCTTTGGCTGGCGGGTAATGTTGGTAGAAAAGGCAGGAACCGCTCAGTTTTTTGTGAAAAATAATGCCACGGGTAAAGAAGGAGAAGTGTATAATCGCGAGTTTTTAAATGCTCACCAAGAAAAGCAAATGAGTTTTCAGCCCGATATGATTTTGCAGTTTGCTCATTATTTGAAAGATTTTTACCAAAATAAAGGCGTAAAAAGTGTTTCTGTGCGGTGCGAAGCGTGGGTAACGCTGAATGGCCGACCTAGTCAGCTGTTGTTCGATCCGCAACTTGATTTAACAAAAATCGAAGATTCTTGGGCTCCCAAAACATGGTTAAATCCGTTGATAGAAGAATGAGAAATTGGTGGTTAATACTATTTATGTGCGTGGCACAACTGGCCGTTGGGCAGGTTGAGTTAAGCGGTGTGGTGCGCTCAGAGGGGAAACCCGTTGGCGATGTGTTGGTGTTGTTGCATCCTGGATCGTTACAAGCGTTTACCACGCCAACGGGCAAATTCACTTTTAAAAATGTAAAACCCGGTAATTATACGGTTCAAGCACATTCGGTAGGAACCAAAATCGAAACCAAAGAAATTACCATTGCCCAAAATGCCGTTTCTATTGATTTTGAATTAAAACCACTAGAGGTAGATTTAGAAGGAGTTACCGTTGTTGGTCATCGTGAGTCTACCGGTTTAGGAATGGCGCGTTTATCTTCTGTAGATGGTGTGGCCATTTATGCCGCTAAGAAAAACGAGGTAATTATTCCGAAAGATTTAGCTGGCAACAAAGCCGTAAATAACGCTCGTCAGGTATATGCAAAAGTTCCCGGTCTCAACATTTGGGAAAGCGATCAAGCAGGTGTTCAGTTAGGAATTGGCGCTAGAGGTTTAAGCCCAGATAGAACTTCGAATTTTAATACACGCCAGCAAGGTTACGATATTGCCGCAGACGCCTTAGGATATCCTGAGAGTTACTACACACCGCCCGTAGAAGCATTGCAGCGAATCGAGTTGGTAAGAGGCGCAGCGAGTTTACAATACGGAACGCAATTTGGCGGCATGCTCAACTTTGTGTTAAAAGCACCACCGAGAAAAGGTGGTTGGGAATACATTGGCAGAGCAACTGCTGGTAGTTATGGCTTGTTCAGTACTTTTCACGGAGCCTACGCTAGGCAAGGCACAACGGGAGTTTCCGCTTTTTATCAATTCAAGCATAGCGATGGTTGGCGACCCAACTCTGAGGTGAATCAACACACTGTTTTTGTGGGGTTAGATCACCAACTTAACGATAAGTGGAAAGTGAAAGGCGAGTTTACTCACATGCAATACTTGGCGCATCAACCGGGTGGGTTAACAGATGCAGAATTCGATTTGGATCCTACCATTAGCAAAAGAGCGAGAAACTGGTTTCAGGTAAAATGGAATGTGATGGCGGTGCACTTCGAAGGTAGATTATCGGATAGAACCCGCATCGATATTCGAAATTTTGGTTTAATTGCTTCTCGTGAAGCGCTGGGGAATTTGAGTAGAATTAATCGTCAAGATGCCGGTGGGAACCGAACCTACATCAATGGGCAATACCAAAACGTAGGCAACGAAACGCGCTTGCTACATAATTATTCATTGTTTAATCAGTCGGCTAACTCGTTGGTGGGTATTCGTGTGTATCGAGGGAACTCAAGTGCCGAGCAAGGCGATGCTGATGATTCGAACGCAGCTCGTTTTGAGTTTTTAAATCCAGATAACCTAGAAGTCTCAGATTATACTTTTCCGAGTTGGAATATGGCCGTTTTTACTGAGCATGTTTTTAGACCAACCAACCGTTTAAGCATTACACCTGGTCTTCGATACGAGTACATTCAAACCGATGCCGAAGGTTGGTACAAGCAAATCACCAAGAATTTTGCGGGAGAAGTCATTGCCGAACAGCGCTTTAACGAATCGAGAACGCTAGACCGTAATTTTGTGTTGATGGGCATTGGAGCCAGCTACCGATTGGGAGAAGGAGCCGAAGCGTATGCCAATATTTCTCAAAATTACCGAGCCATTACCTTTAGCGACATCCGTATCGATAACCCCAACATGGTGGTAGACGAAAACATAAGTGACGAGTTTGGATACAATGCCGATTTAGGAATTCGCGGTAGCATCGATAAAATATTTCACTACGATATTGGTTTCTATTATTTGGCTTACAACAATCGAATAGGGTTTGTAACCGGAGTAGATTCTGTCACCTTCTTAGAGCAGCGAATTAGAACCAACGTGGGTGATTCTAGATCGCTGGGTGTGGAGGCATTTGCCGAATTAGACTTCTATAAATTGTTGGTAAATAAAGAGTCAAAAACAGCGATTTCGTTGTTTGTAAACGCAGGTTTATTGCATGCCACCTATACACAATCAGAAGATGCATTAATCGAAGGCAACAATGTAGAATTGGTGCCGCCAGTAAATATTAAAACCGGACTTCAGTTTAAGCACAAAGGGTGGAAGGGAAGCGTACAACTTACTCATGTTGCTGCTCAATTTACCGATGCATACAACACCGTAGAACCTACATCTACAGCTATTTCAGGCGAAATTCCAGCGTATACCATTGCCGATGTTTCTTTAGGATATAAACGAAAATGGTGGAGCCTCGAAGGGGGCGTAAACAACCTTCTCGACCAAACTTATTTTACCCGCAGAGCAACGGGCTATCCGGGTCCGGGCATTATCCCGGCCGATCCCAGAATGGTCTACTTAACTTTTGGGGTAGAACTCAACGGAAAGTTCAAAAAAGATAGAAAGTAGACGTTGAGGTTTAACTCGTCTGTTTTTTTTCACAACAGTAGGAACCGATTTTCGCTAAAGGATGAGATTAGATGAATTTCATGTTTTTCAACCATAAAACAATCGAATTTTCATCTTCAACACAGAATCTAACTCAGAAATCCCAAAAATCTTTGTGAAGCTTTTAAATCAAGAAAATAGAATGGAACAAAAAAGCCGCTCTGAAAAGAGCGGCTTTTTTGATTTTAGCTTATTAGTTGATGCCGCCACCGAGGGCTCTAAAAATATTCACTTCGTTTTGCAGATGAAGTGAGGTGGTTTCTAATCGCTGTAATTGCACATCGAGCAAATTACCTTGAGCAATTAATACATCTAAATAATTGGTTAAACCAGCATTTAAAAGTTCTTTAGAATCACTAAACGATTGATTTAGAGTAGATTCTTGTTGAGTTAATAAATTCAGTTTGGTGGTAGTTAACTCTTGCGTTTTCAACAAATTACTCACTTCTAAGCTGGCATTTAACACCGTTTGCTGAAAACGAAGTAAACTTTGTTCCATATCTATTTTGGCTACTTCTTTTTGCGTTTTTAACTGTCGGCCATTAAAAATAGGCTGTGTAATTCCGGCTGTTAACGTGTTAAATAAAGAGCTTGGGTCTATCCAATTTGTAAAAGCCAAACTCTGAAAACCACTACTGGCCGATAACCGAATGTTTGGGTACATAGCGGCTTTGGCTACATTGTACTCTTCGAAAAACGATCTAAAATCGAGTTCCGCTTCTTTTACATCGGGGCGATTACTCAAAATCTCCATGGGTAAACCCACTTTAAAATCGGCTCGATCTGATTGCTCTTCTAATGTGCTTCGCACTACGGTTGAGGTTGATTTACCGGTAAGTAACACCAATTCATTTTCTAAATTGAAAATGAGATTTTCAACATCGGTAAGCAATACTTGGGCTTGCAATAATTGAGATTCTGCTAACGAAACCGATACGCTATTGGCCTGTCCGCTTTCTTTCAACGCTTTTTGTGTTTCTACACTCTCTTGGCGAATTTCAACCGTTTTTGTCAATAAAACTTTGCGTTTATCGGCACTGAGCAATTGATAATACGTGTTGGCAATATTGGCAATCAGTAAGGTTTGAACTGTTTGTTGAGCAGTAATTGATTTCGAAAATCGAGCCTTACTCGCCAACCGCTGACTGTTAATTTTTCCCCAAATATCGGCCTCCCAAGAGATGGTTCCTGATAAATCGTGATTGGTAAAAGGTTCTGAAAAGAAACTACCAAACTGCGAATTTTCTGCTTGCTTTTGGCGTTGAATGCTTGCGCCAGCATCGATTGTAGGCAATTGACTGGCTCTACCTTGCTTAAACTGCGCATTGAATTTTTCAATGGTTTTTAATGCAATTTGGTTGTTGTAATTGTGCGCCAAAGCCGTGTCGATATAGGCAATTAGAATAGAATCGGTAAAGAAATCTCTCCATTGTTCTACCTCAAAAGGCTCGTTGTTTTCTTGCGCCAAACTGTCTAATCTAAAAAGATAGTCGTCTTTGGTAATTTCGGGAGCTTCGTACTTTTTGGTGACCACGCAAGCACTCATTAATGTAGCAATCAGTAGGAACCCGATTATTCGATAAGTCATGTTTCTATGCTTGTTCATGATTCGTTTTTTTAGAAGTAACTTTTTCGTGTAACCACTGAAAAGTAGCGTACAAGACAGGAATAAAAAATACACCAACAACGGTTCCTACCAATAAACCACCAGCAGCACCTGTACCAATTGAGCGGTTCCCCAATTCACCAACGCCCGAAGCAAAAACCAGCGGAACTAATCCGAGAATAAACGCGAACGAAGTCATCAAAATAGGACGTAAACGCTCTTTGGCTCCTTCGATGGCTGCATCGAAAATAGACAAGCCTTCTTCTCTTCGTTGTTTCGAAAACTCTACAATTAAAATGGCGTTTTTAGCCAGTAAACCCACCAGCATAATCAGTGCAATTTGAAAGTAGATGTTGTTTTCTAAACCGGTAATCAAGGTAAAGAGGAAAGCACCTGCAATACCAATGGGCAGTGAAAATAACACCGAAAACGGCAGTAAAAAACTTTCGTATTGAGCCGCTAAAAAGAAGAACGCGAACAAGATGCTAAGCGCAAGAACGATGGGAGCTTGTCCGGCACTGCTTATTTCTTCTTGAGTAATTCCACTAAATTCTACACCGTAATTAAGGGGTAATTTTTGGGCTTCTTCTTGAATGGCTTTAATAGCATCTCCGGTGCTGAAACCAGAACCAACACTTCCGTTTACCGAAACCGAATTGTAAAGATTAAAACGGCTCAGTTGCTGAGGTCCGGTGGTTTGGGTTAAACTCACCAAGGCGGTAATAGGTATCATCTGGTTGGTATTGCTTTTAACAAACACCTTATTTAAATCTCTTTCGTCTTTCCTAAATTCTGGAGAAGATTGAATAAACACTCGATACGGCTTTCCAAACTGGTTAAAATCAGAAATGTACATTCCACCGTAAAAACCTTGTAATGTGTTGAAAATCGAAGAAATTTCAACGCCCATACGCTTGGCTTTGGGCACATCAACAGAAAGCTCGTATTGCGGATACCCCGTGTTAAGTGAGTTAGAGGCAAACAATACTTCTGGTCGTTGAGTTAGGTTTTGCAAAAACTCTCGGGTAACTTGATCAAGTTGATCAACGGTTCCTGCCTGCTTATCGAGTAATTTAAACTCAAAACCATCTGATTCTCCGTATCCTGGTACGCTCGATGGTGCAAAGAACAAGATTTTGGCATCTTTCACCTTAGCAGCAGCAGCACTTAATTTGGCCTGAATACTAGCAAGGTCGCCACCTTCGTCTGTTCTATCTGCCCAATCTTTTAGCAAAACAAAACCTAATGCGTTAGAGCTTCCCGGGCCAGAGAAAAAGTTTCTACCAGCGGTGTACGAGAACTTCTTTACATTCTCAAGCTTACTTATTTCATCGTTAATTTGCTTGAGACTCGCCATGGTTCTTCCTAACGAAGCGCCCGGTGGTAGCTCTAAATTCATGAAGATAACGGCCCTATCTTCTGATGGTACAAATCCTTGCGGAGTAAGTTTATTGGCTCCTACCACTAAGAAAACCGATAAAATAATGACTACAGCCGTAATCCATTTGTGCTTCAATAACTTGGCAACCGAAGCAGAATAACGGTGTTTTAAAACATCAAAGGCAGCGTTAAAAGCCGCATAAAATCGCTTTAAGAGTGTGGTTTTTTCACCTTCTTTTTCATGGTGAATGGGTTTTAAGAAAATAGCGCATAAAGCGGGAGAAAGCGTAAGGGCATTCAGCGCAGAAATAAAAATGGCTACTACCAATGTAATTCCAAATTGTTGGTAAAACACGCCTGTAGGACCCGATATAAAGGTAATGGGAATAAAAACAGCCAGCATAACCAAGGTAATCGAAACGATGGCTCCGCTAATTTCGCTCATGGCTTTTTTAGAAGCTTCGGCCGGGTTCGTAATCCCTTTTTCAAGTTTAGCATGCACCGCTTCTACCACCACAATGGCATCGTCTACCACAATCCCAATTCCTAAAATAAGGGCAAATAGCGTGAGTAAGTTCATAGAAAAACCGAACAGGTTCAAGAAGAAAAAGGCTCCTACAATTGAAACAGGCACGGCAATAACTGGAATAATGGTAGAGCGTAAGTCTTGTAAAAAGATAAACACCACAATAAACACCAAGATAAAAGCTTCGATAAGCGTTTTGGTCACTTTGTCGATTGATGCTTCTAAAAAGTGATTGGTATTGTAATTTTCTACCATGTAGACGCCATCCGGAAAATTGGCGCGCAACTCTTCAATTTTGCTAATCAGCGCATCGTTAATAGCTTGAGCGTTGGTGTTGGGCAACTGATAAACTCCAAAAGTGATAGATGGTCTACCATCTGAGCGAGAAGCCGTAGAATAAGAAAGCGCATCTAATTCGACTTTGGCTACATCGCGTAAAAACAAGAACGAACCATCTGTTTCGGTTCTCAGTACAATATCTCCGTACTCTTTGGCATCTTTATAACGGCCTTTGTATTTGAGAACATACTCGAAAGATTGACCAGAGTTTTGACCGAGTGAACCCGGTGCCGCTTCGGTACTTTGCTCTAAAATAGCTGCGTTTACTTCTTGTGGCGTAAGATTGTAATTGGCCATTTTTACAGGGTCTAGCCAAATTCTCATGGCGTAATCTTTACCGCCAAAAACATCAATTTTACTCACTCCGCTTACCCTTTGCAATTCAGGAATTACATTGAGCTTCAGGTAGTTTTGCAAAAATGTTTCATCGTATGCTTCGTTGTCAGACGCCAGCGAAGTATACATCAATGCTGAGTTTTGCGTTTTTTGAACAATGACTCCGTTTCGAATTACTTCAGCGGGCAACACAGCGTTGGCACGAGACACCCTATTTTGCACGTTTACAGCGGCAATGTCGGGATCGATACCTTGATGAAAAACAATCGAAATATTGGCAGAACCATTATTATTGGCAGTAGAAGTAATGTATTTCATGCCTTCCACACCGTTAATTTGCTCTTCGATGGGCACAATCACACTCTCAATAATGGTTTTGGCGTTTGCACCACGAAAAGAGGTGCTGATTTCAACGGTTGGTGGAGCAATTTCTGGGTATTGCGATACTGGAATAGACCAAATTCCGATGGCTCCTAAAATCAACGTAACCACTGCGATTACTGTAGATAGTATCGGTCTTTCTATAAATTTCTGTAACATCAAATTCTATTTAAATAACGGTACGAACGCGTTGACCAAACTATCTGCGCTAATCTTTTTGGGTTGAATTACCGAATTCGGATAAACCTTGCCCAATCCTTGGGCTAGAATAATTTCTCCGGGTTCTAAGCCTGATTCAATTACCAAGTATTTTCCGGCTTTTTGAGCAATTTCTAACGGACGCATTTTTAGGGTGTCGCCTTGGCTTAAAACATAGGCCATTTTCTTTCCTTGAATGCTGATGGTAGACATATCTGGAATGGCAATTCGGTTGGTAAATTCTTCAGGAATAATCACCGTTCCGGTATTTCCGCTGAGTAATTCGCCCTTGGGGTTTTCGAATACGGCACGCAATTGAATAGCCCCACCATTCATAGAAATTTTCCCTGTTGAAGCCTCGATTTTTCCGGGTATTGGGTAACGGGTTCCTTCACTTAATTGCAGCTGAACAGATGGGAGGGCTTCAATTTTTTCGATGAGCGAATTGCCTTCTACATTGCTAGTTAGTTGATGCAGAGTAGTTTCGCTCACTGAAAAGTAGGCGTACACTTGTTGAGTGTTAGATACGGTGGTTAAACCGTTAGGCGAGGCACTGTTTACCAAAGAACCTAAGCGATAATTGAGTTTACCTACAAAACCATCGATGGGGCTTACAATATTGGTGTAATCTTGATTGGCTTGGTTGGCATTTTTTGCACTTTTTGCTTCGTTTAACTGAGCTTTAGAAACGTTGAGCTTAGCTTCTGCTGATTGCAATTGAATTTCGCTAATAATACCTTTCTCAACCAATGGTTTTAATCGGTCTACTTCAATCTGTGCCGCTTCTACGTTGGCTTTAAAAGATTGAATGGCCGCTTTTGAAGCGGCTGTGTTTTGAGAAATAACATTGGCTTCGAGTTTAAATAAGAGTTGTCCGCGTTGAACAAATTCACCTTCGTCTACCAATATTTCTTGAACATAGCCATCTACTTTAGGCATAATAACAATGTCTTGCACGCCTTCTAATCGGGTGGGGTAAGAAGAGTAGCTGGTGTAGTTGCCTTTGGTAACTTCTAGTACCGGAAGTTCTAAAGTTTGATTCCAGTTGCCGCCCTCTTCTTCACTGCACGAAGACAAAAGAAGCACAGAAAAAAATAAAAAAGGGAGAAGAGGTTGATTGAGTCGCAAGAGCGCAAAAAGGGGTTGATTTAATGTGAGAATCATTGATTGATTTTTTGTTTCGGGCGCAAAAATATTAAGGAACAACCAGCGAATTGCTATTGAAAAGGGTGCTCAGGTTGTTAAAATTTATGTAAGTTCACCCTAGATTAACCGAAAACTAGATGTCGAATCCAGCTTTTGTAAAGAATGTAAGAGAGATGCTCGAAGATTTAGAGTTAGAGCATCTTCAAAAGCACCCATCGTTTCATGTGTTAAAAATTGAAGACCACGAAAACGAAATATCGAAGTATTCGAATTTTACCTCTACCGGAATATTCGAGTTGAGTTATTCGGCCAATTACGAGTTGGAGAAATCAATCGATAATCAAAGTTTTCAAGTGAAAGACCGAAACATCGCGTTCTTAGCGCCTGGTCAAAGCTTTTATATTAACATAGACGAGAATTACACACCTAAAAACGGATTGGCTTATTTACTGTTTTTTACAGCCGATTTCTTGAGATTGGGTCCTACTGATTATAGCGTGATTAAACGATTTCCGTATTTCAATAAACATTACTCGCCAGTGTATTACATCGATGAGCAAAAAGAGGCCATCTACTTGGCGATAATGGAGAAAATTTACCAAGAGTTTCAATGTTTATGTGAAGAAAATATTGAGATTATTCGGTCGTATTTGGTGATTTTGTTGTTCGAATTGAAGCGAGATGTTTTAGAAAATGTGCATTACGAAAACACCGTTTCGCGAGCTGAAGAGATTACGTATCGATTCGAAAATTTGCTAAAAAATTCGAAAGAAAAACGTCAAAAGGTTGGATTTTACGCAGAACAGCTCAACGTGAGTACGGTGTACTTAGCAGATTGTGTGCGGAAGGTAACCAAAAGTACGCCCAAGAAAATTATTTCAGATTATGTGTTGATGGAGGCCAATTCACTGTTGCAAAACTCGGTGTTGACGGTTCAGCAAGTTGCGTTGACGTTAGGTTTTGAAGATGCTGCCAATTTCATCAATTTTTACAAAAAGAATACGGGAGTTACGCCCAGTGCCTATCGAAATGGATAGTAATCATGTTTTTAGAGGTTTTTGCACCGAAAAGTTTAAAAACAATGAAATGAGTAGAAAGTGCCGTTTAAATTGTGTTCGGTTCCTACCGAAAAGCGTAAAATAGATGCAGAAACGGAAATAGAAGAGAGCCTTATTGGGAGAATATTCTAGGGAAAGTATTGACTAATTTGTAACAAGTTTAACACGGATTTTGGCACTGGATAAGTAATTTTGGAGTGCTTTCGTCTAATTTAGAAAAGCATTTCACTAACCGCAAAGCCAACCACTAAAGTGGGTAAAGGTTTCCGAATTTTAAGTTCATGAATACACAAGCAGACAGTAAAATTAATTGCCCCAATTGTGGCACTTCTATCGATGTTCAAGATGTGTTAGCGCACCAGTTAGAAGATAAAATAAAGCAGCAATACCAAGCTGAATTAGCGCAAGAACGCAAGAAATACGATTTACAACAAGCAGAGCTCAACAAGGCCAAAGAAGATTTTGAAGAGAAGAAGCGAAAAGAGAACGAATTGTTTCAAGATCGTTTAGAAAAACAACTTAGAGAAGAGAAGAAGCTGATTGAAGATAAACTCAAAAAACGATTGGCAGACGAGCAGAGTGATGTGCTTGAGTCGCTTCAAAAAGAACTCAACGAAAAGAGCGAGCAGGTAAAAGAGCTCAATAAATCGAAAGCTGAAATTGCACGGTTAGAGCGTGAAAAATCTGAGTTAAAAGAAGCTGCCGAGGCAGAAGCTCAAAAGAAAATGAACGAACTTCTTTTAGCGGAAAGAGATAAAATTAGAAAGGCCGAAGAAGACCGAAACGAGCTTAAATTTAAAGAGCTTCAAAAGCAACTAGAAGATCAAAAGAAGCTCACCGAAGAAATGAAACGGAAGCAAGAGCAAGGCTCTATGCAAATGCAAGGCGAAGTGCAAGAATTGGCTATAGAAGAGTGGTTGTCGACTCAATTTCCACTCGATTCTATCGAAGAAATTAAAAAAGGGGCAAGAGGTGGAGATTGCTTGCAAACCGTTAACACCCGTTCACTGCAGAACTGCGGAATTATCTATTACGAAAGCAAACGCACCAAAGAATTTCAACCCAGTTGGATCGAGAAATTCAAAGCCGATATGCGTGATAAAGGAGCTGATATTGGCGTGTTGGTAACAGAAGCAATGCCCAGCGATTTAGACAGGATGGGCGTAAAAGATGGCGTTTGGATTTGCACCTATGAAGAGTTTAAAGGACTCTGTACTGTTTTGCGAGAATCGATTATCCGCCTAAACCAAGCGGTGAGTTCTCAAGAAAATAAGGGTGAGAAAATGACCATGCTCTATGATTTTCTCACGAGCAATACCTTCCGCATGCAAATCGATGCCATTGTAGAAGGTTTCACCCAAATGAAAAACGATCTGGATAGCGAAAAACGCAGCATGCAGCGCATTTGGAAACAACGCGAAAAACAAATCGAAAAAGTGGTGACCAACACCATCGACATGTATGGTTCTATTAAAGGCATTGCCGGAAACGCCATTCAGCCCGTAAAATCATTAGAGTTGCCAGGCGAAGAAGCCTAGTTGTACATTGCGAAAGCAAGCCCATAAAAAAGCTTGCTTTCCATCTTTTTTACTCTTTCCGGTAGGAACACGAGTTCATAATGTAAAGAGAATATCTATGGAGGTAGGTTATTTTCCGATACGGGAAGTGTAATGTGTTGAAGAATAGGCTTTAACGGAGATTGGTTTCAGTGATGTCGCGGTGGACTTTTATAGATATACCAAAAAATCACGAAAAAATGCAAAATCCCTCATTTCGAAGAGAAAATTAAAAGCATGCAAATAAACCACAAAACTGGAGTCAAGAATAAACAATAAGTCGCATTCCTAATTTTGTTCTCTACTACCTTCAAATCAGGATATCTCGATAATATTCGTTTTCTAGCTTTTGGTGGTAAGCGGTTTGTTGTTAGTGGTTTTAAAGGAGAAAACGTTGGAGTGTATTTCTTGTATGCTCTTGTGTACGGACTTTGTATAAGTGCATAATAATAAGCGATACCAAAAAAGTAGCTCATACTTAAAACTAGATAGACAACACTGAAGTTTCCTGAAAGCACCGAGGTATAAGTACCGAGTAGATAGAAAATTGCAAACAAGGCTATAAAAACACCCCAAATAGGGAATATTCTAAATGGAGGGATCCTTTCTGACATTATTACTTTTTCTTAAGAGTCTCTAAATGATTGAAAGCTTTCAGGTATTTATTGAGCCTCCTCAAAAGAATTTTGGGCAAAAAAAAGAGAAATAGTATTCCATTGACAATATGAACACTGAAAATAACCATATCATTTTCCACTGTTAAAATCTCAGTTAATAATGCCAGGATTAGATTCGCAGTTATAATTGATGCCCCGTAGAGCAATGTCAATAGAATTAACGTTGCTAGAGTCGCTAGGAGCAGATTTTTTGATTTAAGTTTCAGTTCGCTAAGCTTGACATAGTTGAAGCTTGTCCAAATAAGTAAATAGATGATTGGGGCTATGAGCATTCGATAAAATTACAAGAATTTCTATCTCACTAAAATGGGTGTTTTTTAAATCTCATAATTAGCAGCATCATATCTTGATTTCTTAGTTTAATAATTCAATAACGTAAACCCAATAAATGCTGAATCAAACCCATAATTGATTGTGTTTCAGTTATCATTTGTTTGAGAAAGGAAGGACTGGGCTTACTACATTTCTCTAGAAATCAGACCAGAGATTAATTTGTAAAATCTCGCTTTTAGCCATTTATGGAACAGGGAACTTTTGAGACAATATGATGACCAAAAGCTTCTTTTAACCCATAATGTTCGAGCTGATTTGAAAAACCGTTACAGCGATAGAATTATAGTGACTTCATTCATATTTGATAAGGTACAAACACCATAAGAGTATGCAGCTTTGCTTTCCCTTTTTTTTGCATGTTTATTCTACTGTCTGCTTAACTTTATATACCAAATAGAACTTAACTACTATGAAACTTCTACTTATTGGTTTATGCTTCCTTTATAGTTATTCGATGCAATCCCAAAAAATCAGGAGATGGAACCTTGGTACAAATGAAGTTGCTTCGAAAAGAATGAAATTCTCTTTCGAGTCGAATATTTTCGAGAATTATTCTTGGACGAAGCCAGATATTAACTCTAAAGAATTTGAATTTCTGAAAGGTTCTTTCCATTTCACCTTTGAGGGAATGAGGATGCAACTTTCATTAAATTCTGATAGCTCAATGACTTTAATGAATGATAGAGGCTATAAGCAGGAAGCATTGCTAAAACGATCTGATGGTGATGTTTACTGTAACAAACAGGAGGTAAAACTCAAAATGCAACCGAGGCAAAGATGGGTTTCTACGTTATCCTTTGTCATGGAATCTGTGCCAGTTCAACAATCAAGAATGGTTACTTCTTATCAATACAATGCTGCGACAGGAACTTCTACCCCGGTATATAGGACGGAATATTATTCAACTTATCAGTTTAGATCGGTACCACGAACAACCTGGAGTTGGCAAACGTACTATGATTATGTGCTCGAAATTCCAAATTATGATTACTTCTCATTTTTTATTGATGAAGACACTCAAATCTTAGTATATCGAATAGAAGGAATTTACTATATCCAAAATCCGTCTTTTATTTTAGGTACAGATGAGGATGGTGTGAATTATCTTTTATCTGATAATAATTGTAACGGGAAATACACCGATACCGAAGATAAAGTCCTTTTTAACTCCTGGAATCCTTATTTGAAGGATTCTAAGTATAAAAAGGTTCCATTTGTTAAAGGCAATAGCTGGTATGATTTAGACTTTCTTCTTAATGAATATTTCTTGTCCTTTGAAATAGAAGATGATTTATTGACTCTTTCAAATGAGAATGATGAATACAAAGATTCAGAAGAATACGGAAAGCTTACGTTAACTAATCTACCTGATAAGGCGAAGATTAAGATCAACGGAAAATATTATAGAAACAAAAGAAAAGGCATTTATAAAACAGAGTATGGTGTTTTCAAAATAGTAATTGAGAATAATGGGCACTTGTCTTATGAAAAGGCGTATATAATTAATGAAGAGCATCCAGAAGTAACCATAGAATACGTTCCTCAACCTGAAGCTGCGGTGATATCTGTGAAGAATATTTTCACTGATGATTTTTTCGTGTCCGTAAAAGGTGAAAATGATTATGAAAGAACCTATTTCGGCAAAAGAAAAATCCATGTTCCCAAAGGAGACTTGACGGTCGAAGTGTATTGTGAAGGGTCTTCAATATTGATGGATTTTTCCTTGAAACCAAATGAGATTGGCATTTTTGATTTTGAGAAGGAACTAAAGAACAATGCAATAGATGCAACAGAAAAAACCGTTGAAGAAGAAAACATAGAAAATGATTAATTCACAGAGAGATTGCAGTGTGTTATTAATGGAGTTGGTTCTAATTTAGCCTATTATTAATCCAGATTTATCTTCTTTATTTCTGTTTACCGCGGAGATTCCTAATTCAAGAAATTAAAATTCAGGTAATCGTCTAATGGTACGTGAAAGTTTAAAAAGCGTTCGTTGTGGGGGCGTTCCATAAGGTGTACCATTTCATTTAAGATGATGAATTCCGCACAATTGTTAAGTTCCTTCGCTAATTCCAAATTGATTCGAACCCTCTCCTCAACCGTATTTTAGTTCCCATATACGTTCTTGAACAAAAGGAAAAACATTTGATTGTAAGTGGTTGCTACATTTTGTGAGACTAACTTGTGGGCAAGTCGTAGTACACTGCTAATAATAAGTTGGAACTGTACTTAAAAAAGGCGAAGCCTAGCTTACCCCAACGAACGCAAGCCCACCAAAAAGCTTGCTTTCCATCCTTTTTACTCTTTCCGGTAGGAACACGAGTTTAAATAATTCAAAGAGAAAATCTAACGAGGTAGATTACTTTCCGATACAATATCTAAAGCACTATTGATTATCAGTTAGTTATGTGCTTCTAGGTACAAATCGGTAACAAAAAGTCTTGAAATAGAGCTAATTAACCGCTAAACAAGTGCAAACACAAAGGTAAGGGAATAAAAAAACCGCCCTAGAATTAGAGCGGTTTTCGAGAGAGAACCAATTGCTATTAAGCAACTGTTACAGAACCGATATAAACGCTGTTAGCGACTTCTTTACCGTCTTCTGATAAGAAACCTATGAAGGCTTCTACATCATCACCTACATAGCTTGCAGGCATTCCTAAGTTCTGAGAAGTGGCACTTCTTACAGCTCCTGCGGAATCATAGATTGATTCGTCCTTTGCAGGATTGTAAACAACTAGCAACGCCTTGTCAGTTGCCTGAGCGTTTCCGCTGCCTGTGTTGTCGTCCCATGTGAACTCAACCAATCCACCTGAAGAACTAACAGCTGCGTTTGCTGCTCCTACTAATCCACCACGACTAACAAGCGCATTGGCGTAGTCAATAGTGAAGTTGGGATATGATCCCGTGATTGCGTTGTTCAGGTTGTAAGACATTGCAGCGTTGAACTGCGTCATCTTGTTTGCGTACAACTTGAAACCTACTCTCAAGAAGTCAGTCATTGACTGCAAGAATTTAAGAGTAGTTGAGAATTTAGAACGTTGGTCAACTTGACCTGCAGTTCTTGGATTCGATACGTTGGCAGGCTTGATTCTCATGTAATCAATACCTTTCCATGTACCACCTACGACATTTCCGACCTTGCCGGAGAAGCCGCCTAAGACACCTTGTGAAATTTTACCCATGATCTTTAAATTTTTAGGGGTTAAACATTAGTTACTTGGACTTGACTCGGACTTGGTACGGCCTTGTCACTTTCCACCAAGATTACGTCAATAATTAGGCAAAGTGGTTTCTTTCGGTTTCTTAGCTCTTTCTTGCTTCGGTTTGCTTAATCGCCTATGACAAAAGGGAATACAGGTCATAGCAACTCCCTGAAAAATGCCATTCTTGCGGTTTCAATCATTTTTAATGAAATATGGATTTTTTGTTCTTGAATCTCTAAGAGCTTGAAGGTTTGAATGAGTTTTTCAAGTTGTTGTTCTTTCTCTTCTGCGGCCTTTATGGTCCTTAGAAAATGCTTTCTGTATTCTCCAATGGTTATGAATGGAATCACTGAACCACGTAGAAACATTTCAAGCTGTCTTGACTTCCAAAGTGCGTATGCTATCCAATACACCTGGTCAACTAAATCTGGCTTTTCGAGGAGGCAAACAAAGCAATTTGGGCAGGGTGCTTTCAACGGTTTACCGCTATTCAATCCTTTATTCAGTATAAAGAAATGGGGTTTTGTGTAGGTGGTTGTCGGTCTGTGTGTCTTTAGCAGAAGCGTTTTCATATAGCAAGCCATTAGAATTATGCTCGCTGCGCTTCGCACAGACATTTTTAAAAGAGAAAAGAAAAAAGGGAAAAAAAGAAAAGAGAAAGCTCTCTTTGAATGTGGGGAGGGATTGTGAACAAGGTTTTTGGATCAAATACTACCCGAAGGGTGGAGATTTTATTCAAAACCCGTAGGGCTTGACCTTGTGAAACAATACCTAGTGCTAACGACCCACTTAAATTTGCTTTTCTATTTTTTTGTTTGACAACATGAACTCCCATTATCATTTTGAATAGGTGGACAGGGAGTTGAGCCATAACTGCAGTAAACACAACAATCACCTTGTTGAGGTTTCAGTACTTTTTTACAGTTCTCGCACTCATAGAAAAATTGACATGCGTCTGTAGGCATGGTTTCTTCTTTCTTGTGACCACATTCAGGGCAAGTAATTGTCGATTGTAGGATTATTTCGCTCATTTTAATTTATTCACTGATTTAACTTTATAACCTGTATTGCCTATTGCGGATTTAACTTCTTCAATATTCGTTTGAGATTCATCAAAGGATACTACGGCATTCTCATCTTCATAGGAAACTTCTAATTGTGTAATACCCGGAAGCTTACCAATTTCTACCTTGACGTGTTCTTCGCAGCCTGTACAGGTCATACCTTTAATTGAGATTTGATAGTTAGATTCAAGGGTTCTATCAACGGAATTTGAAAACTTTGTCTCAGGAAAAAAGGAGTCGGCATAGTATGGAAATGCAAGCATAATTGCGGCAAATACTGTAACAATGCCAAGGAATCTTTTCGATTGCCAAAGGCTTGGTTTTTCGACATCATCACAAGCGCATTCAATTTCTTCTTTTGACTGAGGTTTTAGTTTCTGATACCATGCAAATGCTAGAACTAGCAGTGTTATTGCTATTAACCATGGACGAAAGGGTTCTAACCATGAAAAGGAAGCTGCTATGCCGCTAGACCCTGCAATAAGAGCTAGTACAGGTGTGATACAGCAGAGTGAAGCACTGACGGCAGTCAGGACGCTTGTTAAGGCCAAGGATTTTGATTTATTAGGTTTCATATAGCTAGTTGTTTTTCTGAAGCCAATAGATTGAATATTGGATTGAGTATGTGGCTATTGGATTCTGCAAGTGAATAAAAAACTGTTTGTCCAATTTTTTCATACTTCACTATTCCCGCTTCCTTGAGTTTTTTTAAATGCTGAGAGATTGCAGGTACAGTCATACCGAGGACATCACTTAAATCACAAGGGCACATTTGGGATTCTTTGTCCAATAGGAATAAGATTTTTAAACGAACTTCATTACCTGCAAGGTTTAATGCCTTTGAAATACGTGTTACTGACGCTGAGACATCTTCAATGCTTTGTTTACAGTCATCTATTTGTGCCTGATTAGCATAAACCCTGATACATGATTTTACCATAATTGAGCGTATTTAAGTGATTGCTTAAATTAACGCAAATAAAAGAAAAGAAGTTTATTATTTAAGCAAATACTTAAACATTAAATCTACAACTGTCTTTCTTGGTTAGGAGTGGGGAAACGCAGGTAAACTAAGGCGAAGCCGATTTCGCGAGCCGCCTGCGAGCGGAGCAAGGGTGGTGTAGGAAAAAGCCTGAATCCCTTTAGGGTGAAGGCGACCTACGCCTATGTAGGAACTACACAGGGCTGGCGTGATTTTTTGCAACCGTGTCGGGAAAGGCAAGTGTAGTGAACGAATTGAAAGGAATGACGAGGCACAAGGAATGAATTGAAATGAGTGAACTGCTCTTGTGAGCGGAGGTGAAAGGGGCTAAGTTGAAGGAGTGGATTGAAAAGAATCGACTGAAACGCAGCGCCTGTAGCCGTGGAGGTAAGCAAAAAGCATGACAGCCCGATTAGCCCGCAGCGACCCGCAGGCGAGCAAAACAACAAGCAGCGATAGCCCCCCAATTAAAGAACTGTGAGTTTAGCGAACACCTAAATCGGGGTTTGGGGGGATAGAAAAGCTGCGAATGAGGATTGAGTGGAATGTGTGAAACAAAACAAATGAACGACTTGAAGTGAGCACCCACTGGAGCGCAAACTGAAAGGTAGTGAATGGTATATGCAAGGGCGACCGTAGGGAGTGCATTTACCCTTGCAGATATGTTTTTGTGAAACTAAATGGAGCGATTGACGAATACCGCTTTACCTGCGTTTGGGTTGTGCGTTGGCAAAAAGCAAGTGTAGCACGGTATGGAATGTAGCCTTGCGGAATGGAATAGCGGGCTTCTCTTGCTGTGCGGTGTTGAAGGTTGGTAAATGGAATGAGGCACGAATGAAATGCACCTACCGTAAGCACATGGCCGTGGGAGGGATTACTTTGCTAATTTAAGTATTCGGAAAGCACCCCGAATGACTATCAAAAAGACTATTGAACCAATTGCAAGGTCAGGAATCTGACTGCTGGTAAAATAGACAAGTGTACCTGCTGTAATTACTCCAATATTTATAATAATATCATTGGAAGTAAAAATCGCTGAAGCCTGCATGTGAGCTTCTTTGCTTTTGGATTTTTGAATAAGATATAGCGAAAGACCATTGGCTATTAAGGCAAGAAATGAGATTACAATCATGGTTTGAAATACAGGCATTTCTTCCGATCCTATAAAACGTCTTATCACTTCAATTAATCCTATTAGGGCTAGGAGTAATTGAAAATATCCACTCCATTTCGCAACGTTCTTTTTGCGGATAGCAGATTGCCCCACTGCCATTAAACTGAGCGCATATACAATTGAATCAGCCAACATATCTAATGAATCAGCCACTAAACCCATTGACCTAGAAAACCAACCAAAAAGTATCTCAATTACAAAAAATGATAAGTTAATTAATAGTACTGCCCATAGTAGTTTTCGCTCTTTTTTGGAGTCTTTAGAGTAGTTTATTGACTCTGTCGTTTTTGATTCGGAAACCAACTTTGTATCCAATTTCAGCTCTTCTAGCAGATTCAATATTTCAGTTGAATTGCCAAGGTGCATTACAGTTAGTTTTCTGTCTTGAATTTCAAAATCAAGTTGCTGTATGGAATCATAATCGGATAGCTTCATACGAATCATTTGCTCTTCCGAAGGGCAGTCCATTTTAGAAATGTGGAATATTGCTTTTCGCATCAAATCCATCGTCTCACACTGTTTTTATATGCTTGATATGCTTCACCATGTGTTTCAAGTAGGTACACTTCTTCTAATCTTACTTGGACTTGTACGGTTATTAAGATCACTACTACCAATGTAAAGCTCAGGGTGTTTGGAAGAATTAGGAAAATGCCAATGTAAAATACCACTACGCCTAGGAATACTGGATTTCTTGAGATAGTAAATATCCCTTTATCAACTAATTCAGTCTTTTCGTCATAGTCTATTCCAATACGCCAAGAATCTGACATTTGAACTTGAGCGATTAATGTCCAAAGAAATGAGATTAGCAGGAGGGCTATACCGACCATTTGTATTGAGTCCTGTGATAAAAAAGTGATAGGATTCAAAAACTGATAAACAGCTGGTAGGTAGGAGTAGCAGACAATTGTTATAGCCATAAAAAGAACGGCCATTTTGTAAATGAAACCGAGGTAGTCATGTGCTTTCTCGGTTGAACTGAAAACAAAAGGATTAACACCCGATTGCCGCCATACTATGATTGAGCTAAGCACAAAGACTATGAGCAAATACGCAACGGTGATAATTGGAGTTATGATTTGGTAAAAGTCCATGATTTAGAAAATGTTAATCTTCACACCACCATTAAATACAAAGCCTGGAGTGGGTGCCCATATATCATTAAAGGTTGGATTGGAAATTGGAGCATTTACAAGTGGTTCAAAATTGGTTTGTATTGCATTGGTGAAATTCTCGAAGTTGGCAAATAAGGTAATGTGTTCAAAGTGCTTCATCACCATAAAACCCATTGTCCAATAGTCAGGTTTTTGATCAAAGCTGTTATCAAATTGCTGGCCTGTGTAGTAGAGTTCGTAGCCAACTGACCAATTGTCTTCTAATTCATACATCAGAATGAAACCTGCCATACTCTCAGGGGTTAAGGGCTGCTGCTTATTTATATTGTCGTATTTCAGTTGTGTGTTGGTATAGGTGTAATACATAAATAATTTAAAGTCTTCGTATGTGGTTCTAATCGAAGTTTCAAAACCTAAACTTTGAATTGGGCCATCGGCATTTTCATAAAAGTATGTGCTGCTTGGTACATCTTCTCTTAGGACTAATGCTTGGTTGAGCTGCGTGAAAAAGAAGAGTTGGTTAATGGCAAAAGTGAATTTGTCTAGTACAATAGTTTTATAGTTGAAGTCAATATTTCCACCAATGGAGGTTTCGGGATTGAGTGAACTTGTGCTAATCGGTGCTATATCTCTATAATAAATACGCTCCGCATCTTCTGTAAATAGCGTTGGAAGTTTATAACCCATTGCACCGCTTATCCTTGAAGAAAACTTATTACTGTGCTTGTAAAGTAGAGCAAGTCTTGGCAGCACAAAAGGGCCATGCTCAATGTTGTAATCTGTACGCAAACCACCTTCAAAAACAAACCTTTCACCTAAGTTCCTGGTGTTCTGAATAAAAGCACCAAACGTATTGAATGTGTAATCCTGAGCGCCAAGGCTATCAGGATTGTTGTCTGTAAAAGATTCGTAATAATGATTCACTCCTAAGTGCCATTCATTTTCATCTGATTTGTCCAGTTTTAGAAATGCTTCTGAAAAACTGGATAGCTGCTGTCCGTCAAATAGATAATCGGGAATAGTTAATTCACGGTTGAACAGGCTAATATTGTTTTTTAATATTATCTCACGGTTATCTTTCCGGTTCTTCAAAAGAAATTGAGAATTATACCTTTCGGATTTATTTACCTCCGTAAAGACATTTTCTATCTCGGGATTGCCGTCAATCACTTTCATATCTCCACCTGTTCTTTCATCAAGGGTTGCACCTACACCAAGCGAAACTTCTGTGTTGTTGTTGGGATAATAAAATAATCGTGGATTTAGAGTGAGAGACTGTGATTGAGGCATGTTCGAGAAACCATCATCATCTGGATCGTACGCTATTTGATTGTTTCCCGACCCATACATGGTTAGTCCCAACTTTCCATACTTCTGGGCATAGAAGATATTTCCTGTAGTTCCCAATGCGCTTGTTTGGTCAATCATTATGGTAAGTTCAGGTTCTTCTTCTGGGGTTTTGGAAACCAAGTTTACTATACCTGCAATGGCTCCACCCCCGTAGAGTGTTGAATTTCCACCTTTAATGATTTCAAACTGCTTTAAGTCAAGTGGCGGGATCTGTAAGATTGATAGCCCACCTGCAAAGCCGCCATATATCGGTGCTCCATCACGGAGCATTTGGGTATATCTACCGTCAAGTCCCTGAATACGTATGTTCATGTTTCCTGAACTCAAAGAGGTTTGTTGCATCATTATACCTGGAGACTCTCTAAGTACCATGCTTATGTTACTTGAGTTCATTGCTGCTTTCTCTCCAAGTTCTTCTAAGGTTACAGCTTCTATACGTGTTGGAATGGTCTCTATTGTTCTTGAAGAACGTGTAGCAGACACAATTACTTCTTCAAGCTCTTCACCGGATTCCATGACAATAACAATCGTTTGACCATCAGATTTAGGAAAAAGTAGTGTTTTGGATTGCGGTTCATACCCTACATAACTTATAAAAAAGTTGATTGAGCCGTTGGGAATATTTTGAAAGTGATACTTGCCTTCCGCATTTGTTGTACCACCATTTGTCGTTCCATCAATAACAATAGTTGCTCCAATGAGGCTTTCACCTTCTTCATCATTTACCTGAAAGTAAATGTTGTTTTGTGCAATAGCAGATACGCTAAATAGAATGAAAAGTGATAGAAATGCGTGCTTCATGTTCAAGTTTTAATTCGAACACAAAGCAAGCTATTAAGGAGTGCAATGCCATTGCAAAGTTTAGGTACATGTAGAACAAATGCCTTCAATCAGATAATTAGCAAAGTTTGCTCTAAATCCATTTGGTAAATTCGGAGTTGCGATAGGGGTATCCTTTAGGCAATAGGTTTTCTCGCATTTAGTACACAAGAAATGAATGTGGTTATCTTCCAAACTGCAAATACAGTCATCATCACAAAGCGCATATTTGATTGCTCCACTACCGTCATTGATTCTGTGTACCAAGTAGTTTTCTTGAAATGTTTTGAGCGTTCGGAATATGGTTGACTTATCAGCATTTTCGAAAAGCACTTCTAGTTCATTCAAACTTAATGCGCGATTTTGCTCCATTAAGTATTGTAAAACCAAAAGGCGCATGGCTGTTGGTTTAATAGATTTTTTTCTAAGTTTTTCTTCTTGTAAGGTGCTCATAAAAACCAAAGATTCGTTTTACCATATTCGGGAATGTCGTTTGCGTTGAAATGCCCCTACTGAAACGACATGGGCGTAGAAAGGGTTTAATACCCCAAGCATTACACTTGAGGCATTAATTGAACCTAGTTACAATTCTTCTTTTACACTTCCACAATGCAACATTTTATCACCAAAATAGGGATTGTTCACTTCTTTTTCGGCACTGAGCCAATAGGCACCTTCGTTGTTGAATGCCATCGGACAATACTGCTTATATAGCTTTTGATCATTTACATTAGTTTCTTTTACCCATTTGTAAACATTTTCTGACAAGCTGTTGAAATGATCTCGCTGAGTCTTGACATCTTTTGTTTCAGCGATCAGTTTGGCGTTAAGCAGGATAATTTTCATCAAATCAGTTCGTTCGCTGCCGATTCCGTTCATGAGTTTTTTTGCGGCTTTGCTCGCTGCTTCACTATCGGTTTGCACGAGGGCATCCTTTATTTCAAGGTAGTGGTCTAATATTTCAGAAGCTTTCGCATCAGTACTAGATAATCTTTCAGTTTTGTTTTTTGTATCACTAGTCCCTGAGCTCTCACAGGAAGATAGGAATATTAAACATCCAAGTGCGATGGTTGGGATAAATAGAGTTTTGAGTATTCTCATTTTGTTGAATTTTAGAATTTTGATTAAGAAAAATTTGATGTGTTTGTATTTCGGTACTTGCTTGATTTTAAGTTAATTATTTAGGTTTCGAGTTTCTTCTTCAAGTGAACCTTTGAATTGCGGCAGGGGTCGTTTCATTTTTTCTTCTTCAGATAGAACCACACCGTTTTCTTTGATATCGTTGATTAGCCACTCCATTTCCATGATTTCTCTTCGTTGAGCTTTGACAATTTCATCGGCCAGCTCCCTTACTCTTATATCCTTAATTTGGGCTCGCTCGCTCGTAAGTATAGCGATAGAATGATGAGGAATCATCCCTTCCATATAGTCCACACCAGTAACTGTAACTTGGCTTCTCACCAGACCTATACCCCCAGCAATGAATACGATTCCTAGAAGAATTATGGCAATATTGACGTTGCGTTTTTTATACATATTTAGCATAAACAGCAGCATTATTAGAATCATGGAGCCACCCATAATAACGGTCATGAACAAGCGTGTTTCACTAAACCAGAAATGATCAAGAACCTGGTATGAGTGGGTATACATTAAAAAAAACATTGCCACCATAGATGTGGCGATCATTGCAAAAAATTTTAGGTAACTACTGTTGTGATTCTCTTGGTTTTCCATTGCTATTGATTTTTAGTGAATAATTATTTGATTTCTTTCGTTACTTCTCCGCAGGTAAGCATTGACTCTCCGAAGTACGGGTTGCGAATTTCTTTCTCTTTGCTTAGCCAATCTGCCCCTTTATTAGAATCTGCCATTGGACAATGCTGTATATAAATTGGAGATCTATTGGGTTCAAAAGACTCTGCAATTTCTATCATCCCGTTTGAAATATGGATAAAGCTTTCTCGCAGGGAGGCTATGTTTTCTTGGTGTTCAATGTGTTGTAAAGAATTTTTCAGGGAAGATGATAACTCCATCCAAACAGCATGAGCATCGCCTTTGAAAAGGTTCATATCCACATTAGCAAGTGCAGACTTCAGTGCCAAACTTGATTGCCTTGCTTTTTTGAAATCGTCAGAAGCAAGGGCGGTTTTAAAGCTAAAATAAGACTCGAAAAGAGGCTCTATGGATTTCTTTGCAGAGGTAGATAAGGAAGTCTTCTTAATGGCAGAGGGCTTATTCTCCCTTGGAGAATTTTTTGTGCCACCATGATTATGCCCCGTCATAGCCACCCCGCCTTGAGGGTTCATCATGCTAGGTTTTCCAGCCAATTGAGCTGCTGCATCAATGCTAAAGGTACCGTGAACTGCAATCTCTTCCCCAGCTTCTAAACCTGACTCAATTACGTAACTATCTCCTAATTCTGGTCCCAACGTAACCACACGCATCATAAAACTAACACCTTGTGAGCTCTTTTGCATGACGTAAACAACAGAACGAGTGCCTGTCCACATAACGGCTGATTTAGGTACCGTTATTGATTGCTTTTTAGTTGAACTACTTGCTTCCACAATTCCACTGGCAAACATTTCGGGCTTTAGCAATAAGTCGGCATTGCTTCGTTCTACTCTTGCTTTGGCCACTCTTGTTTTGGGATCTATTACAGGGTCGATGTAGCTGATTGTACCATTGAATGCTTTACCTGGTATTGATTGGATGGTGTATTTGACTTCATCTCCTTGGTTTATTAAACCCATGTCCGTCTCATAAATATCAAACAATACCCAGACCTTTGTCAAGTCCGCTATTTGATAAATTGGTTCACCTTGTCTTACGTAATCTCCAAGGTTGACCATTTTTTCAGTAACATAACCTGATACATCCGCAAGAATAGGAAATGACTCAATAGCCTGACCTGAAGTCAGCACCTGATCTATTTGCTTTTCAGTGAGCTTCCACTTCTTTAATTTTTCCTTGGCTGCATTGAATAGAGCAGGCTGTGTCGTGGCAATTTTTTGCGCTTCGAGAAGTTCTTCCTGAGCTGTCACTAATTCGGGCGAATAAAGCCTTGCAATGGTCTGACCTTTTGAAACAACATCTCCTGTAAACGTTACCGCTAGTTCTTCAATACGACCTGATACATGGGAAGATTGCGTATGCAGTAATCGTTCATCTGCCTGCACTTTGCCATTCAGTTGAATGGATTTTGTGACACTTCCCTTACCCACCGTGAGCGTTTGAACCTGTGCCAACTGCATAGCGGTAGCAGACATACTTACTGCCATGGGATCAAGTTCTTCGTTTTGGTCTGACTCCAGCGGTATTAAATCCATCCCACAAATAGGGCAATCGCCTGGCTCATCTTTTCTGATTTGTGGATGCATAGAACAGGTCCAGATGGTCTCGGTATCTTTAACAATAGAATGGTCATCTTCGTTAATAGCGTTCGTATTGGTGCTACCGAATGTCAGCCAGCCAATTAAGATTCCTATTACAAGTGTGCTCAGTGCTAGAATTAGGGTTGTTTTATTCAACTTTTTCATTTTAAGTCTTTTTTAAATTTTAATCTCAACAACTGTGCATTGGCGGCACAAATAATGGTGCTTAAGCTCATGAGAGCGGCACCTAATGCGGGATTGATCATAATGCCCTGAGAGAATAGTACTCCCGCTGCAAGTGGAATAGCCACTATATTATAGCCAGTTGCCCAAACGAGGTTCTGAACCATTTTTTTATAGGTTGCTCTTCCGAACAAAATCAAAGTAGCAATGTCAGTTGGGCTGCTTTCGGTGAGAATGATGTCAGCTGTTTCAGCAGCTACATCCGTACCTGATCCTACTGCAATACCTATATCTGCTGTGGCCAAGGCAGGAGCATCGTTAACACCATCGCCAGTCATTGCAACGAACTCACCTTGCGTTTGAAGCTTCTCAATCAGTTCAGACTTTTCATGTGGCAGTACCTGACTGTAATACCCGTCAAGGTTTAATTCGTCTGATACTGCTTTGGCGGTTTGTTCATTATCGCCAGTAGCCATTAATACTTTTATGCCTTTTTCTTTAAGCGTTTCAATAGCGGATTTACTTTCTTTTCTGATTTGATCAGCCAATGCGATGAAACCTATCAAGCTGCCTTCTTTGAGAATGAACACCACAGTTTCAGGCTTGTCTGAGTTGGCTTCTTTAGGAAGGCCTATACCTTCTTCTTTCAGGTATCCAGGACTCACTATTTGATAAGTTGTCCCTTCAATTTTTGCACTTACGCCTTTTCCCTTCGTTGAACCGAAATCGGAAATTGAAGGTAGTTTAAGGTCACGGCTTTTAGCTTCTTTAACAATACCCTTGGCGATGGGATGCTCGGAACTTTGCTCGATAGCAGCCGCTTTTGAAAGCAAATCTTCTTCTGATTTATTGGCTAGTGAGACGACTCGATTTACTCCGAAACTTCCTTCCGTAAGTGTTCCTGTTTTATCAAATACGATAGCCGTTATTTTGCGGCTATTTTCGAATGCCGTTCGGTTTCTGATCAACAATCCATTTTTGGCCGATAGCGCAGTTGAAATGGCTACCACCAAGGGTACAGCCAAACCTAAAGCATGAGGACAAGTAATAATCATCACTGTTACCATGCGCTCAAGTGCAAAGTCCATTCCCTGTGAGCTGAAGAAAGCCCACGCAATGAAGGTAATTACTCCAACACCGATGGCGATATAGGCTAACCATCCTGCTGCTTTATCGGCCAAATTCTGTGTTTTTGATTTGGTCTGCTGAGCTTCTTCTACCAGTTTTATAACCTTGTTCAGGTAGCTATCTTTACCAGAAGATTTAACTTCCACCTTTAGGCTTCCATCTCCATTGATTGCGCCACCAATGACTTCATCACCTTTAGATTTCTGAACGGGCTTGCTTTCTCCTGTTAAAGCACTTTCGTTCAACTCACTATCACCTTCCACAATATTGCCATCGGCAGGTACTTTTTCTCCTGGCTTAATCAGGATCAGATCACCTTTTTTGATGTCACTTATTTTCACGTCATGAATATTGTCACCGTCTATTTTGTGAGCTTCTGAAGGCATCAATTCAGCTAATTTTTCCAATGCTTTAGATGCTCCCATAATGGAACGCATCTCTAGCCAGTGTCCTAAAAGCATAATGTCAATAAGCGTGACTAGCTCCCAATAGAACACTTTACCTTCCAGCCCGAATACTACTGCCGTGCTGTAAGCCCATGCTACGGTTATGGCAATGGCTATTAGGGTCATCATTCCAGGACCGCCTTGAGAAAGTTCATCCTTTAATCCTTTAAGGAATGGCCAGCCACCATAAATGAAAATGAATGTTGCTAGAGCCGCTGCTACATAGCCCATGCCTGGAAAACTGATTGAAAACCCCAATATGCCTTGAATCATTTCAGAAAAGGTCAAAACAGGTACGGAGAGTGCAGTATTGATATAAAAGCGCTTTTTGAAGTCTTCTATCATGTGGGCATGGTGATCATGATGACCGCCATGCGAATCACGATTATCATTTGAGTGTTCGTGCTGTTTATGATCGTGTTGATGTTCCATAATTATTTCGTTTTTGCCGTGATATAGTCCAACTCAGCCAAAGCGATATGATAATCCGATAGGGCAGTGGCTTTCATTCGTTGATACTTTAAAATTTGCTGTTGCATCCGCAGCACTTCTTCAAAATCTTTCCCTGAATTGCTATAGGCCGAGAACAGCAGGTTGAGGGATTGCTCTGATTCTTGAATTTGCGCTTCGTACAAAACAATGAGTTCAGTCTGTTTCTGAATCTTGTACCAAATCATTTCATAGGAGCTTATCAGCCGATTAGCTACTTCTTCCTTTTGAAGCTCATAGGACTCCTGCATCAACTGCGCTTCATTTTGAGCAGCCTTGTATTTACCACGAAAAATAGGCAGGCTCATGGTGACCATAGGCATTAATACATCTTTGCCATTGTCTTCCAGAGTCATGTCAGTACGTTCGCCTACAATTACATAATCCAAACCAATACCAAACTTTGGCAATCCCTGCTTGATTGCCGTTCTTTCTTGGGCTTGGCTTGCTAGAACCTTTAGATTCAATTCTTCAAGCAACGGATTTGCAACCAACATTGAATCCTTTCTAAATTCTTGTGTGATTTCTTTTAAGAGAAGCGTGTCAATTATTTCAATGGATTCGTTTTCATCTCGATTTAAAAGCTTATTAAAGCGGGTTTCCAGAGGCTTTTTCTTTTGATTGAGAATAGATAGTTCAGTGGTTGCATCCTTTAGCATGATGTCTACACGCAGCGCATCTACCATCGACCCTTTATCATTTTGAAACTGAACAGTGGCTATCTCCTTGTAAGAAGATAGAATGCGTTGATTTTCTGCTTCAATCGAAATCAGCTTTTCTAGTTCATAGAGCGGATAATAGGAGGCGGCCACCTGATAATAGAGCTTGTTTCGAGCATCCAGAAATTCCTGATACTTCGCTTCCGCCAACAGGGAAGCGGCATCTTTTTGGGCACTTAGCGTTCCAAACCACGGAAACATTTGGGTTAAAGAGAATCTGGCTTGTTGAGGGCCAACTCTGGTTTCAACAGGAGAGATGAAGTAACCAAAAGACAAATTTGGATCAGGTAAGGTACTCACCTGTGTGACCCTTTGTATTGCTGCTTCAAAGTTTTTGTATTTAGCCAAAAGCCCAGGGTTATTTTCTGCGGCTATTTGGAAATAGTCTTCTAGCGTTTGAGCATTTCCTGAAAAGTGAAAGCCCATGGCAATGCATATGATTAAGATAAATTTCTTCATGATTGAGCTTTTTTGATTTTGCGTTCTTCTCTCCAACAGTAAAGCACTGGAACAATGAAATATGTGATAGCCGCAAATAGCATCCCGCCAAAGGCGGGTATTGCCATGGGTATCATTATATCGGACCCACGGCCTGTTGAAGTGAGGATAGGGAGCAAGGCAATAATGGTAGTGGCAGAAGTCATCACAGCAGGTTTTATTCTTCGCTGACCTGCTTCTACAGTGGCTGCTCTAATACCTTTAAGGTGGTCTGTTTTGTTTCGCTTAAAACTCTGATCTAAATAAGTGGCCATCAAAACGCCATCATCAGTTGCGATACCAAATAGGGCTATAAAACCGACCCAAACTGCTACACTGAGATTGATGGTGTGAATTTGGAATAGGTCTCTGAAATTGGTGCCGAATATGGAAAAGTCGGCAAACCATGTTTGACCGTACAACCAAAGGATAATGAAACCACCACTAAAGGCCATGGCAATACCTGTAAACACCATTAAGGATGTGGATACAGATTTGAACTGAAAATAGAGAATTAAGAAAACGATTCCAAGAACCAACGGCACGATTATGGACAGCCGTTTTTCTGCTCTAACCTGATTTTCGTAGCTTCCTGAAAATTTGTAGCTCACTCCTGAGGGAACTGTCAATTCTCCTGAATCTATTTTTTTCTGAATAGCTTGTTGCGCATCATTTACTACAGTTACTTCAGAGAAACCATCCATTTTATCGAACAGAACATAACCAACCAAAAAGGTTTCTTCACTCTTGATGGCTTGAGGCCCCCTTACGTATTCAAAATCTATAATTTGTGATAGCGGGATTTGGGCGCCTGTAGGTGTTGCCATTAATATTTTGCCAAGAGCTGAAGGGTCATCCCTAAGTTCTCTTGGATAGCGAACCCTGACAGGGAAACGCTCACGTCCTTCTACCGTTGAGGTAATCTTCATACCACCAATAGCGGTTTCGATGGTCTGTTGGACATCTTCTATGTTTAGCCCATAGCGTGAAATTTCATCGCGATTGATATTTAGATGTAGGTAAGGTTTACCCACTATCCTGTCGGCAAAGACCGCTTCTTTTTTTACCGATGGAACTTCTTTCAGTATGCTTTCGACTTGTAAGCCAAAGTCTTCTATCGTTCTCAGGTCTGGGCCATAAACTTTTATGCCCATAGGAGCTCGCATCCCTGTTTGAAGCATCACCAAACGCGTCTCAATAGGCTGAAGCTTAGGGGCTGAAGTAACCCCTGGAATCTTAGTGACTTTGACAATTTCATTCCAGATGTCATCTGGAGACTTAATCACTTTACGCCAATTACGATAGTATTTACCATTATCATCAACAATTAAATCGCTCGCATTAATTCCTAGGTCTAGTCCTTCTTGATTACTCAAGGTATCGCCCGAAATGGTAATGAAGTGATTGTTGTCATCTACCTTAAACCTTTGTCGATGACCTTTTTTGTTGAGAATGTATTCGGACTTGTAATTGATGATGTTTTCATACATCGAAATGGGTGCAGGGTCAAGAGCAGATTCTACCCGTCCTAATTTACCTACCGTCAATTCCACTTCAGGTATATTGGTTAGCAACATATCCAATTGCCCGACCACTCTTCGATTGTACTCCATACCTGAGTGTGGCATGGAGGTGGGCATAAGTAGAAAACTGCCTTCATCGAGCGAAGGCATGAACTCCTTACCAATTCCTGGAAAAGTATGCGCCAATTCAGACCAAACTTTAGTCTTGTTGATGTTCCAGCCTACGGATTCAAATCCTTTAGAAACAAAACCGAAAACGGTGTTGAAGCCTAACCAAATGTTGGCAGCCAACAGAATAAGCAAAGAAGGAATGACAAGAAACTTTGTTTTATTATCAAGGCACCAATGCAAAAACCTTTTGTATTGATATTCTAGTAGGGTGAAGCTGCCCAAGATTACAGCCACTAGTATTGCCACAAATACGAAATTGACGAGGAGAGACTGTGATGCCCCTAGTGGTAACCAGTATTTTGCCAAGAGCCAGGTAACGCCTATTAATACGATGATTAACTCTGCGTATTGGTATAAAAAGAGAACGGGTTTCGGAAAATTCTTGCTGTTAGCATTTAAGAATTGTTTGAGAATGCCTATTACACCAAAGAGAAATAGCATTACTCCACCCCAAACCTGACCAAAAGCCAGTGCGACTACCCCAATGATGACAAGTACGTAGCTACCGTACTTTTTGAGTAGATTGTTCTTGATTTTGAAGCCGAAAAACCAATGTGCCAGGGTAGGCATGATTAGCAGACTCACCAGCAATGCAGCAATCAGGGCAAAGGTCTTGGTAAAGGCCAAAGGCCCAAATAGCTTTCCTTCGGCAGCTTGCATGGTGAATACAGGAATGAAACTCACAATGGTGGTAGAAACGGCTGTGAGTATTGCTGTAGCCACTTCAGAAGCGCCATTGTAAACGGTGGTAATCAGTTTCTGCTCAGGTGGTGCTTCATCAATGTGTTTGATGATATTCTCTGAGAGAATCACGCCTAAATCAACCATCGTTCCGATGGCAATGGCAATACCTGATAAGGCTACAATGTTGGCATCTACGCCAAAGTAACGCATGGCGATAAATACCATGAGCACAGCAATAGGTAGTATGCTTGAAATGAGAAAAGAAGCCCTAAGATTATACACCATTACAATTACTACCAAAATGGTAATGAGTACTTGCAGTGAAATGGCTTCTTCCAGTGTGCCTAAGGTTTCGTAAATCAATTCCGAACGATCATAAAAGGGCACAATGGTTAATTGAGATTCTCTGCCATCTGCTAAAGTTTTCTTTGGAAGCCCAGGTGCTATTTCTTTTATCTTCTTTTTTACATTGTTGATGACCTGCAAGGGATTCGCACCATATCGTGCTACAACTACTCCGCCTACTACTTCTGCACCATCTTTATCTAGCAAGCCCCTGCGGGTAGCAGGGCCGAGCGAAACCACGCCAATATCTTTTATTCGTACAGGCACATTGTCCTGCACAGCAACAACGGCCTTTTCAATGTCTTCGACTTTTTTAACATAGCCCAAACCACGTACTAAGTATTCTGCTTGGTTGATCTCTATGGTTTTTGCTCCTACATCTTTATTCGATTTTTGAACTGCCTGCATTACTCTGTGCAAAGGGATGTCGTAAGCTTTGAGTGCATCAGGATTCACGTCTATTTGATACTCTTGCACAAATCCACCAATAGAGGCTACTTCTGAAACTCCTTCTGTTGCATTGAGTCCATACTTCACATAGAAGTCCTGAACCGTGCGGATTTCGTGTAAATCCCAACCACCAGTTGGGTTACCGTTTTTGTCTCTTCCTTCAATGGTGTACCAGTACACCTGACCTAAAGCTGTAGCGTCAGGACCTAAGCTTGGCTGAACTCCATCGGGCAATAGCCCTGATGGTAATGAACTCAGTTTTTCAAGGATACGAGAACGTGACCAATAGAACTCTACATCTTCCGAGAAGATGATATAGATGCTTGAAAAACCGAATATGGATGAGCTACGAATGGATTTTACACCAGGTATACCCAGCAAATAGGTGGTTAAAGGATAGGAGATTTGATCTTCAATGTCTTGTGGCGATCGACCTTGCCATTGGGTAAAAACGATTTGCTGGTTTTCGCCAATATCAGGTATGGCATCAACGGATACAGGGTCGGACGGAAGAGCGCCCACCTGCCATCCAAAAGGTGCGGTGATGATACCCCAAGCAATAAAAGCCAAGAGCATGAGAACAGTCACCAACTTGTTCTCCAAGAAATATTTAATTATTCTGTTGAGCATAATACATTTGAAATTGATTGAACAGAAAAAATGTGTTCAATGGCTGGAAATGCCACTAAGTCCCGAGTCGTTTGACTGGGAGATTCAAATAGTACTATGCGGTCTAAATCAAGAAGGTTTGAAAAAGAACTTGAACGTCTCTTTCAAAGAAGGGAGGGGGATATTCTGAATATTGTGATTGCCCTTTTTCAACAAAGAACAGAGGTTGTATAAAAACCTGAACAAAGGCAGCAAAGAAAAAAGTATTAACTACAGATGTAGAGGGCTGAGTTTTTGCAATGTCATCTGTTTGAATGACTTGATGCTGATTTTCACAGCAAGGCTTAGCTTTAATCTGCTCTTCTTCAGATGGCATGTACTCACATTCCTGTTCCATATCTTCCATGCCGCAGTTAGGATTTCCCAAGCCCAGGGTAAGAGTAGTCTCTACCGCTTTACCACCACAGAAATGTGTATTCATAGCGAAACCAATGTTGGAAACCAACATGAGTAAGGCAAGTGATATGGAAAATACTTTTTTCAAGATTTTCAAAGATACGAAATTGCAAATTGGATGTTTTACAGAATTTTGACTTTGGTTTATAAAATTGTGCTCAGAGCTTATCTAAGGGCTTTCTATGGTGACTCGATTGACTTTTGAATTGAGTAGGGGTCATTCCAGTTTCTTTCTTGAACTGAGAAGAAAGATGCGCTACACTGCTATATTTCATTTCATTGGCTATCTCCGATAAGGTCATTTGGTTGTAAATCAAATACTCTTTAACCTTTTCAATTTTTTGAAGGACAATAAATTTCTCAATGGTAATACCTTCAACAGAAGAGAATAGCCTGCTCAAGTATGCGTATTCATGGTTCAGTTTATCCGAAATTAAAGAAGAAAAGTTGATGGACAGGGGTTCTTGCGCGTGATGAATTTGTTCAATAATTACGGTTTTGATTTTAGAGATCAGTACTGACTTTCCTGGTTCGAGCAACTCAAAGCCAATAGTTTCTAATTCGTGGCTTAGCTTTTTTAGTTTGTGATCTGGAACTGCTTTATCCAAAACCACCTGACCGAGATATATATCCCGGAACTCAATTTCAAGCTTTTGGAGTATGTCCTTTACCGCCATTATACAGCGTGGACAGACCATGTTTTTGATGTGTAATAGTTCATTCTGTTTCATAAGAACCAAAGATTCGTTTTACCATATTCGGGAATGTCGTTTGCGTTGAAATGTGGGGCGATTTGAGCCACCATTTCAGGGTATTTGATTGTAACAGGCAGATTCTGCTGGCGTACTGACTTCCAATACATTCTGCTGAACTGATAGACTTGTTCTATCAGGTTCTTAATCACTTTCGTGTCTTTCAATTCTTCCTTATCTGTACAATCAATTTTGAGCTTTACAGGAAATGGATAGCCGTCTTTTGGTTTGGGTAGTGAGGTGGCATACCTGGTACTGTTGAACAACAAATACTGCTTGCCACCTAAATTGATAAATGTGCCGCTTATGGGCATTCTACCGTTCCATTTCTTGTCAAAGGCTAGTATGTCTGTTGATTCGGTTTTGTTGATTGTGATTATGAATACTGGAATGTCTAAGCCAAGATTCTTTAGCTCGTGTTGTATGGGTTCAATTTCCGCTTTACTCATGGTTTTGTAGAAGTGGATAATGAGTCTGGAAGGTTCGCCATGTGCCGCTGCATATTGACGAACTGAATCTGCTATTGAACCTGCAAGTACATCAATCTCATTTTTCATGAAATACTCAAAGCGGTTGAAGCGGCCATGATTGGTGAAGCTGAAAGACGAACCTATGTACTGAATGTTTTCTTCTTTATGGAGGAAAGCTCCAATACCTACAATCAATTCACTTTGTTCTGTCTGTTTGAGTTGCCAAGGAATGCCATTGAGCTTTGCGAGCATGGCAATGGAAATGTTGGGTAGGCTATATACCCAATCTTCACCTTGTTCTTGCATCTTGGCAGGGTCTATGGCCTGAGAAGTAATGTTCCTTTTGAGCAAGAGTTCTTTGACCTGATAGTAGATTTCTCGGTGTTGCTTGTCTGTATCAAACTTGCCAAACGGAGTGATATAAACTGCTATGTATTGTACCGCAGGGTCAAAGGTTCTCTTGGTTAGTATTTCTTCTATCTGCTCAATTGGATCTTCTCTGTCTTTAAAACGAATACTGAATCCTTCCTGCGTATGGAACATGATTTTTGCAAACCGCTCTAAGCCCTTAAAGAAGCCGAAACCATTCTTGAAACGGCTGTCAAGGTCTTTGACTGTTTCGTAATCATCTTCATGGAAGATATAGAATAGGTTGACGGCTGAATGTGGGCTTTTCTTGTAGGGTTTATGCAACTTTATTCCTGTGTAAGGTACTTTCTCGGTATTCCCATTGCCAAAGAGCAATTCATTGCTTTCTTCTGAGGTGGAATCAATTGAAGTTGGCTTTACTTTTATAAAACCACTCTTATGTAGGTCAATCACCTTTTTGAAGTCTTCAACGTTGATATACTGCTTATAGAACTTGACAATCAGGTCTAAATACTCTGAATACTTATTGGTGGGTTTGATTGGCTCATAAGGATAACCCATTGCACCTTCAATGTCTGCATTAAGCACGGGAAACACTTCTGCATTGTCAATGTCTTCATCTGCTTCTTGCAAATCATCCCATTTCTGAATAGCTCCATCATACATTACCCAATTGAAAGCTGCTGCACTTACAGAATGGATTAGCTCATTGGCTGGCTGCTTAAAGACTTTTGATCTACCATCAAAGGATAGCAGTAATTCAGGATAACCACTAAAGTGCTTGATTTGAACCTTGAGCGTGTACTTTTCATAGACTGTAAAATCGGTGTAAGGCTGTTTGGTGGCAGGAATCCAAACATTGGTATCTGAAATGAACGTAGAGCGAACCAAGGTATCTTCTTTGCTCAAAAAGTGGTTGCGAATGAGCCAATTGAAGTATCGCTTGGCGAAACTGTATTTGCTTTTGCTTAGGTTGAACGAGACATGAACGGAACCTTCATTTGCCACCGTATAGGTGGTGTAAATGTGTTCTTGTTCTGCTGTGCCAAGGTTTGGAAATTGCTCTTTGATCTCATCAGGAACTACCGTATGGTAGATCCGTTCTGCTCCTGGTATTTCATCTTCGAAGAAGTGAAATTCTAGTGGCTCAGTAGGCCAATCGAATTTAAGTACATTGAAAAATAGCTCTTGGTTCTTCTGCATAGGGGTTTCATATTATTTCACATAGCTTGCTTTATTAGGATTGTCAAGATTATCTAGGACCCATAAATCTGTCACCGTTAAAATGAATCATGTGGTCAGGTATTTCCATGATCCATACTTCAGTTTCCCAAGCAATTTCCTTAGAGTGTTTTTTAAATTCAGTAAAATCAGGAAAGGCGGTTACATAAATCTTACCTGCTGTACATTCTGTTAAAAAGGCTTCAAGCTCAACAACCCTTTTGGGAGATACAGGACCATGAGAGGTAACTGCTTCAACTAGATAAAGCCAATTTCTTTCTTCATCATAAATAACAACATCTGGGAGTTTGCTATGCTGATCAATTGGTATTCCCAACTGCTCCAAAGATTCTGCATCTACGTACAAGTCTTTTTTAGCTGTATCGCCTAGATATAGGACTTTTGACTTTTTAGCAAAACGGGGAGCGAAATCTTCAACAATTGCTTTTTGCACTTCATTGTGTTTGCCCGGACTCAAATTGATTTCGGTATCATCGCTGAGCTTTACTGGAATAAGTGAACTTTCCCTTTCCTTAGCATATAATTTTTGAAGTGATCCTACACTATCAATAAATGCTTTAGCTGCATTCACCCATGAGTCAGTACCGAATGTTTTAATTGCTTCAAGAGCTTCATCTGTCAACGCATAGTGAGTTCTAGGGCTGTTTACTGGTAAGTCAGGAATATCTGGGTTTAAGTCAGCAACCCTAGCCTGAACAAATTGGTGTAGCACTTGTCTTCTTACGGTTTCTCGTGTATTTGGAGCATACTCCCTTTTATAAGATTCAGCAATAAAATGCATTATTCCCTTAGTTACTTTTTTACTGACTCTTGAGGCTTCAGTCCAAGGAGTTGATTCTTCAACACCTGCCAATGCTAACAGTGTATATGCAGATATTTCATTTTGTTGGGCTGGGGGCAAACCAAGGCCTTTAAGAATTTGCTGTGCTTCTTCTAGTTTACTCATCTTTTCAGGAAATAATTTCAAGCTCAAAAGTTTCTGTTATTAAGTTGTTTATAGTCGTGGAATCGAATGAGTTTAGCAGTATCAAGCGATTTCCTATCTCTTTAATTTGTTCGTGTGGTGGCAATGGCATCAATCTTAATTCCGTAGCGCTGACATTTACATTGCCGTTTATTATTCTAAAGAATTGATCAAATAAGCTGCTATTCAGCAATGCGCCTAAACCTATGATTTCTGCTCTCTCCAAATGACCTTTTGGCCTATAGATATAGTTCAACTTATTTTCTACACCAATATAGTTGGCTCTTGTTGCGTTGCTAAAGTATGGTGCGGCAATAAGTCTGCTTTTATCGTCCTTGCTGCTAAACCTTCTTAGTAAGAGATAATTCTTGTTATCTATTAGAATGTTTTTTGATTTGGGAACTGACTTTATAAATTGACCTTTGTTCGGTCTTGGAATAGGCCAATGCAAATCCATCTTTGATACATTATGAAGCCAAAACAATGGAACACTTTGAATTTCATCATCAACTGGCTCATTCAAAATAAAATCCCAAGCCCTGTGAGCTACTACTGGACCCGTTGATATTTGAATATTGTAACGATTAAGTGTCCCTGGCCATGTTCTAAATAACTCCACTATTTCCCGTTCCCTTTGTGTCGTTGGTAGGAAAACAATTTTATCCGCAGAATCATATTCTATTACCAAGTTGGAGGGTAGCGAAATTGATTCAGGATCTTCTAAATCTTTTGTGCCACTCGAAGAAGTGACTACTATGTTCTCCCTAAAATCATCATCTAATTTTGGCTGACATTTTAGTATCAGAGTTTCCTGTAAAACTTTGTCTCTTTTGAAAGTGTCTTTTCGGGAATGAAAAAGGTGGGCTTGAACAATATCGACTTTCTTAAAAAAGTTATTTCGGAATGCTTGAAAATACTGACCTGAACTGAAACTCCTTGGTGTTATAAAAATTAACTCTCCATCATTATTGAGTAACTGAGCCGCAATAGCCATGAAAATTGAATAGATATTGGCATGGCCATTAACTACGCCTTTTGCAGCTTTCGTTCTATCATCATCTTTAGATAGCTTGAAATAAGGAGGGTTTGAAATAATAAAATCGTAAGTGTCAAGCTCTTGCCTAAACAGAGAGTTGAAAGCAGCAAGTGAAGCAGTGTTGTCTAAAACAAAATCTGAAATGTGAAGAATGTATTCAAAACGTAGTCCTTTTTCTCCGAGCCATTCTTTCAAGTATTGAAAGGTGAGTTGAGAATATTTAATCAGTTTAACGTCAGTTTCATAGGCTACTAAATGAATTGTATGAAGATTAGGGTTTGCTTTTGACAAATACTCCACAAGACTTATAGATAACACACCCGTACCACAGCCTGGATCAAGAATGTGTACTTCATCTCTATGTGCCGAGCCTAGTGAAGCCATAAAGTGGGCAATAGTCAAAGGGGTAAAAAACTGACCTTTTTGTTTCTTGTCTGAGCCTGTCGATTCTTTAGCATACAAAGAACCTAAGCGATCTGCATAATCACTTGGCAGTTCACCCTGTATTGGAGCGTGTACTTCTATTGTATGAGACTCTTTACTATTGGCCATATTTTACTTTCTCTTCGGCAACCTTTAAAACATCAGTAGCCGTTTCTTCATTTTTAACAATGTCATAGACTTGGTCTGCTAACCAAATAGTCAATAATTCATTTACATCAACTTTTAGCAGTTCGGCAAGTAGGAGAACTTGTTCTCGTTTAGCCCTTCTTTCGCCCCGTTCTATTTTACTAAACATTGGGGTATCTATTTCAAGACTTGCGGCTAGTTGGCGTTGCAAAAGTTCCTTACTCTCACGCAGCTCTTTTATTCGTTCACCAAATTGCATGACCTGTTAATTTATGACTTGTCAATATTTGGCTAATTTAAGGAAACAAAGGAAGATAACATGAAAGAAAAGGCAGAAATATCACACAACATGTGAAGAGGATTTTAAGGAAACTCAGGAAATCGAGGAACAAAGTCCTTAATCTCCTTAACTTCCTAAGATTCCTACTTTCCTGATTTGGTGTAATGGTCTTGCTTTGGGTGGTGAATCAATCCTTTCTTTTTGAATTGCCCAATGTAGCCTTCTGCCGTTTTTGGATTGATTCCCAAGGTTTCGGCCAACTTCAAATAGGCATGCCTATTGAAGGTTGGAGGCAAGGCATCAAAGAATTGTTCTTTGGTGGTTTTATGAATAGGCAATTGGGTTTCTTCGGGTAACTCTGAGAAGATATGACTAGAGTGCTTCATCAATACGGCAATGATTGAAAGCGCAACTTGAAAATCTTCATCAGCGCAAACCAAAGGGTTTGCTGCTTCACCCGTTTCAAAACTTCTAAGCACAGTAAAAATCATGGATAAGCGAAAGGTGATTAAACCTAAACGCCTAATTGATCCTAAGAAATCATCACCGAGCAATGCGAGGTATTTCTGTTGCATTTGAGCGAAGTATTGATTGAACTCTTTCTGTTGACCTGGAGACAATTTGAAACAAATTGGCGGTGTGGCTTTCAGGTATTGGTAGTATTCATAAAAAGTATTTCCAAGCCCTTTGTAGTAGTCTTCTAATGCTCCGCTTTCTGTGTTGGCAAATACATCTAACCATTCATATTTCGTATTCATGTAATAGAACATAAAGCGGCTGAATAAGCCGTTTTCAGAACTAGGAATGAGACTGGTAATTTGCTTGGGTGTACCTGAGAGCATTGCAGAAATGCAGGGCTTCTCAATTTCTACAAACTCTTTATCGGTTCTGCGGAAATAGGAAATGGTTTCATGGTGAAAGGCTTTCCTGAATCCGTCTGAATAATTCCCATAATCTGATTTGAAAGATTGGGCAAGCGTGTCGCCTTCTGTTTCAAATATCAATCCTTTGCCGCCACTATCTGCCAATAGTTGATAGGCTCCCGTGCTGCTATTATTGGCAGGAATGTAGAGCATCATTTCAGGTGGTTTAGCTGGTTTCTGTACACTGGTGTCAGATCCTTTCGATTGGTTGTAAGCTGCCAATTCTATTTCATACTCTTGTTTGGCTCTTGCTGCCTGTTCTCGTAAATCGTTGTGTACTGGATTTACTAAGTGCTTGCAATGATTCAATACTCCTTTACCTGCTGAGGCTCTACCTGTAACGAATACAAATAGATTGGGGTGAACCTTGCTATTGCCATAAATGCCGTAAACATTGGGCATACATGCGCTTAAACAAACCACTGCACCCAATAGGAGAATGTCTCTTTCTTCATTGGAATTGGCGTACATGGTTACGTTTTGCAGAAACTCAGGAAGTTTCGGAAATACCGAATCAGGAATGGTTGGCATATCCATTGGCTTTACTTCAATGGTGCTTTCAGCTTTGCCAATCTTTATTCCTGCCTGTTTCACCAAATAGAAGAAGGTGCTGATATTGATTCCATGCCCTTTGGATTGTAGGCATTTGTCAAACTGTTCATCACATTCTTTCTGATTGTATTCTGCATGAAATCTACTGACACGGTGAAACAGGTTTCGACCTGATTCGCCCAACTCATCAGCGAAAGCGAAACCAATGTTTCGCCAATCGCTGTAAGTGCCTGTAATGTCTTGCTGTGCTTCTTCAAGTTTGGCAACTACTGTTTCTACTTCATTAAGCTCAACCGACTGCTGAGGTGCTTCTTGCTTGGGTTGTGCCTTGCTTGTTTTAGTGGTGGTTTCTTGTTTTGGTTCTGTATCTATTGCTTGTTGCTTGGGTGTATCTACCCAATCGTTCAAATTGAATTTCTCTCTCATTGTCCTAAGTATTTTGAATTAATGAATATCTCTGGGTCATGGGGAAGGAAACAGGCTCTTGAAATGTCTTTGCCTGATTCATCTACCTGCAACTGGTAAGTTGCGTTGAGGTAGTTGGCTATGCCCCTGAACCATGTTTGGTGATCGGCTTCCTGACTGTCGATAGCAATGACCCATTTCAATCCATCACCTGAAGGTGAGGTAAAGAGTAGTTCTGTATCAAAGTGCTTATCTTTCAGTAACTGCTCCTTGAGACCGTTTAGGTCTTCAAGGTGGTCAAAGTCAATCACTATCAATCCTGAATGTGCTTTCAGGTTCTTGTCGCTTCTCGAAGAGAATGCGCCTGAGAAGGTCACGTAATCAAAGCTGAAGGCTTTGTATTTACGTGCTTCTTTTACATCAGTAAGCGAACGCAGCTTTGCTGTCTGAGCTTTGAAGGTATCGCCTTTAATCAGTTCGTAAACTTCAAGTAAGCTCTTGGTTCCATATGGATTGACATTGGTAATTGGCTTTTTGAAGTAGCTGAATACAGGAATCTTGATTTCTTCCTTCTTAGCAACTGGCTCTTTCTCTTTGTCAAATTCCTTATAGTCATAGAACGGGTGCTTGGTGGCAATTCGCAGGTGCATTTCTTCATTCAATAAATCGTACAGGGCTTGTCCCTGGACTTTGAAATGAAGTGCCGCAAAGTCAAACGCATCACCGTTTTCAATGGCTCTTTCGGTATCTACATGGGTGGCCATTCCTTCTACAATCTTTATCCAAAGGGTAGCCTTTGAGTTGTTGAAAGGATTCTTTGCAGGCTTGCAGTCCCTTCCCGCAAGGGAAAGGACTGTTTCACCCGGATAGTATTTGCGAAGCACATGGGCGTAGATATTAAGCCCGTAGTGCGTTCTCTCTAGGACTGACTCTCTACTTATTTCCATGGCTCTTGCTTTTAAAGGTTGAGTAATTGGATTCAAGTAGTTTCTCTAAGTCAGAAACCTTGTAGTAGAACTTGCCATTGATTCGGCTGTATGGCAGTGTTCCATTGTCACGCAAAGTCTGTAGTGTGCGCTTGCTGATATGCAAAGCCATCATTACATCTTGTCCATCAATCCAAGCATCTTTGAAATGCTCCAATTGGCTCTTCTGAAATTGACCTAAGTAGGCTCTAATCCATTTGATTTCCTGAGAGAGCTTCAGGATCATGTCTATCAACTCACTCATAGCTTCACTCTCCCTTTTTTGATTAGATAATCCGCTGCTCTTTGGTCTATCTCAGCATCCGTTTCATTTCGGTTGCGTAGCAACCATTCTTCTAGCTCTTGTCGGTTGAAGTAGATCTTCTTACCATTCGGTTTATAGAAGGGCACTTTGCCCGAGCTGGTGAGCTTATACAGGTGCGAATGCGATACTTCAATGAACTTTGCAGCTTCATTAAAATTGAGCACATTCTTTAGTATTAGATTTTGGTCTAATACGTGTTTTTCTATGATTTCTAGTCTTTTTAAAATCTCTTCCATTTTTATTGGATTTTGAAAATTTGAAAAAGACTTCAGCGCTAAAGTCACCAACGATTTCCGTTGACAAGACCAAAGGAAAATAAAGGCAAATGGTAAGGTGCTCAACGGTAATTTGATATAGCAAAAACCATTGAATAACAGAGTGTTATGAAATGAAGTGGTAATTTGTATTGGTAAAATCGAGCGACTTTACCATACTAAAAATCAGAGCAAAATGAAGCTGATTAGCGAAGGGTTGGAAGGCTGTCTAGCCAATACTGGCTGTTGAGGTATTCCTTGTGCTTTTCTTCGTTCTGTTTGTATCTCCTGAATTGCTGACTGAGGTTGGTGTTATATCGGTAATCCAAGAAAGCCCGAATGTCAGTAGGTTGGATTGGCTTCATGGGCTGAAAGGTTCTTTCATTGAAATATCCTTTCTCAATAATTCTGTGATAGATCGCTGCTAGTTTTCCTTTTGAACCATGTGATTCAATAGCGTTGTATTCTGAGTCAATAAAGCCACTTTGGAATAGCTTCTCTTCAAAGAGAGCGAATTTGCTACCGTCCTTCACTATATCATTGTAGCTGAGAATAGAATCCTTCTCCGTTCTAAAGTCTCGTTTCAGCACTTGCAAGGTTTTATCGGTTGTTTTCACCTTTTGCTCTGCAATGGGTTTTTCAATTTCAAGGGTAGGAGCATCAGTGATAACCGGCACAGGCGGTTGAACGTGCTTATAGAATTTGATATAGAGTTTGTTTACGTCCTTCTCAGCATCTTTCGCATAATCAGGATAGTGTTCAATTACTTCAAGGTATAAGCGAATGAGTTCATGCTTTAAGTAGTGGAGGATATACGAGTTATCGTATTCATCAGTCAAATTGATTCTACCGCTTGTATCAGGTTCAAATTTTGGGTTGGTGAGATCCAAAGTTTCAAGTGTATTGTTGAGGTCGTTCAATAGACCTGGTAATGTTCGGGAGAGTGGGAAATACACTTGGTAAAGTCTCGCTTTGTCTTTGGATTCAGAAACAATGCTGTGAAAGCTGTTCAACTCCTGAACTGCGTATTGATCTATGAGCTTTTTGTAATAGGTTGCCTTTTCAGTCAATGGATCTGGAAAGGTGAGTTCATACAATGGTTGTGTGTTGTAGGTAGGAATAGCCAATGCAAGGACTTGTTCCTTGTATTTGGCTTTTGTGAAGTTTGCCTTCCAAGGCTCTTTACCATTGTGAATGAAGTCTCTGAAACTGCTGAAAGGTGTATTGCTCATAGGTCTAATTTGATTTTGTTCGCAGCTTCTTTCTTCTTGTCGTCAATGATTTTGGCATAAATCTGAGTGGTTTTCAATTCTCTATGCCCTAAGAGCTTTGAAACTGTGTAAATGTCCGTACCTGCTGAAAGCTGCAAAGTAGCGTAGGTATGTCTCGCACAGTGAAATGAAATGGTCTTGCTGATTCCTGCTCTCATCATCCATTGTTGCAGTTTCACATTGTGCCAAGAAGAGTATTTCAATCCTTTGAATACTCGTTCATCCTTATCCTGTCTTTCACCAAGCAAGCCAACGGCTTGTTCAGAAATGGGTAAGGTTTCCGCTCCTTTGGTCTTTTGCTGCCTGAATCGAATGTAGTAGCCCATATCATTTGAATGCTGTACTTCTGACCAAAGTAGCTTCTGAATATCGGACCATCTTAAACCTGTAAGAGCGGAGAATAAAAAGGCTGTCTTAATCGCAGGAATTTCACATTCCGCTTGTGCTGCAGCTTGTAATTCTTCTAAGGTTAGAAACTCCCGCTGAGGTTCTCCTTGCTTAAAGGCTTCAACTCCTTCACTTGGGTTGCTTGGTATAATACCATCCTTTACAGCTTGTTTGAGTGCTGCTCGCAGCTTGTTGTAGTAGGAGTACTTTGAGTTTTGGGAAAGCGGTTGACCGCTTGACTTCTTTGCATCATGGTCAAGGTATTCCTTGAAACCCATTACAAACTGTCGGTCTATTTCTTCAAAGGTCTTATCATAAGGTATGTAGACTTTCAGGTGTTTGAGCATACTATCCCAATTCCCGTAGTTGCCTTTGCTGTTGTGCCGCTTGTTGGTTAAGAGTTGAATGTACTCTAAGAAACTGCCTTTCAGCTTTTCATTGTCTCGGAAGCCATACACACCGTTTTGAATTTCAATCAGGCGTTTAGCCCGGATTGATTCTGCAAGCTGCATTGTCTTTTTATTGAGTTCCCTTTCAGCTTTGGTTTTCGGGTTTGGCTCAATGTATAGTTTCAGGTACTCAGCTTTGCGTTTGCCCTTATGGTAGTAGTCAAGGTATAGGCTGATCTTGCCGCCCTGGTGGCGTTCTCTCAATGTTACTTTCATGCTGTAAACAGTTTTTCAATATCGGTTCTCTTAATAATAGTACGGGCTCCAACCTTGGCCGCAGGGATTGTCCCGCTCTTGATCTGGCGGTAAATTGTCATTCTGCTTGTGCCTAATAGCTGACAGGTTTCTTTAATACTCAGAAATTCCTTGTCGCCAACTATCTCTTTGGAGTGATTGACCTTTTGCTGTGAAAGGGTGGGAACAGCTTCAACCTTCTGTTTGCGCTTGCGCTTCTTGTAAGCTCGCTTAGCACATCTGTCACTGCAATATTGAGTAACGGTGGTTTTGGCGATAAAATCGCTACCACAATCCTTACAGATTTTCGGAATACGAAGATTGCTACTCATGTTCTCTCTCTTTCGTGTTTCTGTATCAGGGTGTATCGCTATGTATCAGAATGTATCTGTATGTAACATAATCTCCCCCTTGATACTTCTAATCTGTTGCTAGAAACAAAAATGGTGTTCTTAGTAACAAATTAGTAACGAAAGATACGAAAAAATAGGCAAATCAGTAACAAATAAGAGAAAGAAAAACAGCCTAAAAGTCACTAAAAGAAGGGATTAGCTAAAGAGGTGAAAAGTAATCACTTTCCGATACAGAAATTAGCAAAAATGTTACCTAATAAATCATCGTTTGAGATTTCACCGGTAATTTCTCCTAAATAATGAAGAGCTTGGCGGATGTCAATAGCAATGAAATCACCCGTAATTCCATCTTTTAGCCCATTTTGAGCCGAAATAATGGCCTGATTTGCTTTGGTTAACGAATCGTAATGACGAGAGTTGGTAACCACAATATCTTGCTCACTTACTGCATCTAGATGCACCAATTCTACCAACCGATTTTCTAGTTTTTTAATTCCATCTCCCGACTTGGCCGACATAAACAACGGATTTTCAATAAATCCATATTCTGCGCGAATTTTATCTTCAGAAAGGGCATCCATTTTATTGGCTATCACCAACAGCTCAGCCTTGTTGTTACGCGTTGTTTCTGAAAGTTGACTGTAAACATCGGCTAATTCTTTGGCCGACATATCTTCTGGGTCAAAGAGGTAAACAACAATAGCTGCACTTTCTATTTTCTCAAGCGTTTTTTTAACTCCAATCGCTTCTACCACATCGCTGGTTTCTCGAATACCGGCCGTATCGAAAAAACGAAAAGCAATGCCGTCTATAATTACTTCATCTTCAATAACATCACGTGTGGTTCCTGCAATATCAGAAACAATGGCTCGCTCATCTTTTAATAACTGATTGAGCAAGGTGCTTTTTCCAGCATTGGGTTTTCCGGCAATTACCACTGGTACGCCATTTTTTAGCACGTTTCCTACCTTAAAAGATTGAATCAGGTCGAAGGTGAATTTGTGCAAGTTGGTGAGCAAAGAGTCTAATTCGTCTCGATTGGCAAACTCCACATCTTCTTCGCTAAAATCTAACTCGAGTTCAATTAAACTTGCAAAATCAATGAGTTGTTGGCGCAAACGAGCAATCTCTTTTGAAAAACCACCTCGCATTTGCTGCATCGCTAATTTGTGAGCAGCTTCAGAATCGGCATTGATCAAGTCAGAAACGGCTTCAGCTTGCGATAAATCGAGCTTTCCATTAATAAAAGCACGCAACGTGAATTCACCGGGTTGAGCAATTCGGGCTCCTTTTTCTACCAAGATGTTAAGAATTTCGCTGCGTACAAATGGCGAACCGTGGCAAGAAATTTCGAGCACATCTTCACCCGTATACGAGTGCGGATTTTTAAAAACACTCACTAAAACTTCGTCAATAATTTTATGGTTGTGGCGCAGTGTTCCTAAATGAATTGTATGGGTAGGAACCGAACTCAAATCTTTTCCATGAAAAAGCTCATTTACAATCATAAATGCCTTTTCTCCTGAGATTCTAATCACAGAAATTGCAGAAGGCCCCGATCCTGAGGCCAATGCGCAGATGGTTTCTTGAGTTACTGAACTTACCATAATTACCTTCGAAATTTGATGCAAAGGTGATACATATTCACGAAACAAAATGATTCATAAGTTGAATCCAACATCTTGAATCGAAGGGAGAGCGGGTTCCTACTGAAAGCAACAAAATACACCTTTATAATAAGCAGATTTTAAACCTCTTAAAATGTGGTGGGTGTTTTATTTGTATCGGAACTATAAAAACCTAATTTTGAGCAGCGAAAATTGAATATACCAACATTATATAGTAGAAATCGATGAGTGTACTGGTTAACAAAGATTCTAAAGTAATTGTACAAGGGTTTACCGGAGGTGAAGGAACCTTCCATGCAGAGCAAATGATTGCTTATGGTACCAATGTAGTAGGTGGTGTAACTCCAGGTAAAGGTGGTAAAACACACTTAGATCGCCCTGTTTTCAATACTGTGGCAGATGCAGTGAAAGAAACGGGTGCAGATGTATCTATCATTTTTGTGCCACCAGCATTTGCTGCTGATGCCATTATGGAAGCTGCTGAAGCTGGCGTTAAAGTGATTGTTACTATTACAGAAGGTATTCCTGTAAACGATATGGTTGTAGCGAAAAACTACATTGCAGATAAAGACTGTACGCTTATTGGACCTAACTGCCCAGGTGTTATCACCGCAGACGAAGCAAAAGTAGGTATCATGCCAGGTTTTGTTTTCAAGAAAGGTAAAGTAGGTATTGTTTCAAAATCAGGAACATTGACGTATGAAGCTGCAGATCAAGTGGTGAAAGCAGGTATGGGTGTTTCAACTGCAATTGGTATTGGTGGTGATCCAATCATCGGAACTACTACTAAAGAAGCGGTAGAATTGTTAATGAACGATCCGGAAACCGAAGCCATTGTAATGATTGGTGAAATCGGTGGAAACCTTGAAGCAATTGCTGCTCGTTGGATTAAAGAAAACGGAACTAAACCTGTAGTTGGTTTTATTGCTGGCCAAACAGCTCCGAAAGGAAGAAAAATGGGTCATGCTGGTGCCATCATCGGTGGTAAAGACGATACAGCAGAAGCTAAAATGAAGATCATGAGCGAATGCGGAATTCACGTAGTGGAGTCTCCAGCGCACATCGGGAAAACTTTAGCTGACGCTTTAAAATAATACGTAAAACTCTTACGTTTTTGAAAACCGTTTGAATTTTTTCAAACGGTTTTTTTGTGCCTTCACGTTGTTTGGTTAATTTGGCGGTAGATACTTTTACAAAATTTACTTCTATGAGAAAACTTTACAAACTGGCGGCAACGCTCTGTGCTATGTCGTTGTGGGCTCTCTCCACAGATGCACAGGTCATTTTTACAGAAACTTTCGATAATACAAGTACTCCAGCTGGCTGGACGATGTCTGGTACAGGAACTTCTGGCTGGAGATTTTCTGGGAATCCAGGCTATAACATGAGCGGAACCCAAGACCACACTGGTAATGGGGGTAATTTTGCTTGGCAAGATGGATCATCACCAAGTGGTATTAACGCTTGGATGCAAACGGATGTCACTCTTCCCGCAGGTCAAACATCTGTTTTAGAGTTTTATCAAAAAAGATATAAAGGGAATACCTCTAATCCGCACAACACTTTTACTGTTCAAGTAGATGATGGGTCGGGTTTTACCACGTTATTTTCTTGGAATCAAAATACAGCCAATAACGATTGGGAGCAACATACTGTTAGCCTTGCTGGCTACTCAGGAACAGTAACACTACGTTTTAATGTTCAAAAAATTACAGGTAGTGCATTTTATGACGATGTTGCCGTAGATGATGTGACCATCTTCACAGTTCCTGATCCAACGGGAGCAACTGCCTCTGCAATGACGGTTTGTTCTGGAGCTTCAGTAACGCTCACCGCGCAAGGTATAACGGGTACCGCAGAATGGTATTCGGGCTCTTGTGGGGGTACATTAGTAGGAACCGGAACTTCATTAGTTGTAAACCCAACAACGACAACAACTTATTATGTGGCAAATGTTGTAAACAATACACAAAGTGCCAATTGTCAGTCGGTTACGGTAACAGCCAGTCCTTCAGGAATTTCTAATACACCAACTATTGTGGATGCAACATGTGATGATTCTGCAGTAGGATACATGGGAGATGGATCTATTTCTATTTCAACATCTGTTACAGGTGGTGGAGCAGCAGTAGGGCCTTATGATTATGCTTGGTCAAACGGACCAACTAACAATGGAACTTCATCTTCAAATAACAACGTAGTAGCCGGAACTTACGATGTAACCATTACTTCATCGAATAACTGTCAGGTGGTTGAATCTTATACGGTTACTTCACCATCAGCAGTGTTAACTTCAGGTACTTCAACTGGTGTTACATGTAACGGTTTATCAGACGGGTCAGCAACATTGTCTTTAGTAAGCGGTGGAACACCAAACTACACGTATACCTGGCCAAGTGGATTAACAGGAACTACTGCACCAGGAACATCAGTAACCGCCATTAAGTTATT
>JBLWWK010000002.1:0-432773 GCA_048267965.1 Salibacteraceae bacterium
TCCATTTAAATTGATAGCTACCATTTAAATGGACGGAGCCAGCAGAAGATTTGTTCTTTATGAAAGTGAAAATTTAAAATAACGCATTACAACAATGGCTATAAAACATAGGGTTTTCGGCAAGTTGGTTCGCTTCTCTTCTACTTTCTTCGAGAAGCGTATTTGCAATTTTTCTCACTTGCCTCCTCTATTCTACAACCTCTTCGTTTAAAGTTTTTACCCAATCTCTTGCCTCTCATTATCGTAAGAGGTTACCCTCCCTTCTTAATTTCTCAAGCAAGTGCTAACTAGGTCAACTGGTCGGGCTAATTCTACAATTCGTCAGAAATCTTGTGGAAATGAATTATAAATTATAAACATTTGTCGTTCGATTTTTCTTTGAATTGCAGATGATACAGCACTTAGTTATACAAATTTCGCGTTCCTTCTTGTGGACAATTGGCATGTTGCCATTAAATATTTTATCATTTTTTGCTCAAATCCTTTACTGGATTGGTTTTAAGGTTTTCGGATACCGAAATGGAGTTATCTATCAAAACTTATCGCGTTCCTTCCCAGAACTCGATTACAAGGAAATCACCAAAATTGCTCAGAGAAACATGCAGTTTATTGCTAAATTGCCCTTTATCTGGCTTAAATTAATGACGGTAAAACCTAAATCGGTTAACCACTCATTGGCCCTTACCGATCAAAACCATTCGCTTGCTTCTATTTCTAACGATCATAAAAATCACATTCTTGTAAGCGGACATTTCGATAATTGGGAGCTCTTTTGCTTGTTACCGCTCTTAGTAAATAAACCCGTTTATGCAGTCTACAAACGCCAATCTTCTCACTTTGCAGATAAAATAACGCGTTCTTGGAGAGAGCGTTTTGGGTTAAAATTACTCGAGATGAAAATGTCGGCTAAATTCATGATTGAAAATAAAGACCAACCCGCTATCTATATATTAATTGGCGATCAACGTCCTGTTTACAAGAAAGAAAAAATCACTTTTCTAAACCAAGAAACGTATGTAATGAATGGCTTAGATCGCTTGCAGCATAAACTCAAAGCCGATGTACATTATCTAGAAATTGACGCTTTCGATTTTAAAGAAATTACGTTTAAACTAAAGCCCATTCAGTGCGAATCTTGCATTAATCGAAAATTCTACCAGTTTTTAGAAAAATCGATCCGCAAACAACCCGAAAAATGGCTATGGACGCACAAACGCTGGAAAACCATTGCTTCTCGCTAAACATTAATAATCACCACAGCATCTTAACTTATCATCAAAATGACCAGAAGTTCGTATAGATTAAAGAGTAAACAACTGCTGTTTATTGCCCTGTTGGCGCTCTTCTTCTTGGTGTTGTTTTTCGTTATGCTCGAATTACTGCAAGTGAACGAAAAATTTAGTCTTTCTAAGATCCTGAGAGAAACCATGATTTCGTATCCGTTTCTCTTGCTACTGGCGCTGTTTATGTACAAAATCATCTTGCGCATTAACGAGAATCCATACTTTAAAAGGCACTTCGCTCAGCGCGTATTTACTGAACTTGTTGCAGGAATTGCCTTGTCTTTTCTTCTCGTTTTTGTAGGAAACCTAGTCATTATTGGTCCTTCAGTAATCGATTCGTTTTTCACTAATTACCTCTTGAATACTCCGGGCGTAGCAGCTATTTTTATTAACCTAATGATGACTTTATTGCTCGAGTTTTTTATTCTTTACGACCAACAACGAATAAAAGAAATAGAGATTGCAGATTTAAAAAGCCAAAACTCTGAATACCTCTACAATTTGCTCAGAAGCCAAATCAATCCGCACTTCTTATTTAATAGCTTAAACAACTTATCGGCATTGATTTACAAAAACCAAGAGCATGCAATGGAGTTCACCAAAAAACTATCGAATGTTTACCGGTATGTACTCAATTACGATCGTGAAGAACTGATTCAAATTCGGAAGGAACTCGATTTTGCACACACGTATGTAAACGTTTTAAAAGTGAGATTTGCCGATAATCTATCTTTTAATTACACACTGAACGCAGATTCACCCAATCGCCAAATACCACCTATGACTTTGCAATTACTCATCGAAAATGCAGTTAAACACAACGTAGTTTCGGCTAACAAAAAGCTATTCATCCACGTAAAAAACGAAGGAAATTACCTCTTAGTAAAAAATAATAAAAACCCGCTACAGTCTCCAGACTTAGACAATAGTATTGGTTTAGGTCTTAAAAATCTAAACAACAGATTTAAACTAGCCCTTCAACAACCCATCGAAATTATCGAATCTGAAAATCAATTTATAGTTAAACTCCCCATGGCATGAAGGTGTTAATTATCGAAGACGAACCCTTAGCACAAGAAGAAATTGAACGACTTCTATTGAAAAAATACCCCCATTTCACGGTGGTAGGGAAAATAGCTTCAGTAGAAGACAGCATTCAGTGGTTGCAACAAAACACTTGCGACTTGCTCTTAATGGATATCCGGTTAGAAGACGGAATGAGTTTCGATATTTTTAAGCATGTGAGCGTAAAAACACCCATAATTTTCACCACAGCTTACGATCAATTTGCGATTCAAGCTTTTCAGCACAACAGTATTGGTTACGTTTTAAAACCCATTGATGAAACTGAGCTTTCTAACGCTGTAGAAAAATTTCTTCACCATCAACTCTCCCCCTACTCCGAATCTACCCTGCAACAAATAGCAACTTGGATGCAGAAAAAAGCGCACCGACAGCGTATTGTAGCCAAACTCGGTGATCGCTACATCCATCTTAACGTAGCAGAAATTGCGTATTTCTACTCAGAAGACAAAACCACCTTTGCCCGCTTAAAAAACAATAAAAACTACATCATCGATCTCACACTCGATAAGCTAGAACCAGAAGTAGATCCTACCCAGTTTTTTAGAGTCGCCAGAAATGTTCTCTGCTCTGCTAAAGCCATCGAAGAGGTGGCAAAATATTTCAATTCACGTTTGCAGATTGAACTACAACCCGCATTTAATCAAAAGGTTTTGGTAAGTAGAGCCCGCGTTTCAGATTTTCTCAACTGGCTCAATCAATGATTTAATTTTCCATCATTTTTCTAATTTCCAGCTAAACTTCTTCGTAAAACAGCTCAGAAATATCACTACTTTAGCTTACCTGTAGGAACCCGATTACGGTTCCTACAAAACAAGAACAAACACAATGAACCCTTCTCAAGATTACAAAACCATTAACCGCACGCTGTGGAACGAATGGACTACCAACCACTTAGCTTCTGATTTCTACGATGTAGAGAGTTTTAAGAAAGGCCAAGATTCGCTCAATTCGATAGAGCTTGATTTGTTAGGTGATGTAACAGGTTTGCGCATTTTACATCTGCAATGCCATTTTGGGCAAGATTCACTTTCTCTAGCTAGACGAGGCGCTTCGGTAGTTGGTGTAGATTTAAGCGATAATGCCGTAAAAGCAGGCAATGAACTTGCGCAAGAACTCAATTTAGACGCGCAGTTTATTCAGTCTGATGTGCTCGAAGTAGACCAAGTGCTTCAAGAACCTTTCGATATCATCTTTACCAGTTATGGCACAATTGGCTGGTTACCTGATTTATCGAAATGGGCGCAAAACATCGAAAAATTACTCAAGCCCAGTGGTCAATTCATAATTGCCGAATTTCATCCTGTTGTTTGGATGTTTGATGATGATCACCAAAAAGTAACGTACAACTACTTTAAAGACAACGCCATAGTAGAAGAACTCACCGGTTCGTATACCGACAACTCTTCGCATCAACAGCTTACTAGCGTTTCGTGGAATCATAGTTTAAGCGAAGTATTTGAGGTTTTACGCCATCAGCAACTGTGGCTCGATACTTTTCGAGAATACAACTATTCTCCTTACAACTGCTTTTCGAATATGGAAGAATTCGAAAGCGGCAAGTTTCGCATTAAACACATGAAAAACAACCTGCCGCTGGTGTACGCCATGTTGTGGAAAAAACCGTAAAAGCATGAAACTGATTCGCATTTACGTAGAAGTGAAAGCTCCCATTGCCACCGTTTGGAAATGCTTTACTCTTCCGCAACACATTACTCAGTGGAATTTTGCCCACCCAAGTTGGAGATGCCCAAAAGCAACTAATCCGCTTGAAGTAGGAGCCAAATTTGTTTGGCGAATGGAAGCAGTAGATGGTTCTGCTGGTTTCGATTTTTCGGGAACTTACCTCGAAATTATTCCTGAAAAACGGTTGGTTTATCAATTAGAAGACCAAAGAAAAGTAGCCATTGATTTCGAAGTAATTTCAGATGGCGTTAGAATCTCTGAACAATTCGAAGGGTTGGGTAACGAAACCGATGCTCAACAACGAGATGGTTGGCAAGCCATTTTAAATCACTTTAAAGCCTACACAGAATCTGTATGAGCAAGCCTACAAACAAAGAAGAACTGCTTCTACAAAGCAATCATAATTATTCGAAATTAGTTGATTTGGTGAACGAAATTCCTGAAAATGATCAACTTTTCGATTTTCCAACGCGCTACCTTAACCGCCACATTTCAGATGTATTTATGCACCTCTATCACTGGCACAACTTGTTTTTCGATTGGTATCAACAAGGCATGAATCAACAAAAACCGGCTATGCCTGCCCCCGGTTACACTTGGAAAACTACCCCTCAGCTAAACCAATCAATTTGGGAACAACACCAAAACACTTCGCTCGAAAGTGCCCAAACTTTGTTGAATCAAAGCCACAAGAAAATCACCCAATTAATCGAAAAACACAGTAACGATGAGCTTTACGAGAAAAAACGTTACCGTTGGACAGGCTCTACTTCTTTGGGCGCTTATCTAATTTCAGCCACTTCGAGTCATTATCATTGGGCGTTTCAACTTATCAAAAAGGCCTACAAAAACACTTAATCTTTTTGACTTTATGCGAATCGTCACCCGCCTACTTCTTTTGGTTATCACATCGATTTTTGGCAACTCTTCTTACGCTCAACAATTTGATAGTTTACATATCGAAAAACGAAAAATAGATGATAACAATACTATTTTCTCGGTAGGAACCGCTTTTGTATACCAGTTTAAAATTATCGAAAACGACACTACTTTCCACTTAACCAACAATGTAAGCTATCCAGCAACTTCTTTCGAAATGGTGAAGGCACCTCAGGATTCGATGGTTCAACGGTTTCATTTATTGGTTCCTACCGTTAAAAAAAGAGAACGAACCAACAAGAACCAAACGGAAATCATGTATTTGTTCGAACCTGATTTTAAGAACATTTACCAAACCGGATTGGTCGAAAACGAACAAAACACATGGATTCATCCACCGAGAAATGGTTTCTTTAAAGCGCTAGAAACTTGTCCGTTTCCGTATGTAAAACACCCGCTAAAGGTGGGAAAAACCTGGAAAGATCAACTGAGCATTGGTCAACATTGGGCGCACCCAAAATGGGGAGAATGGCAAAATCGGCTCCTACTAAACTTTACGTATTCTGTTGAAGAGAAAACGCAAATAACATGGAAAAATCAAGCAATTGATGTGTATAAAATCAACGGTGTAGCCGAATCGAGCATCGGTACATCAAGGCTTGTGGCCTACTTTTCAGAAAAGCTGGGTTTTATGCGCCTTGAATACACTACGGCTACAAATATTAAAGTGATTATTTGGCTGGTTGACCACTCTTCCCATAACAACTTTAGTACTTTCGACCACGTTGTCGATTACATAGAAATGCATTAAAATCAATAATTTAACTACTTATTATGAGAAAACTTCTATTTGGATGCTTTTTATGTTTTTTCACCTTACCGGTTTGGTCTCAATCGGTTGATACTCTTTCTTTTTACTCTTCTGTTTTTAAAGAAAAGAGAACCATTCAAATTCACCAACCAGAATTTAGTCCCTTACGCAGCGATTCGGTTTTGCTGCCAGTGATTTATGTGTTAGATGGACAACACGATTGGTTTATTGAGCCTGTTCTCAACTCGATTCGGTTCCTACAGTACACTCACGAAATTCCGCAGGCTTTAGTGGTAGTTATTCCGCATACAGACCGTAACAACGAGTGTATTATTCAAGATTTGAATACAGAATTACCGCTCGATGTTTTTATTAGAACCGAGGTCGACAGCTTACTTTTAGCGTACAATCCTCACCCTTTTAGGATGATTATTGGCCATTCTTTTTCTTCTTCTTTTGCCTTGCACGCCTTACAAATGCATCCCGAATTTTACCATTCTGTAATTGCCCATTCTCCCATGGACGAACTGGATGGTTTGTTACAACAACTCAGCGAAAACGCTGCTGTTTCTCGTCCTTTCGTAGCAATTTCTGTTGGCGGATTGCAAAAGGGAAAAGATCATCATCATCGAAAAAATTTCGAAGAATTAAGAAGTAAACATGAAGGTTTCTTAGACTCCATTCACCTTTTTCTGGCAGATTACAGCAATCACTCATCGGTTCCTATTGCAGCCAACGCTACCTTGTTGTCGGCTATTTTTAGTCCGTTTTCTGCACGCTTCACCGAACTAGCTGAAGTGAACGAAAATTACGAATTGATTCATGTGCCAAGACCCGTTGAAGAAGAATTTACTGCACTGAAGAAGGCTTCGAAATTAGGCGGCTATTTTTACCCTCCCGAAATACCTGAATTAAACGGATTATCGTCTCGCTATTCTTCAAATAATTACGTAAAGCACGCAGCTGCTGTTGACCATTTCGGCTTAGAATTATACCCTATCTGCTACGATTTTCACTTTTCGCTCTACAACTATTATTCTCTTCAAGAAAAACTCGATAAAGCCAAATTTCACTTATTACAAGGCGAAAAACTATTAAAAACGGTAGGAACACAATCTCTTTACGAACAAGAATTGCTCGAAGAAATTAAAGCCGAAAAACAAAAATATAATTGGAGTGAGTAGAAATAAAAAAAGCTCCCGATGGGGAGCTTTTCTTTTTTAGTGACCTCGTCAGGATTCAAACCTGAAACCTCTTGAGCCGTAATCAAGTGCTCTATTCAGTTGAGCTACGAGGCCATCTTTACAACCGTTTTTGTCAAACGGAGTGCAAATTTAGTAAACTTACGAGAAGTTAAAAGCTATTTTCAAAAAAACTTTAGTCTTCGTCAGAATCTGTTGATGATTTTCCAGCATCAGGCTTCGAAATTGAATCTCTCATGTCTGTATCTGCCTGGATGTTTTTCATCTTGTAATAATCCATAATTCCCAAATTACCCGATCTAAAGGCTTCTGCCATCGCTTTAGGAACATCTGCTTCTGCTTCAATAACTTTTGCTCTTGCTTCTTGCGCTTTCGCTTTCATTTCTTGTTCAAAAGCTACCGCCATCGCTCTGCGCTCTTCGGCTTTTGCTTGAGCAATTTTCTTATCGGCTTCTGCTTGGTCGGTTTGTAATTCAGCACCAATGTTTTTCCCGATATCAACATCAGCAATATCAATCGATAAAATTTCGAAAGCTGTCCCGCTATCTAAACCACGAGTTAATACTGTTTTCGAAATAGAATCTGGATTTTCTAATACCTTTTTGTGACTTTCTGCCGAACCGATAGAAGAAACTACACCTTCACCTACTCTTGCTAACACGGTTTCTTCACCCGCACCACCGACTAAACGCTTAATGTTGGCTCTTACCGTTACTCTTGCTTTGGCGATTAACTGAATACCATCTTTCGCTACAGCGGTTACAGGAGGCGTGTCAATAACTTTGGGGTTTACCGACATCTGCACGGCTTCGAAAACATCTCTACCGGCCAAATCAATGGCGGTTGCTGAGTTAAAATCTAAATCGATGTTGGCTTTATCGGCAGAAATTAGCGCATTCACAACGTTAATTACATTACCACCAGCTAAGTAGTGTGCCTCTAGTTGATCTCTAGAAATTACCAAGCCGGCTTTTGTAGCGTTGATTAATGCTTTTACAATAATAGTGGGTGGCACTTTTCTCCAGCGCATAAACACCAATTGCAAAAGATTGATTCTCACACCTGATAACCAAGCAGAAAACCATAGGGCTACTGGGAAAAAATAAAGTAAAATCCATCCTCCTACAAGAATGGCAACGGCCAAAATAACGTACGTTACAATGGGCATAGACTGAAGAAAAATTGCGAACATAGATTTTAGTTTTTCAGTGGTTGAACTATTATTTGCGATCCTACAATTTTAACCACTTTAATTGCAGTGCCTTCATCAATAAACATCCGCTGTGAAGTTACTTCAAAATATTCATTTGCGAACCGTGCATTACCATAAGGATTTACACGTGTTGTGGTAACTCCCTCGTCTCCAATGTGAATCGAATTTTCAGTAATTTCATTTACTTTTCCTAAGATGTTCGAATTCACCGAAACGCGCTTCCAAGTGCCCGGTCGAAAGGCTAACCATGTTAAACCTGCCGAGGCCACTACGCAACCCGCTAGGGTTAAATTACCTTCTAAGGTGCCTATTTGGTAAGCTCCGTAAATTCCAATTCCCATAGCAATGAAACCGAATAAACCTACAATCCCCACACCGGGAACAAAAAATATTTCGATGAGCAATAATATAATGCCCAAAACACAAAGTAAGATCGCTGCTGTTATTGTCATTTTACTTTAGTTGCATACGCTTTAGCTGTAGGTATAAATTCGCGTAAATCATTTACTCGTCTATCGTCAGAGGGGTGTGTGCTCAACATTTCTGGTGGCTTTTCTCCTCCTTGTGCCGACATTCTTTGCCAGAACTCAACCGCTTCGTTCGGATCATACCCAGCTACCGTCATAAAAACTAAACCCATTTTATCTGATTCGGTCTCGTGCTTTCGGCTAAATGCCAAACTCCCTAATTGAGAACCTACACCGTAGCTCAAGTTAAACAAATCTTGGGTTAAGGCTGGTTTTTGACTTAATGCCACCGATAACCCTACCCCTCCTACTTGCAAAGCCATTTGTTGACTCATTCTCTCGTTTCCATGGCGAGCTACTGCATGCGCAATCTCGTGCCCCATTACCACGGCCACTCCTTCATCTGTTTCACAAATAGGCAAAATACCAGTATAGAAAACTATTTTTCCGCCCGGCATACACCAAGCATTCACGGTAGGGTCGTCTACCACGTTAAATTCCCATGCAAAGTTTTTAATGCGTGCAGATTGACCCGTACTTTTCAAGAAGCGTTTACAAGCCTCCTCAATTCGGGCTCCTACCCTTTTTACTTGCTGAGTTCTCGGATCAGAATCTGGCAAAACATAGTTCTGAGATAGAAAATCGCTGTATTGAGTTATGCTCATGCCAATTAAATCGCTTTCTGGCATTAAGTTGAGTTGCTTTCTACCTGTTATCGGAACCGAAGAACAAGCACTTAAAAGCACTACTAAAAAGAGAGCTCGCAATTTACGCATTGATGTCTTGAATTTCTGCTGTTAATCCTCTTCTTAAAAGCTCTTTACACCTCGGTTCTAAATCACTTAAAGCACCTCGCTTCACATCGCATTTACCTTTGTAATGCACCAAATAAGTGCACTGTTCGGCTTGTTCAGGAGCGTGTTCGCACACTTCTATTAAACATTCAATTACAAAATCGAAGGTGTTGTGCTCATCGTTAAAAAGTATAATTTGATGCTTGTTCGCACTGTCTGTAAGAACATCTACTTCGGGTAATACTTCGGTTTCTGTGGCTTGAAAAGATGGGTGTTGAAGTAGTTCTTCTCGTTCATCTATTTTCATTTCACTCAATAATTTCACCATTTCTTAATTGTATCACTTTTGCTGAAACAATACCAGCTTTTTGCAAACTTTCTTCCAATTTCTTAGCGTCTTCAAAGGTAGCGTATTCGCCTACTTGATAACGGGTGGCATTATTCTCTTTACGTAAACTAATACCAAATTTATTGTATTTCAGAATTACTTCGGTTTCTTCTACCGGCACCTGACCAGCATACGGACCAATTTCTACTTTAAACGCAATTTCGCCTTCTGCTACTTTTGTTTTCTCTGGAATTCCACTTAGATCAGGTTCGTTGGTTTTGGTTTCTTTTATCTCGGTAGGAACCGTGTTCACTGTCGAAAGTTGTTTTGCTCTTTCAATGGTAATTCTCTGACCTTGGTAATAAGCCGTAACAAATGCATCAGTAATTCCGTTGGCTTGAATTTCAGATTTAGCCGCTGAAGCTTCTTGAACAGAAGTGAAAACGCCTGTGCTATAACGCACCATTCCAGTTCCTGTTCTGTCTGCATTAATGGGCGAAAGACTAAACGTTTCTTTCGGATCAATTTGCTCTGCATATACCCCAATTTGAACGGTGTAAAAAAGCTCTCCACGAGAAGCTACGGGCTGAATATCAGCCTCACCTAATGCCACATTCTTGATCTGCTTAGTAGTTCTAAAGTTACCCGGCTGAGTAGTAACAGAAGCGGTTGATGTGTTGGTATTCTGTGCAGCAGCGGGTACGGTTCCTTCTGCAAGCATTTGTCGAGCTCTTGCAATAGAAATACGTTCACCATTTAAATAGGCCACCACAAAAGCATCTGAATAACCCAGATTTCTAATCTGGCCTTTTGCATTATCTGCCGGAGCAAAGTCTTTGAAATAACCCGCTGTATAGCGTGTTAAACCACTGCCTGTTTTCTCGCCCGTAATTGGCGCAAAACCTTTAAATGTTTCTGGTGGAATAGGATTTCTAAACGCGCCTACTTGCACCTTAAACACCAAACCACCTGGCAGTTTGTTCACAATCGGAATTGGGTTCTGAATCGTGTAAACCGGTTGTGAAGTTGTTTCTTTCACAAAAATATCGGTGTTAACCTTGCTAGGTACTTTGTATAAAAACTCTACGGTTTCTTGCGAATTTGTAGCTGAATTGGTTTCGTTCGACTCTACAGGTTCACTCACAACAGTCTCCAAATTTTCTTCTGAGTTGTTGGTAGATTCTTCTGCCAACTCAGGAGCATATAAAGCCAATAATTGCTCAATAAAACTGCGAAATTCTGCTATTAAATCTTGCTGAGTGGTAAGCTTTTTACGTTTTACCGTTAATTCATTTTCAAGTGCGCGCTTCTTCTTTTTAGACCACGTCTTATCGATTTCGGTTTTTAACTCAGCAATTTGTCGGTCGTGAACAACAATATCGTTTGCGTATTCTTCGATTTTCTGGTTCAACGAATCTGACAATTGATTCGCTTGTGAAGCGTTTCGTTCGCCAATAATTTCGAAAACAGCGAGCTGATATTGATACAATTCTAAGGTGCTTTCTGCTTCAATTTTCTCTTGTTCAGCTTCTGCCAATTGCTTCTCTAACGGCTCTCTTTTCTTACGACTCGAAGTGTTTAAAATCTCTTGTCGTAAACTTAAAACAGCCGATTTTTTGGTTTCAACTACTTCTTTTTGTGTGTCTATTTTAGCAGCAATTGCCCCAGAAGATGTGCTTTCAACCTTTTGATTGGTTTCTATTACTACTGGCTCTTCTGTGCTTTCTTCTTCTTCAAAAGGCTCTTCGGTGGCATTTGTACTCACCTCGGTAGATTCTACCACTTCCCATTCTTCTTCGGGTTGTTGCTGAGTTGCTGTAGCTGGCATATTCGCCTCTTGTGCCGCTTCTTCTGCAGCCTGATTTTCAGCAGAAAGTAAACCAGTTAATCGATTAATTTCTTGATCTAATTCTACCTTTTCGTTTTCTGTAGCATTGGCTTTTTGAGCCGTTAAATCACTTATTAGGTACTGAATAGAATCTTGTTCTGCCGTTGGCATCTCTTCGTTACCTTCTGCTATCACTTCTCGCTCCACAAAATCTGGATTGATTTCTTCTTCTGATGTTGGAGCAGCTTCTTCTAATTCTTCTTCGTTTTCGGTAGGAACCGATGCCAATTCTGGTTGTGATTCAGGCAACGAAATAGCCTCAAGTTCATCTTCTAAACGATTTTTCTCTGCAAGAATGTCATCAATTTCTGCTTCTATGCGCACACGGTCTTTCTTCTTACGAGCTTCTATCAACTCTTCGTTTTTCAGTCGTAATTCTTCGTAAACAGAATCAAGTTGTAGTTGCAACGTAGCCGCTGGAGTTAAGCCAGTAGTTGTATTCACTTCCTCATTCAATTCTTCTTCTAGAATAGCTTCCGAAGCGAGATTCGGTGTTTCCGATTCTGCCGTTTCGGTAAATTCTTCTTCAGAAGATGGACCCGTATAGATTTCTTCAGAAGGCGCCAATTCTTCGGGCTCGGTTCCTTCAGTTGAAGAAGATTCATTGAAAGAAAGCTCACCTTGATACACAAACTCTTCGGCAGAATTTTTCTCTTCTTCTATCAACGAGAGGTTTTCACGAATGCGTTCTTTCTTCGCCACCATAAGCATTTCAATGGCCTTGGCTTCTTTATTGCCTACACTGGGTTCGCTCAAACGCGCTTCCAACGCATCAATGTATTGCTGATTAATGGTGTTTTCTTCAGTTAATCGTTCTTGGGTATTTTCAATGTCGTAAGTAGACTCATAATCGAAAAAGAAGCGATCTTCAATGTCTTGTACAGCTGCGTATTCTAGCGCAGTTTCTAAAATTTCTTTGTTCGATGCGGGAGCAATGTTGGCCATTTTTCGCTCGCTCACCATGATATCAAGGCGTTTGGCTTCGGCTTGCTCTTCTAACGTTGATAATCTTTTCTCTTTTTGAGCCTTATTGCTCACACTGGTATTGTATTCTAACTCGTTGCGCAAATACGAAATCTCTTTGTTGATGCTCGCCAACCATTGCTGATTAATTTCTCTTTTGGTGGCTTCTTTTTCGTAGTCGTTATCTAATCGGTTGGCTTGCTGTAATGCTTGCTGAAAGTTCTTTTCTTCCGATTCTGAAATCACTTCTGCTTCAGCACTATTCGCTACTATTTCTTCGGTAGGAACCGCAGCTGAATTATTCGATGTTTCTTCAACGGGTTCTTGTGTTTCTTCCTCTATTGAAGCAATAGATTCCTCAGGTTGGGCTTCTTCGTTTTCTTCTCCCTTTTGCGATGAATCTTCATCGGCAGATGCAATTTCTTCGTTTTGAGTGTTCTGCCCCGTTGCATTGCTCGGTAAGTTTGTAGTTCCTATAGAATTTACCGCTTCAGTTTTGCTACGAACGGTTCCTACCTTATTCGTAATGCTTTGTGCATCAATATCTGCCAGCGTAATATTCGAGGCTGTTTTGCTGCTCATCTCATTGGCTATTCGCTGTGCAATCGCTTTTTGATTAGCGTCTAGATTAGAAGCAGCATTCAACTCTTCAGCTTCTTTGTACTTACGCTCTATCTTACTTTCCACATCGGCTAATTCTACCGATAATTCTTCTACCTGACTCTCGAACGATTTTCGAAGCGCACGGTCTCTGGTTTGTGCCGCTTGCTGTTTGTAATAGCTAATATCTTCTTCTAAAGTGGTTTTATCTTCTCGCAGCGCATCAGTTTGCTCCATAAGTTGAGCCGCTCTTTGCGCTTCTGGTGAATTTCCGCTGCTGAATTGCTGCACAACATGATTTACCGGATTTTCAGGAACAGACGTTCTCGGAACTTGGTTAAACCTCAAGGCCATTTGCTCGGCAGCCATGGTGTTGCTCTGGTTGCTTAACGTTTGCAGTTCGTTAACTTCGGCTTCTTTTTTATCGATAATTTGCGATAAAGCTTGCCCCATTTTCACAGCCATATCTGCTTCTTGACTGTGTTCTTTTGCTTCATTTCTGAGCTGATTAATCTCAGCTACTTTCTCTTTTTCATCGGCCGTTGGTTCATCTGGGTTCGATAAGGTTCCTACCAACTGATCGGCTAAAATAAGCTCGTCTTGTGCCAGTTTTGCCTTCACAGAAGCTAACTGATATAAGTTGGCGGTAGTTTTATTGAGCTCTTGGTATTCTCTTTGTGATTTTTCCAACTCTTTCTCAATATTCGCTACAATTTCGTCTTTATTGAGTGAAGGTGCTTGACTTACGGAATTGCTCAATTTTGATTTTTCTACCAATTCTTGTGCTAATAGCAAGCGATCTCCATCGGTGAGTGGTTCGTCAAAAATGTTTTTAATGATTAGTCGTTCAACACCCTCTTCACTGACCACTTCCATTTCTTGTTTTAACGGACGTAGTTCTGTTAAGAAGGGAGTTTCGACCATTCCTGTGTGGATTTTATCGCTTCCGGCTACCTCAACAATAAATTTGAATTTACCGCCATTGGGCAGGCGCAAGGTATATTTTCCGGTTTCGCGTTGCGTTGTGTAGGATCCGATTTTCTTTCCATTGGCCCTGTTTTCAACTGTGATGGTAGCCACGTTGCCCGAATTCGATTTAAACTCGCCCAACAAAAAGTTAGTTTGTATGGGTTGTTCACCTGCATTTACCTTGTAAACATGGATTTTTCCTTTTTCGGCATTTCGAGAAGATGAAAAATACGCAAAAGCCGGATCGTGACTAATGGCATAGAGAAGGTCATCGTCTGGTGTGTTGATTGCAAAATCTAGGTTGCGTGGTTTTGACCATTGATCTGAGGTAGAATCATAATCACATACAAAAATATCGTAGCCTCCCATGCTATTATGGCCCTTTGAAGCAAAGTAAAATTGGGTTCCATCCGGACTCATGTACGGAAATTCTTCATCGTATTGAGTGTTAATGGTCGATGGTAATAACTGGGGAATGCCAATAGACCCTTCTGTTATTCTAACTCGATAGAGGTTGAGGCCCATATCTTCTATGTCACCATACGATGCGAAATAGGTATAGGCTCCTTTTCCGCGGTGCATCAATGTTTGAAGGTTCTTCTTTTTGTCTAAATCAGATTGCAGTTCTTCAGGAACTTTTAAAATTCTGCCCATTTCAGGAGTGAGATAATACGATAATTGAAAGTTATCTCGACTTACCAGTTTACTTTCTTGAACAGTTACTTCGTTGATGTTTTTAAGAAGGGTTTCTCCGTTTTCACACATGCGCAATTGACGGTGAACCGGAAAATCTTTGAGTTCTCTTTTGGTAGCGGACGCTTTAAACTTGTTGTAATAAACTTTGGCTTCTTTAAATCGGTAATTGTAGTGATAAGCCAACCCCATGTAATAGAAAGCTTCGTTGCTTACATTGGGCTGTTGTACGGCATATTCTAGAAATTTGAGCGAGGTATTTTTATCTGAATCTACCAACACCATACATGCGCCCAAACGGTAATTGTATAGCGCTTCTTTCGGATAAAAAGAGGTAAGCTGAGAATAAAGCGCTTTGGCTTCTTTGTAGTTTCCTTGTGAAAAACTCTCTTCTGCCGATTTCTTTAAATCATCGTTGTTTTGCGCAAAGAGAGCCACATTTGATACTAACAGCAACAGAGTGACAAAAAAGTTAAGCCAAGATTGCATTCGACAAATGGTTTTTAAAGTTAGTTGCGCTTGAACGATATTTTAGATTCTTCTCCTTTAAGCAAACGAACAATATTGTTTTTGTGCGTAATTAACACCAAAATAGCAATGAAGATAGAAAACAATTGCAAGGAAAGTATTTCTGACTTCAACAAAAAGTGAATAATTAACGGAAATGAGACAGCGGCAATCATAGAAGAAACACTTACAATTCTTGTAGTCAAGAAAATTATCAAAAATACTGCCATTGAAAGTCCTGCCCCTTGTGGCTCAACACCAATCATAAAACCCAATAAAGTGGCAATTCCTTTTCCGCCTCGAAAGGCTGCAAAAATGGGAAAGATATGCCCGAATAGCGCAGCAATTCCCAAAGCGAGTTGGAAGTTGACCATATTGGGGGTATTGGGTTGATACTCGGTAAACAAGGTAGCCAAGTACACCGCGAACATACCTTTTAATATATCGACTAGTAAAACGGGCAAACCCGCTTTGGCACCCAATACACGAAACGTATTGGTGGCACCCGCGTTTCCGCTACCGTATTCACGAACATCTTTGTTGTAGAAGATTCTTCCTACCCATACAGCTGTTGGGATAGAACCTAATAAATAAGCAATGAAGACTAAAAGAATTTTAAACATGGAATTGTAATACAGCCTACAAAGAAAGTATTTCCTGTTAATCTTCCGCTTTGTTTGCTATTTCAGTTCTTAATCGCTTGGTTCCTTTCATGAAAACATAAGGCTTTTGCTTACGCTCTTTCAAGGTTCTGTCGTCTTTCTTGGTTTCGTCTACAATGGTGTTAAACTCGTCTATACTTGAGTAAACACGCATGTAACCTGTTGCTGTTTTGTAGTTAAAAGCAAACCATTTGTTCGCAGAAATTTCGATCAGGAGATTTATTTCAACTCCTCTTCGTGTATTTTCAATTAATAGATGTCCGTCTACATAACGACTTACTTCTTCTTTACCAAAGTTGCCAATTCCTAAAGGACCAACTGATTGGAACATTTCTTTCTCCTGATTCCAACGCATTTTTACATCGTTAAACAAAATGGTTTTGTTGAGTTCGTCTGGAACTTTAACTGATTTTCCTAAACTCATTTTACCAATCATTTCGTTAGCGTCTTCGGTTCCTACCAACTCTCGTAAAGCGGTTTCGTAGGTAGCTCTTTGAAAATCTACTCCTTTTAAGTTGCTCAAAAGCATTTCTTCTTTAATCAACTCTAGCGCCTTTTTGGCAAATAAGAAGTCGAGTAAAACCACAGCCTCGAAGTTGGTTTCTTTGGTAATGGTGTTTTGATTGTACTTACCCACCACGTTTAAATCTACAAAACCCGTTTCATGAGAAAGTTGCATTTGCCCCTCCCCTTCGATACTACAATCAGAAGAGTTCAACGCCATGTAATTACCTGGTAGAGAACGCTCGTTCAGTTTTTCGAAAGATGAAATACGGTATTCTTGAGTAGCCTTATCGAACACCAAATAGCCAGAAGTTGGCATGGCTTGGTGATCTTGTTTCGTAGCCAAAGGCGTTAAGAACGTACTGTAGATAACCGATGAATCGTAAGGAATTACCAAAGTGTTGGTTAAGGTAGATTGAGCGCGATTAAACGGCTCGTCTATCGTAATAACGATATCTTCAGGATCCACTACAGACTTCATTCTAAAATGGTTAGGCGAAACCATTTCACAACTGTGCTGAAGAACTCCATACCCATCGAAATTTAGGTGCTTTCTATTGGCTTCTATATCGAACTTACCGTGAAAAGCAAATGCCGGACTCAACATAAAGTTATCCTCTAACGCAATTACACCATTGGCAATGGTTTGGCGAGAGGTATCCGGTGTAACCTCATCGATAGTGAGCGTTTGTATTCGTTGGTTCTCATCGAGATAATCGTATTTACCAGAAGCTTTATACGCCCAGCGACCGTTAATTTTAGTTTGAGCATCATACACTTTGTGGTACTGAAGTTTTCTATTGGCAACAATTTCGGATCCTTCTAAAGGAACCATTTCTGCCTCTTTCAATACCGTTACTTTTCCATCTCCTGGAAAAACGCGAGCATCCGCTACATCAATAAATTCTACTTCGTTGGCATCTATTTTATGCACTGCTAAATCGTATACGGCAGATTTCGCATACCACGATAAAGAATCTTGTTTCGGATTGATCGAAGTGAATTTTGACCCTTCTAATTCGATCGATTCTGTTCCTTGGTTGACTTCTCCCCCTTTTGACGAGAATTCTACTTGCTCACTATCCATGTACCAAGTGAAACGATCAAGATAGGCTTGGTATTGAACCTGATCGAAAGTGGTTAAGGCTGGGTCTCCGTTCGATTTACATTTAGCAACCCGCTCTTTGAAATCGATATGTGCGTTAATGCCTTCGGTGGTAAACGCCACGGTTTCGAATAGTGAATCGGTGGCCAATTCAAAATCAGCCGTATCGGCTAATAACTCGTAGAAAAGAAAGTCCATTTTATTACTGGTGAGTTTGGCTCCTTCAAAAGAGTTTACGCCAGACCCCGATAAACCAGTGGGTGTGTAATTTAACTGACCTTCGTGCTTAGAAACACCGGCATACATGTCGAAAGGTTCTTTCCCTTCGATGGTTGAAGCTTGCAATTCATCGGTATAGGGCATCCAGTGCATATACACTTCTTGAGCATTTACCGTTGGGTATTCTACAGGACTCACCTGCTCTTCAATAGTGAATGCTTTCGTTACGGTATTAACAGAATCTGGATAGAAGATAAAATCGTCTGAAGCCGCTGTGGCGGTTAGGTAATTTAAAACTCCACCGCCTCGTAAACCTTCATGGCTCAAGCGAATTTCTTGTTTGTAAGTTCCTTTTCCACCGTAGGCAGGAACCCCGCCACCGCCAGTTGTACGTTTAAAGCCTAACGAATTATCTTCTTGTAAACGCAAAGTTTCTTCAAAGTCTGGGAAAATTCCCGCTGAAACAAAGGTTCCTTCAAATTGAATTTGTTCGTTGGTTACTTTGTCTAAACTATCGAATACAAACGGGTTAACTTGAAAGTAGAAATCATCTCGCGGATAGACTTTATTCAACACCTCGTTTTTATCGTAATACGCATAAGAAGTTTGTTCTGAATCGAATATTGGGTATTTAGGAATATCGAAACGGCCCGATTTATTTTGCGCAATATCAATTTGCAATTTCCCTTTCAAATTTTCGAGTTTGGTAAGCACTCGTCTCTCCATGTATTTTCCGCGCTCATCTTTTTTGGCGCTATTGCTCCAAATTTGAACAGAATCTACAATAGGCATATCCACGTTGAACTCTTCGTAGTTAAAATCGAATTTGCTTCCAAAAAATTCGAATTTACCTGCAGAATACACTCCATCACAACGGATGTTTCGGTTTTTACCCACTACCACTTGGTTTTCTTTTGGGAAAATACCCACGCGGTGTGCAGTGCTTAATACAATACGGTCTACGCCTACAATAGTAAGGTCGTAGTTCAATAAATTCATTGTTGCATTAACGCCTCCTTTGGTTCCATCTGCATCAGAAACAATATTGATCACATCGAAATCGCTTCGTTCTGAGCGAGACAAAACGTGGTGAAATAATTTTTCGTTTAACGTTACCCGTTGTGTTTCTGTATTGTAATTTACATACCCCATGTAGGTATACCTCAACAGCATACCTTCTATGGCTGTAGGTGGTAATTTTACGCAAGATGCAATTTCGTTGAGGGTAAATTCTCGCGTTCCGTATTGATCACTGCACTGCTTTATTTGCGACAAAGGATGGCGATCTCCCACTCCCATAAGTGCATCAAACTCTCTTTGTGTATAATAGCTTAGCGAGGTAAAATAAGCGCGTTTATCGGTAGACATAAGCGCTGCTTTAAACTCTATTAACGGATCATCAATTTTCCAATCCATTAATTCAAAATTCATTTCAAACCCATGAAAATTATTCACGTAGGGCGCTTGATCCATCCCCTCATCGGTTTTAAGTAAGTTGACTTCTCGTTCATCAGTAAACAGTTTAAATGTTAACCCCGGATGAACAATGGTGTCTGTGTCTAGAGCCATTTGAATATAGCACGAATTAGAAACAATTCGGTTTCTCTGCTTATCGTCTTGTACTTCGTCTTTTTTTCTTCTTCTTTTCTCTTCCTCTTCTTTAACCGCTAAATCGGTGTTGATGTTAATAATAAAGCGTTGAGCAGAAGCAATTAAAAAGGGTTTATTTTCTCTGTGAATAATTACACGAGAAGGAACTTCTGGGGTTCCTGCCCCTAAGAAACGAACACCATGTTGAGCAAAACCACCATCGTAATCTACCTTATCGATTATATTTTTAATTACTAATCTTTTCTCGTATGAATCGAACCGCGGATAGCTCACTCTGTCTCCAGAAACATCTGAAATAATGTTTTCTTCTAATTTTCCGAGTAGGGGTTTTTGAAAGTATTGAGCATTCGTAAAAAGTACCGAATCTGCTTCGAAACTCGGTTTTCTCATATCAATTCGATAGGTACTTAACTGAGCAAACATTTTTGTGGGGTCGAATCTAGCTCTCGACCAATCAATTTTACCCCCATCACCGTCCCAACGTTGTTCTAATGGGTAGTAGGAACCGCTTGTCGAGTGAACGATAGAACTGTCTCTTTTGGCATAACACTTTAGCGTAGTTTCAGGAAAAATTAATTTAGGTTGACCGCCTAGTTCCATTTTATAACTTCCCGAAGTCGCCATCCATTTTACAGAACCCGATTGAGTTTCGTAAAGGGTTCCATCTTTAAACAAGAAGCGAGTAAACGAGAGGTATTTCGACAAATCTCTTTTTTCGCTTTTCTCGTCTGTTAAGCTCAAAATGGCTGTATACCACGGCTCGAATTGACCTATGGCTATGTCTGAATCTACAAAATTGATGAGCCCTTCAATGAAGTTTCCCATATCTGGGAACGGACGCAATTTAATGCTATCCATAACATTGAGGACTTCAACAATTTTCTGCTTTTCGGTATCACCGTATTTTCCGCTGTTCCATGAAACGCGAAAGTCATCAATGAGGCTTTTTGCCGATTTCCGATCATATTGGCCGAACATTTTTTCTAAATCTTCCATTAGAATTTCTGTTTCGGTTGAATATCGCTGGTTTTGACCAAATGCTAATGTGGTACATAAAATCAGCAAAAGTGACGCGAGAAATCGGCTCATAAGCTTATGATTTTGTAAATTGAATAACGCTCCAATTGCGGTCTGTACGAGTTAAGACAAACTCTAAACCGCACGCTTCGGCTTTTGCTTGAATGTCTTGAACATCGTAATGGTAAAAACCACTGGTAAGCAACGTTCCGCCTGTTTTGAGCGCTTTAGCGTAAATAGGTAATTGGTTTAAGATAATGTTCTTGTTAATATTAGCCAGAATAGTATCGTACGGTTCGTCTCCGATTAACTCTTCTTCTCCCAAAAGAACGTCTATCTTATCTAAATTATTCTTCTCAACATTTTCTTTCGAATTGGTATACGCCCATTCGTTATTGTCGATAGCTTTAAGGTCGGTAGCTCCTTTCATTCTAGCTAAAATGGCTAAAACAGCTGTGCCACACCCCATATCTAAAACACGATGATTTTCAACGTTTAATTCTAGCAAAGAAGACAACATTAGAAACGTGGTAGCATGATGACCTGTACCAAAACTCATTTTGGGATCGATCAAAATTCTATAGTCGTATTCTTTTTCGATGTTATGAAAAGAAGCATAAACAATACAGCGCGTATCGATTTCGATAGGCGAAAAGTTCTTTTCCCATTCTTCGTTCCAATTTTGAACTTGATAAGGTCGAAAAACATAGCTAGCCTCTACTAAATCGCTGTTGAGAGTTTCTACTTTTTTCATTGCATCTTCGTTAAACTGATCTGACAAAATGTAGGCCGTTAAACCCTCATCGGTAGTAACGAAACTTTCGAAACCGATTTCTCCTAATTCTGCTGCTAAAACATCATTCCAAGGAGAAGCGGGTGTTAGTGTAAAATCTACTTCTGTGTATTGCATTGCTTAAAATGAATGTACGATTGAAACAAAGTCTTCAGCCATTAATGCTGCACCACCAATTAAACCGCCATCGATATCTGCTTGAGCAAATAATTCTTTAGCGTTGGTAGGCTTACAAGAACCACCGTAGAGAATCGAAATAGCATCTGCTGATTCTGCACCAAATTGCTTTTCGATGAGTTGACGAATAAATGCGTGAACTTCTTGTGCTTGTTCGGGAGAAGCTGTTTCTCCTGTGCCAATAGCCCAAACAGGTTCGTAGGCAATTACTACATTGCTTAATTCAGCTTGAGACAAATGAAACAAAGCAACAGAAACTTGCTGCTCGATTACGGCTAGGTATTTACCTGATTTTCTTTCTTCTAATGATTCTCCACAGCAAAAGATGGGTTTTAACTCGTTTTTGAGCGCTAACGCTATTTTCTCTGCCATCATTCCATCGGTTTCGTGGTTATATAACCTTCTTTCAGAATGACCAATAATAACGTATTCGGTTCCTACCGATTTTAGCATTTCTGCAGATACCTCTCCGGTAAATGCACCTACTTCTTTTTCACTTACATTTTGTGCTGCAACACTAATGCTGCTTACGCCTTGGGTAGCTTCTACACACGCTGGCAAAAAAGGAAATGGAGGCGATAAAATTACCTCAGTGTTGGTAGAAAGTTGGTTTGAAAGAGCTTTAACTACATCGTTAGCCAAGGCAGTTGCCGTTGAGAATGTAGTATTCATTTTCCAGTTTCCGGCTACAATTTGTTTTCTAGCCATAGTTTATAGTTTTTCAGTTTTTACTTTTTCAAAGGTGGGGAAATCGTTGTAATGCCACTTACCCATTACGGTTCCATTTTTCAACAAAACTAACCCCGGATTTGAGCGAATTACTGTTTTTAACGTAATAGCATCTGCACTTAAATATGGAAATGCGTTGTTGTTTTGGTGGCGAAAGGTTTCTGCCTCATCGTAAAGAGCAGCGGTAACTCCGTAGAAAGGAATTCCAGCCGATTCTGCTTGTTGTTGAAAAGTATTTAACGTTGGTTGAATTTCAGTATCCGTTTGCGTTAAATCATAAGCAACCACTAGAAAAACAGCGTCTTCAGATAAAATTTGATCGGTTAAATCTTCACCTGATTCTAAACTGATTAAAGAAAAATCATGAACAGGCGGTTCGTACCCTTCTTTGTATAAAATAGGTTCAGAAGTTTCTGCAATTTCTAGGTTCTCGTCTTTCCAAACTTCCTTCTCTAGGTAATCGATTGAATTAACGGTAGAAGTTTCTCCGGTTTGTTTGTTTTTCATGGTATACTCATACATGTATTCAGGTGGTGTTTCCCCTTCAGGAATCTCCATACCTTCTTGAATATTTTTACCGACAGCATACGGTCTAAAATCTTCGATAGGCAAGTGAGAATACGTGTAATACGAAAACGCAAACGAGATAACCGTAGCAACACCTGCCAGCGCCCAAGCAACACCTTCACCTGGGTAAAATTTCTTAACTAAAATGGCTACCCCGTATGTAAACAATGCAAAAATAACGGGAAATGCCCATCCAATTACCCCTACAGAAAAAAGTAAAATCAGCGCCACCGAAATAGCCATATAAATAAGATCTTGATTAATGGTGGTTGGTGTAATCGTATCTTTTTTCCAGAAGATAATCCCTATAAAAAAGAGCAGCACCACATCTTTAGTGAAAGACTCCCAAGGAGTAAGTTTTAAAGCGTCTCCGAAACAACCGCAATCGGTTACTTTATTGAAATACGCTGAATAAAACGTTAAGAAAGTAAAAAACACAATCATCCCTAAGAGCGACCAAGCGGTAAGTTTGCTTTTATAGCCTAAAATAAGCGCCACCCCGAGAACAATTTCTACCACGCAAATAAGCACAGACAAGTGCCAAGCTACTGGATCTAAAAAGGGTAAATTAAGCACATCGGTAGCAAAATAATCGTGCAGCTTATAAGCAAAGCCCAACGTATCGTTTGCCTTTATAAGGCCAGACACAATAAACAACGAGCCCACTAACAAACGAGAAATAAGTACTAATAACTTCATAACTTTCAATAAATTAAGTGATTCAAGAACTACTAAATTAAGTAGCCTTTTGGCGGCTTATTGCCCTATTAACATATCGTTAAACATTCGCTTCGCCTAGTAAAATTAGCGCGAAAACAGAATAGTTGATAATGTCTTGATAATTAGCATCAATTCCTTCAGAAATTAAAGTTTTGCCTGCGTTATCTTCAATTTGCTTAATTCTTAAAATCTTCATTAAGATTAAATCGGTTAAAGAGCTTACACGCATATCTCTCCACGCCTCACCGTAATCGTGGTTTTTGTTGAGCATTAACGTTTTGGTAGTTTCAATATGTTGGGCATAAAGTTTTTCTACTTCGGTAGGATCCATTTCTACATCCGTAGTATGTCCTTTCTCTAACTGAATAAGCCCCATTACGCAATAATTGATCAGTCCAATATACTCAGGCACAACCCCCTCGTTCACTTTAGCAACTTCTGTTTGTTCTAAGGTGCTAATTCTCTTCGCCTTTATAAAAATTTGATCGGTAATTGACGTAGGCCTTAATATGCGCCATGCCGTACCGTAATCTTTCATTTTAGTGGTGAAAATATGGTTACATTTGGCAACCACCGTGTTGTATTCGTTTTCTGTATTAGTCATTATTTAGAGCGTTTTCAGCTTATGGCGCAAGATATGTTTTTCAGCAAAAATTTCACATTGAATCTCCGTGGAGATTTAATCGATTTATCCTCTCCCAAGGTAATGGGAATTCTCAACATCACACCCGATAGTTTTTTTGAGGCAAGTCGTGTTCCTACCGAAAAAGAACTGCTAAAAAAGGCAGAAAAGATGATTGTAGAAGGAGCCGATTTGCTCGATTTAGGCGCTTATTCAACACGACCTGGAGCTCAAAATATTTCGGTGAGTGAAGAAATAGCGAGATTGGTTCCTGCCGTTAATGCAATTCGTAAAAACTTTGACGAGATTTACCTTTCTGCCGATACTTTTAGAAGTGAAGTAGCCAAGGCTGCCGTTGATGCCGGTGCCGATTTAATTAACGATGTGGCTGGGGGTAATTTAGACCAAAACATGTTCGAAACCGTAGCCCAATTGCAGGTTCCGTATGTTTTAATGCACATGAGAGGAACCCCCGCGACCATGCAATCACTCACCCATTACACTCACCTTACGCAAGAGATTTTAGAAGAATTAGCCTTGAAAAAGCAACGATTGATGCAAATAGGGCTAAATGATGTATTAATCGACCCAGGATTTGGGTTTGCCAAAACCATTGACCAAAATTTTGAGTTGATGCGAAATTTAGAGCACTTTCACCAACTAGAAGCTCCTTTATTAATAGGTGTTTCTAGAAAAAGTATGGTGTATAAAACACTTGGAACCACTGCCGAAAATGCCCTGGACGGAACCACCGTTTTACATGCCGAAGCTTTGCGAAAAGGAGCTTCAATTTTACGGGTTCACGATGTGGGTGCTGCAGTAAATGCCATTAAAATCGGTAGTCAACTTTGGTAATTTTCACCTTAAAGACAGAAGTGTAACCCCACTCAAGAGTTGATTCGTTAATATTGCATTTATGCCGTTGCTATTTATTACTCTTCGTTGGTTAGATGTTTTAGACATCTTCTTGGTGGCTTTTCTGCTTTACCAAGTGTATCAACTTGCTAAAGGAACTGCGGCTGTTCGAATTTTTCTAGGCATTCTTGTTATCCTTATTGCTTGGAAAGTGACCGAAGTGCTTCAAATGCAACTGGTTTCTAACATTTTAGATCAATTCATTGGCATTGGAGCCATTGCGGTTATCATTATTTTTCAGCAAGAATTAAGGCGCTTTTTAATTGTTTTAGGTAATAATCGCTTTTTCAGGAGTTCTCGCAGTGGAAAAAACTTTTTTCAGTTTAGATTTCTATCTGAAGAGTTACAAGAAGAACTCAATACCCACGATATTGCCGCGGCTTGTCAACGAATGTCGATCGATAAAACAGGTGCTTTAATGGTTTTTCCGGGTAAAACCGACTTATCGAATTACATAGAAACCGGAAAGAAAATTAACGCAGACGTGAGCTCAGAATTAATAGAAAGCATTTTTTACCACAACAATCCTCTTCATGATGGAGCGCTTATATTTAAGAATAACAGAATTGCAGGAGCCGGTTGCGTTTTACCGTTAAGTGAAAGTAGCACCTTGCCTCAGAAATATGGTCTTCGCCATAGAGCAGCTGTTGGCATCACCGAACTTTCTGATGCTGTAGTAGTAGTTATTTCTGAAGAAAGAGGAACTATTTCTATTGTTTCTCGGGGTAGAATTGAACCGTGCAAGAAAACAGATGTTATCGAAGATAAGTTGCGGGTTGCATTAGGACTTGAATCAAACTCTACTCTTGATTCGAACGGTTAATTTAATTTTGAACTTTATTAGAACTTAGTATATGATATTACCAATTGTAGCCTACGGAGATCCCGTTTTAAAGAAAATGGCTGAAGAGATTGACCAAAATTACGAAGGTTTATCTGCGCTTATCGATAACATGTTTGAAACCATGGAAAAAGCGCATGGGGTAGGCTTAGCGGCACCTCAAATTGGAAAATCAATTCGTTTGTTTATTGTAGATGCTCGTCCGTTTGCAGAAGACGAAGACCTCTCTGAAGAAGAAAGAAAAGAGCTTTCTAGTTTTCGTAAAGTCTTTATTAATCCCATTATTACCGAAGAATCGGGTGACGAATGGGGGTTTGAAGAAGGTTGCTTAAGTATTCCGAATATTCGTGAAGAGGTGTTTAGAAACGAAACCATCGAAATTGAATATTACAATGAAAAATGGGAGTTACTGACCGAAACCTACGATGGCATTGCCGCACGAGTAATTCAACACGAGTACGACCACATTGAAGGAATTTTATTTACCGATTACCTTTCACCGTTAAAGAAGCGATTTTTAAAAAAGAAACTCACCAACATTTCGAAAGGCAATACCAGCGTAGACTATCGCATGAAATTCCCTGCAAAGAAATAACCCCTACTCTACCAAACTACGCTATCGTTTAGATCGTTTTCACTATAACAAATCACGTTAATACCTCAAGTTTATGAAATACCTTTTTTTACTTTCTATTGCTATTGGCATAGTAGCTTGTACGCCTAAAGAAGAAAAGCTAAGTGACGATCAAATTAAGAAAAACATAATCACCAGTATAGACGAAACCAAAGAGCAACTAGAGCTTGCGGGTGAGAAAAACAAACCTTCACATGCAAAGCGTTTGGTTACGTTTTATACGGATTATGCCAACCAGTTTCCTCAAGATTCGTTAGCTCCTGAAATGCTATTTATGGCCGGTAACGTTTGCATAGGCTTAGAAAATTACGATGAAGCCATTTCTTATTTCACTCGTATAGACGAACATTACAAACGTTACTTAAAAAGACCAGAAGCCATCTATTTATCTGGTTTTGTGGCAGATTATCATCAAAATAAAAAAGGATTAGCCAAAAGGTATTACGACCGCGTAATCGAATTGTATCCTGATCACATTTTTGCAAAAGACGCTCAACTCGCCATTAACGCCCTAACCATGAGTGATGAAGATCTTTTAAAAATGTTTCAAGAGAAGAATCAAGCTACCGCACAAGAAGAATAAACGCTTCTTTCTACACGTGGCCTAAATAGCTTTGTAATATAATGACAGCACTTGTTTGGTCTAACTGACCCTTTTGCTGTCTTTTTTTCTTATTCATCCCCGATTGATACAACGATTCTTGCGCCATTTTTGAACTAAATCGTTCGTCTTCTCGATCTATTTCTATTTCTGGGTGTTGCTTCCGCAATCTTTTGATAAATCCCTGAATGTGTGGTTCTATTGAAGAAGGTTCATCATTCATAGTAAAAGGTTGACCCACTACTATTTTGTCAACCGGTTCCTTCTGTAAATAATCGGCTAAGAAAGCGAGTAAATCGTTGGCATGTACAGTTGTTAATGCGGTAGCAATCATTTGTAGGCGATCGGTTACGGCAATTCCTGCTCGCTTAGTACCATAATCAATGGCTAAAATTCGTCCCATTTAGCAAATGTACTTTCCTAAGTGTTAAAAACCTCAATTTCTATCTAACCTTGGATTTTGATTTGAACGATAGATGAATCGGTAAACCTACTAACTTTTCTACCTTTGGCGCCTTAACACGTACTTTAATATGTCTGAATTAAGAGAAATTATAGAATCGGCTTGGGACAATAGAGAATTACTCAGCCAACCAGAAGTAGTAAAAGCCATTGAAACCGTTATTGAAGAAATCGATAAAGGGAGATTAAGGTGTGCCGAACCTACCGAAAACGGTTGGCAAGTAAACGAGTGGGTAAAAAAGGCTGTTGTACTTTACTTCCCTATTCGAAAAATGGAAACAATTGAAGTAGGTCCTTTCGAGTTTCATGATAAAATGAAACTAAAATCAGACTATGCACAACTCGGAGTGCGTGTAGTTCCGCATGCTGTGGCCCGTTATGGTGCCTATGTTGCAAAAGGGGTGATTATGATGCCTTCTTACGTAAACATTGGTGCTTATGTAGATAGCGGAACCATGGTAGATACTTGGGCTACCGTAGGCTCTTGCGCTCAAATTGGTAAAAATGTTCACCTCAGTGGAGGAGTAGGAATTGGTGGAGTGTTAGAACCACTACAAGCTTCTCCGGTAATTATTGAAGATGGTGCTTTTATTGGTTCTCGTTGTATTGTGGTAGAAGGTGTAAAAGTTGAGAAAGAAGCCGTATTAGGTGCTAATGTAGTTCTTACCAAATCGACAAAAATTATTGACGTTACTGGCAACGAACCTGTTAAACATCGTGGTGTTGTGCCTTCAAGATCAGTGGTAATTCCGGGTTCGTACACTAAAGAATTTCCTGCTGGAAACTATCAAGTACCTGCTGCCCTTATTATTGGTCAAAGAAAACCAAGTACCGATTTAAAAACCTCTTTAAACGATGCGCTGCGTGAGTTCAACGTAGCTGTATAGCCTTTTTATGAACGAATACATTTCATACGCTTTAGTAGCTTTCACCTCGTTTTTCACCTTGATTAATCCGTTAGGAACCATGCCGGTTTTTATGACGATGACAGGCGAACTCGATAATAAAGCCCGTTTCAAAACGGCTCGAAAAGCTGTGTTGGTCGCCTTTTTCAGCTTGGTAGCTTTCGCTTTTTCTGGCGATGTGCTGTTCAACTTTTTTGGCATTTCAGTAAATGCCTTGCGGGTTGTTGGCGGAATTATCTTCTTCTTGATGGGCCAAGATATGTTGCAAGCGCGCTTAGCAAAAACGAAAGTCAACGAGGCGGAGGTAAAATCGTATGTAAATGATATATCTATTACCCCGTTAGCCATACCCATGATTTGTGGCCCAGGAGCCATCACCAACGCTATAATTTTAATGGAAGATGCCAAAGATACTGCTATGCAAGCCGTACTTATTGGTGTAATCGCCTTAATTCTGAGCATTACTTTATTGGTTCTTTGGAGTTCTTCAACAGTGATGAAATGGCTGGGAGACACCGGTAACAAAGTAATGATGCGATTAATGGGCTTAATTGTAATGGTGATTGCTGTTGAGTTCTTTTTTAGTGGATTAACTCCTATTCTACAAGAAATTTTTAACGTTACTCCAACAGCTTGAATAAAATTCTCGTTATACAAACCGCATTTATTGGTGATGTAATTTTAGCAACTTCTTTGGTTGAAAGTATTCACCAAGAATACCCCAAGGCACAAATCGATTTTCTTCTCAGAAAAGGCAACGAATCTTTGTTAAAAGATCATCCTTTTCTTAATCGAGTTCTTATCTGGGAGAAAAAAGAATCGAAATACGGTTCGCTATTACAGTTGCTAAAGCAAATTAGAAAAGAACGCTACGAGTTAGTGGTTAATGCACAACGTTTTGGTGCTACTGGAGCTTTGGCTGCGTTTAGCAATGCTACCGCCATTTCTGGTTTCAAAAAAAATCCGTTTTCTCGATTTTTCACTCATCGCCATGATCACAAGATTGGCGATGGAACGCATGAAATTGAGCGCAACTTTTCTCTTCTTTCTTCTTTCTTTTCTGAAGGAACGCGAGTTGCACCTCCTCGACTTTATCCATCAGGTCAAGATTTCGAAGCTGTAGAGTATCTGCAATCAGAAGAATACATCTGTGTTGCACCTACTTCGGTTTGGTTCACCAAGCAATGGCCTGCTCATAAATGGATAGAATTTATTAATCTGGTTCCTACCAATATCACGGTATATTTATTGGGCGGCCCCGGTGATCAAGCTGAATGTGAAAAAATTGAAAAAGCATCTCAACGAGAAAATGTTGCGAATTTAGCCGGGAAACTTTCGTTTTTACAAAGTGCTGCGTTGATGCAAAAAGCTCGTAGAAACTTTGTAAACGATTCTGGCCCCTTGCACATCGCTTCGGCAACCAATGTGCCTTCTACGGCTCTGTTCTGCTCTACTATACCTGAATTTGGTTTTGGCCCACTCAGCAGCGATTCTACTGTTATTGAAATAAAAGAAAAGCTTCCTTGTCGTCCATGTGGTTTGCACGGCAAGAAAGCTTGTCCTAAAAAGCACTTTAAGTGTGCTGAAAATATTGATTCAAAAGACCTTTTAGCTACCCTTTAATTAAACGGCTGCTTTATTGGGTTCTTTCTCTTTAACCATTAATGCGCGAATTGCACTAACTACTCTGTCTCTGTCTTCATTGGTCATGTTAGAACCGCTCGGCAAACACAATCCAATATCAAAGAGTTGCTCGGCTACATTCGTTCCGTAAAATGGCGCATCAGCATACACAGGTTGTTGGTGCAAAGGTTTCCATAGCGGACGAGATTCTATATTCTCTGCATTTAAAGCCAAACGAATATCTTCTCGGGTAATACCACCTGTTTTATCTGAATGTACCAATACAGTCGATAACCATCTGTTTGAGTAATAACCGTAAGGTTCAGCTACAAATTCTAAACCCGCGATATCGCTAAGTTGTGTCTTGTAAAAGTCGTAATTCGCTCTGCGCTCTTTTACACGAGTCGGTAAAATTTCCATTTGCCCTACACCAATGGCTGCACAAATGTTAGACATTCTGTAATTGTACCCGATATGAGAGTGCTGATAGTGAGGCGCTTCGTCTTTAGCTTGTGTAGATAAAAAACGAGCTTGATTTACCAACTCGGTATCGTTAGAGAGCAATGCCCCACCTCCACTTGTGGTAATAATTTTATTCCCGTTAAAAGAAAGAATGCTGGCCTTACCGAAACTACCGCATTTTTTACCCATGTAGGTAGAGCCAGCAGCTTCTGCCGCATCTTCTATAATGGGAATATCAAATTCTTTAGAAAGCAACTCTAATTCGTTCATTTGAGCTGGCATTCCGTATAAATGCACAATTACAATCGCTTTTGGCTTCTTCCCTTTCGCTATTCGATCTTCTATGGCTTCTCGAACCACTTTCGGGTCTAAGTTCCATGTTTCGTATTCAGAATCGATAAAGATTGGCGTGGCTCCCAAATAAACAATTGGATTAGCTGAAGCTGTAAAGGTCATGGATTGAACCAAAACCTCGTCTCCATGGGTTACTCCCAAACCAATTAATGCTAAATGAAGTGCTGAAGTTCCAGAACCCAAAGCCGCTGCAGATTCAACGTTGAAATAACTACGAAGTGATTCTTCTAGTTTAGGCAAGTCAGGACCAGCAGGTGCCACCCAGTTTAATACAAAAGCATTTTGAACATATTCGAGCTCTTTGCCGCTCATATGTGGACTCGAAAGCCAAATTTTCTTTTTCTCCAAAATGGTATAGTTTTATTCTCGTTTCGAAAGTAGCTATTATTTCAGAAATTAGAATCATCAAAATTTTAATTGATTTCGTTTCTGCCTGATTCTGGTTATTTTACCAGATAGTAGCCAAAAATCAATTAATATAATCTTAATCTTTTGGGTGATTTTCTACTGAGAAATCAGTCAAGAAAAAAGGGATAAAAACAAAAAAACCTTCTTGAAAATTCAAGAAGGTTTTTTCTGACTCTGTGGCGGAGAGTGAGGGATTCGAACCCTCGATACCTCTCAGTATGCCGGTTTTCAAGACCGGTGCATTCGACCACTCTGCCAACTCTCCGCTGCAAATGTATTTTTCATTTTCTTAATAACAAGCACTTTTTTAAAAAAAATTAAGCCAATGTTAAGCGGGTTTTACGTTTCGTCTTAGAAAGGATTTGTGGCCCAAACACTTAGTTCAGGAATAAATCCTCTTTCGTCCATCAATAAAATTGAAAAAATTGAATGCGCAATTTCATTTGACGTCAATTTCTTGGGTTCTTCCTCTCTTTCTTCTCGGTTTTCTTGGTTAAAAGCTGTGGGAACTTCACTCGGGTTAATTCCCATCACTCGAATATTGTAGGGTCTTAACTCAGCTTGCCAACATTGAGTCATACCGCGTAAGGCAAATTTTGACGCAACATATACCGATCCACGAGCAAATCCTTTTAACCCTGCTGTTGAAGCAATATTGATAATCGTCCCTCTTTTCTTTTCTTTCATTAGAGTGGCTGCTCGGGTTCCTACCATGGCTGCACCAAAAACATTCACATCAAAAACGCGCTGAAATTGCTCTCTCGATAATTGATCTACCTCTGGCCATTCTGAACCAATTCCGGCATTGTTGATTAATACATCTATAGAACCCACCTTACTTGCCAATTCTTCAAACATCAGATCAATGCTTGCATCATCGGTAACATCACCACAAAACGGAACGGCATTAATCTCTTTCGCTACTTGCTCTACCTTCTTCTGATCTCGACCCGTAATCATCACTTTAGCACCATTTTCGGCTAATAACTTGGCGGTAGCTTTTCCTAATCCTGAACTTCCTCCGGTTACTAAAACTACTTTTCCTTCTAATTTCATATCACTTTCTAACTACTTGTTTATAAATCTTGGTTAATGCAAAGGTATAGGGTCAACTTTAAAATGGGAGATTCGTAAATTTGCTGTAAAGAAATTAACACATGAGAATAATTATCTCAATTCTACTACTGGTAGGAACCCATTTTACCCTTCGATCACAACAATTAGAAGCCTATTTATCTCAAGGTTTTTTCGAAAGCCCTGAAACTGGACCGTATGCTGAAGTTTACTTGAGCGTCTTAGGAAGTTCTGTGAAATACGTTAAAACCAAAAACGGAGGTTTTCAAGGTAAAATCAACGTAACCTACATCTTTAAGCAAGATTCTACCGTTAAAGCCTTCGAAAAATACGAGTTAGAAAGTCCTGTTATTCAAGATACAATGGGTGGTTTTATCAATTTTATTGACCAGCAACGCATCCCTTTAGACAACGGAAAATACAGTTTTGACATACTCATTAGCGATGCCAACACACAGGCACAACCAATCGAGGTTTCTCAAGATGTTACCATCGATTTTGATTCTTCTGCCATCAATATTTCTGATATCGAATTGGTAGAAGCTTACGAACCCGCTAAAGAAAGTGGTCCGCTCGTAAAATCAGGAATTCGAGTAATTCCTAATATTTCAGATTTCTACCCAGAGCACATCAAAGAAATTAAGTTCTACACCGAAATTTACCGAACAGAAAAGGTGCTAGGCGAAAATGAACCTTTTTTAGTTCAGTATTTCATTACTCCCACCGGAAAAGACAAAGCTTACAACAGCATTTCAAAATTTAAACGCTACACAAGCAGCAACGTAAATGTTTTGCTTTCTGAATTTGATATTCAACGGGTTCCTACCGGAAATTACGATCTAGTTATTCAAGTAAAAAGTAAAGAAAATGAGCTTTTAGCTGAAAAAAGGATGTTTTGGCAACGTGTGAATGAATCAGTTCAGTTCAAAGAAGAAGATCTTGCAAGCATTGATCTAAACAACACCTTTGCAGAAGGTTACAACAGCAGAGATACGTTGGTTCAATTTGTAAAATGTCTTCGTCCAATTGCCACTTCTGGCGAAGCTGCTTTTATCGACAACAACTGGAAAACAGCCGATTTGCTTACGCTACAGCAATTCTTCTATCGATTTTGGGTAACTCGTTCTAACGATTTTCCACAAAGAGAATGGGAGCGCTACGCTGAAAAAGTTCGCTTGGTAAATCAAGAATTCTCTACTTTAAACAAAATGGGCTACGAAACCGACCGTGGCGTTACCTATTTGCAATACGGGCCGCCTAACACTGTGGTGAGAAGAGATAACGAGCCCAGCAGTTATCCGTATCATATTTGGCACTATTACAAACACCCGAAAAGAACCGATGCTCGTTACATTTTCTACAATCCTGATTTGGTTACCAACGAATACACCCTTCTGCACTCAAACGTGAGAGGCGAAATCAATAACCACAGATGGCAATTAGAATTACAGAGAAGAAACAACCCGTTTGGAACAACAGACGATCAATCTCCTGTAAATTCTTATGGTAGCGAAGCCGAGCAGTATTTTAATGCTCCACGGTAAACAGTGCATCATCTAATTCAATTAACTATACTTGCATCCTTGTAAAAATTGCATCGTTGAAAGTAAGCACTGAACAAATTCCGTGGGTTTCTATTGTATTGTTAAGCTACAATAGCTTGCCGTTAGTTAAAAAGTTTCTTCCTCTAATTGTAGGAACCACTCGCCACTTAAGCGGAGTAGAAATTGTTGTGGTAGATAATGCTTCTACCGATGAAACAGGAATTTGGATACAAGAAAACCACCCAGAAGTGCGCCTTTTAACCCTACAGAAAAATGCAGGTTTCACAGGCGGATACACAGAATCACTACCTCAAATAAAAGCCAAAAATTACGTTTTAATCAGCAGTGATATTGAAGTAACTCCGGGTTGGTTAGAGGCTGGGTTAGAATTGTTAGATTCTGCCGAAGATATTGCAGCTGTTCAGCCCAAAGTAAAATCATTTGATCAACGAGACGAGTTTGAATATGCAGGTGCTGCAGGCGGCTACATCGACTTTTTAGGATATCCTTTTTGCCGTGGTAGATTGGTGAATAGCATGGAAAAAGACCTTGGTCAATTTGAAGATGTTCGAGAAATTTTTTGGGCTTCTGGTGCTTGTCTTTTCATTAAAGCAGATGTTTACCATCAAGCAGGTGGTTTAGACAACGACTTTTTTGCACACATGGAAGAAATCGATCTTGCTTGGCGATTAAAGAACATGGGCTATAGAATTATGTATCAGCCAAAAGCAGAAATTTACCACATGGGCGGATATGTAATTCAATACGGTAGTCCGGGAAAAATATTCAGAAACCACCGTAACAACCTAATTATGCTACTTAAAAATCTTCCAAGTAGTGAAGTTTGGTGGAAAATTCCGGTTCGGTTCCTACTCGACTATGCCACGTTTGTAAAAATGCTTTTCGATGGTAATCCTAAATCAAGCATGGCCGTAATTAAAGCCCACAACGATTTTATTTTACAATTTCCAAAGTGGTATAAAAAGAGAAAAAGCGTTCAGAAACTGTTTATCAAAAACCGGAACACCTATGGTATTTGCTCTAAAAGTTTAGTTGCCCAGTTCTTTTTACACGGTAAACGCAAATTTTCTGAACTCAATTGGGATCCATCAAAATAGGCGTTGTTCATACTTTTTAACAGATTCGACCTAACAAACCTTTTATAGCCTTTCGGATTCGATATATTTGTGTTGCATCGAAATACAGCGCACATGAAAGTCGTGATATTTGCAGGTGGAAAAGGCACCCGCATTTCTGAAGAATCTCATCTAAGACCTAAACCCATGATTGAAGTGGGCGGAAGACCCATTATGTGGCACATCATGAAAATGTACGAATCGTACGGCCACAAAGAGTTCATTATCTGTCTTGGGTACAAAGGTTACATGATTAAAGAATATTTTCTCAACTATTATTACCACAATGCTGATGTAACGGTAGATTTAGAAACTAACCAAGTAGAAGTTCATAAGAATAAAGCAGAATCCTTTAAAATCACTTTGGTAGATACTGGTTTAGAAACCATGACGGCCGGAAGATTAAAAAGAGTTCAGAATTATGTTGGCAACGAAGATTTTATGCTCACTTATGGTGATGGAGTTGCTAATATTGACATGAATGCTCAACTCGATTTTCATCAAAAACACGGAAAGTTGTGCACAATGAGTATTGTACAACCTGGGAGTCGTTTCGGAATGCTCGATATTGATGAAAACAATGTGGTGAGAAGCTTTATGGAAAAACCGAAAGAAGATGGCGCTTGGATCAATGGCGGTTTCTTTATTCTGAAGCCCGAAATTTTCAACTATTTATCTGATGATGCAGACGACATTATGTGGGAGCGCCAACCATTAGAAGATATAACTGCAGACGGACAACTTGTTGCTTACAAACATCATGGCTTTTGGAAATGCATGGATACCCTCCGAGATAATCAAGATTTAAATCGCATGTGGGAAGAAGAACCAAGCTGGAAAACATGGGAATAGAACAACTCAAGAATACTTTTCAAGGTAAAAGGGTATTAGTAACGGGTCATACCGGATTTAAAGGTGCTTGGTTCCTACTGTTATTAAAAGAATTAGGCGCAATTGTAAAAGGTTATGCCTTGGCTCCTACCCGAGAAAACGACCTTTTTCACTTAATTAACGGAGCCAGTTTGTGCGAATCTGTAATAGACGACATCCGCAATCAAGAACGGTTAACCCAAGAGGTAGTCAGTTTCGAGCCTGATTTTATTTACCACATGGCTGCTCAAGCTTTGGTGTTAGAATCGTACGAAACACCGGTCGAAACGTACGAAACCAATGTAATGGGAACGGTTTATTTACTCAACGCGGTAAAACAACTGAAAAAACCTTGCAAAACCATTGTTATCACTACCGATAAGGTGTACGAAAACTTAGAGCGCCTTGCTCCTTACAAAGAAGACGAACGATTAGGTGGGTACGATCCGTATTCTAACTCTAAGGCCTGTGCCGAATTAGCGGTATCTAGTTTTAGAAATTCGTTTTTTAATCCTTCAGACTTCCCCCATCATCAGCAAAGCATAGCTACAGTGAGAAGCGGAAATGTAATTGGCGGTGGAGATTGGGCAGAATTCAGAATTATTCCCGATTTGGCAAAATCGCTCGAGAACAATCAACCTTTGTTTTTGAGAAATCCTCATTCAGTAAGACCATGGCAACACGTTTTAGATCCGCTAATTGGGTATTTGACCCTCGGAGCTAAAATGAACGAAAAACCAGTTGAGTATGCTACCGCTTTTAATTTTGGTCCTGAAGATGAAGACACCTTAACGGTAGAAGAATTAGTAAAAACAGCGATAGCACAATGGGGATCTGGCACCTACGAAGTAGCTCAAAACATGGAGCAACCTCACGAAGCGCATTTACTTCGTTTATCGATTAGCAAAGCAAAAACACTGCTCGATTGGCAACCTATTTTCAAGAGCAGAGAAGCCATTGCTTACACCATCGATTGGTATAAAAACTACCAAAAAGATGCAGCAGCCTACACACTTATGCAAGTTAAAAATGTGTTGAGTCAATTATGAAACTAGTCGAAACCGAACTTTCAGGTGTTTATATCATCGAAAACTTTAACGCTACCGACTCTAGAGGCACCTTTGTAAAAACATTGCATGCATCATCTTTCAAAAAGCATCAACTAGAAGCTGAATTTACTGAGAGCTTTTACTCGATTAACCAAAAAGGAGTAATCAGAGGTATGCACTTTCAAATTCCGCCAGAAGATCATGTAAAGCTCGTTTACTGTAATGCAGGAAAATTGATCGATGTAATTCTCGATATCAGAAAAGACTCCCCTACTTTCGGTAAATCCATTTCTGTAGAATTATCAGGAACCAACTATAAATCGGTTTACATCCCCAAAGGTTTCGCGCATGGTTTCGAAACACTCGAAGACCATACCATCATGACCTACCTCACCTCTACCGAACATTCACCCACTTGTGATGCCGGAATTCTTTACAATTCTTTCGGTCACCAATGGAAAAACGAAAACCCTATAATTTCGAATCGCGATTTAGAATTCAGCGCATTCCAAACATTTAAATCTCCATTCTAATGAAAATCATCATCTTAGGCGCCAGCGGATTAGTAGGCAGCAATTGTTTGCGCTACTTTAACACCAAAGAAAATATTGAGGTAGTAGGAACCCATTTTAGTTACCAAGCTGAGAATACCGTAAAATTCAACACTTTACAATTAGATGATGAAGAGAACTTCGATATCGATTCGTTTCAGCCAGATGTTATTCTTCACTGTGGCGCGCTTACATGGGTAGATTATTGCGAACAAAATCCTGAAGAGAGCCACGAAAAAACGGTAAAGAGTACCGAAAACGCCATCCTACTTGCCAAAAAATTTAATGCCAAATTGGTTTACATCTCTACCGATTATGTGTTCGATGGCAAAAATGGACCTTACACCGAAACAGCAGAAATTAACCCTATTTCTATCTACGGCCAGCACAAGTTAGAGGCAGAAAACCGCGTGAAGGAACTCGACTCTCATCTTATTCTAAGAATTACCAATGTTTACGGAGACGAAGAGCGCAACAAGAATTTTATTGCAAGAATGCTCGAAAACGTGAAGAAAGATGAAACTACCGAACTGCGACTTCCTTTCGATCAGTACGCAACGCCTGTAAACGCTGCTGACATTGCAAGAGCCTTGTATTTATTATTAAACGATGATAAAAAAGGTATCTACAATATTGCCAGTACCGATTTTGTAAACCGTGTACAATTGGCCATGCACGTTTTAAAATATTTCCCAAATCACAAGGTGAAAATCGAACCTGTTACTACCGATGTTTTTAATCCACCAGCAGATCGACCACTTTTGGGAGGTTTAATCACCGCGAAGTTTTTATCAGAATATCCTGAATTTCACTTCACTAACGTAGACGATTACTTAAGAAAGAAAGCAGCCGATATTTAAACTGATCTTTTTCATCGTTTTTGCGTTATTTGTAAAGAATAGAGACTAAAAAGAATGCTAGAAAATATAGATGGTTCTTTGAAAGAACTGCTCAGTGAAAAACTGGAAAACAAAGTTTTTAAACGTTCCATTCCTGGAGAAGATTACCTACCCGTTACCGGAAAAGTAATTAGCAAAGAAGATTTACTGTACGGTATTGATGCCGTAATGGATGGCTGGTTAACTACGGGGCGTTTCGGCCCTGAATTTGAACGTCAATTTGCAGATTATTTTGGATCTCCGTTTTCTTTGTTGGTAAACAGTGGCTCTTCTGCTAATTTAGTGGCTTTTTCAGCATTAACTTCTCCAAAGTTAGGAGAACGCCAAATAAAACCGGGCGATGAAATTATTACGGTAGCTGCTGGTTTTCCTACCACCGTTAACCCAATGATTCAATACGGTTGTGTGCCTGTCTTTCTCGATGTTGAAATATCCACCTATAACATTGATGTTTCAAAGTTAGAAGACGCTATCTCGCCAAAAACAAAAGGAATAATGCTCGCCCATACATTGGGAAATCCATTCAATTTAGAAGTAGTTATGAATTTGGCCAAAGAACATAATCTTTGGGTAATTGAAGACGACTGCGACTCTTTGGGCGCTACATACAATGGACAAAAAACGGGTACCTTCGGAGATGCTGCTACAGTAAGTTTCTACCCTGCACACCACATTACTATGGGTGAAGGTGGAGCGGTTATCATCAACAATCCTTGGCTCAAAAAACCCGCTGAATCGTTTAGAGATTGGGGTCGAGATTGTTATTGTGAACCCGGAAAAGACAACACTTGCGGTAAGCGTTTTCGTTGGCAGTTAGGCAATTTGCCAAAAGGTTATGATCACAAATACACCTATTCTCATGTTGGCTACAACTTAAAAGTTACCGATATGCAAGCAGCCATCGGTTTAAGCCAAATGAAAAGAATTGATGAATTTGTTGAGAAAAGACGCGTAAATCATGCTCTTTTGTACAAAAAGTTAGAGCGTTTTCAAGATGTTTTTATTCTGCATGAGGCAACGCCTAATTCAAACCCATCTTGGTTTGGTTTTATGATCACCATTAAACCAGAATCAGGAATTGACCGTAAAAAACTTCAACAACATTTAGAGAAAAACAAGGTAGGAACCCGATTGCTTTTTGCCGGTAACCTTTTAAGACAACCCGCCTATTTAGATATTCCTCATCGTGTGGTGGGTGAATTAACCAATACCGATTTAATCATGAACAATAGTTTTTGGTTAGGGGTTTGGCCAGGGTTAGATGAAGAACATTACGACTATATAATTAACGTAATTGACCAATTTCTAAAAGACAAATAACCTAGAAATTAGCAACCGTTTCCCATTTTGAAACAATTTAAAAAGCCTTGTAGAACAGGAAACCCTTGTTTTACAAGGCTTTGTTTTTATGGTGTACTTTATGATTAACTCTGGGTGAACAATTAATTTATCCCCCTCATGCTAAAAAAGATATTCTTTTTATCGCTAGTTGTTCTAGCTGTTACAGCTTGTAAAAAAGAAGATGATTTATCACCTTCTTCATCGTCTTCTTCGAACAGAATTTTAAACAACTCTGATTTTGAAGGTCGCATCAAGTATTTATACCAGCCGGTTCCTTCAGAAAAAAGATCTGGGTCTGCTTCTTCTTGGGATTTTATTGCTGAAGTTTCATCTCCCGTTGTTAACGGTGCCGTATTATCTGCAACAGGTGTAGAATTTCACAACAATAAAGCCTATGTTTCTTACCATTGGAATGGTCAAGGAAGTGATTATTCAGGCGCCATTGAAATATTCGATGTTTCTAATCCAAACGTTCCTGTATTAATTAGCCAGTTATTATTTACAGATACCGATTTAAATGAAATCACTGTAGATAATGGAGATGTATACGTAACAGGTGGTCGAGATATTTACAGTTCTAACTACGATCAAAACTTTACCAATGGAGCCATTGTAGAAAGAGTTGCCTTAGATGGTTCTGGATTATTAACCGCAACTACAACTCAATCACCTCTTCCTTCTTATTCTGGAAATGCCGTTAAGAAAATTGGAAACGAACTATATGTGGCTGCTGGTAATACTGGTGGTGGTGCTTACGTTGTAGACGCTTCTACTTTAGCGTTGCTTGATTCTGAGTCGTATTCAGATTCTAAATTCGTAGATGAAGCAAACGGTAAGATTGTATATTACCGCGGAGGTGCCAATGCTAAATTGTATTCACATACAGGTAGCTTCAACGCTGCAACAAAAACTACCATGGATATTTCTGCTTCTGTTAGTCCAGTTAACGGAAAAGCGGTTCTACATATTGATGGTCCATTAGCCTATGTATGTACAGGTGCAAACGGATTAAAAGTATTCAATGTTAACAGCGCAAACACAACTCCTTCTTATAGCTTTAGCAGCGGTGGAAGTGGTTATGCTAACGGAGTTCATACCGATAACGAGTTCTTATTTATCGCGAATGGTTATGATGGGGTGTACATTTTAGATAAAAACACTCATGCTCAAGATGGTTTATTCAATTTCACAGGTTCTGCTAACTATGTGAAATCGAACGGAAACAACGTATTTATTGCCAATGGTGTTGGTGGACTTAAAATCTTAGGTCGTTCAGCTGAGAATGTAGATATCTATTGCTCTAACATGACTGGCTTTGAAGATTACTTAGGTGGGTCTAACGGACAAGTTACTTTAACGGCAATGGGTCATTATTTAGAAAATGGCTATTACGGTAGAAGATGGAGAATTAGAAATGCTTCGAACGTAGCTAAAACCATCGATTGGGAAGTGTTACAAAATGGTGTTACCGGTTCTTATACCATTCCTGCGATGACTGAAGTTCATTTTACTAGTCATTTTACTACTTCTACTAGCGGTACGTTTACTATGAAGATTTACGAAAACGGAAACTTCATTCAAGCTCGTCCTCACGGTGGTAGCGTTCGCGACTTAAGCATGTGTAGCGGTCAAAACAACAACGATTATTCACTTTACTTCGATGGTTCAGGAGATTTCACGGGTTGTGATCACCAACTTACCAATGATTTCACTTTTACGTTAAGTGCTTGGTTTAAGACAGATGGCACGGTAGGAGCCACTGATCGCGTTGTAGCTGGTTTAGCCAATAACAATAACCCTCACTTACAATTTGGAATTCGTTTAGGAAAAGAAGATGGCACTGCTAATGCTGGTAAATTAATCATGAATTCAAAAAGCTCTGCGAACAATGCTTCTGAAGCAGTAAGCAACAGCCGTTACGATGATGGTCTATGGCACCACGTAGCAGCAGTTTACGATGGCTCACAAATGAAACTATATGTAGATGGCCAATTAGCAGCTACAGCGCCTATTCAACTTTCAGCTCCGGTTCACACACTGAATACTTGGGCTGCAGGACGCTGGGCTGATAAAACACCAGATGGTTACTTTAAAGGATGGATTGATCAAGTTTCTGTATGGAATACTGGTTTAACAGCAACTCAGGTTCAAACGGTTTTCAACAATACTTTCTCGATTCCTACTCCAGGTTTAGATTACATCTGGACGTTTGACGAAGGTGCTGGAAACATCAACCTAAATTCTATTAGCAACGTAGCATTTGCTACCATGTACGATAACACAACGTTTAGCACAGACACACCGTTCTAAACGAAAAAAATATCCAACGAAAAAGCCGCTTTTGAATCAAAAGCGGCTTTTTTATGCTAAAAACTGTGCAATGCTAATTTATAAGACTCTAAACCAAAACCTACGATTACACCTTTACAAGAGGCAGACAGCAAAGATGTGTGCCTAAAACTTTCTCGAGCATACACGTTCGAAATATGCACTTCCACAACCGGCAATTGAATAGCCGCAATGGCATCTCTCAATGCTACTGATGTATGCGTATAGCCCCCAGCGTTAAGGATTATTCCATCGTACTCAGAGCTGTTGCCAATTTTGTGAAGTTGATTAATTAACTCTCCCTCTACATTGCTCTGGTAATAAAACAAACCAATTAACGGAAAGGCTAATTTCAACTCATCTAAATAACTTTCGAAAGACTGAGAGCCATAAACATTCTCTTCGCGTGTGCCAAGCAAGTTAAGATTAGGGCCGTTGATGATCCAGATTTTCATAGTGCATTATTTACCTAAGAGATTGTGATGAAATCTATATTTTCGCTACTCTCAAAATTACGGTTTCTTGAATTATTGGAAGAGTTACTTATCGGGTTATAAATCATATTTGCGTATTGAACGATCGCTATCGGCCAATACAGTAGAAAACTACTTGCGAGATATTCACAAACTGAGTAACGAATTTCCTACCACTTCTCCCGTGCAAATTCGTTCTAGCGATTTAAAAGAGTTTATAAAAACCATCAACGACATTGGTCTTTCTGCCACTACGCAAAACCGAATTTTATCGGGAATTAAATCGTTTTACAAATACCTTTTACTTGAAGATATTATCGATTCGGATCCTACCGAAATTTTTGAATCGGCTAAAACTACCCGTAAATTTCCTGTGACGCTTTCTAACGATGAGCTCGAAAAAATGTTAGATGCCATAGATTTATCACATCCTCAAGGAACCCGCAATAAAGCCATTATTGAAGTTTTATATGGCTGTGGATTAAGAGCAACAGAACTCACCGAACTCAAAATAAGCGATTTACATCTCAACGAAGGTTTTATTCGTGTGATTGGAAAAGGTGATAAACAGCGCTTGGTTCCTATTGGTAAAATTGCCCAAAAGCAAGTTCTCATTTATAAAGACGAAGTGCGCAACCATCAAACTCCCGAAAATTCATCTCGCGACATCCTTTTCTTGAATAGAAATGGTAAAAAATTAACCCGTGTCATGATTTTTCACATTGTGAAACAAGTTGTTCAGCAAGCCGGAATTCAAAAAACGGTGAGCCCGCATACTCTTCGCCATTCTTTTGCGACTGAATTGGTTCAAAGAGGAGCCGATTTACGTGCGGTTCAGCAAATGCTGGGTCACGAATCCATTACAACAACAGAAATTTATACCCATATTAATAAACAAGATTTAAAAGATGCCATTATTCAATTTCATCCTCGATCGTAGTAATCGTAAATCGTTTTTATTCATTTTCATCTTGTTGGCTATTTGTGTTCCTACAAAAGCACAACAAATACCTTTTTCACAAGATCAACGAATGATTGATAAAATCTTTGAAGAAGCCTTAGTGAATGGGAATGCTTTTCATCAGCTAGAATATTTATGTACCGAAATTGGCCCACGATTATCGGGTTCTGAAAATGCTGCCAAAGCAGTAGAGAGAACGGCATTTGTAATGGATTCTTTAGGGTTCGATTCAGTTTTTAAGCAAGCCTGCATGGTTCCGCATTGGGAACGAGGGGACCAAGAAAAAGCCGTATTGTTTACTGAAAACGGGAAGGAGCCCTTGTCTATTTGTGCGTTAGGTGGAAGCATTGCAACCCCCAAAAGAGGCATCAAAGCAGAAATAGTTGAAGTGCAGAACTTTCTCGATTTAAAGAAGCTAGGCCGTGAAAACATAGAAGGGAAAATTGTTTTCTACAATCGCCCGATGAATCCTGTTCATCTCTACACTTTTGCCGCCTACTCAGGAAGTGTTGATCAGCGCTGGGCAGGTGCGATGCGTGCTGCAGAATACGGTGCTGTTGCCACTATAACACGCTCGCTTTCTTTAAAATTAGACGATTATCCGCATACGGGAAGCATGGGCTACAGCGACACTATTCCAAAAATTCCTGCGGTGGCTATTTCAACGGTAGGAGCCGAACGTCTGCATTCAGCATTAAAAAATGGCGAAAAAGTGCATGTATCGATTCAAACCTCTTCTTCTTCTCATAGCGATGCACTTTCTCACAATGTAATTGGTGAATTGAAAGGTTCAGAATTCCCAGATGAAATTTTGGTAGTGGGTGGTCATTTAGATAGTTGGGATTTAGGACAAGGTGCTCACGATGATGGCGCGGGTTGTGTTCAGGCAATAGAAGCACTTCGTATTCTAAAAGCCATTGGTTACACTCCAAAAAGAACTTTGCGTGCTGTGATGTATATGAATGAAGAAAATGGATTAAAAGGAGCCATTAAATACGCAGAACTCGCCAAAGAAAACAACGAAAAACACATGGCCGCTATAGAATCTGATCGAGGTGGCTTCGCTCCAAAAGGATTCCATTTTGAAGCAAAACCAGCACAGCAAAATCAACTGTATGCATGGAGTCATCTTTTTCGAGAATATGGCATTTTTGAGTTCAAAGAAGGCTATGGCGGTGCAGACATTGGTCAGCTGCGTGGCCAAGGCGATGTGGTTTTAATTGGTTTAGTGCCCGAGTCTCAGCGTTATTTCGATTACCACCACGCTGCATCTGATGTAATTGAAGCAGTAAATGCTCGAGAACTGCATTCGGGTGCTGCAGCTATGGCTGCCATGATTTACCTAATCGACAAATACGGAATTAACTAGCAATATCTATTCATTTCGCTGCTAAAAGTAAACTTAGCGTTAACATCTCTTGATTGTAAAACCTTTCTGTTTTAACTTTTCAATAATTTAATGTTATTGAAATACTTTTGAAGCAACTACAGTACAGCACTTAAATAAATGAAAAAAATTTATTTGGTCAGACACGCCAAATCTTCACCTGCTACTAAAAATCAACGAGATTTTGATCGAACCATCAATGAAAGAGGAGAGACTGACATTGAACTAGTAGGCAAAGCGCTTGAAAAAAGAAAGGCCAAAATCGATTTAGTTTTGTGTAGTAGTGCCACGCGTACCACGCAAACGGCAAAAGCATTGGCTGAAAAATTATCGGTTCCTACCGATAAAATTGTGTTTACCGATGATCTTTACCTTACTAACGTAAAAGAACACGTTAAGCAAATTAGAAAAACGAACCAAAAGGTAGATAACCTAATGGTTGTGGGCCATAACCCTACCATAACTCTTTTGGCTAACGAACTTTCTGGGGCTTTCATCGATAGTATGCCCACAGGCAGTATTGTTACCATTGTTTTCAACGATAATAGCTGGAAAGCGGTAGGAACCATTAAAGGAAAAATGGCTCACTTCGATTTTCCGAAGAAATTCAAATAAAGATCGATTTTTGACAAAACGATATAAAAAAACCAACTTCAATGAAGTTGGTTTTTTGCTTTATACGGTGTGAGTTGTTCCCAAGTGTTTATTCAACGTTTTGTTGAATACTACTGGGTTTATGGGTTTGGTAATATAATCGTCCATACCCGCATTTAAAACGCGATCTCGCACCTCTGTAAACGCATCTGCCGTGAGAGCAATAATGGGTGTGTTGGCTACTCGAGAATCACTATCACTGCGTATTTCTACCGTAGCTTCATAACCATCCATTACGGGCATGTTTAAATCCATTAAAACAATATCGAAATGCTGATTTCTCAGTTTTTCAACGCCCTCTTTTCCATTGTTGGCTACTTCTACATTCGCTCCCCATTTTGTTAAAAATTGAGTCGCAATTTTCTGATTAATCAAGTTATCTTCTACCAAAAGAATGCTGGCATCGCTAATCACACGGGTTTCATCTTCTGCCTTCTTTTTGGTAGGAACCGTTTTTGCCTTCTTAAAGTCGAGAACAAATTTGAAGGTACTTCCCTCCCCTTCGGCCGAATCTACTTCGATTTCTCCCCCTTGAAGCTCTACAATTCTCTTGGTGATGGCGAGACCTAAACCTGTACCGCCAAACGTGTTTAAGATTTTACTGTTGGCCTGCACAAAGCTATCGAAGATCAATTCTTGCTTTTCTTTAGAAATACCAATTCCCGTGTCGGTAATTTTAAACTCTATAGAAACGTCATCAGGATTTTCACTTTCACCAATTAGGTTTACATATACATTTACCTCTCCTTTACTGGTAAACTTTACAGCATTACCTATTATATTGGTTAAAGCTTGGTTAAGTCGAACGGGATCACCCACTACTTGCTCTGGTAAGTTCTTATCGAAATGGCAATTCAAATCGAGGCCTTTTTCAGAAGCTTTAAATAAGAAGGTTTCTTTTATACCATTTAATCGGTCTCTTAAATCGAACGGATTATTTTCAAACTCAATCTTACCCGATTCAATTTTCGAAAGGTCTAAAACATCGTTGACCAAGCTCAACAAGTTATTGGCACTAAACTCTAACGTTTTCAGCTTCTCTTTTTGATCTTCTCGTGGTTGATCGTTCAATAAAATATGTGCATAACCAATTACAGCGTTGAGTGGGGTTCGAATTTCGTGACTCATTGAAGACAAGAACTGCTGCTTCGATTCTGCTAAATCTTCTGCTCGCTTCTTAGCGGTAATTAAAGTTTGCTCAACGCGTTTACGCTCTGTTAAATCGTGCCATACACAAAGCATCACCTGCTTATTGTTTAATGATACAGGGGTGAGCGATACTTCTATGGGAATTTCGGTTCCTTCTAAATTTACATGCGTCCATTCAAAACGGTGAGAACCCGATTCAATAGCGATGTTTTTCATCTCTTTCGCTTTTTCTACAGAAGTTCTCTCGTCTTTTTGATATTGTGGTGAAAACTTAAACGGAAATTGACCTATAATATCCTTTTTGCTCTTACCCTTTAAAATTTTGACTGTAGCCTCGTTACAATCAATAATACCCGAATCATCGTACAATATGTGCGGATCGGTAGAATATTCGAACAAGACTCTAAATTTTTCGTCTGATCTAAATTTATCTGAAACGTCTTTTGCAATTCCGATAACGCCAGCTACTTGATTGTTATCGTCTAAATAAGGTTTTTCTTTAATTTCTAGAACGCGTGGAATACCGTCAGCATCTAAAATTTCCACAAAGAAGTTAGAGTTTTGAGTAATTCCACTTAAAATATTCTGCGATACTTTTCTTGCTTGAACGTTAATAGGGCTATCTGTAAATTTTCTATGGTTGCTGCTGCTAAATTCTTCTGGTGTAAACCCCAATACTCTTTCTACGTTTTCTGAAATGTAATTGTATTCGAAGTCTCGATTATGGCGGTAGGTAAAATCATCTGAATGTTCTAGTAAAAGCTGTTGCTGCCTTACCAATGAAGTAAGTTGAAACTTATTATTTTCTAGCTCTCGTGAAGATTGTGAAATACGCAATAAACTAGCTGAAAACGCAATAATAATCAGTACAATTACCCCTAACGACACAACAAAGATGGTGTTAAAAGAACTGTACACTGTATCGATTAAACTATCGGTGTTTACTGAAAAAACAATTCCATACTGCTCGCCAAAGAGATTAAGCGGATACATAGCTGTAACCACCTCAATGGGTTCGCCTTCTACGGTTATTTCTTGCAATAATTCTGCTTGGAGATTGTCTGCTATTATTTTTCTAAGGTCGTCTACATCTTCGGCATACATTTCGAACAACTGACTGTTCATAGCATTTCGAGCATAACCGAGGTTGTGGATTTTGTTTTCGTCAATTACAAATTTGAAGGCCTCTTTGCCCACAAAGAAATCTCTGAAATTATGATCGAATAAGTTAATAGGATTAGCTACAAACACCAACATCGCGTCATTTCTCTTCGCTGTGTAGATAGAACGGAGTGTATCTATACTTTGAATAAAAGTAGCTGATTGGGTCTTTTCAAATCGCTCAAAATAAAAGTAGTTGTTATCGTCTTGGTAAATTTTAACTCCCAAAGAATCATCGTAAACGTAAGCCGTATCAATTAAAAAACGGTTCTGTGAAAGTATTTTTCGGAAGTACTTTTTTTCTTCTAACGAGTTAACAGAATCCCTTAAAAACACATCCCATTTTAGAGCATCACTCAAAAATTTACTTTCTGTTTGAAAAGCTTCTACCTCATCTAGAATAGAGTTTCCGCACAACTGTACTTGGTTAGATAAAAAATTCTTTTTCGCTTCTACTTCTTTATCGATGAGCAAATCGAGATAAAGCAAACTCGAAATAACAACTCCTGTTATTAAGAACAAGCTCAATACAAAAAGCCAAATATTATCGACAAGGAACTTTCTATTCATAGTTAGTGATCAAATTTCTAAATTTCAACCGCCTGCAACAAGTACCAATCAAATTCCGCAATAGGTGCGCTTAAAAGTTGAAAAGATACATCTGCCCGATTGAATTTTGAAGACTTAACGTCTGTATTATTTAAAATTTCTTTTACCGCATTACGCAACGAACCATTCTTACTCTGCTGAATATTAAACTCTTCGCCCAGAATTTCTTCTTCTTTTATAGTTGAAGTATACTCATAATCTTTCAAGCTAGGCATTCCGTATAAAAACAAAGCTTCTGGCCCCGCTGCTACTAAATTACCCTTGTCGTCTACTATAATGGTGTATTTATCGTTTTTCGGTAAATATTGCTTTATTATGGACTTAATGGTAACATCAATTCCCGCTACTCCAAACAGTTCATTGTTGTAATAAACAGGTGCAATGGCGCTAATCATCCAACCTCTGCCTGCCGGATCCACATAAATGTCGTCTAACCACAGCGATTTACGCTCAGGATTGTGCTCTTCATCTGCCAAATAATAAAAATTATAAGACGAAATGTCTAAACCAGGTTCGTATTGAGATAGCACATCAAAAGGTGGATAAATCCGGTTACTCGAAAAACGATCGTTATAATACACTTGAATAATCGAACTGTTTTGCGCGATTTCTTTAAAAGTAGGGTCTATCATTTCTGTGATGTATGTATACTCCTTTACGCTTTTAGTAATTTCATATAAACCAGAAACAAACACCGCAGAATTATCCACGTAATTTTTGCGATACATTACGCCACTTTCAGCATCTATCTCATATTGTGTTGAATCTATCAAAGGTAAGATCGAGTCTTTAGACTGGTAAATCTCTTCTAATCGCATTGCAATGGTGTCTACTGCATAATGAATCTGCAAAAAATCGTTGTTAATTTTTTCGGCCAGAATGCGTAAATTATTTTGCTGCAAAGTGAAATCTTTCTTGGTGTCAACACAAGATGTGAGCAAGAGGCTAGCGCTTATTAATAAAAGTAGAAATGTTCTCATCATCTTTTTTCTCAATTTAGCTACATAGCCAATACCAAAAAACAACGCCTTTAAGCAATTCAATTATTTTGCAATAATTTTACATCAAATTAAAAACCGAAATGACTTTCAAAGCATCTTTTCTTTCAATTTCACTCCTAATCAGTACAAGTTTTTCTGTTTTTTCACAAAAAGAATCTAAGAAGGAACCTTCTGAAATTCAGTTCACCAACACCCTATTAATCGATCATACCGATGTTAAACATCAACAAAAAACAGGAACGTGCTGGAGCTACTCTTCTATCTCGTTTATCGAATCTGAAATTCTAAGAATGGGAAAGGGTTCTCACGATTTAAGCGAAATGTATTTCGTTTACCATAATTATCAAAGAAAAGCCACCAATTATGTCTTAAAACATGGAAAAACGCAATTTTCACAAGGGAGTCTCAACCACGATGTTTTAGCCTTAATCGATCAATATGGTGTTGTTCCACAGTCAGTTTATAAGGGCGATGCTACCAACAGCAAAATCTATAATCATTCTGAAATGGAGGCGGTTTTATACGGATTTCTTTCTGCACTTATTCAGAACAAAAACGGACAACTATCTACAGCTTGGCCTATGGCTTATCAAGGAATTTTAGATGCATATATGGGCCAACCAGCTACTCAATTTACGTATCAAGAAAAAGAATACACACCTCAAGAGTTGGCCAAAGAATTAGGCATTAAGCAAGAACATTACGTGAGTTTAACCTCATTTTCTCATCATCCGTTTAACACCGAATTTATTCTTGAAGTTCCTGACAATTGGTCAAACGGTTCCTTCTACAATTTACCTCTAAACGACTTTATTTCTGCATTAGATTACGCTTTAGAAAATGGTTTTACGGTTGCCTGGGATGCCGATGTAAGCGAGAAAACGTGGTCGCGCAAAAAAGATATTGCCAAATGGCCAGCAACTCCTTACAATGAGCTTTCTAAAGAAGAAAAAAAGGCCGTTTTTACAGGAAACATCGAAGAGGCGAATGTAGACCAAGCCATGCGCCAAGAGGCATTTGAGAATTTAACAACCACAGACGATCACCTAATGCACATTGTAGGAACCGCAACTGATCAGTACGGAAACAAGTACTATTTAGTGAAGAATTCTTGGGGAGAAAATCGTGAATTTGATGGATTTGTCTACGTTTCGGAAGCTTATTTGAGAATGAAAACCATCTCTTTTACGCTGCATCAAGACGGTATCCGTTCTTCACTTAGAAAGAAAATAGGCCAGAAATAATACGCTAAAAAACTGCCCATTTCCTTTTTCGGTAGGATCCAACTCCAAAAGAATTTAAAATAATCAACCTATTGAAAACAAAAAAGGCGCTTTACAGCGCCTTTTTTCATGGGTGTGAAACAGAAGAATTACTTCTTCTCATCATCATTAACCTCTTCGAAATCTACATCGGTTACTTCATCGTCTGAAGCTGAACCTGCATCTCCTCCAGCTTGAGCATTTGGGTCACCCCCTTGTGCTTGTTGCTGAGCGCTGTACATTTCTTGTGAAGCTGCCTGGAAAACTTCGTTTAGTTTCTCCATTGCTGGCTCAATTTGAGCTAAGTCTTTCGTTTCATAAGCTTTCTTAAGCTCAGCTAAAGCATCTTCAATAGGTTGTTTCTTATCAGCTGGTAATTTGTCTCCAAATTCTTTCAATTGCTTTTCTGTTTGGAAAATCAATGAATCAGCTTGGTTTAATTTCTCTACCTTCTCTTTGGTCTCTTGATCAGAAGCAGCGTTTGCTTCCGCTTCTTTCTTCATTTTTTCAATTTCAGCATCGCTTAATCCTGAAGAAGCTTCAATTCTAATCGATTGCTCTTTGTTAGTCGCTTTATCTTTTGCAGATACGTTTAAGATACCGTTAGAGTCAATATCGAAAGTTACTTCGATTTGAGGTGTACCTCGTGGCGCTGGTGGAATACCGTCTAAGTGGAATTTTCCGATTGAACGGTTATCGTTGGCCATTGGTCTTTCACCTTGTAAAACGTGAATCTCTACCGATGGCTGATTATCTGCAGCTGTAGAGAAAGTCTCCGATTTCTTAGCTGGAATGGTTGTATTTGACTCAATTAATTTAGTCATTACACCGCCCATTGTTTCGATACCTAACGAAAGTGGAGTAACGTCTAGAAGCAATACATCTTTTACCTCACCAGTTAAAACACCTCCTTGAATGGCAGCTCCGATTGCTACTACCTCATCTGGATTAACCCCTTTAGAAGCATCTTTCCCGAAGAAACTCTTAACAGCATCTTGAATAGCTGGAATTCTTGTAGAACCACCTACTAAAATTACAGAATCGATATCTGAATTTGACAAACCAGCGTTTTTCAATGCTGACTCACAAGGCTTAATTGTTCTTTTAATTAGCTCATCTGCTAACTGCTCAAACCTTGCTCTGCTCAATGATTTCACCAAGTGTTTTGGAACACCATCTACAGGCATAATGTATGGCAAGTTGATTTCGGTGCTGCTTGAAGAAGAAAGTTCAATCTTCGCTTTCTCAGCTGCTTCTTTCAAACGCTGTAAAGCCATTGGATCTTTCGATAAATCAAGACCACCATTTTCGCTTTTAAACTCGTCTACTAACCAATCAATAATTACTTGGTCAAAATCGTCACCACCTAAGTGCGTGTCACCATCAGTAGAAAGCACCTCAAAAACTCCGTCTCCTAATTCTAGAATAGAAACATCGTGTGTTCCACCACCACAGTCAAAAACAACAATCTTTTGATCATCGTCTTTTTTGTCTAAACCGTAAGCTAAAGAAGCTGCTGTTGGTTCGTTAATGATTCTTTTCACCTCTAAACCAGCAATTTCACCTGCTTCTTTTGTAGCTTGGCGTTGAGCATCGTTAAAGTAGGCAGGAACCGTAATCACTGCTTCAGAAACACTTGTACCTAAGTAATCTTCAGCTGTTTTCTTCATTTTTTGAAGAACCATTGCCGAAATTTCTTGAGGCGTATATAATTTACCATTGATATCAACGCGCGGTGTGTTGTTATCTCCTTTTACAATTTTGTAAGGAACACGACCAATTTCTTTTTCAACTTCTGAGTAAGAATTACCCATGAATCGTTTGATAGAGAAAATAGTGTTAATTGGGTTTGTGATAGCTTGGCGCTTAGCAGGATCTCCTACTTTTCTTTCGCCACCATCTACAAAACCTACAATTGAAGGTGTTGTTCTTTTTCCTTCGCTGTTAGGTATTACAACAGGTTCGTTACCTTCCATCACGGCAACACACGAGTTGGTTGTACCTAAGTCTATTCCTATAATTTTACCCATGATTAGATATTTGATTTTTCAAATTAATACAACCTCGTTTAGTCAATCTCTGTGCCACTAGAAGTTGTTTGGGTAAAATGTGCTATTCTGTCAGTTTTCTATTAAAAACTGACGAAATGAAAGAAAAGCATGCAAAAAATGATGACAGATTTGTCACGCTTTTACAAGCACGATTCTGGCGAACCAATAGGTGCTAAATTGTCGCAAAATCCTCTATCTCCCGTTAAACCTAACTTTAACGCTTCTAATAACTCATTCATAGAAGCTTGATTAATTCTAGATTCTGCTTTTAGGTGGGTTCTTGAAGACCATACGCCCAAACCGTTTTCAATATTGGTGTAAGCTGGTTTTTCTTCTAAAAGCGTTTGAGAAGGAGAATTTAAATCAATAAAGGTTTGTAATTCTTCGCCAGACATCCACACTTCGATTTGAACATTGGCAGAATCTGGTCTTCGAACTGCTACTGGCACATCGTTGATGGGTTGAGTGGCTAATGCAACTGCTTGGTAAAAGGCTTCCCCACCTACTTTAAAACTTCTTTCATCTCGTTCTGTTCCTGTTTTCGCTACGGTTCCTACCGTTTGTGTTCCTAACGGAAGCTCTATAGAGCGGCTTTCTACAACGTTGTTGTTATTATCTACATCTGACCAATGAAAACTTAGTTTCATTTCCATTCCCTTTGTGTTAACCGGGAAAAGTGTGTTAAAAGTAACGTTTGGGTTCACGTTTGTAGACGTCATAAAAGGTACACCTGTAGTTCTAATCGCATTGTAGTTGGTAAGAACTGCATCGATGTTAGCTACGCCATTTATCACGGGAACTTGCACAATGGGCGTCCATGCAGAAACGATTTCTCCATCTGGACGGGTAATTTCTATTTTGTAAAGTGGATAAACTTCATTGGCATAATCGGGTCGCTTTAAACGGGCGTCAAATTTGTACACTTTCTGCTCTGGATAAAAGAAATCACCGCTTTCTTTATTGGTAATTAAGGTGTCGGTTAAAGTCCAAGAGTTATTGGTTTCTGTAGTGTCTCTCGACAATGCATTGTAATCGTACTCTTTTACTACAGCCACTAAATCTTCTCCGTATTCTGCTTGACCTCTGTCTTTAGCCAAGGTAAGTGCGTTATCTTCTCCAACAAATAATTTGTTGATTTTTACCAAATGAGTTTGATCATTGGCATCTAACAATCCTATAACAACGGTTACTTCATCGTAGGGTGCGTTAATTTCAATTTCGTCTTCACAACTCGTAAGAAAAGCGGTTCCTACCAATAATGAGAAAACAGATACAGAAGAAATAATTCGTTGAAGAGATATTTTGTTGAATGTACTCATGTGATAAAATCTAAAGGACGCCAAATTTAATGAATCAAAAGCTTTGAAAGCTGCAAATCTAAATTTATAGCTTTGCCCACTTAAAATTACGTTCAAATGTGCTGCGAAGTTTGGCTTCGGGCAAATCAATAGATACAAATCATGCAAGATAATTTAAGACCTGTTTCTAGCAACGCCAAGAAAATTACCACGCACGTTTTACAAGAGATGAAGGTAAAAGGTGAAAAAATCAGTATGCTTACGGGCTATGATTTTTCTATGGCGCGTATTTTAGACGAAGCTGAAATTGACATTATTCTCGTGGGTGACTCAGCTTCGAATGTTATGGCTGGGCACGAAACTACTTTGCCTATTACCCTTGATCAAATGATTTACCACGCTGCTTCTGTAATTAGAGCGATAAAGCGTTGTTTAGTAGTAGTAGATTTGCCTTTTGGTGCCTACCAAGGTAATTCTAAAACGGCTTTAGAATCTTCGATTCGAATTATGAAAGAAGCTGGCGGACATGCTATTAAAATGGAAGGCGGACGTGAAATTTTAGAATCGGTTACACGAATTCTTTCAGCGGGTATTCCAGTTATGGGTCATTTAGGTTTAACGCCTCAGAGTATCTATAAATTTGGAACGTACAGCGTGAGAGCCAAAGAACAAGAAGAAGCTGATCGCTTAATTGAAGATGCTAAACTTTTAGAAGAAGCAGGTTGTTTTGCCATAGTTTTAGAGAAAATTCCCGCAGAACTAGCAGGTCAAGTAGCCAAAGCGGTAAACATTCCGGTAATTGGTATTGGTGCAGGTTCTGAAGTAGATGGTCAAGTATTGGTGCTTCACGATATGCTGGGCATTAACAAAGATTTTTCTCCGCGCTTTTTAAGAAGATACGCCAGCATGTACGAAGATATGCTAGGTGCTGTGCAGAACTATATTAAAGACGTTAAAACGGTAGATTTCCCTAACGAGAAAGAACAATATTAATAGCAATCAATGAGCGTTACAACAAAAAACAACCTTCAAGTTATCTTTGAAGACAACCATTTAATCGCGATTAATAAACGCGCTGGAGATATTGTTCAAGGTGACAAAACCGGAGACAAGGCACTTTCTGAAATTGTAAAAAGTTACATTAAAGAAAAGCACAACAAACCCGGAAATGTCTACCTAGGCGTAATTCACAGAATAGACCGACCAACAACAGGCGTTATCTTATTTGCTAAAACCAGCAAAGCCGCTGCAAGAATGAGTGCCCTTTTCCAGTCTAAACAAATTGAGAAAAAATATTGGGCTATTCTTCAGGGTGCTCCAGCTGAGAAAAATGCAAAATTGAAGCATTTTTTAATCAAGAATGCCAAGCAGAATAAATCGTATGCAAGCGATACGCCCAAACCCGACCACAAAGAGGCAATTCTTAATTACACTACTGTTTCGGTAGGAACCAACTACTCGTTGCTTGAGGTAACCATAGAAACAGGAAGACATCATCAAATTCGCGCTCAAATGGCGGCTATTCAGCATCCAATCAAAGGCGATTTAAAATACGGTGCTAAAAGAAGCAATCCAGACGGATCTATCTGTTTGCATGCAAGAGAAGTACGTTTTCAGCACCCCGTAAAAGACGAGGTAATTACAATTCAAGCTCCGGCACCTGAAGACAACCTATGGACCGCCTTAACTTCAAATATTTAGTTAACAAACAGAATTCTCGTGCAGTGCAAAAACTAATCTTTCCTCAATTACGTTTTTACCTGCATGAGATGTATTCTTAGCCTTCTTTTCTTTTTAACTACTTCTCTACTCTCAGCTCAAGCACAGTTAGAAGTAATCAATATTGTGGGCCAACCAGAAGGAGACGAAGTAGCGGTTACCTTCACCCTCGGAAAAGGCAACTTTTGCCAAGGAGCGGTGCTTTTTAGAACTACCGATTCTACCAATTTATCTTCTTTAGAGCAAGTAGGCGAAATTACAGGCGTTTGCGGAAGTCAAGATTTTGAAGCTACCTATACTCTTAACGATCCCACTCCTTACCTCAACCAAGAAAGTTTTTACCGATTGTTATTGGGCGATTTCCCAAGCCAATTTATTAGCGTTCAAGTTAACCGCTACGGAGCAAATGGCGTGAGCGTTTATCCCAATCCGGCCAACCAACGGGTACATTTTTTCATCGATAATCAGCGGGCAAAACCGTGGAGCGTAGAGGTGTATCAAGCGCAAGGCCAATTAGTATTTGAAACCGTTCAGCAGGGCGCAAATTCAGTTATTTGGAACATTCCTCCTCAGCTCTCTGGTATCTTCTTTTATCACATTTACAGAGAAGACCAACTGGTTACTACCCAAACACTAATTATTCAATAAAAATCGTTTTTTCTCATCGATTTTTTCTCAGAATTCTTCTTCTTTTCTTGTAAACGGTTCTCTTTCTGCTTTTTAGAAGGCTTTGTTTTTATGCGCTTAGCAGGCTTCAGCAAGCCTTTTTCTAACCAATTAATCAACTTCTCGGTGGCTGTTTCTTTGTTCGATAATTGCGAGCGAGAATCACTGCAGGCCGCGTATAGCTCTCCGTTTTTGTTGATTTTATTTTTCAGTTGGTCAGTAAGTCGTCTTTTTTGCTCATCGGTTAAAAACTGTGAGTTTTCGATATGGAAAAACACCTCAACACGCGTTTCTACCTTGTTCACATTCTGACCACCTTTACCAGAACTTCTCGAAGTTTGGTAACGAAATTCAGTTGCTATTTCTCGATTTATCTTACTCATTTCTCTTACCCGATTACCTTTGCCAAAGGTGTAAACCAAAGCTTCAAGGTGCAAATTTTTATTTCATGATTCAACAAATTGCTATTCAATTGCCCGCTTTTCAGCGCGGATTTCATCTCATTACAGATCGCATTGCCAATCAACTTCCTGAGTTACCTCAAGAAGATTTATTGAATGTTTTTATACAACACACTTCGGCTGGTTTAACCATTAACGAAAATGCGGATCCTTCTGTTCGCACCGATTTTGAATCTATTTTTAATCGATTGGTAAAAGAAAACGAACCGTATTACACGCACACGTTCGAAGGCAGTGACGATATGCCAGCTCACGTAAAAACGGCTTTGGTAGGAACCCAAATTACCATCCCAATTACAAATCATCGTCTTAATTTAGGAACCTGGCAAGGAGTTTACCTTTGTGAGTTTAGAAACAACGGAGGCAATCGAAAGCTAATCGCAACAATTTACAGTTAATGAATTCAACCATATTCCCCTTGTTTTATGCTGGCCCAGCCGCTTATTTTTCTTGCCTGTTGCAAGCTAAACATCCTGTTCTTTTCGAAGTAAACGAACATTTCACTAAACAAACGTACCGCAATCGAATCAACATTTACAGTAGCCAAGGATTGCAAAAACTTTCTATTCCAGTAGAGAAAAACTCATCGAAAACAGTCCTTAAAGATTTAAAAATTTCGTTTGCCGAAAACTGGAACATATTGCACTGGCGTGCCATTGTTTCTAGTTATCAATCTTCACCGTATTTCGAATATTACGATTACTTATTAGAACCCCTTTTTCATCAACCTGCGCCTTTTTTGGTAGAGCATAACCTTAACCTTCTTACTGTAATTTCTAAATGCTTAGGAACAGAAATTTCTTTCGAGCTTACCAAAAGCTATGAAAATCACTATTCTAACGATTTTCGCTCAGCTTTTAACGCTAAAAAAGAAACTGAATTTGACCAAGGTTGGTCACCCTATCAGCAAGTGTTTAATTACGGTGAGCAACCGTTTCTACCCAATTTGAGCATTTTAGATGTTCTTTTCAATTTAGGCCCTGAATCTATCGATTATTTAAAATCTCATTCTTTCCAGTAATTTCTTTGTTTAGAATTGAAATTTTTCTCTTTTAATGTTGTGCATTTCTTTGTGGGAGTTGGTTCCTACAACTAAAGATGTTATGCCTTTGTTTATCTATATTTGAGCACCAAACCTTAGATAGCACATGACAAAGCAAGATCTTGAGTTTAACAAAAACGAAGACAGTTTAAAACTGCTCATTGCCCAAATGAAGCGTAAGCATGCTGAAGTGGCAAAAGGCGGTGGCGAAAAACGTATTAAAAAACTTCACGACCAAGGTAAAATGACGGCTCGTGAACGAATCGACTTTCTACTTGACAACAAATCGAATTCGATAGAAATTGGCGCTTTTGCAGGTGACAACATGTATCAAGAATACGGTGGATGCCCTTCTGGCGGTGTGGTTGTAAAAATTGGTTACGTTTCAGATCAATTGGTGATTGTAGTTGCCAACGATGCCACCGTTAAGGCGGGTGCTTGGTTTCCGATTACGGGTAAAAAGAATCTTCGCGCTCAAGAAATTGCTATGGAAAACCATTTGCCCATTATCTATTTGGTAGATAGCGCTGGTGTTTTTCTTCCTATGCAAGACGAGATTTTTCCTGATAAAGAACACTTCGGAAGAATTTTTAGAAACAATGCCATTATGTCTTCAAAAGGCATTTTGCAGATTGCTGCCATTATGGGAAGCTGCGTAGCGGGTGGTGCTTATTTGCCCATTATGAGTGACGAAGCCATGATTGTAGACAAAACGGGCACCATCTTTTTAGCGGGCTCTTACTTAGTAAAAGCGGCCATTGGTGAAGATATCGATAACGAGACTTTAGGCGGTGCTACTACTCATTGCGAAGTTTCTGGCGTTACCGATTATAAATGCACAGACGATAAAGAATGCCTTAACCGCATTCGCAACATCATGGATAAGGTAGGTGCTAGCAATTCTGCAGGTTTTAACCGAAAAGAAGCGCAACTTCCGAAAGAAAAACAAGAAGAAATTTACGGCATCATGCCTAGGGAGCGTTCAAAACCCTACGATGTGCGCGAAATTATTAAGCGAATTGTAGATAATTCTGAGTTTGACGAATACAAGAAAGATTACGGTCAAACCATTGTAACGGCTTATGCACGCATCGATGGTTGGGCAGTTGGTATTGTTGCTAACCAACGACTTATCGTAAAATCGAAAAAAGAAGGAACCCAATTTGGCGGTGTAATTTATTCTGATTCTGCCGATAAAGCCGCTCGTTTTATCATGAATTGTAACCAGAAGAAAATTCCGTTGGTTTTTCTTCAAGATGTTACTGGTTTTATGGTAGGATCCCGATCTGAACACGGTGGAATTATTAAAGATGGAGCCAAACTCGTTAATGCCATGTCTAACTCGGTAGTTCCTAAATTTACTATCGTAATGGGCAACTCTTACGGGGCTGGAAATTATGCCATGTGTGGTAAAGCCTACGATCCGCGCTTAATTGCAGCTTGGCCAACATCAGAAATTGCCGTAATGGGTGGCGCACAAGCAGCTAAAGTATTGTTGCAAATAGAAGTAAGTCGCTTAAAAGCGAAAGGCGAAGAAATTAGTCCTGAAAAAGAGAAAGAACTTTTCGATAAAATAAAAGGTCGTTACGATGATCAGGTGTCTCCCTACTACGCGGCTTCTCGCTTGTGGACAGATGCCATTATCGATCCGCTCGATACGCGCACTTGGATTTCGATGGGAATTGAAGCAGCCAACAAAAAGCCCATTGAGCAAGCGTACAACGTAGGCGTTATTCAAACTTGATTTTCTGTCTAGAATGAATTTACCTCAATTGCATGTTTACGGTAAAAATGACGTTGAAAGGCGCATTAAAAACCGTGAAGGAGAAAATAAAATTGGAAATTTTGTAGGATGCTCGAATCTAGAAAAGTGGCCACACGTTATGGCTCAGCATCCTTCAAAATTTGTCTTACTCGGTTTACCAGAAGATATTGGCGTTCGCGCAAATTGTGGAGTTGGTGGTGCCTACTCTGCTTGGGAAGTGGCTTTAACTAGCTTCTTAAATATTCAAGAAAATCAGTTCCTTTCTGGCGCGCAATTCTTTGTTTTAGGTCATATCGATTTTGAAGACTATTTGCAAAAAGCGAAGAATTTAGACGCTTCAAAAACAGAAGATTTAGCTCAGTTAAGAGAGCTTACAGCACAAATAGACCAGTCGGTTACCTCTACTCTTGAAACCATTGTTTCTGCCGGTAAAATCCCCATAGTAATTGGTGGTGGCCACAATAATTCTTACGGCTGTATAAAAGGAACTTCGTTGGCCTTAAAAGAAAAGGTGAGCGTTTTAAACTTAGATCCGCATGCAGATTTTAGAGCTTTAGAAGGCCGACACAGCGGCAATGGTTTTCGCTATGCGTTCGAAGAAGGATTTATGCACGAGTATTTTATTCTTGGTTTACACGAGAGTTACAATAGCGAGAGCATGTTGAAAACCATACAAAAAACGCCTCAAGTTGATTATTGCACGTTCGAGTCTATTTTTATTCGAGAAGAAGTGGATTTTAGAGCCGTTACTGATCAGTTTTTATCGAAAACTCAGCACCAACATTTGGGAATTGAAATAGACTTAGACAGCATTCAAGGCTTGCCAGTTAGCGCTTATACTCCTTCTGGAATCACGGTAAATGAAGCTCGTAAATTTGTGAATTGGGTAGCCAAAGCCAATAAAATAGCCTATTTACATTTATCTGAAGGTGCTCCCGTTTTGGGTCAGAATTTATCGGCTGCTCACGTGGGCAAAACCATTGCTTACCTCATCGCTGATTTCGCGAAATCTGCTCAGTAGATGATTTTTTAGTAAAACCATCTTTCTTCTCTTTTTCAAGAGATTTTATTTAAAAAAGAAATTGGGTTCCTACCGTTACTAACAATTGTAGGAACCCGTTTTACTATTTATTTGTGTTTTCTAACATGGGAACGAAACTGAAAATACCAAAATCTTCTTCTTGATATTCTGTTTCTGAAATGCGCGTAATTCTCAGCATACGTTGCTCGTTACCTTCCCCTACCGGAATTACAAGAATTCCACCTACTCTTAATTGCTCTTTTAAAGCATCCGGAATATAAGGCGCTCCACAGGTGACAATCATTTTATCGAACGGTGCAAATGCGGGTTTGCCTTTATAGCCATCTCCGTAAAATAAACGCGGACGATACCCCATGTGATCTAGAATTTTTTGGGCTTTATCGTACAGTAATTTCTGACGCTCGATGCTAAAAACCCTCGCTCCTAATTCGCACAGCACAGCACATTGGTATCCAGAACCCGTGCCGATTTCTAAAATTTTATCGCGTTTTTGCACATCCATCAGCGTGGTTTGCACTGCCACTGTAAAAGGTTGAGAAATAGTTTGCCCGGCTCCAATTGGAAAAGCAGCATTGTCGTAAGCATATTTAGTATCAAACGTGCTATCGAAAAAATAATGTCTGGGTACTACTTCCATGGCTTTTAACGCTGGCTCACCCACTAAACCTACCTCATCTAACATGCCGCGCACCTTCTCTACTAGCTTTCTTCGCATGCCCTGAAACTTCAACCCATCTTCTCTTAGTCTCATAAAACCCTAAAAATCGTTAGCAATTAACATCAATTGTTGATTAAAACCGTGAACAAAGGTTAGAAACTCATCATTCATCGGCTATTTTTGAAAACAAATTTCAAAACAATGCTAAAAGTAGGAGTTTTAGGAGCTGGTCACCTTGGAAAAATCCACCTTCGATTGTTGAAAGAATTAACCGATTATTACGAACTAATTGGTTTCTACGATCCTAGCGAACAGGCCGCTCAAGAAGTAAGTGAAGAATTTGGAATTAAAGCCTTCGATTCGAAAGAAGCTTTAATAGATGCAGTAGATGTAATCGATATTGTAACCCCTACCCTTTCTCACTTTGAATGTGCAGAAGTTGCTTTACGCAAGCAGAAACACATGTTTATTGAAAAACCAATTACGAACACAATAGACGAAGCTAAAAAGCTTATAAACTACAGCCGAGAGGCCAATGTTAAAGTTCAGGTTGGGCACGTAGAGCGTTTTAACCCCGCTTTTGTTGCAGCACAAGACGCCATTGACCAACCCATGTTTATTGAAACTCACCGATTGGCACAATTTAACCCAAGAGGTACAGATGTTTCGGTAGTGTTAGATTTAATGATTCACGATTTAGACATCGTTTTATCTACAGTTCAGTCGAATATTAAGAAAATTAGTGCTTCTGGTGTAGCTGTAATTAGCGATACTCCAGACATTTGCAACGCCCGTTTAGAGTTTGACAATGGCTGTGTAGCCAACTTAACTGCTAGCAGAATTTCGATGAAAAACATGCGTAAAACCCGTATGTTTCAGCGCGATGCCTACATTTCGATGGATTTTTTAACCAAAGAAGTGGAAATTGTACGCATGAATGAGGTAGAAGGCGAACCTGATCCGTTAGCCATCACCTTTGATCCAGGCAATGGAAAACAACTTAAAGAAATTCATTTCGATAAACCAACCGTACCCGAGCTCAACGCCATTAAAGAAGAATTGAGAACCTTTGCGGTGGCTATTTCTGAAGGAACCACTCCTAAAGTGACTATCGATGATGGATATAAAGCTCTTGAAGTAGCGCATAAAATAATTGAAAAGCTAAGTTTGTCTCCGAACTTAATGGAGCATTAAACAATTTTATCAACGATAATACGTTCCCAACCTACTTGCCCAACGACAAAACGATGAATCGAGCACTTATTTGGCTATTCTTACTATCCGTTATTTCACTCACATCTTGTGAACAATCGGATCCTTCACCAGGAACACCTTCTTACTTACGCATAGAATCTATTGATTTTGCCAATGCCAATCAGGCCGTGTATGGTAGCAGCGGCTCAAGCATAACAGATGCTTGGGTTTTTGCAAACGAAAAGTTAATTGGTGTTTTCGAATTGCCCTGTGAAGTTCCTATTTTGAGTAGTGGCAACACAGAAATTCGGGTAGGAGCCGGTATTAAAGTAAATGGAATTAGCGCCACACGAGCGATAAATCCTTTTTATACGTATTACACGCAAACCGTCAATTTAATTCCTGATAGTGCAGTGACCATTTCTCCGGTTGTCGATTATTCACCGGGAACAAAAATTGCTTGGAAAGAAGATTTTGAAGATAGTAGCGTAAGTATCGATACCCTCTCTTCTAGCGATGTAAAATTAGAGCGGGTAGCTTTGGCTGCTCCAGATAATACCTTTGGAGGGTTTATCTCAAAAGCAGAAGTAAATGCAGACAATAAAGGATTAAAAGCAATTACAGACCAGAACTATCCGCTTCCGCAAGATGGTAGTCCAGTATATTTAGAAGTCGATTTCAGTAGCAATCAAACGTTAGTTCTTTCAATTATTAACGAAGAAGAAAGCGGTTTTCAACAAGAGCAGATTCTTATCTACTTGAATCCAACTTCAGAAGGCAGTGAAAAAGTATGGAAACACCTTTACCTCGATCTCACCGATCAAGTTGGGTTTGCAATCGATGCGTATAAATTTGGAATTGGAGTTACTGCATTTCACAACTCTGCAACTGATACAGGCTATGTATTCTTAGATAACCTTAAACTGGTTTATCTTTAATGCTTAACCGAAGAAAACACATTGTAAGATACGTACTGGCAGATTTGATTTCATCAATTCTGGCATGGGTGGCGTTTTATTCTTACCGCAAAGCCTACATAGAGCCGCTTAAATACGGTACTGAAGTAGAATTAGAATTTACTGAGCGTTTTTACTATGCGCTTTTGCTAATTCCTGTTTTTTGGATCAACCTTTACTACCTTTCAGGTTATTACCGCAATATTTATAAAAAGAGTCGTCTCCAAGATTTGTCAAGAACTTTTTGGCAAACAGCTATCGGAGTACTCGTTCTTTTCTTTGCCTTTATTCTAGACGATGAGATTGCTTCTTACAAAAGCTATTACACCTCTCTTCTAGCCTTGTTAGGTTTGCATTATTTTGTTACCCTATTGTTTAGATTGGTGCTAACTACCCGAACTGCTCATCAGATTCACAATCGAAAAATTGGTTTCCCCACCTTGATTATTGGTTCTAACGAAAATGCGCTGGTTCTTTTCGAAGAGCTCTCAACTGCCAAAAAATCATCTGGATTCAAAATCGAAGGTTATGTGCATGTAAATGGTGCTCATGATGACCAACTGCACGATAGAATTCCGCATTTAGGTCACGTAAAAAACATCGAAGACGTAATAAAACAGCACCAAATAGAAGAAGTAATTCTTGCTGTGGAAGCCTTTGAACACAATAAAATCGCCAAAATAGTTAATCAACTGGGCGATCAAAATGTGAGCATCAAAATGATTCCAGATATGTACAATATTCTGAGTGGTCAGGTGAAAATGAGCAGTATTTTTGGCTCTCCTTTAATTGAAGTAAATCCCGAAATTATGCCCGCTTGGCAACATTCTGCCAAAAGAGCCTTCGATATTGTGGTTTCTCTCATTGTTTTGGTGATCTTTTTCCCGTTGTACCTCAGCTTGGCTATTGCGGTAAAACTCTCTTCTAAAGGGCCCATTTTTTATTCTCATGAACGCATCGGAAAGCATGGTAAACCTTTTACCATTCACAAGTTCAGATCCATGTATCAAAACGCTGAAAAAGATGGACCTCAACTTTCTAACGAAACAGACCCAAGAATTACGCCTTTCGGAAGGTTTATGAGAAAAACCCGACTCGATGAATTGCCACAATTTTACAATGTAGTAATTGGCGATATGTCTATTGTTGGACCTCGACCCGAGCGTCAGTATTTTATCGATTTAATCACCGAAAAAGCACCGCATTACAAGCATTTACACAAAGTAAGGCCGGGCATAACCAGCTGGGGACAAGTAAAATACGGCTACGCAGAAAATGTAGACGAAATGGTAAGAAGACTTAAATACGATGTGCTTTACATTGAAAACATGTCGTTATTTGTAGACTTTAAAATTCTGATTTACACAGTGCTAATCGTTTTACAAGGGCGAGGAAAATAACCTCTTTTCTACTTTTTCATCTTTTTCTCATAATAGAACCTGAATTTTGCTGAAAACGCTGAACGATTCTGTCAATGTAGGCGTACTGTTTTCTTCGTAACGGTAAGAACCCAATCTCTTCTCAATTCAAGCAAAATAAGCGAGAATAAACACTCGAACAATAGCTGTGTTTACTACTTTTGGAAATCTAACAAATCAAAATCGCATTGCATGAAAGTAGCAGTAATTGGTGCAGGAACCATGGGAAATGGAATTGCGCACGTATTTGCACAAAACGGACATACAGTTTCTTTAATAGACATATCTGAAAAATCTCTTGAAAAAGGGGTGGCCACTATTACAAAAAACTTAGACCGCCAGCTGAAGAAAGAAAAAATTTCTGAAGCTGATAAAACCGCAACATTAAACAACATCACCACATTTACTTCAACAGAAGAAGGTGTAAAAGGTGTTGAATTAGTAGTAGAAGCAGCTACAGAAAATGTAAACCTAAAAAACAAAATCTTCCAACAACTTTCAGAAGTAACCGAAGATCACGTAATCTTAGCTTCTAATACCTCTTCTATTTCAATTACTCAAATAGCGGCACAAACCAACCGCCCAGACAAAGTAATTGGTATGCACTTCATGAACCCAGTGCCTATTATGAAATTAGTAGAAGTGATTCGTGGGTATGCTACTTCTAACGAAGTAACTGAGAAAATCATGAAGCTTTCTCAAGATTTGGGCAAAGTTCCAGTAGAAGTAAATGATTACCCAGGTTTTGTTGCCAACAGAATTTTAATGCCAATGATTAACGAGGCAATTATCTCTTTACACGAAGGAGTTGCTGGTGTTGAAGAAATTGATACCGTAATGAAATTAGGTATGGCTCACCCAATGGGGCCGCTACAATTGGCCGATTTCATTGGTTTAGATGTTTGTTTAAGCATCCTAAACGTATTGTACGAAGGCTTCGGAAACCCGAAATATGCTCCCTGTCCATTATTGGTAAACATGGTTACTGCTGGTAAACTAGGTGTTAAATCTGGTGAAGGCTTCTACAGCTGGAACCACGGTACTAAAGACCTTATAGTTGCAGATACTTTCAAAAAGTAGTTCTATAACAACTTACACAATAAATAAAGCCAAGCACTAAAGTGCTTGGCTTTTTTCGTCCTTATATTTACTGCCTGTTAGTTGCTAGTAAATCAGAATGAGCTTTCCATATTGCTCAATTTCTTCGCCTGTATATCGCTGCAATCTTACTTTATAAGCAAAAGCCGTGTGGCTGGGCTGTAAAGCTCCGTTAAACATGCCGTTCCACCCTCGTCCTAGAACATCGGTGGTAAACACCATTTCACCCCAACGATTAAAAATGCTGAATTCAAGTAATTTTTCAATCCCGTAGGTGTACACCAAGGCCTCATCGTTTAAACCGTCTCCATTGGGAGTAAAAGCATTAGGCACGTGAAAATTATAATCTCTATTCACAATTACTTCAAAGGTGGTATCGATAGCAAAACAGCCACTAGGATCTTCAATCAAAAGTGTATAGGTGGTTGTCTGGGTAGCGTTAATTTCTGGATTCGGGCAATCGGTGCAGCTTAAACCTGTCGGAGGAGTCCAAGTATAGAGTAAATCCATATTGGTAAAGATGTCTGCAACTCCTGTTTGACCCAAGAAAAAAGCCGTATCGTAAAACAGTGAAAAGTCCGGATATTGCTGCACTGAAAGGGTAATTTCTGCAGAATCTCTGCATCCATTGGCATCGGTGGCCCACAAATTAAAAGTGGTAGTTGTATCTGGAAAAGCCATCGGACTCTGAACAGTGGAATTTGAAAGAATATTAGCCGGTTCCCACCGATAAATAGCCGCGTGTGAAGCATTCAACTGAAGCGGCTCGTTTTCACAAATAGCTAAAGGCGCATCTATTTCCACATCAAATTCTGGAAGTTGCATCACATGTACAGAATCTGTCGCCAAACAGTTCAGAGAATCGGTCGCTACAAGCGTATACCACCTCGATTCGTTTACCTCCACATCGGTTAAAGAACTACTAGGGTTGGTTACATTCACGGTAGGAACCCAATTGTAATTCAATCCGAGTATTCCAGTAGAGCCTATACTTACCGTTTCTAATAAACACGCAATCGTATCTCTGCCCGCATCAACCGGAATAGGACCACCAATGCTTACATTTCTTGCTTGTCTTGGCATCCCGCAACCAAATGTATCTGTTACTGCTACCGACAGTGTTCCGTAGCTTTTCGAATTCCAATCTACGGTAACCGATTCCGTTCCTAAACCGCTGATGATGGTTCCTTCAGAAATTTGCCAATCGTAGAAAAACGCTGGATTAGCGGTAGTCGAATAATTCACTCCTAAATGATTTCCGTAGCAAACCGTGTCGGGTCCTACCACAGGCGTGTTACCAATGGCTGGATACATATCTACAAAAACGCGAGCCGTATCTTCACAACCTGCAATATCTTCTGCTGTTAAAAGCAGTGTTTCTGGCTGATTCACTATGTATTGAGCGGTTCCTAAATTCGGGTTTAAGAAATTAGTTGAAGGTGTCCACAGATACGTTAAATCAGGATTCGATTCATTACCCACAGTGATGGTATCGTTAAAACATGCAATGGTATCGGTTCCTGCATCAATGGTAAATCCAAATCCTATGGCTACATTTTTCGTTATGGGTGGACTTGTACATCCTTTCCAGCTTACTGTCTCAAGCGTTACGGTTCCTACTGTATTGATGTTCCAGTCTACTGTTAACACCGAATCGGTATGTGAGCCGACTATTGTACCGCCCGTTACCGACCAATTGTAGGTATATTTTTCAGGGTTATCTACGCGATATTCAACCCCTAGATGGTTTCCAAAACAGATACTATCGGGGCCAATAATGCTATCGGGGCCTGCATAGGGAGTTACGATAACATTAAACGCATTAAAATCGCTTTTAGGAGGACAACCATTATCTAACGCTCTTACAGTAAAAGTGTATGGCTGCGCTCTATCTTGGTCGCAATCTGTTTCCCAGCAAAATCTGCCTTGTGCTAACCCTGTTCCTGTTCCCGTAGTAAAACTAGCCGGTGGATTGGTTTGTAACGGATCGAATATAGGTCCGTTGGCAGAGACTTCAATTCCATTGTTATTTGGATCAAGTGCTCCAATATCAAAACAAACAGAATCGCCCGCCATTACTTCAATGGTGTTGCTGTTTATCGAGTTTGGGTGTGCTGAAACATTGCCCACATTCGGGCGTGGATTTACTGGACACGAAACAGAAAGCAATTGGATATCTCGCCTACTTTTACCGATTAACACTCCATTACGGTATTCTTTAATTTCTACCGCAATTACATAAATACCTGCTGTAGGAGCCAAAAACATGGTTAAACCTGTTTGTGAATCAATGGTAACAGCTCCACCTGGACCAAAAGGCTGGGCAGAAGAAGCACCTCCTCCCCAAGTAATGAGTGGCGGTGGATACGTATATGGGTTTAAACCAGGTTGCCCAGGCAAAATTACAGGCGTGGTGGGTGAAGTATATCCCCAATACGGCTGTTCGATAGAATAGACTAAAGAATCACCATCTAAATCGTTGGCGGTATTGGGCAAAAAAGTAGAATCGTTTATACAGATGTACGAAACTAGCGTATCGGTAAAAGAGGGTGTGCTGTTAATGGCGGTAGGTGATATCGAGCTATTGGGTGGCATATACGCCTGAAAAGACATGGCTTGATTGCCTGATTGGTTTAAATTGATGATTCCGGCAGGGCGGCAACACCGTTCGTAAATTAAGTGATAACCTACATTCGATTCGGGAACAGTGATTACCCCCGAATAATTCACCAGATAAATGCACGTGTTTGAACCGAAATTACACCCCGGTGGCAAAGCAGGATCAATTGCAGCAGAATCGGTTAAGGTTAACGTTGTAGAAACCGTTAACGGCATGGGACTAGTAGGATTGATGGGGCCTTCGTATAGCCCTACTTGTAGAGAAGGTTCAGGGAAGCCAATTCCCCAGTTGGGTGAAGTACAGTCTATGTAAGTAGAAAAATCGATTCGATATTCAACAAAGCCCGGCATGGCACTTGGGCCTAAATAGGTATAACCAATGTTTCCTCCGATTAAGTGCGTAGCCCATGAGGCCAACGAAAGTAACAGGAATAAAAAGAAGAGGATGTACGTTTTTAAAACGGTCAATACCAAGTAGTTTTATTAGCTGAGAAGAATTCCTAAAAATAATAAGAAATACCTCCAGACTCAAACATTTACTAAAGTAATAGACGTAATTTTTAAAAAAACGTTGAGTGGATTTAAATAATTTTTTTGATTAATCTCAATTTGTGAGAATACCTGCGTGTTTCGGTATTAAATATTCCTTGGTGATCGATGCGATCTACTCTAACAGAACCGCTTGCATGGATGATGTAATTATTCTCGAGCATAATGCCTACATGAATAATTTTTCCTTCATCATTATCGAAAAAGGCTAAATCTCCGGGTTCTGATTCTTCGATAAAAGAAAGCGTTTGACCTATTTCTGCTTGTTGATAGGCATCTCGTGGTAAAGCAATGCCTTGTAATAAATAGACCATTTGACTGTATCCAGAACAATCGATTCCTAAAGGTGATTTACCTCCCCATAGATAAGGAGCGTTGAGGTACATGTAGGCATTTTCAATCAACCTTGATTTCTCTTTTACTTTTTCAGAGGTAAATTCTCCCGAATAAATATCTTTTCTATTCTCTATGGAAACGGTTCCTTCAGAAAAAAATGGAAGCGCACTGCCCAAAACAATGGGTTGAATAGAATCGTCTTGTTTTTGAATAATGCCCAACAATTCTGACGTACGGGCTATGTGTTTTTGTTTGCAAAGAGACTTGTAATTCTCTTCTAAGATGGGGAAATGCTGTTTTCGATCAATCCAACATTCGTAATTATCGAGTGCCAGTCTCACTTTTACCCATTTCACTCTTTCGTCAATCACTTTATAATGATCTCCATACAAGAGTTGGGTAGTCATTTCGCTACTATCAGCAGGTTCTGCTCTGCCGGGCACTATACTCAATGTTGTAATTCCGTACTTCATAAAAAAGTAAAGCTCAGCAAATAAAGGTCTATTGACCTAAATCTTGCTGAGCTTTTTCAATTACTTATTAACAGTAAACTCTTAGAACTAGACTAATTCGATTACCATAGCAGAGGCTCCACCTCCACCATTGCAAATACCAGCAGCTCCTACTTTACCACCGTTGTTTTTCAACACGTGTAAAAGAGTTACAATAATTCTAGAACCTGAACTTCCGAGTGGGTGACCTAAGGCAACCGCACCACCGTTAACATCAACGTTAGAACCATCGATTCCCAATTTCTGTAAGTTGGCTAAAGAAACTACAGAGAATGCTTCGTTAATTTCCCAGAAGTCGATGTCTTCTTTGGTTAAACCTGCTTTATCTAATGCTTTAGGAATAGCCTTAGAAGGAGCCGTTGTAAACCATTCTGGAGCTTGTGCCGCATCTGCATACGATACAATTTTCGCCAATGGGGTAACACCTAATTCTTCTGCTTTTTCTTTGCTCATTAACACAACTGCACTTGCACCATCGTTTAGAGTAGATGCATTGGCTGCAGTAACGGTTCCTTCTTTTTTGAAAACAGGACGTAGAGCTGGAATTTTTTCCATTTTCACATTTCTATACTCTTCGTCTTCGGTTACCATTACAGGATCACCTTTTCTTTGAGGAACCTCAACGGGAACAATCTCTTCGTTGAACTTACCCGCTTCCCATGCTGCTGCTGCTCTTTTGTACGATTCGATAGCGAATTCGTCTTGAGCTTCTCTTGAAATATTACACTCTGTAGCACATAGTTCAGCTGCATTTCCCATGTGGTATTGGTTGTAAACATCGGTTAAACCATCGTGAACCATACCATCGGTTAATTTGGCATCTCCTAAACGGAAACCATTGCGGCTATTCTGTAGGTAGTGAGGCACACTACTCATGTTTTCCATACCACCAGCAACTACTACATCATTATCGCCCGTCATAATACTTTGAGCGGCTAACGAAATGGCTTTCATACCTGAAGCACATACTTTGTTTACGGTGGTACAAGGTACCGACTGATCAATACCAGCGAACATTGCTGCCTGACGAGCGGGTGCTTGACCTAAGCCTGCTTGAAGAACATTTCCCATGAATACTTCTTGAACCCACTCTGCTTTTAAATTAGCTTTCTCTAAAGCTCCTTTAATAGCAGTAGCTCCTAAACGTGGAGCAGGAACTGATGATAATGCACCACCGAAACTTCCCATTGGAGTTCTTACGGCAGAAACGATATACACTTCTTTCATATAATGTTTGCTTTTGAGTTTCTGAATTTTGCGGTGCAAATTTAACGATTTATACGCAGTTTTTTGAAATACGCTCTCCCCGATTGATTGGTTAATTTCGCAACTTATTGTTGACTGCATGAAAGACCTAATAAATCAGATCAGAGATAGCCATAACCTTTTCTTTAAGGTATTTATAATGGCCTGTACTGTTTTTCTCATTGTGTATATTTTCCCGAGAGAAACTCAGTTTGGATTCGAGTACCAAAAAAATACTCCTTGGTTACATGAAGACCTTATAGCTCCTTTCGATTATTCTATTCGTAAATCGAAAGAGCAAATAGACGCTGAGAAGAAAGCCATTCTAGAAAACACCCTCGAAATATTTACGCGAGATCATGTTATTGAGCAAACGGCACTGCAAGCTGCCAATGAGAAGTTTGTACAAGACTGGCCCACTTTTTTTTCTGATCAATTTGGTACAGACAAGGCCGTAAAACAATCTACCCGATTTAAAGACGAGCAAGAAATACGCGAACATTATTTAGCCCAACTTCAATCGGTAATTAAGCAAGTTTTTGAAAAAGGCATTATTGAAAATCACGAATTACCTTCTGAAGATCAAAAGGTTCCTACCATTGTGGTTATTAATAAAAAGGTAGAAAACGAATACGAAGTTACGCGTTTTCACACTTTACAATCTTCTTACGAATTTGCCAATAAGGCGTTTGCCACCATAGAAAACGAAGAAGGAAAGGCCTTTTTAGAATCGATTGTTCTCAATTTATTGCAACCTAACATTCTACGAGACGAAACCGCAAAAGAAAAACTAATTGCCATTCAAATTAGTTCGATTTCTACTTCTTACGGTAAAGTTTCTGAAGGTGAAAGAATTATTGAACGAGGAGAAATTGTTTCTGAATCTGCCTTTAAGAAATTAAAATCACTAGAAGCTAGCTACGAAGAACAAGTAGGCGGTGCTACCAACTGGAAATACGTGCTTTTTGGACAAATTCTACTAGTAAGTATTGCCGTGGTGGTGGTTTTCTTCTTCTTGAGTATTTTTAGAAAAGACGTTATAACAGGAACCAAAAAACTCATCTTTATATTTTTCGTGTTTACGCTAAATACGTACATGGCCAGTATTGCCCAATACATAGACTTTATTCACATTTTCACCTTGCCCTTTGTATTAATGCCCGTTGCCATCAGAACGTTTTTCGATAATCGTTTAGCGGCTTTTGTGCACGTTATAAGCATTGTACTCATTGGGTTTTTCGCTCCCAATCCGTTTGAGTTTGTTTTTATTCAGACCATGACTGGCTTAGTGGCGCTTTTCTCATTGGCAGGACTTCGAAAACGCTCTCAACTCTTGTTCACAGTAGTAGTTGTTTTCTTAGCTTCTTCGATTACATATCTAGGGTTTTCGGCCATTCAAGAAGGTAATTTGAGCTCTATAAAATGGAACAACATTGCCAACTTTGCATTTGCTAGTGGACTCACTCTTTTTATTTATCCGCTTATTTTCTTGCTCGAAAAACTATTTGGCTTTTTAAGCGATGTTACTTTAATGGAAATTTCAGATACCAACGCTCCACTTTTACGGAACTTGGCATCAAAAGCTCCGGGTACATTTCAGCACAGCATGCAAGTAGCCAACCTTGCAGAAGAAGCTGCAGTAAAGGTAGGAGCCGACCCTCTTTTAATTAGAACAGGCGCCTTGTATCACGATATTGGCAAAATGAAAGCCCCCGCGTTCTTTATCGAAAATCAAATGGGAACCACCAACCTACACGATGATTTGCCTCATCCTGAAAGTGCCAAAATCATTATTAATCATGTTATTCATGGAATTGAACTCGCTAAGAAAGCCAATCTCCCAGAACCTATTATCGATTTTATTCGCACCCACCACGGAACTACCGTAACGCGCTATTTCTACTACCTACAATTAAAGAAGGATCCGAATACCAAAAAAGAAGATTTTCAATACCCTGGGCCGCTCCCTTTTTCGAAAGAAACGGCCATTTTAATGATGGCAGATTCTGTAGAAGCAGCAGCAAGAAGTCTGAAAGAACACAACTCCGAATCAATCAGCAAATTGGTAGATTCTATCATTAATAATCAGGCAAAAGAAGAACAATTTGCCAATGCTGATATTACCTTCAAAGATTTAAGCACGCTTAAGAAGCTGTTTAAGAAACGTTTAATGAGTATTTATCATGTTCGTGTAGAGTATCCGAAATAAAACCTTGCAAAAATCTATAAGATTCTTACTTTTGCCTTCCGCATTTGGAGAGGTGGCTGAGTGGCTGAAAGCGGCACCCTGCTAAGGTGTTATACTCGTAAGGGTATCGAGGGTTCGAATCCCTCTCTCTCCGCCAGAAAAGAGCCTGATTGTTTTACAGTCAGGCTTTTTTTATGTCTTGTTTTCTTTTTCTGGTAGGAACCAACATTTACTCCGTATAAATACCAACTTTTCTACGTAATTATACGTGTGTAATAGTGCTATGAAGAAAACTTCCCTCACTCATCTGCGCGAAAAGCCGCTTGATGTAATTATTATTGGTGGCGGTCCAGCCGGAGCTGCCCTCGGTTCTTACCTCGGCAAGAACCAAATCTCATCCCTCATTTTAGAAAAAGAAAAATTCCCTCGACACCATGTTGGAGAATCGCTGGTGCCTGCTTCTAATCGGGTTTTTAACGAAATCGGATTTATGGAAACCATGGAACAGGCTGGCTTCTTAAAAAAATACGGTGCCACTTGGACGGCAGACGGCAACAGGTATTACGGTCATGGTTGGCAAGACATCGAAAACGATTGCAAGGCAGATGTTGAGTTTGCCGAACTAGAAGAAAACGATGCCTATACTTACCATGTAGACCGCAGTAAATTTGATCACCTCTTGCTTCAACATGCTGAAAAATGCGGAGCGATGGTGCTTCAAGAAGCCAAGGTTACCCAAGTAAACTTTACCAAAAACGGCCTACATCAAGTTGATTTTAATCACGATAACGAAGTTTACACCGCTTCTGCTCCACTCATTGTAGATGCATCGGGTAGAAATACCTTTTTAGGTAATCGGTTAAAAATAAAAGTGAAAGATCCGAACTTTGATCAGTTTGCTATTCACAGTTGGTTCAAGAATTTTGATCGTGGCTCAGACGCTACGGCAGAGCATATTCAAATCCACTTTTTACCGGTACCCAATTCTTGGATTTGGCAAATACCCATCACCGAAGACATTACCAGCATTGGTATTGTATCACAATCGAAAAACTTTAAGGAGCAAAAACTCAATCACGAAGCCTTTTTTTACGAATGCTTAAAAAGTTATCCGGCTTTGGAAGCTAAAATTCTACAAGCAGAGAGAATTCATCCTATCCGCGTAGAAGGTGATTATAGTTACGCCATGAAATCAATTACAGGCGATGGTTGGGCCTTAGTGGGCGATGCAGCACGTTTTGTTGATCCTATTTTTAGTTCGGGCGTAAGCGTTGCCTTAAATTCTAGTCGTTTTCTCGCTCAATCTATTGTAAAACATCGAAAAGAGTTAAAATCGTGTTCCTACCGAAAAGAATTTTTAAACGATTATGCAGCTACGCTCAAGGCAGGAACCGAAACGTGGTATGAGTTTATTTCGCTTTACTACAAATTAAACGTGCTTTTTACGCGCTTTGTGAATGACCCAAAGCACAGAAAAGATGTATTGAAATTACTTTCGGGCGATGTGTATGGCTCTGAAAAACCCGAAATTTTATCGGTAATGCAAAAAATGGTAGATGAAATTGAGAACAATCCGAATCATTTTTTGAATGGAAAATTAGGCCAATTAACGGCTCATTCTTTTCGAGAAACGGCAGCAGAAATGAACTAAAACATGAAAGCGGTGATTTTTCATCGCTTTTTTATTTTTCTACCACTGGATCACTCCCCAATCTGCAAACCTCAAATTCTATTTCTGGAAAAGTAGCTTCTGCCCAAAGACTCAATTGCCTCAACACGGGAAGCAACGTTGTTGATTTTTCTGTAAGCGAATACTCTACCCTCGGTGGAATTTCAGGAAATGATTTTCGAGAAATTAACCCGTCTGCCTCCAGTTCTTTTAGCTGGCTAGTTAACACCTTTTTCGAAATAGTAGGAACCATTGCATCTAGTTGTCCAAAACGCAAAGAGCCATGAGCCAGTAAATAAATAATTATTGGTTTCCATTTGTTGCCAATAATATTCATGGTGTGCACCAATGTACATGCATTGGGATTATCAATAAATCTTCTACCCATAAGTTACCTTTTGGTTACTAGTTTTTTGGCGCTTAACAGTTTGTTAGTTTCTTTTTGAAACCTTTTATAGTTTCTTTGCGAAACAAATGTAACCAATCAAGCGAAATGAAGAATGTTTTTATAATAAATGCACATCAGAAATATCCGTTTTCTGAAGGGAAACTGAATGCTGCTTACACTGAAAAAGCTATCCAATTTTTCTCTTCTAATGGGTTGGAAGTTCGCTCCATTTCTATGGAAGAATCTTACGACCCTGCAGAACAAGTTGCCAATTTTAAATGGGCAGATCTTATATTTCTACAAACGCCTATTAACTGGATGGGTGTTTCGTGGTCGTTCAAAAAATACATTGATGAAGTTTTTTCTTTAGGTATGATGGGCGAACTTTCTAACGGTGATGGAAGAACCCAAAACGCACCGAAAAAGAACTACGGTTTAGGAGGTAAACTAAAGGCTAATTATATGTTTTCGATTACGGCCAATGCTCCGAAAGAAGCGTTTAACAATGTGGAAGAAACATTTTTCAATGGAATAAGTGAAGACGACCTTTTTCTTCCTATGCACCTCAATTTTAAATGGATGGGCTTAGAGAAACTACCCACATTTATGGCTTACGATGTAATGAAAAATCCTGATATCGAAAGTGACTTTGAACGCTTTGACGCACACCTAAAACAGAATTTTCTAAAATAAATCAATATGAGACCAACTCCTCAACACACTGCGCCAGCCCTGAGTTTTCCGCTCTTAACTGGCGAAACATTTAACCTTACAGAACAACAACCTCAAAATTTCACACTTGTTGTATTTTACCGAGGTTTACATTGCCCTATTTGTAAAAGCTACTTGCAACAGCTAGAAGAATTACTCCCCCAATTCGAAAACAAGGGTGTATCAGTTGTGGCCGTGAGCATGGATTCTGAAAAGCGTGCACGATTATCTAGAAAGCAATGGCAACTTTCTGATTTACAATTAGGATTTGACCTTAGCAGAGAAACTGCAAAAGAATGGGGACTTTACCTGAGTAAAGCCATAAAAGAAGCTGAACCTGAAGAATTTAGTGAACCGGGTTTATACTTGATCGACAACAACCACCAAGTATATTATTCTGCCATTAACAGCAACCCATGGGGAAGACCTTATTTACCCTCTTTTGTGAAAGCAATTGATTTTATCACCGAATCAAGCTATCCGGCTAGAGGTGAAGTAATCGATTAATGTGTTGTTGATAACGGTACGAACCCAATAACGATTTTAAATAAGCGCACGGTTAGGCTTTAAGCAAGTAAGAATCGGGATATTTTTTCACCTCTTAAAATCAATCGATTAGAACATTTCCCTGTTTTTTTTATTCGATTAGCTTGCAAGTTAAAAAGAGATACTTACTTTTGTTGCCCGTTTGGAAGAGAGGGTTACTCAAAACAACCCTCAACTTTCAAAAATTTGAAACAACCGGAAGTAAAATTGAACCTCAATTTTGCTGATTAGACAACGATTTCAAGCAATTGAAATTGAAATTCGGGGTGTAGCGTAGCCCGGTTATCGCGCCTGCTTTGGGAGCAGGAGGTCGCAGGTTCGAATCCTGCCACCCCGACAAAGCCAGCCTCAAATTGGCTGGCTTTTTTTATACCATACAGTTGGTCGCGTAGCTCAGCTGGATAGAGCATCTGCCTTCTAAGCAGACGGTCGCAGGTTCGAATCCTGCCGCGATCACAACTCAAAGCCTCGGTTTTTACTGAGGCTTTTTTTATTCCCCTACTCTTGCTAATAAAACCATAAACAGGATGAGAACCGGTTCGACCTCCGAAGGAAGCAGCGAGGGAAACGAGCTAATCCTGACGCGATCACAACTCAAAGCCTCGGTTTGTACTGAGGCTTTTATTTATTCCCCTACTCTTGCTAAAATAACTATAAACAGGATGAGAACAGGTTCGACCTCCTAAGGAAGAAGCGAGGGAAACGAGCTAATCCTGCCGCGATCACAACTCAAAGCCTCGGTTTGTACTGAGGCTTTTTTTATTCCCCTACTCTTGCTAATAAAACCATAAACAGGATGAGAACCGGTTCGACCTCCGAAGGAAGCAGCGAGGGAAACGAGCTAATCCTGCCGCGATCACAATTCAAAGCCTCGGTTTTTACTGAGGCTTTTTTTATTCCCCTACTTTTGCTAATAAAAATCACACTAAGGATGAGAATAGGCGATTTTGCTTTGGGAAAAGCCTCTTGTAATCTTATGCCATTAAATAGCAACCTTGAAACATTGTTGTATTCTATTCTTAGAAAAATAGTTTTGACTCCATCTTTATGATTTTCATCTTTTTTTGAAATTCCACATCGAAAAAGCAAAAAATCTTCCTTCTAGTTTTTGAATTGCTAACTAAAAATCAGATTGGGTTCCTACCGTTATAACCAATTAACTGAATTGCATCTTTAAGCGCTTTTTTAAACGAAAACAATCCAAAATAAATTTAACAGTGCACTATTCTCCTAGTTGAGGCGCACGAATACTTTGATGGCTTAGTTGATTTGCTTGTAATTTCCATATTAACTTATTTGCACCAGCAAGCTCAATTTATTTTTTCTATTTATTTTGCCATTGCAACCTAAAACAACCTATTCCAGATGAAACCAACTACTCAATCGCTTCGCGAGTACCTTTGTAACAATACCGTATTTTCTAGTCTTCTTGTTCGAAGTTCTGCCCAAAAAAACAGATCAAGAGCTCATATTCTCCAGCTTCTCGTATTCTGTATCTTTTTTATTATGAGCACTTTTACATTTGCTCAATCTAAATACCAAGATGTTGTCTACTTAAAAAACGGAAGCATTCTGAGAGGAGTAATAATAGAGCTTATCCCCGAAGAAACGGTGACCATTGAAATTATTGGTAACAATGTTTTTGTTTTCAAAATGGAAGAAGTGGAGAAAATAGTAAAAGAACTTCCTCCGAAAAATAAAGTTGAAGTAGATCCTTCGTTCAGAAAACGTGGATATTTTGGTTCATCTTTTGGCGTTTCAATGCCTATAGGAGAATTCTCTGAAGGTTCTAATGGTTTGGCCAATACAGGCGTTCAGGTAAACCTTATCAACTTTGGATATCGTTTTACTAATAACCTAGGAATAGCTGCCACTTGGTATGGTGCTTCTAATCCTATTGACGCTAAAAATATTGACCCTTGGTCTTACGGAGGAATATTGATTGGCCCCTTATTAACCTATCCCATTTCTAAAAGAATAGAATGGGATTTTCGCCCGATGGTTGGCTACACAGTTACCATGTTACCCGATTTAGGAAAAGGAGAAGAACAGGCTACTTCGTTCGCGATGAACTACGGAACTATTTTCAGAATAAATGTATCTGATAAGTTGGCGTTGCTAGTAACGGCAGATTATTTAACCACTCGACCTAAATTCAAGGATTATAAAATTGTGCAACAAATTGGTACCATCTCCACTGGACTAGGAGTTGCTTATCGGCTGCGGTAAGTAGCCTAAATAATTCTATTTTGTTGACCATGATACCTAAAATACTTCTCCCATTTATTCTTGTATTTTTCTTTTGCTCTTGTGAAAGCAAGAACAAAAACGCTGAACACCTTGAAGAAAAAAGAACGGGAAATTGGAATCTTACTCAGCTGAATGAGAAAGCTCAAAATCATCTAGATAGCCATTTGTGGGATCGGCAGCTTTTCTTACAAGACATTGAAACTTATCAGAAATATGCGGAGGTGTTTCGAAGTTACCCGTTAAACAAATCGCCTTTTCCAGTGGCTAGGTACAACTATGCAGTTGCTAGTAATCCGTTCGAAATAAAACTGGATAACGCCATTTTTAAAGGTGTTCGAATTGGGGAGTACGAAAACCCTGAAAGCGACAAGATTATTGACCAATTAACGTTGATGGTATTAACCAACGACCCACATGCCGAAGAAACCACGTTGGTAGAATCTCGAAACTATCCGTATTTAACCGCTCAAGGAATATTCAAAACGAATGATCATGAATTCGATTGGGTATTTAGTGCTAGTCCTGATGGTTATTCTTCTTTGCTCGTAAACATGAAACATTTTGATTTACGTTTTGGGCAAACTATTCTTATCTATCCTCAAAAAAACCAATCGTTCTTGTACCATCAGCTCAACGACTCACCCAATAACTATTCAGATTTTAATGCTTTTATCGAAGCCGTAAGAACACATTCTAAGGTGAGATTTCAAATCGAATCAGATAAAAATAGTACTTCCTGAAATTAGCAACCATTCCGTTAACACCTTCTGTCTTTCGTTTTTAAAAAATTATTTTTAGTGAACAGTGCCGTTTTTACAACCTTAAAAAAAATTTACGCACATGCTCAAATTATTGATGCATCAATGGAAAGAGAAACTTCGCGCTCCATTTTGGCAAAAAAACATTCTGCTCAATGTGATTCTGGCACTTCTAGGATTATTCTACTTTTTAAGTATTGCAGTTATTAGCTATTCAGCTGATTTACTCATACTTGAATTAGAAAGTCCACAATCAATCCAAGAAACATTTACCCGTTTTTTGTTCTATTATTTTCTTCTCGATTTAATCATGAGATTCTCTATGCAAGAAATTCCCACACTTACCCTTCAACCTTACCTCACCCTGCCTATAAAAAAGCGCATTCTCTTACATTTTCCCCTTATAAAAAGCACTTTTCATTTTTTTACCATTTCGGGTTTACTACTAATTCTTCCCTTTTTCATTAAAAATATTTACCCAATAGAATCTTTAAATTATAGCCTTGCTTGGGTAGGAACCATACTTAGCTGTATGGCGATTAACAATTATCTAAATTTTTTCATCAAAAAGTATTTTCTAAAAAATATTGCGGTTCCCCTCTTTATATTGACCATCGTAGCAGCCATCTTTTATGTAGACATCCACCAACACTTTTCATTCTCTGCCTATTTTCTTAAGATTACTCACCTAATTTCAACAACTGGTTATTTAGTTGTCGGCCCTCTTCTATTGGCCACCTTATGCTATTGTATGGCTTACTATTTTATAAAAAACAACTCTTTTCTTGAAGAATCGAAAAGCGAGTTAGTAAAAAGCACGAACGAGTTATCTTTCTTTAAGAATTACGGTGAATTGGGTCAATTAATAAGCGTAGAAGTGAAATTGATTCTCCGCAACAAAAGACCTCGTTCTTTATTTATTTTCAGTCTTTTATTTGTGCTTTATGGCTTCTCTGTATACGAAGGCCAACATTTTGAACATGGTTTAAAGCATGTTATAGCCGGATTACTAATTCCTTTTATTTTTTCTCTCAACTACGGCCAATACCTCTTTTCATGGGAAAGTTCTTTCTTCGACACTTATTTAACGAATAAAATCTCGTTATTCACCTATCTAAAATCAAAGCATCTATTTTTATCTATTCTAAGCCTTTTGGGTTTTATCATTACGCTTATTTACGCAGTAATTAGCTATAAAATTGTACTTATTCATTTGGCCTTTTTAGTGTATAATTTGGGCATATCCACTTTTCTCCTCTTGTTTTTCTGCACCTTCAACGCATCTTATATCGACCTCGGAAAAAATCAGTTGATGAATTACCAAGGAACTGGTGTTTCACAATTCTTGATGATTTTGCCCATTGTAGGATTCCCCCTCTTGATTTACTTTCTACACAAAGCTTTCGATATACTCCCCTACTTTTATTATACCATCGCTACGCTCGGGTTAGCAGGAATTGCTCTACATAAATTCTTGCTCTCACTTATTCATAATCAATTTACAAACCGTAAATACAAGATGTCGGCAGGTTTTAGACAGAATTAAAAGCACCATGATTGAACTATCGAATCTTCAAAAAAAATACGGCTCACAAGTAGCTCTTTCTATTGAAAACTTACAAATTGCTAAAAACGATTTTGTAGGTTTAGTAGGTAATAATGGAGCCGGAAAAACCACTCTGCTCAGTTTATTGTTAGATTTAATCGAGCCTACACAAGGCAGCGTTCGCTCTAAATCTATTCCGGTTTCCTTTACCGATTCATGGAAATCGTATACAGGTTCTTACCTCAACGAGGGTTTCTTAATCCCCTATTTAAGTCCGACCGAATTTTTTGAATTTGTAGGCAGCTTACATGGAAAAAACAGCGCTGATATTGCTGATTTTTTAAAAGAAAACGAGCCTTTTTTTGATACGCAGCGTTACGGCAGAAAATACATTCGCAATCTTTCTACCGGCAACAAAAACAAGGTAGGAATACTCGCTTCTTTTCTTTCTGAGCCTGAAGTGTTAATTCTCGATGAGCCATTTTCTAATCTAGACCCAAGTTCTCAATCTTGGTTAAAAGCAAAGTTGAAAGAACTGCACAGTCAAGGCGTAACTTTATTGGTTTCGAGCCACGATATAAAGCACATTACTGAAATTTGCAATCGAATACTACTGCTTGAAAGGGGACAACTTCTAAAAGACTACCCTCCTAATCAGGCAACAAGGCTAGAGCTCGAAAAATATTTCGAAGTGTGAATCTCCCCACTTTTTGCTTCACAATGGTGCCGAATTTTCACAAAATGATGAAATTAACTTCCTGATATCGACATCAAATCAATAAACATGCACAAACTGATTTTCCTGATCGCGTTCCTACCGTTATTTTCTTGCACAGAAAAGCACAATAAATCGCCTAAAAGTATCGAAGTTAACACCCACACCACCATTGAAACCTTCATGATTTTGCGCTCTATTGCCCATAACGACCCGCTTTTTCAATATCGAGACGCCCACTACAAGGGAAAACCCATGATGTATGAAGCGCGCCAATATTTCAAGAATTTTACCGATCACCCAGCTGTAGTAGGAACCCAAAACCTATTAAAATCGACCAGTAACACAGGCGATGTAATTTTACAAGGTCTACTCTATTTTGAAGAATTGCCTTCTACAAAACAACGGTACCAAATAGATGCTGAGCACTGGCAAGCCAACAGTGAAGAGCTCATCAATTACATAGAATTAGTGCACGATTTTTATCAAGAAGCGAAGGTTGCCCATTTTATAGAAATCCATTCTGCATTTTACGAAAACGCTAAAAAAGAAGCTAAATCGTATCTAGACAGTCAGCTGATTTCGAACTTAGAAGAATATTTCGGAACAGAAAACCATGCTTACCAAATGATTTTAATCCCCAATTCGCCTTTCGGAATGGGATTTGGCGCAAGTGTACAATCTTCACAGGGCTCTACTTTTTACCAAATACTATCGCCCGCTAATGATGTTGAGTGGAACGAAAACTCGACCTACACCACGTACGGATTTGCTGGCGAAGGCGCCAACGAATATTACCGAGACATGGTGGTTCATGAGTTTTGCCATCCTTTTGTAACACCGTTGATTGATTCAGATTCCATGCGTTCCGAAATTGCTAAAACCGATTCGCTGTTTGTTCCCTTACTCGACTCTATCATGTCTCAGCAAGGTTACAGCACCTGGTGGGGATTTGTAAACGAACACCTTGTTCGGTTGGGAGAACTGAGAGTAGCCAAAACCATGAACTCAAAAGTTTATGAAGCCATGAGGAAATACAACATCGAAGAAAGCGGTTTTATTTTGCTCCCAGAAGCAGAAGAATTAGTGATAGAATATGAAAATAATCGAAATCAATATCCCACTTTTCAAGAATTTATTCCTGTCTTAATTAACCAATTGGCAACGTACAATCAGCAGCAAATCAATCATAAAATCGAGACGCACCTTTCCAAGAATATTCAATAACACTCGCAAATTTTAGTCGTTCTAACCCGCCAATAGAATTCTCATCAGAAAATTAAAAAAAGCGCAGTAAAACACGCCTTCGTAATCATCCTAGCTGTAATATTGAACTCAGCAATTGATGCTTACCATATGAATTATCGAATTATTCTCTGTACAGTCTTAGTGGCGTTAAGTGCCTGCAAAAATTTCACATCCAGCTCGTTTCAACAACCTACCCTGCAAGACTATACGGTAGGCGAAAAATGGGTTTGGAAATACAAAGGAGTAACTACCGATGGCGAAGTACGTTCTGAAGGCATCGACATTCGAGAAATCGTTGATTTTAAAGGTACTTTGGGCATCACAATCGGTATCGATACTATTCCAGTTGCTGAAATTATTCAACCCGCCAATAGCCAAACTCCCAAATACGATTGGCCGCTAAAAGTGGGCAAAAAATGGAAATACGAAAACAGTTGGTCGAGTCAAGACGGAACGAAAGGCCATCAGAGTCAAACGGCAGAAGTTATTTCTTACCAAGAAGAAACCGTAGAAGCCGGCACTTTTATGGCTTTCACCATCGAATACGTGGGTAAAACCACTAACTCACGCGGCTATAACGCTAACGAAAAAGAAATTTGGCTCTACGCGCCCGCCCTCAAAAACTTCATCAAACTTGTTCAAGAACAAGGCGAATTCCATTACGAAGAAGAATTAATCGAGTATCATCATCCTGCCAACACTAGCGAATAAAAAGAACTATCAACGCTCTTTGGTCACTCAAAAACACTCTTTTTCTAACGGTAGGAACACATAAATCTTTCTTTCCAAAATCATCTTTTACGATAAACCGAGTTCCTACCAAATGGAACCAATCGTTTTGCATGCTTTTGGACAATTTGAAACGAAAAACCGGTTAAAACAGAAACACGGAAAGAAAGAATTCGTGAAAAAAATCAGTTCAATTTCCCTGAAATCGAGCTCGTGTTCCTACTAAAATCTTACGGTGCCATGTAACAAATCTCAATCAATAAGCAGACCTTTGCACCTCAAATGGAGCTCAACAATTACATTAGAAGATTCGATGCTGACGCCACCCAAAAGGCGTTGCCTAAAAAATTCACTTTCCCTTTTTACTACACTCCTCACCCCTTGGTAAAATGGGCGGCAAGCCTAGTTCAAGAAGAATTAACTCAGAACCCGTTTAACCACAATTTTGGCCTCGATTCAGAACAATCTGGTATGGTAATCGGTAAAATGTTTGGCGTTTTGGTAGTGAAAGATCAAAATGGTGAATTGGGATTCTTAGCCGCTTTTTCTGGTAAATTAGCCGATAAAAACCATCACAAAGGTTTTGTGCCCCCCGTTTTTGACATGCTCACCATAAGCGGCTATTTTAAACAAGAAGAGGAAGTGCTAAATGAGCTCAACTCTAAAATCGACCAACTAGAAAATGCTCCTGAACTTGCTAACGCTCAACGCTTTTTAGCTGAACAACAAGCTGCTGCTGAAAACGATATTTTGCGTTTAAAGCAAGCTATTAAAGCCGGAAAATCTCAACGAAAAGCACGAAGAGCTACTGCTAAATCTCAACTAAACTCTACCGAATACAGCGCATTTTTAGAGGAACTTTCTCAAGAGAGTATAAAAGAGCAATACACCCTAAAAGATGCTACACGGTACTGGAAACACAAGGTAAATCACGCCACCGAAGAACTGGAAAAACTCACCCAGCCCATTTTAGCCTTAAAAACAGAGAGAAAAGACCGATCGAATAAGCTTCAGCAACGGTTGTTCACGGATTATACGTTTTTGAATGCCCACCGAGAAAAACGCAGTTTATTGTCCATTTTTAAAGAAAAAGATCACGGCTTACCGCCTGCTGGTGCAGGAGAATGTGCCGCACCTAAGCTATTGCAGTTTGCCTATCAACATCAACTTACCCCCATTGCGTTGGGCGAATTTTGGTGGGGAGCTTCGCCAAAATCAGAAGTGCGTGTGCATCGTCAATTTTACCCTTCTTGCCGAGGAAAATGTGAACCTATTTTAGGTCACATGTTACAAGGTTTAGAGGTAGACAAAAACCCAATGCTTCAAACCCCTTCAGAAGGAAAAGAATTTAGCATTGTTTACGAAGATGATTATTTACTGTTGGTGAACAAACCACCTGAATTCTTGAGTGTTCCCGGTAAAAATCATTACGATTCGGTGCTCACGCGCATCGAAGCGTTGTATCCGAACGCAACGGGTCCGTTACTCGTGCATCGGTTAGATATGTCTACCTCTGGTTTGTTACTGGTGGCTAAAACCAAAGAAATTCACAAAAAACTGCAAAATCAATTTATTAAGCGCACCGTTAGTAAGCGTTACGAAGCGGTTTTAGATGGAGAAATCGAGGCAAATTTTGGAAAAATTGATCTTCCTTTACGGGTAGATTTAGACAACCGGCCGCAACAATTAGTTTGCTATCAATACGGTAAAAAGGCAGTTACTGAGTGGAAAAAAATAAAAGTAGAAAACGGAAAAACCTGGGTGCACCTCTTCCCCATTACAGGTAGAACTCACCAATTGCGTGTTCATGCAGCCCATGTAGACGGATTAAATACTCCAATTATTGGCGATGATTTATACGGAACCAAAGCCCAACGTTTACATTTACATGCTGCCGAACTTGAATTTCAGCATCCTGTGACAGGAAAAAGGTTGAAAATTGAAGTTGAATCTGGGTTTTGATTTGTTTCAATTTTCAAATAGGATCTTCTGCATGGTATTTGCGTTCGTACCGAGAATTCAAAATTTTCTTATGAATTGGTTACTTTCCACCTTGTTATTGGCGGTTCCTACCGTTCTCTTTGCTCAAGAATCATCTTTTTTTGATTATTCTCAATTAGATGCTGAAAATATTTTATTTATCCCGAGTCAACGTATTTCGTTCGAAGAAATAAACATTGTAGACGCGTACCAAAACGGTGAAACGGGCGGGATGCACAACACCTGGAATTTAGAAGTTCTCTCGTTTGGCAGCGATTTTTATCAATCGGCTTGGTGGCCGCTATATCACGATTCTAGTTACGTTTTTAGCTGGGATAGTTTGGTCGATGAAGAGTATGAGCTCAATGGCTTTGAGCTGTATTGGGATACGAATTCTCACGCTTCGTCTGCTGGTGGATACGGTTACGGTTCTTTCGATTACTCAGATTATTGGCCAATTAACGATTCGGTGGTGCTTGTGGAAACCTCTTGCCGAGGACATTGTGGTTCTGCATCTACAGTTACTGCGCATTTTAATGTTTACCGAAACAACCGGCTGGTTTTCGCTAAAATTGATTTAGACAGTGCATTTTATTCAGAAGAGAATGAGCCTAGTTATTCGGTCGATTCTGTATTGGCTACCACTACTGAAAACCATATAGTTAGCTACTCAAAAAACGGATTATACATTCCAAAAAGCATCGGTGAGTTCACTGCTGAAAGCTTGATTAATCATTACAAAGCAAGTGTTTATCACCATCAGAAATACTATCAAGTTTTTATTCATCAACAACCTATGAAAGATTGGTTGCTAGAGCATTACGGTAGGAACCCGTTACTCGTGATTTTTGAAATTTATCGGTTTGGAGCTGTGTTTTTCTACTTCGATTGTGAAAAACAGCAATACGTTTATTCTGCCACAGAAATACTTGAATAAATCACTTTTAACCTAGAGCTGAGCGATTTACCATTGAAATTTGTACCTGAAATCAATTTCTTATTTTTTGATGATAAGTGGAAATTCGAGCTGAAAAATCGTAAAAAAATTCAATTGGTTTAGCCTTGTTTCGGTGGGTCTGAGTCTTGGTCGGCTCGGTAAAGAATGGTTCTCTCCCCATCGTTTTCATGAACAGGTTTTGTTGGGTGGGGCTGGTTAGGCTCTACCGCTTCTTTTCTTCCTTTAATGGCTTTTACAATTAAATAAAACGGAAAAGCGATAACAAAAACGATAAAAATTCCGCTCAGCAACAAAGGTAACGACATCATAGCTAGACCAAACGAGTAGACCGATACGAGCATTAAACCAACAATAATTACGAGTCCGATGATGCCTCTTGCTACAAGATCTGCTTTACTGGGTTTCATAGTTAACTTGAAATCAAATTATAATTTACAAACAAACGAAATTGAATGTTGCCAAAAACAGATTATATTCGTTTTCTTCTGTTTTTAACAAGCGAAGAAACTGAAAAATCTATGCTAGTTCAATTTTATAATCCTCCGAAATTACCAGGAGATAAGCTCGATTTGTTTCTAGAAGACGGCTGGTTCAGAACCAGTTTAATGCTTCACAAATCGAAAGTAATAGCACTTGATTATCAGCTCTATTCCATTGTTAACATTCGTTACAATTTATACACTTTTCACTTTAAAAAACGCCATCGAAAGTTGTGGAGAAAAGTAATGAATCGGTTTACTGTGGAGATAAATCCGTTCTCTATTACTCCTGAAAAAAATGAAGTGTATCGTCAGCATAAAAACCGGTTTAAAGGTTTTATTCACGATAATTTAGAACAGCTGATGTTTGCTTACGATACCAGCAGTGTTTTCGACTCTTACGAAATTGCCGTTTACGATGGAACGCAATTAGTGGCTTTTAGTTTTTTCGATTTAGGCAAGCATTCTATGGCCAGTATAATTTCTGTTTATGACCAAAACTACAGTTCGTTTAGCTTAGGCATTTTCACCATGCTAGCTGAAATTCAGTTTGGTATTGACAATAATTACCATTGGTACTATCCGGGTTATGTGCTCGACCAGCCATCAGAGTTTGATTACAAACTTTCTTTAGGGTCGCCAGAATATAGATCGCATGATGGCTTTTGGACTGATATTTCACAAATCGATTTTTCTCAGTTCGAAGCTCAACAAATCAAGCAAAAGCATGAAGAATTAGAAAAAGCACTCGAAGCTGCGAATATCTCATTTATAAAAAGAGACAATCCGTATTTTACCTTAAGCTATATCCCTAGTTTTAAAGAAGAAGTACTAAAAGCATCTACTGTTTATCTACTCCGTGCAAAAGACGGTGCTAAAGATGCCTATTGCATCGAATACATTTCTGAACTCAAGAAGTTTCAGTTAAGCAAAGTATTTCGCAACCATAACTTTGATTATGTTGTAGAAATGGAAATTACGAGCGATTTAAAAAACAGCGATTTTTACCTAATCGGACTGTGGTCTTACGAAGAAAAATTTAGCCGAAACTTTTCTGCCAATCAGGTGGTGAAGCATTTCTTAGCGAATAACTTCTAGCAATTTAATTTCAAACAGTAAAGGCTCAAAAGGACCAATTATAGTTCCGGGAACTCCCCTTGCCGCGTAGGCTGCTTTTGAAGGAACCAATAATCGAACCTTATCGCCTTCTCGCATACGAACCAATGCTTCATCCCATCCTTTAATCACAGCCTCTTTTCCTACAGGAAACTGGAAAGGCACATCGCTTTTGTCAAATTCTTTACCATTGAGCAAGGTTCCTACATACATCACCTTTACCTTTTCATTGGTACGTGGTTGCTCCCCAGAACCGTGAGTAATCCATTGAAGAATAGCTCCACAAGGCAAGGTTTCGCCATTAAAAGAATGCTCTGCTACAAACTCTTCAATCTTAGTTGGCTCAGATTTCATGGCTTTTTCTCGTTGTTCATTCATTTCAATGGCCAACTCTTGATCGGTTTGTATTTTGAGTAATTTGGCACGTATAATCACATACGATTTACCTGAAATATCTTTTGGTCTATTTACTTTTAACACCTTAGGAAAGAATGTATTGGATGGAATTCGGATGTGTACAGAATCTAGCAAATGCATAGCGCCAATAGAAGCCATTAAGTCTCCATTAAACTCAGGTTCTCGCATTTCTAAGCGCATAAACCCTAAATCTGTGGTAGAAGATGTAAAAAGCAGCGAATCGGTATCGGTGAAATAGGCTAAGTTTAAGGTAACATACTCACCTATGGCAGGTTGCTCGCGAATTTCGTTTTTCGAAATCCATTTTACTTCGGTCTTTCTATCAATTTTTGTCCATTCTGAATCTTGTGCAAAAGCGGTTCCTACCGATAAAAGAAGCGTAAATGCCAATAAAATCTTCATGTTGCTAAAGTAGCTAAATGCCACGGATCGGTTGTCTGTGAAAAATCATTGAAACGGCTGTTTGTCATCTTGAGCGCTATTTTTGTTTCTTCTTTCTACTAAAAAAATCTTCTTGCGGTTCGGTTTTTGTTCAACTTGAAAATCATAATTTGCTTGCCAATTCTTAGCTCATGTGGAGATTATTACTGTGTATTTCGCTTTTATTTACGGGTTGTGTTTTTCAGAAAAAACTAGTCTCTAGTCATTCTAAAGCGCCTAATTGGCTGCACGGAATTGAGAAAGACTACATCATCACTTTCGGGGTAGGAACCAATCATGAAGAGGCAAAAAACTTGGCCATTGCTCGAGTAAAAGAAGAAATTATAAAATCGGTGGCGGTGCAAGTAACCTACGAAGAAGAGCTCACCACCGAAGAAGATGTGGATGCGTTTTTTGAATCTTTTGAAACCAACACTTCTCTATCTAGCGACTATTTTGAACCGATAAAGGGCATTTCTGCCAATAATGTAGCTGATTATTATTGGGAGGAAGTAATTGAAAACGGAACGAAGAAAATAAAATACCACATTAAATATCCGTTTAAAGTGAGCGAGCTATCTGCCCTTATTACTGACTATGAACGCATTAATGCCGAATGGAATGCAGAACTTGCCAGCATCACTCAAAAAAATGAGTATCTGCATGTTGAAGATATTTATGCCGATTTAGACCAACTGCGTTATTTGAGTAAAAAATTGCCCAATCAGCGCAGTAAAGAGGCGCTAGCGCGGTATCGTCTATTAGAAGAGATGGCGAGCGATATAGAAATTGTGGTGTTAAAAAATGCACCGGGAATTATCCGATACCAGCTCTCGTTATACGGCCAACCCATTTTTACCAAAGAAAAACCAGAAATTAGGTTTACCTGTCCCATTAAAATCAATGCGGTACAAGATTTTACCGATCAAGTACAAATTGACTATTCGGCCGAAAATTGTTCTACTTCAGAGAAGCAATACATTACCGTAAAATACCTTCTTGATGGTTTTATTGCCAGAGGAGAATTTGCCGTTTTGTTTCCTTAATTAAAAGGCCGTTAAAGTGTTTTTAGCTTGCTGATGACCTAATAAATGAGCCATTTCTAACGATTCTTTAGCACTTACCGCATTGGCTTTAAGTACCAATTCTAGTTTACCTTTTCCGAAAAGGGCTTCTGCATGAAACGGATTTACACTGAGCGCTTTTCTGTAGGTCATTAATGCTTCTTTAATGAATCCCGTTTGCTCTTGCCAAGTGGCTAACAAAGACCAATCTTGCTCAGTGGCTTGGTAATAATGTAAGGCAATTTTCCAGTTGTTAATCGCTTTTTGGTGAGAGCCATCGCTCCACAATGCTCGAGAAATTAGGCGTTCTATGTGTTTGTTGGTTCCTTCTAATCGAATGGCTGTATGTGCATCTTCTAAGGCTTTTTTAAACCAACCAACACGAATAAATAATTCTGCCCGGTTTACCCAAATTTTGGCGCAGTCTTTCTTGTAAACCAATGCTCTCGAAAAAGTAGCGAAAGCAGCTTTGTATTGCTTTAATTCTCGTAAAACAACAGCCTTGTTATTCCATGCTTCTCCTGATTTTGGTTGAATTTCTAATGCTAAATCAACCGTTTTTAGTGCTTCTTCGTAGGCTTCTTCACGAGCAAATGCGGTAGCCTGATCGAGTAGTTGTAAAAACCACTTTTGGGTGTACGAATTGTTTTCGAATTGAAGTAAACGGGCATCTGAAACAATACAATCTCCGTTAGAATCGCAAAGCATAGCATAGAACTCTTTGCAAGAGATATTGAGTGTATATTGCCAAGTTTGAGAGGCTAATTTAGCCTCCCAAACGGCCATTGCCCATTTTTTTATGTTGAACCAAGAAGCGGTGCTAAACCCTTCTGGTCTGCTAAACGATTGAATAAAATCTGCTACTTCTTTTCTGTTGTTCATGTCTTTCAATTTTGATGATGACACAAACGTATTATCGCAGACCGTAATCTATTTACGTTCTAAAAATGAGTGAAATATTTTACTTTAAAAGTAAATCTACTTCTTCGAAAATGCTCTCATAATCAGGCTCTGAGAAGATTTCAGAAACCAATTCTGAATAAACAATTTTATTGTCTTTATCGATTACTACAATCGCATTCGCCAATAAACCTCTTAATGCGCCTTCTAACATTTCTACCCCGTAATCTTCGCCAAAATCACCGTAACGGAAATCAGAACCAATTTCTAAGTTGGTAATTTTCTCGTTGTCGAAAACTCGCTTAATAGCAAACGGTAAATCTTTAGAAATAAGCAAAGCAAAAACACCTTCGCGCTTCTTCAGATATTCGTTCATTTTCTTGGCAATCAGCACACCAATACCCGTATCCATAGAAGGAACCGATATTAACAACTTTACCTTTTCCTGATGGTCAAATAAGCTGTCTTCGTTCAAATTACCTTTCACAAAGTAAAAATCTTCGGCTTGTATTCCTTCAGCCGGTAAGTCTTCTTTTAGCCTAACTGGGAATCCTTTCAGATTAACTACGTCCATAAAAATTCAATGCTTTGTGCAAAGTTGATGATTTTTGATGCGGTTGCCTAACATTGACAGTGTAAATTTGTTTCTCACTCATTAATACACGCTGTTCAAAGAGATTATGCACGAAATTAAATGCGACCATTGTAACGAATGGACTCCCGGTAACCTTAAACATTGCCAACATTGCGGTGGTGAGTTACGCCACGAAGAAAAAAGAGAACGTTCTGAACGTAAAAAGAAGGGTGATTTAAAACCTGAACTTATCAAAATACACCCAGACGATGCTTGGTATGTGGTTATGGCCAAACACATTGGTCGATTGGGTCAAATTATCTTTTACCTTATTGTTTCTATTTTGGTTTGGGTAACTACATGGACCGTTGGTTAGCTAAATACCGAACCATTTCGATTCCTTTCTTAGCTGAATTGCTCTTTTTATTTGTGATTTACAAAATTATTGAGGGCACCTTAGGGATAGATAGCGGGTTCCTACCGAGTTATTTCGAAGACTTACTCGCCTTGCCTATTTTATTAGGAATTTCTCTCTTTCTTATGCGGTTGTTGCCGTTTCAAGCAAAATCTATTACCCTATCGAAAATTCAAATCGGCTTTACCTTACTCTTGGTTTCTGCCGTTTTCGAATTCTACCTCCCTTCCCAATCTGCCGCGTATATTCGCGATTTTTACGACCTTATTTGTTACTCTGTAGGAACCGTTTTCTATACTTTTTGTATGAATAAAAAGCCAAAAACCGCGTAACGCTACCCAATTATACCCAACCTAAAGTTGTGGTTTTCCGTATAGTCTAATAGTAAAACAAACTATGAAAACGCAACTCAAAAATTATATTGGAATGTTACCTCTCGGCATTGTTGTGATGCCTGGAGAACAAACCATGCTGCACATTTTTGAGCCTCGTTACAAGCAACTCATCAACGATTGCTTTGCTACCAATGCAGATTTTGGAATTCCGTTTTACTACAAAAACAAAACGCATTTATACGGTACGCGCGTAAAGTTGGTAGATATTGACCGCTTTTACCGCGATGGCAAAATGGATATTCGCATAGAAGGTGTGAGCGTTTTTAAGGTAGACGAATTTCACCCAATGTTCGAAGAAAAATTGTATCCGGGTGGTTCTATCAAGGAAGTAAAAAGAAACTTTGAACTTCCCAAAAAGCCCGAGTTAATTGAGCTTTTTAAAGAATATACTCAAGGCGATTTAAGCGAAAAAGAGACCATTCCGTGTGTCGGTCATTTGAGTGTTTTCGAAATGGCCAACACCCTCAACTTATCTCAAGAAGAAAAGTTTAAGGTGATTAAAACCAATAATCACGATAAGCAACAGGCCGTTTTATTGAATCACCTGCGCTTTATTCGCGTTTTGCACAATCAAGAATCGATGCTTGAAAATCGATTCTTCTTAAATTGATCTTTCTCGCTATTTCTAGTTGCTCTTTTTCTCAAAAGAATGAGAGTTGAGATTCCAACGATAAATAATTGAACTTTCAACTACGTCAAGAGTTTGATTTACAATACTATATCGAATTTCCTTTTTTTGATTTTCAGCTCCTATTTCGATAATGATTTCTTTGGCACTATTGGTTTCTTCTATTTGAATCTTTAGTTGATCACTTTCTAAGTTAGAAAAGTGATGAGCCAACAATTCTGACTTTTGATGTAGAATCGCCTTTTCCTTTCCTCTTTTAAAGCTTTTTACTGATATTGAATCGAAATTTGGAGAAATCATCAAAATGGTTCCTTCCCATTTAATTTCACCATATAACCCACCTTTTACACCCAACTGATTTCCAATAACAAAACCATTCACAGAATCGTGCACAATGGTAAAACCCCATTGCTCACCATCGCTAAATTGGCCAACACTCGTTGCTAAAACCGCATGGTTACTATCTTGCAATAATCCCCAGCCATCGTACTTTCCAGCGTTAATTTCGCCCGTAAAACGCAAACCATTCACCAAGTAAAAAGAGCCCCAACCGTGGGCACTGCTAAATGCAAAATCGCCTTCATAAATGCTTCCGTTTTTGCGAATCATCTTGCCTTTTCCATGGGCCATATCATCTTTAAACGGACCTATATACGTAACTTCTTCTTTTATAAGTTTGCCGTACTGTTTTTGTCCGTTGGCAAAGGTTCCTTCAAAAATATACCCACAATCACATTGGTAAACACCTTTTCCGTTTTCACAATCGCCTTCTAAACACTGAGCTTCACTCACGGTAGGAACCGCCATCAACAAAAAGAAAAACAGTAAAAGCTTTTGAGTCACCGATTTATTCATTGTTAAGAATTATTTACACGATTTGTAAAAGTGAATTATGGTTGATGTGTTACTTTTAACGAAATTAAACATCTGAAATTACATGGACGTTCGTCAAATACTACTAGATACTGAAGTAGGCTTGCGAGATTTTATTGCAATGATTATGCGCCAACAATTGGGCGAAGATTGGATATTATCGAGCGGCTTAACAGAGAAAAGAATTGCAGAGCTTTTTGAACGAAGAGAGCGATTCGAAGAACGACAAAATTCTATTTCAGAAGAAAATCAGTTGGTTAATTATACCGATTTTCTCGATCTTAAAAACATAATTGATAAGAATTGGGAGGGCGATTTTGAATTGGCTTTTGGTGATATTGAAACCCTCAGAACCTACCTCACTATTTTAGAAAGGTACCACGACCCCGATAAGCACAATCGACAATTACTTACCCATCAGAAACATTTAATTCTGGGTATTACAGGTGTGCTAAGAAACCGCATGGTATTGTACAGAAGCTGGAAAGAGCACGGTAAAAAGGGTTTTCCGAAAATGGAGAGTATTCGAGATAACCTCGGTAATCTATGGACAGTAGGTAAACCTAAAAAAGTAAAAACCGGAGTAAGCTTGCGCGTTGGCGATGTGCTCGAATTTGTGATAACAGCCAAAGATCCTGAAGATATGGATTTAGAATACCGGGTGCGACCTCATAAATGGCAAAGCAGTAATGTGCTTTTTCTCGAGGTAGATAAATCACTGATTGGTGGAGCTACTAATATTCACCTCACCATTAGAAGTCCTAGAAAGCACCATGCTTTCCCGCTTGGTCATGACGACCGCGTAACCTTTGAATACGAGATTTTACCAAAAGAAAAATAAAAAAAGAGGCCTAGGCCTCTTTTTTTAGTCAACAACAATTTGCTTGATATCAACAACCAAAAACTTTGTATGTGCGTTAATACCACTCTCTTCTAACACCCAATTCAACTGTTTTTCAAGTCAAATTTTAGTAGGAACACAATTCTAATTCACGTAAAAAGATACTAGCCTATGTGTTTTTATTTAGAATTAGTCTTAATTAACAACAAGGCAAATGTAGAACCTCAGCCATTGCGCGCCAATACCCATTTTAAGGTATAATCAAGAGAAGTGTGAATAAGAAGTGTATCGGTAACCGATTGAAATTGGCTACTTTTGGTTAATACTAAAACACTCTCGTCACTGAATTGTTATGAGCGAAAACAGATTAGAACTCATTGAAAATATGCTTCAAAAAAGCCCGAAAGATTCATTTTTGAATTATGCGGCTGCTTTAGAGCATAAAAAGAATGGAAACTTAGAAAAAGCTTTACACTTGATGGAGTTTATTACTAAGAACGATCCCGATTATTTAGGTGTTTATTACCAATTGGGCAAGCTTTACGAAGAGCTAGACCAAACCCAAAAAGCGATTCAAACCTACAGAGATGGCAAAGAAGTAGCCAAAAAACAAAGCGACCAGAAAACCATTGGCGAACTCACAGAAGCACTTATGTTTCTAGATGAAGACGCTTCTAATTACTAAACAAAAAAGAGACTCAAATGAGTCTCTTTTTTATTTCTGCTTTAAAAAGTATTAAACCTTAATCAATCGGAAATTCTTTCTTTATCTGATTTACCCATTTGGTAACGCGCTCTTCGGTTAATTCATCTTGGTTATCTTCATCGATCGCCAATCCCATAAAATTACCATCGCCCATATCTGCTTTAGATTCATCGTGTTCGTAACCTTCAGTTGGCCACAAACCGATAAGCTTAGCACCATTTTCTTGAGCTACTTTACCCAAAATACCTACTCCATCGATAAAATAAGTACTGTAACCGTATTGGTCTCCTAAGCCATAGATGGCAATTGTTTTTCCGGTTAAATCAATTTCTTGAAAATCTTCGTAAAAATCGTCCCAAGCACTTACCAACTGACCATCGTGCCAAGTTGACAAGCCAATAATTATTTTATCGTAATTATCAAAGTCTGATTTTTCTACATCATATACATCATAGAGCTCTACTACATCTTCCCCAATCTGATCTTTTATCATTTCTGCCACAGCTTCTGTACAGCCCGTATCTGATCCGTAAAACAATCCTATTTTGCTCATGCTACTTTTAAAATATTGTGACGCGAATTTATTTCGCTTATTAGAAAAACAAAATGACCTTTATCACTTTATTTTCGGTTACGAATTAAAAAGGTATTTATTTGGACTAATCAACTGGTTTTTTACTGCGTAAATAACCAAACCAGCCGTATTGTTTATACCCAATTTTGCCATTATTTTTTTACGGTGAGTCATTACTGTATGTTGACTTAAACACAGCTCGTCTGCAATTTCTTTATTGGTTAAACCACTTGCAATTTGCTGAATAATCTCAATTTCTCTCGGTGATAAAATAATGGGTTCGCAAGAGAAAGAGCCATCTTCACTTTCTGATAATTGGTCTAAAATTTTACCGCAATAAAACTGATTGCCTTGTGAAGTTTCTCTCACAGCGTCTAGAATTTCATCTTTCCCGCAATCTTTGGTTAAATGACCTTCAATGCCAGCATTCATTACTCGCGTAATAGAATTGCGTTCGGCTCCTTCTGTTATGCCTATAATTCTGGTTTGGGGATAAATCGATTTTAGAGTATTCACATCTTTTTCAGCGAACAAACTGGCCTGATAATCAATAAGAATTACATCTGGAGTAAACTCTAGCAAACGAGTAAGCATCTCTTTACTATTACCCGCTTCTGCCACGACTTCGATATCTGAACTGGAGGTGAATATCGCTTTTAATCCTTCTCGAATAAGAAGATTACTATCTGCTAGTAAGACTTTTAGTTTATCCATTTATTTAGACCAATTCCGAATTAGACAAATATAACGTACACGTTTCGAAACGGAGCAATTATGCAGTGAGTTTTCAAGAATTAATTGAACAACGCTTAAGACGCACTAAAAGTTTCGCCTTCGATGGCAAGATGTGAATTTTCAAATACAGCTCTTGATTCTATCAAGTGCTGGCCTAGCTCTAGATAACGAGCCGAAAAATGGCCAATCACCAATTTCTTAGCTTTCGATTTTACAGCCATTGTTGCTGCTTCTTGAGCTGTGCTGTGAAAAGTAGCTTTAGCACGCTCTTTCATTTCTTCTGTAAAGGTGGCTTCATGATACAGCAAATCAACATTTTGAATGAACTGTAAAACCCGCTCATCGTATTTTGTATCACTACAAAAAGCATAGCTTTCACTTTTAATGGGCGATTCGGTTACTTTCTCGTTGTCGATGACGGTTCCATCCGATAAATAAAGCGGTTCTCCCTTTTTCAGACGCACCATTTGCTCTACCGGAATCTCGTACATGGCAATGGCTGACTTTTTTATTTTTCTGAGCTTTTCTTTCTCATCAAACCGAAATCCGTTGCATTTTATTCGGTGATTTAACGGAAATGTAGAGACACTCACCTCTTTATCTTCGTAAATTAACCCTGTTTTATCGCCATGTGGAATAAACTCAAGCGGATAACGCAATCGTGTATCGGCTTCTTTCAACATCAGTTTAATAATGGGCTCAAGCGGTTCTGGACAGAACACTTTAAGAGGCGTTTCTCTTCCTAAAAGGTGCATGGTATTGAGTAAACCGATTAAACCAAAGTAATGGTCTCCATGCATGTGCGATATAAAAATCGCCTTAATTCGCTGAATTTTTACGCGGTATTTGCGGAGCTGCATTTGAGCTCCTTCTCCGCAATCTACCATATAATAAGATTGGTTCACCTCAACTATTTGTGCCGTTGGAAACCTCCAAGCGGTAGGTATAGCCGAGTTCGAACCTAGAATTTTTACATTAATCGCCATTTAGCGCACCACCAACATTTTCTTTACTACCATAGCATTTTGTTTCTGAATACGAACAAAATACTGGCCTTCGGCCAAATTACTTACTGCAAGTGTGAGTGAGTTAGTACCAGTGGTTGTGGTATTATTTTGCTGTAAAACTACGTTTCCTATTAAGTCTACTACTTCAATTTGAACTTGACCGGCAGAAGCGCTTTCGAATAAGATTTTGGTTTCGTTACTTACCGGGTTAGGAAAAATGCGCGTTTCATTCAACAAGGTTTGTTCTTGAATACTTAACGAATTTTTTACCTCTACGGTAAAAGATTCAGTAACCGGAAAACCTTGCGCTAGTCCTTGAACGTAAATTAAAGTTTCAATGTCTACATCGAAAACGCCCGTTTGAATAGGTGTTCCACTAATATTAACACAACCTGATTGCCCTCCTAGCCACTTGCAGTCGTTAGGATTACAAGTAACTCCAATACCTGGAGGTAGATTCAAAATATTTTCGATAATAACCGAATCAATATTTAATGTAGCCACAATGGTAGTTTCTGCCGGAGCATTGATGGTTAATATCTGCTCAAAAGGTTCATTCACCAAAATAGCCGTATTTAACGTGCTCGGGTCTGGATATATTCCATCTTGTGTGTACTGCGGATCTGGCTGACATTGCCCAAAAGAAGCCACAGAAATAAGAGAAATAAAAAGAGTAGTAAGTAAAAATTTAACCATAGACATTTTATTATAAATCACCCAAAAGCTCGCGTTCAACTTCTTCCATGTAAATTAAATCACGGGCTTCGGTCATTGAAGGAACCCAATCTACAACTTTTTCGAAATATTTTAGGTATTCTTCCTCATTTATTCCACATATTTTAAACGACTTATCGGTTCCTACAGAAGCAGACCAAGCCGATATTTCTTGCACCATTTCTGGAGAAAATGCCGTGTTAGATGGCAAAATCAATAAACAATTTTGACCTTGTTCTACTTTTTTGCGTGCTTCCGCAATAATTTCTCGTGAAACATGAGAAAACTCGATTTCGATGTGTTTCTCTTCTTTTCGAATTTCAAAATTCATCTTAACCGCGTTTAATTTTTGAAGCCAATAAATACAAAACAGCCATTCGAATAGCCACTCCGTTTTCTACCTGATCTAGAATAATAGAATGGTCAGAATCTGCCACATCTGAAGTAATTTCAACTCCTCTATTGATTGGCCCTGGGTGCATAATTACTTTCTCCTCGCTCAACGAGTTAAGCAACTCTAAATCAAGACCGTACTGCATAGTATATTCGCGTAAACTTGGAAAATACTTAATGTCTTGTCTTTCTAGTTGAATGCGTAACATGTTGGCAACATCGCACCATTCGAGGGCTTTTCGCAAATTGGTTTCAACCTCAACTCCTAATGAAGTTATATACTTCGGAATCAATGTTGTAGGACCACATACTTTAACCGTAGCTCCTAATTTTTGAAGAGCATAAATATTCGATAAAGCTACACGTGAATGAAGAATATCACCCACTATCACTACTTTTTTGCCTTCAACTTCTCCCAGTTTTTCACGAATAGAAAAAGAATCTAACAATGCTTGAGTGGGGTGTTCATGCGCTCCATCTCCAGCATTTACAATTCGGCTTTTCACATTTTTCGATAGAAAAACGGCCGCTCCAGGATTAGGATGCCTCATCACCACCAAGTCTACCTTCATGGCGAGAATATTGTTCACCGTATCGATCAACGTTTCGCCTTTACTCACCGAACTACCTGATGCTGAGAAGTTAATAACATCTGCAGATAAACGTTTTTCGGCTAACTCAAAACTCAACTTTGTGCGAGTAGAGTTCTCAAAAAACAGGTTAGCAATGGTAATATCACGTAACGAAGGAACCTTTTTTATCGGGCGGTTTATAACATCTTTGAAATTATCTGCCGTTGAGAAAATCAGTTCGATATCTTCTCGTGTGAGGTTTTTTATTCCTAAAAGGTGATTTACAGATAATTCAGCACTCAATTTTCTAACGATTTTAATACTACTTTTTCAGAATTTTCCGTCCAATCTACATCTACACGTTCAGAGGCAACCGCATCTACCGTTCTACCAATGTAGTCTGGTTGTATCGGTAAATGGCGACTAAATCTTCTATCGATTAGCACCAACAACTCTACTTTTTTGGGCCTTCCAAAATCCATAAGAGCCTCTAAACCAGAACGTATTGTTCTACCCGTATACAACACATCATCAATTAAGATAACGTTTTTGTCTTCTATTAAAAAGTTGATATCTGTTTCAGAAGCTTTAGCGATGGTTTCTCTTCTACGAAAATCGTCTCTATAGAAAGTAATATCGAGCTTACCGAATTTAACTTGTTCTGAACCTGTAATTTCTCGTAATTTTTTTACGAGTTTTTCGGCTAACAATACCCCACGAGGTTGCAAACCCACCAAAACGGTTTCAGAAAAATCGTTATGATCTTCAATCAACTGGAAACACAGGCGATTAATTATCAGCTGCAAATGTTGACTATTGAGAATTTCCCTATTGATCATAGGCTGCAAATATAAATATCCAATACATCAGTTGTTAACATTCGGCAGATTTAGGCCAAATTCCCTTGCTTTTTTTCTTCAAGCAAATTTTTCCAGGCTTCAATCTCTGGCGAAATAATTGGGCTTTCTACTTGCATATTGGCCATTTCTAGTACTTTTTCGGTAGGAACCACTTTGCCATTCTGAACAAAAACTCCACGAATCATAGATGTAGCGTAGAGTTTACCTTTCGACTCGAACCGATGGGCCATGTAATAGTATTTCTCGTCCCAATACAGCAATTGAGTTGAAAGCGTAAATTTCTGAAAAGGCATTAACGCTTTTATATAGGTGATTTCTTGTGCTCCTAAAATGGGCAAGCACTTTTCTTTCACCATTTTCCCCAAGATTCCTAGTTCGGCAATGGCATAAGTTCTGGCTAAATCTTGCAGGGCAATGTACCTAGAATTGGTCATGTGCAAATTGATATCGCAATCCCACGGCATCACTCTAAATTTGCGTTCCCACCGTTTTACTTCAGTGGCTTTTACCATAAAAAACGAACGAAAAATGAGTGCAATTAACCGGAAGTATAAGTTCATGCTGAAATCTAATTTTGATTCAGCGCCAAAATTGCAATTTCTTCTCCAACTTTTGCGCTTAAGGCAACTCCCATTCCATTTAAACCTACTCCTAAAATTCTTTGCTGCTGATCAATTTCAATTTGAGTTTTCTTAGTAGCACCAAATGCCATGATTCCCGCCCATCGATGCTCAATTTTCACTTGAGTGTTCGGTAAAATAACGTTTTGCAACCTTTGTTCTAAATCGTTTTGAATGGTTTCTGTAACCTCTATAACCTTAGTGTTTTCTTGTTGAAAATCGAGCTGGCGTCCACCACCAAAGACAATTCTATTTCTGTAATTTCTGAAATAGTAATATCCTTCTTCCCAATGAAATACTCCTTTCACTTTTAGGTTTTCAATGGGTTCTGTAACCAACACCTGCCCTCTTCCCGGCTGCAATTGAGCTGTACACTCTGCCAATTCTGAAGCAAAAGCGTTTGTACAAATTATTACTTGTGAAGTTTCTATTGAAAATCCGCTTTTACACCGAACGGAGTAAGGTCGGGTTCCTACCACCTCTACTACTTCTTCTCCAGTAATAATTTCAACGCCTAAGTTTCTGCACTTTTGAGTTAACGCACTCACCAAACGGTACGGGTTCAGTTGCCCTTCGAACGGATTGTAGATTAATTGTTGAACGGCTTTTTGATTAAAACCAAATTTTTCGATTAAATCATTGCGTTCGCAAAACACATCTTTTCCAAAAATAGGCGCCAAAAGCTGATTTACACTCTCCATTTTATGTACAGCCTCTTCTTGTTCTTTGCTTAACAACTCGAAACCTCCCCAAGACGTAAATTGCATGCTTTCAGGAGAAATAATTTCTTTTAAAAGTTGCAAGCCTTGCCAACGTTGTTGAACTAAATTGACCACCTCTGCTTCTGGCATAGATTGCAGATCATCTAGAATTTCAGTAACACTTCCAAAGCAGGCAAATCCTGCATTTTTTGTGCTTGCTCCAGTAGGAATACTTGCTTTTTCAAGCACCAGTATTCTTCTTTCAGGATCTTTACTTTTGAGTTGATAAGCAGTGTGAAGTCCGGTGAGTCCGGCTCCTACAATTACCGTATCAAATTTTCTAAAATGTTCTTTTTCCCAATAACTCAACATCTATTCTAACTTTATTGAAAAATACAATTTATGAGTGATCACTATCAAAAACTTCAACAACTGTACGCATCGGCTCCTTCACATGCTTGGTGCGCTGCTTCTATTTCTGTAGACTATACAATGGCAGAATTGCAGTTAAAGGTAGAAAATCATCTTTTTCATGGCGCTGATGCAGTGCATGGCTCAATATTGTTTAAGCTGTTAGATGATGCCGCATTTTTTGCCGTGCAATCGATCGAGAAAGAGTTTTTTGTGCTCACAACTTCGTTCGATATAAAATTTTGCAGACCAGCTACCAGCGGTCTTCTCATTGCAAAAGGCGAACTTGTTCTGGCTACCTCTTCTCACTGTTTTGCAGAAGCAAAGGTGTATAACGATAAAGGCAAACTGGTGGCTTTTGGTTCTGGAGAATTTACCCGCAGTAGAATGTTGCTCTCAGATCAAGAACATTACAGGTAATTCGCTATAGTTTTTGTTAAAATGTGAAAAACACATCTTTTATTTCAAATTGCTTCAAAGTATCTTGTTGCCATAAATCTTTCGTGTATGCGCTTTTTCATCTTCTTACTTTTTGCGTTGAGTAGCCCTTTTCTAATGGCTCAGAAAAACATTAAAATGTTTAACGAGGCTATTGTAGATTTAGCTGATAATCGGGTAGAACAAGCAAAAGATAAATTACACCAACTCTACCAAAACGACTCTACCAATATGAATTTGGCGTATTTATACGGGCAATCTTTGGTGAGATCAGATGAGCAGCTCGATTATGCTATTTACCTGCTTGAAAAGGCGAGTAAAAGTTATACAGCAGATTACATAAAAGCTAATTACGAAGAAAGACGTGTATCTGAGTATGTTTTCTACTATTTACTCATGGCTTATAGCAAATCGGGAATGTGCGACCTTACCTTAGAGACGCTGAACACTTTTTATAAAATTTACTCTTACGAAAACGAATGGTATCTCGTGAAAGGTCAGCGTTGGCACTTAGAATGTGAAGCGCAAGAAAAAGAAGTAGAAGAACCTACCGATTCTTTAGTGGTAGAAAATACTCCAGCCAAGAAAAAACCCGTTTTGGTAGGAACCAAACCTTTACAATACACCGATAAATCAGCCATTTATAGCGTACAAGTAGCCGCAGTGCTTTCACCGGTTTTCACTTACGAGTTTCGCGATTTAAAAAACATTGAGGTTTATGTAGACGAAAACGGAGTGTTTCGATACAGCATTGGTCGTTTCTTATTTAAAGAACAGGCTGAGCGTTTACTAAAGGTGATTCAAGATGCTGGTTACGATGATGCTTTTATCGTTAATGTAAAAGACAAGCAACGTTACAGCGAAGAAGTAGTGACCATCGACCACGAAAATGTGCACAAACAATTAGTAGGTGAGGTAGACTTTCGAGTTCAAGTAGGTGCCTTCGATGGAGATACCATTCCTGCTGACATGATGGAACTTTACCTAAAACTCGATAGCATTCAACAAGTAGAGTTTAATGGACAATCGATTATTACCGTTGGCTCTTTTGATAATTATGATGCTGCCGAATTGTACGTTGAAGTTATTCGAGAATCTGCTGGCATCACCGATGCGTTTGTTACCGCTTGGAATTACAACCGAAAGGTAGATGTAAAGCAAGCTGTTATCTACCGAGAAGAACAAGAAAAAGCTCGTGAAGAAGCGGAACAAAACCAAGAAAAGAACAACAAAAACAGAAATAATGATTAAGCAGCCTTTTCTTTTTTCTATGGCCACTTTACTCATGGCCATTTTTACCTATTCAATGGGTTTTTCTCAGCAGAAATTTCCTTCGATAGAAACTACTTCTTTAACAGATCAAACGGTTCAATTTCCAGAAGAGGTTAACAACAAGCCTACCTTAGTGGCATTAATTTTTTCTAATAAGGCACAAGACGATCTCAACAGTTGGTTAGAGCCTATTTATCAGCAAGTGCTTGATAAAAATGGGATGGGTCAGTTAGTTTATGACTGTAACATGAAACTAATTGTTGCTTTCACAGGAGCTAGAAAAGCGGCTGCCAACAAAGTAGAAAAAGAGCTCAAAAAAGCATCTGACAAAGAGTATCTGAAACACGTTTTATTGTACGAAGGTGACTTTTCTCTTTTTAAAGAGCCACTTCAGAATCCCTCTAAAAAAGAGGTTTATTTTTTTGTGATAGACGAAAACGGAAAAATTCAAGAAATTGAATCGGGAAGGTATTCTCAACGTAAATTCGATAAACTGAGCACGTTTATCGAGCGATAACGAAAGAAAAGCATCGTTTTCATTCAAATCTATAAAAACGATGCTTTCTTAATTTTTTATCGAATCAGTTTCACAAAACCTTTCGGAGCATAGATTTTATCATCGGTTCCTACTGCGGTAATTTGGTAGAAATACAATCCTTCAGGACAAATATCTCCGGTTTCTTCGTTGCCATTCCAGCCTTGATCGATTTGGTTCGATTCGAAAACCACTTGGCCTCCTCTATTGAAAATCGTCATTGAGAAAGATTTTATCCCTTTTGAACGAACCACAAACGCATCGTTTTGGCCGTCTAGATTGGGCGTAAACACATTCGGAACAAACAACTCACTGGCCTCTTTCACCTCAGCATTTTGATTTTGAGCCACTTCTTGCGATGGTCTCACTTCAATTAATGCTTTTTCTAAAGTTACCGATCCGTCTGCCTTTTGGCCAATCATGGTGATGTAATAGACGCCTTCTTCTGAATACGTATGCTGTGCATTTAACGACTCAGTGGCTGGTGAGCCATCGCCAAAATCCCAACGAATTTTTTGATATTCTACAAAACTCGAAAAATCAACATTGAGAGGTGCTGTGCCGCTCACTGGTGACGAAATTATGCTGCTTTGCGCCACATCGTTCCAAACCTCGTCTCCCACCTGAAAGTTGACTTTATTGGTAGGAACCGCTTCTTGATTTGTATTTTGTTTTTCGCCTGCCGATTGAGAATGGCTCTCCTTAACAGTTAATGTTGTTTCGTTTAAGGCTAACTCACTTTCTTGTGCAGGATTTTCAGAAGTAGCGGTTGCAGCAAGTGTAGGTTTTTCTGCTTGTTGTTGAGTCGATTTTTTAGAAAACGATGTATTTTGATCTTTTTCAATACTTTCTGCTCCGTTTTCGGTTAAAGCAACTCGACTTTCTTCTTCTGTGCCTTGATTTTTTTGATTCGTTTTTTCAGAAGAATTCTCTTCAGAGATGGGTTGCTCAATTTTTGGTGTTACCGTTAACGAGGAGTTAGATTGGGTTCCTACCGATACATAAACGCCTGCTGCAATAAGTGCTGCACCCCCCACAAGGGCGCCCCATTTAACCACGGCTAATTGGGTAATTGTTTTCAGGGTAGAAACCGACTGCCCCGTGGGTGGCGTTGAAGCCGGGCCGCTGGGCAATTGCGATTCAATATTCGACCACAAATCTGGGTGAACATCTGCTTCAAAGTTTTCGAATTTACTTTGAAGAATCTCTTTTATTTTGTCTTCTTCACTCACTTCTGAGTACCTTATTATTGTGTTCTATAATCTCTATTAATTGGAGTCGAGCTTTGCGAAATTGAGATTTGCTGGTGTTTTCGGTTACCCCTAATTCTTCAGCAATTTCTCTGTGAGAATACCCTTCTATGGCAAACATGTTAAACACCGTTTTGTAGCCGGTGGGCAGTTGCTGAATGTATTTCAAAATATCTTGAACCGATAAGTTTGAAAGAATTTCAGAAGTTGCATTCTCGTACGTATCGGCTAGGTCTACTTCTACATGATTTCGCTGATTTTTGGTTTTTCTGATATGATCTAGACAGTTATTTACCATCAACCTGCACAACCACGCTCCTAATGCGCCTTTGCCGTTGTACGACCCCAATTTGTTAAAGATCTTTATAAAGCCATCTTGCAATAAGTCGTGAGCTTCGTGCTGGTCTTTGGCATAACGCATACATATCCCCATAAGCTTTCGGTTGTACTTGTCGTACAAAGCTCTCTGGAAATCAGGTTTGCCGTTGATACAGCCTTCAATAATTTGCTCATCTGTCATATTTTGTGATGACTTAGCTTTATGATGCAATATAGATTCGAATGGTTGCCCAAAGTAATTAATAAACTGGTTTTTCTGTATCTTTATTCTTCGTAAGTCGTAATATTACCGCAGGTTTTGAAGATAAGCCCATATTCTAATTTAGCTCTATGAACATTAATCCGATTATACTTTCTATTCCGATTTATTTTTTGCTTATCGGAATTGAAGTGGTTTACGATTTATTCAAAAAGAAAGGAATTTATCGTTTAAACGATTCGCTTACCAACATCAGTTGCGGCATGTTTGAGCAAATCACAGGTGTTTTTGCCAAGGTAGGAACCATTGCCATTTACCATTATGTATATGTAAATTTCGCGGTATTCTCGATTCCTGAAACGTGGTATTGGGCTATTTTCTTATTTATTGCTGTCGACTTCTTTTATTATTGGGCCCATCGTCTCGATCATGAAGTGAATATACTCTGGTTGGGTCATGTAGTACACCACCAAAGCGAAGATTACAACTTTAGCGTAGCTTTACGTCAAGGCGCCTTTCAAAAAGTGTTTAATGTGGTGTTTATGCTTCCGTTAGCTTTGGCTGGCTTCGAAACCGAGTGGTTTTTATACATTGGTGCTTTTACTACACTCTATCAGTTTTGGATCCATACAGAAACCATCGAAAAATTGCCTCGCTGGTTCGAGTACATATTTAATACACCTAGTCATCACCGCGTTCATCACGGTAGGAACCCAAAATACATCGATAGAAACCACGGTGGAACTTTCATCATTTTCGACCGACTTTTTGGAACCTTTCAACCCGAGGAAGAACGCCCCACTTACGGAGTAACCACCCCCACCGCAACCTTCGACCCAATTACGGCTCACGCAAAACCTTGGAAAGCACTTTGGAACCAAATGAAACAAGTAAATGGCTTTTCGAATAAAGTAAAGCTCTTGATTATGCCTCCGGGTTGGTTGCCAGCAGAAATGGGAGGTAGAATGGCTCCGCCCGAAATAGAAGAAAACTACCACAAATTTGATTTACGTCTTCCTAATAAATGGAATTTCTACTTGCTTTTTCAGTATGCAATTATTATTGGTTCTACCGCGTTTTTCTTGTTCAATTTCAACCAATTTGAAACTAGAGACGCTCTTTTAATGGCTTGTTTGATTACCCTTAGCTTATTAACTATCGGCCGAATTTTCGAACAAAAAAAATGGATATTTTGGCTTGAAATTGCTCGATTAACATTGATTAGTTCATTACTTCTTTCTATTTATTCGTTTTCACCTACTCTAAACACTATTATTGTTATGCTTGCCTGTTTATCAGTTATTTGGGTAATCAGCAATGCTAAAGCTACACTACTTACCACAGCAATTACTACACACCATGAGTCAGCAAAGTAGACTTTTCTTCTTACTGTTTTTTATAACAATAACCATTTGTGATATTTCAGCAAGTTTAGCAGGTTTCGAAAGCTTACGCTGGTTTTTTAAACCGGCCGTAATGATTTCTCTTATTCTTTATTACTGCATTCATACGCTCGTAGCCAGTAAATTTGATCGTTGGATCATCGCTGGTTTTTCTCTCGCCTTTTACGGAGATGTATTGCTTATTAAATCTGACTTAGAAAACTTTTTTATTCTCGGTATTCTCATGTTTACCCTATGTCATGTTTTCTACATTAGGGCCTTTATACCAGAGAAGTATACTTTTAAACGTTTTCTTACTAACCTTAAAGAGTATTGGTGGGTACAAATTCTTTTATTCGTAATTGGCAGTGTTGTTTACGCTTTGATTTACCCGGGTATAGGCCCCATTTTAAGATTTGCCGTAGCTTTTTATATTTCTATTATCTTATTAATGAGTTCATTGGCCATTATACGAAAAGAGTATTGCACTCCTAGAAGTTATTATTGCGGTGTAATAGGGTCGATTATTTTTATGGCTTCGGATGCCATTCTTGCGATTAATGCTTTTTCTACCGAAATTCCTTACGGAAAAGCCTTAATTATGAGCACTTATGCCGTAGCACAATATATTTTGGCGCTTTCGTTTATTGAAGAAAGTAAATTACGCTATCGTAGTTTAATCGATACAGATACATCTGTTGATAAACTCTTTCTTGACACCAATAACTAGCGTATAGAATCTGCAAATTCGCAGTATGAAACACTTGTTGTTAGCGGCATGCATGCTGTTTTCTGTAATTACATTGGCGCAAAACTTAGTTTCGAACGGAAGTTTTGAAGATAAGCGGGGCAAAAGACCTACTTCTCGTCCTTGGAGGTTTACCAACACGGTAGATTTTTACGCCAATAATAGAACCTTAAAACCATCTGGAACAGAAGATTGGAAAATACCAATGCCTAGAACAGGCAAAGGAATGGTTGGAATTCGCGTTCATTCTAAATACCGAGAATTTTTACAAATTCGGTTAAACGAGAAACTCGAAGAAGGTAAAAACTACCTTTTTGAGATGTATGTGCGTTCTGCAGAGCACACTACCATGTATTTAAAAACAATGGGGGCGAGTCTTTATCACCGAAAGCCCGCTTACACTTCTAAAATTAACCTTTACCGATACCCTGCGCAAATCACCATTTTAGAAGAAGAAGGTATTACCCAAACAGACAGTGTTCCTTGGGTAAAAATAAGAGGTTATTACCGCGCAAAAGGAGGCGAAAAATACCTGAGTATTGGTAATTTCACCACCACTCGATTTAAAGATAAACTCACCTTAAAATCGTTTTTCTCGTTTTTTACCTTCACCTATCAGGCCTATTATTTTATTGACGATATTTCTTTAGTAGAAACCGATTCTGATGGAATTCCGTTGTTTATGACTAACGATACAGTAATAGAACCTGAAGCCATCGACACCCTACTATTGGCGCAAGACAGCACTTTTTACGAAACACCCGATTCGCTCGATTTCGATATAACAGACGAAAATTACATTTATGCCATCGATGCAAATAAAAAGCTAATTCTCGAAAAAATAAGGTTCGAGTTTGGCAGCGATGAGCTCTTACCCTACTCTTACGATGAGCTAGAATTGGTACTCGAATACTTGAATGCCAATTGGGCAGCCAAAATTGAAATCGTTGGGCACACAGACAATGTTGGAAGCGAATCTGCTAATCTAAAATTGAGCGAAAAACGCGCTAAATCGGTTTACAACTATTTTATAGACAATCGAATAGACAAATCGCGCTTGGTTTACAAAGGCAAAGGCGAAAGTGAGCCCATTTCTTCTAATGAGCACTCTGCTGGTAGGAACCAAAATCGAAGAGTTGAAATAATTTTACGTTCAGAGTAGTTCTCGACTCGAGTTAACCTAACTTTATCGCCAAGGAAATTCAATAATATGATTGATTTAGTAGAAACCAGCCGACTTAAAGACGAATTAAACGCTCATCCTGATAACTACAGCGAAATTATTGAAAGTACTTCGTTGGGTATTTGCATTACAGACGATTCAGGAAACTTCTTTGCCGTTAATCAGAATTATGCTCGAATGTATGGGTATTCTCCAGAAGAAATGATTGGCCAATCTTTTTTGATTGTGGTTCCTACCGAAACAAGAACCCAGTTACAAGAGCTGCACGATTTGTTTATGCGCATGAAAGATGAAATTATGCGCAATTGGGAGGTTCAACGAAAATCAGGCGATAGAATTAAAATCTTTGCTGACGCTAGCTTTTCTTCAGAAATAGGCGGAAGCCCTAAAAAAGTGACTTTTGTTTGGCCTAAAGACGAGAATCTTCAGCAATTGATGAAAAACAGTTGATTTAGCTGTTTTCTAGCATATCAGTAAACTCATCGAGCGATTGCACAGCAGATGCGTTGTTGTTTAACGCTAAATTCTCTATTCCTGTAGCATTTCCCGCAATTAAAATGCGTTTATGCACAAAGGCTTCAGATAATCGGTTGGCGTAGTCTTGAATGTGGCTTAATCCGATAGGATCGTTGAAAAACGTAAGAATCACATCTGGGTTGGTCAGTTGCACAATTTGCACCAAATCGGTAATCGGAATGTTAGAACCGAGGTTCACAATTTGCCTTCCGTGGGCTTTTAATATGTAAGTATACAAGAGCGTATAAATATCGTTAAACTCTTGCTCTGGCAAGAAAACCAAATACTTTTCACTTGGCTGTTTTGGTTCTCTTAACGCATCAAAAGCCACAATAATTTTTTGTCGAATAAGGTTGTGCATATACCGCTCAAAAGCAGTGAGCACTTCTCCCGTTCTCCACAAAATTTGTATTCTTTCTAAAAACGGTTCTATAATATCGGTTAAGGTTCTTTCCATCCCTCTTTTAGTGAGGCTGCGCAAGAAAATCTCGTTAAACTTGGCTTCGTCTAAATCGAGCATGGCCAAGACCAAACCGTTTATTTTAAATTGAACACTTCGATCTGTGATATCTTCAGCGTTGAGTTCAAATGCTTTTTTAACTTCTTCGTTGAGTTCTTCTTCGGTAAGCGTGCAAACTTTAGAAATACGAGAACCATTGTTTACCAATAACGATACATTGAGCAACACTTTTAGTTGATCAGCATCGTAATACCTAATATTGGTAGGCGTTCTGTGCGGCACCAAAAAATTGTACCGCTGCTCCCAAACTCTCAGCGTATGCGCTTTAATATCGGTGAGCTTTTCTATGTCTTTAATGGAGTATTTCCTCAAAACTGAATAGCTTTAAAACTCGAAGTTACGGCTTCTATTAAAATAAAAAAGCCGCGTGAACAATTCTCGCGACTTTTCCATAGCATCAACAGTAGAGTCTAGCTACATGCGCTTAGCTAGAAATCGGTTAAAGTCGTTTTTCAACTCTTCGTATATTTTCACAAAAGTGGCGTACTCATCTTTCATGGCGGTGTGGTCTTTAAAATGCACGTGATCTACCGCAATGGGGTGCTCTTCAGCATATTCTGCCAACTGGTGTTCGTGTTCTTTAACTTTATGTAGGAACTCGTCTATTACTTCGTTTTGGCGAATAAAATGATTTTGAAATTTCTCTACTTCTTGTCGTACCTCTTGGTGCGTATTGTGCTGTACAACGTGCTCTAACCGGTTGGTAAATATTTTTAATTCTTCTCGGTAAAAATCCATTTCGTTCATCCATTTAAGGTGATTGAAATGCAAGTCTTTCATGTATACTTTGTCTTTTATTCCTGTATTTGTTTTCATGGCGTTTTGTTTTTGTACTTCAAAGTTAACAAGGCTTTAAAAGGTGTCTAATGACCGCCATCATTGAAAAAAGTGAGATATATCATTTCTTATTACTTTCATCAATTTGTAATTTTCCCTGTTGAAAAACGCAGAAAATCATGCCTTCAAAAACTACCGATCTGTTCGATTTCGAAACCTATTCTTTAAAAGAATTGTACGCCCATATTCAATCGTTAGTAGAAAAACGACTGTGGCTGCAAGTACTCATTTCTATTTTCGTTGGCATTGGTGTAGGCTTGTTAATTAGTCCTTCGAACGGTTTTGTGCAAGAAAGCACAGCCAATGTAATTGCCAGTTGGATGGGTTTACCCGGACAGTTGTTTTTGAAGTTAGTTCAGATGATTATGATTCCGCTCATTTTCGCTTCTATTATTCAAGGGTTGGTAGCTAATGATAATTTGGCTCAACTCAAAAGAATGGGATTAGGAATCGTTATCTATTTCTTATCAACCACCGTAGTTTCTATCGTTCTGGGGATTAGTGTTGGAAAACTCTTTTCACCCGGTCAGTATTTTGATTCTTCGAAACGGCCAGATGCGGTTCCTACCGAGAGCGGAGAAAAAACACTACCTAAGCTTGAAGATATTCCCGAAGCTATTACTTCTATAATTCCTGAAAACCCGCTTGTATCCATGATTTCGGGCGAAATGCTCAGCATTGTAATCTTCACCATTATTGTAGGTATAGCCCTTGCCGCCCTCAGTAAACCCATTGCCGAGCCTATTGTAAACCTGCTCAATGCGGTGCAGCAAGTATGTATGATGATTGTGAATTGGGCTATGAAATTAGTTCCGCTTGCTGTTTTTGGACTCATGGTTCAATTGGTAGCTACTACCGGAATACAATCGCTGGTAGGTATTAGTGTTTTTGTTGGGAGTGTTTTGGGCGGATTGCTCCTTTTGCTCGTTTTTTATGTGTTGGTAATTCTTTTTGTTGCGCGGTCTAACCCACTGCATTTTTTCAGTAAAATTCGAGATGTACAGCTGCTGGCGTTTAGTACAGCCAGTTCTGCTGCAGTTATGCCACTTTCAATAAAAACAGCAGAAGAAGAATTGAAAGTTAAGCCTTCGGTGAGTAACTTTTTAATTCCCATTGGCGCAACTATAAACATGGACGGAACCGCTCTTTTTCAGTGTATGGCTACGCTTTTCTTGGCAGAAATCTATGGCGTTGAACTCAATATGGCCGCCCTTATCTTAGTGGTAGTCACTATTGTGGCAGCTTCTGTTGGAACCCCATCGATACCAGGAGGTGGTGTAATTGTTTTGGCTTCTATTTTAGAAGGAGCCGGTATCCCAACGGAAGGAATTGTATTAATAATTGGTGTAGACCGTATTTTAGGAATGTTTAGAACAGCGGTAAATGTTACTGGTGATTTAACGGCTTGCATGGTTTTCGACAAATCGAAGTGGTTAAACAGTGCAAACTCTAGTGCCAAAAATTTATCTACTGCGTAACTTTGCCCAGTGGGCACAAAACGAGAAAAAAAGAAATCTGTACCTCAAAAATCGATTCTTCAAAGCAGCAAAGAATGGGGAAAAGCCATTTTGTGGGCGTTGGCTTTGGTGATTGTTTTTAAATCGATGGTGGGCGATTTTTTCGTGGTGACATCGAGCAGCATGGAAAACACCATTTTTAAAGGTGATTTTGTTTACGTAAACAAGGTGAAATTCGGAGCTCGGTTTCCGATTACGCCTCTTTCTTTTCCTTTTTCTAAGCAAACATTGCCCTTTACCAGTAGCACTTCTTCGTATAGTTCGATTATTCAGTTTCCGTATTGGCGACTTCCGGGTTACGACACCATTCAACAAAACGATATTTTGGTGTTTAACTATCCGCCTGATATTGAACACCCGATCGACCAGCGCAGCTATTACATTAAACGATGTATTGGAATGCCAGGAAGCACGGTGACTATTCGTAAAAAAGAAGTGTTTGTAAACGATGAAAAATGGGTTCGTACCGATAACGCTTTGCTGAAATATAGAATTACCCCCGTTAGCAAAAAACTCACTCAATTCTTAAACGAAATCACCGATTCACCGAGTCAACACGCTCAAATTTTAGGCGTTCAGTTTGCCATGCTTAGCCAGCAACAGGTAGATTCTCTACAGGTTCAGTTTCCAAAAGTTTCTGTGGTTATTTCGAAAGAAAAACCCGAAAAAGGTGATTTAGAGGTTTTTCCACACAGCGAACTCACTCACTGGAACTTAGATAATTTCGGTCCCCTTTACGTTCCCAAAAAAGGAGATTTTATCGAACTCAATCCGCGCAATGTTGCTCTTTATCAATCGATTATTACTTCTTTTGAGAATCATACATTTCAAGAAGAAAACAGCCTGTATTTTATTGATAATAAAGAGACTAGCCATTACACTTTTAAATACGACTATTACTTTGTGATGGGTGATAACCGAGATAATTCAAGCGATTCACGGTTTTGGGGTTTTGTGCCTGAAACTCACATTGTAGGAACCGCTTCTTTTGTGCTATACAGTGCCCATCAGGAAAGCAAAAACACCATTCGATGGAACCGTTTCTTTAAAATGTTAGATTAAACGGGATCTACGTTAATCACCACTTGCGTTTTTTTAAACTCCGGATGTTGTCGAAAATCGATTAACGTATCATTTAACCGTTTTTTAGCTTGTTTTAACGAAATAGTTCGTTCAATTTTAAGCAAGATATTCATGTAATACCGGTTTCTAATTCTAGCAACAGGCGGAAATTCGGGCCCTAAAACACGGTCTTTAAATCCATTGCGCAACAACTTGGCTAAATGCTTGGCAGCTTCTTCTGTTAGGCTTTTATCTCGATGACGAACAGATAGCTCTACCAATCGATAAAATGGCGGGTACTTAAAGTTTCTGCGCTCCAGCACTTGCCCTTTAAACATGCCTTGATAATCGTGATCAATTACTTGGCGAATAATAGGATGATAAGGCTGAAAAGATTGAATAATTACCTTACCTCGTGTTTCTCTTCTTCCTGCTCTCCCCGATACTTGCGACATGAGCTGGTAGCTTCTTTCAAAGGCTCTAAAATCTTGAAAATTGAGCATTTGATCTGCGTTGAGAATTCCTACTAACGAAACATTATCAAAGTCTAACCCCTTGGTTACCATTTGGGTTCCTACTAAGATGTCGATATTTCGATCTTCAAAATCACTAATTATTTGTTGGTAGGCATTTTTAGAGCGAGTAGTGTCTAAATCCATGCGGGCTACCTTCGCTTTTGGAAACAACAACTCTATATCTTCTTCAATTTTCTCAGTTCCGAAACCTTTTAGCTTAACAGTTGCCGCTCCGCAAGCATCGCAAGTTTTGGGTAAACTTTTCTCGTAACCGCAATAATGACATTTTAGCTGATTAGAATATTTGTGGTAGTTCATGGCCACATCACACCGTTTGCAATAGGGCACCCAACCACAGGTTTCGCATTGAATAAACGGTGAAAACCCTCTTCTATTCTGAAATAGAATCACTTGTTCTTTGTTTTCGAGCGCCTCTTCTACTGCCAAGAAAAGCATTTCACTAAAGTGATTACGCATCTTCTTTTTCTTGGTGTCTTCTTTTAAATCGGCCACAAAAATCTCAGGCATGTGATTACCACCAAAACGCTGAAGAAGCTCTACCCAACCGTATTTGCCTTTGGTAGCATTGTAATACGTTTCTACCGATGGTGTTGCCGAACCCAACACTACTTTAGCTTGGTGCAATTGAGCCAAAACCACAGAAGCGTCTCTTGCATTGTATCGCGGAGCGGGGTCAAATTGCTTAAAAGTAGTTTCGTGCTCTTCGTCTACAATGATTAATCCTAAATCACTAAAAGGCAAAAACATGGCTGATCGAGCACCTAAAATTACTTGATGGTTTTCTTTTTTCACCAAGTTATTCCACACTTCTACTCGCTCGTTTTCATTAAAGCGCGAGTGGTAAACTCCCACTCGATCTCCAAAGAATTTTTTAAGGCGTGTAATTATTTGGGTGGTTAGGGCAATTTCTGGCAACAAATACAAAACCTGCTTGCCTTGATCGAGCGCTTGGTGAATTAACTGAATGTAAATTTCGGTTTTTCCACTTCCGGTAACACCGTGTAAAAGTGTAACGGTGTGTTTTTGCATTTGCTCGTTTATGCTTTCAAATGCTTCTTGCTGAATATCGCTTAAAGAAGCGTTTTCGTTTACTTCATCGTCTACCGCTAAACGCCCTACTTCTACTTCTGTTTCTACAAAGATGGCTTTCTCTACCAACGATTTTAAAGAAGCGGCACTTGCATTAGCGCTTTTCTTTAAAGCTGACGATTTAACGGGCAGTACCTTACCGCTGAAATACTGACTTAATTCAATGTATTTCATCAATAAAGCCAGTTGTTTTTTGGCTTTTGCTAACTCATCGAACAATTTATAAAGGGCTTCTTCGCTTTGATGATTTTGAGCTAATTCGATGTATTTCGCCATTTTCGGCTTAAAACGAGCCTTTAATTCTTCTTCTACTACAATTACTTCTTTGGCAAGAAGTGATTTCACGATCGGATAAACTTCTTTAAGACCTAAAATTTCGCTCATTTCTTTGAGCGACAATACATTATTTACCTCAAGTGCTTCTGTAATTAAAAACTCTCTATCGGTTAATTGGTTGTAGTCAACTTCTGAATTCTCACGGAGAATCACGCGGGTTTCACTGCTCAGTTTAAGTCCGTTGGGTAAAGCTGCGGCCATTACTTCACCGATGGTGCACATGTAATAATCGGCCATCCACTCCCAAAGCTCAAATTGCTTTTCGTTAACAATAGGGTCTTCGTCTAAAACATTGTGGATGTACTTGGCTTCGTAATGTGCTGGTGGAGTTTCATGAATCGAACGAATAATGGCACTATACAATTTAGATTTTCCAAATTGAACGGTTACTCGTGTTCCTACCGTTATGGAAGACGATAACTCTCTAGGAACCCGATACGTAAACGTGTTGGGCAACGCTAAAGGCAAGATTACATCGACAAAATAAGTCTTCATTTTGCTCAAAAATAGCCATGATTTTTCACCTAAACTGTCAAGAAATTGTTGATAAAGTTTTCGAAACGCTTAACTTACCAAATAACAGTTATTTACTTTCGGCAGAATGGAATTGGCTCTTATCGATATCCTGATCATTATTGGCTTTTTATTGCTGAGTTTGGGCATCGGGATGTATTACAGAAAGCAAGCGAGCAACAGCTTGGTAGATTATTTTTTAGGAGGTAGAAACTTACCGTGGTACATTGCTGGTATTTCTATGGTAGCTACCACATTTGCGGCTGATACTCCGTTGGCGGTGGCCGAAATGGTAGCCGAAAATGGAATTTCTAAAAACTGGCTGTGGTGGAGTTTTCTTATTGGAGGTATGCTCACCACTTTCTTTTTTTCTCGCCTTTGGAGACGTGCAGAAGTACTCACCGAGTTAGAGTTTATTCAACTCAGATACAGCGGAAAAGAAGCTAAATTTTTACGTTTATTTAAAGCCATTTATCTCGGTGTTTTTATGAATGTAATGGTTCTCGGGTGGGTAAATCTAGCCTTTAATACGTTGCTGATTACGTTCTTTAACATCGACCCCAATGAGGTAATTTGGTATACCGCGGGCACCATGTTAATTGCCGTTTTGTACACTTCTCTTTCAGGACTAAAAGGCGTGGCTATTACCGATAGTATTCAGTTTTTTATTGCCTTAGCAGGAACCATCATTCTCGCGTTTTTGGTGATTAACTCAGAAGAAGTAGGCGGCATTACTCAATTAAAACAAAACCTACCTGATTCGTATTTTCAGTTTTTCCCATCGGTAGGAACCGAATCTACCACAAATGTGTTTACCACGTTAAGTTTATCGATTGGTGCCTTTTTTAGCTATGTTGCTGTGCAGTGGTGGGCGAGCTGGTATCCGGGAGCAGAACCCGGTGGTGGTGGTTACATTGCACAACGTATGATGAGTTGTAAAACAGAGAAAGATGCTATTTACTCTACCCTGTTTTTTCAAATTGCCCACTATTGTATTCGTCCGTGGCCATGGATTTTGGTAGGTTTAGCAGCCGTTTACTTGTACTCACCTGAATATTCACTCACCGATTCTGCGCTTACTGAACACATTTACACACTTAAAGATCAAGGTCTTTCGCATGCAGAAGCTATTTTACAGATTCCAGAGTATGCCACGCAACCTGAGGTGCAAAAAACAGTAGATTATGTTTTTAACTATCGATTGGGTTATGCTTATGCCATGCTCGATTTTTTACCTACGGGTCTAAAAGGATTATTGCTTGTAGCGTTTTTAGCTGCATACCTAAGTACGGTTAGTACGCAATTGAACTGGGGAGCTAGTTACATTGTAAACGATTTTTACCTTCCGCTTCAGCGCGAAAAAAGAAGCGAAAAACAATTGGTAACCATCAGTAAATTAGCCACTGCCGTTATTATGGTAATCAGTTTATACGTTACCACTTTAATTAATAGTATTTCGGGTGTTTGGGAATTTATTATGGAATGTGGAGCAGGCTTAGGATTGGTCTTAATTCTACGTTGGTATTGGTGGCGAATCAATGCTTGGAGTGAAATTGCCGCAACGGTTGCACCTTTCTTAGGCTATTCGATTGGTCGATGGTATTTAACGCCTCTTTTAGGCGATGCTTTTGTTGTAAACAAAGGAACGTTCTTGTTTACGGTTGCTTTCACCACTTTAACGTGGATTATTGTTACGTATCTTACGGTTCCTACTGAAAAAACGGTATTACAACGGTTTTATCAACGCGTTCAACCACAAGGTTTTTGGGGGCCATTTAGCACTACTACCGAACAGAACAAGGGGTTGAAATTTTTATTGATCAGCTGGTTGAGTGCCGTTTGTATGACTTATGGTTTTCTCTTCGCTACTGGAAAGTTTTTACTGCAAGAATGGAAAGAAAGTGCTTTTTGGATGGTTTTAGTGATTTTTAGTTTTTTAGCACTTAGATGGGCTATGAAAAACGACAAAAAAGTTGACGGTATCTGAATATAATTGCTATATTCGTTTAGAACCTAGTACTGTAGACACAACTCATCACATTGAAAACCTTACCCCGATTTTCGAACAGATTAGCTTTTGCGAAACTCGATTTTTTTGAAAAAATGTTGATTGTAACTCCCCACGAAGGAGTAAATATTGACGTGCAAGAAATAGAGTTAATTATTGAAGAAGCCAAAAAGGCATTCGGTGATTCTCCCTTTACTATGGTTTCTAATTGTATTGTTCAGTTTTCGGTTAATCCCATTGCCTACCACACCTTTTCTGCATTGCCTCAACTAAAAGCCGTTGCTTTTGTAAGAGTTACCCCTTTCGGTAGAAGCAACTTCGAATTAGAACGCAAATTCTTTCCCGCTTCTTTTCCTGTTCGTTTGTTCGATTCTTTGCATTTAGCCACTCATTGGTTAATGGAACTCGACCTAGAAGAACAGAATAACTAAGATTTCTGGTCTACTTTCAACATTCTTTTCTGTGTTCTTTTGTGGTTCAACCATTAAAAAATCATAAGAAAACCGAACTTTCATTAATCGGCTTGGTGCTTTTAATCGGTAGCCTATCTTTGTTCTACTCTCTCAATAATTGGTATGGGAAATTTATTTCGATTTATCTTTTCTAAAGCGTTTGTAATCAACGTAGTGATTGCTATTATCATTGTAGTTGCTGGAATTTTCTTGTTCATGAATTTCTTAGAAAATTACACGCGCCACAACGAAACTGTAGAAGTTCCTGACTTTGATGGTTTTCACTATTCTGAACTAGAAAACTTTGTAGGCGATAAAGATGTTTACTTCGAAATTATCGACTCTGTTTACGATGCTGATCTCCCAAGAGGTGTTGTGATTGAGCAACATCCAGAACCCAACTCGTACGTGAAGCCGGGTAGAAAAATCTATTTAACCATTAATAGTGTTCGTCCGCCAATGGTTTCAATGCCAGAATTGCGAGACATGACGTTGAGAAGTGCCCTCAATCGAATTGAGAGTTACGGATTAAAAACAGGGAAAATTCTTCCTACTCCCAGTGAGTGTAAAAATTGCATTGTAGACTTATTAATCAACGGTAAATCGGTTCCTGCCGGTACAAAATTGAAAGAAGGTCAAACCATCGATTTGGTAGTAGGAGCCGGGATGAGCAACGAATTAATTCAGATTCCTATTCTTTACGAACTAACGCTTTTACAGGCAGATTCTGTACTGAGAACCAAAGGTTTAAACAAAGGCATTGTGCAATTTGACTCTACTGTTGTAAGTCAAAAAGATTCAGTTAACGCATTTATTTTCAAACAGTTTCCTGAATACATCGAAGGTGGTGAAATTCACTTAGGAAGTTCAGTTGATTTGTTGCTTACGTTAGACAGCAATAAAATTCCTGAATTTCAGTTACCAACTACAGAACCTTCAGATTCGTCATTATTAATAATAAATGACATTGATTAGACTATTTTCACTCTTCAGTTTTATCGCCTTTTTTGCACTTACAACTAGTGCCCAAATAGTTGGCGATACGCTTGTTCCACTTAGAAACAACAAGCAAATTATGCTCGAATATGCGGCTACTCAAAGTGCGCGTGTTCCTAAAAACAATCAACGATCGCAAACGGTTACGCGAGACGGCAATGTTTACCGATTTCAAATCGATACCATGCATTTGCCTTTTATCGATGATTTTAGCAGAAATAAGCAAAAAACATACAGAACCGATGTTTTGCCTGTAGGAACCACCACCATTATCGATGATGATTTTAAAGTAAACGGTGTGTACGTAGATACGCTCGAAGCTATGTTTGATACGAGTTATACTTACACGTTTAACGGAGGCACTAACCAATGGGATTCTACGGCTAATCCGTTTGTTTTAGTGGTATTTTATGAAGATCCGCAATACGTTAACATACCCACCGACACAGATACTGTTTGGATGCGACCTGCGGGTTCAATTATTAACAACGTGTTTGTTCCCAATAGTGTAGTCGAAGATACTTTGTACCTCAACAATGCAGATACGCTTTTCAACGTACCCGATGATGGTTTTTCTCTTTGGATTAATAAGTACGCCTATATCAACAATACGTTTTCGGTAAATCCGCCAACTATTGGGGTGGCTACTTTTGATGGTTTATCGGTAAATGGTGAGCCTTACAGCTCTTCGTTGGTAAATCCAAACGCATACGGTAGTGCAGATACGCTTACCTCTAAACCTATTTACTTAAAAACAAAACCTGCTGGAGCTGGAACTTATAACAACTCAGATTCTTTGTACCTCAGCTTTTTCTACCAACCAGAAGGTTTAGGTGAAAGACCCGATCCGCAAGATTCTTTGGTGCTTGAGTTCTTCTCGCCTACTCAAAATCGATGGAATTTAATTTGGTTTGCTCAAGGTGAATCACTCAAGTCTTTTGAGCAGGTAATGATTCCGATTAACGATACCAATTATTTTCAAAACGGATTTCAGTTTAGGTTTAGAAACAAAGCAACCATTACCGGTAATCTCGATCACTGGAACATCGATTACGTTCGGCTGAACAACAACCGATCTAATCTCGATACCGAATTAGACGATGTAGCATTTGTAGAAGCTCCACCTTCGTTAATTCAATCGTATACAGAAATGCCTTGGTCGCATTACAAAGCGCAAGCCAATTCACAAATGCAAAGTAGTCTTCAAACTACGGTAAGAAACAACAGTACGGTGCCAAAGTTGGTCAACTTTACATTAAGAGTAGATGAGCAAGGAACGAACATTTACACCTCTGGAATCACCGTAGTTCCTAACTTTTTTGAGAAAACAGAAATAGCTCAAACGTTCGATGTAGCTCCATTTGAATTTCCGTCTGTAAGCACCGATACGGCTTATGCCTATCATGTAAAATATGTGCTCAATACCACTCCTGATGTTAACAGAGATAACGATACGGCTTTTTACTATCAGCAGTTTAAAAGCTCGTACGCATACGATGATGGCTCTGCCGAAAACGCCTATAGCTTGCGCTCTGCCAATGCCAAATTAGCATATGAATTTACGCCTACCGTTTCGCAAGATTCTTTACGTGGTGTGTATTTTTATTTCCCGAAAGTGTATAAAAACATCACGAACAAGCCTTTTAGAATTAAGATTTGGTCGAGCCTTTCTCCTGAAAATTTGATTTACGAAAGCATTGTTCAGTTCCCAATGTACACTGGTGATCGCGACTTATATACGCGTTATGAGTTAGAAGAACCGGTACTTATCAATGGTACCTTTTACGTTGGTTTTGAACAGCGAGACCCAGAAGACATTTACATTGGTTTTGATGCTAACAACAACAACCAAGACAAGATTTTCTATAATGTAGGTAACGGTTGGACCGGCACTTTAAATGAAGGATCTTTGATGATTCGCCCTGATTTCGGCAACGGGTACAATCCTTATCCGGTGAGCGCTGAAGATCGAGAAGATGAACTTACTGAACTAAGAGCTTTCCCGAATCCAACACAGTCTCAACTCACTTTAGAGCTGAAAAACAAAAAGGGAATGGCTCGTGTTATTCACTTATCAGGAAAGTTAGTTTATGAGCAGCCTTTTTCTAACTCGGCTCTTTTAGATGTGTCTCAATGGTCTTCTGGAATTTATTTTGTTCACATTACCGAAGAAAACGGAACTGTTTACACCACCAAAGTGGTAGTTCAATAAATAATCAACATGGCAACTTCCAAAGCGAAAGCGTGGCTCTCAGCTTTTAGATTGAGAACACTTCCGTTGGCAATGAGCAGCATTTTATTAGGCTCTTTTATTGCTGCCTACTATCAAGATTTTCAATGGCCGGTAACTGCTCTAGCAATTGCCACTACCCTCTTTTTACAAATCTTAAGCAACTTGGCTAACGATTACGGAGATGGTATTAAAGGAACCGATAACGAAGACAGAATTGGTCCAGATAGAGCTATTCAAAGCGGGGCTATTTCAGTAAAAGAAATGCGCTCGATGATTGTGGTTTTTGTATTTCTCTCACTGCTTTCAGGTATCGGTTTAATCGCTGTTTCTTTTTCGGCCGAAATGTTCAACACCGCTATTTTCTTTTTGTTGTTAGGCGTTGTAGCCATTGCCGCAGCTATAAAATACACCGTTGGCAAATCTGCATACGGATACCACGGTTTAGGAGATGTTTTTGTGTTTTTATTTTTTGGATTAACAGGCGTTGTAGGAACCTTTTACTTGCATACTCATCAACTCGTTTGGGAAGTTTTTCTTGCAGGTGCAGCCATTGGTTTTCTAAGTTCTGGTGTTCTCAACCTCAATAATATGAGAGACCGATTAAGCGATGCCAAAGCCGGAAAAAACACCCTAGTGGTGAAAATTGGTGGCGAAGCGGCTAAAGCATACCATGCCTTTTTATTGACGGGTGCCCTTTTTAGCACCGCCTTATTTATCTTTTTGCTCGATTTAGGCGCTTGGTCTTGGATTTTCTTAGCCACTTTACCATTGATTTTAAAGAACTTAATTACGGTTTTCAAAAACAAAGAACCACAACTTCTCGACCCCTTGCTGAAGCAATTGGCGCTTACTACGTTGCTATTCGTAATTCTTCTTGGTGTAGGGGTTTTGGTATAAAATTCACTTCTCGGTAGGAACCCGATTTCGGTTCCTACTACACTTTTTGGTATTTTTAAGTAAAAATGAATGCTAAAAAGAACCCAAAACATGGAATTCATTGGATTTTATACGCCATTGGAATTCTCTCTATTCTCGCAGGATGCTATTCACTTGTTGTAGATTCTCAGGCCAATTTTAACAATGGCTGGAGCATACTATTGGGCGCTATCTTGATTTTTTTCGGGTATCAGCACCAAAATGGCTTACAAGATGATTAAGGCCTTTTTTGATTTAAGAAATCCTCCACAAACGTCCATTTTTAATCGCTAAATTTCTTTCAATGTTATTGGTAAACAAACCGCCCGTTCCTAAACCTTGTGGAATTTCAGGTTGTAAAGTAGCCGTAAATTGTGCTATGGCGTTTAAACCAATGTTCGATTCAAGAGCCGATGTAATCCACCAACCAATATTGCGTTTTTCTGCGGCTTCTATCCACTCTAGCGTTCCTTTAAATCCGCCAATAAACGAAGGTTTTAAAATTATAAAAGGAGGCCGAATAGCATCGAGCAATTGAGCCTTGTGTTCCTTCTGAAAAACTCCAATTAACTCTTCGTCTAACGCAATATCAATAGGCGATTTTTCACAAAGCGAGCGCATGGCTTCTGGCTGCTTTACCGCAATGGGTTGCTCAATACTGTGTAAATCAAAGGCTGCTAATTTCTCTAACTTACTTAACGCTTCGGCAGGTGAAAACGCACCATTAGCGTCTACTCTAATTTCTATTTCATCTTTCGAATACCGCGACCGTATGTGTGCCAAACACGCTAATTCTTCTTCAAAATCAATCGCCCCGATTTTCATCTTTATGCACGAAAATCCAGCGGCAATTTTCTCAGAAATTTGGCTCAACATAGTAGCTTTATCTCCCATCCAAACCAAACCGTTAATGGGCAGAGAAGCAACACCTCGCGTAAAATCCGATTCAAAATAGATGTGCTCTTTCGAGTTTTCTAACTCTTTAAATGCCATTTCTAAACCAAACTGAATGCTGGGCCATTCACGCAGTTCTTCGTATAAATCTTCGAACGGCTCGTTTACGCGTTGGCAAACTTCTTTTAATTTTTCTTCGTAGTTAGGCCGGTCATCAGCACTTAATCCTCGCAAAATACCGCACTCGCCTATGGCCGTTTTCGAGTGGGTTCCTTCTCGTGTGAGCTCAATTAACCAAGATTCTTTCTGAGTTAAAACACCTCTTGAGGTCCCACCCGGTTTTTTAAAATTCAACACATATCTTTGGTATTTCGCACTATACATTCTGCCTAACATTTAAATTTTTGCACAAAATTTGAGCATATCGTGTAATGGCAACAATACGCATTTTCAGTTTGTTTTTCTGTCTCTTCGTTTTTTCGGTAGGAACCGCTCAGAAAACCTATGGAATATTCGAAAACCCGTTAAAAGATTACGGTGAAAAAGTGGCTATTTTTCGGTACGATTCTTCCCTCATCAATCAGGTTAATCAACTCAAATTTGATCAGTTAACCGCTTTTCATTTAGAAAATGCTCAAGAAATTGATACTATTTTTCACAAAGTAAACACCGACTCTAATTGGATTACTCGCTACCCAGAATACGAGTACATTTACAGAGTAAATCAAGACGGTTCTCGCTACAAATACACCCGTAACAACACAGCTATTCAACATACTTATTACAACCCGCAAAATTTAATTATTCAGCAGCGCATTATGAACAGTGAGCGCAAAGAAATAATTGAATACGACCCTGAAAAGCAGATTACCTGTAAATACGTTGAGCATCCTACCGGTTATTACATTTACGAAAACGATGTAAAGAATAGAGAACTTCACGCTCAGGAATACAACAAATATTGGAACCATCTCAATGTTCGCTATCTTGACACCATCAACGGAAAAGCGTATAGAATTACTCAAATATTAGAAGAAATGGATACCGTTGGTTTCCGACAATCTTCTTTAGATGGCAAATTCTATTACCATACACATTGCTGGGATTCCACCAGTAAAGTGTCTGAAAGAGGACAGCATTCTAATTTTTACTACGCTGAAGATGTTTCGCCCCATCACTACGAAGAGATTATAAAACTACCGGGAGTTTTCGAGTTTAAAACATCTACCTATAACAACGATTCTGTCAGCACCACTACCCAAGATTCTCAACTAATCACCATGCACTTTAGAAACAACGCGTGGCTTTCTAAAGAAATTGAATACAACTCAACTCCTGGCAACAGTAGGAACCGTACTCGCCTCGAAAAAAACTTTGCCCATTCTGCTGAAACAGACTACGGTAAAGATGTTATTATTTACTCTAAAGAACATCGCTATCAAGTAGATAAGCATTTGTTTTACACTTTCGCAGAATTAGAATACGATTCTGTACACCTCAACCATCAAATAATCGATAAGCCGCACCGTTCGGTAGAATTCACCTACAATAAATTCGGAAACAGAAAGAAAATAACCGTTATTGAAAACGGAGAAAAAACCGTTTCTAGGCAATGGGAAAACTATTTTCTGAAATGGAAAGTTTTCAAAGCGAGAATAAAAAGACGATTCTCGTTCAAGAAGAAACGTTTGTCAAAAGAAATTTACCAACGACCTTACATGCCCATTGCAGAATTGCACCAACTCGCAGAATTTGGCATAACTACTCAAATGGCTAACCCAGAACTTGATTATATGCGAGAACATGTTACTAGTTTCCATACCGATAGCAGCTCGGTTAGGTTGTTAGAATTAAAAGAATTGTTGAGTAAAACCGAATCGAAAACCGATACAGACTATACGATAACTTGGCATTGGCAAAACGATACGTGTTTAATTACCATCAACAATGAAAGAATTACCCCTAACCAATTAGCCAATCGGCTAATTGAAAAAGTCAGGTTTTACGGAGATGCCTCAGCTCCCACCGTACTGCCTTTATTAAACCAATTGTATTTATACCAGCCCAAACTCATGCACAATTGTTGGTTGTGGGTGCCTGAAGGCAATAAACAGCAATTTTCTGCGCTGGGAGAAAACCTTTCTTCACTGCAATTTACCTGGAAAATCAAGTAAACTCAGTAAGGGTTTCATGAACAGGAATATCGTGCTTTTCGAAAGGCACTTCATCTACCAATTGGAACTGAAAAGCCACTCCTAACCGATAGGCATTTTGATTAACGTATGGCAAAAAGCGATCGTAATAACCACCTCCATAGCCAATTCTGTAGCCATTTTTGGCAAATACAGCTCCTGGGATTAAGCATAAATCTATCTCCTCAGGATTTGCTTTCTCGCTTAAACTACTCGGCTCTAAAATACCTCTAAAGCCAGGTTGTAAACTCGAAAATTCAGCAATTTCTACCGCATGCAAACACTTCTCTTTAACATCAATTACGGGAACAAAAACACGTTTACCAAGTGCTAAACTTTGCTGAATCAACGTGTGAGTATTTACCTCACTTCTAAAGCTTACAAACGTAAAAATTACTTGAGCAGCTCTATATTTCTCATGTTCTAACACCTTTTGGTTAATCTTTTCACTCCACCGATTGCGATCTTCAAGACTAACTTCTTCTCTTCGTTCTAAAAACTGTTGACGTAAAGCGGCTTTGTTCATCATCCTTCTTTATATATCGAATTGCATCATTGTCATCTTACTTAGCAAGTTTAGCAAATTTATTGCGGTAAAATCGGTTAAGAAAAGGCAGGGCTAAACCTAAAAGCGCAAGCGGAATTACCCAAACATAAACACTGTTCCATTCAAGCACCGTATTTAAGGTGGTTAAAAAAGCCGTGTATGCAGCAGCCGTTCCGCCCAGCATATTGCCCATGTGGTAAAACCACCAAAAGTTTTTATCGGTAGGAACCGACACAAAAGGCTTCACATCTACATAAGCTACTCGAATGGTCACTGTTCCGAAGATTATTCCTAAAAGGTAGAGCATAAAAAAACCATCCGTTAGCCAATGATAAATTCCCCAGGCTAAAAATGAAAAGCCTGCCATAAATGCAATCGCATTGGCTACCCAATCGAACCATTTGAGGGCTACTCTTCCTTGTTGATTTCGAATAAAAAGAATGCGCGTTCCTGCAAAAACCGAATAATAACTCAAAAACGAAAGCATAAACAAAAACGGTTTCCAATGCACTGTAGATAAAACGATGGCAGTTACAAAAACCACGGTCATAGCTACCACAAAAACTTTCCCAGCCTTGCGGTGCCAGCGGTTGGCTTTTTTCGAAAAAAGGGCAATTGGCGAACTTAAAAGACTTACGGTTCCTGCCAAAACATGTAAAAAGAGGAGTAATTGAGTTGTTTCCATTCTCATAAATTTTATACAAATAGAAAGGCAATTGATTCAAAACGAAAGCACAAGCGAATGAACCCGAAAAATCGCAGCACGAACGGTCTGTGTATTAACGAACCTCTAACGTATATTGTGATGAGCGGTACAAGGGCTTAGCCTCGTTTTATTACATTTGCCGCGACTGTAAAATTTAATTTAAAACGAATAATGCAGATGAAAAAGCAAATCATCGCACTAGCCATTTTAGTGTTAGGAGCACATACATGGGCTAAAGCTGACGAAGGCATGTGGCTTCCCATGTTTATCAAGAGATTGAACTATGTTGACATGCAAAAAGAAGGATTAAAATTAACGCCTGAAGAAATCTACAGCGTTAACAATTCTTCGTTAAAAGACGCAATTGTAATGTTAAGCGGTGGTTCTTGTACTGCTGAAATTATTTCGAAAGAAGGTCTTACACTTACCAACCACCACTGTGCTTTTGGCGCAATTCAACAAAACTCTTCTACCGATCACGATTACTTAGCAGACGGTTTTTGGGCTATGACTCGCGATCAAGAATTAAGAGCTGAAGGTATGACTGCCAGCTTCTTAGTGAGAATGGAAGACGTTTCTGAAGCTATCAACAGCCAATTATCTGACGATACTCCAGAATTAGAGCGTTACCAAATTATTGCTCAAGCAAGCGATTCTATTCGTAAAGCGGCTATTGAAGGAACCAACTACAACGCTGATGTAAAATCTTTTTTCGAAGGGAATGAGTTTTACCTATTTGTGTACGAAACTTTTCAAGATGTTCGTTTGGTAGGAGCTCCTCCTTCATCAATCGGAAAATACGGTGGAGATACAGATAACTGGATGTGGCCACGCCATACAGGTGATTTCTCTTTATTGAGAGTTTACTCTGGTGCTGACGGAAAACCAGCTCCTTACTCAGAAGAAAACATTCCTCTTCAAGCAAAACACCACTTACCTGTTTCTATGAAAGGTGTTGCTAAAGACGATTTTGCAATGGTAATGGGTTACCCAGGATCTACAGATCGTTATTTAACTTCTTACGGTGTTAAGCAAGAGTTAGAAATTCACCAACCAAGTGTAGTGAAAATTCGTACTCAACGCCTTGAGTTAATGAAAGAAGATATGGATGCTAGCCAAGAGGTTAGAATTAAGTATGCTTCTAAATATGCAGGGGTTGCTAACTACTGGAAATACTTTATTGGCCAGTCTGAGCAATTGCGTAACAACAAAGTTTACGACAGAAAATTAGCCGAAGAAAAAGCTTTCACCAACTGGTTAGAAAGTAACCCAAAAATGAAAGCTAAATACGGTGAAGCTCTTCCTCTTATCGAGTCGGCTTATGCTGAATTAGACAAATACAAAAAAGCACAGACCTATTTAATTGAGTCTGCACTTACGGGTTCTGAAATTTCTCTTTTTGCTTACCGTTTCATGGGCTTAGAAAGAGTACTTTCTGCAGAAGAGCCTAATGCTGAGCAAATTGCTGCGGTTATTTCGAACATGGAAAGTAGAGTAAAAAGTCATTTTAAAGACTACAACCGCCCTACCGATATGAAGGTAACAGCTGCGTTGTTTGAGTTATTCCACAACGATGTTAAGCCTGAGTACCAGCCAGAAGCTTTCAAGCAAATGGTGAAGAAAAACAAAGGTGATTTTACTAAAATGACAGAAAAACTCTTCAAGAAAACCGTATTCGGTACAGAAGAAGATATCATGGAATTTTTGCAAGATCCAGACTTAAAAACTCTTCAAAACGATCCAGCGTACCAATTAGCTACTGGTTTTATCAATACCTATAGAACTGGTTTTGGCGACCAAATGCAACAATCTACTATCGATTTAGCAAAAGGTAATCGCTTGTTTGTTGCTGGTTTAAGAGAAATGCAGAAGGATCGCAAATTCTACCCTAATGCAAACTCTACCATGCGCTTAACTTACGGTTCTGTTTTAGATTATTACCCAAGAGACGCAGTACATTACGATTACTTTACTACACTTGAAGGGGTTATTCAGAAAATGGATAACGATGATCCAGAATTCGTAGTTCCTCAAAAGCTTGTAGACCTATACAACTCTAAAGATTACGGTCGTTATGCAGATCAAGACGGAACATTACACGTTTGTTTCTTAACCAACAACGATATTACAGGTGGTAACTCTGGTTCGCCAGTAATTAACGGTGAAGGTGAACTTATTGGTTGTGCTTTCGATGGAAACTGGGAAGCAATGAGTGGCGATATCGCTTTCGAACAAGAAAAGCAGCGCACCATAGTTGTAGACATTCGCTACGTACTTTTTGTAATCGACAAATTTGCAGGTGCTAAGCACTTAGTAGACGAGATGACATTAAGCTACGCAAAGCCTAAAAAATCTACTGAAAAAGAAGTAGGTGCTAAAATGGAAGAAAAAGTGGTTCCTGCAGCCAACTAATTCTCTCTCGACTTGTTAAGTCATTTTAAAATCCTCGCTCTTGGGCGGGGATTTTTTGTTTTTACCCATTCACTGCCTTAATTTTTAACCCAATTCAATAAATATGAATCGTACAGTTTTAATTACCGGAGCATCTAGCGGAATCGGCAAAGACTTGAGCATTGCCCTTATGGAAAAAGGACATACCGTTGTTGGTATTGCCCGCAGAATGGAAAAACTTAAAGAAATCGAAAACCAATTTCCCCAACTTTTTGTACCCATAGAAGCTGATGTAACTCAAACTTCGGCCATTTTAGAAGCCAAGCAACAACTTGAAGACAAAAACAGAGAAATTGATGTGCTCATTAACAATGCTGGAATTGGCATGCTCGGGCCCATTGCTGAAGCTGATTTAAACGAATGGCACACCATGGTAGATGTAAACGTAAAAGGTTTATTAACCGTAACCCACACCTTTTTATCCCAATTAATTAGCACAAAAGGCCACATTATTAACATCGATTCGGTAGCTGGTCACGAAGTTTACCCAGAGTCTGTAGTCTATTGCTCTACTAAATGGGCCGTGCGCGCTTTATCGATTGGTTTAGAGAAAGAACTTCGCGGTAAAGTAAAGATTACTAATATCTCTCCAGGACCTGTAGAAACTGAATTTCCAACGCACACCCAACACGAGCGCAAAGCCAGTGAGATGAAAGACTATTTCAAAAATGTACTCACTGCAGAAGACATTACCAGAACGGTTTTATTTGCGCTAGAAAGCCCAAAAGGCATTGCAATAAATGAATTAACCATTCGTCCGTTTCAATCATGAAAAACATCCTCTACTCTTCTGTAATCATCTTATTTGTACTGCAAAGTTGCGTTCCTACCGAAAAGGAAACAACGGCAGAATTTCAACCTGAAAAGCAAAAAGAAAAAGTAGATTCTTTTTTGTCTGAGTGGCATCAAAATGCTGCTCAGGCAGATTCGAAATACTTCGATCAAATGACCAAAAACGGTGTGTACATCGGTACAGACGCCACCGAACTTTGGAGCACTGAAGAATTTAAAAAATGGTCTCAGCGCTTTTTCGAAGAAAAAAACACTTGGAATTTTACCGCTACCGAGCGCAACATCTATTTTTCTGAAAGTGGAAAAACCGCTTGGTTCGATGAGCTATTATCTACCTGGATGGGCACTTGCCGTGGTTCTGGTGTGCTCATTTTTGAAAACAACGAATGGAAAATTGCTCACTATCATTTAAGCATTACAGTGCCCAACGAAAAAGTGAAAGAAGTAATTGAACTTAAAAATCAAACCGAAATCACTGAACCGAATTAGCCGAAAAGCTCTTTCGGTTTTTCATCCTTCTAAACAACAAAAACCCTAAAATAGATGCAAAAGCGCCCCAGTGAAATACTGCTAACGGCAACAAATAAGGGGGGGCAAACTCAAAAAGTAGGGTGTGTTTCCCGGTAGGAACCCGAACTCCCATGAAAGTACCATTTACACGAATTTTATCAGCACTCTTTCCGTCAACACTCACCTTCCAATGGAAATAATCGTTTTGCAATAAAACAACTACTCCACTGGTGGGCAATTGAGCTTCTACTTGCCAACGTTGAGGAGTATATTCTGAAAAGTAAAAATCTTGATGGCTTAACGGCTGCACTTGAGCCGAATCAATAACAGCTGATTTTTTAAGATCTCCAGCGTGAAAAAACGCCACAGGATGAATGGAAGCCTTTTTAACGTATCCGAGCTGATTCGCTTCTTTTTGGTAATCAAAATAATACGGACTATTCCCCACCAAAGAAGGTGTTTTGTGCATGGTGGGTAAATTTCCCCAAAGGTGCATAGAGGATTGATAGAAAAAACCTTCGTCAAACTTTTTAATGGGTTCGTGTAAAGAAGGAACCGGAAAATCTTTGGGAAGTTGAGCGATTCCGTCATTAACAGCAGAAACATCCCATGTTTGAAAAACGGTAGCTCTAGCATTCCAATAAGTGGCCACTCCCAAATCGAGAAGAACTAAAATCAGCAGAGCATTTTTCCATCTTTTCGTATGCATTATAACAAAAAACAACGCTAAAAACACCAATTGAATACCTCCATGAATAGCCATTCGAACCCAGACAGAATCCCATGAAAAGGGCACCGAGAAATTCACCGTTTTTATAGCATAAAGGGTAAATGCCAAAAAGAAAACGAAAACGGTTCCTACCGATATTTTTAGCGATTTTGTATTCTCTTTTTTAAACAAAAAATCTAAACCAAAACCAGCCGCCAGTAGAAAAAACAGAATGGCAAATCCTCTAAAAAGCGAAGAGAATCTGAATACATCCCAAAACGGTAAATGTCTAAGCCATAAGCGAAAAGGCAGATCTTCTGCCAAACCTAAACACATAAAAAAAACGGCAATTAACAGCAGATAAACGGGTGATTTTTGAGTTTTAAACAAAAGAAAAGCCGCTACTAAACCCATTAATGGAAGTAAGCCAAAATAACTGTTGATAAGCGCAAAATCAGCTTGCCAAAAATCGGTTTGGTTAATACTTGCCCCTAGCGGACTCAGCATTGTAAGTAAAGAAGGAAACGATAATGCGCCACTGAGTAACCCCCAGTTGTTGGCGTCTAGCGAAAGTCCTTCGGTTCTAAAAACGCTCGATAATTCCATAGAAGGAACCACCACCACGGCCGATAAACTCGCCAAAACCAGTAAACCTACCAGCGCTTGCCAACTCAACTTTCGCCAGTGAATTGTTTCAGCTTTTCGAGTGTTAATTACATGTATAATTACCTGAAAAAGCATTACGTAACCACCCACAATGGTAATACCCGGATAACCACCAGAAAGCATTAAAAAAACGAATAAACAAAGTGCAATCAAATACGTCCAATTACACGTTTTTAGCCATTTTCTCAATGCCCAAAAGCACCAAACAAACCAAGCCAACCCGATTAACCAACCTAAATGCTGAGCATTAGAAATGAAAAAACCAGATAACATAAAACAGCTGGCCAGGAGCATCGAAGTAAACCTAGATAGCTGAAAGCTGCTTGCTAAACGGTAAAATCCAGTGGCGGCCCACCACAAATGAAACAAGTATTCTACGTTGAGAGAAGTGCCATTATACGGAGAAAACAAGGCAAACAAATGGCCAATTGGATACCAAGTAGCTGGATCTGCCATTTGCGGAAATCCGCCATTCATAAAAGGATTCCAAGCAGGAAGCAATCCGTTTTTCCAACTTTCAGTAACGAAAAAACGCCACGGTAAATGCAGGGTAATAGCATCCCATTGTAGCAAACCGGTTCCTACCCATAGCGGAAAGAAAACGATGACTAGAAGCAATAGAAAAAAAATGGAATGTTGGTACCCCTTCATTTACTGCCGATAAAAGTAGAAAACACACCTCGTTTTACGCCTACCCAGCAGGTATTTATAGAAATAAAAGCAAGCTAACGGCCATTACCACCATGCCTGCCAGTAAACCATAAATAGAGGTATGGTGCGCTCCGTATTTCTCAGCAGCGGGCAACAATTGGTCGAGCGAAATAAATACCATAATGCCAGCAATGGCGCCAAAAACAATCCCCAAAACAGCATCAGACATAAATTGCAACAACAAGAAATACCCCACTAAAGCACCTAAAGGCTCAGCTAAACCCGACAAAAACGAATACCAAAATGCTTTTTTCTTGTTTTCGGTAGAGTAATAAATAGGCACAGAAACCGCCAACCCTTCTGGAATGTTGTGAATGGCAATGGCAACAGCAATGGGAATACCCAAACTAATATCTTGCAAAGCACCGGCAAACGTGGCAATACCTTCCGGAAAATTGTGAATAGCAATGGCTAAAGCCGTGAACATTCCCGTTCTCAGCAACTTGCCCTTGCTGGTTTGGTGAATAGCGCTTTCAGACTTTTTTAAATCTTCGGTGTGTTCAAATTCGTGCGGATTTTCATACGAAGGAACCAACTTATCAATGATTGCAATAAGCAATATGCCGCCAAAAAAACTACCGGTTATCGCCCAATTTCCCGCTTTTTCTCCCAGCGCTTCAATTAAACTATCGCGACCCACAATAAACAATTCGGCAAACGAAATGTAAATCATTACACCGGCTGAAAAGCCCATTGCCAGCGATAAAACTTTATAATTTGTTCGTTTAGTGAATAAACCAATTGCACTTCCTATTCCGGTAGATAAACCAGCAAAAAGCGTTAACAAAAAGGCATACACAACATTCTCATCCATAGGTCAGTATTGCAATGCGGCAAAAGTAAAAATATATTTAGATTATTCTAAACATTGAAAATGTTCTTAAAATCGAAAGCGATTATTAATAGTTGCATAACTTCTAATTATCGCAAACCCGCCCAACTATTACTTTAATAAATTAGCTTTGTGTTCATCACAATTCATATTAATTAATCAATAAAATAAATAAATCATGGCATTCGAATTACCTGAATTACCTTACGCTTACGATGCACTTGAACCTAACATTGATGCTCAAACAATGGAGATTCACCATTCTAAGCACCACGCAGGTTACACATCAAAATTAAACGCTGCTATTGAAGGAACCGATTTAGAAGGTCTTTCAATCGAAGATATTTTAGTAAAAGGAGCCGACAACAACGCAGTTAGAAATAACGGTGGCGGATTCTACAACCACAACCTTTTCTGGACAGTAATGTCACCTAACGGAGGCGGTGAGCCAACTGGCGATGTAGCAGCAGCAATCAACGAAGCATACGGTTCGTACGATAAATTCAAAGAAGAATTTGCTAACGCAGCAGCCACTCGTTTCGGTTCTGGTTGGGCTTGGCTTTGCGTTCACCCAGGTGGCAAGGTAGAGATTTGCTCTTCACCTAACCAAGACAACCCATTAATGCCAAATGTTGGCTGTGGTGGCACACCAATTTTAGGTCTTGATGTGTGGGAACACGCTTATTACTTAAAGTACCAAAACAAGCGTCCAGATTATATTTCAGCGTTTTTCAACGTAATTAACTGGGACGAAGTAAACAGAAGATACGCAGCAGGCAAATAAGCCTTACTTCTTCAAAATAATTGTAAGCGAGCAGCAGAAATGTTGTTCGCTTTTTTTTGCTCTAACGGTAGGAACCGTTTTTCCATCTTTTCGGTGCGTTTCTATTAAAAATAAGCACAAAGATGGCTAAGCCGTTTTTCGATTAACAAGAACAGAACCCGCCAAAAATTGGAGAAAAAATTCTGCAACAAAAGCTTTATTTGCCGTAGCAGAATATTATTTTTAGTCCCCTCTTAAAAACGCTACTTTTGCAGTAAAATTCAGCCTTCTTATGCTCACATTTACCGAAGAGAATTACCTAAAATCGATCTACTCGCTGACCAAACGAGGAGACAAAGGTGCCTCTACCAACGACATTGCCGATAAAATGCAAACCAAAGCATCTTCTGTAACCGATATGCTTAAAAAGTTGGGTAAAAAAGGGTTAATTAACTACACACCTTACAAGCCTGTTTACTTATCTGAAAAAGGCAGAAATTGGGCTATAATGACCATTCGCAAACACCGCCTTTGGGAAGTGTTTCTGGTTGAAAAACTGAACTTTAAGTGGGACGAAGTACACGAAATTGCCGAAGAACTAGAGCATGTAAACAGCGATAAGTTAATCGATAAACTAGATAGTTTTTTGGGGAACCCAACTCACGACCCGCATGGTGATCCCATTCCAGACAAAGAAGGAAACATTGCCCTACACAAAGACGTTACAATTGCCGATTTGGTAGAAGGCCAATACGGAATGATTATCGGTTTAAAAGATACTTCTGCAGATTTCTTGCAATTTTTAGAGTCTACCGAATTAACTTTAGGCAAATCGGTAAGAGTAAAGAAAATTACTGGCTACGACCAGTCGATGCAAGTAACTATTAACATGACGCGTGAAGAAACCATTTCTCACCAGGTAGCCAAGAATTTATATATCAAAAAACTATCAAAATAAGCGTGACCAACGATTCAGTAAATATCAAGAATAAAAAAGCCTCTTTTAATTACGAGTTAATCGATAAATACGAAGCAGGCTTGCAATTGCTCGGCACCGAAATTAAATCGATTCGCAATGGTAAAGCGAGCATTGCAGAAGCGTATTGCACCTTTATTAAAGACGAACTTTTTGTGCTTAACATGCACATTTCAGAATACAACCACGGTGGTTTTGTAAACCATGAGCCTACTCGTAAACGCAAACTTTTATTGCACCGTCAAGAATTACAAAAGCTAGAAAAAAAGCTTGCTAACCAAGGTTTAACCATTGTTCCTGTTAGGTTATACATCAACAAAAGTGGTTTTGCCAAGCTACAAATTGCACTCGCTCGTGGTAAAAAACTTTACGATAAACGAGAAGATTTAAAAGCAAAAGATGCTAAAAGAGCCATCGAAAGGGTGCGTGTTTAAATCTTGAATTAAAAATACCGATTGAACAGCCAACGGTTCCTACCGAAATGCATCTAAAAATACTTTTTCACCATGAAACGATTCGAAAAAACGCACTTCTACTCTACCCTTCTAGGGGTATTTTTATTGGTCATGATATGGGCGTTATCGGCTTGTGAGAAAAAGAAAGCGGTAAGTTCTATCGATCCCGTAAACTGGGAAAGCAAAACGGTAAAAAAAACACTGCCCGATAGCCTAAAGACCGGCTCAACTTATTTATCTGTGTATTCTCAAATTTACAGTCAAACCGAACATGCCACGCACAACTTAACCGCTACCGTAAGCATGAGAAACATTAGCCGAACCGATACCGTTTACATTGATAAAGCGCAGTATTTCAACACCAAAGGGGAGCTAATCAGAACCTATTTCGACAAAGCTATTTTTATTCTGCCCATGGAAACGGTAGAGATTGTAATAGACGAAAAAGACCAAGAAGGCGGAACGGGAGCCAATTTTGTATTCGATTGGCGCATTAAAAAACACTCGTTAGAACCGTATTTCGAAGGCATTATGACATCCACTTCTGGGCAACAAGGTTTATCGCTTACCACGCAAGGAAGACCGATGCAATAGCCAATTTTTATTCATTTTAAACTTCTGGAGTTCTGTTTTTAATCCGCGAATCAAGTGCACAACCTGTGTTGAACCTTCCGCTTTTATTCTAATTGGCAAGCACCAAAACCACAAACCTTTTTATACCAACTCTACTACAATCATGTCTTGTTGAAGTGCTCTCCCTCTGCCAACTTGTTTTTATATAAAGAGAATTTAACAATTTATTTTCCTAATTTTCGTTCTGCTTTTAAACTCCGCAAGATGAAAAAACAACTTATCACTTTAACGTGTGCCTTGGGCGCTCTTTTCTTTTTTCAAGCCAGCACACCAGCCAAAAAAACCAAACTTTCCAAACTCATTAAATCTAATTTCAGCTACGTACCTAGTAGCGAAGTTACTTTCGAAGGCAAAACCTCTACTGTTAATGCATTCTACATGAATAATTTTGAGGTTTCTAACGTAGATTACCGCGAATTTCTTTACCATCTAAAACAAACAGGCAACCAAGAACTTCTAAAAAAATGCGCTGTAGACTCTAACCGTTGGAATACCGAATTTTCTCTCGCCTTTTTTGAACCCATGGCCACTCAATACCATAAACACCCAGCTTACGACAATTACCCTGTAGTGGGCATTACACAAGAAGCGGCAGAAGAATACTGCAAGTGGCTTACCCAGATCTACAACGATCTTAACGAAGACAAAAACAAAACCTATTTAATTCGTTTACCCAAGCATTTAGAATGGTACAGCGCTGCTACTTCTACGCTAGAGCACAACAAATATGCTTGGGGCGGGCCCTATTTACGCAACTCAAAAGGCTGTTTTTTAGCCAATTTCAAAAACATTGGCTCCGAAAACATTACCTACAACGAAAAAAAACAACAGCACGAAGTAGTGGATAAAGACATCAGCTACAGTTTAGACAACGCCATGATTACCGCTCCCGTAAGCTCTTATTCACCTTCTGCCTTAGGAATTTACAACCTCAACGGAAATATTGCAGAAATGGTAGACGAAGGTGTGGCCTGCGGTGGAAGCTGGTTTTCAACAGGCTACGATATAAGAAATGCGAGTTATTATAAATTTGACGGCACCTCTACAAAAGTGGGTTTCAGACCAGTATTAATCGTTTTAGAAAAAAGTTAACCCAAAGATTTTCAACTATTTTGAGCAAAAGCATCTGAAAAGATGCTTTTTTTGTTCTCCCCTATTTTCTCTCCGCCTTTAACAACAAAACTGAAAAACTGATGCTTTTAACTGTAATTGATCCGTTGGCGGGGTTCCTACTCCTCTTATTTTTCTCTTTTCTATTAGCGGTTATTACAGCTCTCTTATCGGTAGGAACCGTTTCTTTATTCTTTCGAAGCCTTCGTAAACAGTTTACAACTACCGTTTATAATAGCACAATGTGGAGTTGTGTTCCTACAGTGATTATGAGCGGACATAACACTTTGGGCCCTTACCGATGGATTTCGAGCACCTTAAAATGGTTGCAACCCGAGAGGGATTTATACAAATTTCAGCCCGTAGAATTTATAATCCTTTGGCTGTTCATCTCTGCTTGTGTAATGTATCTAAAGTTGCGAAAAACCTAGTGATTCAACATTTGAAGTAACTCATCAAGCTTATTTTTCACCAAGTAAATATTGTCTACTGTATCAATAATGTGTTCGTCCATTTTTTTAGCAGAAGAAAGAAGCCCGTCTGAAAGCACCTTTAACTGCTCTAAATTGAGATGATCAGATTGTGCAGATTCTGCCAACTGTAATACGCCTAAAACATTAGAATGATCATGGCGAAGCTTGTGGGCTATATCCTGAATTACATCTTGTAAGCCGCTCATACACGACAATAAGTGCTCTTTGCTGTTTAGATAATCGGTAATGTTTTCGGCAATTCCCATTACTTCAACACACTCTCCTTGCTCGTTAAAGCGAAACGGCATAACTGTACTTTGAAAAACGAAGTATTCACCATTTTTATGCCTCTAACGATTAATATGTTTTACCGAATCTCCCAATTTAAGATCTCTAAAATCTTGATTGTACTGGTCTACTTTCTTATAATCTTCCGGATGAAAAATTACCTCCAGTAAATTGTATTTTAAATCGTGAATTTCTTCAATGGTATAGCCAAGAAGATCAAAAATACTGTTGTTGATAAACGTGCTGCGTTGCTCAGTTACATCAAAAAGTAACACTACATGCGGAAGCTTTTCTAAAAGCGATTTCAGAAGAAAATTCTGTTGGTTTACAGAAATCTGATTGAACTCAGATGATTTCATAGTACGTAAAATAATCGTTTTCTAAATCGGCTGTAGGTACCTTTTTTGAAAAAAAGAAAGCTAATAAAACTAAAAAATCATAAAGTATTTGTAACTTAAATTACACACTTGTAGATTGCTGTTTAATTTGAACTCTTTTACTTATTAAGTAAAGTTATGGCATCTCCCAATCCCAATCAATTGTTTCCGTTAGAGAACTATAACCGACTTTGTTTTTTAAAAAATCAAGTGGAAAACCCCAATATTGAAATAGGTGATTTCACCTATTACGATGATTTTGAGACCGTTGAAAATTTCGAAAAAAACGTAAAGTATCATTTCGACTTTACAGGAGACAAATTAATTATTGGCAAATTTTGCATGATTGCCAGTGGAGCTCAGTTTATTATGAACGGAGCCAATCATTTAAGTTCTGCTTTTTCAGCATATCCTTTTGCCATTTTTGGTAAAGATTGGTCGCACGCCATGCACAATAAACATTATCCGAATAAAGGTGATTTGCGCATTGGCAATGATGTTTGGATTGGATACAACGCTACACTAATGGCAGGAATTACTGTAGGAGACGGAGCCATAATTGCCGCCAATTCTACTGTTGTAAAAGATGTAGAACCCTACTCTATTGTTGGTGGAAATCCTGCCGAATTGATTCGCAAACGCTTTTCTGATCGTGTAATTGATCACCTACTTAAGATTCAATGGTGGAACTGGGAAGTCGATAAAATCACCGAACATGTTCATGTTTTAACGGGAAATAACGAAGAAGAATTGCTCCATCTCAAATAGAACCTAAATCGGGTTCCTACCGTTATAAATAGAGTTAATTATGAGAATTTCACCAATACTTTTCACCCTGTTTTTTCTGGCCGCTTCTTCTGCCATTTTTGGGCAATACATACCTCCCGATATTCGATTCATTCTCGAAGAACAAGAAAAAAACGCGCTTAAAAATAGGTACCCTGCACCAGAAGGTTTTGCAATGACAGAGTATGATTTATCAAGTTTTTCATCTTATTTGCAGAATTTACAGCTATTACCAGAAGGAACTCCCATTAAATACTACGATGGCTCTACTCGAGAGTTAGACGATCAACACATTGCGGTGATAAACAACCCGATTGGCAATCAAAATTTACATCAATGTGCAGACGCTATTATGCGATTGCGGGCAGAGTATCTGTGGTCTCAACGAAAGTACAACGAGATTAAATTCAACTTTGTGAATGGTTTTGAAGCCCAATATTCTCGTTGGATCAAGGGCGAAAGAATTGTGGTTAATGGCAATAAATGCTACTGGAAAACGGGCAGTGAACCTAGTAACACTTTTAACGATTTACAGCAATTTTTAAAAATGGTTTACATCTACTCAGGAACTTTATCGCTCGAAAAAGAGCTAATTCCTGTAGCTATAGAAAACATAGAAGTGGGCGATGTTTTTATTGTCGGTGGCTCGCCCGGACATGCAGTAATTGTGGTCAATAAAGCGGTATCAGTAACCCATCCGAAAGATGTTATTATTTGTCTAGCACAAAGCTATATGCCTGCCCAAGAAACCCACCTTTTAGGCAGCAACGATTTTAAAGAAAAAGCATGGTTTCGGATAGATTTAACTCAAAATGAGTTTAAAACTCCAGATTGGCTTTTTAGTGCGCAACACTTAAAACGTTTTTAACTACTAAAACAGATTGATTTTCTGCTTTTTAATCAAGAAGTAACTCAATATTGCAGCTCCTAAATCGGCCAAAGGAAAAGCATACCAAATTCCATCTATGCCCAAAAACAGCGGCAAAATCAAGATTAAAGGAACTAAGAATAACCCCTGTTTACTGATGGCCAATAAAAGGGCTTTTTTTGCTTTACCAATAGCTTGAAAAAAGGCCCCTCCAATCATATTAATGGCTAATAAAGGAGTGGCTAAAAAGACCTTCCGAATTGCATCTCCGGTATCGGCCACCAGTTGTGCATCGTTGGTAAAAACAAACGCTAGTTCATGAGCGAAAATCAGGATAGCCAAAAACAAACCCACCGCAATAAACGTGGCCGATTTCACAGCTAATTTGGTAACATCGTTAACACGATTTGATAAGTTAGCTCCGTAATTATACCCTACAATTGGTACAAAACCTTGAGTGATTCCTAAAACAGGAAAATTGGCAAACATGAGTAGTTTACTTACAATACCGTATATGGCAATTCCCGTTTCTGCTCCGTATTGAAACAAAGCATTGTTGAGCACAATTGCCAAAACACTTATAGTTCCTTGTCGGGCAAGAGTTACAGAACCCAGACTTCCAATTTCTTTTACAATTTCACGGTGAAATCGAAGTCCTTTCCAATTCAATTTTAAGGTTGATTTACCACCTACAAAAAACCGAACGGTAAAAGCACCACTAGCTAGGTAAGACAACATAGTTGCCCAAGCCGCGCCCTCTAATCCCCAATCGAACACAGCAATAAATAAAGGATCGAGAATTAGATTGACCACCGCAGGTATAAGCAATGTATACATGGCAATTTTCGGATGACCTTCTGCTCGAATAACACTGTTACTCATCATGGCCCAACCTAACGCTGGTATGCTGTATAGTAAGATGGTGAAATAGGTTTTTGAAGGAGCCAGCAAATCGCCTTTACCACCAAAAAGCAATAAAATCTCTTCGATAAACACAAAGCCGATTATCACAAAAAATACCGATAAAATAAATGTGAGCAAGAGTTGGTTACCGAAGGTATTGGTAGCTTTTTCGTATTGTTTAGCGCCAAAAGCTCTCGAAATAATAGAAGAACCACCTACACCAATGGCCATTCCAATGCTAGAAATTAAAAAGGTAATAGGCATAACTACCGTAATGGCACCAATACCTAATTCGCCTACATATCGTCCAACAAAAATGGTATCTACTATACCATAAACAGACATTACCAACATGCCCACTGCTGCCGGAATAGCTTGTTCTCGCAATAATTTTGAAAGGGATTCTGTACCGTAGCGGTTATCTTTTTCCATCCGTGCCAAAGGTCACATATAATTCGTTAGAAATTTATTTAACGTTTGTTAAAAACGTTCTCAATTATGGCTTTTATAACATCCCACAAAAAGAGTACTTCTACCTTTGTAATTATGAAATCTACACTGCTATCTATTCTACTCATGCTAACCACAACTTTTAGTATTTCACAAACCAATCAATCTATCTCTATGAAACTAATTTATGTTTTCGACCCACTTTGCGGATGGTGTTATGGCTTCTCTCCGGTAATTAAAGAATTTGCTGAAAAGCATTCAGATGAACTTTCTGTAGAACTGTATACAGGCGGCATGGTAACTGGCGACAGAATTGGCCCCATTGGCGAAGTGGCAGGCTATATTAGCACAGCGTATAAAGATGTAGAAAAAGCTACAGGAATAGAATTTGGAGCTCCTTTTCTCAATAATATAATGCAAGAAAGAACCGCCATCTTCACTTCTTTACCTTCATCAAAAGCCTTCGCCATTTTCAAGTTAAAATACCCCAAAAAAGCACTTGAATACGCTAGCTTGCTGCAACGTGCAATCTATTTTGAAGGACGCGATCCTTCTGATATTGAATATTTTGCTGATTTAGCAGCTTCTTTGGGCTATCAGCGCGCCAATTTCTTAGAACAAATGCAATCGAGCCATTCTGATTCGCTCATGGAAAATGATTTTCAATTTGCTAAGCGCCTCGGTGTTACTGGCTACCCTATGGTAATTATTGAAGCTAACAATCAGCTGTATGCCATTGCTCGGGGATTTCTACCACTTGAACAGTTAGAGCAAAATTTTGAGCAACTGAAAAAGCAACATCTACGATAAATCTTTTCGTCAATCAATCAATACCCTAAGCTTTCAATTATGAAAAAAATTCCCTTTTTAGCGATTTTAATCGCCCTTTTCACCCTCAATTCGTGTATCGAAATTTCGAATAAAAAACCCCTCAGTGATGAGGTGGCGCAGATTTTAGCTAACATCGATTCTATTAAAAACTCGCCATCTCCCACTACTTCTATTGCTCATTTTCAAGAATTGGCCAATGAACAAGCCGATGAAGTGTTCAACTTACGCAGAAGTAACATGGGTGCTTTTTTAGAATTGGCAAAGTACTACGAGCATTGTATTATAACCGTAGGTGAGCACACCATCTTGCACGTTACCGATTTCGATGATTGCGAAACTTCGGGTTCTTGGGCGCAATGTATGCCAAAGGTTGAAGGTTTTGTTCGCCAAGGAGATTGGATTTACAAAAAAGACTTTGCCAACAATGTAATTGGCAAACCCGATAGTCAAAAGCGATTTGCCTACCTCTTTAACAAGTTAAAAAAGTAAACGCTCCTACTTTCCACTTACTTGTCTTTTAACGGTACGAACCGATTTGATAGTTCTATTTAATTTTATTGGAAATTCTAACCCAAGATCTCGAAAATCTAATTCTATTCTCACAACGTTAAGAAATCGTGAAGCCTTCAAGCGATTTTAGTTACTGTGGAGCCAATGTGTAACAACACCATTTTATATTTCTTAATTTTTTCATCTCCCACGAGTAGACTCAATAATTTGTCAAATTATTTCCCAGTTTTAAGGTATACAGGAGAAAAAGGCTCTTTTCTTAACGGTTTGAACCGTTTTTCGATTCTGTCATGTATTTCTCATTTTTATCTAAAAATTTCAGTTTAAAAGTTTGGCTTCATTGAATTGCTCAGTGTTAAACTATTAAGAACAATAGCGTAAAACGAAGCTCTTGGTTGCATTTTCGTCTCAGGTAATTTGTATTTTTCTATTCTTAATTGAATAGATAAATGGCATACGTAGCTCTTTTGAGAGGAATAAATGTTGGCGGTAACAACCGAATTAAAATGGCTGATCTTAAAGCAGCCTGTGCATCAATTGGTTGGGAAAAACTAACATCTTACATACAAAGTGGTAATTTACTTTTTGAATCTTCTTTTAAAGAGCAAGAATTAGAAAATCAACTTCAACAGCTACTCAAAACCGAGTTCAATATGGAAGTTCCTGTAATGGTGATTTCTAAAGAGAATTGGCAGCAAGCAGTAGCCGATTTACCTTTTACGCCATCTGAAAATCAAGAAGTTCATCTTACTTGGTTAAAATCGGTTCCTACTGAGCAACAAATAGCCCAAGCCAACGAGAAAGTGGTTCCTACCGAGAAAATGGAGGTAATTCAGCAACGTGTTTACCTACAACTTACACCGCCTTACCATACCACTCAATTAAGTATTCAGCTTTTTGAAAAGGTTTTTGAGACCAAAGCCACTAATCGAAACTGGAAAACTACACTGAAAATCAACCAATTATTACAATCTTACTAAACCCAACAGCATGAACCTCACCCTTTCTGAACAGTTTATTTACTTAGCTCATCACCCTACAAAATTTCACTCTGTAATTGGCTCACCTCAGCGATCTACTGCACTAATTGGTGCATTGTTACTGCAACTGTTCAAGAAAAAGGCGTTTACGTTAGAAAACAAAAAATTAATCCCGAAGGAACCCGAAAATCAACTTAATCAAGCCGAATTATTATTGTGGGAACGCTTGAACGGTTCGAAAAGAAAAAGAACTTTAAAAAGCTGGATTTCAAGACTTCAACACAAAAGTGAGCGGTATAGAAAAATTGTAAATGGCGATTTAGAAAAGAAGGAATTTTTCAGAATCGAAAGAAAAAAATTTCTTTTTATTCCCTATCAACGCATTTATGTGTCGCAGCCTGAATTTCATCAAAAATTGGGAATTCATTTACGAAAAGCCATGCAAACCCCAGAGCAACTCTCCCCTGAAGAAAGACAATTATTGGCCTTGGTGAAAGCCACGCTTTTATATAAACCTTTATCTCCTAATCGTAAAGAATGGAGAGCCATTCGCAAAGAATTAAAAGCACTCGATGTAGAAAATTTGGTTTCAAAAGATGTGAGCAAAACCATTGAAGAAATAGAAGCTGCTATTATTGTATCGATAGTTACAACTACGGTAATTGTAGCCGCAACTACAACAGCGACCACATCTAGTTCTTCTTAGTTTTTATAGGAAAAGAATTTTGCCTTTCTTGCACTCAAATTATTAGATAATGGCCAAAAAGAAGCAGCAACCTACTCCTGAAAAAGTAAGCCTTTTCGAAAAGTTTAATTCAATTTCTAAATGGGTTTACTTGCCGATTTTATTTTTCACGTTTCTTTCGTTTTACAATGCGTCTTTCGATAAAAAAGTAGACTTAAACGGTGACAATGTAAGTTATTACATTCTTAGTCAATCGATTGCGAATGGTGATGGTTTTACCAATATTCACCAGCCTCAGCAAACCGCCCATAACCATTACCCGCCTGGTTATCCGTTTATATTAGCGATGGCTTCTACCCTCTTTAACGATGATATTCAGTTTCTTAAGAAAGTAAATGGCTTTCTTCTTTTGCTTTCTGTAGGGCTCATCTTTTTTATTGTTTTCGATATTACCGACAATTACCATTTATCGTTTATCGTCTCCTTATTTACCATTCTTAATTACCACTTATTGCGGTATTCGGTGATTATGATGAGTGAAATTCCGTTTTTATTCTTCTCTACACTCGTGCTTTGGTTATTGCTTAAAACCGATTTTAAAAAGGCCATAAAAACCAATTACACCTTCTTTATTTTGGTGTTGGTTTTAGCAGCTACTTATCACATTAGATCTACTGGTTTAGCGCTATTTGGAGGTATTGCACTTTTCTTGCTCATTAAAAAACATTGGAGCTACTTAATTGGGCTCGTGAGCGGTTTTATTTTATTGGCGCTTCCGTGGTTTTTGCGTTCAAAAAGTTTAGGTGGAAGCTCTTACGCCAAGCAATTGGTTAGAAAAAACCCTTACCGCCCAGAACTTGGTGAACTTGAACTTAGCGATTGGTTTACCCGTATTTGGGAAAACTTGCAACGCTACATTACCCGTGAAATTCCTTCTGGAATGTTCAACTACATTTCTACTCCCCAATACAAAGAAGAAATCACCTCGCAAGAATGGGCGGTGGGTTTAGTGATTTTGGCCGTTGTTTTATTCGGATTGTTTCGGTTAAAAAGGTTCTTTTACATCTTATTGTTCTATTTCGGTGCGTCTTTCGCTATTTTATTGCTATGGCCAGATGTTTGGTACGGAGTGCGCTTTTTAATTCCGTTAATTCCTTTCTTACTCTTTTTGTTCGTTTTTGGTGTTCAGCAAGTGTTTGTACTTGCCGCTAATTTGGCCAAAACAGAAAAGCTTAAAACGGCCACTTTTTATCTGCCTTTAGTTTTATTGGTGTTGGTTCCTTCTTACAAAGAACCGCTAGAAAAACTAGAACTTATTGGAAGTGCAGATTATAGAAAATCGTACAAAAACTACTTTGAATTAGCGCGTTGGGTGAAAATTAATGCTGAACCTGATGCGGTTACAGCTTGCAGAAAAGGACAACTTTTTTACCTCTATTCAGGAAAACCCACCGTAGGTTATAAAAACACCTTAGACGCTGAAGAGTTAGTAGCTGATTTAGCCGAAAAAGGCGTTGATTATGTGGTGATTGACCAATTGGGATACAGCTCAACAGGAAGGTATTTGGTTCCTGCCGTACAAAAATACACTGCAAAATTTCAGGTGATTCAACACTTAAAAGACCCCGACACCTACTTATGTAGATTTAACCCAAACATTGGTTACACTGGTGATTTTGAAGGGAATAAGCGCCACGGACAAGGTTCTTTTATCTTCGGAAACGGCCAAACTTACGTGGGAGAATGGAAAAATGGCGTTAGAGATGGAAAAGGCGAAATTAGATTTGATAACGGAATGCGTTACGTAGGAACCTGGCAAAACGACAAAATGGAAGGAATTATTGAAATTTACAACGCGCAAGGGGAACTGCAAGAACGTTCGCTTTTTAGCCAAAATCGTAAAATTCAAGATTTACCCATCACCGAATAATCGCTCTATTCAAGAATAAAATTTAACAACATGTCTACATTCGAAATTGAAGCACTAAGAACCACTCGCAACAATGTAAAGCGCGCCATTAGCAAGCTCACTAACGAAGAATTGAACAAAATCCCTGCTGGTTTCAACAATTCAATTATGTGGAATGTGGGCCATATTGTAGTAACTCAACAATTGCTACACTATAAGTTAAGCGGCTTAACTCCTAAGGTGAGTGAAGAACTAATTAATCGATACAAAAAGGGGTCGGTTCCTACCGATCATTACGCAGACGATAACGAAATAGAAGAAATAAAATCTTTGCTCACCAGCACAATTGACCAGTTAGAAAGTGATATTTCTGCCGCTATTTTTAAAGAATTTCAAACGTATGAAACCAGTTATGGTGTTACGCTTTCTTCTTTTGACCAAGCGCTCTATTTCGTTACCGTACACGAAGGTTTGCACCTAGGTTATATCATGGCACTTTGCAAAGCCATTTAAACCCTTAAATATCGAAATTGACCTTTAATTTAGGCGTTTTAGCAAGTGATTGACAGGTTACGATGTAGCCTTCTTTCACTTCTTCATCGGTAAGTACGTAGTTCATTTTCATCTCTACTTCGCCTTCTTCTAGTTTGGCCATGCAAGAGCTACAAACCGCACCACGACAAGAATATGGAGCATCTAAACCTTCGTCTAATGCTGCATCTAAAACGGTGATTCCGGCTGGAATTTGAACTTCTTGTTCTTCGTCATCAATAACAAAAACGGCTGTTGCATCACCACTGCTAGTAACTGAGCTACCTTCGTTAGGGTCTACAGGTGCAGAAAAATACTCAACATGAATTTGTTTAGAAGGAACGCGTAAATTCTCTAACGATTTCTGAACGGTTTGCATCATTCCGGTTGGACCACAAATAAAGAATTCGTTTTCGATAGATAAATCAGCGTATTCGTTCAACAAAGCAATGGCTTTTTTATTATCGATACGGCCTTCTAGCATTTTCTTTTTCTTGAAAAGGCCACCCATTCCTTTCTTGCCCGCAGCACTCAAAATAGAGTAATACGTGAAAGCATCGTTTTTGGCTGCTAATGCCTCTAACTCTTGCTTAAAAATAATATCGTCTTCTGTTCTGCTACCGTAAAACAGAGTAACCTTAGAATTTGGTTCGCTCGCTAAAACCCCTTTAACAATCGAAATAATAGGGGTAATTCCACTGCCAGCTGCAAACAAAACGTAGCTTTTGGTGGCATCTTTGTCGAAGGTTGGGTGAAAATGTCCTTCTGGAGTCATTACATCTAACACATCTCCCGTAGCGGCTACTTCGTTTAACCAAGTACTCATTTTACCATTTTCTACCTTTTTCACAGCAATTCTGTGTTCTTTATCGGTTACCAAACAACTTGATAATGAGTACGATCTACGCACATCTTCACCATTTATATTCGCTTTTAACGTAATGTATTGTCCGTTAGTAAAATGAAAATCTTCGAGAAGATTTGCGGGTATATCGAAGGCAATAGAAACGGTATCAACTGTTTCTTTGCGTATGTCTTTTATCTTAAGTGAATGAAAATCTGCCATGATTTTAAATTTGTGCAAAAGTATATAGAAAAGGCATTTTACTTAGCCAAATCAGATGTTAAATGCCCAGCTGTAAAGCCTTTTGCATGCGTTGAATTTCTGCAGACAACTGCAAAAGTTGATCTGCTTGTAAATTATTATTAACCAATTCTTTCACCAACATTTTTAACTGGGGAGTAGGCAATTTATCGATTTGCTTAGCTGCCTCGTTTTCTTTCACTTTATCAGCAAACAAAGTGAGAAAATGTTCGTAGAACTTAAATTCGGTAAGTACCCATTTTTGAAGAAAAAAGGCCAGCCAATCGCCTGTGTAAACGCTCGAAAAGTGAAGTTTCCATTTGGCTTCTTCCCGTTCAAACGCCTCAATTAATTCGGTAGGAACCATTGCTGTAGTTACTTCAAAATCTACACGAACGGTGCGGGTTTCAATAAAATAAGTAAAATCTTTTTCGAAGTGTTTTAACTGAGCTTGAAATGCTTGAGAAGTAGAAGCTGGAACCTCACTCAATGGAACTAACAACAGAATAGCCTCGTGAAGTTTCAGCAATTGCTGAGCTCTTTTGGCTGCCAACTTTAATACCAGTGGAGTACGAAAAATAAACTGTCGAATCTCGAAACATTTTTCTAAGTAGCTATCTACCGCTTCTTCTACTGAATAATCTTCTTGAACGTTTAAGAGAAAATAAGCTTCTGTTTTTGTCATACGGCCGCCTAAAGTAACCAATCTGACCAAGACCCTTTTAAAGAATCGGTTTCTAGTAAAATATCGAGATTATGAATAAACTTGCTTCTTTTTATGTGTCGAGCGCCAAAACTCTCTAAATGAGCCGTCCAAACTTGGCAATCAATTAATTGAATGCCTCTTTTTTGCATTTCTTTAGCAAGTGTTACAAACCCCACTTTAGAGGCATTGCTTACTTTGGCAAACATCGATTCTCCAAAATAAACCCCACCAATGCTCACGCCAAATAAACCACCTACCAACTCACCATTGAGCCACACCTCTACGGAGTGAGCGTAACCCATTTCATGAATTTCGAGGTAGGTTTCAAAAAGTTCATCGGTAATCCAAGTGCCGTCTTGGTCTGCCCGTGGTATGTTTTGACAATTTTTTAATACTTCAGGAAAATTTCGATCGAAAGTAACCTCAAAATGTTGTTGGTTAATTAGCCTACGAAGACTCTTAGCAACATGAAGTTCATCTGGAAATAAAACAAACCTCGGATCTGGACACCACCATAAAATGGGGGTTTCTTCAGAATACCAAGGGAATATACCTTTATGATAAGCCAATAAAACCCGTTGAGTGCTCAAATCTCCACCGTAGGCTAAAATTCCATCTTTATTGGCTAAGTCTACCGGTGGAAATCGCAACTCGTTTTTCTCGAGTTTGTATATTCTTATTTCTTGCAAAAGAGAATCGAATTAATGCATGTGTTTCAAATTGGCTGAATACAAACCAACAAAAAGCGCCACAAAAATAAATACTACAATAGCACCATACAACGCAAATTGATTGAAACCCAATACAATTGGATTATACAAAACCCAAGCAATGTTGGCCGCTGTATAAATGTAAAATCCTTTTTTCTCTTGTTTCCACATAAAAAGAGCGCCTACTCCAATGAGTAAAAACAAAATGGTTTCGCCCAAACCTAAGGCCATCGCATTTTCTGCTGCTAATACGGCAGACTCTACCGCCCCACCCAGAAAGGCTTCCATAAAACCAGGAACTTCACCACCTTGCATGGCCTCTTCCATCTGGTACTGAGCGTCTCGCAACGCTTCTTCACTACCCGCAGTGGCTATCGAAGAAATACCTGAAAACACATGCCACGCAACATTTATGAAAGTAAGAATGCACAATACGGTTAAAAAATCAGGCCTTTTTGTTGAAGTTGTTTGATCGAGGGTTTCCATAAACGTTTGTTTTGTTGGTTAAGTTCGTTTAAAAAAGATGGTGCATCAATAGCGAACACCTCTACTAAAGTAAAACCTTCATCGATAAATCAGATATTTTCCATTAAAAAAATGCTACGGTTCCTACCGTTTTGCACCATTTCAATATTTGCGCTTAATTTAGTATCAAAAAGCCCCCAAAAGATGAATAACGATCGAATTTACGTTGAAGAGAGAAGCAGAGATATTGGCGATTTTTTAGTTGGCCGATTGCTCCCGATGAGAAAAAAACGACAAGTGGGGCCTTTTACTTTTATCGATCACATGGGGCCTACCCAACTGGGCAACGGAAAATTCATGGATGTAGACCAACATCCGCACATTGGTCTTTCTACATTAACGTATTTATTTGAAGGAGCCATACACCATCAAGATAGCACGGGGAGCAATCAAATTGTTAGCGCTGGTGATGTTGGCTTTATGACGGCTGGAAAAGGCGTAACACATACAGAAAGAACGCCCGCCCATTTGCGAAATAATTCAACTTTTCAGCTACACGGATACCAAATTTGGGTAGCCTTACCCAAAGAATTAGAAGAAAAAGATCCAGAATTTGAATTTTTGTCTGCCAATCAACTCCCTACGTGTGAGCAAAATGGCTTAAAAATTAAGCTGGTGGCGGGTTCTGGTTTCGGACTCACTTCTCCGCTTACCGTATTCTCACCTTTATTCATGGTCGATATTTATGCAGAAAAAGCCCAAAAACTTTCTATTCACGATCAACTAGAAGGCGAAATTGCGGTGGTGGTTGTGAAAGGGGAAGCTACAAGCAACGAACACACTATCTCTGCAGGCGCCATGCTTATTTCTAAAACAGAAAACGAGTGCGAATTAGAGTTAGCTGCCCATACGCAATTACTGCTTTTTGGTGGTGAGCCGTTGCCAGAAGAGCGTTTTCTTCTTTGGAATTTTGTGAGTAGCAGCAAAGAGCGTTTGCAAAAAGCGCAACAAGACTGGATGGATAAAAAGTTTCCGAAAATCGAAACGGATAACACCTACATTCCGTTTCCGTAACCCACTCATTTTAAAACGTATTGTGTTATGTAATTTCAATTTTTATTTGAATTCAATCTTAATTGAATGCGGTTCCTGCCGAAAAATATTACCGGTAGGAACCCGATTTTGCGTTGAATGAAGCACTCAAAAAAACGCGTAAAACCTGCAAACAACATCGTTTTAAGAGAAACGGATCTTTCGATGAATTTTTGTAAAAATTAGCTTTAAAAAAAACGGCAGTAAAAAACTTGAAGTTAAAAAGGATGGTTTTGAAAAACACAAAACTTTTATCTTGCGACTTATTTTTAATCTACTACTGCTTTGAAATTACCGACTATTAGAGCTACAGAAATGCCTAAGAATAACTTCTTGTTACTTTGCGTTTTGCTATTTTCAGCTTGTGAACATCCCAACCAATCTAAAGAGTTGATTACCGAAACCGTTCCTGCACAATCTTTTGAATCTTTCGATTCTGTAAAAGCTACCCAATACGGAGCAGATGATTATGGCATGAAATCTTACGTTGTGGCTTTTCTCATGAAAGGCGATGCCGTGATTCAAGACAAAGAAAAATCTGCCGAACTGCAGAAAGCTCATTTGAAAAACATTGACCGTTTAGCCGAATTAAACAAACTGGTATTAGCGGGTCCGTTTATGGATAATGGCGAAATGCGCGGAGTATATGTTTTTGATGTTGCCACCATTGAAGAAGCCCGAGAATTAACCGCTTCTGACCCTGCCATACAAGCAGGCGTGCTGAAAATGGAGCTAAAACCGTGGTATGGCTCTGCGGCTTTAATGGAGGTTAACTCCATTCACAACACCTTACTTAAAAAATCTACTACTGATTAGTATTTGCGGCTTGCTTTTTAGCAGCTTCTCTTAATTGTTGAAGACGAGCTTCGAAGCTTTCTACCCCCACTGGCGATACTATTTCTTCGAATAAAGAAAGAAATTCATCATCGTGTAAGCGCGATTTTTGTTTTTTCACATCTACATGAATGAGTTGGGTCCACATAATGGCTTTTAAATGTGTTTTCTTCTCATCATACATTCTATACTCTACCGTTAACGATTTATCTTTAAAACGAATCACTTGTGACTGACAAGCTACATTCTCCATTAAAAATGCTGGTTTTAAATAAGCGATTTGATTGGTTCCTACTACCCAACCAATCCCTTTTTGATAAGCTACTTCGTAAAGATTAAAGCCATATTCTTTTTCAACACAATCTTCTCTTACATTAATTAAATAATCGATGTATTTTGAGTTGTTTAAATGATTGAAAGGGTCACAATCTTGAAAACGAACCTTGTGAAAGCCTTCTAAAATTTTGTTTTTCGACATCTTATTATCTATTCTTATTCGTTAGAATCTATTTTAGTTATAAATTCGCATCTTTTAACTATTGGGTATTAAAAGAAAACAAACTAACTTGCTCAAAATTAAACTGAAAAACACTTGAATAATACACCAATCACTTTTTGTTTAATCGATGATGACGAAATTTTTCTTCGTGCAGCTTACAAGCTAATTGAAGCTGTTTTTGGCGGAGACGCTCAGATTCATTCGTTTTTAGATCCTTACGATGGTATCGAGTTTTTAAAGAAAAACTCGAATTGTATTCTCATGCTCGATATTATGATGGAACCCATAGATGGGTGGCAAGTGCTCGATGAGTTAGAGAAGTGGAATGCCCTGCCTGAAAAAACCTATATTTTGTCTTCTTCTCTGCAAGTAAGTGATATTGAGATGGCTTCGAAATTACCTACGGTAGATTCATTTATAAAGAAACCCCTCGACCGAGACCGTTTAGAGCGCATTCAATTTGCTTTGCATTAAGTTTTAATTCATCTTGTAAGAAGCTTTAATTACAAGAGTTTATGCTTAATTCAAAAACAGTTATCACCATCTTATTTTTCTTTTTCGCGGCTTTTTCCGTTCTAAAAGCGCAAAAATTATCGATAGAAGTCATCTCCAACCAAAAAGGAGAATCTATTGCCTACGCTCACGTTGTAAATCAGTCTCTTAAAAAAGGAACCATTACCGATATAAACGGTAAAGCCATTGTTCAATACGGTTCTTTACAAGATACCATTCAAATTAGTTTTATCGGATTTGCAACCCAAACGCTTACGGTTCAAACCATTAAAAACAACCCGAAAATTGTACTGGTTCAACGGCCTGAGAAACTTGGCGAAATCGAAGTTATTGCAGAAAACATACTGCTTTACAAACTAGTGAGAGCTTGCAAGAAAAACGCACCCACGCACCAACAAGAGGGCAAAGTATATTTCGAACTGGCTTCTTACCTCAACCAACAGCAAGTAGAACAACTCGAAAATTATTACATGGGCACCATGGTAGGAGCCGATGTTCAATCTCTTGACCTTTACAAGGGCAGAGTGGGAATTGACCGAGTTGACAATAAATCGTTTTTATCGCTTGAAACTTCAAGAGCATTTTACATGCACAAAACATTTGAGCAAAGTGATTACTTCCCTGATTCTCCGCTTACCCTCTCCTATCGTAAAATGCGCAAACACTTCGACCTTAGCCTTATTAGAAGATATACAGACGAAAACAACCACAGAATTTACAACATTCAATTTGAGCCAAAAGATGATTTTGGTGGCTTTGAAGGAACCCTTTATATCGATTCTACCTTACAAACTTTGCTAAAGGTTGAACTTAAAACCACCTCGAGTAAGAAACATCCGTTTTTACCCTTGCACAAATCAGACACCATCGTATCTATCGATATTGAGTTGAACAAAACGTTTTTACCGCATTCTGCCACTTCTAAATCTTCTCTTCAATCGATTGATTTCAACTACTCTATTCGCTACCAAAATCGCGCAAAAGAAATTTATACCATTAATACAGAAGCAGTACTCTATGCTTACGATTACAATTCTCAGTTCCCGCTTCCTATTTTCAATACGGGAGATCGTTACCTAAACGATTATCGAAGAATTAGCATTTTACCCTACGATACCCTTTTCTGGAATCATCATCAAGAATTTCGACTAGAAAACCGTAAAAAGAACATCGATACTTTTATTGAAAATGCATTCTTAGCCAACGAAGAGCTTTTTAAATCATCGGGCAAAATGAAGTTTCGAAGAGGAATGTTTGAGCACCCATACAAAAGATGGAGCCCCACCCGCATTACATTTTCCGTAACCGATACGGTAGAACAAGATGCATTAAAACCTCAGTTTAAAGCCGATTTATACAATTTGAGCGCGAAATTACTCATTAACCCAACTGAATTAGGGGATTCTATTCGCTACCAATCGTATGCAGTTTTCGATCCCATGGAATCTTACTATAAACTCCCCTTAGATACGGCTGGTATGATTTTTATCAATTTATATTTCGACTTGGTAGAAGTTCAAAATAGACAATTACAAAAAGATTTGGCTGCCACTAAATCTTACGAAGAAGCCCTGAACTTATTTCATCATTATGAAGAGAAAACGGAGATAATTACTTCTTTCTTTCTGCAACAAGTAAGGCGTGGCAAAAACTTATCTGTTTTAGAACGTTATACCTCAAAAATTCTAAGTGAATTAGGCGTGAATAACTTCGCCTACTTCAATTTCCGGCCTGAGTACGATTAAAGAAGGATGTTTTTGACCGCCCATCTTCAGAGATTGTTTTTTAATGGCATATTCCAACTCTTTTTAGAATAGCAAAGAGTGACCATCGAAACAACTGGTTTTCATACTTTTCGAGAAATCTAACCCCGAATCTGAAAAAACTTAATCAGCTCTTAATACTTGAAAACTTCGATACTAGAGCGAACATCAGCAGATTTCCAAAGCAAAATACACAGCTTAATATATTTTGCTTCCTCCTACCGGCAGGCTCAACAACTCACAGAAATTGCAGTACCGAGTCTAACCATTCTATCTACCTAATCTTGAGCAATTAAACCTTTTATGCGCTTTTTCATCTTACTTACCTATTCCTTCCTTTAATACAATACAAGATGAAGATTCGATTTATTTTCTTGGCTGTGTTTGCTTTCGTATTAACAGCCAGCACCATCGATTTAACCAATCTACCCAATTATGATAATCAAACGGTTCCTACCTATATAACCAAAGACAATACCAACGGAAATCCCATTACTGATGTAGGAGCTACTCTTGGTCGCGTATTGTTTTACGATAAAAATTTAAGCGCCAACAACGTAATCGCTTGTGGTAGTTGCCATCAACAGGCATTTGCTTTCAGCGATACTGCCTTGGTAAGTTCAGGGCTCTCTGGTGGCACAACCGACCGACATTCTATGCGGTTGGTAAATGTTCGTTTTGCCGATGAAACTCATTTCTTTTGGGACGAAAGAGCCACCACCCTCGAAGACCAAACTACTCAACCCATTCAAGATCATATAGAAATGGGATTTAGCGGAACCAACGGTGATTCTGGCATAGATAGTTTGTTGAGAAAACTAGAAAACATCCCCTATTATTCTACGCTGTTTTCTGCAGTTTATGGAGATCCTGAAATAACAGAAAACCGTATCCAGCTTGCCTTAGCTCAATTTATTAGAAGCATACAATCTTTCGATGCTAAATACGATGAAGGTCGAGCCCAAGTTAATAACGACAATCAAAATTTTCCCAATTTCACCACTCAAGAAAATGTAGGAAAACAATTGTTCTTAGCACCCCCCAATCAAGGTGGAGCTGGGTGTGCTGGGTGTCATCGTCCGCCAGAATTCGATATCGATCCTAACGCCAACAACAACGGAATTACTGGAGTGGCAAGTACAGCAGTTGGCACCGACTACACCAATACACGTGCACCTTCACTTAGAGACGTAGTAAACCCAGACGGAACGTTAAACGGAACTTTGATGCATACGGGTGAATTCAACTCATTGGCCGAGGTAATTGAGCATTACAATTTGATACCTAACGACCCCAACAATCCGAATTTAGACAACCGATTAATTGGCCCAGGTGGGGATTTGCAACTCACTAACGATGAAAAAGAAAATCTAGCCGCCTTCTTACGAACTTTAACCGGAAACGCCATTTATACCGATGAAAAATGGTCTTCTCCCTTCGATGGTCAAGGCCATTTAACCATTGAAGGAACCCTTACTTCTGGGCTATCAAACTACCCTAAAATGGAGGTAACTTTATACCCAAATCCAGTTAAAAATGTTCTAAACATTGAAAACAGCGAAAATTCATGGGTAGGAACCATTTACTCTTTAACAGGAAAACCAGTAGGTATAATTGAAAGTACAACTTATACTGCACAAGCCAACTTTGCATACCTAACGGCAGGGACTTATCTACTTAAAATTAAAACCAAAAACACAACCACAATCAAACGGTTTATAAAACTGTAATTCAAGCAGTAAGCAGGTATTTTTACCGCAGTAAAACGATGTGTTTGCTGCGGTATTTTTTTGTTTATTTGTTCACCCAATTATTACAAATTATAAAAAGAAAATTCTACCTAACCAATATAAAAAGCACGTAAATAGCACATTATCAACACCTTTCAGAAATAAAAAACTACTAATATTGTCTAGTAAAGAAAACAGTTCTTTGAGCCATCTTACAACACAACCTACCCGTGTTGATTACCATTTAAAAGATAATGAGGGCGAATCTATGAACCAATACAACCTAGAAAATGCTGAAGAAAGAAGATTAGATGAACTTCTTTCTTACGAAATTCTAGACACCTCTCCCGAGAACGATTTTGATAACATCACAGAATTGGCAGCTTCTATCTGCGACACCAAAATGGCTGTAATTTCGTTGGTAGATAAAAATAGGGTTTGGTTTAAATCGCGTGTAAATATTGAACCTAATGAGGTAGAACGACAATACGCTTTTTGCTCAGAAAACATTATCAATAAAGACCAACCTCTTGTAATTGGTAATGCACAGTGTTTGGCTAAATACGATAACAATCCGTTAGTTCAAGAAGAACCACACTTTACATTTTATGCGGGCGTACCCTTGGTTACGAAAAACAACATCGCACTAGGGGCACTTTGTGTTTTACACGATGAACCCAAACAATTAACAGAGCTTCAACTTTCTACTTTACAAAAATTGGCTTCTCAAGTAGTTCGTTTGCTCGAGTTAAGAAAAAGCAAGCGCAAATTAGAGGCTGCTTTATGCAGAGAAAAGGAAGTAAATCACGATTTAGAAAATTTTGCTTCTGTTGCTGCACACGATTTAAAAGCTCCTTTGGCTAATATTCACGCTTTGGCCGAACTTCTTGAATTAGAAGCAAAAGATCGTTTAAATGAAAACGAAATTGGCTATATCGGATTAATTGAAAAATCGAGTAATCAACTACGAAACATGATTGATGCTATGCTTTCGTTTACCAAATCACTGAAAATAGATGAGCAAGAACTAGGTAAGGTTAGCGCTCAAGAAGTGTACAAAAGCCTAGACAATATCGTTAACATTGAACCAAATTTTAAACTTAATTGGAAAAGTGAGGTCGATTATTTTCACGTAAACAAATCGGCATTAGACCAAATATTACTCAACTTGGTTACCAACGCCATTAAATACAACGACAAGCAAAATCCCATGGTTTCTATTCAGATAAGTGAGAATAGAAAAGAGTACATTTTTGAGGTAGAAGACAATGGCATGGGCATTAGCCAAGAAGATCAAGCTAAGATTTTTCGAGTTTTCGAAACGGGCAATAAACTAGACAAAACAGGCAAAAAAGGAACCGGAATGGGACTGGCCAATGTGTTGAAAATAGTTCGTAAAATGGGCGGTGAGATAAGCGTAGAATCTGTTTTAGGCGAAGGCTCTACTTTTCGATTTACCTTAAAAAAGTAGGAACGCGATTTCGATAAAATTGAAAATCGGGTTCCTACCGAAAATTTACATTTGTTAAGCTAAAGCAGACAATGCATTTTTATAATTAGGCTCGTCTACAATCTCTGCAACTTGCTCGTTATAAACTACTTTACCTTCTTCATCTACCACAACAACTGCTCTCGAATGAAGATTTTCCATGGGGCCGTTAGCTATGGTTAAACCATATTCTTTCCCAAATTCGCCCGTTCCAAAATCTGAAAGCGTAACCGCATTATCGATGCCTTCTGCCCCACAAAAACGTTTTTGAGCAAACGGTAAATCTCTTGAAATACACAGCACCACCGTGTTATCTAAATTAGCCGCTTCTTCGTTAAATTTTCTAACCGACATTGCACACGTTCCGGTATCAATACTCGGAAAAATGTTTAACAATACTTTTTTGCCTTTAAAATCAGCTAGAGAAACTTTTGATAAATCGTCTTTTACAAGTGTAAAACCTGGAGCCATTGTACCTACTTCTGGTAAGTTGCCAACGGTTGAAATAGTATTCCCTTTTAATGTAATTTCTGCCATGATCTGTTGGTTTTTATTCCCTCAAAAGTATCAAGAAGGCTCCGAAATACAAGGCTATTCACGCGAAAGTTTAAAGTTCAAAGGCACAATAAAGCGGGTTCTTACCGTTCGGTTTAAATGGTCTCTTGCCGGGGTAAACAAAGCCAATCGATTCATTTCTTTTTTTACTTCCTTGTTTAAAGGCGGGTAAAAAGAGCGCAACACTTTTGCGTTACTCACGGATCCATCTCTTTCGATTACAAATTGAACAAACACTTTGCCCTCCATTTCGTTTTCTGCCAGCATTGGAAACCGTTTTTTCAATCGATTAACAATCGTGTTTAACGTATCGTAAATTCCTTCTGGTGGAATCGCCTCAACTGCCGGAAAATCAACAATCGCAGAATCACTACGCTCTTGCGCCAAATCAAATTCTTCAGGTTCTACAACCGCCCATTCACACTGCATTTCTTCAATCATTTCTATCTCTTTGCATTCAAACATGAATTTGAGTAAATATTTTTTCAGAGGCCATGCAGATGCATATTGCGCTGGTTCACATTTTAATTCGTGTAGGAACCGATAACCTTCACTTTGAGAATAACTAAATTCTTGGCGAATTTCACGAATATTCTTTACCCAATCTTGCGTTGGTGCCAACCAAGAACAATGCATGAAAGAGCCCACCACTTTTCCGCTGTTGATGGGCAGCAATTGCTCAGTATCTACCAATTTCCAGAGGTATTTTTCTTTCTTGAGAGCAAACACAGCCGAATCTATTTCTTGAATATTAAAGTTACCAAAACACCCCCGATGATGAAAATTCTTAATTTTCAGGTAATCACCTTTTTTTAAACCGAAACCTTTATCTACTATCACTTGTGCAATTTCTACTCTAAAAACATCGTAAGTACTGGTTCTCACCTTGCCCGTTACAATTAAATCTGCCGTGAGCAGAACTTCTTCGAGAGGTGTTACCTCCTCTACTTCTGCACGAACTGTAAATAAGATAAAAAGGAAACTAAAGACAAGCAGAATTTTTTGCATAATCAGCTTAAAGCAAGTATCGTGCCTTTGAAAGATGAATTTTCAACAATTCCATCCCAAAAGAAAATTTCGAGTTTATTACCTTTAGAAAGAATCAGCGTTCATCTTTGCACCACCTCTTAATACTTCAACAGCATGTCTATTCAGTTTTCTGAAAAAGCCCATTATTTTCTTGATTTTGCCAACCAAACCAACAGCCACATTTTTCTTACTGGTAAGGCAGGAACCGGTAAAACCACCCTATTAAAACACTTTTTAGAAACAACACACAAAAATGCTGTGGTGGCGGCTCCTACCGGAATTGCAGCCATTAACGCAGGAGGAACCACTTTACACTCTTTGTTGCACTTGCCGTTCGGAACATTTATTCCAGATGCAAATGCTGCTTCTGTTGCTACTGGCGGACAACGAGTAAACACGCCCAAATCTACCGTTTCTAACTTGAAGATGTCGGCCAGAAAACGTGATCTATTGAAACACATCGACTTACTGGTGATTGATGAGGTCAGTATGCTTCGAGCCGATTTACTCGACTGTATTGATGCTATTTTACGCCATGTAAGAAAACAGCGCTCCCTCCCTTTCGGAGGTGTTCAGCTGCTTTTTATTGGTGATTTGTTTCAGCTTTCTCCCGTTGTTCGAAGAGACGAACAATCCATTTTACAACAATTTTATGCTACTCCTTACTTCTTTTCTGCTCATGTTTTAAGTCAACAACCACTGGTTCACATCGAGCTCGATCATGTTTTTAGGCAATCTGACGAAAAATTTCTCACCCTTCTTAACCGTCTTAGAAACAACCAACTCAATTCTGCCGATTTGGCCGTTCTCAATCAATACTACCAACCCAATTTCGAGGCGAAAAATCAAGACGAATACATTCAAATCACCACCCACAATCGATTGGCCGATGAAATCAACTTTACGGCATTAGCAGAAATTAAAGAGCCTTCAAAATTTTACGAAGCCCAGATAAGTGGTGATTTTCCAGAATCAATGCATCCCATTTCAGTAAAAATGGAACTAAAGGTAGGATCACAAGTAATGTTCATAAAAAACGATCCTTCTGAAAATAGAGCGTATTACAACGGTAAAATAGGAACGATCGATAAGTTAGCGAGCGATGAGATTTCGGTTGTTTTTGCCAACGGAGACGCGGTAACTGTTGAAGCTTACACTTGGGAAAACAAGCGTTTTAAGCTCAACGAAAAAACAGAAGAAATTGATGAAGAAGTGCTTGGTACCTTCCAGCAATTCCCTTTGCGGTTAGCGTGGGCAATTACCGTGCACAAAAGCCAAGGATTAACCTTCGACAAGGCCGTGCTCGACTTATCGAAAAGTTTTGCGGCTGGGCAAATGTACGTGGCACTTTCGAGGTTAACCTCTTTAGATGGCTTAGTATTAACCAGTAAAATTCCTGAAAGCGCTATCGACTTAGATGCATCTGTAGTAGCGTTTAGCTCGAACTTGCCCGATACCACTCAACTTTCTCAACGCTTAGAGTTAGACAAAAGGCGATTTATTAAAGAAAGCTTAGAAAGAGGAATGGATGTGCAACCATTGGCCTATGCTTTTCATCAACATTTAAAATCGTTTAACGAACTAACAGAGCGCTCAAAAAAGAAGAAATACAAAGAATGGACAGAATCAATTATGGATTCTATTCAGCAAGTATTAACCGATATTTCAACTTGCAATCAATTTGTAAATAGCGCTTTTCAAGTGGTTCCTACCAATCGAATTGCCCTGATGGAAGCCGTTAAACACATCAAAACCCACTTGCAAAAACCACTGGTAGATGTATACAAAGAGGTGCATAAACACGCTAACGAAGTGGCTCTTAAAAACCAAAAAACCTATCAAAAAGAGCTTTTCTCACTTGAAAATCAGTTTTTTCAGTATCATTTAAAGTTGCACCGTGGTTTACTTTTCGCCAAACATTTTTCGGCAGGAACCCCTGTTAACTTTAAAAACCTTCACCTCAAGCCTTTACGCCAACAAACCGAAATAAAAGGCTCAAAAAAGGAGGATTCATCTAGCGCAGAAACCAAAGAGAAAAAGCCTTCAACACGAGATATTTCTTTCGAGTTATACAAATCGGGAAAAACGGCTGAAGAAATTGCCGAAGCACGCGATATGAGCTTTTCTACCATTCTTACTCACCTTACCTCTTTTGTGGAAAAAGGCGAGCTCGATGCACGCGAACTGATGGAACCCAAAAAACTAGAGTTCTTAATAGAAGCAATTCCTCAAGTAAAATATGAAGGCTTATCTGATCTAAAATCCAAATTAAGTGACGATTACAGCTACAACGACATCAAGATTGCGCTGGCCTACTTAACTGCTTACGAATAAAATCCAAATTTTTAGTACACTTTCCTACATTTTTCAGAAGCCGTTTTCAACATACCGTTAATAACTTTAAATATAGGTTCTGTTATTAACAATTTAATGTGGATTAAATACTAAAATCGTTGTTTTTACTAGCGATCAGTAAAAGTACATTTGTTCATAAGTTGTTAATTACTCCCCTTAAGTAGTTACAGCTATTAACCTACACCCCACATTCTTTTTCAACCTTGATTAGACCTGAAACTGGACTAAAACAATCAATTTATGTTTAATCAGGGCTTGTTATGTGCATTAGCGATTTGCGTTTCTCCTATTGGCTACTCGGTGAGTCAAGCACAATCGCTTGTAATTTCTGAAATTATGGACGAACCGTTGAATGCAGACGGTTCTAGTAACGACCAATACGGAGAGTATTTCGAGGTGTTTAACCCATCGAATGCTGAAGTAGATTTGCAAAACTGGATCATTAAAGACAATGGTTCTGACTACCACGTAATTAACCAATCTGTAAAGGTTCCGGCATTTGGCTTTGCGGTTTTAGGAAAGTCTGTCAATACCACATTAAACGGAGGGGTACCTGTTAATTATGAATATCAGAACGATATTCAATTCGACAATCAATTAGCAGACGAAATTATTCTGATTAACAGTAACAACGTAGAAGTTGACCGTGTAGAAATTGGCGCTGCCCCAACTTGGACACGAATTGGTGGTTCTGCCATGATTTTTACAGGCGTTTATTTCGATGATAACAACACGCAACAAAACTGGATAGGTGCTCCAGATGTAGAAAACGGACTTATCTTTAATAACGGAAGTCCCGGTATTGGAGGCAAAGAACAGCGCATTCAATTCACCCTAATTTGTGACAACAATGTGTGGAGTTCGGCTCCTACCGCTTTAACTGGAAACCAGAGCATTTTGTTACGAAACTCATCTCAAAAGATAGTTTCTAACGTAATTGAAGTAAAAAATATCGCAATTGAATTCGGAAGTTCTCTAACGATCGATCCCGCTGGCGTTTTAACGGTACACGGAGATATATTAACCGAAGGAAATTTTATTGTAGAAAACGGAGGTAGCTTGTTTCAAACAACGCTCTTCGACAACAATAGCGCCAATTCTGGTCATTACCAAGTGAAAAGAAACACTGGGATTTTAGTAGACGACACCCGCTTTCAGTATTGGTCTTCTCCCATCCCCAATGCTACTATGGGCGGTGTTTTTAGCAGCTCAAATCCGAACGATTTTTACTATTTCGATGAATCTACTCAACAATGGACACCTCAACCTGAAGAGCAAAGAATGAAACCTGGTCGTGGTTACATTACAACTGGTTCTGTAGGAAACACAGCTTTTAGCGATCAACGAACGTTTTTGAGTACGGCAGTCAACAATGGTTCCTACCAACTTGATTTAAACATCAACGCCAACGATTTTGCGCTACTCGGAAATCCGTATCCAAGTGCGTTAAGTTCTGCCAGCTTTTTAGCTGATAATCCCGATTTAACAGGAACCTTGTATTTCTGGAATCATACCACTCCTACTCAATATGGCGGAAACGGCAATACGGGTTCTGATTACGCACATTGGACGTTATTCGGTGCCACTTCTGGAAACGGCTCTGAAACTCCAGACGATTACATTCAGTCTTGCCAAGGATTTTTTGTGCAGGCTGATAACGGTGGTGTTTCTCAAGTTGTTTTCAACAATGCCCAGCGTGCCAATGCCGATAATCACCAGTTTTTTTCGCCTTTAGATGACGATGCTAGAAAGACTTGGATTAACCTATCAGGAACTCAAAACCAATTCAACCAAATTTTAGTCGGTTTTCATCCGCAAGCCACCGAATTTATCGATAAAGGCTTAGATGGTGTAAAGCTGAAAGGCGGCAGTTTAGCGTTGTATTCTGTAGCAGAAGATAAAGATTTAGCCATTCAAGCATTGCCTTATCCTAACGCGATTCACTACACCAAAATACCACTTGGAATTGACGCTTCAGATGCTGGGTTTTACACCTTTAGTTTAGATTCACTATCGAATTGGCCAGCCGATCAAGAGTTACTCATTTTCGATAAAAAGTACCAAGCTTCAGTAGATTTATTGGTTGACTCTTCTTACACTTTTCAGCTCGATCAAGGGGTACAAAAGTTAGGTAGATTCGAATTATGGACCCGCCTAAAGATGGATGGACAAGCAGAAGATCAGCTTTCTCAAAACCAACCAAACGGTTCTTCCGGGGTCACTTCGGCCGAAGAATATGCGGCTCAAGAAGCGGTAAAGTGGAATGCATTTCAAACTGGTTCACAAGTTCAACTCAACAGAAACCTTGCTGAACACAGCATGCAAGTAGCCATTTTTGATGTAAACGGTCGCCTAATTCAATCTTTTGAATGGAAAGCAGGCCAAAAGACGCTTTCTCTCAATGCTAATCACTATTCAACCGGGGTTTACATTGTTGAAATTGTAGACCACCAACAACAACATTCTTCTCAAAAATTAACCATTCAGTAAAGTTCCGTGTTATGAAAAAACGATTACTTCTTGCAGTAACTTTCATTGCAGCCACAGGTTCTGTAATGGCGTTTCCACCTACACCTCCTAATTCTAATAATAATTCCCCTATAGACGGTGGTATCTTATTGTTAGCGGCTGCAGGTGCCGCTTACGGTGGGTATCAATTCAGGCAAAAAAGAAAAAACGCATAACGGTAGGAACCAACCCTTTTTCAAAATAAGCGTCTTAATAGAGTTGTACTTTATTTTGTTTTTGAAAAGTTCGTCCCCTGTTTATGATCTACCTTGTTGACAACAAAAGGAATTTTCACTCTTGTTGTCAACTTTTTTTTGTCATCCACTTGTTTCCCTCGCTTCATTACCCTCCTAGTATTCAGCCATGTCAACTTGTTTTTTGTGGTTTGTAATCAAAAATCAATCTAAAGTTGATTTTCTTTAGATTTGACACCGTGAAAAAGTGGTTGGCATATTTTTTTGTCATGGTATCATTCTCAATGATTACCCTCCACTCTATTATTCCTCATCATCATCACAACGAAATCACCTTCGAGCAGCACATGGCTGAACACGAAGCGGCTGATTCTTTCATCGATATTCTAGCGCTTCTTTTCCATTTCGAAGGAGGTGATGAAATTTTTGAATCACTTATGAAAGTGAATTCTCAGATTTCTGTCTTGCTGGTGGGTGTAGCCGTTTGTACGTGTCTCATACATACAATACGCTTGTTTTTACTAGATAAAGACAGCTCTTGGAATTCGTTTTATTTGGTTCCTACACAGCCGTTATTTATTCTAAGCGGCAAAGGATTAAGAGCACCTCCGTCTCTATAACTCCGATTTTTTCCCTTTTTATTATTCACTCACTTTCAACGTTTTACCCATGTTTGATGCTATCATTGCGTACTCTGTACGGAATAAAATCATTGTGTTTTTGGGGGTAATTGCCCTTATTATTTGGGGAACCTATTCAGCCACAGAATTATCGATAGATGCGGTTCCTGATATTACCAACAATCAAGTTCAGATTGTAACCACTTCGCCTTCTTTAGCAGCTCAAGAAGTAGAAAAATTTATTACCTACCCCATCGAGTTAAAGATGGCCAACTTACCGAGCACGCAAGAAATTAGGAGTATTTCTCGGTACGGCTTAAGCATAGTCACCGTAATTTTCGAAGAAGATTATCCGCTTTTAAATGCTAGACAATTAGTTTCTGAATACCTACAAACCTTGGGCAGTGAAATTCCTGAATCACTAGGAACCCCAGAACTCATGCCCATCTCTACTGGCTTAGGTGAAGTATATCAATACACCCTAGAAGTACAGCCCGATTTTAAAGAGCAATACTCAGCCATGGAGTTAAGAACGATTCAAGATTGGTTGGTAAAACGGCAACTCAACGGAATAGAAGGTGTAATAGAAATTAGCAGTTTTGGTGGCTTCTTAAAGCAATACGAAGTTGCCGTAGACCCTCAAAAACTGCAATCGGTAAACCTTACTATTTCAGAAGTTTTCGAAGCCATTTCGGCCAATAACGAAAATACCGGAGGTAGTTACATTGAGAAAGGACCGCGTGCGTATTATGTGCGAAGTGAAGGCCTTATTCAATCACTAGATGAAGTAAAACAAATTGGGTTAAAATCGGTAAATGGTGTGCCCTTAACCATTGGTGATATTGCCAAAGTAAAAGAAGGTTTTGCCCCTCGATTTGGTGCTCTCACTAAAAATGGCGAAGGCGAAACGGTAGGCGGAATTCTTCTCATGTTAAAGGGCGAAAATGCTTTCAAAGTTGTCGAAAACATAGAAAATCGAGTAAACGATATTCAATCTTCTTTGCCCGAAGGCATTACCATTGAACCTTACTTAAACCGCTCTGATTTAGTTTCTAGAGTAATTAGAACGGTAGAGAAAAACTTACTCGAAGGCGGACTCATCGTTGTGTTTATTCTCGTGCTCCTACTGGGAAATGCACGAGCCGGAATTGTAGTAGCATCTGTAATTCCACTCTCTTTGCTTTTTGCGTTTTCTTTAATGAATTTATTCGGCATTTCTGCCAATTTGATGAGTTTAGGTGCTGTTGATTTCGGTATTGTGATAGATGGTTCGGTCATTATTGTTGAGGCCATTATTCATCGTTTTCAAGAGAAGTTTAGAGGAAAAACTTTGTCTCGAGAAACCTTCGAAAATGAACTAATAGATGCCTCACAAAAAATTCGAAATTCAGCGGCTTTTGGTGAAATTATTATTCTCATCGTTTACCTCCCCATTTTGGCTCTTGCCGGAATAGAAGGCAAAACGTTTAAACCTATGGCGCAAACCATTGCCTTTGCCATTTTGGGCGCATTCATTCTTTCAATGACCTACGTACCCATGATGAGTAGCTTGCTACTGAGCAAAAGTATTTCATCAAAGCCTACTTATTCTGATCGTTTTATCGCTTGGCTACAAAAAAGGTACGAACCAATTTTACATCAATTGTTGCAGTTTAAAAAAATAGTAATTGGCGGTGCTATTTTGGTTTTTGTAGGATCCGTTTTCGTTTTTAATCAACTGGGTGCCGTATTTATACCCACTCTTGGCGAAGGTGATTTAGCCCTACAATTAACCATTCCTCCCGGTGGAAGCCTCAACAAAAGCATCGAAACAACCACGCGATTAGAAAAGATTTTAATCGAAGAGTTTCCTGAAGTAAAACAAGTGGTTTCTAAAATTGGAACTGCAGAGGTTCCTACCGACCCAATGGCGATAGAAAACAGTGATGTGATGATTATTCTAAAACCGAAAAGTGAATGGACAACCGCCAGCAACCGAGAAGAATTGGTCGAAAAAATGAAAGCTTCTCTGCAAGTAATTTTAGGCGCTTCTTTTGAATTTACTCAACCCATTCAACTGAGGTTTAACGAATTGCTAACAGGATCGAAAGCAGATGTAGCTGTAAAAATTTACGGTGAAGACTTAAGCACGCTAGCCCAACTCAGTGAAAAGGCAGAGCGCATTATTTCTACCATTCCAGGAGCTTCTGATGTTAAGGCTGATCAACTAGAAGGCTTGCCCCAACTAATGATTCGCTACCATCGAAAAAAGTTGGCTCAACACCAGCTCAGCGTTCAAGAGGTAAATCGTGTAATACAAACCTCGTTTGCCGGAGCTAAAGCCAGCACTATCTATGAAGGCGAAAAACGATTCGATTTTGTGGTTCGGTTAAAAAGTGAATTTCGCAACTCTGCGGCTATTTTCAACACTTTATACATCAAAAACCGAGAAGGTGTTTCTATTCCCATTTCTCAAATAGCAGATATTGATTTCGAAGAAGGTCCAATGCAGATATCACGAGAAAACACAAAAAGACGCGTAATTATTGGTGTTAACGTGCGTAACCGAGACGTAAAAAGTTTGGTAGAAGAAATAGACGAAACACTTAAAAACCAACTCAATTTGCCAGCAGGCTACACCCTTTCTTACGGTGGCGATTTCGAAAATTTACAATCTGCCACTAATCGTTTATTGATAGCCGTTCCGGCCGCTTTACTACTCATCCTCTTGCTGCTTTTCTTTGCGTTTAAATCGGTAACTCAAAGTATTATGATTTTTACTGCCATTCCGCTTGCTGCCATCGGTGGCATCTTATCGCTTTACATTCGAGATATGCCTTTTTCCATCTCTGCTGGTATTGGCTTTATTGCCTTGTTTGGGGTGGCCGTTCTAAACGGAATTGTTCTGATTGCAGAATTTAATCAACTGAAAAGTTCGCAGCCCCATCTTTCATTAATCGATCGAATAGTTTTGGGCGCCAAAAACAGACTTCGCCCCGTGCTTATGACAGCCTCGGTAGCAGCTTTCGGTTTCTTGCCCATGGCAATTTCTACCTCCGATGGAGCCGAAGTTCAACGCCCATTAGCCACCGTTGTTATTGGTGGATTAATTACTTCTACTCTGCTCACCTTGTTTGTTTTACCCGCCATTTACGCCTGGGTTGAAAACAAAAAGATTCCTTCAAAATGGAGCCTAATTTGGGTAGGAACCGTATGCTGCTTAGGTGGAAATACGCTTACAGCTCAATCGATCCCGCTTTCGTTAGATAGCGCTTTAAAAGTTCTTCACGAAGAGAACATCTCGATTCTACAAGCAGACCTAGCCGTTGAACAATCGAAATGGCAAGAAAAAGGAAGTTGGCAATTGGGCAAAACCAACTTTCAATTTCAACGCGGACAACTCAACACAGCTGCCATCGACAATTTTTGGAGTGTAGAACAAAACTTAGGCAATCCGCTAGAAGATGCTGCTAGGCTGCAAACTCAAAAGGCAACGTCTAATTGGCTAAAAGCTCAATCTACCCTTACCGCTCAAGAAGCAGAGAGTCTCTTAAAGCAGCAATTTGCCCATGTTTTATTTACGCAAAAACAACTAGAAACAGCTACCCAAACCGCCCAACAATTTGCTACTATTTCTAGTCAGTCTCAACAGCGGTTCCAACTGGGAGAAATTACTGAGGTTAACGCTCTTTTACTCACTCGACAACAAAACGAACTTCAGTTATTAGTGCTCGAATTAGAACAGTTGTATCGTCAAGAGTTATTACTCTTTAATCAACTACTCAACCAACGCGAAATCGTGTTCGTACCGTTAAATAATGACTCTATAAACACGCTACTCAGCAAGCCATTGCCCACATTAACTGCTCAGCAAGCTCCACAAGTAGTAGCAGAAATTCAACGCCAAAATGTAATAGAAAATCAGCTATCTACAGAAAAACGCGGTTGGGCTCCTTCTTTATCTGCCGGCTATTTTGAGCAAGAAATAGATGGCGTTGCGCCCTTTAAAGGTTTTTCCATTGGGGTAAGTATGCCTTTGTGGTTTTTGCCTCAGAAAGCAGCTATAAAAACACAAAAGGTGAATCTACGGCAACAAGAATTGAAGCGAGAGTCTGCTGAAAACACGGTTCATTCAGAAATCACAATTCTCACGCAGCGGTATAATTTACTAATAGAAAAACGCAACTATTTTGAACAAACGGCTTTACAACAAGCCCAATTATTGCGCCAACAAACTACCACAATGGTTAATGCTGGCGAAGTTTCTACCATCGAAATATTACAAGCAATACAAGCTGTTAATCAAATAGAAATTGATTATTACGAAGTGCTGAAACAGTTGGCCACTACCCGTTTTCAATTAGAACAATACGCATCATCTTCTCTTTAAAATTACTCGACATGAAAAATGTACTCTATATACTTTCCCTTACTTTTTTAGCGGCTTGCAGTGCTTCTTCTACAGAAGGAACCGATAGTCATTCTCACGATAATCATGCAGATCACGATCATTCTCATGAAGTTAAAACCTATACCCATAACCAACTGAAAAATGCAGGAATTGAATGGGGAAAACTTGCTAAAGTAGCAGTAGAACAAACCATAAATTGCAACGGAGTTATTGATGTACCACCCCAAAACAAAACGGAAATTATTGCTCCATTAGGCGGTGTGGTTAAAACGCTAAAAGTATATCCTACCGAAAAAGTAAAAGAAGGTCAGTTGTTGTGCACCATTTCTGGCCCTGTTTATTGGCAATTGCAACAACGCTTTTTAAGGGCTGCTGCCCAACTTGAATTTGCACAAGCAGATTTCGACAGAAAATCAAAAATGATAACTACCAGTGCTGTGGCAGAAAGAGAATTTCAGGCCAGTAAAAGTCAATACCAGCAAGTAAAAGCCGAATACGAAGGCGCTTATGAAGAATTGATTTTTTGTGGTTTTTCGCCAGAAAAGATTCAAAAAGATGGAATTCAATCTTATTTACCCATCTATTCACCCACAGCCGGATACATTACCAACATCAACGTAAATCAAGGCCAATCGGTAGCCGCTGAGGCTAGTTTAATTAGCATCATTAACAAAGAGCACATGCATTTAGAACTCACCGTTTTCGAAAAAGACGTTGCTCGATTGGCGTTACATCAAAACATCCGATTTTCATTGCAAAGCGATACTTCTATTCACCAAGCCGAAATATTTTTAATTGGCGAATCACTTCAACCTGAAAACAGAAGTGTTAATGTACACGGCCATTTGCACCATGAAGACGAAAACCTAAAACCGGGTATGTATGTAAATGCGCAAATAATTACCCATGCCGATACCGTTTTTGCTTTGCCGAAAGAAGCTGCTATTCGGGTAAAAGACCATTACGAAGTTTATGTTCGTAATAACAAAGGAGAATTTTCTTCTCAAATTTTTGAAGTCGAACACGAGACCGAAGAGTACTTGGTTCCTACCGATATTGAAAAATGGAAAAACAAACAATTGGTGCTAAAAGGCGCATATAGCCTGCAAGAAGCAGAAGCTGGCCACAGCCATTAACAGCGGCTTTTACAAGGCTAAAACCATTCTAAATTAAGTAGACTCCGTTTAAATGCGGAGCCTATTTGTTAGCTTAGTAAGTATGAAAGTAGAATTATCTGAAGGCGAATTACACGGACAAGGAATCTTCTCGAAGTGGCAAGATTACTTAGCTGAATTTGTTTACGGTGGCATTGATGGTAGTGTAACTACTTTTGCTGTGGTGGCGGGTTCTGCAGGAGCCGGACTCGACTCTTCGGTGGTTATTATTCTAGGTTTTGCCAACCTTATTGCAGATGGTTTTTCTATGTCTGTAGGAGCCTATTTATCGCATAAAAGTAATTTTCAACAATACAAAAAACACCGTTCTATCGAATACTGGGAGGTAGAACATATTCCTGAAAAAGAACGCGAAGAAATCGAGGAGATTTACCGTGAAAAAGGATTTGAAGGGGAACTTTTGCAGCAGGTAGTCGACAAAATTTGTGAAGACAAAGACCGCTGGGTAGATGTAATGATGAAAGAAGAATTAGAGATGCAATTGCCCGATAAAAGTCCGTTTACCATGGGATTGGTCACTTTTCTTTCTTTTTTGCTTATTGGATTTATCCCGCTTGTAGTCTACGTTTACGACTATTTTGCACCTCTTGAAAAAAGTCTTTTCATGGTTTCTTCTGCTCTTACGGCATTGGCTTTTGTGGGTATCGGCATTTTGAAAGGCTCGGTTACTTCAACGCCTATTTTAAAAAGTGTTTTAGAGACTTTGTTACTAGGCGGTAGCGCAGCTATTTTGGCCTATTTTGTTGGAGATGTAATAGAGGGTATTTTTCTGTAGGAACACGACTCCGTTCTTTTTGAATTGTTCCTATTCGAATTGAGTTTCTCTACAATTCATTGCTAGAAATTACTGAAAAGATGGAATACCTGAAAATCAGCACGAGTTATCTAAATAAGTGAATTCGGGTTCCTACCGACCGAAAACACGTAAAACCATGGTTTTGGCTTATTCTACTTTAAAAGCTCATCAATAATTTTATCTACGTTGTAGCCTTCTGCTTCTGCCTTATAATTCAAGACCAATCTGTGGCGTAAAATAGGTTTCGCAACCGCTCTAACGTCTTCGCTATCTGGCGAGTATTTGCCATTCATTAACGCGTGACACTTGGCTCCTAAAATTAAGAATTGAGAACAACGAGGTCCCGCGCCCCAAGAAACTAAATCTTTTACCAATTGCGGTGCAAACTCACCATCGGGGCGCGTTTTAGCCGTTAATTTCACCGCGTATTCGAATACATTATCGGCAACAGGTACTTTTCTCACCAACTGTTGAAAATACACAATCTCTTCTGCGCTCATTACCGAGTTGAGCGTTTGATTGTTTTCACCCGTGGTGGCTTTTACCACCTCTAATTCTTCTTGAAAAGATGGATAATCTACCCAAATATTGAACATAAAACGATCTAATTGCGCTTCTGGCAAGGGATAGGTACCTTCTTGCTCAATAGGGTTTTGAGTAGCTAAAACAAAAAATGGAGCCTCTAAACGATAAGAATGTCCGCCTGCTGTAACCGATTTTTCTTGCATAGCTTCTAACAAAGCCGCCTGCGTTTTAGGAGGTGTTCTATTAATTTCATCGGCCAATACAATGTTGGCAAAAAGGGGTCCTTTTATAAACTTGAACTCTCTTTTATCGTTTAAGATTTCGGATCCTACAATATCAGAAGGCATTAAATCTGGCGTAAACTGAATACGAGAAAATTGCAAGCCTAACGCTTCTGAAATAGTGTTAACCAATAAGGTTTTAGCTAAACCTGGCACCCCAACTAACAATGCATGTCCGCCACTGAAAACAGCAATTAATACGTCTTTAATTACATCTTGCTGGCCAATAATTTTCTTGGCAATTTCTTGGTTAAGAACAGATACCTTTTTCGCAAATGCGTCTGCGGCTTCTACATCGTTTTTGTAAGGTTGCATAGTTTTAGTTCTCTTTTATCCAATTATAATCGAAAGTACAATCTTGAAATTCTTCGTCTATTTGAAGGTAAGTACTTTTGATTTTACTCGCCATCCACTCGGCAATAACTTTATTTTCTTTCTCTTGACGTGCCGCTTGTTGAATTCTTTCGTAATCGTCTCGTAAATTAGCGCGGTGAGGCTCAGAAATGGTTAATAATTTCACCAAACGGTAAACGCGCGAGCCATCTTCTTGCTGCTTTAAAACGGGTTTCGAGATATCTCCCGGTTCCATTTTATCCATTACGAAAAATAATCCCGGGTCAATTTGATTGAGCTCATCCATTTGAAATTTAGGTTCGCTCGTTGCCATATTAATAATCTTACCTCCATTTTGGCGGCTTTGCTTATCATCTGAATATTTCTTGGCCATGTCTTCAAAAGTAATGCTGTCTACTTCTGTGATTTGGGTGCGAATAGAATCTAATTGATTCTTGGCTTTGACCATATCTTCAGGACGAATTTCTGGTGTTAATAGAATGTGTCTACAGTTCAGTTTTTGACCTTGTCTTTCTATCATTTGAATAATGTGAAAGCCATATTCAGATTCTACCACTTCTGAAACTTCTCCCGGTTGCAAAGAGAATGCAGCTGCGGCAAATTCAGGTACCAATTGACCTCGCGTTAAAAAGCCTAATTCACCGTTGCGCTTTGCCGAACCAGGATCTTCTGAGTATAAATACGCTAAGGTTCCAAAATCTTCGCCTTCGATTATTCGTTTTCTAAAGCTTTGCAAACGTTCTTTTGTGGCTTGTTTCTCTTCGGCACTAATTGGTGGCTCAATTACAATTTGGGCAATTTCTACCTCTGAGTTTATGTACGGAAGACTATCTTCTGGTATGCTTTTATAGAAGTTTTTCACTTCTCTTGGCGTTACGGTAATGCTTTGGGTAATTTCCCCTTGCATGCGCTGAACGTACAATTGATCTTCGATAATATCGTGAAAATCGGCCTTGATTTCTACAATTGATTTGCCGTAAAACTCTTCTAGCTTTTTCTCTGAACCTACCTGCTGAACAAAGAATTGCAAACGCCTGTTGATTTCGCCTTGAATTTCTTCTTCAGACACTTCAAGTGAATCTACTTTTGCCTGATTTACCAATAATTGCTGAAACAACAATTCTTCGAAAAGCTTGCAACGTGTGTTTTCATTAACAGGGTTTCCTGATTGTGCATACTGAGAAAACTGGTCTTCTAAGTCTGAGCGCAATACAATTCTATCGGCAACAATGGCTATTACGCCATCGATAGGTATGGGTTCTGGTTGAGCTTGAGAAACCAGCGATTGCAACAACAACAAGGTTGCTAAAAACCATTTAGATTGTAGTGTTGCCCGTTTTATGTTAACCATGAGATTATATCGAGTAAATTTCAAATTCTTTCTTTTCTTGAGCGCGTTTGTACAAGTCTTTCTCCATTCTGGAAATTAACTCTTGTTTTCGCTGATTTAGTATAATGGTTTTAATATTCTCTCTTTCTAATTCGAGGGGAGAAATACTATCTTTTAATCGGTAATCTTTAAATTTTACCAAAAATATAGAACCACCTTGCCTAATTTCAATTACTTCTTTCTTACTGATTAACGCCAATTTATCGGTTTCAGCAAACTGAATTTCTTTGGCTAAATCGTCAAAGTACAACCACGTATTTTCGTCTAAAAAATAGTTGACAGAAAACTGATGACAGTAATCTTCTAACTTTAAAAAATCTTCTTCTTTATCGCTTTTAATCCACTCTCTTACTTTAAGAATTGTGGGCGCGTTAGTATCGATCTGAACGTAATTTACTTTAACAATGTAATCTTTCAGTTCAAAATTCTCTTTGTTATTTTCGTAATACGTAGAGATTTCTTCTTCGGTAATTAGCGTGTCAATTTTTTGGTTTACCAGGCTGCTTTCGTAAGAATAGATCAATAAATCGTTTCGATACTCTTGCACTTGGCGCTCAATCTCTTCGTTTTGCTCTTCTAAATTTTGTTGAGCATTATGCAGAATCACCTGTTTTTCTATCCAGTTTTCGATTAAGCTCATCGCCATAAGCGCGCTATCGTTTCCTGAAATTTCTGATGGTATTTGCGCTTCTACTTCTTCGAGGTACAAGTACTGATTGTACGCTCTGGCTACCGCTACCCTATCGTCTTCGCTGGGCATTAACCACTTACAGCCAGTGACTAAAAAAGCCACTGGCAGTAACCATTTGAATTTTAAAATAGTGTGTGCTGTCAAAAAACTATTGGATGTTTACGTTCTTTAAAGTTTCTTTATTCACTTCGTAAGAATATTTTTCTCTCAGCTGTTTAATCCAAGTTTCTTCTAGGTATTCTTGGTAAGCAGCGGTAATTAAGCCTCTTGCTTCTTCAATTTTCTTAGCGGTAGGATCCATTACTTCACGAATGTTAACTACCACAAAGTTTTCACCTTTTTGCTTGATAGGTGAAATTCCTTTTTTGAATGAAAAACCTTCTAATGCGTTGGATTCGCCATATTCATACTTTCCACTCTTAATAGAAACACCTAGCTGAGAGTTGGTATTTATGGTGGCCATAATTAGGCTGTCGTTGGTTCCTTCTGCTAGTAGAGCTGCTACTTTTTCTGCTCCTTCTTTCGAATCACAAGTGTAAACGGTTGCGTCTGCGCGTTTTTTCCACATAAAATCATTTTTATGGTCAGCGTAGAACTTCTCTAATCCGGCTGTGTCTTTAATGGCTTTGCTCCAAACTTTTTTATCCATTAAATCGAACAGTAGGATCCCATCGCGGTATTCTTGCACAAGATTTTTATAGTCTTGATGCTTAATTTCAAGAATGGTGCTTTCGTAATTAATGATTTTTTCTTCGACAAAACGGTCAAAAAGATCATTTACCATAGATTCGGTTGCCGTGTATTCTCTGGTGCGTTGGTTGGCATGAATAAATTTCGCAAAGTCTTTCTGAGTGTAAATCAATTTTTGCTTTCCGTATAGTTTATCGTTAATCTGAAGAATTTTCTTGTCTAAATCTTCATTGGGTAATTTCCATTTACCCGCTAGGGCTTCATCACCTAACCATCCGTAGAAAGCTTCTTTTGATTTGCTCCAAATTTTAACTTTATATTCTTTTTTCAATTTGGCCACCAAAGAACTTCTACTTTGCTTGCCGCGAGTGTCTTTAGCAATTTTTTGTTTAATCTCAGCTTCTACTTCTTTAAAGGTTCCTACCTCTTTTTTATCGATTAAACGAACAATGTGCCAGCCGTATTCGGTTTTGAATGGCTTAGAAAATTCTGTTTCCTCTAATTCGTTTACAGCATCTTCAAAAGCAGGAACCATTCTTCCAGAGCCAAACCAAGGTAATTCTCCACCTCTTCTTGCCGAACCTTTATCATCGCTATACGCAGAAGTCAATGAGTTAAACTTCTCCCCGTTTTCTAACCTTTTATAGATATCGTTAATTTTTTGCTCTGCATTCTTCTTTTCTGCCTCACTGTCGCCATCTACCGATTTCACCATGATGTGAGCCGCACGAATTTGCCCCATGGCTGGTCTGCGATTCGTTACCTTCAAGATGTGATATCCGTAATCGGTTCGTACAATATCAGATATACTGCCAACTTCAGTTGAGTAAGCTGCCGTTTCGAACGGATAAACCATTCTAAAAACAGTAAAGTACCCCAATTGACCTCCGTTTGATTTTACAGAAGGATCTTCTGATTTTTCTTTCGCTACGCGTTCAAAATCGTCTCCAGCATTCAATTGTTTCTGAATAGCTTGGATTTTTCTAAACGCTTTTAAGGTATCGGCTGGGTTAGCATCGGCTCCTACCCTTACTAAGATATGGCTGGCTTCAACATCGTATTTCATACGCTCATAAGCTTCTTGCATAAGCGCATCGTTAAACGATTGATCGATTAAATAAGGCTCTTTTAATTGTTTTACATAGCCTTCTAGTTCGTTTCTAAAACTAGCTACTGTGTCTAAGCCTAAAGCTTCCGCCTCTTTTACTTTCAATTTAAAATTGATAAAAAGCTCTAAGTATTCTTCAACGCTCTTTTGTTCTACGTTTTGAGTTTGCGAGTTATTCTTGTTGTAAATCGCTTCAAATTCGGCTACAGTAACCGGTTGATCTTCAATTGTAATGAGAACATCAGATTTGTTCTGCGCCCAAAGAGAGGCCGAAACAAATACCAATGCAAAAGCTAGAAAGAATGGTTTCAAACTTTTCATAATGTTAATTAAGAGTTGATTGTGTGATAAATTTATCTTGAATAATTAGGTGCTTCACGAGTAATCGCTACGTTATGCGGATGACTTTCAGCAACACCTGCCGAAGTAATCTTCACAAACTGTGCTTCTCTCAGTGCAGCAATATCTTTAGCACCACAATAGCCCATACCGGCACGTAAACCGCCAATTTGTTGGTATAAAACTTCACTTAAAAAGCCTTTGTAAGGTTTTCTTCCAGATATCCCTTCAGGAACTAACTTTTTAATATCGTCTTCTACGTCTTGGAAATAACGATCTTTTGAACCGTGTTGCATAGCTTCAACCGAACCCATGCCTCTGTACGATTTAAATCTTCTCCCTTCAAATAGAATAGTTTCTCCTGGAGATTCTTCTACACCCGCAAACATTCCCCCTGCCATAATGGTGCTGGCTCCTGCCGCTAATGCTTTTACAATATCTCCGCTGAAACGAATACCACCATCAGCAATAATTGGTACGCCTGTATCTTTTAAAGCTTCTGCTACTTCCATTACAGCTGAAAGTTGAGGAACACCCACCCCTGCAATTACACGAGTAGTACAGATAGAACCAGGACCAATTCCGACTTTCACCGCATCGGCTCCGTTTTCTACTAACAGTTTAGCTGCTGCCCCAGTAGCGATATTCCCTACTACAACATCAATTTGTGGATACTTTTCTTTTACCGCTTTTAGGGCTTGATTTACCCCTAAAGAATGACCATGAGCCGTATCGATTACTACAGCATCTACTCCATTTTGTACCAATGCATCTACACGATCCATAATGTCTGGAGTAACACCTACTGCAGCAGCTACGCGTAATCGACCAAACGAATCTTTACAAGCATGTGGCTTTATGCGTGCCTTTACGATGTCTTTAAAAGTAATTAACCCAATGAGTTTATTCTCTTTGTTAACTACTGGCAGTTTTTCAATTTTATTTTCTTGAAGTATTTGCTCAGCGTTTTGATAATCGAACCCTTCTTGAATGGTAATGATGTTTTCTTTAGTCATTACCTCATTTACAGGTCGGCTCATTACTTTTTCGAAACGCAAATCACGGTTAGTGACAATACCTACTAGGTTATTGTTTTTATCAATTACTGGGATACCACCAATTGAGTGTTCTTTCATCAATGCCAATGCATCACCCACAGTTGCCTCTTTGTTTAAGGTAACAGGGTCTTGAATCATACCGCTTTCAGAACGTTTAACTTTACGCACTTCAGCTGCTTGATTTTCGATCGACATGTTTTTGTGCAAAACGCCAATCCCTCCTTCTTGCGCTAAAGCAATGGCTAACGCTGATTCTGTTACGGTATCCATAGCCGCAGAAACGATAGGAGTTTTGATTTCAATGTTACGTGAGAACTTAGACGAAATGTCTACTTCTCTTGGTAGTATTTCTGAATAGCGGGGAATAAGAAGAACATCGTCATACGTGAGTCCTTCGCCTACGATTTTATTGGTGAAATCTAACATTCGATTACTATTTTGCCTCTTAGAATAAAATTGACCAAAAGTAGATAAATTAACGGGGGTAAAAATGTTAAGAACTCTATAAAAATGTGTGAATCCATTATCGAACTAGCGCAACGGTGCCTCTTCGAATACTTTCGTCTCCGTAGCTATTCTTAAATTTTATCAAATAAACATAAATCCCCACATCGGCTGGCTGACCATCTACTCGACCGTCCCAACCTACTTGTAAGTTGGTTGTTCTCCACAGCTGCTGCCCATATCGGTTGTAGATATACATTTCGTAACTGGCTGCATCTACATAAGGTAAGACAGGTTTAAACACCTTATTCACACCATTACTGGTGGGTACAAAAGCATTTGGAATAAAGATTTTCACATTGTCAGATAAACACACCCGGTTAGAAATACTACCATCTTGAAAACCGTAAATATTGCCTTCGTCTTCTACTGCCTGCACTATGTAACAGAAATTCCCCCCTAAATCGGTGAGATTAGAAATATCATCAATAAAAGAAAGAACGGTATCGCTGGTTAACCCAACCAATTCGATATTTTGATTGCCAATGCTTCGGTAGATTTCGTAGCGTTTCACCCCACTCTGTGCTGTATCCCAACCTAAATAGGGAGTCCAATTTAGAGCTACTAAAAGCTGATCATTGTCGAATTCTGCAGATAAGTGAATAGTTTTAGCCATGTTCGATTCTGCCGAAGGCAAGCCGCACGTATCGTACATCACTACTTTATAATGGTAGTCGGTTTGAGTAAACTCAGCTGTTTCGTCTATAAAAGAAATTCGGTTATTGCCAAGGCTTGCCAACGTTCTGTCTACCTCGAAATAAGGGCCATCTTCGTCTAAACTTCTTTCTAGGGTGTAATACAAAGTAGGAATACTATCATCGATAAAACACTCTACAACATTTCGCTCATTCGGAACTACTGTTGCCTTATTAATGTAAAACTGATCAGGCGAAAGAATATTAGTTACGCTAATACAACGTTGATTCGAAGAGGTGGTCATTCCTCGGTCGTTTCTTCCTTTAACGATGTAGCAATAATCTAACGCTGGATTTACATCTGCATGTAAAAAAGTTGAATCGGTAGACGGTACGGTTCCTAATAACTGAAAACCGTTGCCCTCAATAGAAACGTAAACTTCGTAGCTCGAAAGATCGTCCCAACCAATGTAGTGTGTCCATTCAACTAAGTATTCTTTGTTGCAAAAATCTACTTGAGCGGTGGTAAATATAGTCCGGTGCTCGGTACCAATTGCGCTGGTATTGGCAGTTGGCGGCATGCCTTTGTAGCAAGTATCTATGGCCGCAATTCCATATTGTTGAAAGTTAAAACCTCCGTTTGCTGTGTTATCTAAGTAAGCAATGGTGTTAATTCCGTAAACCGTATCAATAATAATGTATTGGCTACTTGCAAAGTCGTAATACGAAATTAAATAGCCTTCTGTATCGGGTGATGTAGATGGGTTCCAACCGACAATAATATTACCCGTTAGTGGGTCTACAGATACAGAATCGATTACCGGGATGGCTGGAGCCGTATTATCTTGAAACAAGTCTTTTAAAATGGCCGAAACCGAAGTACAGCCGGAGTTATCTTGAATTTCTATTCGGTAAAAAACAGAATCTGAACACACCTTAAATGTATCTAATGCCATTTCTGAGCCATATGGTTGGTTATCTACCAATTGCCAAGCACCCCCTACTCCAATTCTTCTAAAGATGGCATAATTCCCCAGCGATGTAGCCAAATTCGGAGTGTGAATTGGGTTCCAACGGATATCAACTGTTGTATCTGATTGAGCTTGAAAAAAGGGCAAAATGGTTTGTAATGTATCGGAAGGAACCGAGTTTTGATTACCCGTACCATCGTTGTAAACGGTAACTACGTAGTAAAAAAATGAATTTTGGTCAGCTGTATTAACATGATTACTGGTAGAAGTAGCCAACCCTGCTTCTGAATACGATGTATAGGGTCCCCCCGCGTTTTGACTAACATACACATCGTATCGAACAAATTCTCCTAGCGGATCTGCTGGTGGAATCCAAGTAAGCTCTACATTGCCCGTGGGTGTTACTGAAATGCATCTCAAACTTGGCGGAGTTAGCACAGCAAAAGCTTGAGAAAAAATCAAAAGAAAAAGTATAACAAATGCGCTTTTTTGCATCATAGTATATAAACAACGAAAATGTTGCTTGTTCATTATTCTAGTTAATTTACCAGTCGAAATCGGCAGAAATTAGTTGCTGACGAGTAGCTCTGTATTCCTTTAATAGATTGTTAAAAATCTCTTTGGCCGGCAAAACATCATTAATCATGGCTGCCACTTGACCAATTTCTAATTCCCCATTTTCTAAATCACCTTCGAACATTCCTTTTTTGGCGCGTGCTCTTCCCAATATTTCTGCCAGTTCTTCTTTGGTTGCTCCTCTCTGGTAACCTTGCTGCACCAAATCGTAGAAGCTATTTTTAATTAAACGAACCGGAGCTAGTTCTTTCAAGGTTAATACCGTGTCACCTTCTTGGGTTTCAACTATCTTGTTTTTAAAATTCAAATGCGCAGAAGATTCTTGCGAGGCAGCAAATCGGCTTCCTATTTGCACAGCTTCGGCTCCGAGTGCCTTAGCTGCTGCTATTGCTCTTCCATCACCTATTCCACCAGCGGCAATTACAGGAATGTCTACTGCATCTTTCACCAACGGAATTAAACACATGGTAGTAGTTTCTTCTCTACCATTATGCCCTCCCGCTTCAAAACCTTCTGCCACAACCGCATCTACACCAGCAGCTTGTGCTTTTAAAGCAAACTTGGCGCTGCTTACAACATGCACTACCTTAATACCATGCTCTTTTAAGACGGGAGTCCATGTTTTGGGGTTTCCTGCACTGCTAAAAACGATGGGTACCTTATAATCGATAATGGTTTGCACATGTTCTTCTATATTGGGGTACAGCAACGGAATGTTTACTGCAAACGGCTTGTCGGTGGCATTTTTACACTTCTCAACGTGTTCTTTTAGCACTTCTGGATACATCGAACCTGAACCAATAATTCCCAATCCGCCAGCATTAGAAACCGCTGCTGCCAATTGCCAAGGCGAACACCAAATCATACCTGCTTGAATAATCGGATATTCTATTTCAAATAAAGAAGTGATTCTATTGTTCATTGTATTCGTTTTCGCGAAAATAAAAATTGTGTTTTGCCCTAACGGTAGGAACCCGTTATAGTTTTTAACGAAGAATTTGAAAGAAGGTTTGCTTTTCTACTTTTCGATCAGTCCTTTGTAAATAAGCTCGGTAGCATCTACCGTTCGTTTACCTTCTATACCATCTACTATTTCGAATTGTTCTTTCCGAACTTTCTGACAAAGGGCATGAATTACTTTATCGTGATTAGAACTGGTACCTTGGTATTTGCCATATAAATTAGGCTTATCGATGTATTCTACTCCTTCTTGTAAAGGATACCCGTTTACATCCCAATACTCGATTTTGTTTAAGTATTTACCCCCAATTTTTATGGTCCCGTTTTCTCCAATTATGGTTATACTGCCTTCGTAGTTTTTGTTGTAAACACAGGTGGTCCAAGTGATTTGTCCTAGAATACCGTTTTCAAATTCAACATTGGCTAGGCCTACATCTTCAATCTCGATTTCATGATTTTTTAAGGCTGAAAAACCATGAGCTTCTCGAATATCTCCAAACCACATGAGCAATAAATCGATAAAATGACTTCCTAAGGTAAAAAGCGCTCCACCTTCTTTGTCTTTTATCCCTCTCCAGGGTGAAGAGTTATAATATCCAGGGTAACGATTCCAAAGAATATCGCACTTTACCATAAATATTTGGCCGAGCATTTCTTTGTCTAATGCATCTTTTGTAAGCTGAACAGGAACGTTAAAACGGTTTTGTTTTACCACCCAAAGGTTCACATGGTTTTGTTCTGCCGCCTTATTCATCTGATTGCACTCTTCGCTGGTAAGTGCCATCGGTTTTTCAACTAAAACACTTACTCCTGAATTGCAGGCCAGCACCGTCATATCACAATGTAGATGATGGGGAGTAGCAATAATCAAAATTTCGATGCTTTCTTGCTGAAGCATCTCTTCTAGTTGCAGATACCCTTTTAAACCAGGATAGAGTGCAACTAAAGAATTAATTTGACTTTTATCGTTGTCACAAACCGCAACTAACTCAGCGTTTTGTTCTGCGTCAATAACGGCCGCATGGCGTTTTCCTATGCTTCCGCAACCAACTAGTCCTATTCTTGTTTTCATTCAGTATTTCGAATTGTGGCAAATGTAATTGAAAGTAGAAAATGGTGAATGGAGAGAAAATCGGGTTCCTACCGTTAAAAAACGAAGAAAAAAACCAGCGAAAAGCCCACCTTTGAAATTCATGCCTAGAGAACAGCAGAAAGTTAACTTGATTGCTAAATTTGCCCAATAAGACTGAAAAATATGAAACGAGACGAGCATCTTTTTGAATTGATTCAGCGCGAAAGACAGCGCCAAACAGAAGGTATTGAATTAATTGCTTCTGAAAACTTTGTAAGTGAGCAAGTTATGGAAGCTATGGGTTCTGTACTTACTAATAAGTATGCAGAAGGCCTTCCGGGCAAACGCTACTACGGTGGTTGTGAAGTAGTTGACGAAGTTGAAGATCTAGCTCGTGAACGACTCAAAGCTCTTTTTAATGCAGAGTGGGTAAACGTGCAGCCGCATTCTGGTGCACAAGCGAATGCGGCCGTTATGTTAATGTGTTTGCAACCGGGCGATACTATTTTAGGTTTTGACCTTTCGCATGGCGGACACTTAACTCACGGTTCTCCAGTTAATTACTCAGGGAAACTCTACAACCCAACATTTTATGGTGTTGAGAAAGAAACGGGAGTTGTTAACTACGATACGGTAGAAGAAACGGCCAAGAAAGAGAAGCCAAAAATGATTATTTGTGGTGCTTCGGCTTATTCTCGTGATTGGGATTATAAAAGATTACGTGCTATTGCAGACGAAGTTGGCGCTATTTTATTAGCCGATATTTCACACCCGTCTGGCCTTATCGCTAAAGGTTTATTGAACGATCCGCTTCCACATTGCCATATTGTTACTACCACTACACACAAAACATTGCGCGGACCTAGAGGTGGCGTAATTATGATGGGACAAGATTTTGAAAACCCTTGGGGACTTAAAACACCAAAAGGCAAAGTAAAAATGATGTCTCAAGTACTCGATAGCGGAGTTTTTCCTGGAACACAAGGCGGACCATTAGAGCACGTTATTGCGGCAAAAGCAGTGGCTTTTGGAGAAGCACTTACTGACGATTTCTTGCATTACCAAGTTCAGGTAACTAAAAATGCGCATGTAATGGCGCAAGAATTTGTAAAACGCGGTTACGATGTAATTTCTGGCGGAACTGACAACCACAGCATGCTCATTGATTTACGCAGCAAAGACGTTACCGGAAAGCAAGCAGAAAACACACTGGTTGAGGCAGCTATTACGGTAAACAAAAATATGGTTCCGTTCGATGATAAATCACCGTTTGTTACCAGTGGTATTCGCGTAGGAACCCCAGCCATCACCACTCGCGGACTCATAGAAACCGACATTCCGCAAATTGTAGCATTTATCGATGATGTTATTTGCAATATCGACAACGAAGACAAAATTAACTCAGTTAAAAATCAAGTAATTGAAATGATGGCTCATCGCCCATTATTCAAATAAAAAGATAAAAAACATGGAAATAAGAGCAAATGATCCAAAGAGAACTTCTTGGGTAGAAGTACCTACCTCTTCTGATTTTCCAATACAAAACTTGCCGTTTGGTATTTTTTCAACTTCGGCAGTTGAAAAGAGAATTGGAGTTGCCTTAGGTAAACACGTAATCGACTTAGCAGCTCTTTCTCAACTTGGCTATTTGGCCGATTTAAACATTGATCATTCAGTGTTTTTAAACGAGAACCTAAACCTATTAATCGATTTAGGTAAAAGCAAAACTCGCGAGTTGCGCAACCGAATTTCTGATTTGTTTGAAGCCAACAACACCGAGCTTAAAAACAACCAAGAGCATGTAAATGCCGTTCTTTTATCGGTAAAAGATGTTGAGCTTCACATGCCTGTTAAAGTAGGTGATTACACTGATTTTTACTCGAGTAAAGAGCACGCTACCAATGTAGGAACCCTTTTTCGCGATCCGAAAAATGCATTGCTACCTAACTGGTTGCACATTCCGGTGGGATACCACGGTAGAGCTTCTTCAATTGTGGTAAGCGGAACGCCTATTCATCGCCCTAAAGGTCAACAGCGCCCTAACGATGACGAACCTCCGGTTTTTGGTCCCTGTAAATTACTCGATTTTGAACTAGAAATGGCATTTGTAACGTACCCAGGAAAGCAAATGGGACAAAGCATTTCTACCCAAGAAGCAGAAGATTACATCTTTGGCATGTGCCTTTTTAACGATTGGAGCGCCCGCGATATTCAAAAATGGGAATACGTTCCACTAGGACCGTTCTTGGCGAAAAACTTTGCTTCTTCAATTTCTCCGTGGATTGTAACATTAGATGCGCTTCAGCCTTATAAAGTTGAAGGACCACAACAAGACCCTGAACCCTTACCTTATTTGCAATTTGAAGGAGCCAAAAGCTATGATATTCATCTTCAAGTAGGAATTGAACCAGAAAATGCCGAAGAAACTACAGTTTGTCAATCAAATTTCAAACACCTTTACTGGAACATGGCGCAGCAATTAGCTCACCACACCGTAAATGGTTGTAACATCAACGGTGGTGATATGATGGCGAGTGGAACCATATCGGGTCCTACCAAAGATAGTTTTGGTTCTATGCTCGAACTTACATGGAGAGGTACTAACCCCATTCAATTAACTGATGGAACCGAGCGCAAGTTTATTCAAGATGGCGATAGCGTTATAATGCGCGGCTATTCTGAAAACAACGGTGTGCGAATTGGATTTGGAGAGGTTCGTTCGAAAGTACTTCCTACCCCATAAATTTTTCTGTCTTTTTTATAAAACCCGAGTACTGTTTGTACTCGGGTTTTTTTATGTTTACGTTCATTGTCTCGTCAAGCAAAAAGCACTGAAAAGAACACCGATGGAAATAGATTTAGAAGCTGAAAACAAAACCATAACCCGCAAATACCGTCACCTACTTCGCATCGCTAAATTAAAGAAAGGCGATCCTGATCAAATTCTCATTCGCAAAGCGCTCGATATTGCCATGGAGGCACATAAAGGTATGCGTAGAAAATCTGGCGAACCTTACATCTACCACCCTTTAGAAGTAGCGCGTATTGTTGCTAGCGATATTGGATTAGGAACCACTTCTATTATTTGTGCTCTTCTGCACGATGTGGTAGAAGACAGTAGCATGACCATCAAAGACATCTCAGCTCTTTTTGGTGATAAAATTGCGAGCATTATTGATGGGCTTACTAAAATCGATCAAGCTTTTGAGAGCAATAGCGAAAACGTACTCACCAACGAGACTAGTTTACAAGCAGAGAATTTCAAGAAAATTATCTTAACCATCGCAGATGATGTTCGCGTAATTCTAATCAAAATTGTTGACCGCTTGCACAACATGCGCACCTTAGATTCTATGCGCAGAGATAAGCAGTTAAAAATTGCTTCTGAAACCCTTTTTATCTATGCTCCACTCGCCCACCGTTTTGGTTTATACGGTATTAAATCAGAACTAGAAGATCTGAGTTTTAAGTACAAATCTCCGAGTGCGTACAGCACCATTGAATCTCAACTAAAGAAAACACAAGCGGTACGAACCCGTTTTATTAATCAGTTTACCCTTCCCCTTCGAAAATCTCTTGATGCGGCTCATTTCCAGTATGAGATAAAATTTAGAACCAAATCGATTTACAGTATTTGGAATAAAATGCGTAGAAAGAATATTCCCTTCGAAGAAGTGTACGATATCTTTGCTATTCGAATTATTCTAGACTCTGAAGATCAACAAGAAATTGTTGACCCCAAACAAACCTGCTGGCGAGTGTATTCGCTCATTACCGATCATTACGACCCCAACCCACACCGCATTAGAGACTGGGTCGCAAACCCAAGAGCCAATGGTTACAAATCGCTGCACGCCACGGTTATGAGTCCTACTGGGAAATGGGTAGAAATACAAATCAGAACTCGCCAAATGGATGAAGTGGCAGAAAAAGGATTAGCCGCTCATTGGAAATACAAAGACGAAGACTCTACAGAATCTGCCCTAGATAATTGGCTCAATACAGTAAGAGACCAGCTAGAACAAAGTGAGGGGCACGCTATTGATTTTGTGAACGACTTTAAGCTCAATCTTTTCTCCAAAGAGATTTTCGTGTTCACACCAAAAGGCGATATGAAAACATTGCCTCAAAACTCTACTGTACTCGATTTCGCTTTCGAAATTCACACTCAATTAGGTACCCATTGTATTGGAGGTAAGGTAAACGGACGTTTAATGCCTGCCAGCCATGTGCTAAAAAATGGTGACCAAGTAGATGTTATCGTTTCAAAGGTTCATTATCCAGACGTTGAATCACTGGCTTTTGTGATTACAGCCAAAGCCAAAGCAGGCATTAAAAACGCGCTGAAAGAGCAACACAAGAAACACGCAAAGGCCGGAAGAAAACTCTTAACTGCAGAAATCGAGAAACACGATTTAATTGCAGACGAAGAAAACTTTAAAAAGCTAACTGAATATTACAAAGCCAATAACGTAGAAGACTTGTTTTATCGAGCGGCTACCCAACATTTAGACCTAAAGAGGTTAGCACATATTGAGCACGATAAAGGCAGAATCATCTACAAGAAAGAAAAAAGCGGAAAACAAAAAACATTAGACGAATTATTAGCCACCTTTAGAAAAAACAAGAACGAATCGGTTCTTCTGGGTTCAAAAGTTCAAAAATTAGCCTATCGCTTGGCGTCTTGCTGTAACCCCATACCGGGTGACGATGTCGTAGGTTTTGTTACCTCTTCTGGCGAAATTGCTATTCACCGAACCAATTGCCCCAATACCATTAAGCTAATGTCGAATTACGCTTTTCGCATCGTAAAGGCAAAATGGGACAACAAAGAGGCCATCTCTTTCTTAACGGGCATTTACATTTCTGGTTTCGATCGCAGAGGTTTAATGAACGAGATGACTCAAATAATCTCTATGGACATGAACACCAACATGCGCACGATCACCTTCGATACCAACGATGGTATTTTTGAAGGAACCATAATGGTTTATGTTAATGATACAGCTCACCTAGAAGATTTAATGAACAAACTAAAGGTGATTAAAGGAATCGACATCGTTAAGAGAATTAGTAAGGATAGTTAATGAATAATCTGTAATTTTGCTGCTTAATTTTGGCGAATGTCTTTAGAAGAAACCAAGGAACAAGTAAAACAAATCTTCGCGCAATTCTTAGAAAAAAACGGGCATCGTAAAACGCCTGAGAGATTCGCTATACTCGATGAAATCTATAGTAATGATGGGCATTTCGATGTAGAATCGTTGTACCTACTCATGAAAAACAAAAACTATCGAGTATCGAGAGCTACTTTATACAATACCACAGAATTGCTGCTTGCTTGTAATTTAATTCGCAAGCATCAGTTTGGTAAAAACATGGCTCAATTCGAGCGATCTTTTGCCAACAAGCAACACGATCACCTAATCGATGTTGAAACTGGAGAAGTTCTTGAGTTTTGCGATCCTAGAATTCAATTGATTAAAAATACAATCGCTGAGCATTTCGGAGTTGAGGTATTACATCATTCTTTGAATATTTATGCAAGAATGAACCCAGAAAAGAAAACTCCAAATAATCAAGACGAAAACCCATCTTAATTTAATTTCTACATGAAAGTTGATGTGTTATTAGGCCTTCAATGGGGAGATGAAGGCAAGGGAAAAATTGTTGACGTTTTTACACCTGAATACAAAGTTATTGCTCGTTTTCAAGGCGGACCAAATGCGGGTCACACCTTAGAGTTTAACGGTATAAAACACGTATTACATACTATTCCATCTGGAATTTTTCACCCAGAATCAATTAACGTAATTGGTAACGGTGTGGTGATTGATGCTACCATTCTCAAAAAAGAAATTGACGCTTTGGTAGAAATGGATGTAAACATTAACCAATCGCTTTTAGTTTCTAAAAAAGCGCACCTTATTTTGCCTACCCATCGCTTATTAGATGCGGCCAACGAAAAGGCAAAAGGCAAAGAAAAGATTGGTTCTACTCTAAAAGGTATTGGCCCCACTTACATGGATAAAACCGGACGTAATGGATTGCGTGTAGGTGACTTACTAAGTGCCGATTTTAAAGAGAAATACGATCAACTAAAGCAAAAGCACATTGGCATTTTAGAGCGTTTCTCGTTCAACTGCGATGAGCTTCCGGCTATGGAAAAAGCATTTTTCGAAGGTGTAGAAACGTTAAAATCACTCACCATTGTTGAGAGTGAGCACTTGATTAACGACTACATTAAAAAAGAAGAAAAAGTACTCGCAGAAGGAGCCCAAGGTTCTTTACTAGATATCGATTTTGGATCCTATCCTTTTGTGACTAGCTCGAATACCATTTGCGCTGGAGCCTGCACTGGCTTAGGAATTGCTCCTAACCGAATTGGCGAAGTATTCGGTATTTTCAAAGCCTACTGTACACGCGTAGGAAGCGGTCCGTTCCCTACCGAATTGTTCGATGCAGATGGCGAAACATTGGCAAAAGTCGGTAACGAATTTGGAGCCACTACGGGTCGTCCGAGACGTTGCGGTTGGTTAGATTTAGTTTCTCTCAAATACGCTATTATGCTAAACGGAGTTACTCAATTAATTATGACCAAAGCCGATGTATTGAGTGGTTTTGAAAGCATTAAAGTATGTACAGCTTACGAAAAAGATGGCGTAACGACCGAGCAGTTTCCTTACGACATTCTTGACGAAGGTTGGAAACCGGTTTACCAAGAATTACCTGGCTGGAAAAAAGATTTGACCGGAATTTCTTCTGAAGACGAATTCCCTCAAGAACTTTCTGGCTTTATTCAATACATAGAGAAAGAAATTGGCATTCCAGTTGTTGTAGTTTCTGTAGGACCCGATCGTACACAAACTATAATTAGGAAATAATTGATGAGACTTTTCTTCTTCTACACATTTGCTCTTGTAGCGTTAAGCTTTTTCACTTTTACGGTAAGAGCTCAAGAGAATGAACAATCGGCTCCTACCAAGATTAAACTCTTAAATGCCGACCAATTATTGTATGATGCAAATGTGCTGAAAGCCAGAAAGCTTATCGGAAATGTAAGGTTTAAACATAATGGCGCTATCATGGAGTGTGATAGCGCTTACATGTTTACTGAAGAAAATAGAATTAACGCCTACAGCAATGTAAAAGTAAATCAAGGCGATTCTGTTTTTCTTTATGGAGACTCTTTGAAATATAGCGGAGATACTAAAATTGCCAAACTGAGAGGCAATATACGGTTGGTAGATCCACAGCAAACCCTTACCACTTCTGTTCTCGATTACGACATGAATAAAAAAGCTGCCTTCTATTCTGGTGGCGGCTCTATCGAATCTACCGATTCTTCTTCTACGCTAAGCAGTGAAATTGGCTATTACTACACCGAAAGCAAAACTTTTTTCTTCAAAAACAACGTTTGTGTTGTTAACCCCGACTACACCATTATTGCCGATACATTAGAGTACAACTCTGCAATAGAAAAAACATTTTTTCATGGCCCCACTACTATTACCAGCGATAGCAATACTGTTTATTGTGAAAATGGATGGTACGACCAAGCTAATAACTTAGCTAAATTCACTTGTAATGCTGAGATATTAAGTAAAGAGCAGCGCTTGCGAGGCGATAGCATTTTTTATAATCAAAATACAGGTATTGGTGAAGTTTTCAGGGATGTAGAAATACTCGACACTACCAATAGCATTCAGGTTTTTGGAGATTATGCAACGTATAACGAAAGCGATAGTTCTAGTTTAATTACAGGACATATTGAACTTATCCAATTCTTCGATACCGATTCGCTTTTTCTGCATGCCGACACTCTTTATACAAATTACGATTCCACTCGCGAGCACCGACAAATGTTTGCCTACCATCGTGTAAAGTTTTACAAAACGGATTTGCAAGGAAAATGCGATTCGATGGTTTTCTTAAACGCTGATTCTTCGGTATTTATGTATAATAAACCGGTGATTTGGTCAGATGCGAATCAGATGACGGGAGATACTGTTAAACTGAGAACTTATGACGGTGAAATCGAGTATATGCGGTTGTTTCAAAACGCATTTATTATTTCGAAAGAAGACAGCATCGATAAGTTTAACCAAATTAAAGGTAGAGAACTTATTGCCCATTTTAACGATTCTAACGAGGTGTATAAAATCAATGTAAATGGCAACGGGCAAACCATTTATTACGGAAAAGAAGAAGACGGAACTTACATGGGTATGAACCGTTTAGATTGCAGCGAGATGAAGATTATGATGAATGATAATCAGATTCAAGACATCACTTTTTACGTATCTCCTGTAGGTGTTTTTGAACCAATGAAAGATGTTAAACCAGAGAATCAAAAACTACGAAACTTCATCTGGTTAGAGTATTTGCAGCCGAAAAGCCGTGAAGATATTTTTGTTTGGATAACAGAACCTCCTATTGAAAAAACGGAAGGCACAGATGCTACTCAAGAAACGGTTCCTACCGAAAAGAAAATAGATTCTGAAGAAGAATTTAAAGAAGATTCTGAGCAAAAAACCCAAGAATAATCAAAATTGGATTAATTGATGTTTTTAGCGGGTTTGTTTCACGCAAGGTAAAGAATCTACCACTTCGTAACCCGCTTTCAGGGCCAAACAAGGATTTAGATAAGTAACGTTATTACACGCACAAACTGGTTGATTTAAGAACTCACAATCGGTAGAGTCAAGCATGTCGTATAATTCTTGATTAAAGCAGCTCTCGTCTACCACATCTTCTTTACAAGAAATAAAAAAAACGGCTGTTGAAATTACAGCCACAAAAAGAAGTTTAAAAGCAGTTCTCATTATATCAGTTGTTTGTGCCAGCTATTTTTAACGGCTACTTCCCAGTTCGATTTTAAATCTCCCCAACAGTTTACCAAGTTATTAAAAACAATGGTTTCTGCGTTTAACATTCCGCTCGACAATTGATCTTGAAATTCGCTGAGTGGAATAATTTCAATGTTGTTATTGGTGTCTCGGTAAGCAATTTTCATCTTATCCATTAAATCTAGTGAAAATTGCTCTTCAATCGATTTAATAAAACCTACAGAAGCATCAATTGAGCAGCCGCTTGCAGCTACTTGCTCTTCGTCTACTGCAATAATTAAAAACTGCTGATGTTCAATGGCAAAAGAAGAGGCTAAACTCTTGCCGTGGGTTTGCCATTGACTCACAAAGGCATCGCCTAGCACTTTGATTTTCTCCATTTCAGAGTCGGTCAGTTTTCTATCGGCTTGGTAAATCCAGATTCTGGCATGATCTGGCATTGTAATTTCTTGAACAGGCATAGAATTGCTTTTCTTCTTGAAAATAGATAGCATGGTGAGTTCGAATAAGGGTTATTTGGAATAAAAATCAGTGCGTTTACAAATCGTCTGCATTGGCAATTAGCTCGGCAATATCGTAAACTTTGGTTTGTTCTTCTTTTTCAGCGTTTTTAACGCCATCGGTCATCATTGTATTGCAGAATGGGCAACCCGTAGCAATAATATCAGGAGCTACTTCTAGGGCCTCTTCTGTTCTTTCAATGTTCACTTCTTTGTTTCCTTTTTCGGCTTCTTTAAACATTTGAGCACCTCCCGCACCACAGCACAAACCTTTCGATTTACATCTGCGCATTTCTACAAGTTCGGCATCCAACGTTTTGAGCATTTCTCGAGGAGCTTCGTAAACATCGTTAGCTCGGCCAAGGTAACAAGGATCGTGGAAAGTGATTTTCTTGCCTTTAAAAGCTCCGCCACCTTCAATTTTCAATTTACCTTGATCGATTAGTTGCTGAATAAACTGGCTGTGGTGCAATACATTGTAGTTTCCTCCCAACTCAGGATATTCATTTTTTATTGTGTTAAAACAGTGCGGACACCCCGTTATTATGTTTTTAATCTCATAACCATTTAGAACTTGAATATTCATCATGGCTTGCATCTGAAACAAAAACTCGTTTCCCGCGCGCTTCGCGGGGTCACCAGTACACGATTCTTCTGTACCTAAAACCGCAAATTTCACACCTGCTTTATCTAATATCTTTACAATAGCTTTGGTAATCTTCTTGGCGCGATCATCGAAACTACCTGCACATCCTACCCAAAACAAAACTTCTGGTACTTCACCTGCCGCTGTTAATTCTGCTACTGTAGGAACCTTAATCATCTCACTCATAACTTTCTAATACCGTTGAAAATTCTATTCTTCTGTTGCCCAGTTTAAACGATCTGCTTGGGCAAATTGCCAAGGAGCTGCGTTGTTTTCAATATTGGTAAACATTCCGTTAAGCTCTTGTGGAGCTGCCGATTGTTCCATCACCAAATATCTTCTCATTTCCATTATAATCGATAACGGATCAATGTTTACCGGACAAGCATCTACACACGCATTGCAGGTGGTACACGCCCATAATTCTTCGGGTGTAATGTAATCGTTGAGTAACGACTTATCGTCTGAATAATCTTCACCGTGTTTATCGATGTTCTTACCCACTTCATCTAATCGGTCACGGGTATCCATCATTATTTTTCGCGGACTTAACAACTTACCGGTTTGGTTGGCCGGGCAATTCGATGTACACCTACCACATTCTGTACACGAATAACTATCCATTAACTGTTTCCAAGTTAAATCGGTTACATCCTTTGCTCCGAAAGATTCAGGAACGGCTCCTTCTTCTGGCTCAGGTGGCGCAGCATACGGGTCTGCTTCTGGATCGAACATCAACTTCACCTCTTTCGTAACCGATTCCATATTCGTAAATCTTCCTTTTGCTTGAAGATTTGAATAGTATGTATTCGGAAAAGCCAAGAAGATGTGGAAATGCTTAGAATAAGGTAGGTAGTTTAAGAAGGCTAAAATTCCTAAAATGTGCAACCACCAAAGGCTTCTTTCAACCGCCATTAAAGCGGTTAAACTTTCTGGCAGCATCGAAACTAAATACTGACTCACTAGAAAATGACCTTCAAAACCGATGGCATATTTTTCTAAACCTTGAGCGGTTAATTCAGCTACACTGGTATTCATGAGTCGAGTATCTGCGGCATTCATGGTTAAAAGTGCCGTCATTAATACAATTTCAATTACCAAGATAATGTTAGCATCACTTGTTGGCCAACCTTTCATTTCTGGATTGAAAAAGCGCTTCACCTTTACAATGTTTCTTCTGATAAGAAACACCACACACGAAAGAATCACTAATACAGCTAGAACTTCAAACGCATTTATTAAGAAATAATAAACGTCACCTAACGGTGCAAAAAACAAACGGTGGGTTCCTACTACTCCATCTAAAATAATTTCAAGAACTTCTGCATTAATAATTACGAAACCAACATAGATTAAAATATGCATAATACCTGCTACGGGTCGTGTAACCATCTTAGACTGACCCAAAGCTACTCGAGCCATGGTTTTCCAACGATCACTAGAACGATCTGTACGATCGATGTCTTTACCGAGAAGAATATTTCTTCGAATTTTGGCTACGTTCTTAGCAAATAGATAAATGGCTCCTGCCAAACATGCTATAAAGATGATACTTCCAACTCCCATCACTCTGGTCTTTCTTTCTTATTTGGTTTCTGTTCAGGCTTTTCACTTCTACCAAAAACAGAGAAGTGAACATATCGTTTAGGATTAACACGCATATCTTCAAGTAGTTTATCTAACTCGAGCGTTGCTTGTTCTAAGTTGTAGTAGAGTGTGTCGTTGTTAACGAGTTGACCAACGGTTCCTTCACCACTATCAATTTTATTCATTACTGAAGCCACTTGATCCATGGCTTTGCTGGCATTGTTAATGGTTTCTACCAAATTAGCGGCTGCAATAGAATCACTTATTTGAGAGAAGTTTTGAATAACACGAGTAAGTTCATCGTTGTTTTTCTCAAAATTGGTGGCGATGCTGTTTACATTACTCAAGATGTTCGAAATCTTCGCTTGCTCGTTTACAATAATCGTATCAAGCCTTTTCGTTGTTGTTTCTAAACTTTGAAAAGAGCGATTGATACTTTCGAAACTCTCGGTTAAGTTTTGGCGAGCATCTTCGTTCAAGATGGTAGTTACGATGGTCACTACCGAATCGATAGAACTAATAAGGTCTTCAGTTTTTTGCTCTAACGGACGAAGTCGTTTGTCTACTTCAGCTTTTAGGTCACCCTCGATTTCACTTAACAAAGTATCACCTGTTTCGGCCTGAATAGGGCTGTCTCCTCTCTTGAGTGAAATAGCCTTGCTATTGAATAAATCTAAACTCGCAATCAGCGCGGTAGAATTAATCGGAACATTTAGCCCTTTCTCGGTAATATCGAAGGTAACCAAGATACGACCAGAGTTATCTTCCATTAATTTTATGGCTGTTACCTGACCAATTTTAAAACCGTTGAGCTGAACAGGATTATCGGTAGAAAGGCCATCGACTTTAGGATAAATGGCATAATATGTTCTCTTATCAGAGAGCACATCAATACCTTTCAAAAAGTTAAACCCGAAATAGAGCGCTGTGAGCGCTACTACTACAATAATTCCTACTTTGACTTCTTTAGAATACTTCAAACTAATTCACTTTTTTCAAGATGTCCATAGCTTCGGGTAAAGATATTCTTTTCCCTTTGTGGAACGCAATGATGTATGCATCTTTAAACGTACCGTTACGAACTTCTCTTTGCTTGGCAATTGCTTTTTCAAAATTAGAAAAACGCCCTACAGTATACTTATAAATTTCTCCCTCTTTTTCTTCCTCTACTCCATCGATTCCGTCAAAACTCTTGGATTTCAACTTCATACGCTTTTTTGTAGCCAATAATTGAATTCTAAATTCTAAATTTTCTGCCTGAGGCATACCTTCTAATACCTTAGTTTGCTCTTTGGCCGTTTCTGGATTCGTCAAAGCTGCCTTGTAATCTTCGTAAGTAGGATACCCTTCAATAGTCAATTTGTACTTTTTGAAAGCTCTGTAAATACCTGATGCTAAATACGTTTTACCTACTTCTGAATTTAAAAAATCTTCTTCTGCTGCGTTACTCACAAACCCCAATTCAATAAGAACGGCTGGCATTACGGTTCTTGAAATCACCCAAAATCCTGCTTGTTTCACACCTCGATCGTGACGTTTTACCCGCTCTCTAAACTGATACTGAATCATATCTGCCAAGGCAATACTTTTATCTAAAAATGCTTTTTGCATCATGCTTAATGCAATTACGCTTTCAGGTGAAGACGGATCGAACCCTTCGTAATGCTCTTCGTAATCGTCTTCTAAGTAAATCACCTGGTTTTCTCGTTGTGCTACCTGCAGCTGCGCCTCGGTCTTGTGCATTCCTAAAACGTAGGTCTCAGAACCGTGTGCTCCGCTCGAAGCAGAATTACAATGCAAGCTAATAAATAAGTCGGCCTCTTTATTATTTGCAATCTTGGTTCGGTCTTTTAACGGTATGAACACATCATTCTCTCTAGTCATCACTACCTCAACATCGGGAAAATTCTCTTGAATGTATTCTTTCAATTTCATCGAAATGTCTAGTACAATATCTGCTTCGGTCGCTTTGTACTTTCCTGTTCCGATAGCTCCTGGATCTTTCCCTCCATGTCCTGGATCAATTACAATGCGTTTTACCGTTTCTCCCGTAGGACTCGGACCAATCAAATTTTCACCTTTGTTAACTTTATTTGGTACAATAAATGAAGAGTGCGTCACGTGAATAGTGACGAAAACAACAAGGAGTACAAATAATTTGACAACTATATTTTGGAATACCTTCAACTTAAACATTGGCAATTCTTCTTTCTTATTAGTTTTGCGCCTTGTTTTATTAAATAACAAAAATATCATTTATCCCTTGCGCTTGAAAAAGCTCTACAGTGGAGTAATCCACGTAATTTTGTTAATTATTTTAGCCTTCAATGGCTTGCAGTTGCAAGGGCATACGCTTGAGCATCAGCCTATTTTGTTATTTGAGCAAGACTCGAACAAGATAGATACTGTAAAAACCGTGCCTGACTCTACCCAGAATTCTTCTTCTACCTTCAAGTCAAAGGTGGATTATAAATCGGTAGACTCCACAAAATACGACCTCCAAAACGAGAAAGTATATCTCTGGGGAGGTGCTGAAGTAAAATACGAAGACCTTACTTTAAATGCAGATTACATCGAGATTGACATGAAAACCAACTTGGTGTATGCGGCAGGTTTGCCAGACTCTAACGGTGTAATGGTAGGAAAACCTAAATTTATTGAGGGCGGCAAAGAATACAATGCCGATGAAATGACCTACAACTTCAACACTTCGAAAGGGAAAATTATTGCTGCTCGAACGCAAGAAGGCGATGGATACGTTTTAGGGCAAGAGATTAAAAAGCACACAGACGAAGTTATCTTCATTAAAAACGGCAGGTATACCACCTGTAATTTAGAGCATCCGCACTTTCACATTCACGCTAGTAAGCTAAAGGTAATTCAAAACGATAAAATTGTAACGGGTCCTGCCAATCTTTGGATTGCCGATATTCCTACTCCACTTGCGGTGCCTTTTGGTTTCTTCCCTAACCGAAGCGAGAGAAGCAGCGGAATTCTTATTCCTTCTTATGGTAATTCACCTGGTTTAGGCTATTTCTTACAAAACGGAGGGTTTTACATTGGCGAAAGTGATCACTGGGATGCTGAAATTCGCGGAGATGTTTACACCAATGGTTCGTGGTCTACCAACAGTAGTTTGCGCTACAACGAAAAATATAAGCACAACGGTTCGTTAAACTTCGAATACTCAGATATTAGTCGTGGAGACCCCGAAGCCTCAGATTTTTCTAGAAACACCTCATTCTTTATTCGTTGGAATCACCAACAAGACCGAAAAGCTCGACCAAATTCTAACTTTTCAGCTAGCGTAAATGCGGGTAACTCTAACAACTTCAACAACAACTTTAATACAAATACGAGAGACTATCTACAACCTAACTTTAAATCGAGTATTAACTACACGCAAAAGCTTGGTCAAAATTTTAACTTAGCGTTAAGTGCTAATCAAGACCAAAACAGAGCCGATTCTACCTTAAACCTCACCCTGCCCCAAGCCTCTTTAACCATGGTGAGAATTTTCCCATTTAAAGGACTCAACAAAAAGCCTGGAACAAAAAGGTTTTACGAAGACATTGGGATTAGTTACACCTTAGATTTTAGAAATACTCTACGTACAAAAGAGCAAGATCTTTTTACTGAACAATCGCTCGAAAACATGGAAAATGGTGTAAGACATACCATTCCATTATCTACTTCTTTCAAAATCTTAAAACACTTTACACTGAGTCCAAGTGTTAATTACAGCGAAACTTGGTACTTTGAAAGCATAAAACGCAGCTACAATACATTAGAAGACAAGTTAGACACAACCAATGTAAATGGTTTGCAGCGTTGGAATCAAGTCAGCTTAAACGCAGGATTATCTACCAAAATCTACGGTATGTACCTCATGAAATTTTCTCGCATAAAAGCGATTAGACATGTGGTTACTCCGAATGTAAGTTTCTCTTATCGTCCAGATTTATCAGACCCTTACTACCAAACTGTTCGTGTAGATAGCGCAGGAAACACTCAGCGTTTCTCTTTTTACGAAGGCGGCATTTACGGTGCTCCTGTGAGTAGCAGAACCGGAAATGTAAATTTCAATCTTATCAATAATTTTGAAGCTAAATACAAGAGTAAAAACGATACCATAGATGAACTTCAGAAAGTAAAACTTCTCGAAAACCTATCGTTTGGTGCCAGCTACAACATCTACGCAGATTCTCTTAATTGGACCCCCATTAGTGTTAACGGAAGAACCAATATTGGCAAAAATTTATCGTTTCAGTTTAGCGGAACCCTCGACCCATACGGTAATAACAAAAACGGACAACGGGTAAATGAATTGGCCAGAGATTTAAACGGAACTTTACTTCGTTTAACACGCGCAGCAGCGGCCATCACCTATAGAATTCAAAGTAAAGAACGAACCGGAAATAAAGATCAAGTAGACGAAGAAGGTCAATACAAGAGCAAGTATGCAAACGATGCAGAACTCGACTTTATCAACTCTAATCCAGAAGCTTACATTGACTTCAACATACCGTGGTCGTTAAATTTCAATTACAACATTACGTACAGCCCCAACTTCAACGAATCGGCCCAATCTACTACCGAAGTAATAAACACGTTAAGTTTTAGCGGAGACTTTAGTCTTACCGAAAATTGGAAAATAGAATTCCGTTCGGGATACGATTTTGAGCAAAACGATTTATCGTATACCACCTTAAACATCCACAGAGATTTACACTGCTGGAGAATGAACTTCAGTGTAATTCCGTTCGGCCCCAGACAAAGTTACACCTTCGATATTGCTGTAAAAGCGCCTGTTTTACAAGATCTTAAGCTTCAGAGAAGAAGAAGCTGGTTCGATCAATAATTACAATTTCAACCAATTTCGAATAATCTGCTTTCCTTCGGGGGTTAAAATCGATTCTGGATGATACTGAACACCCCAAACGGGTAAGTTTTCGTGCTCTATCGACATTACCACATCTTGGTGAAAAGCGGTTCCTACCAAAACGCTGGGCAAATGCTCTTTTTTTACGCCCCAAGAATGGTACAACCCCACTTTTATACTTGGTAGGAACCCATTATACAGCCCTGTTGAACTGCTCTTTTGGTCGATAACGATAGTTCTTTGCACGCCATGCATCACGGTGGGTAAATTAAAAAGCTCGCCACCAAAATGCTGAACAATGGCTTGCATTCCCAGACAAACTCCTAAGATTTTTTTACGAGTTACGTACTTGCTAATTAATGCGGGCATAATTCCGGCATCTTTCGGTAAACTTGGGCCTGGAGACAACACAATTTGGTCGAAAAGATCAATTTCTTGCAATTCGATTTCATTGTTTCTAGCTACGTGTACATCGGCTCCTTCTGCTTCTAAATAATGAACCAAATTGAAGGTAAAAGAATCGAAATTGTCGAGCACCAGTGTTTTCAAGAGTTGTATTTTTTGCGAAAATAAACAAGCACATCTTAACAAATTACAATATGAAACGCGTAATTAAAACCGAAGCGGCTCCTGCACCTATTGGGCCTTACAACCAAGCCATCGAATTTAACAACATGCTTTTTGTAAGTGGTCAAATTGCGTTAGATGCCCAATCACAAGAACTTGTAAATTCTACTATTGAAGCAGAAACTCAGAAAGTGTTAGAGAATTTAACAGAAGTAGTTACGGCCGCTGGTTACGATTTCTCGAACATTGTAAAGTGTTCTATCTTTATTAAAGACATGAATCAGTTTGATGCCATTAATTCGGTGTATGCAACCTTTTTTAATAACGATACGGCTCCTGCAAGAGAAACGGTAGAAGTGGCCAAATTACCCAAAAACGTAAATGTAGAGATTAGCGCTATTGCCTGTAAATAAAGCTAATCTGGCGGAAGATTAACATCATTATCGGGTTCTTGAGCATATGTTAAAGTAGAATCTTTCGAATAGATTTTATGGTAACAAATTTTACCAAATAAAACGAAATAATACATCCGTCCTTTTCTAGCTCGAATAGCGGCTATAATGCTAAAAACAAAATAGATAAAATTCACCAGCCCCACCGCTGCCAATAACCAGAGGTAGCCATTAGAAGGCATTGAACGTTCTTGAATAATAAAGAGGTTTACAGTAGTTAATACAAAAATACCGTTAAGAATACTCACCGGAATTTGTGTTAACAACGATTGCAGGGCATGGAAATGGATAAATCTACTCTTGTTGCGGTTTATGTAATAATAGACAACAGCGGCAATTAAATTCACCACTGGCAGTGGTAAACCTGCTGCCAGTGATGCAAACATCATTAAATAGCCGCCCATGGCATCTTCTTTTTCACGCTCGGTGAGTTCTGAAGGCCTTGGCAATGGATGATATATCGAATTGGGATTAATTTCCATTTTTACATTCGTTCGTCTAAAGGTCTGCTCGAATTTTCGTCAAAACCCGTTGTTTCTTCTCTTCCAGAAAACGGTGGATACTCTTCAGTCATCAGCATTAAAAATGCATTTACTCTATGGCTCCAGCGCATGGTTCCTACGTTAAATTCGTGAAAACTCTGTGGATATGTACCAGTAAACATCACTACCCAAAAGGCTATAAAGTGAAGTATAGCACTTGCAAACGTTCGAAACATCAGTACGAATCCATGTGGCAATACAACGTAAAAAGCACCAAAGAGAACTTTTACCACCATGTGAAGCCTACTAAAACGCTCACGGTACGGAATGTCTAAATACGTGAAATTATCTTTAGCATCTAAACCAAATGGCGGGTAACCATCGCATAAATTATAGAGGCGTGCCGCTACTCTCCAATTCCATCGCAGATACTTAACGTTAAACTCAAAAAAGCTTTGCGGATAACGACCTGTGAATAAAATTGACCAAAACGCAATAAAAATGCCGATTTGAGCCCAAACTCCTACAAAAAACAGTAAAAACAAGTGAGGTATACCTATATAAAAAGGACCAAATAGGGTTCTTAATAATAGTTCTCCTCTTGAATAATTTTGCTGAAAGATCACTTTCATTTGCATGTTCTTACTTGCCTTCATGTGTTTTAGTTTTGCTCGAAAGTAAACATCCATGCCGATTTCAGACGTTAAAAAAGTACTAACGGCAGCATTTTTCTTTAAGCGTTAAGAAAACTATATAACGGTATTATAAACATTAAACATCTTGTTTAGCCGAGAACTCTTAAATTCGCAACCAATTCAATAAGTTAACAGTTAAATCTAAAAATAATGGCATACGATCTTGTAGTTTTAGGAAGTGGACCAGGTGGCTATGTAGCAGCGATTAGAGCTTCTCAGCTAGGCATGAAAACCGCAATTATTGAGAAAGAATCTCTAGGTGGTATCTGCTTAAACTGGGGGTGCATTCCTACCAAGGCCTTATTAAAAAGTGCAAGCGTTTTTGAATACATCAACCACGCTCAAGACTTCGGTATCACTGTAAAAGATGCTTCTCACGATTTTAAATCAGTAGTATCTAGAAGCCGTGATGTTGCAGACGGAATGAGTAAGGGCGTTCAATTCTTGATGAAGAAAAACAAGATTGACGTAATTATGGGTGAAGGTAAAATCAAAAGTGCTAACACGATTGAAGTTACCGATGCTGACGGAAAAAAATCAGATGTAGAAGGTAAAAAGATTATCATCGCAACTGGTGCCCGTTCAAGATCTTTGCCTAACCTTCAACAAGATGGTGAAAAGATTATTGGCTACAGACAAGCATTAACTCTTCCTGCATTACCTAAGAAAATGGTTATTGTTGGTTCAGGTGCTATCGGGTCTGAGTTTGCTTACTTCTACCAAACAATGGGTACAGAAGTAACTTTAGTTGAGTACTTACCTAACATTGTTCCTAACGAAGACGAAGAAGTATCTAAGCAATTAGGTCGCTCTTTCAAAAAAGCTGGAATGAATGTAATGACTAACGCTTCTGTAGAATCTGTAGATACTTCAGGAGATGGCTGTGTAGTTACTATCAAAACTAAAAAAGGCGAAGAAAAAGTTGAAGCCGACATCGTTTTATCTGCTGTAGGTATTGTTGCTAACATCGAAAACATTGGTCTTGAAGATGTAGGCATCGCAACCGATAAAGGTAAAATCGTTGTAAACGATTACTACGAAACTAACGTACCAGGCGTTTACGCTATTGGTGATTGTGTTCCTGGCCCTGCATTGGCTCACGTTGCTTCTGCAGAAGGTATTATCGCAGTTGAGAAAATCGCTGGCGAAAATCCTGCTCCGTTAGATTACGGAAACATCCCAGGTTGTACGTATTGTTCTCCTGAAGTTGCCTCTGTAGGTATGACGGAAAAACAAGCTAAAGAAGCGGGTCACGAAATTAAAGTGGGTAAATTCCCATTCTCTGCTTCTGGTAAAGCAAGCGCTGCCGGACACAAAGAAGGTTTCGTAAAATTGATTTTCGATGCTAAATACGGTGAGTTATTAGGTGGCCACATGATTGGTTACAACGTAACTGAAATGATTGCAGAAATCGTTTCTATCCGTAAGCTGGAGACTACTGGTCACGAAATCATTAAAACAGTTCACCCTCACCCAACTATGAGTGAAGCCATTATGGAAGCGGCCGCTGCTGCATACGATGAAGTAATCCATATCTAAGCAAAACTGTTTTATTGCAATATTGAAAAGCCTTCCGTTTCGGAGGGCTTTTTTTATGCCTTTTTCTTCGGTAAAATCAGGAAATAGCATGGCTTTAGTGGTTTTCGGTAGTTCCAAAAATCGGGTTCCTACCGCTATGCTTTTCTGTAGGAACACAATTCCAATTCTAAATTACATGTATATACATGTATTATTTTTTTTATTACCTTTGCTCTGAATATGAGATTGCTATGAAAAGAAAAGTATTTATTCGAAACGTGCTTCTAGCATTGCCGGCACTAGGAGCTTTAGGAAAATCAACACAGGTATTTTCAAGCAACCGAGAAAACAAAACACTAAAAAATGTAGGTTTTGAACACTTACCTAAAAAAGGAGATCAGAATATGAATGCTGTATTGCACAAAGCAGATTCTCGCGGCCACGCCAACCACGGTTGGTTAAATACTTATCACTCTTTTAGTTTTGCCAATTACTACAACCCAGATCGAATGAATTTTGGGGTACTTCGTGTATTAAACGATGACTACATTGCACCCGGAATGGGTTTCCCTACGCACCCGCACAACAACATGGAGATTATTACTATACCGTTTGAAGGCGATTTAGAACACAAAGACAGCATGGGAAACTCTTCGATTATTAAAGAAGGAGATATTCAGGTGATGAGCGCTGGTACTGGAGTTCAGCACAGCGAGTTTAACCCGAATAAAGACAAAGCTGTAAAACTCTTTCAAATATGGCTTTTCCCGCGTGAGCAAGGTGTGAAACCACGTTACGATCAAATGTCTTTATCGAGCGTTGAAAAACGTAACCAACTTTACCAAGTATTGTCTCCCAACCAAGACGATGATGGCGTTTGGATTCACCAAGATGCTTGGTTTCACATCGGAAAATTTGATAAAGACACCCAAGAAGAATATACGTTGAGAAAGCCAGAAACCAATGGTGTTTACATTATAGTAACGCACGGTGCTTTACAAATTGAAGATCAGCAATTGAACCAGAGAGATGCTATTGGCCTTTGGGATGCTACTTCGATACGATTAAAAGCTACAGAAGAAAATACGGAGTTTTTAGTCATGGAGATTCCATTGCATCTGCCAAAAATGTAATTTCTACAAAATTAAATTGTTACGAAAGTTTCTAACCAAACACTTGCTGGTGTTGAGTTTGGAAACTTTCTTACTTTTTATTCGTTTACATCTGTTGAGTCTACCATTTTTTTGGGTTTAAATAATCCTTAAATTGGGCTCGCTTAATTAAACTAGATGTAAATGAAAAAACCATTACTAATGGCTTTTTGCGCCTTTTTCTCACTTTCTTCTTGGGCAGAAGAGTTTAAAGGACAAGAAGCGAATGAGAGAATTTCTGGCACACAATGGATTCGTTACGCGGATCACTCCACCTTTCCCAAATTTGTTCAACTTCAAGAAAACCACCAATTCCCAATTACCCACGCAACCCAATGGATGGGTAAGTTTTTCGACCAACAAGGTTTTGGAGTGAAACTAAAAAGCTCTTCAGAAGATGATTTAGGAATGGTTCACTACCGTTTTATTCAAACGTATAAGAACGTTCCTATCGATCTTACACAATACATTGTACACACTAAAAACAACCAAGTAACCATGATGAATGGTGAGTTTATTAACTCATTACCTAATTCATCTTCTCCATCAATTAGCGAAGAATCTGCTTTACAAACAGCTCTTCAATACATTGGTGCTCAGGTTTATAAATGGGAGTTAACCCATCCGGAAGAAGATCATGATCACCACGGTCACGATCACCACATTCACGGTGTTCCTTCTGATTACAATCCAGTAGCTGAATTGGTGTACGCTCCTAAAAACGGAGATTTATCGCAAGAATTTAGACTTACGTATAAATTCAATATTTATGCTCACCAACCTTTATCTCGTCAAAACATCTATGTTGATGCCGCTACCAACGAGGTAATCTACACCGAAAATTTAATACATACTGCAGATGCTGTAGGAACCGCAGAAACCGGTTACAGTGGTACTAGAACCATGACTTCTGATAGCTTTTCAGGTGGTTACCGTTTGCGCGAAAGCGGAAGAGGAAACGGTATTAACACCTTTAATATGCAGCAAGGAACCAATTACAACGCTTCGGTAGATTTTACTGATAGTGATAATTATTGGAATAATTTCAACGCTCAACTCGATCAATATGCTACAGATGCACATTGGGGAGCTGAAATGACTTACGATTACTTTTTGCAGGAACACAACCGCAATTCTATCGATGGAAATGGTTTTGCCCTGAATTCTTACGTACACTATGATGTGGCGTATGCCAATGCCTTTTGGGATGGCCAACGCATGACTTATGGTGATGGAAATGGCTCTAGTATCACATCACTGACCGCTCTAGACATTACTGGGCACGAAATTGCTCATGGTTTAACTACCAACTCGGCCAACTTGGTTTACCAAGATGAACCAGGAGCTCTCAACGAATCGTTTAGTGACATTTTTGGTGCAGCCGTTGAAAAATTTGCTCGCCCTAACAATAATAACTGGTTAATTGGTGAAGACATTGGTTCGGTAATTCGTTCTATGGATAATCCTTCACAATATGGCGATCCTGATACGTATTTTGGAAACAATTGGTTTACCGGCCCTGGAGACAACGGTGGTGTTCACACCAACTCTGGAGTTCAAAACAAATGGTTTTACATTCTTACCGATGGCGAACAAGGAATTAACGATTTAGGCGATAATTACAACGTTACGGGTATTGGAATTACCGATGCAGCAAAAGTGGCGTTTAGAAACCTGACGGTTTATTTAACACAAACCTCTGAGTATGCAGACGCTCGCTTTTACGCTATTCTTTCGGCTGTAGATTTATTTGGAGACTGCTCTCCAGAAGTAGAAGCTGTTACCAATGCTTGGTATGCAGTAGGAGTCGGAAACCCTTACGTTCCTTATGTAGTAAGTGATTTTAACGCTGCTGTTACTTCTGCTTGTGCTACTCCTTTTCAAGTAGACTTTAGCAACCTTTCGGTTAACGGAACTTCTTTTTCTTGGAACTTTGGTGACGGTGGAACGAGTTCTGCCCTTAACCCAACTCATACCTACACTAATCCAGGTTCTTACGATGTAGAACTTATTGCAGATGGTGGCGCTTGTGGTATCGATACAACTACTTTAACTAATTACATTAATGTAGGCCCCAACGAGCCTTGTATTGTTACCATGCCAAGTTCTGGAATTGGTGCTACTCAAACGGCCTGTAATGGTAAGCTTTTCGATGCCGGAGGTCCAGCAGGAAATTACCCAGACAATAGCACTTCTCTTATCACCATTGCTCCCTCATCTGGCGCAACGGCCATTACCTTAGATTTTATCAGCTTCAACATAGAAGCAGAACCAAGTTGTGGCTACGATTACATGGAAATTTATCAAGGTCCAAATACATCATCACCACTTGTTGGTACCTATTGTGATGGATCTGCTCCCCCAACGTCTCTGACGATAAACTCGAATGCAGTAACCATTCGTTTTTCTTCTGATTTTGCCGTTTCTGAAAGCGGATTTGAAATTGACTGGTCGTGTTCTTTCCCTCAATTGCCACCAGAAACTGATTTCAGCACCAATGTTCAAGAAAGTTGTGTAGGCGAAGTATTCTTCTACGATGCTTCTACTTTCCAGCCTTCGTCTTGGTTATGGAATTTTGGCGATGGAAACACTTCTACTCTTCAAAATCCAACACATACGTATCAACAGTCTGGAACGTACAATGTTACGTTAACTAGTACGAACCAATATGGGTCTGATACTGAAGTAAAATCTTCTTACATCACTATAAACCGACCAACGGCTCCTTCTGTAGCCGATCAAATGGTTTGTAAAGACGATGATCTAAGCATTATCTCTTCTGGTATTGGTGGCGGTTACCTCAATTGGTATGCGGTTGCTACAGGTGGTTCTCCTATTCACACGGGTGATACACTAGAAATGACCGCTGTACAAAACAGCACGGTAGTTTATGTAGAAGAAGTTATTGAGGCTCCTGTTCTAAACGTAGGACCCAATAACAATTCTTTCGGTGGAGGTAACATTTTTAACAATGGCGCTCAATACTTGATTTTTGATGCCATGTCTGATTTTGTACTTAAATCGGTATTGGTTTACTCGGGTGAAGCCAGCAACCGAACCATTGAGTTACGAGACAGCCAAGGAAATGTGTTACAAACGGCTACTGTTTTTATTCCAAGCGGTCAGCAGCGAGTAACGCTTAACTTTAACGTTCCATCGAGCAACGATTTACAATTAGGTGTAGATCCTACTTCGGCTCCAGCCTTATTTAGAAACAATAATGGAGCTAACTATCCTTACACTATTCCAGGAATGTGTGAAATCAAGCAAAGCTCAGCTAACAACGGAGCTCTTCAGTATTACTACTTCTTTTACGATTGGGAAGTGCAAGACTTACCTTGTATTTCTGAACGTGAGGAGGTGAAAGTTTCTGTAGAAATTTGCAACAGTGTCAACGAACTGGCTGATCAAAGTTTAATGGTTTACCCTAACCCAACTCAGGGTCAGTTAACTTTAAACAGAGACAATATGCAAGAGAGAAAAGTTACGCTTACTGGTATTAATGGTCAGATCTTAGATTCTTTTGAATGGAATTCGGTATCTAAATCTTACGACATCTCTCACCTTTCTTCTGGTATTTACTTCTTACAAATAGGAGAAGATAACTTTAGAATTGTCAAGAATTAATCGATTCTTCATGGAATGAAAAAACCGAGCTCCCGCTCGGTTTTTTTTTGCCCAAAACTTTCTTCAATTCTGATAGTTAGATGAGTTTCTAGCTTTTCAACACCTTGGTAATCACCGATTACAGCTCTTTTTTTCACGCCTACAGCTAACTCTCTTGTTTTTAGCTCGCGAACATTCCTCAACTTCTATTTTACCATTTCTAATTAAGTCACCTTGTTAGGGAATAGATTCTGCTCTTTTTCGCATAAAAAAGGCTTAAAATCATCAAAAACAATGATTTTAAGCCTAATTACCTATTCGTTATCGGTAGGAACCGATAATCACTTATAAAAACCTATTCAATAACGTTTACTCTAAACACTTTTTGCCCTCCGTTATCACGCTGAATTACCACTAGGTAAACACCTTGCGACAATCCTGATAAACTGAACGATGCTTGTTGATTGCTTTTCGACACCAGCGAAGTGTGTACTTCTCTACCCGCCAAATCTGTAAACACAATTGTGTAGTCGTTTACGTTCTCTAATTCTAACGTAATTACATCTCTTGTTGGATTCGGATACAAACGAATGTTTTCTGCGTTCAATTCATTTACAGATACAGGCGCAACTGTAATTAATTGAGCTATTTCGCTAGTTCCGCAAGCGTTGGTAATGGTTTGCGTTACGGTGTAATTCCCTTTTACAGCATAGGTATGAGCTACAGAATCACCTGTAACTGTTGGACTACCATCTCCGAAATCCCAAGTACTCACCCCGCTGTAATCTGCCACAAAAGCAGACGTTGTTGGGTCGATAATTACTTGTGTAAAACCTGCAATAGGTTCGTTATCTATTGAAATAGTTTTCACGGTATTGTCTGTTTGTGTTCCATCAGAAATACTCAACGATACTTGTTTCTGCCCCACCGTAGCGTAGCTTACACTGTGCGGACCAGCACCTGTAGCTGTTGCAGGCGTTGCATCTTGACCAAAATCCCACTGAAAAGAAACCAAGTTTACTCCTTGAGAATTGTCTTCAAACACAATAACATCGCCTTCACAACCGCCATCACCGTTGATTTGAGCAACAGGAACTGACGTATTTTGAATATTGATATTATCTAAATACAAGGTGTTTCCGTAATCATTTACAGCAACAAAACGCATCACAACACTTTGCCCAGCATAAGGCGATAAATCTACGGATTCGTTACGCCAATCGTTGGCACCAGAAGGTGTGAAGAAATTGCCTTGCGGATTTACTGTAGCTAACACGGAACCTTCTTTAAAGTAAACCACTTCCGTAAAGGTTTCACCACAATCGAGGCTTAGTTCTACCTTTAACTGATCAGAAGAACTTTGGTACTGAGCCGCTGCCACATCAAACGTTAGTGTTGCACTGTTTACTTGTGTTAAATCTAGAGTGGGCAACTCCAAGATGTCTTCTTCACCAGCAGCATCATAATTGTAATTATCCATGTAAATAGCTCCAGTTGCCTGCGAATTAGAACCAGCAACACTCATGTCTAATTGCCAAGTGGTTAAGTTGTCTGGGTTCAACAACAACCATGCTGTAGAAGGTGGAAAATTGGTTCCTTCAAAATCTTCTACTAAAGGAAGAACCGCCCCGCTTGAAACCTCTATGTAACTATTTTTCAACAACGTATCAGAGCCATTTGGATTTACCCCAATTAACTGAACATTGTAATAACCCGGTTGCTGAAATTCTACTTGAGGTTGAAAACTGGTAGAATTGGTTCCGTTAACATAAGTAAAACCCGTAGACGGGGAAATCGACCAAGCTAAAGAACTTGGAGCGCCCGTTGACAAATCGTAGAAAGTAACCACTTGATTCGGACAAATGCTTTGATCTGAGGCGGCAAAGTCTACTTCTGGTGAACTGGTAGATTCTTGAATAGAGATGCCATCAAGCGCCATATCACTCTGCCAATCAGGGCCAGTAACTCCTCTAAAACGAATGTTGATGACTTCGCCCAAGTACGGTGATAAATTTACCGCAGCCGTAGACCAGTTTACTCCATTGTCTGCACTTATCGGTGGGATCACATCTAACACCCATTCAGAGTTAACCAATACATCGATGTGCAGCTCTCCCATAGCTTCACCATCCATATGATAGCCGAAGGTTAGTTCTGGAGCCTGAATATTTACCAATTCAATACAAGGCGAAATCAATTGAGCTTCTTGGAAAGTACAACCACCACTTGCTTCTAAGTAAATGTATTTACCCGCTTGTGTTCCGGGATCAAAATCGAAAAAAGGCCCCGTTCCGTTACTGGGTGTAGAACCTGCATGCGTTCTCCAGTCAATGTCGTCTACTAAGCCATTAGAAGCGTTGGTCCACCCGCCAGAAAGATTACAAACTGTTGCTCCACAATCGTTGGCCGTGCTACAAAGGTTAAAACTTTCAAAATCTTCGTAAATCGGGAACGTTGTGCTGCTTGGTGTAGCCAACACAGAAAAATTAACATTGAGGGTATCGTTAAACGCGTTTTGATCGCCTATCAATTCAGACCAAACTTGAATACTATAAACGCCCGGAGTGTTCACATTTATAGGCGTACTCAACGAAAGAGTTTGAGTGGTTCCTGCCGAAATAGGAGTGGAAATAGTTTGAGACACCGTAGCCCCACCGTTTAACGAATAATTGATAGCGAAATTGGCCGCAGTTTGCTGCCCTAAATTTTCTACTGTTAACTGAATGGGCAATGCTTGTAAACCTTGGCAAACCGTAAGCGGACCAGAAGCTGATGGTGAAATCAACTCTTGCAACGCTAAATCTGAAGAAAGAACGCAGTTCACTGTTCCGAGTGGTTTTTCTATGGCTATGGCTCTTCTTCCTAGGGCATTATTCCCAATAGCTCTTACCGAAAACCAATCGGTCTCGAAAGGATTTAATCCATATAAAACGGCCGAGTTGGTAGAAACCGTATCAATCGGATCCATGTATTTTGAACCTAATTTATACACTTCGTATTCTGTTGCACCGTTAACTGCCGCCCATGATAAGCCTAAGCTATCTGGACAGATATAATCGATGGTTAAATTTCCTGGAACACCAATAATGTTGAACTCAGCATCACTTTGATCAGATAAACTTCCGTTAGAAACACGAATAAGCGCATCGCCCGAAACAGTAGCAGACGGAGTCCAAGATAAGGTTGTTTCGTTACCCGTTGTTGTGCCCAAGGTAGACCAAGAAGCTCCGCCATTGGTAGAAAGTTCTACCGTAGAATTTCCATTGGCTCCTTCAATATCCCAACGAATGAGTTCTTCAACTCCTGGAACAACACTTTCACCACCGCGCGGATAGATGACAGTTATTTCGGGTGTTTCGTAGTAGTAAGTAACATAAAATTCTTGCGGACCGAATGGGATATTAAAACCCTCTAAGTTAATGGTATAGTTCCCTGCATTGGGCTGATTGATTACCACTTGCTCCATATTATTGAGACGATCTACACCCGGAACTGCTGGAGCATCTAATGCTGCAACCGTTGCGGTAGGATCCAATACCAACGGCTGAATGGTACTACCTTGAGGAGAAGAAACAGTTAAATCAATATCGTTTACCAAAGCTGGAGAAGCATTGGTAGCTGCCTCAACATCGTTCCAATAAACCATTATTTTCAACTCTGTTACATTAGCAGGAAGGGTAAGCGTTGTGTTCGATACATCGCCTTGAGAAATGGCACCGTTGAAGTAAAAGTTGTTGGCTAAAATGGCGTGAGCTTTTCTGGCATTCAAACGGCCAAAACCATGTTTAAAATCAGGACCTTCATTCCCTAAATCGTCTGCCGAATTCATCAATGCATTTTTCAACAAGGCAGAAGAAGGATTAGCGCCTGAATTGAGCTCTCTGTATACTTGAACTAGCTGAGCATACGTTCCGCTTACCCCAGGAGCACTCATAGAAGTTCCCGTGCTTTGGTTGTAAATGTTACCAGCATTGGTAGAGTAGACATTGGTTCCTACCGCGCAAATTTCGGGCTTAATTCTGCCATCTTCAGCAGGACCTCGACTGCTCGAACCCGCCAATTGATCTTGGTCGGTTAAATTACCAACGGCAATTACGTTTTTGGCCACTTTAACGCCTCCTGTAACGTTTCCCCAGCCAGAACCTGCACCGTAGTTACAGTCTGATGTTCCTGAGTTACCGGCAGAAAACACATGCATAAGTTCGGGCAAATTCGAAATCTGTTCATCCATACTGCGGGCAAAATTGGTGTAACCCGCATTACAACCGTTGCTGTAAGAAGTGCTGGTAACCATCACCCCGGGGTTTAAATGTGCTGTAGGAGCCGAATTCACCGCATCCCAAACATCATACACCAATAAATCTGCACCCCATGCCATACCTCTCGTTGTAGGATCTAGGTTTCCAGCTCCCATGATAGTTCCTGCGATATGATCTCCGTGGTTACCTCCGTCTGGGCCCGCGTTAGATTGATCGGTACGACCCGTATAATCGATGTGTGGACCAATTTCGCCATCGTCTCCCATGGCTACCCAAACTCCATCTCCGTTGTAAGGAAGAGCATTTACAAATTCGTTCGAAATATAACTTGAACGATGACTAGTGGTTCCTACCAAGTTTTCTGGAGCAGCCGGTGGATCTATGGGTTCGATGTATTCTACAACGGGTAAAGCCGCTAAATCTGCCAATTGTTGTTCGGTAACTTGGGCAGAGTATACGCGGTTATAATGAAGAATAGGCTCAAAAGAAATGCCTTTCATATTTACCAAATTCGCCACTTGTTGGGCACTAATCCCTTTGAATACTGAGAAATTAATTTGGATTAAATCGCCAACTTGAGCGTATTCTGGGTAAGTTTTAGCCGCTAATTCGTGCTGAAGTTTGTAATCAGGATGAAAAGCGCTGATCGACATCAAACCAGCATTTTCTAGCTGAGATAATTCGAGAAAATCGGGGATTTGCAATACGTAAGAACCCGTAGGCAAATAGCTAAGAAATTTAATTTTTTGGGCTTCTAACTGCGCTTTTGCTTCTTGAGATGGAATTTGATGAAAATGACCAATCACATAATAATGTCCTTCAAAAAAAGCTTGACTTGGCAAGTTACCTGTTTGCGTAAAATTTTTATCGCTCGGAATAGCGTAATTACCTGAACGTAATTGCAGAAAAGTGTCTTGCGAAAAAATAAACGATGGTGTAGTGAATAGTAAGGCAAAAAGTAAAAGTTTTCTCATACAAGTTAGTTCTTATTCGTTTTTGAATCTCTCTAAGGCGGCCTTCATGTTTAAAAACATTTGGTTGTGAATTGTTCTGGTTTCTTCTAAAAAAAGTTGATCAACAAATGCTCTAATTTCTTCTTTAGAGGCGAAATTATCTGCAGAAAGCTTGTAAGTCTGCTCCATTGGACCTGCTTCAAATTTTATTAAATAGCGGTTATTTGATGTAAAAACGGTAATGGTAAAAACATCGTTCGGAATTTGGTCGATAACTCTCATAGAAAAACAAGTTATTATACGCAGAACCTTAAAGTGCGGTTACGCAAGTTGTTAAAAAAATATAAGGGAAGCAAACGGCTGAAACAAGATGCCTACAATCAGCGTTACTTCTACTAAACAATCAATAATATGGCATCGAAAAGAAGATCAAAAAAAACGAAAGAGTTAAACCCTAAGTACAAGGTGAAACTCGATGGAAGAACCATTATTACCATTAAAGATTTAAGCCTTCTCGCTTTTTGGAAACAGCGTTATCCGCAAGCAGAATTAATGGCATAATAACCCATCAGAGTTATTCTAACTCGCGAGTGAAGACCGGTTCGCTTTCTGTGCTTAAATTAGCGTTAAAGTGATAGCCATCTACTTCGAAAGCCAAAAGGTCTTCCACTTTTTCTATTTTATTTTCAATGATAAAGCGGCTCATCATTCCTCGAGCCTTCTTCGCGAAAAACGAAATTACCTTATAATTACCGTTTTTCAGGTCTTTAAATACCGGAGTAACTACGGTTCCTTCTAATTTCTTTTTATCAATTACCTTAAAATATTCGTTGCTCGCTAAATTAACAAGCGTGGTGGTTGACTGCTCTTTCAACTCACTATTAATTAAATCTATAACTGATTTAGACCAATACTGATACAAATTTTTACTGCGCTGAACGGGCAGAGAAGTTCCCATTTCGAGTCGATAGGGCTGAATTCCATCTAACGGCTTTAATACACCGTATAAACCACTTAAAATTCTCAAGTGATTTTGCGCATAATTCACCTGTTCTTCACTCAACGAGTACCCGTCTAACCCAAGGTATACATCACCTTTGAAGGCATACAATGCAGCTCTCACCTCTTTATCGGTAGGAACCGTTTTCCATTCTCTATAACGTTCTGTATTGAGTTGAGCTAAATCATCGCTCAATTTCATCAAATCTTGTATTTTCTTTACAGAAAAACGACTCAACTTACTGGCTATAGAATTTCCTTTTTCTTGAAAAACGGGTTCCGACAGTGAAAAATCAGGAACAGTAGATTCAAAATCAAGCGTTTTGGCAGGCGAAATAACTGTAATCATAAACTGAAAAGCAACCTTATTAATTATTTGAGTATCTGACTAACAGACCCAAAACAAAACTGTTTTATTCTTTTGGTATGAACGCGAAATTAAGCTACGATTTTAAAATTGCCCTATTGGGATGTATTTCTCTCGTTTTTATCTCCCTTTTTACCCTAAGCTGCAAAGAAGACGAAGAAGCTGAACCGCACACATTTGAGGTCGAAGGTGTGATTCGAGAGACCGGAATCACCACCTATCAATACGGAACCCACTCCATTCAAGGCGAATTCGTTACATTCGCTTTACGCAGTAATTCTGTAGATTTAAACCAATATATTGGCGATACGGTAATTATTATTGGATCTAAAGTAGAAGGCTATCCGCTAGAAGGTGGCCCTGAGTTAATTGAAGTTAAGTCTGTTAAATAACCCCTCTTAAGAACAAACAAATGAAAAAACTTTACGCTCTTCTTTTTCTTTTAGCAGTTGTACAAGTAAGCAGGGCACAATATGCCGAAAACACAGAGCCTTATATACCTAGCAACACAATTTTCTTAAAGCCTTTAGACTTTTTTGTTGGTGGCTTTTCAATGGGATATCAGCGTATTTTCAACAATACTTCTATTCAGTTTGAAAGTGGTTATTTCTTTAATGAAGACCCAGGGTTTTACGATCAGACCAAAAACCTAGAAGGCTTTAGAACTGAAGCGATTTACAAATTGTTTTACAAGTCTATCCACGATGATGAAGTTTACTTTCGGCCTTATTTTGCGGGTTATGCATTGTACAAATATGCTTCGCAAGATTACCTCGACAACGAATCTAATCAATTTCAACCCTTTGTAGAATCTTATAAAAACGCTCAAACCAGCACCTTAGGTTTTGGTATTTACTTAGGCGCTCAAGGATTTATCGACAACGGGTTTACCTTTGATTTGTACATAGGCGGAGGCGTTTACACACCGTTAACCGGATCTGAAAAAGAGTTGGATGTTAACCACCTAGACTTGACCAATCCGTATAAAAAATCAATTGCACCAAGAGCAGGCTTTTCTCTTGGTTACAGTTTTTAATTCGTTTTATCGAAAAGCTTTGGGCTTTTGATTTTCACCCGCATTTTGAACAATTTCAGCAATTCGCTTTTCGCGAGTTGCTGTCCTTTTTGCAGAAATTACCCAATACAACATACCTTTCCGAACCGATTTACTTAACTGATTAAAATAAGCGTACGCTTCTGCGTGCGTTTTTAATGCGGTCTCTAAATCTTCGGGAACTTTCAACTCTTCTACTGCATCTAATTGAACCCAAGAACCATTTTCTTTCGCTATTTCAATACTCTTAAAACCCGCTGCTTGCATTAAGCCAGCATCTATCAGTTTAGCTACCTTCTCTTTATTGACTTTCGACCAATTGCTTTTGGGTTTTCGCTGAGTAAAATACTGAATGTAAGCCTGTTCATTGAGTGTTCTTTTGGTACTATCGATCCACCCAAAACATAGAGCTTCATCTACCGCATCGCTCCAACTCAGGTTAAAGTTGGGAGATTTTTTCTTGTGCAACACCAACCAAATAGCTTGTTGGCTGTCGTGGTTTTCTTCTAACCACCTTCTCCACTCTGATTGGTTTTTTGGATGAAATTGCTCTACTCCTTCTCCCATGATTTTTGGGTTCATACAGTTATAGGTTAAATCAGTGCGCGAAACTAGTGATAAACGAAAAGGAGAAAAGCCTACTCATGCAAATTATTGATTACTTCCATTTTTCCACGTTTAAGAAACTCTTTTCTCATTCTTCAAGAGTGTAATCAGATAACCGAATTACTTGCAATCAACACATCTTGGATGGCTAAATTGCTCACCTTTCTCTTTTGCTATTCACCTAAAACTTTCTTGAAAATCCATTTTGCTCTAAAGCCTTTTAACGGTAAAATCGCGTTAGCCACATTATTAAAACACCAAGTTAAAAAGAAGCTAACCCATCTTTTTAAGCATTTCTAACTCTTTGAAAAGTAAAACTTTGCTCCCCTATTGCTCTTCTAATGGGCGGGTAGAATGCGAACAGAAGAGTTCAATGAAACAAAACAGGGTTGTTGAGGCTGGATGTTTTCAACTTCTTTTATCGACTGAATTTCTATGAGTTGCTCATCTATTTCAACTATATAAATGTGAACAAACCCTTTTTGGCGTTTCGAAATCAATAGGGCATTTGATTTTTCACCGTTTCTGATTTCAAAATCTTCTGGCAAGATGCCGACTTCCCTTTTTGATGTTGCCGGCAAGTCTAAAGCTGCTTTTAACGTTTCGGTTACTTTCAAGCGATTCACTGTACCAAAAAAAGAGGCTACTGTAGTAGAAACGGGTGATTTCATCAACTCTTCAGGTGTACCCAATTGAATAATCTCCCCCTGGTGCATTACCGCAATTTTATCAGCCATTTCTATGGCATCTTCAATATCGTGGGTAACAACAATTGCAGTGGTAGACAGCTGTTTAAACAACTTTCTAATGGCTAAACGCATGGTATGTTTTAGCTGCGCATCAATGTTACTAAAAGGCTCATCTAATAACATCAAAGAAGGTTCGGGTGCCAAGGCTCTTGCCAGCGCTACCCGTTGTTGTTGCCCTCCTGAAATCTCGTGCGGATATCGACTTCTCAACTCTTCAATATCCATTGCTTCTAAGTAATATTCAAGCTGAATTCTTTGAGTATGCTCGTCTATTTTATGCAATCCAAAACGGATATTGTCTTTTACCGATAAATGTGGAAACAGCGCATAGTCTTGAAACAAAAAACCCACCGAACGACTTTCAGGTAGAACATGCGTTTTTCCATCAAAAAGCACTTTTTCATTCATCAAAATGCTTCCTTTTTGTGGCTTTTCAAAACCTGCTATGCAACGCAGCAACGTAGATTTACCGCATCCACTGGCTCCTACCAATGCTAAAATTTCACCTTTCTCAATCGAAAAATCAATGCCCTTTAAAACAGGCACTTTCGAAGAATAGTACTTTTCTAACGATTGCACAGATAGTAGCTTGCTCATTGTTTGCTAAATTGATTGAGTAAAACGGTAGGAACCAATCCAATGGCTACAATAATTAACGAAGGAATAGATGAATCGTACACAGCTCCATCGGTTTCCATTAACGCGAAAGCCCGAACAGCCAACGTTTCGAAGTTAAACGTTTGAAACATCATCGTAAGGGGCAATTCTTTAGTTACATCAACAAAAACAATAACTAGCGCGCTTAAAACAGCCGGACGAATCAATGGGAAAATTACTTTTCTAAATCCTTGAAAGGCATTTACACCCAACGAGCGAGCGGCTTCTGGTAAAGAACTCGATTGCTTCTCAAAACCGGCTCCTACCGCATTATAACTTACCGCTTGAAAACGAACTAAATACGCAAAAACAAGGGTAACTAAAGAGCCTGTTAACAGAATATCGAATCGGTGATTAATAATAGCGATGGGCAATAAAACACCCACTCCGATTACAGCTCCGGGTATGGCATACCCCAAGGTAGATAGACCAGCTAAAAACTTCATGGGTTTGCTTTTACTCCATCGATAAGAAAAATGAAGAAGCACGGCAACGCTAACGCAAACAACGCTTGCAATAAGTGCCATTTTGAACGTGTTTAGCAAGAGAAACCAAAACTCAGAAGTAAGCACATCTTCGTAAACCAATAACGACCAATAAATTAACTGAACAATTGGCACAATAAAACCAATCAGTAACGGAACGCCAAAAGCGAAAACACCTATCCCCTTTTCTCGGTTAGACAATGGCGTTCTGTAATTGGCCATTTTCTTAGAGCCAGCATCCGCAAAACTGGCGCGTTTTCTAAAATATTGCTCCAAATAAATCAACACAAAAACCAGCAACAAAACGGCCGAAGCTACTTTTAATACCGGCTGCAAATCGAGCGGATTCCACAAACGAACAACTTCCGTAGTAAACGTCTTTATTCCGAAATAACTCACTGCACCGTAATTATTGAGCACTTCCATTACTACTAACATTAAGCCGCCCATAATGGCAGGCCTCGCCATAGGCAAGGTAACCTTAAAAAAAGTTCTCATTGAAGAAGCTCCCAAAGAAGCTGCGGCCTCTTGCAGTTGCTGAGAATGGTTTAAAAAAGCGGTTCTTGCGGTAATGTATACGTACGGATACAATACACTGCCCATAAAGAGCATTAAATAACCAATTGAATCTACTTCTAAATAGAAATCGAAATGCTTAGCGGTAGTTCCGAATGGATCGAAAATACCTTTATACGTATAAGCCTGAATATAAGACGGAATCGCTAAAGGCAACACCAGCAAGGCCTGAATCAGTTTTCTTCCTCTAAATTTCTTGGTAGCTACCAACCACGCTGCCGGAATACCAAATAACAAGGCAATGAGTGCGGTTCCTACAACTAAAGCATACGAGTTAAGGGCATAATCGCTGATCAAGATTGAAAATACATCGGTGTAATTCTCAAACTTTAACGAGAATACCAATACAACAAAAGGCAACACAATAAGCATTGCCAATAGAACGGCCGGAATTCGCCACCCGAGAATATGGAGTTTATATCGCATAAAAAAGGCGCTTGCAAGCAAGCGCCTTCAAAAGTATACTAATGGTTTATTTCCAGCCCGCTGCTTCAAAAGTTTGTACAGCGTCTGAGTTGTAAGCTCCTAGCTTGTAAAGCGGTAAAGAATCTGCTTTAAATTCTCCAAATTGTTGAAGAAACTCGCTCATTTGCACCTTTGGATTTACTGGGTACTCATAATTGGCTTTTGCAAACACTTCTTGCGCTTCTACTTCTGTTAAAAACTCGATTAAACGAACCGCGTTTTCTTTGTTTTTAGCGTGCTTTGTAACGGCTGCTCCACTCACGTTGATGTGAGTTCCTCTGCCTTCTTGGTTAGGAAAGTACAAGCCAACTTTGCTCGCAGCTTCTACTTCCAAATCGTTGCTACTATTCATTAATTTACCCATGTAATACGTATTTACTAACGCTACATCGGCTTTACCCATGGCTACATTTTTAATTTGGTCGCGGTCGTTACCTTTTGGTTCTTGAAACATATTGTTCACTACGTTTTTAGCCCACTCGGTAGCAGCATCTTGTCCGTTATGAACAATGATAGAAGCCATTAACGATTGGTTGTAGATGTTTCCTGAACTACGAACCGAAATTTTACCCTTCCATTTATCGCTTGCTAAATCTTCGTAAGTAGATAAATCTTCAGTATTAACACGTTCTTTTGAGTAAGCAATTACCCGTGCTCTCTTGGTTAACGCATACCAAAAACCATCGGGCTCACGCAAATGCGCAGGTACGTTGTTCATTAACACTTCAGAAGTTACAGATTGTAACAAATCTAGCTCAGTAGCATAGTACAATCTACCCGCATCTACCGTCATTAAAATATCTGCTTCTGTGTTGGCTCCTTCGGTTTGCAAAAGCTGAATCAACTTATCGTCTTTATCGGCTTTTACGTTTACCTTAATACCTGTTTCTTCTTCAAAACGTTGAAAAAGCGCTTTATCAGCATCGTAATAACGGTGAGTATATACGTTAACTACTTGGTCTTCAGTAGCAGTTTCTTCGTTGGCAGTATCAGAATTTGTTTCGGTTGAGTTTCCTCCGCAAGAGCTCAAAAACAGTGCAAATCCTATTAATGGTAAAAACAGCTTTTTCATAAAATTCTAGTTTTTCGTACTACAAAAGTATAAGTAGATTGTTCAATGCAAAATACCTTTTATTGGGTAATTTTTCGGTAGGAACACGATGGCGGTTCCTACCGTGAATTAAAATTGAAAATAGATGAAAGGAACCACTTCTGAGCTGCTCATTTGAATCACCAACACCATGATGACGGCCAACACAAAAGCCATGATTACTAGCGGCATTTTGGCAAATAATTCTTGAACTTTTTCATCCCAATTTAACGGTATAGCATGCAGTAGGAACCCGATCGCCATTAGAACAAACACTTTCGGATACGCTGAAATTACTTCTGCTCCTAATTCCCAATCGGCTGGTTGAAACATAGAATCGATAAAGACAAACGCCAAATCTAAGGTGGAAGCTCTGAAGAATATCCAAGCGAAAGAAACAAAGTGGAAGGTGAATATAAGGCCTGGCAACCAACGTACGTTTTTCGGTATTTTCGAAGTAATTGGCTCGGTAATTCGCTCAACAGCCAGCCAAACGCCATGCATTGCCCCCCACAACACAAACTGCCAAGAAGCACCGTGCCACAGACCTCCTAACAACATGGTAATTATTAAGTTACGGTATGTTTTAAAAACTCCTTTTCGGTTACCACCTAACGAAATATAAAGGTAATCTCGCAACCAACTCGACAGAGAAATGTGCCATCTTCTCCAGAATTCGGTAATAGAAGCACTTTGGTAAGGTGCTCGAAAATTATCGGGCAATCTGAAACCAAACAAAAGCGCAATACCGATGGCCATGTCTGAATATCCGCTAAAATCGCAGTAAATCTGAAGAGCGTATCCGTAAAATGCTCCCCACGTTTCGAGTGTGCTGTATAAGGCTGGATTGTCAAAAACGCGATCTACAAAGTTGACAGAAATGTAATCGCTAATTACTGCCTTTTTTACCAAGCCCGACATAATGAGAAACAATGCTCTTGATAAATCGAAACGAGATAAATGTAGCTTTTGCTTGATTTGTGGTAAAAAATCGGCTGCTCTTACAATTGGGCCCGCCACCAACTGCGGAAAGAATGAAATAAAGAAACCAAATTCGAAAATATTGTGAATAGGTTGAATCTTCTTTCTGTAAATATCGATGGTGTAACTCATCGCCTGAAAAGTGAAAAACGAAATACCTACGGGCAGGATAATGTCTTGTTTATCGAACGAATCAAACAAGTCAAAATTCATCCAACCTTGCAAATTGTTGAGCGATTCGAGTAAAAAGTTGGTGTATTTGTAATAGGCTAATAAACCTAAATTAAACACCACCGAAATCCATAACCATGTTTTTCGAAATTGGGGTTTTGAAGCGGAGTGTAAACGGGTTCCTACCCAAAAGTTTACCACTGTAGAAACAAGGAGAAGCAAAAAGAATAAACCACTGCTTTTGTAGTAGAAAAACAAGGAAAACACCAACAACAAGCCTACTCTCCACGGCACTTTTTTGTAAACGAGTTGGTACAAACTGTAAATCAGTAAGAACCAAACTAAAAACACCTCTGAGTTAAAGAGTAACGGCTGGCTAGGCTGGTAAACAAAGTATTCTTTAATGGTTTCCCACATGGGTTTGATAGTCGATATATGAGTTGATAATTGCTGTGTAAAGTAAATCGGCCATGAACTCGTAACCGCGCGCATTCAGATGCACTAAATCTCTATTGGCCAAGCCTTGCTGGTACCATTTGTACATTCCGCCTTGCCCTCCCATAAGCTGAAACGCATCGAAATACGCCAATTGGTTGTGATTACAAAGCGATTGCAAAATGCGGTTTAAACGAGCTGCATTCGGGTTTTGCTTTCTTCTGCTATACGCATCTGGATTTAAGCTAATTAAAAAGGTAGCCTCAGGATCGTTTTTCTGTAAATCGCTAATAAACTGGTTAAATTCATTGGCTAAACGCAGGCTATCGTAACCATGCTCTAAGCTTTCGTTGGTGCCGAGAGCTACAATTATTAAATCGTTGTTTAAGTATTTAAACTGCGCCTGAAAATTTTTCGATTTGTTGTAGTGCTCGTACTTTGCTCCGTTAACACCAATCATGTTGTAAACAACACCCGGTGTACTTTTCTCTACATAAATGCCATTGATTTTATGATGCGGATTTCCTTGGTATTCTACTACTACTTGGTAGTGAGGAGATGGCAAACGGAAACTGGCTTTAGAGGGTGAATAATCTACAGAAGATGAAATTTGCTGCATTTCATCTTTTCCGATAGGTCTGGGTTGTTTAGCGATAGAAAGAATTTTTAGGCTCTTCCCTGCGTAAATTCTACTGCTTCTTAAGCCATTCCAACGCTGCAATTGCCCCGAAGTAACGTTGTATTTACTGGCAATTACTGAAAGGCTTTCACCCGGTTGAATTTTGTGGTACTTGGTTTGGGTAACCGTACTATGTTTCTCTACTAAATGGTGGTCTTCTGTAGAATACAGTGTAAACGGATTTGTAGAAGCACCTTCGTGAAAAATCACTAGCGAATCCATAAAATCGTTAGAATCGATGCGGATTTGCAAGTGATAATGTGGTTTTTCTGTTCCGATGGTAATTCCTGAAACTCCTATTTCCATGGGTTGTTGCGGAAAAACATTTCGTTTGGCTTTCCAATCTACATCGGTAGTAATGGCAAAATCGAGAGGACCATTGGTTTTGGCAATTTTATACGGGAAAATAAGGCCTCTACCACCGTTCCCAAAATCGCGCTGAAAATGTTGGCGAACGCCTTTTGTTAAAAAATCGGCTTGAATATGGGAATCGCCAATGTGGGCAATTCGCACTTTTTGTGTTTGCTGATTTTCGAGCGCTTGCAAGCGCTCGAAAAACGGATAAAGAAAAGTATCGTTTTGCAATTTCAGAGCCGAAGTATCTACCACTTCAAGGTAAAACGCATTTAATTCTACAGGTGCAATTTTAGAAGGTTGAACTACCTCTTTTACAATGGTTTCAGAAACAACGGAATCGGTTCCTACTGTTTCAGATTGCCCAAAACAACTACTTAAAACTCCCATTGAGAAAATAGTGAGTACGGTTTTAATCATTCGAATTTTGCTCTTTTTTAAAGGTTGAATATTGTTCCATTAAAAACTCGATAAAAAAGTGAGCCACTTTTCTTGAGCCTCTAAAATTGAAGTGCGTATAGTCTTTATTGGCCAGTGATGGTTGCGCATCTGCCCACTTTTTCATGGAATTTTCGCCTCCCATTTTATTAAATAGATCGAAATAGCCTACTTCGGTTTCTGTAGCGATATTGAGCAACACTTTATTCATGGCAATAACCGAACTATCGGTTTGCATTTCGCCCTCAATTTTAGCGCAACGATCGGCCATTGAAACAATTACGATACTGGTAGTTGGATACACTTTTTGCAAATATTTCACCACGCGCTTCATGGCTCGGTTGTACCAAGAATAATCGGTTACGCCCAAGCTACTGGCGTTAACACCATATTGTAAAACAATGAGCGAAGGCGCATTATTAGCGGCCATTCCGTGAAAAATATCGGCAGGAACCGCACTCAATACTAATCCAGAGTTTCCACGAGAGGCTATGTTGCTCAACTCAATTCCAGAACCGCTGTGAAAGTGCATTCCGTACAACGGCTGATCAGGTTTGAGTAAAAAATTGAGCGAAATTTCACGTACCGATTCTTGGTCAATTTCTAAGCGGTTTACGGTTTGGCTATCAGAAAGCGGCCACCAATCTTCGTCTAACTTCACCCAATTGGCCGTATCTTGATATGCCGAATCTGAAATTCTTTTGCCGTACAGCAACGCGGGTTTAGGAAGTTTACGGGTTCCTACAAATGCGCTACTTCCGGTAAATTGAACGTTTACAGAATCGTGTGGCTGCACGGCTAATGAAGAATCGTGTTGAGCGGTGAAATACTCTCCGTTCCAGTTGGGCGTTAGATGAGGCTTTTTGCCACTCACTACGTTGTAGCTCATCCAATTAGCTGAAAAATCGTGGCGGATGGTATTTCTAAATTTATTTACCACCGAAGTAATGGGCATGTAACCAATTCCGTAGCCACCAAACCTTCTTTGCAAGCTATCTCTTACATCTTGGGTAATCATATCGCCTTCGATCATGCTATCACCAAACCATAAAATAGAAACCTTCTCGTTTTTATTGTTTTCAAGTTTTTGAAGTTGGGTAAAGAAAGAAACCAGCCCTTTTGCTGCAGCCGCATCTATAGAATCGAGGTAATTTACACGATCTAAGCTATCTAGGTAAGCAGAATCTACCTGTAAAGTAACCAAGGTATCTTGCAAAATGGCGGTATCTATTTGGGCTATTTCAACCGCAACTGTGTCGGCAGATTCGAAAGTGTAGAAAGGCAGATTAAACGAATCTGTAAACGATTGCAGCCAAGAAGATTGTGAACGCGCCCACGGAAAAACAGCCACCAGTAGAAAGGCTAAAACAATTACCCACCAACTTTTTAGAAATTCTGATTTTCTTTCTGAATTCGGTTCCATTTTCTGCGCTTCGAGCTCTTCGATTTAAGAATTTACTTGTTGCTCACCCAAACAACAAAGAAGTGCGGAAAATACATATTAATCAAAGAGCTACGAAAGGCTTTTCTACAATGATATTCACGGTAGATTGTGATTTACTCAAAATGGGAATTTTCATCTCATTTTTCTACCATTTACAATTAAACTCCATTTTCTATCAATTATAAGAACTCTCAAAAACCACCAAACACCCCTAAACACCGAATAACTACTATTTTTGACTTTATTTTTAAACCAATGGCGTATTTTTTGATACGTTTGGCGCATAACACACAATTCTCAATTCGCCCCCCGTTATGAAATTCACCTTTTCCACATTTCTATTGTGCGCATTGGCTGGTTTTGTTTCTGCACAAACCATGCACGACAGAGCAAGAATGGTAGCCATTCTCGACATGCAATCACACAACAACGAAAACGATTCACGACTTTTCTCTACCGAACAATTGGCCATTGCAGCTGGAGTTCCTTATAGAATCACCAACGATGTTTCTGAAGCTGTTACCTACGGTTATATTCTCAACGGCTCTGATATTCAAACCAGTTCTTTTTCATCTTCAGAAATCAACACCCTTGACTCTTACGTTCAAGACGGAGGCGTTATTCTTACTTGTAACATGAGAGACAACCGATTAAAAGATGTTTTTGGGGTAAACGGCTACAATTCTACCCGCACCAACCACACCATGAATTGGAACATGAATACCGATGATTCTACCTTGGTATGGTTCGACCACCATCGTGAGCAAGAAATTGTACTCGGTAAATCTACCATCAGTGAAATTATCTACACCCGCCACTACGATTTAACAACCGCCACTCCTTTGGCTTTTTTCGACAACGACCTCAACAAACCCGCAGTTGTAGTAAATAAATATGGCACAGGTTACGCCTACAGCATTGGTCTTTCTCTGCGTGATGTAAGTCTGCGCAATATGCTTAATTACGATTATTCTACCCAACGCGATTACAGCAACTCTTTTGAGCCCAACGCAGATGTTTGGGTACTTTTTATTCGCGCTTGGTATGCCAAACACCAACCGGTTCAGGTTTGGAAACACACCTCTCCTATGAATAGCTACCAAACCGTAATGGTTACCCACGATATTGATAGCCGAACAGGAATGGATACTATGCTGCTTTTTAGTGAATGGGAGAAAAACCAAGGCATTATTGCAGATTACAACATTACAACTCGCTATTTCGCAGACGATGTAATGAGTGATTTTTACAACGGGAAGGAACCAAAAGTAGAACAGGTTAAACTTGACGGACACATTATTAACAGCCATAGCGTTGGCCATTTTAGAGATTTTGCCAGTTTTTCTTTAGGAACCATTGATGTACCAAAAAGCAATTACAATCCTTTTAATGATGGAAATTCTACTTCTGGAGGAACCGTTTTCCCAGAGGTGCAAGTTTCAAAAGAACTGTTAGAGGCCAATCACAATGTTACGGTTAAAACGTTTAGAGCAGGCCATCTTGCGTATCCAAAAACATTACCCAACGCACTTGATTCTTTGGGATATCGATACGATTGCACCATGAGCACCAACGATATGGGCTACAGTTTCCCCTTCCCCATCAGAAAAGACAGAAGCTTTAGCGGTGATATCTCTAACGTTTATGAAGTAGGTATGACGGTAAGTGATGTAATTAGCGGTTTATCAAAAGACAACTATCCAGACGCTGTTTACAAATGGACGTACAGCACTCAACATTACCTTAACAATTATTCGCCTGTTTCTTTATTAATTCACCCAAACAGGCAATACAAGCTTACCGCTCAGATTAATTACGTAAATCAACTCAGCGAAAAAGCACTGATTACACACACAGCTGCCTATGGCGATTATTGGAGAATGAGAGAAACCGTAGACTTTTGCACTCAGGTGAGCAACGACACTTTGTTTATTACGGTTCCTACCATTCAAACGCCACTGCATCCGTGGATGAGTTTTATGGCAGAAGGAGCCCATAAAATCAACGAAGTAATTGTTAGAGACGAAGACAATCACAACAACCTCGGCTTTCAATTTGAAACGGTACCAAATAGTAACCGCATCTTGATTTTTAAAGATGAAATGCCGGTGATTTCATCTTCTACCGAGCATTCAATCGAAAATAAGGCTTATAAACTGTATCCGAATCCATCTAGCGGAGACGTCACGATTGAAGCCATTAACCACCATCATGTAACGCTTATCGAAATTTTTGATTTATCAGGAAAACGTGTTCACACCGAGCACTTTACCCAACATCATCAACTTCGTTTAACCCATTTACAAGGTGCATTTATTGTACGACTTACTGATACCCAAACCGGGATTTCGGTCAACGAAAAACTAATCATCGAATAAGAGCCCCCTCGAAATCCACCGTGAAATCTCTTATCTACATCAGATAGGAGATAAAACACAAAGGCAGGTATTCTTAAAAGATACCTGCCTTTTTTGTGTCGAGTAATTCTCCATTTTTTTTACATCTTCTCAATTCAAAACCACCTTTAAGATGGGTTTTATCCGTTTTAACAGAAAATTTCTGTAGGAACACAAATCGCGTTCCTACCGTGATGCGCAACCGTCATTGAATTGTAAAAGTTGATTAGCAACGCGTTATTCATCGCATTTTACGAATGCCTACTATCGATTTAGCCTTTCAGCAACAAAACACTGTTTTTCTGCCCATTAGACTTTTAACATTCACCTATTCGGGGGAATAAGGGGATGGCTTCTCTCCCCTACTATTACCGCAATTCTGGTATTGTCTACAGCCTCTTCTTGCTTCTATTTTCGCGGCCTATTAATAATCATTCTAAATAAAAATGTAATGATCAAAAAGGCTTTCTTATTACTCTTACTGCTTATCAACCTGCACGAACTATCTGCCCAACAACTGTTTAGCCCCAGTGCTTTATCTACAGAAAATTTAATCTTGGGCGATTTAGAGTGGGGAGATTTTGATAAAGATGGAGATCAAGATTTATTAGCCATGGGCGTAGATGGCAACAACGTGCAACAAGTAATTTTATATGAAAATAATGCTGGCGTTTTTACAGCGGTAAACACCACTTTTCAAGGCGTGCAAAACGGAACCTGTAGTTTTATAGATTTCGATAACGACAACGATTTAGATATTTTCATTAGTGGTGCAAGTGGCGCTACTTTCGTTACGCGTACTTACGAAAATGTAAACGGATCTTTTCAAGAAGTAGACTTAGGCCTAGCCGATGCTTCTTTTACCACTACCAAATGGATAGATATGGACCTCGATGGAGATCAAGATTTATTGCTAACAGGCTGGAATGCGAATTATGTAGGAACCACCACTCTCTACATCAATCACTTAGACACATTTCTAGTAGACTCTAACTCAATATTTCCGACTGTAAACTTTGGAGCACTAGACGCCACCGATCTCGACAAAGATGGCCAAGTAGACCTTGTTTTAGCAGGCTCTGATGCGGCCTATGCCGGCTATACTCAGCTTTTTGAATACAACACCGACTCTGCTCGATTTGTGGCAGACACCAACCAAAACCTAGAAGGCTTAACTTCTGTTTGGGTTCGATTCTTTGATTTTGACCAAGATGGAGACGATGATTTATTTACGCTCGGTAGCGACACCAATTACGATGCGCGTTTAACGGTTTACCAAAACAACAACGGCCTATTAAACCCTATTCAAAGTTTTATCTCACCGGGATTTGGTTACACAAAAGATCCGTTTGTAGTGGGCGATTTAAACAACGATGGCGCACCTGATCTACTTTTAGCAGGCTACAACGACAACTACGATTATCTGATGCAGTATTTTATAAATCAGCAAGATACTCTGTATCAAGTCACCAATGCTGGCTTGCCTCTTTTCGGTGGGAACTCGAGCTTTGCCTTGTACGATGTTGACCACGATTTAGATTTAGATTTTGCTTTTGCAGGTTACGATGATGCAACTATTGATCCTGTTAGAATTCAATTATTCAACAACGATAGTGCAGCTACGAATACACCGCCAACGGTTCCTACCGTTATTAACACAAGTGTAGATTATAACCAAGTGGCCCTTTCGTGGTCGAAGGCAACAGATGCTGAAACGGCTCAAAACGGCTTAACTTACAACTTGAGTTTACAAAACACCGTAACGGGTAAATATATTAATTCGCCCAACTCGTTACCAAACGGAACTCGCATGATTACTGCCCGAGGAAATATGAAACAAGATACTTCTGTGATTTATTCGCAGTTAGAGCCGGGCATTTATAATTGGCAAATTCAATCGCTCGACAACTCGTTTGTGGCCAGCGATTTTTCACCTATAGAAAGTTTTGTAATTACTGATTTAACGCCTTTCTCGTTGCTTTCGCCTGCCAACGGAATGTACTATTCAATAGATCCAGATGCCAATAGTTTTGTAGATTTCACTTGGGAAAAATCAGCCAACAGTCTTTACTACAAATGGTATTTCGCTGATGAAAATTATACCACACTACTCTCTAAAGCAGGCTCTACAGACACTACTCAACAAATTACTCACGAAGAAATTTATGCGTTAGCTGCCTCTAACGGACATCCTTCTGAGGGTTATAAAGACTATTTCTGGTGGGTAGAGGCTTATGGCCAGTACGATTCTTTGGTAAGTATAGATACCTTTCAAGTAACTTTTAAGCTTGAACAACACCCAAAATCTTTCGAATTGATGCATCCAGCACAGAACGATACTTTGGTGCTAGACATCAACCAAACTTCACCTATCGAATTTAAATGGCACTCATCTGAAGGAGCCAACACCTACCACTTTAATCTTACCGATTTTAATGATTTAACCTACGCAAATCCTTTTCTATCGCGCTTCTCACTCACCGACACTACACTCTCTTTCAATGAAAGCGATTTAGCCTTAGAATTAACGGCAGCTGGCTATACCATAGGTTCGTTTCACCTATTGCGCTGGAGAACGACAAGCACAGGCAATTATTTCAGTACCCCTTCGGCACAAGATCGATCGTTAGTTGTAAAAATCATTGATTCATCGGTTTCTGTTGAAGAACACACGGCAAAAGCTCCAAAATGCTATCCGATTCCATTTACACACCAAGTGATTATTGAGTTTGCACAAATAGAAGCTGTTCACCACGTATCTATTTTTGATATCACAGGAAAACACGTACTGAGTATTTCACCAAACACCCCTACCCTTTCTGTAAACACTGCCGAATGGCCAGCCGGTATTTACTTTGTTAAAACACAATTTGACCATGCCGTAACCACCCAGCAAATTATTAAAAACTAACCCTGTTTAATTGTTCGCTGTTCTTGAAAAGCACATGAAATATCATGTGCTTTTTTTGTTGCTTTTGTAACGGTAGGAACACGTTTTGCCAATTTCTCTAGAGTTAACCACCAAAAAATCGATTTACCATGAAAATGAAGCATTTCAACAACCCATGTTTATAAAAACGGAGAGAAGGAATTGACTTTAATCTTTTTCTAAGATGCACTTAGAACGTAATTCGTAAAAAAAGACACGTCCTTAACTCGCACAAAGACCCAGAAACAGATCCAAATAAAAAAATGACATACTCCTATTAAAAGACCTTGCTCTGCTTTGCATTGCTTTCTACAAACTGGTTATTTTTGAAGGCTTTTACACCCCCATTTAATCATCAATACATGAAAAACTTAAGACTTCATCTTTCTATCGCTTTTCTTCTTTTTATCTCGTCAAACATTTTAGGCCAAGAGTCGAATCCAGATTCATTATCGATCAGGGATTCTATTTTCGAGATGCAAGCAGTAGATGAGTATGCTGAGTTTAAAGGTGGCAACTCAGCTTTGTTCAAATGGATAGGAACCACACTCGTTTATCCTTTAGAAGCTAGAGAAGAAAATGTATCTGGAGTGGTTTATTCTTCTTTTGTGATTGATACTACTGGAACGCTCACTAATATTAAAATTTTACGCGGTATTCACCCAAAGTGCGATCAAGCGGTTCTTGATTTATTGGCCAAATCTCCCAAATGGAAACCTGCTATGAAAGACGGTGAACCCGTTCGTCAGCGATTCAATTTACCTATTCGTTTCACGCTGGCTCCATCTGCTTCTGGTAACCAAGACGAACCACTTTCAAAAAAAGAACAACGCAAACTCGATCGGGAAAAGCGTAAGGAAAGAAAAAGAAAATAGTTTGGTTTTATGCTTATCTGAGAAGAAAGCGGAATCGGATCCTACAGTGAAAAGAGATTCTATTCGAGAAATCAATCTGCTCCACAGGAGTTGAATAAATTACCTCCTGTGGCTGCTTTACTACAAGTATCTAGTTTTTGCTTTCAGCGCTACACCCTTATGAGCTCTTTTTGGAAACTATACTTAAAATGTGTGTTCTTGAATTGCTCTGTATTTATGGTCTGCTTCAGTTTACGTTCTTGAGCTTCGTTTTTAACATTTAAAAAGCAAACTAAGGTCACTCTAGCCAACATGCTGGGGTTGGTGTTGCGCACACGTATAGTCAAAGCGTTTAAAAATTCTTCAAAGTTCTTTTCACTTCCCCTTAAATCAACAAAAACTAAATTATACAAGATTTCATCTACTTCAGAATCACTTGGTATCATTTGATAAGGTGGAATATCCAGATCATTTTCTAAAACAAGAAAACGATAAGAATTATGCTCATGTTGAGTGAAGAAAGGGTCTTTCTCAGCTAGAAAATTTTCTAAATTTTTAAAATCATTCACGGTTTATATTTAGGCTCTGTTAATTGTTAGTAACTATTAAATTACAACAGCTGAATAAAATTACTTTGATGATGCGATACGTTTTAGCAACTTTTTTGTTAGAAAACTTTCACAAATACAGCTCTCGAAGCTAGGTCGTTGACTAATAGAGACAACTCTTTCTTAACATCTTGTGCTTCAGAAAATGTAATTGGAATATCGTTTTCTTTAATCAAGTCAGTTAAATACTCCAGTCTTAAAACGTAACCAACATTTTCAACTTTAACGCCATTGTCTAATTCTATTCGAGTAGCCAACCCAAACAAATTTCCATTCTCATCAAAACATGCCCCTCCAGAATTACCCCACCAAAACGGCATAGTTGTTTGAACAAATTTTGAATTTATTTTGACGCTTTTTCCACTTACTATACCGTCAATCAACTTCACATTTGTCCCCATTTTTGAACTCAATGGAAAACCCAGGGTAAACACCCGTTCTCCCAACTCCAGACCACTTCTAACATTTAGGTTTTTGAGTGTATATTCCGAACTAAAAGAATCCAATTTTAAGATAGCAACATCATTTTCAGAATCTTTTGCAACTATCTGGGCGTTGTAATTTCTAATTTCACCGTCAGGACCAGTAATATCTACAATAATCTTTTTTGCATCTCTAACAACATGAAAATTTGTAGCGATGAAGCCTGATTGATTTAAAAGCACCCCACTTCCTGTAACGAGCCATTCAACTTTTTTCTCTTGTTTTAGCCAACCTGTTCCTTCTTCATTTTCAGAAGGATATCTTTTTACATACGTCTCTTCCCCAAGTGTAATAATCCCAGATTCAATGCTTGCTAATTGATTCTTGAAATTTTCAATCTGGGAAGAATAACTTAATGAATAATTGACTAAAAACTTATTAGGAACAGCTGTCTTATTAATATGATATATACATTCTCCAACGTCCAAACCTGAATTACCCTGTTTCCAAACAAAACCCAAATAATCAATCCCTTTCTCAAGCGTTGATTTATTGCAAATAATTACAATATCAAAATCATCTTCAGATTGCGAGTTTGTTACAGTATACACTCCTTCAATTTCATCTAAATCATTCGGTTTTTCTAATGCATTAAACACGTTCGAATAAAACCTTTGTAATTTTTGGCGCTGAGCTTTTAGAATTATAGCTTTCTCAAGCTTTTCTATGTATACATTATCTGTGAAAACAGATACTGGATACTCTTTGTACCCAAGTTTTTTAATTTCTTTTTCAATCTTTTGATAATAAGACTCATAATTGTTGGCGATGGCTTTGTCTTTTATTGCCAGTTTAAACGTATCTTTTTCAAGCCGCATCACTCCTAACCTGGTTTTACCTACGAAAACCTCAACCTCCTTTGAATCTTTTAGAGGTTGAACTGTGATTTCTCTCAATAAAGCATATTGACTATTCTTAAAAACCACCTTTTTATTATCAAACTTCGAGCTTATTAACTGTTCCAAAACAGATAAATCAAGAGTAGGATTAGCGTAAATATTCCCAACATATAAAAAAATTACTTTGCTTTTTTCTACTCTAATAGACCCAATCTCATATACATTTCCTGCCTCACTTTTACTCACTACAATATTCTCATCGGTAACATTATACCGCTGACCATAAGATTCAAGTGTAAAGAAGAAAAATCCAAGAGATACAAAAAACAAAATGAGGTGCTGATTCATGATTAGTGCAATTTCACATCAAATCTAGCTATTCTCATCTTTTTTCAGATTTTAGAAATGCACTTCCATTTTCATTTTGTGAAAGAAACCATTCAAACAAATTAGAATAAACTCACTTAGATAAAGAGAATAAAAAAACCACATGCGTTGCATGTGGTTTTGGTTCAAGTCGGGATGAGAGGATTCGAACCTCCGCTCTCACGCCCCCCAGACGTGCGCTTTAACCGGACTAAGCTACATCCCGTATTTTTTGGGTGGGCAAATATAAGATTTCCGTTAACATTTCTATATCTCAAAGCGCTAAAACCTCTCCCCTCCTCAATTTCTTATACCTTTAAAGCACTTGTAAAAAAACACAATCAATATGCCCATTTTTAAAAGCATCAACCCGTTTAGTCAACAAGAAATCGAAGAATTTTCTACCCATTCTTCAGCAGAAATTGAATTTATCATCGAATCGGCCTCTATCAGTCAAAAACATTGGCGAACCACTTCTTACGATCATCGAGCACAAATTCTTACAAAAACTGCCAACCTTCTCTTGGCTCGCAAAAACCAACTTGCCCTTACCATCACCCAAGAAATGGGAAAACCCATTAGCCAATCCATCTCAGAAATCGAAAAATGCGCCTGGTTATGTGAATATTACGCATCGGTAGGATCCGATTTCTTACACGATCAAACCATCGAAACAGATGCAACTCACTCTTTTGTTCGATATGCTCCACTCGGAACTATTTTAGGAATCATGCCTTGGAACTATCCGTTTTGGCAAGTCTTTCGGTTTGCGGTTCCTACCCTTTTTGCTGGCAACGCAGCCTTACTAAAACACGCGCCCAACGTAACGCGGTGCGCTTTGCAAATTGAGCAGATCTTTCTCGAAGCCGGAATACCAGAAGGCTTATACAGCACCGTAATTTGTGAAGTAGACCAAGTAGAAACCATCTTAGCCGATAAGCGCATTCACGGAGTATCGCTAACTGGCAGCACCAAAGCTGGTCAATCGGTAGCCCAGCTCGCAGGCAAATACCTCAAACCTTCTTTGCTCGAATTAGGCGGCAGCAACGCATTTATAATTGCCGAAGATGCCTCGTTAAACAAAGCCATCGAAACCGCATGGATGGCCAGAATGCAAAACACAGGGCAAAGCTGCATTGCCGCTAAACGCTTTATTCTTCACGACTCTATGGCCGATGAATTTATCGATAAAATGCTGGCTAAAATTAAGGAGAATCCCATTGGAGATCCTACCGAAAAATCTACCTTTTTTGGCTCATTAGCTCGTCCAGATTTAGCCGAAAACATAGAAAATCAAGTAAATCGTTCTGTACAAAAAGGTGCTCAGCTTATTACAGGCGGCCAGCGCGATGGAGCAAAATTCGAACCCACCTTACTCGACCATGTAGAAACCAATTTTGCCGCTTTTCAAGAAGAAACTTTTGGTCCGGTAGCCACTATTTCTCGCGTAAACAACATTCGAGATGCGGTAATTGTAGCCAACACTACAGAATATGGCTTGGGCGCCACTATTTTTACCGAAAACCCTGAGCAACATTATAAATGGATCAACGAGTTAAAAGATGGCGCTGTTTTCTTTAACGAATTGGTAAAATCTGACCCTCGATTGCCTTTTGGCGGCACCGGAATTTCTGGCTACGGAAGAGAATTGGCTCAGCAAGGCTTGCAAAGTTTCACCAATGTAAAAACAGTTTATATCAAATAGCGTTTATGCTCTAACTACTTTCGTTATCGAAACCTGAGCATGCGTTTTACAATAGTTTTACTCCTCTTTTTTTTGGTGAGTTTTCACGGTAGGAGCCAACTTTCCATCGAAGGAAAAGTTACTGATAGCTCTACTAACCAACCCCTAATCGGAGCTACGGTTTTTTTCAAAAATCAACAAAAAGGGACTGTTACCGATGTATACGGAAAGTTTGAATTGAATAACAAAGCGGGTTCCTACCGAATTGTAGCTTCTTATTTAGGATATGCCTCTCAAGAGGTTAGTATTGAACTTACTGAAAACACAACGCTTTCTTTTCAGTTACAGCCCAAAGCGATAAATCAAAAAGAAGTGGTGGTTTCTGCAGAAGCGGCCGATAAAAATGTGGCCGAAGTACAAATGGGAACCATCGAATTAGAAATGAAAGAGGTAGAAAAACTACCTGCTTTTCTAGGCGAAGTAGATGTGTTGAAAACCATTCAGCTGTTGCCAGGTGTTCAGTCTGCTGGTGACGGAAATTCGGGTTTATACATTCGAGGTGGCGGCCCCGATCAAAATTTAATTTTGTACGATGGCGCCACGCTCTACAATGCCTCTCACTTATTCGGATTTTTCTCTGTTTTTAATCCAGATTTCATCAAAAAGGTGGAATTAACCAAAGGCAATATGCCCGCAGAATACGGAGGTAGATTAGCGTCTGTAATCGATATCGAATCGAAAACGGGCAACATGAATCAATTTAAAGGTACTGGCGGCATTGGCTTAATATCGAGCCGGTTAGCTCTCGAAGGCCCTTTAAAAAAAGGAAAATCATCGTTTTTTGTAGCTGGCAGGCGCACCTACATCGATATTCTTACACGACCCTTAATCCCTGAAGATTCAGAATTTTCAGGTTCGGCCTATTATTTTTACGATGTGAATGCAAAACTATCTTTTCGACTGAAAGACAATAGTTTGCTCGAATTCAACACTTATTTAGGCAGGGATGTTTTCGACCTATCTGGGGCCGGTAATTTCAACGCACGTATACCTTGGGGAAACAACATTGTTGGGCTAAAATGGAACAAGGTGGTGAATTCAAAAATGGCGGTAAAACTCTCGACTTATTATACCGAGTATCAGTTCGAGTTTGGTGCCGACCAAAGCGATTTTGAACTCAATCTATTTAGTGGAATAGAAGATGTGCAAGTAGCAGCCGATTTTTCGTACCGCCCGAATGGCCTGCACCACATAAAGTTTGGCGGACGATCTATTTACCATCAATTTACACCGAGCAATGTTTCTGCACGTTCTGGCGAAACTGAGCTAGATATAGAATCTATTCGTCAGCTTAATGCTATTGAATCTTCTGCTTACTTGCAAGACGAAATAGATCTTTCAACCGATTTATCGATTAACGCAGGCATTCGTTTTAGCAACTTTACCCAAATTGGTCCTTTTACCCGCTTTCGAGAAGATGAGTTAGGCAACCCCATCGATACCACTTCTTATGAATCGGGAGAGAGTGTGGTTAGCTACAATGGTCTAGCTCCACGCATAACTCTGCGTTATAAGGTAGGAACCCGTAGTTCTATAAAAGCTGCCTATACCCGCAATTATCAGTTTGTGCACTTGGCTAACTTTTCTACATTGTCTCTTCCTACCGATTTATGGTTACCTAGCAGCGATAAAGTAAAACCACAAGTAGGCGATCAATATTCGATTGGTTTTTTCAAAAACTGGCAAAACAACACGTTTGAATCAAGTGCCGAAATTTATTACCGAACCATGGAAAACATGGTAGAATATCAAGAAGGTGCCCTTCCCGCAGACGATGTAGGAACCAATCCTGATAATTCGTTGGTGCGCGGCCGAGGTTGGTCTTACGGTGTAGAACTTTTTGTGAAAAAGAAATTTGGGAAACTCAATGGTTGGATCGGCTACACTTGGAGCAAAACCCTGCGCGAGTTTGAAGCCATTAACAATGGCCAACCGTATGCTGCACCTTACGATAGACGGCACGATTTATCAATTGTGGGTATTTTCGATTACAATGAAAAATGGTCGTTTGGAGCCACCTTTGTTTACGGAACCGGAAACGCTATTACCTTACCAGTTTCTCGCTATTCGGTAGAAGGCCGAATTGTTGATGTGTATGCAGAGAGAAACGATTACCGCATGCCCTCTTATCATCGGCTCGATCTTTCTGCCACTATGCAAGGTAAAAAGCGAGAGAAATGGCAAAGCAAATGGATTTTCGCCCTATACAATGCCTACAGCCGTTTAAATCCGTTCTTCTTGTACATTGCTAACGAGGGCGAAGTCTCATCGGGCGAAGTAAATATTCAAGCCAAGCAAGTAAGTCTTTTTCCGGTTTTACCATCTGTAACGTATAATTTCTCGTTTTAATCATGAAAAAATTAGCGTTTGTAATCCTTCTTCTCTTCGCCTTCTTCTTTTTCAGTTGTGAAAGAGATGTTTCGCTCGACTTACCCAACTCAGCATCGCAATTGGTAGTAGAAGGTAAAATTGAGCAAAACCAACCGCCTTTTGTCATTCTTACGCGCAGTGTTCCTTACTTTTCAGAAACTTCTATTAATCAACTAGAAGCCAGTTTTGTAAGAGATGCAGAAGTAAAAATTACGGTAGAAGGAACCGATTATCCCCTCGAGTTAATTTGCTCAGATGATCTTCCTCCGGCCGCAATTGAACTGTTATCTGCTTTGGTAGGATGGACACCCGAACAGCTATCAGAAGTTTCGTTTTGCTTGTATACGGTTCCTACCGATAATTTATTAAGCAACAATTACTTAAAAGGGGAAGTAGGCAAAACCTACGAACTCACGATAGATTGGCAGCAAAAACTTTACGAAGCCGAAACCTTTATTCACGCCCCAATTGCATTTGATTCTACTTGGTTCGAAATAGAACAATACGAGCAATTTGGCTATCTACATGCCTTGCTAACCGACCCCGACACCATGGGCAATCAGTACCGATTTTATGCTCGAAGAATTAATAAAGATTCTACCGGAGCGCCTTTAGATGCTACGTTTATTGCAGATTATGGCTCTGCTTTTGACGATCAGTATTTTAACGGACAAGAGTTTGAATTTAACTTCAGAAGGGGTTTGCCTCCGGGCGTAATCGAAGAAGAAAGCACCGAAACGACAGAACCTTATTTTTTTGCTGAAAACGATACGGTAATTCTGAAGTTTTGCACGCTCGATAAAGGAGCGTATCGTTTTATTCGAGGTATGGAAATTCAACTGTTTTCGAACGGAAATCCGTTTGCTGCTCCATCAAATGTAACGAGTAACGTATCGAACGGAGCGCTGGGCGTTTGGGCAGGATATGGTGTACATTTAGATACCTTACTATGCGTAGAACGTTAATGTTTTCTGAAAAATCTGCACAACTTATACTGCCATAAAAAGAATTGTATTTTGCGCATTGGTTAAACCGTTAACAGACTACTAATTTTGTAACAAAACATCGAAGAAATTATGAGTGAAAATACCGAACACGTAAAGTGTCTCATTATTGGCTCAGGGCCAGCAGGTTACACAGCTGCAATTTACGCAGCAAGAGCAGATTTAAGTCCGGTTATGTACACAGGTATGGAACCTGGCGGACAGCTTACTACAACTACTGAGGTAGACAATTTCCCAGGATACCCAGAAGGAATTGATGGGCCTACCATGATGGAAGATTTAAAGAAGCAAGCTCAACGTTTCGATACTGATGTTAGAACTGGCTTGGCTACCAAGGTAGATTTTAGTGGTGATGTGCACACCGTAGAAATCGATGGTGGAAAACACATAATTACAGCAGATAGTGTAATTATTTCTACTGGTGCTTCTGCCAAGTGGTTAGGTTTAGATTCTGAACAACACCTAAGAAATATTGGTGGTGGTGTTTCTGCTTGTGCCGTTTGTGATGGATTTTTCTACAGAGGTCAAGAAGTGGCTATTGTAGGTGGCGGAGATACTGCATGTGAAGAGGCTACTTATCTTGCTAAGCTTTGTAAAAAGGTATACATGATTGTGAGAAGAGATGAGTTTAGAGCTTCTAAAGCCATGCAACACCGCGTATTTAATGCAGAAAACATTGAAGTACTTTGGAACTCTGATACACTAGAAGTTCTTGGCGATAACGCTGTTGAAGGCGCTCGTTTAATGAACAACAAAACCAACGAAGAGTATACCATTGATGTAACAGGTTTCTTCGTGGCAATTGGTCACAAACCTAACACCGATATTTTTAAAGATTTTATCGATATGGATGCTACTGGTTACATCATTAATAAACCAGGAACTGCCAAAACCAATGTACCAGGAGTATTTGTGGGAGGTGATGCAGCCGATAAAACTTATCGACAAGCAATTACAGCAGCAGGAACCGGTTGTATGGCCGCTTTAGATGCTGAAAGATATTTAGCCGAAAAAGGAGTTATTTAATCATCTAATTTCGTTAAAGTTTCATTTTTTTAAAATAAAAGGTCGAATGCTTCGACCTTTTGTTATTTTTGCCCGTGACTACTAATTTTAAATGGGTAATAACGTTTACGACATAGTTAGTTTCCTACTCCCCCTTGCAGCCTCGATGGTTTGTTTCCTTTTAATCGTTCAATTCAGACAAAAAGGAATTTCTCGTCAGTTGTTTGCTGCGTTATTCGTTTGTTTTGGCTTGCATTTCTTTTATGAGTTAGCCATCCAGATTGATATCATTACACTTCAGCCCATTTTCTACCTTATTTTTTTACCTGCGAGTTATGCCATTGGTCCTCTTTTATACATCTACAACCAGTCGCTGCTGAAGAAAGGCTTCAAAATGAGGCGAAAACTTCGCGTTCATTTTATTCCTTCTTTTCTACTTTTTTTAGGATCCATTGCCATGTTAACGTACTACGGAAACGATAATTTCGGAGTAATCATTTCTGATTATAGCTCTACCGAGCTTCCAAAGAGCGTAAATCAAGGAAGAATTCTTTTCTTGTTGGCAAAAACCACCATTTTCTATGTTCACCTACTGATCTACTACTTCTTAATTGGTAGAGACCAAAACAAACACAAAAGAAAATACGGTAAGTTCTATGCCGACTACGAAAAGAAAAACGAGCAGTTACTGTTTCGAATCTTTTTAAGCCTTTTAGGTATTATCATTACCCAATTAGTGATTCAAGTATTAAAGCTCAATATCTCTCTCATTATAGTAGTTTCTAACTTTTTCTCTGCTATTTTAATTGCGGTTATGTTTTTTGCTGGCAAGAAACAAATCGAAATACGCAAGTACAGAATGTACAAATTGAGTTCTCACGAGCACGAAATCAAGAAGTAATTCTACTTTTTTCTCTCTTTACTATTACTATTTTTGGTGGGAACACAAATTCTCAATCGAATGAAATTAAAGCTATGCATGGCTGCAGTTACTGCGGCATCTTTCTTGGCTTCTTGTGGTGAACCCACAAATAACGAGAAGAACAACGATTCTATGGATAAAGAGCTTGTTTTGGTAGAAGATACTGCCAACTTTAGCTGGCAAACAGAACAATTTGCCGATATAAAGATTGTTCGTTACCAAATTCCTGGATGGGAGAAACTAACTACTCAGCAACGTAAACTCGTGTATTTCTTAACGCAAGCGGGTTACGAAGGAAGAGACATAATCTGGGATCAGAATTACCGACATAACATCGAAATTAGAAAAACGTTAGAACGCATTGTTCAAGAGTATTCTGGAGACAAAACTTCTGAAAACTGGAACAATTTTATGGTTTACACCAAGCGTGTATGGTTTTCGAACGGTATTCACCACCATTACGGAATGGATAAGTTGAAACCTGCATTTGATCAAACTTACTTCGAGGGTCTTTTAAAAGATATTGGCGCTGTGGTAAGCGATGAAGTGCTAGCAGCCATTTTTAATCCAGAAAAAGACAACAAAAAGGTAAGTTTAGACCCAAATAAAGACTTACTATTGGCATCAGCTACAAACTTCTACGATCCGGATATTACCGAAAAAGAAGTAGAAGCTTTTTACAAAGAGAAAGCGGATCCTACCGATAACACACCTGTTTCTTACGGTTTAAATTCGAAATTAGTTCGCAACGAAAAGGGCGAATTAGAAGAAAACGTTTGGAAACTAAACGGTATGTACAGCGCAGCGATTGAGCGCATAATTTACTGGCTAGAACAAGCGGTAACAGTTGCTGAAAACGAAGCACAAGCTAACGCTCTTCAATTGCTTATTGAGTATTACCAAACAGGTGATCTTAAAAAATGGGACGAGTATAACATTGCTTGGGTAGAGGCTACCGAAGGCGATATCGATTACATAAACTCATTTATCGAAGTGTACAACGACCCAATGGGATACCGCGGATCTTTCGAAAGCATTGTTGAAATTAAAGATTTTGCAGCTTCTGAAAGAATGGCTGTTGTAATGGATAACGTGCAATGGTTCGAAGATCAATCCCCGATTTTAGACGAGCACAAGAAAAAAGAAGTGGTAGGAGTTACCTATAAAGTAGTGGCTGTTGCAGGCGAAAGTGGCGATGCTTCCCCTTCTACTCCAATTGGAGTAAACTTACCCAACGCTAACTGGATTCGTGCACAGCACGGTTCTAAATCGGTTTCTCTTGGGAACATTATTGCTGCTTATGACAAAGCTAGCGGTGGTGGTTACATCGATGAGTTTGCTTTAACGGAAGATGAAAAGGCAAGAGCTAAAGAGCACGGTGCTTTATCGAGCAAATTACACACCGCCCTTCACGAAGTAGTTGGTCACGCATCAGGTAAATTAAATCCAGGGGTAGGAACCCCAAAAGAAACACTTAAAAACTACGCATCTACGCTTGAAGAAGCTCGCGCAGATTTAGTGGCTCTTTATTACATTATGGATACAAAACTGATCGACTTAGGCTTAATGAAATCGTTAGACGTAGGTAAAGCTGAGTACGATGGCTACATTCGAAATGGTTTAATGGTTCAGTTGAGAAGACTCGAAGAAGGTAAAGTTCTTGAAGAAGCTCACATGAGAAACCGCCAGTTGGTTGCTGCTTGGGCTTTTGAAAAAGGTCAGGCCGAAAATGTGGTTGAAAAACTTCAAAAAGATGGAAAAACGTATTTCCGAATCAACGATTACGAAAAACTACGCGTAATCTTTGGTGATTTACTTCGTGAAATTCAGCGTATTAAATCTGAAGGTGATTACGAAGCGGGTAGAAATTTAGTCGAAAACTACGGTGTTCAGGTAGACAAAGAACTACACGCAGAAGTATTAAAAAGAAGCGAGAGTTTAGGCATTGCGCCTTACGGTGGTTTCATTAACCCCATGTTGGTTCCTATCACAGAAGGCGATAGCATTGTGGATGTTAAGGTTACGTATCCAGAAGACTTTACAGAGCAGATGTTACATTACAGCAAAGCTTACGGCAATTTGTAAGCTGTAAATTACTTCTATAAATGGCGAAAGGCGCGTTGCAATGCAACGCGCCTTTCATTTTTGTACAAATCGATAAGCCGGATTCTGTCGTGCCTTATCATTTATCTAGGCCTTTCGTCACCAAAAGGCTCCATCAACCTACCCTCCCCGTTCGCGCGAGCAACACTCAAGCCGAGGTTTACATGGTCTTTCAGCGCCTGAGGTTTACCTAGCTATTCTTGTCGCCAAGAATACTGGTGGGCTCTTACCCCACCGTTTCACCCTTACCTTAGTAAACTAAGGCGGTATACTTTCTGCTGCACTTGCTAGCGCCTCTCTTAAGAGAAACGTCTACCCGTTAGGTAGCAGACTGCTCTATGCTGTCCGGACTTTCCTCTTCTTTTCAGAAGCGATAAGGTAATTTGTACGTTTCAAAAGTAGGCAAACAAAAAATCCCGAGAATAATTCTCAGGATTCTTTGCGTATTTCATGTATTTAAAAGCGGTGTTTTATCCCACTTTGATCTCAACATTTGCTTTGGTTTCGATTACAATTTCAAGTACAAAATTAATGGGAGAATGAGAAAGGGCTCCTTCCACCATTAAACGTAAATCGTTGGTAGTCATTACAGAAGTACTCACCATTTCTATTTGCTCATCGGTTAATGGCAAAACATATTCGGTTTGGTTATCAGCGGCTTCTTGCAAGCTAGGTATGGTTAAGTTAAAGGTGGCATCTGGTAACACATCTGGAAAAGTAGCTTCACCGCCCAGACTGTAAACCAACGAGTTATCAGAGCTTTTAATCTCTTTTACTTTGATAAGTACCCGCTCAATCTTAATGTCTTTCAGCGCCTCATACGTATCGAACTCTGCGTTGTCTTTAATTTCTAGGGTTTTCTCTACCGAAAGAACAGCGGGTGACCCTTGATCTGGAACATCCACATCAAAATCGAAAGCTAGGTCTTTTTCGATACTTTGATTGGCGATGGTAATTTCATCTTCACACGCTACAAAAACGAGTGAAAAGATGGTTAAAATTGAAAATAGTCTCAGTGTGTTTAGTTTTAATTTGCTCATGGTTCTAAAATTTACTGCAATTTAAAACTTCTTTTTTGTTTGAAAAACAAATACTTCCGTAGCTCCGTAGCCATATAGTTTGTAAGAAGCATCTTCCCACTTTAGGTTTTGATAATGATCGATGGTGTTTCTTACATCTGTGCGCAACTTGCCTTCGCCCACTCCGTGAATAATTACAAATCGCTGAATTCCATGTTTTATGGCTGTTTCAATGCAGTTTCTGCAATATTCTAATTGCAATTGGCGCATTTCGTGATTGCTCAAATTTTTAAAATCACCCACCAGTTCGTGTATGTGAATATCAATTTCAGGAATTCCTTTTTCATTTTTCTTTTTCTGAAAATGTAGGAACCAATCTTCGCTTCGTTTTTCATCATCTATCTCTTCAAAAGACAAATGCTCATCTTCTTCGTTTTTTATCGAAGCCAAAGAAACCACCTCGTTATTCTCTTTCACCAGCAACAAGTCTCTGAGTAAAAATGGCATATCAAAACCATCTACTTCTACCATTACCTTTTTGTTATTCACAATTTCGGTGACAAGGCCTTCACCTTGTTCGTTGAGAAACCTAACTTTATCGCCAACTTTTAGAAACATATTATTACTGATGTCTGAACCAATTGATACTTCAAAAAATCCGTGGACAAAGATAACCGAACAAACAGTTTACGATAATCCTTGGATTCGTGTAGAGCACCACGAAGTAATAACTCCAGGTGGTTCTGAAGGTATTTACGGAAAGGTTCACTATAAAAATTTGGCCATCGGTATTCTACCACTCGATAGCGAAAACAATACGTGGTTAGTGGGGCAATATCGTTATCCACACAATCAATATTCTTGGGAAATTCCGGCTGGTGGCGGTATTTTAGGTGACAACCCTTTGTTAGCAGCACAGCGAGAATTGAGTGAAGAAACAGGTATTATTGCCCAACGGTGGGATCACATTTTAACCATGCAATTAAGTAATTCGGTGAGCGATGAAATTGCTCACATTTACGTTGCTCAAGATTTAGAGTTTAAACAAGCGCACCCCGAAGAAACCGAAGATTTGGTAATTAAAAAAGTTTCGATTGAAGAGGCGTTTGAAATGACAATGAAAGGCGAAATTCAAGATTCTTTATCGGTAGGTGGTATTTTGAAATTGAAACATTTGCTCAATCAAAAATCTATCTAGCCATTCCTTTTACCTTTTTCTACTCTTTTGGTCTTTTATTTCTGTAGGAACCACAATTCATCCCCCATGAGTTCGCCATTAGCGCGGTAAAAAAGCCTGTACAATGCGCTCTAACGGAAAACTATTTTATGTGCTTTTTTAAGAGAATAATCTGTCCAAGATGATAATAGGCATGTTCGATCATTACATCAATGTTTCGATAAACCGTTCCGTATTGGTGGTTGGCAAAATCAGATTGTAATTTCTCTTCAGGCATTTGCTCTACCACTTTGATGATTTCTTCGCTATCGGCACAAAACTTCTTCACCAACTGATTCCAATCTTTTTCAGACTGTACCGTTAAATAATCGAAGCTATGCTTATCGCTTATTTCGAGTGCCCCTCCTTTTAGAACCTGCGTTACCCCGGCTATGTAGTAATCGATATGAAACGTTAAATCAGCAAGGGTGTTATTGTTGTCTATTTGCTGAGTAGCTTGTCTCCAATTTAAATCCGTTATTTCTGCTTTGAAATTGGTTCCTGCCACCCATTTACCTTCTGTTAATACCTCTTTTAAACGACTAGCTAAGTACTTGTTTAGTTTCATAGATTAGAAATGAAAGGTTGACGATAAAGTTCTCTATTCTTCTTTCAATTTATAAAATCTATGTTCATCGAAGAGTTGGTTATTCTTTAAAACGGCCTTTTTAAAAACTCCTTCTTTTTGATATCCATTTTTTTCAAGCACCTTTATAGAAGACCAATTGTGTTCAAATACGCCTGCAAAAATTCGGTGTAAACCCAATTGAACAAATCCGTATTCTGTAATTAATTTAACAGCTTGAGTAGCAATTCCATTTCCCCAAAAAGGTTCTCCAACCCAATAACCGAGTTCGGCTGAGTTACGATAAACGTCTGTTTGTGGCTCAAGACTAATTATGCCTGCTAGCTTGCTTTGGTATTCGATGCCAAAAGTAAGTGGCGAATTTTCTGTTTCTTTTAGGCTTATAAAAGCAGCAGCATCGCTTACTTGGTAAGGAGAAGGAAAATAATCTCTCAAATTATTCCAAAGCTTCTTGTTGTTGGCTAGTTGGGCTAAATCTACCTTATCTGCTTTTCTGAGTGGTCTTAATTTCACGTTTACTTTCACTCTTCTATGTATTGGTTGGTTGCTCGTTGGTAGAGTTTTTTCTTTGAGTAAAAATCGGGTTCCTACCGTTATAAAAATTTTAAAAATCGATGATTATACCCGTGGTAGGGATTATGCTACCAGCTGTGTTTTCTATGGTTTTCATCTCGTATCTGTTAGGATCTTGATCGTCTATTTGAAAAGAGCCATCGGGGTTCGAAACGGGCAACAAAATATCTTGTTCTTTAGCTTGAAAATTGTAGAGATTTTGAATGTCGAGGTACACATTTAACGACCATTTTGAGAAATACCAAACCTTGTCTACGCGTATATCGAGCTGGTGAAATGCTGGTACTCTTTCTGCATTGAGCAAATTGTAGTTGGGAAGAGCATTTCCTCTTGCATCCCAGTTAGAGCGTAATGCAGAGGCCGAGATATTGTAAGGCGTGTAGGGCTGACCATCTACGTACCTCCATCGCAAGCCGAGCTCCCAGTTGTTTTTGAATTTTCTACCACCGGTTAACGAAACTATGTGTCGACTATCCCAAGAAGAGGCAACGTACTCGTTATTTTTATCTTTAAACTCGCTACGAACCAGCGTGTAAGCTACAATTCCGTACCAACCTTTGGCCGAACGTTGTTGCGCCAAAAATTCTACACCGTACGATCTACCTTCTGATGTGGATGAAACGGGTTCGTTACCAATTACGCCAAAATCGGCTCCTAAATTGGCCAAGCTGATGCTATCTCTTAGCGAGAAAGGATATTGATTGTATAACTTGTAAAAACCTTCTACCGTAATTTTTGAAGACGAAGTAGGGTTAAACTGAACGCCTGCTACTAGGTGATCACTTTGAATGTATTTTACATCGTTTTCTTTGTTAACTAAACTGCCTTCAATATCTCGGTACCCCAAAACGGTGTATGGTGGAAGTTGAAAATAGCGACCCGTATTAAAGTTTAACGACCAGCGATCGGTAAGGGAATAAGAGGCCGAAAAACGAGGCGAAAATTGATCTAACGGATTGGCCATATCGCTACTAAACGAATTTCCATCTAACCGAAAACCGAACGATAAAGTAAGTCTGCTGTTTAGCACTGGGCGAGAAACTTGACCAAATAATCCGTAGCGTAACAAATCAATTTCAGAATCAAAATCGACAATTTGTACGCCTTGCACAGTAGCGTTTTTTCGAAAAGTAGAATTGGTATAAATAGCTTGGTCTAGGTTTACACCCACATTGAGTTTGTAAACACCTAAACGACTATCGTTTTCGATTCTTAACTTGTTTTCAATTTCTACCGAGTTGTAGTCTAAAACCAAATTATCTTCTGAACTTTCATCGTTGCCTTCGTATTTATACGCTTGGTTGTTGAGATGATTTCTGCTCAAAACAATTGTTTGAAAACTTTTCTCACCAAAATGTTTGTAAACGGCTCCTACCGTATAATTCCATTGTTCGTTTACCGGAATGTTGCCCAATATAAAATTGTTGCGCTCTAACTCGTCTGGATCATCAATTCCATCGTTAACCGATTCGTTTAATCGAAATTCGTCAAATGCACCTAACCCAATAAATGTAATCTGGTTTTTGTTGTTAAACTTGTGCTTTAACTTAAACTGAGAATCGGTAAATGTGGGCAAAAAAGGTAATTTAAGTGCTTGAAAAAGAAACTGTAAATACGATCTTCTAATAGAACCAATAAAGGTGGTGTTTTCGCCAATGGGGCCATCTGCTGTTAAGCCAATGTCAGAAGAGCCGAGAGTTCCTCGAAAATTCCAATTTTCGTTATTTCCATCTTTTTGTTTGAATTCGAGCACAGAACTTAGCGCATTTCCGCGATTAGCGGGGAAAGCACCTGAGTAAAAATCGACCTCTCGAATAAAATTCACGTTAATGATACCTACGGGTCCTCCGCTAGAACCTTGCGTTTGAAAGTGGTTAATCACTGGCACTTCAACTCCATCTAAGTAGAAGCGATTCTCGTTAGGTGAACCACCACGAATAATAATATCGTTTCTAAAACTGGTAGTAGAAGCTACGCCAGGCAACGATTGTATTACTTTTGAAATATCGCGGTTCCCTCCCGGATTACGTTCAATTTCTTCTACGCCTAACGTTTGCAGCGAGAGCGGACTTTCTTCTGTTTTCTTAAACTTTGATGTTTGAACCACTACCTCTTTTAACTGAGTGGTGGTTGCTGCCATTTCAATTTCAATATAGGGTGAGCTGGCTTTGGTTACCAACACATCGGTGCTCGTTTTTGGTGCGAAACCTACTGCAGAAACCTCTAATTTTTGATAGCCAAAAGGCACCTTTTCGATGGTAAACTTTCCGTCTAAATCGGTAGCTGCGCCAATTTGTGTGCCTTGCACCACTACATTGGCAAAAGGCACGGGTTCTTGAGAAATTTCATCTACTACTTTCCCACTGATTGATCCGGTTTCTTGGGCGTAAAGACTCAACGATAAAAAGAAGCTAAAGAATAGAAATAAAACACTGGTTTTCATAGCAATTCGATTCTTAAAAGAAGAAAAAGCAAAGGTATTGATTCACTCAAGTGTGAAATTATTTTCACACTTTTATTTCTGTAGGAACCCGTTTTTCCACAAAAGGTTTAGCACATCACAAAAGTTGAAAGAACTTTTTTGAATTCAGACCATCTTACCTTTATAGGAATAACGATTCAGATCTGTGCTTTCATTTCCAATCGAATTTTGAATTGAGCACTCTTTGTTATTGAACAATAAAAACTCGACACTTTCATCTTTTTCAGAGAATCTAAGGTAGAATCCGTAAAACCTTAATTCGTTGCTAAAACGAATACCTGAATCATAAGGCAGTGTAGGTAACCCAAAACGTAAAGAAATCGCGAAGCCTTGGAGCGATTTTAGTTTTGGTGTTGCCGGTGCGTAGCAACACCTTTTTATGATTCTTGAACTTTTGTTTCTTTTGGTTCAAGCCAAAAGAAATTAAGAACAACTTTTTCTCCGCACCAGCTAGCTAAATAGCTACCCAAGCTATTGCCATGTATCAAGACAAAAAGGAAAAGAAGAATTGTTTTTATCTTTTTGGAGGAGCAAAAAGATAACAACCGAAACACATCGTGTTGAGCTCACGAGTACCTTAAAAACAAACCAAAATGAGTAAAAACTCCATCGCCTCAGCCTCCGCACTAGCTGGCTCAATAGCTCCCCAAGATATTGCCCTGTTCCACCTACGTGCTTTGATTTTTTGAACAAAAATCGCAACTGCGGTGGCAAAAACATCTATCACTGACAAAAGACACAGCATTCGATTTCCAATCGAATTTGAATTTGAGCACTCTTTGTTATTGAACAATAAAAACTCGACACTTTCATCTCTTTCAGAGAATCTAACTTAGAATCTCTAAAAACCTAATTCGTTCTCAAAACGAATACCCGAATCATAAGGCAGTGTAGGTAACCCAAAACGTAAAGAAATCGCGAAGCCTTGGAGCGATTTTAGTTTTGGTATTACCGGTGCGCAGCAACACCTTTTTATGATTCTTGAACTTTTGTTTCTTTTGGTTCAAGCCAAAAGAAATTAAACAAAAACCTTCTTTCTTCATCTTTCACGAAAAATCCAACTCAGAATCTGTAAAATTCTATCAAGTCAGTAGACTTGAATTTTTCGGCATCGGATGGTTTTGGTAGAAATACCAGTGAGCGCAGCGTAACCGAACACGCTGTTTGAGCTCAGGCATCGGCTTTTTGTAAAAAAAGACGCGAATGCCGTTTGCGAGTTCGGGTGAGGTAGTGGAGTGAACGCCAGTAGTTCAACAAAATCTAATACGCAGCCTTGAACTTTTGTTTCTTTTGTTTCAAGACAAAAGAAATTAAGAACAACTTCTTCGCTTTTCCTCTGCACCAGCTAGCTCAACAACTCTCCAAGCTATTACCCTATTTCAAGCCAAAAGAAATCAAGAAAACTCCGCTAATTTCAAGGGGTTCTGTAATTTTCGGCCATGAATATTAAAAAATCGACACAGGTTGTATTAACCGATCTTGGTTTGGGTGTTTTCTTCTTGTTGGTCACCTTTTCTATGCTTAGTTACTTTACAGTAGTTCAAACCTTAGTGGCTATACTTCTTGGCGGATTTGCTCTGGGATACATCCGCCAGGGTGAAGAAGGAAAAACGATATCTAAAGCAGCCAAGTTAAGCGTTGGTCACTTGTTCATGGCTGCACTTATGCTTTTTCAATGGACGCATTTCACCTTATTTATAATGGGATTCGTTGCCGTTTATGCTGGTATTATAATCGAACTTAAAGTGAAAGAGCCCAAAAAGAAATTAATGTTCATAGCAGCATTCTTGGTTCCTACCATTGCTTTAGCCATTTGGGTTTTTCCGCATTTTATATCTGCTCAATTATCGAGCAAACGCACGGGCTTTATGCCTTCTGCTCAACTACTAAAAAGCGATTCTACTTTTTTCTCAACCGATGAACTCAAGCATAAAATTGTAATTATGGATTTTTGGGCCACTTGGTGTGTGCCGTGCATGGAAGAAATGAATAATCTACAAGCCAACTGGAATCGGCTCGATACGGCTGGTGTAGAATTTTTGTTCGTAAATGCGGGATCTGAAAGAGAAACATTTGAAAAATTTCAGCAGTTTACCGACACTACTTCGTTTCAATTCCCATTTGTTCACGATGTGGAAAGCGAATTTACGCGTACCAATAGAATATCTGCTTTTCCAACTTTATTGATTATTGATGCAGAAGGAACCATTCGTTACCAGCATGTTGGCTATTACAAAGGAGAAGATATTGTAGGCTATTTGAACGATAAAATAACTGAATTAAAAGCCAAACCATAGGCTTTAAAAAAGTAAAAGCCCGAACTGATGTTCGAGCTTTTACAACCTAACCTAAACCTACCCTACTAATCAAGCAACCTCGATTAGCTTCTTTTGAGCTTTCTGCTCAGCCTTTTTTGGAAGCTGGATTTTTAATATTCCATCTTCATATTTTCCGGTGATGTTATTCACATCAATTTTATTTTCTGGTAATCTGAAAGAGCGTTCAAATGTTGATTGAACATACTCTCTTAAAGAGTAACGCTCAGTATCGTTTTTTGTTTCGCTCTTATGCTCTGCAGAGATGGTAAGCATGTCTTCGTTCATTTCGATTTTGAAATCTTCTTTGCTAAAGCCCGGAGCCACTAATTCGATACCAAACTCTGCTTCTTTCTCTTTAATGTTAACTGCTGGTTTTGAGCCATTTTCATTAAAAAAAGGCTCTCTAGCAAAGAAATCATCAAAGATGTTTGGCATACCTGAGTAACGGTTATTTCTTCTTACAAGTGTCATAATTATTGAGTTTTGATTGATTTTAATTTCGTTTGATGGCTTATATTCAATTGGTGTTCCAACCCAAAAAACACTGACATTACTTCTTGATTAACAAACAGTTAACGCCATTTAGACAGCTTTTCAATTTAGATACTGACGTTTTTTCATAAAATCGTGTTAACGCACCTTCAAAAGATTTATGGTAATTTTCTTCCCTCCTCTTTTTAGACTCGCAGAGGATACTAATTTTGACAGTACACAAGAGAACAAAACATTTTAAATCATATGAACATTCCACAAGAAATTACAACAAGAGCAAACAACTGGTTAACTGATGTTTACGACACAAAAACCCAACAAGAAGTACAAGAATTAATCAACGAAGCGGGCGACAGATTGGTTGATGCTTTTTACAAAGACATGGAGTTTGGTACTGGCGGCATGCGTGGAATCATGGGGCCAGGTACTAATCGTATTAATAAATACACTTTAGGCGCAGCCACGCAAGGGTTGGCCAATTATTTAAAAGTTTCTTTCGAAGGTGAAATCAAAGTGGCTATTGCTTACGATTGCCGCAACAACTCGAACACCTTTGCTAAAGTGGTAGCAGACGTACTTTCGGCCAATGGAATTTACGTTTACTTGTTTGAATCTTTGCGCCCTACGCCAGAATTGAGTTTTGCTGTAAGACATTTAAACTGCCAAAGTGGTATTGTACTTACTGCTTCTCACAACCCAAAAGAATACAACGGTTACAAAGTATATTGGAACGATGGGGCACAGCTTGTTCCTCCGCACGATAAAAACGTGATTGAAGAAGTGCGTAAAATTGCTCATGCAGATATCAACTTTCAGGCAGATGATTCTAAAATCGAAATGATTGGCGAAGCACTCGATAGTGCATTTATCGAAGCAGTGGTCAATCAATCGATGAGCAACGTTGGAAAAGACGATCTCTCTATCGTTTTTACCAGTATTCATGGCACATCTATTCAATCGGTTCCTACCGCGTTAGAAAAAGCAGGTTTTGCTAACGTACATATTGTAGAAGAACAAGCTACGCCAGATGGTAATTTCCCAACGGTGATTTCGCCCAATCCAGAAGAGGCAGAAGCCTTAACCATGGCGCTAGAAAAAGCAGATACCATTAATGCTGATTTGGTAATAGGAACCGATCCTGATGCTGATCGTATTGGCATTGCCGTTCGTGATAACGAAGGCAAAATGAAGTTGCTAAACGGAAACCAAACCGCTGCTGTAATGACTTGGTACATGCTCGATCAGTGGAAACAAGCCGGCAAATTAACTGGCAAAGAATTTATTGCAGAAACCATTGTAACCAGCGATTTATTAGAAGATATTGCTACCGATTATAACGTGCCCACTTATTTCTGTTTAACCGGTTTTAAATGGATTGCCGATTTAATTCGTGAGCGAGAAGGCAAAGAGAAATTTATTTGTGGCGGTGAAGAAAGTTACGGTTTCATGATTGGCGATTTTGTGCGCGATAAAGATTCTGTAACCGCCAGTATGATTGTTTCTGAAATTGCCGCTTGGGCCAAAGCCAACGGAAGCAGCCTTTACAAAGAACTTATTAAAATTTATGTAAACCACGGCCATTACCAAGAGCGCTTAATCTCTATTACCAAAAAAGGAAAATCGGGAGCAGAAGAGATTCAACAAATGATGGTAGACTTTAGATCGAACACGCCAGAAAGCATCAACGGACAAAAAGTTATCGCCACCAAAGATTTTCAGTCGAGCGAGCACAAAAACCTTGAAAACAATGAAATAAGCACCATCGAGATGCCTAAAAGCAATGTTTTCCAGATTTTCTTGGCAGACGGAAGCAAAATAACTGCTCGTCCTTCGGGCACCGAACCAAAAATTAAATTTTACATCTCAGTAAACGATTCTCTCGATAGTGTAGAAAACTTCGATCAACAGTATCAACAACTACAACAGCGCATCGATGCTATTGTAGAATCTATGAATTTATAATATGAAAAACGCGGAAGCTACTATTGCTATTCGTCATCTAAAAAATGAAGATTATCCAGACTTAAAAGCCGCCATGATTGCGGCCTACAACGAACTAGAAAGTTCTTATTGGTCTGAAAAACACATCCGAAAGCTCCTCGAAATATTTCCCGAGGGGCAAATCGGAGTTTTCGTTGATAACACCTTGGTAGGAGCCGTACTCTCCTTAATTGTAGATTACCAACAATTTGGTGATCAGCACACCTACGAAGAAATTACAGGGCAATACAGTTTTAGCACACACCACCCAAAAGGCGATACGCTCTACGGTATTGATGTATTTATACATCCAAAGGCAAGAGGAATGCGTTTAGGCAGAAGACTCTACGATGCGCGTAAAGAACTATGTGAACACCTGAATTTAAAAGGCATTGTAGCAGGCGGAAGAATCCCCAACTACGCCAAATTTGCCAATGAAATTACGCCAAAAGAATACCTTCAAAAGGTAAAAGACAAAGAGATTTTCGACCCCGTTTTGAGCTTTCAATTGAGCAACGATTTTCACGTTCGCAAAATTTTAAAAGGCTACTTAGCTGGCGATACCGAATCGCTCGAATACGCCACCTTACTCGAGTGGAACAATATTTATTATACCGCACAGCCCGAATCATTGCAAGCGCCAAAATCTACCGTTCGGCTAGGTTTGGTGCAATGGCAAATGCGCCATTTTAACAATGCCGAGGCGCTTTACGATCAAATGGAGTTTTTTATTGATGCTGTTTCTGGCTACAAAAGCGATTTTGTGCTATTTCCAGAGCTATTCAATGCTCCGCTAATGGCGGGTCACAACCATTTGTCAGAAGCTGATGCTATTAGAAAACTGGCCGAATTTACCGAGCCATTGAGAGATCGATGTATCAATTTTGCCATTTCTTACAACATCAACATTATCACCGGAAGCATGCCGTTGTTAAAAGACAACCAGCTTTATAACGTAGGGTACCTCTGCCGTAGAGACGGATCTTTCGAGATGTACGAAAAGATACATATTACCCCTAACGAGGTTACCTACTGGGGTATGCAAGGCGGTAATTCAATTAAAACTTTCGAAACCGATGCGGGAAAAATTGGCGTGCTAATCTGCTACGATGTAGAGTTTCCAGAACTTTCTCGTTTGTTGGCAGACGAAGGCATGGATATTCTCTTTGTACCGTTTTTAACCGATACACAAAACGGATATACGCGCGTTCGCCACTGCTCTATGGCTAGAGCCATTGAAAATGAGTGTTATGTAGCCATTGCTGGTAGTGTTGGCAACTTGCCCAAAGTGAGCAACATGGATATTCAGTATGCACAATCGGCAGTGTTTACGCCTTCAGATTTTGCCTTCCCTACCAACGGGGTTAAATCTGAAGCTACACCCAATACCGAAATGACGTTAATTGCAGATGTAAACCTCGATTTACTGAAAGAATTACACGAATACGGAGCGGTAAAAACACTGAAAGATCGCAGAACCGATATCTACGAAGTACGCAAAAAGAAATAAGTGCCAATAATTTCAGAACACACATATCAACCTCCGTGGTGGGCTAAAAACGCCCACCTTAACACCATTGTTCCCAATCGGTTGCGCAAATTGCGCCACATCGAATTTTCTCGGTTTACTCTCGATACTCCTGATGCAGACTTTCTTGATATTGACTCAATTAACGGTACGAACCGTACCCAAGCGGCTATTTTGGTGCACGGTTTAGAGGGAAGTTCTTCTTCTACGTATATGAAGGGAATGACCGATACCTTAAAAAATGAGTTAGATGTTTATTGCTTAAACTTAAGAAGTTGCAGCGGCCGGGCGAACCGAAGTGCAGAAAGTTACCACAGTGGCAAAATTGACGATCTGCATGTTCTCATCGATTTTCTTCTCAAAAAAGGCTACACTTCTATTCATCTTATTGGTTTTAGCTTGGGAGCTAACCTCATTTTACTGTACATCGGTAGAAAAGGAAAACGGGTTCCTACCGAGATAAAAACCGCTGTTGCTATAAGCGCACCATGCGATTTAAAAACTTCGGTAGATTGTTTGCACCAACCTAACAATCGACTGTATTTTAAACGATTTATGCGAACGATGCGCCAAAAAATTGAAGTAAAACAACCGATGCTTCAGCGAGTAGGCATCCATATTGACGTTTCGAAAATTCGAAATTTTCACGACTTCGACAATCAATACACAGCGCCTGCTCATGGTTTTAAAAGCGCTTTCGATTATTACGAATCGTGCAGTTCTGAACGGGTTTTGCACCGAATTGCCATCCCTACGTTAATCATTAATGCGTTAGACGATAGCTTTCTTTCGCCCGAGTGTTACCCGTACTCTGCATGTGAAAAGCACGAAAACGTGCACCTGCTCACCCCCGCTTTTGGCGGACATGTAGGTTTTGTAAACTCTTCTCGTTTGCAAAAAACTCATTGGCACGAATTGCAAGCTAGACGCTTTATCGAATCGAATGGTTTTTAACCAGTAGTTGGGCAGATTTTTAGGTAAAGATCGAAATCGTAACTTTCGATTCTTAACAAGAATTTCTATGAAAAACATTCAACTATTTTGGTCGGTAATGGTGATGGCTACTTTAGGTGTAGCTTGTGGAGACAATGAACTTGAACAAAAGGGGTTTTCGGTTCCTTCTACAGATGGTAAAATAGCTACTTCTCCCAAAAAAGGTATTAATAAAGATTCGCTCGATTTTGCCACCCGACCGGGTAATTTATTACTTACAGGTTTTTCAGAATATAGAATTACGCCCGTGTATATGGTGAATTACAATCCACGTACAGAAAGTTATTTTATTGGTTCTAACAACACGCATTCTAGCTATTCTAATTGGGGTGAAGACAATAATTGGAACTATAATTTTATGCCTGGGTTTGAAGCAGTATATGGCTACAATATGGTGGGGGCTTCGCTCTTTTACGCTCCAGAAAATAGAGCTATCGAATTTTTTAAAGAGCCCGTTTTAATTAAAACGCTGTATTTCCCAACTACTTCGAAAGATACGCTGATGGGAACGCCAGTTTTGCGAGATTTTTACATGATTTCGGTGTATAACGAAGACACGAACAAAGATGGTTTTATCAACCTCAACGATTTAAGACGCCTTTTTTGGTTCAACGTTTCTGGTGAAAAACAAGAAGCATTGGTTCCTGAAAACTACTCTGTTTTAAAGTCTGAGTACGACCCGTATTTAGATAGAATGATAATTACTGCTCAATTCGATACTAACAACAACGGCCAACGTGATCAAAGCGAGCCAGAACATATTTTTTGGGTAGATTTAAAAAATCCACATTCTACTGGTGTACTTTATCAACCCAATTCAACTATTTCTTAAGTAAAAGGCATAAAAAAACCTCAATCCTGATAAAGAATTGAGGTTTTCCTTGCTCTTAAAAAAAAAAGGGGGTTAACTGCCACAACCTACGCAGTCGATGTGTGAATCCATGGGTTTCACACCTTTAAGTTTCATTTCAAGATTATGGATTTCATCGCGTACTTCCATATCTTGCATTAGGTCTCCAGTAAGCTTTTCGCGAAGCTTTACAATTTTTTCTTTTAACTCTTTTTCCATGGTGAAATGACTTTAAAATTGGTGTTCGAAATCAACTACTAAAGTATCTCAAGACTAGCTTGACTTTTCGTAATGTCAAGTGCATTTTTCCAAAACACCCTGTTGAAAACTAAAAAACGGAGAATTAAAATGTTAATTTTATCGCTAATTAATTGAATGCCTTTATGAAACAACTTTACACATGGTTAATAAGTTTTTTGCTTTGCCTTAACATTTCAACGAGTACTTCACAAGTGTTGATTTCTTCAGAATTTATTAGCACAACACCCGCAGCTCTCATTAGTTTAGTAAGCAATGGATTCCCCACCAACTACGATGTAAACTTCTATAAACTAACGTATAACACTACAGACGCCCAAGGCAACCCAACAACCGCAACGGGCGCTGTGGCCATTCCAGAATCGTCTTGTGATATTATGCCCATGTTGGCTTATTGCCACGGAACTGTGCTTAGAAAACAAGACATCCCTTCTGCTGAAAACACAGAATCGTACATCGGGAAAACATTTTCGAGCATTGGTTACATTACCGTAATGCCCGATTATGTAGGGCTGGGAGACTCTCCTGGTTTGCACCCTTACGTTCATGCAACATCACAAGCTACGGCTACCATCGATTTAATTCGCGCTACCCGAGAATTTATGTCGAACGACCTCACCATTCAAGACAATAACCAACTGTTTATTACGGGGTATTCTCAAGGCGGACATGCAGCCATGGCTACGCACAAATACATACAAGACAATAACCTTTACAATGAGTTTAATGTAGTAGCTTCTGCCCCTTGTTCGGGCCCTTACGATTTATCGGGTTCTCAATCTGGCGTAATCACCAGCGGTTTACCATACTCTAATCCGGGTTATGTGGTGTATCTATTAATGAGCTACCAAACAGCGTATGGTAACCTCTACACCACCCTTAGCGATGTGCTTAAATCTCCGTACGATGTAGATATGCTCACCTATTTCGATGGTGTGCAAAACCAGTACGATATGAGCGATGTAAATGCAGCTCTACCCAACCAGCTCAACGGTTTTATGGAAGATTCTGTACTTACCAATTTTGCCAACAATCCCAATCATCCGTTAAGAAAAGCTTTAGAAGATAACGACAATTATGACTGGGCTCCTCAACGCCCTGTTCGCATGATGTATTGTACAGGAGACGAACAAGTAGACTACACCAATTCTACCACGGCTGCCGCTGCCATGAATGCAAATAACGCACCCGATGTAGCTGCTGTAGAAGCAGGCGGTAATTCAGTAGATCACGGTGGTTGTGTAATTCCAGCGCTTTCCGAAGCGTATGAGTTTTTCGAAACCAAAACCACTTTTTGCGGTTTTGCACAAAGCACCAACGAGTTAGCAAGTAGATTTGAATTCAGCTACTTCCCTAACCCAGCCACCTCTGAAATCACCCTGGCTTTTCCTGTATCGGTAGGAACCGTTCACCTACTTTCTTTACAAGGCCAATTAATGAAAGAAGTAAATGTTACCTCAACACAACTAATTCTTTCTGTAGACGAATTGCCAAAAGGCATGTATTTCTTACGTTGGAATCAGCAAAACGGACAGTTTATTGAACGCGTAGTTATTCAATAAAATTCACACGCTTTATAAATCAGAAAAGCCCTCATTAGATGCTAATGAGGGCTTTTCATTTGGTAAAAGTTGAAGTTCTCTAATTCTTAATCTAAGTCAGCAGTAAAACTTAAAACTGGCTTAGCAGCATGGTTCACCAATGCTTCAGTAATATTATCGTTCAATAGTTTTTTAATGCCTTTAAAACCGTGAGTGGTAATGGCAATCATATCTGCATTTACACTATTGGCGTAAGCGATAATTCCATCTTCGATAGTGAAATCGTTATAGATAGCTATGTTTTTAGGATTCAGCTCAAACTCATCGGCAATTTTATGCAAACGCTTCATAGAGCTTTCTGTATCTTCAAAATACGCTGGCGTATTCACAAACACCAAATGAAGCTCGGCTCCTAACGCCACAGCAAATTTCTTAGCAGAATTAATTTTTTCGTTCACCTCTTCTTCGTGAAAATCTGAAGCATACACCATTTTAGTAGGCACAAATTTTTCTACCTTATTGCTAATAGTTAAAACAGGAATTTCGCATGAGCGAACCATTTTCTGAGCATTCGAACCAATAAAAGCCTCTTTAAAACCCGAAGCTCCGTGAGTTCCCATTACCACTAAATCGATCTGATTACTCTCTATATAATCGTTAGCATCGTGGGTTACATCTTCTTCACTAATTACCGTATTTACCTCTATACCTTCGTTTCCCAAGTGCTCAGCAATTTTGGCCATTTCTGTGTTGGCTCGTTCATTTTGCTCTTTAATGGCGTTCATGATTATATCTGGCTGAATCCCTGGCATACCTAAATCTCCAGTAGAAGACATACTCATATTGATGTACTGCTGAGAAGTGTTAAGTGAATGCATAACATGCAAACCAGTACCTAATTGCTTGGCCAAAGAAACGGCTACATCTAAAGCTTTATCGGCTGTTTCAGAGAAATCTGTTAAGAATAAAAGATTCTTCATTGCTTCTTGAGTTACGAGGTTAAATTGTTTGGCTAAAAATACGTTTTTCGGTTTGTTTGCGCGCTAATCTGGCATCAATTGCCATGCAAACATTTCTTACAAAAGGCCTTCCCTCTTCGTTAATTTCAAGGGTTCCTTCTTGAGTGAGATTGACCAATTGATCTTTTTCCATTTCGGCCAATTGGCTTACTCCTTGGTTTAAGTATTCATTTTTGGTATCGGTAGGATCCCACTCTGTTTTCATTCGGCACATCAGGTTCAAGATGTGTTTCCTAATAATTTGATCTTCTTCGTTAAGCAGGTGTCCGCGCATAATTGGAAAATCTCCATCATCTAACGCTTTCTCGTATTGACGAATCGTTTTAAAATTCTGGCCAAAAGCACTCCAGCTATCGCTAATAGAGCTCACTCCCAAACCAATCATCAAATCAGTAGTGGTGGTTGTATACCCCATAAAATTTCGGTGTAGGGTTCCTTCTACCATCGATGAATACAGTGAATCTGAAGGCAATGCAAAATGATCCATGCCTATTTCGACATACCCCGATTCTTCGAAAAGTTGTTTTCCGAGTTCGTAAAGTTTGCGTTTCTCTTCCCCTTTTGGCAAATCTTCTTCAGTAAACTTACGCTGAACGCCTTTAATCCAAGGCACATGTGCGTAGCTGTAAAAGGCAATTCGATCGGGTTTTAACTGGTTTACTTCTTCTAAGGTGTGCTGAATGCTTTTTTCGGTCTGTTTGGGCAAACCATAAATTAAATCGAAGTTAATCGACTCGAAACCCACAGCTCTAGCATGCTCCACCACTTCGGTTACTAATTCTACTGATTGTACGCGATTAATGATTTTTTGCACTTCTTCATCAAAATCTTGAATTCCGAAGCTCAATCGTCTAAAACCTAATTGATACAGCGTTTCTAAGTGTTCTTTACTCGTATTTCCGGGATGTGCTTCAAAGCTCATTTCGGCTCCTTCTAGCAACTCTGCCCCTTTAAATAGCTCGGTAATTAACCACTTTAAATTCTCTGGAGAGAAAAAAGTGGGAGTTCCACCGCCTAAGTGTAACTCGGCAATGCGCGGAGTTTCTTCTAGTAAATCGAGGTACATTTTCCACTCTTGAAGAACGCGTTGAATATACGGTTCTTCCACTTTGTGGTTTTGGGTAAACCGCACATTGCACCCGCAATAATGACACATATTACTGCAAAATGGCAAGTGAATGTAAAGCGCAATCCCTTCTTTCTGGTTGGTGGCCTTAAAAGTTGAAACAACGTTGAGTTTCCACGCATCGATATCAAGCGGTTCGTGTTCCCAAAACGGAACCGTTGGGTAACTGGTATACCTTGGCCCTGGTACGTTGTATTTGTGAATTAAAGTTTGGTTCATGGTTGAAAATATTCTTTGCGATCTTGCTCTACTTCCACTAAAAACTGATTTAGCACTTCTTCTTTAACGTGCGGCATTACTACTATTTTCCACCACCTTGGTTGATCTTCGTACGTATTGGCTACTAAGCGGTAGCGGTGGGCAATTTCGTCTGAAATGTCACGAGCATCAATGGCGATAATGTTCATTTTAGCATTGCGGTAATAGCGAATATTTAATTCGTCTAGCTTTTGCACACATCGATCGGTAAGACTTACTAATTGATTTAGTTTTTGGTTCCAACCGTTAGAGCCGTGTATCTGTAAAATCATCCAAACGGCAATTACATTAGCGCCCGAACGGCTTCCGCAAATAGTGTAATCTAACCCCGGAACGTACTTAGCTTCATCGGTTCCCGCATAAGGCATTAAGTTTTTGCGTGAGAGAAAAATCCCCGTTCCAAACGGTGCTTGAAGCATTTTGTGAGCATCCAATGTAATAGAAGAAACCGCAGGATGTTGAAAGTTTAACTTATTCTCTTTTTCTGCAGTAAACGGAAAGATGAAGCCTCCAAAAGCTCCATCGACATGTATTTTGAGTTCATCTTCTGGATGATCGAAAGCGCTTACCACCAAATCTATATCGTCTACCGAACCAAACATGGTAGTGGCCATATTCACTACGAAAATAAAATAACGAACACCGCTCGCTTTTAACTCATTTACAACTGTTTGAATAGCTTCAACAGTGAGTTCTCTAGTTTCTTCTACCACCGGAATTACTCCCTGCTGAATGCCCAATAAATTGGCACCTTTGGGCATAGAATAATGGCTATCTTCAGAATATAAAACAGCTATTTCGTTGGGCTTCGCTTGCTTCTCTCGTTGAAAATAGTTTCGGTAAATCCAAAGGGCTTGAATGTTAGCTTCTGTACCTCCTGGGGCAATGTAACCATCAATTGTTTCTGATTCGGCTTTGAAAATTTCTGTAGCTAATAATTCAATTAACTCAATTTCAATTTTCTGAGTGCCTCTAAAAATAGCTTCACTCTTCTCTTTATTTAGGGTGTGACATCCAATATGATTCGGATTGGCCACCAACGCACTTAAGTAAGGGGCATCTTTTAAGAAGGGCGCATCGTGGTGAAATTCTTCCGTATCTAAATACGTTCCCGGAATACCTAAAATAGCCTCGCTCGCGTAATTTTCGTTTTGCGCAAGTGCATCAAAAACGCGTTGTTTTATCTGTTCGTGTGTTTTCTTCTCCCAATACATGCAACAAAAATCTTCTGATTTAACCGGTTGCCCAATGAGGGCTATCATTTGCAATAATGACTTATATCAGTTTTTATCGGTAGGAACCCGTTCCTAAAAACTACCTAATTTCTCATCCATTTTGAGCTAAAAACCGCTACACAGATCACTTTTAACCCATTCGATACCTAGACGATTATGCGGCTGATAATTGTCAGTTTTCTTCTCATACCAAATGTTCATTTTGTAAATCGTATTTTCGACCACCAAACTTGAAAAATTCGAAGCATGCGCTATTTTGTTTTACTACTTGTGTTGGCCTTTTCTGTAGGCTGCTCATCTTCTAAAACCAAGAAAAAAAAGGTAGAAGAAATCACCAAAGATTTACGCCAAGATGTACATTCATTTGCTCAACCGCAATTGGCAAAAGTTACGCATCTAGATTGGAAAGCGAATGTAAATTTCGACTCTAAAACCATTGATGGAACCGCCACATGGACCATCGAAAAAAACGATACTGCCAAGTCAATTGTCTTCGATACCGATGGTTTGCTAATCGAATCAGTAAAAGACCAGAACGGGGCTGAACTCACCTATACCATAGGCGATACTGTAGCCTTTTTAGGTCAGCCGTTAACTGTTACCATCTCTGAAGAAACCAAAAAAATAGCTATTCAATATGCTACAACGCCTGGAGCTAAAGCGTTGCAATGGCTTAATCCGGCACAAACAGCGGGTAAAGAACACCCGTTTTTATACAGTCAATCACAAGCTATTCTAGCCCGTACTTGGATTCCAAGTCAAGACAGCCCAGGTATTCGATATACCTATAACGCTGAAGTTCGTGTTCCTACCGATTTAATTGCTCTAATGAGTGCTAAAAACCCCGTAGAACGCAACGATTCTGGAGTGTATACTTTCGAAATGAACCAACCCATACCTGCTTATTTAATGGCGCTTTCTGTTGGCGATGTGGAATTTAAAACCATTGACGAAAGAACGGGCGTTTACGCAGAACCTAGCGTTATTGAAGCGGCTGCTTACGAATTTGCTGACATGGGAAGCATGCTGGCCGCTGCCGAAGAATTGTACGGACCTTACGCTTGGGAACGTTACGATTTAATTGTGCTTCCTCCTTCTTTTCCGTTTGGTGGAATGGAAAATCCGCGCTTAACCTTTGCTACGCCTACCATTATTGCTGGCGATAGAAGTTTAACCGCTCTGGTAGCACACGAATTGGCACACAGTTGGTCTGGAAACTTGGTAACCAACGCTACTTGGAACGATTTCTGGCTCAACGAAGGTTTTACCGTGTACTTCGAAAGAAGAATTATGGAATCGCTTTACGGTGCTGAATATGCCGATATGTTGGCTGTTTTAGGCTACCAAGATTTACAAGAAGATCTGGCCGATTTACCAAGAGAAGATACCCGTCTTAAAATTGAATTAGAAGGTAGAAATCCAGACGATGGAATGACCGATATCGCCTACGAAAAAGGATACTTTTTCTTACGAATGATTGAAGAAAACATGGGTAGAGGTGAATTCGACACCTTTTTACGCAAGTATTTCAGCGAAAATGCTTTTCAAACCATGATTACCGAAGAGTTTTTAGACTACCTAGATACCAACTTGCTGGCGAGTGACTCTACTTTACAAGAGAAATTAAAAATTGAACAATGGGTATACCAAGGGGGTTTACCTAGCAATTGCCCAAAGGTGGTTTCGAAGAGATTTCAAAAAGTGAGTTCTTCTTTAAAGGCATGGACAGATGGCGCTTTTAGTCCAGAAGAAATTGATACTGAAAACTGGAGTTCGCATGAGTGGTTGTATTTCTTACGTGAATTACCAGATACCATTTCTTCGAACCGTTTAGCTGAGTTAGACAATGCTTTTGGTTTTACAGAATCTGGAAACAGTGAAATTTTAGCTGCGTGGTTTATGCATACCATTCATCATGAATATGCACCAGCAGATAAAAAAGTGGCCGAGTTTTTAAACTCAGTGGGTAGACGTAAATTTCTTGTGCCGATTTATAAGGCCTTGATAAAAGCGGATTCTACCAAAGAAAAAGCGAAGAAAATTTATGAAGCTTCTCGCGAAAACTACCACGCAGTGAGTGTTGAAACACTTGACGCTATGATTTTAAACTAATCTGTGAATCTTTGGTATATATTCGCACGATTTTTTATGAATTGAATGCTCGGCAAACGCGGCAAACTATTGTTTAATCAGTGAATTAAAACGGTAAATGAATCAGGATACTCCTCCGTCTGAATCGTTTGTATCTTTTGACGATACAGCAGTGGCTTTTGAAAGCAAAACAGACCAAGACCTCAACTTTTCCATTTTTATGTTTAAGTTGATGGGTCAACCTGCTCTGGTAAAAATGGGAACCTCTTTAACGCTGTTGGCGTTGAAAATGCGACTTCCGATTGAAGGGATTATTAAAGGAACCGTTTTTAGGCAGTTTTGCGGAGGTGTTTCTATCGAAGATTGTGAACCGAAAATTAAGCGCTTAGGTCAATCTCACATTGGTGCTATTCTCGACCTATCGGTAGAAGGACAAGAAGACGAAGAGTCATTTGATAAAGCCAGCGATGAATTGTTAGTGTTGGTAAAAAACGCCAGCAAAAACAAAGATATTCCTGTTTGTTGTATGAAAGTTTCTGCCATTGCTAGGCACTCTATTCTTGAAAAAGTAGCTAAAGGTGACGACCTTTCAATGGAAGAAAAGAAAGAGTATGCCAATGTGGTAAGAAGGCTCAACTTAATTTGTGGTTCTGCCGAAAAACACGATGTGCCCATCTACATAGATGCAGAAGAATCTTGGATTCAAGATGCTATCGATCGGCTTACCGAAACCATGATGTCGCGCTACAACAAAAAGAAGGCTTACGTATTTACCACCTTTCAATTTTATCGGTGGGATCGCATTGACTACCTGAAAAGATTATTGTCTTTAGCCGAGCGTGAAAACTTTAAGTTAGGAGCCAAATTTGTGCGCGGTGCCTACATGGAAAAAGAGCGTAAACGCGCAGAAGACAACGGGTACAAAGATCCTATACAACCTAACAAAGAAGCTACCGACAACGATTTTAATTCTGCTCTGGAAATTGCTCTTGAGCATCTAGATAGAATCGAATTTGTTTGTGGAACGCACAACGAAGATTCTTGCATGAAATTAGTGCACATGATGCATGAGCAAAGAATTGAGCAAAACCACCCTTCTATCTATTTCTCTCAGCTTTTTGGTATGAGTGATCACATCAGCTATAACTTGAGTTTTGCTGGTTTCAATGTAACCAAATACCTTCCCTACGGCCCTATTAGAGATGCCGTACCTTATTTAATTAGAAGGGTTGAAGAGAATACAGCAGTGGCTGGTCAGATGGGACAAGAGCTTAAATTGCTGCTCTCAGAAAAGCAAAGAAGAGAAAAAGTTAAAAAGAACACGTAAATCGTTCGAATAGTAAACGTTTCCGCTCTATTAGAACAAACGATATTCCTAACTTGTACGTCTATGTAATAAACCTAGCGTATAATTTAGTTGTATTTCTATGATGAAGCGTTTACTTCTTTTACTTCTTCTGGTTATTGGTTCAGCGGTTCCTACCTTCGCTACACACTTAATTGGAGGAAACATCGGCTACATAGATTTGGGCCAAGACCCGAATAACCCCGCCAACAATTTATACCGTATAGTTTTTCAAGGCTATAACGATTGTAACTCCCCTTTTTGGGGAACGGGTTTCCCAGAAGACCCTATCAACGTTGGTATTTACTCGGGAACACTTAACAGTAACAGCTTAACCAACTTAGGGCCCGGAGCGTTAGGAAATTTAGAATTAGACCTTACCGATTCTAACCGAGTGGAACCGAACTTACCCAACAACTGTAATTTCGGAGTTACCAACTGTATCTATTTAGTTGAATATTCGGGTGAAATTTCATTACCAAGAAACACGGCAGAAGGGTATCACATAGTGTACGATCGTTGTTGCAGACCGGGCGGAATTGTAAACGTAACCAACTCCCTAGACGAATCGCTTACTTACCATACATATATTCCGGCCAGTGGTGGAACGGTAGTTCCCAATAACACCCCTCAATTTACCGATACACTTGTGGCTTACATTTGTATTGGCGATACCATTACGCTTTCTAATTCTGCCACCGACCCAGATGGAGATTCACTCGTTTTTTCGCTAGAAACTCCTCACGATGGTATGACGAACGATGTTACCAACGTGGCGGCAGATTACAATGCTCCGAATTTTAACCCGTATACTTATCCAATTCCTGAAATAACATGGGAAACCGGTTTTTCAACTCCCGATATTTTTGGAGCTGGTGGCTACAGTGTAATCGATAGCCAAACAGGAATCACATTTTTCGCGGCAACAATGGCGGGTAATTACGCAGCCGCAGTAGAAATTAAAGAATACCGAAACGGACAATTATTATCTGTCTCGAGAAGAAATATTCAGTTATTAGCAGTTAACTGCCCTCCTAACGACAATCCTCAACAAGACATTTCTAACTTGCCTTCAAATGCCATTTCCCCCACGATTTACGAAATTGAAGCAGGCGATAATATTTGCTTCAACTTAGATTTTGAAGATCCTGATGGTGACACCATAGAATTGCAAGCTTCTGGTGGTCTTTTCAATTTAGCGAACAACCCCGCCACTATTACGCAACCTACCACCGGTGTGGGTCAAGTGTCTACTCAAGTTTGTTGGAATAGTACCTGCGCCCAAGCCAGCAATCAACCGTATTTATTCAATGTAACGGTTACCGACCAAGGTTGCCCTCCAAAAACCAACATTCAAACTTTCTCGCTTTTTGTGAGAGAATTTGACGAACCAGAATTTACTGGCGACAGTGTTTTTTGCCAAGGCGATACAGGAATTTATACGCTTACCACAGAACCTGGTTCTACCTACCAATGGCAAGTAAATCAAGGCGTTTTGCTATCACCAGTAGATTCTACAGGTGCTAGAGTGCTCTGGAATGGTAACAATCCTGGTAGTATTACTGTAGTAGGAACCAGTCAATTCGGTTGCGATGCTGCTCCTGTAACTCAAAACATAACCATTCATTCAATTTTTGCAGATGCTGGAACGGATCCTACCATTTGTATTGGAGATACCGTTGCTATAGGTGCCTCTCCAGTAGGAACCGCCAATAGCGTGATTACCTGGAGCCCGAATACAGCTATTTCTGACGTAAATACCGCCAATCCCAATGTTTGGCCCGATCAAGACATTAGCTATATTTTGCAAGTAGACGATACCGCAAATGGTTGTATAGCCTTTGATACAGTGAGCGTAACCGTTAACTCACTTCCCGAATCAGGTTTACCAGAACAAGATTTTATTTGTCCGGGTTTTACCAAAGAAATTACCGCTCAAGGTGGCGACACTTATCAATGGTCTAACCTACCCGGTATTAGCAATCCGAATATTCCTAACCCGCAATTTAACCCAGCTACCACCACTACCTATAGCATTACAATTACAGATACCAATGGTTGTATAACCACAGATACACTTCAGATTGTGGTAGAAGGTGAAATTCCCACTTTTGCCGGAATCGACACGAATATCTGTAGGGGCGATACCCTGATGCTGGGCGGAAACCCTACTTCACCAGGGCCCGATATTACGTATCTGTGGAGCCCGAATGCTTCTTTAGATTTTGACACGCTAGGCAATCCGTTGGCGTTCCCGATTGCTAATACGCAATACATTGTTCTCACCGAAATGGATACTTGTAGAGGTGCAGATACCGTAGATATCACCGTACTCGATCCACCCGTATATTCCGTTACGCCTACAGACACCATCATCTGTGATGCTGATTCTATTCAATTTTCGGTAACGGGTGGTGATTTTTACGATTGGTCAAACGAAACATGGCTAACCCAAGATAGCATCGCTAACCCTATTGCATTTCCAGATACTACCACGAATTTTCAGTTGATTGTGGTTTCTAACAGTGGGTGTTCAGACACTTCGAATGTACTCATTCAGGTGCAAGCTCCTTTAGAGATTATACTTTCAGATACCATTCCTGCGTGTAAAAACTCTCCTGTGCTTATCGGTGGGAACCCGACCGCGCTAACGGGCGATGTTTACCAATGGAGTGGTGGACAGTTTCTCGACTTTGATACCATTGATGCTCCTACTGCAACTATTGATACCACAACTACCTTTTATGTTTATGTAGAAGATTCTATTGGTTGTAACGATAGTGACAGCATACATGTAGAAGTGTTTAGAACTACGGGCCATAGCCCAGATACGAGCTTTTGTGATGGTCAAAACATTCCGTTGAGTTTCAGCACAGAGCAAGGTGTGGGTCCGTTGTTGTATACATGGTTTCCCACTGCAGGTCTTTCCGATACCACGAGCAACACCACTCTTGCATCCCCTTCTGTATCTACCATTTATACAGTAACCGCCATTGACCAATTAGGCTGTATTGATACGGCACAGTTTAACTTAACCGTGCTTGATTTAGCGCAAGCAGGCTTTACATATTCCATTTACCCAACTTGCGACAACATCGAAATTGAGTTCTTGAATACAAGCACCGATGCAACCGCATATTCTTGGTTGTACAATGGGTCTGAATTCAGCACGGAATCGGATCCTACGTTGAGTTTACCGTATAGCCAACCCTTTACTGTACAATTAGTGGCAAACAACACCGATGGATGTTCTACTGAAATTACCATTACCGATGTAGCTTCTACTTTCGAAGAAGAGTTCTCTTATGTAATACCGAATGTATTTACTCCGAACGGAGATGGAGTAAACGACTTTTTCGAAATTGATCTAGACAATCGATTAAAAGAATGTACCGATATTTCGGTGTATAATCGCTGGGGACAATTGGTGTTTCAATCGAGCGGAAACATTCACAGCTGGGACGGCCGTTTCTTTGGTGGAGACGAAGCTCCAAATGGGGTATATTTCTACTTATTTGAAGTAAACGGACAAACTTTTAAAGGTTCACTCAATTTATACAGATAAACGCATTTAGCACTTTTAACAGGGTTGTTTATTGTGCGTTGCTGAATACCTTTGCACAAGAATTTAACTATAGCTTTATGAAGTTTTTTATTGACACAGCGAATCTTGAGCAAATTAAAGAAGCCGCTGAACTAGGTGTTTTAGATGGTGTTACAACCAACCCTTCTCTTATGGCCAAAGAAGGAATTACCGGTGAACAAAACATTCTTGATCACTATGTTAAAATCTGCAACATTGTAGACGGCCCAGTAAGCGCTGAAGTGATCTCTACCGACTTTGAAGGTATGGTGAAAGAAGGCGAAAGGTTAGCTGATCTTCATGAAAATATTGTAGTGAAAATTCCAATGATTAAAGACGGAGTTAAAGCTCTTAAGTACTTTTCTGAAAAAGGAATTGCTACCAACTGTACCTTGGTATTTTCTGCTGGTCAAGCTTTGTTAGCTGCCAAAGCAGGAGCTACTTTCGTTTCTCCCTTTATTGGTAGATTAGATGATATTTCAACAGATGGAATGGATTTAATTCGCCAAATTCGTTTGATTTACGATAACTACTTTTTCGAAACGCAAATCTTGGCAGCATCTGTTCGTCATACCATGCATGTAATGCAATGTGCTGAAGCAGGGTCTGATGTAATGACGGGGCCTTTGAGCTCAATTACTGGTTTGTTGAAGCATCCTTTAACCGACATCGGTTTAGAAAAATTCTTAGCAGATTATAAAAAAGGAAATAGCTAAACGCTAGATTACTATTCTATATTAAAAGACCTGTTGCTCATCCTTCAGGTCTTTTTTTGTGCCATTTTCTCTAAAAACTGAGCCATTGGTAAAACTTAAAAAAAGTGGTCATCATCTGGTAAATGGCTAACTTTGGTATATGTCTGCACAATACATTCGAATAAATACCAATCAGTTTAACCCAAAAGAGCTGGAACCCGTTATTAACTGTTTAAAAGAGGGTGGCGTTATTATTTATCCTACCGATACGGTTTACGGTTTAGGTTGTGATATAAACAATAAGCGAGCGCTTGAAAAAGTGGCTAAACTGAAAAACATCAAGCTAGAAGATGCCAAGTTTGCTATGATTTTTCATGATTTAAGTCATTTGGCAGATTACACCAAACCGATTTCTAACACGCTTTTTAGGCTCATTAAAAAATCACTTCCAGGCCCCTTTACTTTCATCTTAACAGCGAATACGAAGGTTCCTAAAATCTTCAATAAGTCAAAGAAAAAAGAAGTGGGTATTCGAATTCCTGATCATCCGGTTCCTACAGAAATAGTGCGTTTGTTAGGCAGCCCAATTGTTACCACCTCGGTTATTGACGATGATGAAATTCTTGAGTACACCACCGACCCTTCTATGATTTACGAGAATTTTAAAGACAAGGTAGACCTCGTGATTGATGGTGGCTATGGAAACAACATTGCTTCTACCATTGTAGATTGCACTGGCGATGACCCAGAGATTATTCGCCAAGGATTGGGTGAAATAGAGTTTTAGTCGAGTAATTGTAAAATAGGTTGGCCAACTGCTGCACTTGGGAGTGTAAGATCGAACATCATGGCCAGCGTGTAAGCGATATCTGTTATTGCATACGGGGTATAAATTTGTTGGTGACGAACGCCCTGCCCCACCCATAATAAAGGAACGTGGGTATCGTAAGTATATCCTGTTCCGTGTGTGGTAGCATAGCGAAGTTGGTGCATCCACCCAGATTCGAAGAGTACAATTAAATCTCCCGACCTCCTTAAGTGGATTCCGCGTTGAAGTGATTGAATAATTCTATCGTTTGTAGCAGTATGTAGCAATTCTGCTTGGGTAAAAACCTTTACCACCCCATCATTAGATTCGATAGATTGAACAATGGTATTTTCTAGTTCTTCTCGATCGATGCCGAGTTGATTCATTTTTTCGTGGTTCAGAAAGATTTGATCGTTAGAAAAAGATTGAATCAATTCTTCTGTTTCAAATTGTGCTAAAAGAGCCGTGTTTACCTTGTTGATAATGGTTTTTCCATGGTAAAACCCAGCTGGCATTTGGTGCTTTTGCATAAAGCCAACTGGCTCTGCGGCTGAATGATCTGCTGTTAAAAAAACAACATACTCGTCTTTTCCAACTGTTTTATCTAAGAACTCAAAAAGCTGTTCAAGCTCTCTGTCTAAGCGAATGTAACAGTCTTCTACTTCTTTCGATTGAGGCCCAAAAGCATGGCCTATATAATCTGGAGAAGAATAGCTAAGGGCTAAAAAGTCAAGGTGGTTGTCTTTTCCTAGCTCTTCCCCCTCAATGGCTGCCATAGCAAATTCTGTGGTGAGGGTATTGCCAAATGGCGTGCTCGGTAGTAAACCAAAATTTCCATTATTTTCACGTAATTCTTTCAAATTATATGGAAAACTTGAGTTTTCATTTCCTTTAAACACCATTTCATACGGTTGGGCATCGCCCTCACTTTCAGTGTATTGATTTTCTTGGAGTAAAAAATCCCACGTTTCATTCAGTAACTCATCTGCACGATTTTTTCGGTTATACGCTTTTGCCCATTTTGGCAATTCTTGGGTATAGTAATCTGAAGTTATAAAGTGACCTGTCGATTTATCGTACCAATATGCTCCGTTTGGGTTGTGACCAGCAGGCAAGATAGACCCACGGTCTTTGATGGCCACACCTACCACTTTGCTACTAAATTGAGACTGAATCCGTAATTGATCTGTAATCGTGGTGGCCAATAAACGGGTAGGAGCCATTTTTCCATACTTGGAAGTGGTTCCTACAGAGTTTACACTATCGTCTTGAACACAATACACACTTTCGTTCAATTTTCTATCGTGCCAATCGTTGGCAATAATACCATGATGAAGCGGTGTGGTTCCTGTATAAATACTAGCGTGTCCGGGACCTGTGTAGGTGGGCGTGTAATTATAGTGCACATTTTTACACCATGTACCTTGTTGTAAAAAACGGTTAAATCCATTTTCGCTAAAATGATTTTTATACCGAATTAAGTAATCTGTTCTCATTTGATCTACCACAATACCCACTACCAATTTAGGCTTTTGAGCTTGCAGCAATAAAACATTGAATACCAAACAAGTAACCAACAATACACTCTTCATACCAGCGAACAATTAGATAATTGGGTAAAAGTACTGAACCTATAATAGAAAATTGCAACCTAGATGTTAACTTACTATTGATAACGCCTTCTCTCGCCTCTTCTATAACTTAGATTATTCTTCTATTTTCGAACTATGGCATTGAACTATGTTTTTGTAGCGCTTTTTGTAATCGGCTTTGTTATTGCCTTACTGCGAACGGTGGGCTATTTATTTAGGCATCAGTTACAAGATGCATTCAACCTCACGTTTACAGAAGCCGATTTATATGTGTTTAAAGACTTAGTAGATAGCACGTTTTCGATGGCCGAAACTTCAATAAGTATTGTATTAACCTTGATTGGCGTAATGACGTTTTGGCTAGGCATTATGAAAGTGGGCGAAGATGGCGGTGCGGTGGCGGTGCTGTCTCGCTGGGTGAGTCCGCTGTTTCAAAAGTTATTTCCTCAACTTCCGAAGAATCACCCAGCCATGAGCGCTATGCTCATGAATTTTTCGGCTAACATGTTAGGTCTAGACAACGCTGCTACACCTTTCGGTTTAAAAGCCATGGAAGAATTGCAAAAAGTCAATGCCGAAAAAGAGACTGCAAGCAATGCCATGATTATGTTTTTGGTCTTAAATACTTCTGGCCTTACCCTTATTCCTGTGAGTGTAATGGCTTTACGCGCAGAGTCTTCTTCTCCATCAGAAGTGTTTTTGCCGATTTTGTTTGCTACGTTTTTTGCCACTATTGGCGGGTTAATCACCGTTTCCATTTATCAGAAAATCAACTTATTTAACCGTACTATTTTGCTCTATTTAGGTGGTTTAACAGCCGTTATAATGGGTCTTTTGTATTATTTCACCTCAATTCCTCAAGAAAATGTCGAAAAAATAAGTTTAGTAGTAGGTAATAGCATTCTTATGTTGGCCATTGTAGGATTTATTGTTTTGGCATTTCGAAGCAAAAAAAACGTCTACGAAAGTTTTATCGAAGGAGCCAAAGAAGGCTTTTACATTGGAGTTAAAATCATTCCCTATTTAGTAGGAATGCTAGTGGCCATAGGTGTTTTCAGAGCTTCTGGGGCATTCGAAATTCTAATGAGTGGCGTACGTTTCGGAGCTAGTCAGTTTTTAGAAGACACCCGATTTGTAGAAGCTTTACCTACCGCTTTTATGAAACCGTTTAGTGGTTCTGGTGCTCGTGCTATGATGGTAGAATCTATTAATAATTTTGGTGTTGATAGTTTTGTAGCCCGACTTTCAGCGGTTTTTCAAGGCTCTACCGAAACCACTTTTTACACATTGGCCGTTTATTACGGAGCTGTAAACATCCGCAAAACGCGCTACACTGTTACTGCAGGATTAATTGCTGATGCAATTGGAATTATTTCGGCTATTGTAATCGCCTATATTTTCTTTGGCTAAATCGATTTCCACGCTTTCGGTAGGAACCCGATAATGTCTTTTGCCGTAATTGCTTCTTCAGATAAACTTTCCGCAGCTAAATCACCTGATCGACCGTGTAAAAACACTCCCAGAATAGCGGCTTGTTTTGGTGGATAACCTTGTGCTAATAAACCAGCGAGCAAACCTGTAAGCACGTCTCCGCTGCCACCCGTGGCCATTCCCGGATTTCCTGTACTGTTAAAAAACACATTACCGTCAGGACAAACAATTTGGGTATTAGCACCTTTTACGATTAAATAAACTCTATAGCGTACGGCCATGTCTTTAGCTACTTCTAACCGATCCCAACCTAATTCTACTCTACCACTAAATCTCGCCAATTCACCAGGATGAGGAGTTAAGATACTTCCCGTTGGCAAAAAGTTGAGCCAAGTTGTATTCTCTGCCAGAATATTGAGCGCATCGGCATCAATTACCATCGGATTTCCTACATTCTGAATCATCATTTTCAAAAGATGCGCAGTACGATCATCGGTTCCTATTCCAGGACCGATTGCCACTGTTTTGAAAGATTTTATATCAGGAGTTTCCGTTAAAACCGTTTCCCCCAAAGTGATGCACATCGCTTCTGGCACAGCAGTCTGAAGGGGCACGTATCCTACCTTCGGGGTTCCTACGGTGAGTAAACCAACACCCGATTTTAAACAACTATTTGCAGCAAGAATAGCGGCTCCTACTTTGTCCTCGCTACCGGCCAATAATAAGGCATGTCCGAAAGTTCCTTTGTGCGAAAACTTTCTTCTTTTTCGGTAAATTCCTTGAATTAAAGGAGGAGTTACAAAATGATAGGCAGAAGGTTCTTTCACTTCAAACTCTGGCAACAACCCAATATTAATCACCTCGAAATCTCCCACATATCGAGCATTTTCGTGAAAGAAGAACGCCAATTTAGGATACTGAAAAGTGAGGGTTAATTGTGCTTCTAAGATAGCTCCATCGTTGCCTTGGTTATTCTCACAAAACAAACCCGATGGAACATCTACCGAAATTACGAAGCCATTGATTTTATTGATTTTATTGATTTCTTCAATAACTTCTGCAGCCATTCCTTCTACTTTTCGACTTAAACCAGAACCAAAAATAGCATCCACTACCACTGGGTGGTTCTCCAATCTGGGAAAATCATCAACAGAGTTAATTTCATTGATTACCTCATCTTTTAAGGCTTTTAGTCGATCGAAATTGGTGTTGAAATCTACGCTACTTTTATCGCTAAACCGCACAACATACACGCGAACATCAACTCCTTTCTCAATTAATAATCGAGCTAACACCAACCCGTCTCCACCATTGTTCCCAACTCCACAAAAAATAATCACTGGAACCTTTTCAGAAACAATTTCAACAATTCTCTGGAAAAGATGAAAAGCCGCTCTTTCCATTAAATCAATTGATTGAATGGGTTCGTTTTCAATCGTAAATTGATCGGCCTTTCGAATTTGGTCTGCGGTGAAAATTTTCATAGAAAGCTGAAATTTGAAAAGTTAGAGAAGGTTTTACGCTTCGTTCACGAGCGCTTGGTGAATGGCTAATACTTGCTTCACTAGGCTTTGTTCACCATCGTTGATAATTTCAAAATCTGCGTATTCTAATCGCTCAATATCTGTTAATTGATGCATAATGCGGTTTTTGACCTCCTGTTCAGAAGTTTGATCTCGTTGAACAACACGTTCTATTCTCAACGCTTCAGGAGCGGTGACAACAATAATTTTATCGCATGTTTGGTAGGCTCCCGATTCAATTAAAATGGCTGCTTCGCGTAACACATACGCTGCTGTTTGGTTTTTACACCAGTGTTCATAATCGGTTCGTACCGCTGGATGAATAATCGCATTAAGGGCTGTTAATTGGGTTTTATCTTGAAATACATGTTGTGCAATAAATGCTTTGTTTACTTCACCCGAGGTGGTATAGGATCCTTCCCCTAACAACTCAATTACTTTCTTTTTTACATCGGCATTTTCGATGTACAAATCTTTAGCGCGTTGATCGGCAAAATAGATGGGCACGCCTAATTCTTTAAAGATGTTACAAACAGTGGTTTTTCCGCTGCCAATACCACCCGTTATTCCTACTTGAATCATAGTTTTCTAATAATGTAATCTACCCGCTGTGGAGAGTTGGTCTGAAAATCTACGCGTTTATTGAGACTTTCAACGTAAACATTTAAGCGAGCCGGACGATTTTTAACTTCAGATGCTTTCACAATGGCTTTAAAATCTGCTGAAGAAAGCTGATCGAACCGAGTTAAACCCACCTTACACTTTACTTCTGTAGAGGTAGGAAAAATGCTTACTTCTATAGAATCTACATTTTGAACCACATGAATGGGCACATTTATAGTGGCTTCTGTAAGTTCTTCGAGCTGAAACTCTAGCTCTATCTTCTTTTGCTCTGAGTTCAACAAAGGATGCGGCAAACGCAAAGGCAAGTTAAAATATTGAGCTCCTGATTTATCTTTTAACTGAATAGAGTCGAGTGCAATTTCGTTGAGATTTTTAAGCACTTCTGCCGGACCAAACACTAACACCGAAGAAGGGGAAACCTTGGGAAGGTCAACAAATACTTTTCCTTCTGGTACTTGGTTATGCAATCTTGCTTGCACAGGCAACTCTTTCTTTTCTAACTGATCGGTAGCGATGTAAATACTATCGATGGCCACATCGAGCACCTTAATTTGTCCTGAGTAATCACGAGTAATGGTTTCTTTAATGGCCTGGGTACTAATAAATCCGCTTGCTCTTCCGGTATCGTCTATCCACTTACCACTTCGAATATTCACATATTGCGTATCGAAATCTTCTTTCTCGTTTAAACCTATAAGACTAAAACCATCGCCTTCAATGGTAATGCTCAATAACGGAGGGAGTGCATTAATTACAATGCGATCTTCTGGCAAGCTGTGGTATTTTAACGGAACGGCCACGTTAATCATATAGGTTTTGGTGAGTGCATTTAGCAACCAAAAACCACTAGCTAGCAGTAGACAAATAACAAAAACGGAGGTCTTCCGGTTAGTAGATAACCGCAGCCTCCGTAATTCTCTTAGTATTAAAACGGCTGTACGCTTCATCAGCCGAAAGTTAAATTATTTCTTGGTGTTGCCTTGAGCCAATTCAGAAGTTCCTGTTCCTTGAGTATACTCAGGAGAGATAGCCGAACGCTCAATTTTCAACTTGGTTTTACTTTCTGTTTCGATAATTGCAGTGGTTTCTCTTAAATCGGTGATTTTACCGTGTAAGCCGCCTACTGTAACAACGTTGTCACCTTTTTTGATGTCTTCACGAAACTTCTTCGCTTCTTTTGCCTTTTTCATTTGAGGGCGAATCATAAAGAAGTAAAAAACAACCATGATTAAAAGTAAAGGAATAAAACTTCCTAAACCTCCGCCACCTTCTGTAGGAGCCATTAACAATAAATCCATTGTATTCATAAATTCTAGTTATTTGCTGGTGTTAAAACTTTACCACGAATGGTAATTGTATTTTTTGCCTCTGGAGTATTGGCAATAATGTAAACGTTTTTGTGCTGCGTTCCCGCCTTATTTTCTGAGTTAAAAACCACTTCGATTTCTCCTTTTCCATCCGGTGCAATTGGTTTTCTCGGGAAAGTAGGAACCGTACATCCACAGGTTCCGCGTGCTGAAGTAATGATTAAATCGGCCTCTCCCGTATTGGTGAATTTAAACACTTTGGTAACCGATTCACCTTGTGTGATGGTTCCAAAATCTTGAACCACCGTATCAAATTTCATCAATGGAAATTTCTGACTATCTACCGCTCCGCTCGCTGTTTTCGGATTTTTTACAATATCGGTAGTTACATTATCAGTTGTAGAAGATGTGCATTGAGAAAGCAATACGGATCCTACTACACAAAAAGCAATAGTTAAAATGCGCATATTCAAATTATTAATTAATTAAACCTCTTCCTGTTTTTACAATCTCACCCGATTTCTGTAGGTCGTTCACCATTTTATCTAAAATTCCGTTTACGAAATTTTTACTCTGTGGAGTACTGTAAGATTTGGCTAATTCGATGTATTCGTTGAGGGTAACTTTTACCGGAATGGTCTTAAAATAAAGAAGTTCGGCAAGTGCCATTTTCATAAGAATTACGTCTAAACGAACTATTCGATCTACTTCCCAATTTTTGGTACGTTGCTCTATTCGTTGGCTTAATTCTTCATTCTTTAAGATGGTTTTGCGGTATAATTCGCGAATAAATCCGGTATCGTCTTGCGGATCTTTAAACAACCTAGGCAAGATATTTTTATCTGGATTTTCGCTGTATGTTAGTCCGTTAATGGTTTTCACCACATTTTGAGCTACAATACTTAAGTCATCCATCCAGTAGATGCTTCGATCTTCTAAAAAGTGATGCAACGATTCAAATTCTGCAATGTGCAAACGATACAATCTCGAAATAATGTCTTTATCGTCTTTAAACGATTTTTTTGAAGACTGCATGTAATTTAGGTACTCGTCTGATGCTTGAATCTTTTTCCAAAGCTTCTTCACATTGTCACTTTCAAGTGCCCAATTGATCTTGCGTTTTTCGATTTCTCGTTTGAATTCTTCGTTGTTTTCAAGCATGTGAATTACTTGATTATCAACAAATTTAGTATTCGGATTAAGATCTTCTTCGGTGGCTAATCGCTTCGATTTATTGTGATCTATGGTTCTTCTGGCCATTTCTACCACCTCTGTAATTAGCGCCAACTGATACAGATACAAATCGTAAATGTCGTTAATACTTTTTAACATGTTCTTCTCACCAACAATTAAATCGTTGTTCGATTGAGAATACGCATAAATGGCTTGAAAAACTTTTACACGTAAATATCTTCTATTCAGAATACCCTGCATGCTGTGAACCCTAACTAACTCGCTAAATGCTTGATTAAAACTATACTCTCTAAATCACCTTTCAGTGAAGTGGTTCGCTATTAAAAAACCAAAATCAAATTGTTGCGTTGTAGCTTAAACCTTCCATTAGTCGTAGGTTTGCATTCAGATTTCGCTTTTCGCTTAGCGGCTGCAAAATTAGACAAAATAAGCGAGTTAGTATTACTGAATTGAACGTTTGATGGGCGCTTTAAAACACCTGAATAAATATTTAATAAAATACAAGTGGAGATTGCTCTTTGGAGTGCTGTTTATCACCATCTCTAACCTTTTCGCCATTTTTCCAGCACAGCTGATTCGCTTCGCTTTCGATATTGTTGAGCAAACCGTTGTACAACACCAACTTATGGCTGGCTTCGATTTTCAGCAAAATTTCTACGAAAAATTGAGTCTCACCCTCTTGCTCTTTGGGGTAGCCGTTTTAGCAATGGCCTTGTTAAAAGGACTGTTCTTGTTCTTTACCCGACAAACGGTAATTATAATGAGTCGCTTAATAGAGTTTGATTTAAAAAACGAAATTTTCGCTCATTATCAAGAATTGAGTTTAGCCTTCTACAAAAGGAATAAAACGGGAGACTTAATGAACCGAATTAGCGAAGACGTTAGTCGGGTAAGAATGTATGTGGGTCCTGCCATTATGTATTCGCTCAACTTAGTTGTGTTATTTGTATTGGTAATTGCCACTATGCTTACCGTAAATGTGAAATTGACCATTTACGTGCTTTTCCCCTTGCCTTTGCTTTCCATTTCTATCTACTATGTGAGCAATATTATCAATGTAAAAAGTGAAAAAGTTCAACGTCAACTTTCTATCTTAAGTAATTTTGTTCAAGAAGCTTTTAGTGGAATTCGCGTGTTAAAAGCGTATAATCGAGATGCAGAGCGCGAATCTATTTTTAACGAAGAAACCGAAGCGTACAAAAACACCAATCTAGAGTTGGTGAAAGTCAATGCGCTTTTTATGCCTCTAATGACTTTATTAATTGGTCTCAGCACCATTATTACCATTTACATTGGCGGCCAATTAGCCATTGCGGGCGAAATCACAACCGGAAACATTGCTGAGTTTGTAATCTATGTTAATATGCTTACGTGGCCAGTTGCCGCATTAGGCTGGGTTACTTCTCTTACTCAACGTGCGGCTGCATCACAAGAGAGAATTAACGAGTTTTTAAACACGCAACCTGAAGTTCAAAACACAGCCTTGCAACCTACCAATGTTCGAGGCGATATTGAGTTCAAAAACGTTAGTTTCACCTATCCCGATTCGGGCATTCAAGCACTCAACAACCTGAGTTTTACCATTCAACAAGGCCAATCTCTCGCTATTATTGGTAAAACAGGAAGCGGTAAATCTACCATTGCCAACTTAATTTGTAGACTTTTTGATGTTAAAGAAGGAACCGTACTCATTAACGGTACGCCTATCAAAGACCACCATCTAGGTCATCTTCGATCTTCGATTGGTTATGTGCCCCAAGAAGTGTTCTTGTTTAGCGATACCATTAAAAACAACATTGCTTTTGGTGTAAAAAAACACGAAGTAAGCCAAGAACAAATTGAAGATGCCGCTAAAAAAGCCGAAGTTTATCACAATATTGTTGATTTTAAAGAGGGTTTCGACACCAAAGTAGGCGAACGAGGCATCACCCTTTCTGGAGGTCAAAAACAAAGAATTTCTATCGCAAGAGCCATTATTCGTGAGCCAGATATCTTAATTTTAGACGATTCTCTAAGCGCTGTAGACACCGAAACCGAAGAAAAAATTATTCGCCATTTCAGAGAAATCATGAAAAACAAAACCACCGTGATTATTTCTCATCGGGTAAGCTCTGTAAAACATTGTGATAAAATAATTGTTGTCGAAGACGGAAAAATCTGCGAAGCTGGAAACCATCAAGAACTCATTGAAAATCAAGGTGTTTATTTTGATTTATTCCAACAACAACTTTTAGAAGAAGAAAAAGCTTAATACTTCTATCGTGGTTCTGAATCTCAAATTCATAAATTTGACCTTATTTGAATAAACTACTGTAGACGAAAATTAAGTTTGAGATGGAGAATAACGATGATTACAACGAACAAGAGGAGATTTATGCAAACGCGGTAAGAGCAGGCAAGAGAACTTATTTTTTTGATGTTCGTTCTACCAAAAAAAACGACTACTACCTAACCATTACCGAAAGCAAAAAGAAGTTTGACGAAGACGGAAACTTTCACTATCAAAAACACAAAATCTTTCTATACAAAGAAGACTTCGAAAAATTTGGAAAAGCTCTTTCCGAATCTTTTCAAAAAATTATAGAACTAAAAACGCAAAAAGATCAAGAAGTCACCAAAGAGATTTCTGAAGAATTCACTAACCTCAGCTTCGAAGATTTAAGTAACTAATAATTTCTTCTGTGAAAAAAGTAAAAATCGTCTCCTTAGCAGCGCTTATTGGCATGTTAAGCGTTACTCAAACTAGCTGTATCGGCAGTTTTAGCCTTACTTCAAAAGTGTATCAATGGAATCAATCTTTTGGTGATAAATGGGTAAACGAGCTCGTATTTATTGTACTGCTCATTGTTCCCGTTTACGAGGTTTCGTTCTTTTTAGATGGCGTAATTCTAAATTCTATTGAATTCTGGACGGGCACCAATCCTGTAGCCCTTAAACCAGGAGAAACAGAAAGTGAAATTGTAGAAGGAACCGATGGCAACCAATACCAAATTACAGCCAGCCAAAATCAGTTTACCGTAACGGCATTAACAGGTCAAAACCAAGGCGAACAACAAACCCTCGCCTATTCTACGGAAAACCAAAAATGGATTTTCACTACTCACCAAACCGAGCACGAAGTTGCCACTATTTTAAACCGTGACCAACAAGGCAACATCCAATACACAACACCTTTTCACCCCCAACCACTCACGGCCAACATTTTCAACCAGACAGAAAACTTGGCCAACAATTAAAAAGCTCATTTTCTCAACCCATATCTTAAAGCCTCCTTGCGAGGCTTTTTTTATGTTTGAAGGAACCATTCGAAGATTACTATGAAAAAATCAACTTCTATTCTGCTTTTGGTTTTCTTGAGCATGTTGCCACTCATCAACTTTTCACAAGAAAAAGAAGTAGAAACCTCAATAAAGACGCTTTTTACTGATTTTGACGATTCTCACCGAGGCAATAAAAATGCGCGCATCGCCTTCTGGAATGTAGAAAACCTCTTCGATACCTTCGATGATCCCCAAAAACGAGACGATGAGTTTACGCCCAACGGAGCCAATCATTACAACAATTACAAATACCAAAAGAAATTACAAAACCTATCGAAAACCCTCATCGCTTTAGGTGGTTGGGAAGCACTCGAAATAATTTGCCTTGCCGAGGTTGAAAACAAAAAAGTAGTACAAGACCTCTTCTCAAAAACCGCTCTCAACGCTACGCCTTATAAAATAATCCACAAAGAGTCTCCCGATAACAGAGGTATAGACGTTGCCCTCGCCTACCGCCCAGAAAAATTTAGCCCAAATCATATCCGTTTTATTCCCGTAGTGTTCGATGAAGAAGATTCTCGTCCTACCCGAGATATTCTCTACGTTAGAGGAAAGCTCAACAACCAAGAAGAAATTCACCTTTTTGTAAACCACTGGCCTTCTCGTTACGGTGGGCAAATGGTTACCGACCCAAAAAGGCGACAAGCAGCTGATATTGTGCGCTATAAAGTAGATTCAATTCTAAATATTGAACACGATGCCAACATAATAATCACCGGAGATTTTAACGATGAACCCGAAGATGCCAGCCTCACAAAACACTTAAAAGCTAAGTTAGATTCAGCATCGCTCGGTAAAAAGGAACTTTACAACATGATGGCTCCCCTTCGATTTTCGGCAGGAACCCACAAATTCGCTGGCGAATGGGGAATTCTCGATCAATTTATTATTAGCCGAGCACTCTTAACGGGTGAAAACCTTTGGGCAGTTAAAAACGACCAAGCAGGAATTTTTGCTGCTCCATTTCTATTACAAGAAGATGCCACCCATTTAGGTTCTAAACTTTTTCGCACCTATCAAGGTCCAAAATACTTAGGCGGTTACAGCGACCATCTACCTATTTACTTAGATTTGCGCGTTACAAATAAAACGTTGCTCGACTTTTAACTTAGTTTATGATATTATCAGGAAAAGAGATCAAAAAACAGATGGGTAAAACCATTCATATTGAGCCTTTTAACGAATCTCAATTAAATCCCAACAGTTACAATCTCAGACTTTCTAACGAATTACTTACCTACGACAACGAGCGCTTAGATATGCGCAATCCAAACCCTACTACTCCTTTAACCATACCAGAAGAAGGTTTATTGCTAGAACCTAACAAACTGTATTTAGGCAGAACCATCGAAAAAACGTCTACCAATCAGTATGTTCCTATGTTAGAAGGTAGATCTTCTATCGGTCGACTGGGGCTTTTTATTCACGTTACGGCTGGTTTTGGAGATGTTGGCTTTAACGGCTTCTGGACACTCGAAATTTTTTGTGTTCAACCGATTAGAATTTACGCTGGAGTTGAAATTTGCCAAATTTTCTACCACACCATCGAAGGCGATTACGATTTATACCATTCAGGAAAATACCAAAACAATCAAGGTATTCAGCCCAGTTTATTGTACAAAGATTTTGAGAAGAAATAGCTAAAAAAGATGCGTTTACTCGAAAACGTTCTCATTCTTCTCGTTAAATTTTATCAAGCGGCAATCTCGCCTTTGTTAGGCGCCAGTTGCCGCTATCATCCTACTTGCAGTCAATACAGTATAGATGCCATCCGCGAATGGGGACCATTTAAAGGTACTTGGCTGGCCATGAAAAGAATAAGTAGCTGCCATCCGTGGGGCGGCTCTGGTTACGACCCGGTTCCTACTAAAAACAAAAAGAATACAACCAAAAAGAAGGGCTAATCCGTACGCATTTTTCTATTTTCGGAGGGTTAAATAAAAAACTATGCGGATTCTATTTTTCACTTCTCTTCTCTCGCTTTTCAGCACTCTAGGCTTTTCTCAAACCAACTATTGGCAGCAAGAAGCTCATTATCAAATCGATGTTGATTTCGACATTACCAACCACCAATTCAATGGGCAGCAAACCATCACCTACATTAACCACTCGCCAGACACCTTAGAAAAAGTATTTATTCACCTCTATTTCAACGCTTTTCAACCTGGAAGCGCCATGGATGTTCGTTCAAGAAACATCAAAGATCCTGATAAACGCGTGGGTTCAAGAATTGCTGAACTTAAACCCAACGAAATCGGGTTCCATCAGGTAAAATCACTTACCCAAAACGCTGATTCGCTATCGTTTCATGTAGAAGGAACCGTACTCGAAGCTCAATTGAGCCAAGCATTAAAACCGGGAGACACCGCATCTTTTGAACTCTCTTACCACAGCCAAGTGCCAGTGCAAATCAGAAGGTCAGGCCGAAACAATAAAGAAGGTATTGAATATACCATGACGCAATGGTATCCGAAAATGGCAGAATACGATAAGCACGGCTGGCACGCTACACCTTACATCGGGCGAGAGTTTCACGGAGTTTTCGGAACCTTCGATGTGAAAATCAATATCGACAAAAACTATGTATTGGCAGGAACCGGTACCGTTCAAAACAAACAAGCTGTTGGGCACGGATACCAAGACCCAGATACTCCGTTAGAACCTGTAAATGGCGAAAAACTAACTTGGCATTTCAAAGCCGAAAATGTTCACGATTTTGCTTGGGCAGCCGATCCCGATTATCAACACGATGAATACAGAATTGTTGGTGGCCCCACTATCCGTTTTTTCTACCAAACCGATACACTTGCCGATCAATGGAAAAAAATTCAACCTCAAGTAGCTGAATTATTCGAGGTAATGAGCGCCAAATTTGGTGAATATCCTTATCCTGAGTTTTCAGTAATTCAAGGAGGTGATGGTGGCATGGAATACCCGACTTGCACCATGATTGTTGGGCACGGTTCCTACAAAGGCAAATTAGGCCTTATTGCTCACGAAGCTTTTCACAATTGGTACTATGGCGTTTTGGCGAGTAACGAGTCGAAATACCCTTGGATGGACGAAGGTTTTACTTCGTATACCGAGCACATTGTAATGGATTCTGTTTTAAGAGAAGGCAGTAAAAATCCGTTAGAAGGCTACTACAAAACATACAGAAGGTTTAGCCAATCGCCTTTGCACGAGCCCATGTCTACGCACGCAGATCATTTCAACACCAATGCTGCTTACAGCATTTCTAGCTATGTAAAAGGTGCCGTTTTCTTGCATCAGTTGAGCTACATTGTGGGTGACTCTGTATTCTCTACTGGTATGAAAAAGTACTTTAATCAATGGAAATTTAAACATCCAGATCCAGACGATTTTAAGCGCGTAATGGAAAAAGTGAGCGGTTTAGAGCTCGACTGGTACCTAGAAAACTGGGTAAATACCACCAAAACCATCGATTACGGTGTTTCTGATTTAAAAAAGCGTAAAAAACAGACCGATATTGTGTTAACCAATCACGGTACTTTCCCCATGCCTGTTGAAGTTGAAGTAAACTACACCGATGGGTCAAAAGAGCGTTTTTACATCCCTATTGCCATATTGAGGGGCGAAAAAACATTTAAAACGAACAATTCCCATACCCTGCTACCCGATTGGAATTGGACCGCTCCAGAATATGTATTTACAATAGATAGAAAATTAAAAGAAATACAATCTGTAACCCTCGACCCCACCGGGCGTGTAGCAGATGTTCAACTTGAAAACAACACATTCAACGCTGAGAAATGAGAAATAAAAAGGTCACCATAATTGTAAGCATTGTTGCCCTTGCTGCCTTTGTTTTGCTTTTATTAAAACCAGGTGCTAATGAGCCTTCGAAAACGCTACCGAAACCGAATAACAAAGAAGTAGTCGAGTTTCAAAAAGAGGGAGCGCTCTGGTTTATTAACGATGGAGATACTATTAAAACCATCGATTTGGAATTTGCTATCAGCCAATACGAAATCACCAAAGGCTTAATGGACAGGCGAGTAATGAAAGAAGACCAAGGCATGTTGTTTATTTTTAACCGGATGGAACCGCGTTCTTTCTGGATGAAAAACACTCCTTTAAGTCTGGATATCCTGTTTATTACCGACAAATTAGAAGTAGAGTCAATTCAGAAAAACACCGAGCCTTACTCCCAAGCTTCTATCCCATCGAAAGGGTTAGCTCAGTATGTGTTAGAGGTAAATGCCGGCTTTTCTGATAAATATGGTATAACGGAAGGAACGCAAATCGCCTTCGAAGCCATGAAATAACAAACACCAAAAACTCAACTGAATGAAAACGATACCGGTACTTCTCGCTGTGCTCTTCTCTTCACTGTGCTTTTCAATAGCTGAAGCGCAAAAAAGCAAAATCAACGCCTTAACAGAAGAAACTCAGTTAATGAGCAACGATGACGATAAAATGCGTCTCGTCTGGTGGATTCCGAATGAGTTTTGGTTAACAGCTTTTGAAGACGAAGAAAGCATGTCTCCAGAAAAGGTAGAGCAATTCATCGCCCTTTTTGACGATTTTTCTGTTTTTGCTGTGGCAGATGGAGATATCAGCGCTTTTGGTAGCGTAACTTACCAACCCAAAGAAGCGGTACTTAATTCTACTTACATTTTTAAAGATGGCAAAGAACACCAACCACTAACAGAAGATGAAGTAAACGCAGATGTTAAAATAGTTTTAGGAATGCTAAAACCAGTGCTCTCTAATATGCTCGGCAACATGGGCGAAAACATTCATTTTATACTCTTTAAAGGTTACACGAATAAAAACAAGCGCTTTATTGAACCGTTAGAAGACGATGATTTTCTCGTTTTTGTAGGTGGCGAAAAATTTGAATACAATTTACCCATTGGCGCGCTAATGCCCTCTAAAACATGCCCTAACCACGCAGAAGAAATGCGCGGATCTTGGAATTTTTGTCCTTTTAGCGGCTCTCAGTTAGTGCTCATAAAATAATTGGCACAAGGGGTTTCTCTACAAAAAGTATTAATTCCCCATATTGGGAAAATTATATACTTTTGATAAACACTTTCTCAATTCGGAAACACCCTTAATCTATGGCTCAAAAAGATAATCTCAAAATTTTCGTAGTTGAAGACGATGAATGGTACTGCGACTTTTTAGAGTATAATCTCAAACTAAACGAAGACAACTCTGTAAAAAAGTTTTACAACGCTAAAGAGTTTCTGAATCACCTCCACGAAAATCCAGATGTAATTACACTTGATTATAGCCTTCCTGATATGGATGGTGAGCAAGTGCTCCAAAAAATCATGGATTACAATAAAGACATTCAAGTTATTGTAATTTCTGGCCAAGAAGATATTAGCACGGCCGTTCAACTTTTGAAAGAAGGAGCCTACGATTACATTGTTAAAAACGAAGAAACCAGAGATCGATTATTCAATCTTCTCAACAATATTCGCAAGAATAAACAGCTAAGAAACGAGATTTCTCAGCTGCAAGAAGAGGTGGGTAAAAAATACGATTTCAGCAATACCATTGTTGGTAACAGCCCAGCTATTAAGAAAACCTTTAGCTTGGTAGAAAAAGCTTGCCAAAGTAAAATTACCGTTTCTATCACCGGTGAAACTGGAACGGGTAAAGAAGTGGTTGCCAAATCTATTCACTATAATTCTGGTCGTAAAAAGAAACCGTTTGTTCCTGTAAACATCACAGCCATTCCTTCAGAATTGATCGAAAGCGAATTATTTGGTCACGAAAAAGGCGCTTTTACAGGGGCAAGTTCTCGAAGAATTGGAAAATTCGAAGAGGCTTCTGGTGGAACCTTGTTTTTAGATGAAATTGGCGAAATGGACATCAGCTTACAGGCTAAGCTGTTACGCGTTTTACAAGAACGGGAACTTACACGTGTTGGGGGCAACAAAACCATACCAATCGATGTGCGCGTTATTTGTGCCACCCACAGAAACCTAGCCGATGAAGTAAAAAATGGCACCTTTAGAGAAGATTTATACTATCGTTTATTGGGTTTACCCATTCAACTCCCACCACTGAGGGAGCGCGGCAACGACATTATCCAAATTGCCGAATACTTTGTAAAAGGATACTGCAAAGAAAATGAAGTTCCGATGATTTCTATTGGCTCGAGCGCTAAAAACAAATTGCTTAAATATCCATTCCCTGGTAATGTGCGAGAGTTAAAAGCTGTAATGGAACTAGCCTGTGTAATGGCAGATAACAACGAAATTTCTGATAGTAATATCATTTTCAATTCATCCAATTCAATGCAAGACATTATGATGAAAGAAATGACGTTGAGAGAATACACTACAAAGATTATAAAAACGTACCTCGAAAAATACGATGACAACGTAATCAAAGTGGCGAAAAAACTCGACATTGGTAAATCTACCATTTACCGAATGATGCAGAATAACGAACTCTAACTACCCCTTCATGGAAAACCCTAAACAGTTTTACGACCTCGAAGTATTGCGCAAACAGCTCAATAATGACGAAAGTTTTGTTCAACACATGATTAAAAGTTATGTAGAAAAAACACCCAGTCAAGTAGATGAATTGGAAAATGCCGCAAAAACGGGAGACGGGATCCTACTAGGGAAATTAGCCCATAAGCTAAAATCACCCGCTAAAATGATGGGTATGAAGCAGGTAGCCGAAACCCTCTTTGAAATCGAACAACAAACGAAAGAAAATAAAGACGCGCAAACGCTACTTTCTAAAACAGAAGCAGTAAGCAATATCATTCGTTCTGTTATTGATGATTTAAAGCAATTTTAAAAGCTTATTAGCAAAATTCTATATAATTTGTAGACTGCTAAGAAGAAATACCTACCAACTAATTTTTGTTCTACAAACGCAAGAAGGCCAACCATGAAGAAAAAGCTACTCGCAGTTGATGATGAAAAGTCAATCTTAATGATTCTTGATTTCGTCTTTGGTAAAAAGTATGAAGTAACCCAAAAAAACAACGGCAAAGAAGCCCTCACTTGGATGCAAGAAGGCAACATCCCAGATGTAATAATTGCCGACTTAAACATGCCAGAACTTGACGGTTTTGAGTTTATAGAACAAGTGAGATCAAGCGGTTTTTACAGAAACATTCCGCTTATTATGCTCTCTGGTAACGAAAGCACCCAAGATAAAATCAAAGCCCTAAAAAATGGCGCAGACGATTATCTGGTTAAACCTTTTAACCCAGAAGAACTAGAAGCTAGAATCGATAACATTTTCAGAATTATCAACCGCTCTGTATAATGCCAAACAGCAAAATTATAGCCTTTCTCAACTACAAAAACGATACGGTTTACGAATTCTTAGAAGAGTTTAGAAACGAACGCGTTTTAATGTTTGAAAACGGTTTTGAATATTACCAATGGATTGAAGCATCTAAAAAAGGAGCTGACGTAATTATCGCTAAAGGTCGTTACAACAGCCCTAATTGCAAAGGCTTGCTCACCAAGCTAAAAGCAGATAATATGCTGAAAAACATACCCATTATTTTTATTCTTGATAAAATCACGCCTCAGATTATTCAAGAGGCGCATAAAGATGGAGTTACTGAAATTTTCGATGTAGACTCTTCAACTGAAGACATCTCTCGCAGAATAAAATTTATTCTGAATAATCCGGTAAAACGCACCAACAAGCCCAGAGTATCGCAAAAATACCAGTACAAAACGCCATTAAGCAAACGGCTGTTCGATATTGTATTTTCTCTGTTTGCCCTCACACTTTTATCGCCCCTCTTTTTACTCGTGGCCATCTTAATTCGGCTCGAAAGTAAAGGCCCTATCTTTTACTATTCTATGCGGGTAGGAACCGGTTACAACATCTTTAAATTCTACAAATTCAGATCGATGTACACAGGTGCTGATGCCAAACTAAAAGAACTGGCACACCTAAACCAATACAAGGCAGATAAAGAAGAAGCTGAAGAAAAAGCAGAAGAAAATCCCGTAGAATCTATTCAAGAAGATCGCAGCATTAATTCCAGCGAAGAAATTATAGAAGTAACTTCTAGAATCAATAAAGACGATCAGCAAGTACTCTATATGGACGGAAAAGCCATTACAGAAGAAGAATACAGCGTAATTAAAAAGGCCCAAGAAGCCGGTACCTTTATCAAAATTAAAAACGACCCGAGAATTACCAAAGTGGGTAAAATCATTCGAAACACAAGTATCGATGAGCTCCCGCAACTGTTTAACGTTCTCAAAGGGGATATGTCTATTGTAGGAAACCGACCTCTTCCGCTTTACGAAGCCGAAAAACTAACAACAGATCGTTTCAGTTTACGCTTTATGGCTCCTGCCGGAATCACCGGATTGTGGCAAGTTTCTAAACGTGGAAAAGGCGAAATGAGCGAAGAAGAACGCATGCAACTCGATAACGATTATGCTAAAAACGTATCTCTTTGGAACGATATTAAACTCATTATGAGAACTATTCCTGCATTGCTTCAAAAAGAAAATGTATAAATCGCGTGCTAACCAACAGAAACATTCTTTGTCTATCCAATCCCACTTGGGAAGGAGATTACGCTAAAACCATTGTTGAGCTTATGTCGGTGGCGGCAGAGACAAACAAGGTTCTCTATGTCGACTATCAGTTTACATTAAAAGACCTCATTTTTACTTTTTTGGGTAAAAATAATGCCCCATGGAAAAGAATGTTGCGTCTAAAAAAACCGCTTAGAAAAATTCAGCTTTCAGATAAGCATTCGGTATACGTTCTTACGCCTCCTACCATCTTAACTATCAACTTTTTAAAAGATGGTTGGCTGTACCGAAAACTGCTTAAATTCAATGCATCAATTGTTAAAAATTCCATCAATAAAGCCATTTCTGAGCTAAAAATGGAAAACGATTTAATCACTATTGATGCGTTTAATCCTGGTATGGGCTTGTATAACATTGGCAAATTCAACGAGAATCTTCACCTCTACCATTGTTACGATGAAATAGGTGCTGCTGTTTGGGCCGGTGATCACGGTGCCGATTTAGAAGAAGAATATATGCCAGAAGTAGATGGCATTATTTGCACCAGCAAAGGACTTTATCACAACAAAAAAGAATTCAACAAAAAAACCTTCTTGGTACAAAATGGTGTCAATTTCGATTTGTTTCACCAAGGTTTTAATAACAACTTACAAACACAGCAAAAGGTAGTTGGCTACATCGGAAGCATCGATGATCGCATCGATTACGATTTAATGCAACACTTGTTTAAAACCTTTAGCCACTACGAATTTCACTTTGTTGGTCGTTGTAATTACCCCGAAGGACAACAAATTTTAGAGAAATACAGCAACGTAAAACTGTTAGGTTCTAAGCAAGTGAAAGAGCTACCAAGTGTGCTTAAAACTTTTCATGCTGGCCTGATTCCTTTCGTTGAAAACGATTTCACTAAAGGCATTTATCCGTTGAAAATCAATGAATACTTAGCAGCTGGCATTCCAGTTGTGCTTACCCGTTTTAGCGACATGTCAGAATTCGAAGAAATTGCAGCTATTTGCGACTCTACCGAAGAATTTTCGCAAGCTTTATCTACGCAAATCGAAACCGACTCGCTTGAAAAAAGACAACAACGGGTAGATATTGCCAAAACCAATTCTTGGCCCGGAAGATGGCAAGAAATTGAGCAAATAATTGTTGATCTCGAAAGAGAAAAAGCCCTTATTTAACCGCGTATGAATATCAAGAAAATTTTAAAAAGCGATAGCGCTTGGTCGCTAGCCGGCAACTTGGTGATGTCTGGTCTTGGCTTTTTAAATTTCTTTTTATTGGCTCGTATTCTTACCAAAATCCAATTCGGAGAGTGGGTTTTTTACCTCACATTGGTGGGCTTGTTCGATATGATTCGCGCAGGTTTTCTTCGCACTCCTTTGATTAGAAACATCTTCGAAGATGAAAAAAGAGTCATCGGATCTGCTTGGGCTATTGCTTCCATTTTTTCTGTTATCATACTTGTAGGAACCGCGTTCCTACTCTTTGTGTTCCCTGATTTCACCAAAACCGCCAAACTCGAATTATTCGCCTACTGGATGGGAGGCTTGAGCTTAGCTTCTTTACCTACTTTTTTCACGTTTTGGATTCAACAAGCTAAATCGAGGTTCGATTTAATTTTGACCAATCGGTTCATACAGTTATTACCCTACACAGCTTGCTTAGCCTATATTTTCTTTACCAACTACGAAGTTACACTCTCAGAAATTGCACTTATCCATTTAGTTACTAACGGTTTTGCCGGAATTATTGCTATTCTTTTTGGTTGGAGCGGTATTCAGCACTTTTTCCATTTTTCTAAAGAATGGATGCTGACCATTTACCGCTTTGGCAGGTTTACAGTAGGCTCAGTAATAGGCACCAATTTGCTCAAAAGCTCAGACACTTTTATTATCAATTATTTTTTAGGCCCTTCTTCATTAGCCGTTTATTCTATTGCCAATAAAGTGATCGAGATTTTAGAAATTCCGATCAGAAGTTTTGTAGCCACTATTTTACCAAAAATGGCGAAAAGCCATGCTAACAACGAACCTTCATCGGTTATTGCACAGTTGTACACCAAAAATGTAGGCTTCTTAACGGTGGCGCTCATCCCGGTATTAATCGGTATCTTTTTATTTGCAGATGTAGTAGTGGTTCTAATTGGGGGTGAAGGCTATGCCGATGCAGGTTTAATACTCCGCATTTTTGTGGTGTATGGTTTGTTTTTAACCGTAGACAGGTTTACGGGCATCACCCTAGACGCCATTAACCAGCCACAACACAACTTTATAAAGATGATTGCGATGGTTGTTGCCAACGTAGTTTTCGACTTAATTGCCGTATATACCATAGGTACGTTATGGAGTATTTCAGTGGTAACCATACTTACCATTCTCACCGGTGTTATAGTCGGAAACAACTACTTGAAAAAGCAAATCGATATTCAATACGGATCTATTCTCAAAGATGGATTTGATTTTTGGAAAGGTGTTATTCAACAAAAACTTAAATAAAGGATGAAAAAAGAGCTTCCCACATTTGCCATTATAGGTGCCGGAAAATCAGGAACTACCGCCATTCACGAATACTGCGATCAGCATCCTGAAGTTTTTATGACGCGTATTAAAGAAACCAACTTTTTCGAACTTGAAGGCGAAAAGGTAATTTACACTCCTGAAGAAGATCCGCTTCAGTTTCATTACTATCCACAATCAATCAACAATATTGACGATTATAAAGCCCTGTATTTAGAAGCAGAAGGAACCGAAAAAGCATTGGGCGAAACTTCTCCCATGTATTTATACGGAAAGAAAGCACCTCAGAATATTAAGCGATATGTGCCTGATATTAAATTAATTGCCATATTAAGACAACCAACCGATCGACTTTATTCTCGTTATTTACATCTCAGTAGAGACGGAGACCAGCCCAACGGTAATTTTGAAGATGCACTCGATAAAAACTCAATTTGGTGGCAACGAAACGATTTAGTAAAAGAAGGGTTTTATTATTCTCACTTAAAACGCTATTTCGAACTTTTTGATCAAAGTCAACTTAAGGTATTTCTCTACGATGACCTTAGAAAAGACCCCGAAAAAGTGATGACGGAATTGTTCTCTTTTATTGGAGTGGATCCTACCTTTAGACCGAGCCTAGAAACAGAATACAATGTTTCAGGAAAGCCCAAAAACCCCATTATCGACAAGCTAATTGGGTCTAACTCTATCATTATCAACACCGCCAAAAAACTCGCTCCTGGTATAGTTAGTAAGCTGAAAAATTCTCCTGCTGCCCAAAAGCAATTAACCGAATTGAGAAAGAAAAACCTTGATAGAACACCTCCTACTCCAGAAATTCGTCAGCGTTTTCTCGATGAAGTGTATGGTGAAGAAATTCAAAAATTGGCCACCTTGCTAAACCGAGACTTATCGCACTGGATGAAATAGCACCTTATTCACAATTCAATTGTTGAAATCTTAATAGATTCAGGTAGATTAATCCGCCTGAATGTTAATACTTTGCATATTAATGCGACAATAGTGGCTTATGCGGGTGTTGAAAATTCTGTTTTTTTTGTTGATAACTTCTTTATTCACAGTTGAAGTAAGAAGTCAAGATTTTGGTGGTGGTGCCGAAGAGTCAATCTTTTTAGATACCCTTTTCGACAATTCATTCAACCTTAATATCGACATTAGCAAGCAATTAATCTCACTCGATAGTATCATCTACATTGCCGTAAACAACAATCCAGATGTGCTTTTTAGAAACGCACTAATAAAAGAAAGAGAGCATAATCTGCGGGCTGTAAAGAGAACTTGGCAGAACAATTTATTTGGTTCTGTAGATTACAACACCGGAAATCAATCGGTGCTTTTAACAGGACAAACGGAATCTACGAACATCACCAACGGATATAGAGCGGGTGTGAGTTTACGCCTTCCGCTTTATGAATTTTTTGGTAGAAGGAACCAGATTAACCAAGCCAAATACGAAATTGAAGCCAGTAACCAAGAGAAACGCAGAGCCGTAATGGAAACAAAGCAATTAATTACTTCTAATTATTACGATGTAGTTTTTGCTCAGCGCGTTCTTCGTTCTTCGAGTAACAATATTCAAACACAACAAATTGCGTTAGAAATTGCCGAAAGACAGTTTAAACAAGGAGGTATTCCCATTGGAGAATACAGTAGAGTGATGAACCAATTCAACATTGCTCAACAACAGTTTCAAGCTAGTTTAAAGAGTTTTTATTCAGCGTATTATAACTTTGAAATTATAGTAGGTGTACCAATGGTACAACTAAGAAAATAACATGGATTTAGTCACCCTATTTCGAATCATTGTAAGAAACCTTAAATGGTTAATTGCACTCCCAATTCTTACTGGAGTGCTTGTGCTATTTCTTACGAAAGACTTACCCTCTACTTACACTACTGATACGGTAATCTACACTGGGTTAGCTTCTGGTTTTGATATTACCAGTGGTAGCAATAGCAAGGTAGACTACTTCTCTGTAAATAACGCTTTCGATAACTTGATTACAACTATTGAATCGAGAGAAACTATTGAAGAGGTTTCGTTGAAACTTCTTACCCAACACTTAATGCTAGACGAACCCGTGGGGGACGTGCTTCAGCGCGATGGCTTTCAGCATTTAAAAGAAACGGTTTCAGATTCTTTACGAGCAGAAGTATTAGTTCCTGAACGATTCGATTCTACCTTTCTCAATCTATACACCATCTATCATGGGTCGGTGAACAACGATATCGCCTCTATTCTTTCTTCGTCTTCTTCTTTCTACGGAGTAGACAAGATCAAAGAAAAAATGCGGGTAACAAGGGTTAACAATAGTGATATGATTAAAATATCATACAACTCTTCAGATCCTGGAGTAGCTCAGCATACTCTATTATTTTTAGCCAATACTTTTACTCAACGATACCGCGGACTAAAAGGATTAGAAACAGAAAATGTAGTCAAGTATTTTGAAGATCAAGTTCAATTAGCTTTTCAAAAACTTCGTTCATCTGAAGAAAACTTGAAAGATTTCGGTATCGAAAACCGAATCATCAATTACTACGAGCAAACTGAATTTATCGCTCAATCGAAAGAAGACCTAAGAAACGAGATTTACGAGCAGCGCATGAAAAAGCAAGCGGCTGAAGCTTCTCTCGAACGATTAGAGTCTAAACTATCGAGCCGTCTAGGCATCATAAAAAACAACACCGATTTAGTTGAAAAAAGACAAGAATTAGCCCGTATAAACTTGTTATTGAGTAACGCTGAAGTGTACAAAAGCACCGACAATAAAGTAGATTCTTTGATGAAAGAATCTTACAAAATTCAAGACGATCTTAAGTCTTTGGCAGATGCGTACATGGCTAACGAATATTCGATAGAAGGCATTCCTTCAGAAAATTTACTGAGCGAATGGTTGCAAAAAATTATCGAGCTAGAAGAGGCCAACGCCTACTTAAAAGTGTACCAAGAGCGTAAACAAGAATTTGAAGATATTTACACAGAATTTGCACCTCTCGGAAGTATGCTCAGCAAATTGGAGCGTGAAGTAGACATCAACGAAAAACAGTACTTAACCGTTCTAAACGGCTTAAACACGGCCAAACTCAGAGAACAAAACATCAGCATGTCTAACAACTTATCGGTTTTAGACGACCCTTATTTTCCGTTAGAACCAGAAAGCTCAAAAACTTCACTACTCGTTGTAGTTGCGGCTATGGCTGTAGGCTTTATAATTCTCGGTATTTTACTCGCAAGAGAGCTGTTAGATTCATCTATTCAATCGACTGTTCGAGCAGAGAAAAGTACGGGTCTTAGCTTGTTTGGTGCCTTACCGCTTATCGATAAGCAAATCTCGAAAAAAGTAGAAATCGATAGTATTTCAGATGCGCTTTTAGAACAAATGATAAGTGTTTCTAAGCTCGATTTAAGAAATGCTCAAGAGCTAAACGAAACCTCTCTAATTGTATTCTTTTCGAACCTCCCCAACGAAGGCAAATCTTACGCAGCAAGAGAATACGCCAAGAAATTAACTCAGATTAATGGGCATGTTTTATTACTTGAACCTGAGCGTTTTTCGGTAGGAACCGAGCGCGAAACAATCGATATTGACAATTTAACGATATGTCAATATCCTGTTACCCAAAAGTTTGTTGAAACTTCGATGTGGAGAGATTTGGTAGATGATCAAGACTTATCGCCCGATGCGAGAGACTCTCACTATGTAATTGTTGTGCTCCCACCGTTAAATAAGCAGAGTATGCCTTCTCGAATTGTACAAAATTCGCATTTGAACATATTCGTATTAGATTCAACTCGAAACTGGACATCATCTGATCAACACTTATTAAACTTGTTTTTAAGTGCTGCTTACAACCAAACGCGCGTGTTACTTAATAAAGTGTCTATCGATAACCTAGAAGGTTTATTAGGCGAAATACCCAAAAAGAGATCTTGGTTGCGTAAAAAAGGAAAGCAGATTCTTTCGCTTAATTTTAAATAGAATCTTGTGGAAAAGGTAGTAAATTTCATTTACGATCGCCCTGTACTAAAAGAAGTACTTACTGCCTTATTTATGATTGTGGTGGCTGCTTTTGTGGCCAAATTTGTTGAGATTGCCAAACTTCCCGGTGCGTTAGGATTATTGGCCGCTCCCATCGGTATTGGGTTTGTTATTTTCACCTTGTATCGCCCGGCCGCTGTAATGTACTTTTCACTGCACCTCAGCTTTGTAATTCTGGGTATTCCGCGGTATGTAAATGCGGGTCCTATTGGCTTAAGTGTAGATGCTATCTTGATTCTACTTTTTGTCTCTCTCATTTTCAAGCGCTCAAAAGTAGATTGGAGCGGCATAAAAAACCCAGCTGTAATAGCCACGTTAATTTGGTTTATTTACACCTTTTTAATGCTTTTCAACCCAGAAGCACGCTCAAAAGTAGCTTGGTTTTATGCCGTAAGAGGTATTTCTCTATATGCAGTACTAACCATTCCGTTGGTTTTCGTTTTGCTTAAAGACAAAGCCAATTTGAGAAAGGTAATCATCATTTGGATTACTTGGTCTACCATTGCTGCATTGTGGGGATACAAACAATTGTACATTGGCGTAGATTCTTTTGAACAACGCTGGCTAGATGCAGGTGCCGCCACAACTCACGTGCTTTTTGGTCGTTTAAGGGTGTTTTCATTTCTTTCAGATGCTGGTCAGTTTGGAGCGGTAATGGGGCATGCTTCTCTAATGAGCATTCTTTTAGCGATAGGAACCAAAAACAAGATGTACAAAATTATTCTCATCATTTTGGGAATCATCATTTTTTGGGGCTTGGCCATATCTGGCTCTCGCGGACCTCTCATTATTGTATTTGCCGGTGGTGCTATGTACCTCTTCATGGCCAAGAATTACAAGCTTTTGGTATTAGGTGCTCTTGCTGGTGCTCTCGCTTTCGGATTTTTAAAATTTACCACCATTGGCCAAGGCAACTATCAAATTCAACGGATGCGAAGTGCGCTAGACCCCAACGATGCATCCCTTCAAGTTCGGGTAGAAAATCAGAAAAAATTAGCCGCATACTTGGCTGCTCGTCCATTTGGTGGTGGTGTTGGCTCTGGTGGCTCTTTCGGTCAACGTTTTACTCCAGGAACATTCTTAGCTGAAACGGCCCTAGATAGTTGGTATGTTCGTATTTGGGTAGATACCGGAATTGTTGGTCTTCTACTCTACCTCTGCATGCTCTTTTTCTTTTTGATAAAGGGAGGCATCATTATTTACAACTTGCGCGATCCTAATTTGCGGTTTAAAATGGTGGCCCTTTATTGTGCTTATTTTGGAATTGTTGTTGGTTCTTACGGTAATCAAATTTATGGTCAGTTACCCATAGGAACCATGATGTACATTACTATTGCCTTCTTGTTTCAAGCCAAAGAATGGGATTCTCCAGAGTTGGAGAACGAAGAAGATCAAATCTATTTAAACGCTTAATTTTCGCTGTTCATTTTCACTTTTCCCATCACTCAAGATGAATGTATAGTTAAAACTTAAACTGAGATTTAGTCTATATTTGAAAACCTGTTTATTCAATCCACTTTTCGCGCACATGCTGATATTTCACCTTGGTTTTGCAGTTATTTTTGCGTACTTTTTTTTCAATGCTGCCTACATTTTAGTTTACGCAATAGCGTCTCTATTTTATAAGTCTCAAGCAAAAGATACAACCTGTATTAACAAGCAAAATAAGTTTCTATTATTGGTTCCTTGCTACAAGGGGGATTCAGTAATTCTGAAAACAGCTCCTCAATCGCTACAAGTTGATTATCCAAAAGAGTTCTATAAATTAGTAGTGATTGCCGATTCTTTGCAACCTGAGACCATTCAGCAACTCAAGCAATATGATTTAGAGGTAGTCGAAGTTTCATTTGAAAATAGCTCAAAAGCCAACTCTCTTAGATACGCGGTAAATCAACAAACCGAAGACTTCGATTATGCAATTATCTTAGATATAGATAATGTAATGGATCGTCATTTTTTGGCGATTCTTAATGCTAAATTGCAAAATGGCGAGCGCCTAGTGCAAGCGCACCGAACTGCGCTTAACGCTAACAATTCACTCGCCATTCTGGATGGAGCTTCTGAAGAAATAAACAATTCTATTTTTAGAACAGGACATCGGGTTCTGGGATTAAGCGCTGCTTTTATTGGTAGCGGAAAAGCCATTGAGTACACCTTTTTTAAAGAGATGATTCAGAACGTACACTCCGTTGGGGAAGACAAAGAAATGGAGCTAGGTGTACTTCAAAAAGGTGAAACTATTTATTATGCAGACGATGCCCATGTTTTTGATGAAAAAGTAGATCAGGCTGAAAATTTTCAAAATCAACGTAGACGTTGGTTACGCATACAGGCTCATTTTTTTAGAACTCATTTAATACCTGCCACTAAAGAATTAATTACCAAAGGAAACATTGACTATTTCGATAAAATGCTACAAATGGTGCTCTTCCCTCGTGTGCTTTTAATTGGCAGTACCTTCGCCATGACTCTCTTTGCTTGGCTTTTTCCTTCTTTGGTTTATCCTCATTACGGATATTGGTTACTCGTTTTCTTAATGGTTGCTCTGGCTCTGTACTTTGCGGTTCCTAAAAAGTACCTGAAAAACCCATTTGTGAAGGCTATTTTTCACCTACCGATGGCCTTCGTTTCCATGTTTTTAGCACTTTTTAAAGTAAAAGGAGCTTCAAAAACATTTATTCATACACAACATAAAGAAGATCACAAGTAATTTTTGTTGATTTTTCGCTTGCTTGGCCTTTGTTTACGCAATGGATTCAATTGCTATTAAATTCGCGCAGTTTCAGGCTTTATTGCCTATTTTTAGTAATTTAAGTACTTAATTTGAAAGCTCACTAAAGTTAGCTACAATGCCTGAACAACCTTTAGTTTCTGTGATCTCTGTTAATTACAACAGTGCCGAGGTTACAGAAGATATGATACTATCTTTGAGAAAAGCAACTTACCCCAATATGGAGGTAGTTATTGTAGACAATGCCTCTAAAGAAGACCCTGTTTACCTCAAAAAAAAATATCCTGAAATAGTTTACATCCGATCTGAAGAAAACCTTGGTTTTGCTGGCGGCAACAACTTAGGCATTGAGCAAGCTAAAGGCCAATACTTTCTATTACTTAACAACGATACAGAGGTTGATCCTCACTTTTTAGAACCTCTTGTAGAAGTAATGGAATCGGATCCTACCGTTGGTTGTGTTAGCTCAAAATTGATTTTTCACCACACGCCAAATACCATTCAGTATGCAGGCAATAAAGGCTTAAACCCTTATACTGGGCAAGCTTTTGGTAGAGGAAGTAAAGAAATTGACAACGGACAATACGATGATATTTGGCCAATTAAAATAGCCCACGGGGCCGCTATGATGTTTTCGAGAGATGTGCTCAACAAAATTGGCCCTATGGCCGATTTGTACTTTCTGTATTACGAAGAAATTGATTACTGTAAACGTATTGAAGATGCGGGTTACCAACTTTTTTATGTAGGAACCTCAAAAGTGTACCACAAAGAATCGATTAGTACAGGAAAAAACAGTCCACTTAAAGAGTATTACCTCACGCGTAACCGCCTCCTCTATATTAGAAGAAATTTACATGGGTTTCAAGGGTTGGCAAGCCGCTTATTTTTTATCTTTCTAGCAGTGCCCAAAGGAATTATTCTACATTTAATAAAGGCCGATTTTACCCGATTAAATGCATTTTTAAAAGGGTTCTTTTGGCATTTAAAACACCCATTTTCAACAAAAAGCTTATAGAAATATGGTAGTTATTCAGGTATTGCTCAGCATCTTATTCACTTACCTACTTATTAATACTTTCTATACGCTCTTTTTTGCTTTCGCGGGGTTCTTTGCCCGCAGAAAGTTTGAAGAAATTCCCTTATCGAACAAGAAGAAGTTTGTAATCTTTATGCCTACCTACAAAGGCGATGAAGTTATTAAAAGTACTGCCCGCAAAGCATTAACGGTCAACTATCCGAAAGATCTTTTTCACGTGGTAGTAATCGCTGATTCTCTGCAACCAGCTACCGTTGCTGATTTAAAATCACTTGATTTACAAGTAGTAGAAGTTAATTTTGAAAACAGCACCAAAGCTAAATCATTAAAAGCGGCACTTGAAGAAGTAGATTCCGGCTTTGATTACGCAGTTATTCTCGACATCGATAACATTATGGAAGACGATTTTCTTGAAAAAATCAACATCCATTTGCAAGACAACAAAAAGATTCTTCAAGCTCACCGAGTAGCCCTCAATACTGATACGCATTTTGCCGTGCTCGATGCCATTTCTGAAGAAGTGAATAACCACATTTTTAGACGCGGACACCGTGCCGTTGGGCTAAGTGCAGCATTTATTGGCAGTGGTAAAGCACTTCAATTCGATTTTTATAAGAATTTTATTCAAGAAATTGAAGCGGTGGGTGGTTTCGATAAAGAAATGGAACTTAAGCTGTTAAGTAGGGGGGAAATCATTCACTATGCGCATAATGCGTTGGTTTACGATGAGAAGGTTCAAGAAGCTTCGCGTTTTCAAAACCAACGAAAAAGGTGGTTAAGCGCTCAGTTTCATTATTTTACAGACCATTTATTACCCGCAACAAAGGCGCTACTTACCAAAGGAAATGTCGATTACTTCGATAAAATGATGCAAATGGTATTGTTTCCTCGCCTTCTATTGGTAGGATCCAATTTTATTCTTGCTGCGCTTTCTTTTGTATTTCCAAATGAATTATTTCTAGGGAAAGAAGCTTGGTCTCTGCTATTTTTAGCCAGTGCTATTGCTATTTTCTTTTCTATACCTAAAGCCTTTTACAACTTTAAAACATTGATGGCTTTCGCTTATTTACCAAAAGCGTTTTTTATCATGTTTTCTACCCTTTTCAAATTAAAAGGGGCCAATAAAAAGTTTATCCACACAGAACATACTCACGTTAAAAAAGACTAGTTCGATGAAGATTGGAATAGAAGCTCAACGTATTTTTCGTCCTCGCAAACACGGTATGGATATGGTGGCTCTCGAGATGATTCGCAATTTGCAAATGATCGACAAAGAAAACGAGTACGTCATTTTTGTGAATGACGATGAAGACCATTGTTTACAAGAAACCAGTAATTTTAAAATAGTAACGTTTGACGGTTCCTACCCTATTTGGGAGCAAGTTAAATTGCCTAAAATGGCCGAAGAACATGGCGTAGACCTATTACATTGTACCAGTAATACTGCACCTCTTAACTGTAAAGTGCCTCTCGTACTCACTTTGCACGATATTATCTATTTAGAAAAATCACTGCTTTTTGCTTCTGGTTTTACCCTCTATCAACGTTTTGGTAATTTATACCGAAAATTTGTTGTGCCCCGTGTTTTAAAGAACTGTAAAAAAGTAATCACCGTTTCTGAATTTGAGAAAAACAGAATTGGCGAAAAATTACATCTCAAGCCCAATCAGCTCGATTATATCTACAACGGGGTAAGCGAGCATTTTCGTCCTGTTGAAGATGTAAAAACCCTTGAGCGAATAAAAAATCAATACAACCTACCCGAAAACTTCTTGTTTTTCTTAGGGAATACAGATCCTAAAAAAAATACTCCTCGAGTATTAAAAGCGTTTCTAGATTTTGCCAAAACCGATGAAAACAACCATCATTTGTTAATCGTAGATTACGAAAAAGCCTTGGTTGAGAAGTTTTTAGCCGATAACAAAGCTTCTGAATTTATGAGCAAATTCCGTTTCCCAGGATATGTTCAAAATACAGATTTACCAGCCATATTGAGCTTAGCTAAAATAATGTTGTACCCTTCTTTAAGAGAGTCGTTTGGTATTCCCATCTTAGAAGGAATGGCTTGTAAAACACCGGTAATTACCAGCGATACTTCTTCTATGCCAGAAGTAAGCGGAGGTGCTGCATTGTTAGTAGACCCTACCCAAACAGAAGAAATTACAGCGGCCATTCATTCTCTACTTAATTCCCCTGAAAAAAGAAGCGAATTGATAGCGAAAGGGGTTCAACGAGCTGCTGAATTTTCTTGGAAAAACACGGCCCATCAAGCTTTAAAAATGTACCAGACCGTTTTACGTGATTAACCTCTATGCGCAAACTTCTCATATACACATCTTACTTATTTGAATATGTTAAACACGGTGATTTCGTATCTGTTTTGGCAGCTATTCGATACGTGCTTCAAGGTAAAACGCATAGTAAAGACCGTATTATCACCACAGATTTAGGTCGATTTTTAGTTCGGGCAGGAACCAATGACATTCAGTATGCTAACCCACAATACGAGCGCGAAATCAAGCAAGTTTCAAAAGACTTGATTCAATCTGGCTACACGATGGTGCTTGATATTGGTGCTTGTATAGGAGAATATTCAGTGTTTTGCGCTAAACTAGGAGCCCAGGTTATTGCTTTTGAACCAGTAGAAAATAATTACCAATCGCTTCAAAGAAATGTGGAACTTAACCATGTTGAGGCTACCCTCATTCCGCTCGGCTTAAGTACTCGAAAAGAACATTCAGTGCTCAATTTTAATCCAATAAACACAGGTGCCTCTGGTTGGGAAGAATCGCCTGAGAATCCTGTTGAAGTAGATTTTAATACGCTCGATGCTTATTTACCTCAATTAGTAACGCATCATGTTTTAGTTAAAATTGATGCCGAAGGGATGGAACTTGACATTCTAAACGGAGGCGAACAATTTTTCAGCAATTCCAAAAAATTGAGCGTAATTTTAGAAGACAAATTTATCGAACAATCTCTATTGAAAAGCACACTCGATCGACTCATGATTAACTACAAAATTGAGCGAATCGATGAATTCAATATCCTAATTACAAAAGAATGATAGCTCTTCAAATTTTATTCTGGCTAGGCATATTCATTGTAATCTACGCCTACGTAGGCTACGGTGTTTTCTTATATTTTATTTTAAAAATTAAAAGAGCTGTAAAAGGCTCAACTCCTTTGCCATCGGTTCCTACCGATTTGCCAACGCTCGCATTAATAGTGCCTTGCTTTAATGAAGAAGACTATATTGAGCAAAAGATTATTAATAGTTTATCGCTTGCTTACCCATCAGAGTTGTTAGAAGTAATCTTTATTTCTGATGGTTCTAACGATTCTACGCCCACTCTAATTAAGCAGTATACTCCGCAAGGAATTATTGCCATGCATGAAGATACTCGAGCCGGAAAAGCGGCTGCTATGAACCGAGCAGTGAAGCATACGAAGGCAGAAATTTTGGTTTTTTGTGATGCCAATACCGACCTTAACAAAGAAGCGCTTGTTGAAATTGTAAAGCATTATACTGACCCTCTTGTGGGGGCAGTGGCGGGCCAAAAGCGTATTGTAGAAAAAAGCGAAGACTCTGCAAGTGGCGCTGGTGAAGGGTTTTACTGGAAATACGAGTCGGCTTTAAAAAAATGGGATTCTGAACTTTACACCGTTGTAGGAGCCGCTGGTGAACTAATGAGTTACCGAAAATCACTTTATGAAGAGTTAGAACCCGATACGCTTCTCGATGATTTTATGCAATCTATGCGCGTTTGTGAAAAAGGTTATACCGTAAAGTACGAACCCAACGCCAACGCTACTGAAACTGCTTCTGCCAACGTAAAAGAAGAACTGAAAAGAAAGATTAGAATTAGCGCTGGCGGCTGGCAATCGATGTTTAGGTTAAAAAAGGCCGCTAATCCGTTTCACAATTTTACACTTTGGTTTCAGTACGTATCTCACCGAGTATTGCGCTGGAGTATTGCTCCCCTATTTTTGCTGGTATTGTTTGTTGTGAACATTATTTTGGCGACAGAATATCCGTTTTATCACATCATTCTGATTGTACAATTCTTGTTTTACATACTCGCTTTAGTAGGTTGGTTTCTTGAAAATCAGTCGATTCGACTTAAAATTTTGTATATACCCTATTATTTCTTTATAATGAATTACTCGGTATATATGGGTTTTTTCCGTTTCTTAAAAGGGAGTCAATCTGCCCTGTGGGAACGCGCCAAAAGAGGTTAGTGCACTATTTATGAAAGTATTTGTTTTTCGTTGTTTTCTGCTTTTTGCATCCTTTTTATGTATTTCTTGCATAAGTTGGGCAGGATATTTTGTGGCTCCTATCCATGTAACTTTAATTGATTCTAGCTCTTCTTATCTTAATCAATTGCAACCTGGAGATACTATTGCACTACAAGCCGGACAACGAGACTACTTAACCATTCGCAATATTTACGGAACCCCAAACGCTCCTATTACCATCATTAACCACGATGGTATTGTGAATATAAAAAGCAACCATTATTTCGGTTTAAGCATTTCTAATTGTCATTTTATTCGCATCACAGGAACCGGAACTCAAGATAAATACGGCCTCAAAATAGAAGACATTCTCGGGTCTGGAGTAGGAATTGGTTACGGAAGTTCTGACTTCGAAATCGATCACGTAGAAATTCACAATGTAGAAGGTTCTGGTATGCTAATCAAAACCAATGCAACTTGCACCGATTGGCATAAAGACGAATTTACCCAATACAACATTCGTATTCACGATAACTTTGTTACCCATTCTGGAAAAGAAGGTTTTTATGTAGGAACCACCCTTGTAAATGGTAAAACCCTAAACTGCAACGGTACAGACACCTTAATTTTTGATCCACTAATGGAGAATGTTTGGGTCTACGACAATATTGTAGATCATTCTGGTTGGGATGGTATTCAAGTAAGTTCTGCCACCAATGCTCATATTTATAACAACTTTGTAGCCTACAATTCTACTGAACAGCGCAATTTTCAAAAATCGGGGCTATTTCTCGGAGGTGGTTTTGAGGGAAGAGCCTATAACAACATTGTAAAAGAAGGCTGGGGAAACGGAATTGGCTATTTTGGAAATGGCAACTCGTATATCTATAATAACCAGTTTATTCGCTCTATGGGTGAATACGGTTTGTTTATGAACGATATCGTGGCCGATTCTAACGCTTCTAACTTCTACTTTGTTAATAACCTTATTGTTTCATCTACCATTAGTGGAATTCATTTAATGCTTTCAAAATTTGAAGGAGACGATATTGTAATAGCCAATAATGCTATTTACGACCCAGGCTATCTAAGTATCTATGAGCAACAAAACCAAGCGCTTAAAGCCTATATAAATTCTAATGGAGTGAATATTACTGCGGTGTCTAATTATTTTAGACCGGAAGTAATTGCAGACGATTATGTGAACAGTGCTTTTGATGATTACAACTTAACCTATCATTCTGCAATGGTAGATCAGGGAAAAAAATTCAATGCACTTAACTTTATGACCTACGATTGTGATGGCGACCTTCGTTATCAGGGAAATTTTATTGATGTAGGACCACAAGAATCATCTTTTTCTAGCTCTACTGAAAAACGATTAGATTCTCGTTCTTTTTCAGTGAGTCTTCCTGTACCCATTCAGGAACCAATAGTAAAAGCTGTTTTCAAAACTGAAAAAAGTAGACCTGTAGATATTTACTTGGTAAATATGGAAGGTAAAACGCATACTTTGTTCAAAGATTTTGCGGTTCCTACTGGAGAAACCACAAAAGAAATGGATTTAAGCCGTTTTGATGCAGGTATTTACATTCTGAAAGTAACCCATAAAGCAGATACGCTTTATACTAAAAAAGTAGTTCTAATACGGTAGAACTACTAGCTATTTAATTCTGCCTGAACTTGCTCTACCGCCTTCGGCATTATTTGATTAAATTCTTCAATTAACTGAGGCAGGCGAGATAGGCCTTCTTCGGTTTTACCAATGTGCTCAATTTCTTTTATTTTATCGATAAACGAAGGAATTTTTACCGTACTAATAGTAGATTTTAACTTGTGCGCTTCTTTGCCGAGTGCTTCAAAATCTTGTGCCTCGTAATGCTTGTTAATGAGTTCTATTGACTCGGGTACCGTTTGTACAAACAACTCTAGTAATTGATTTACAAATTCTTGGTTGCCTCCGGCCATTTCGTTAACGAAACTTAAATCGTATAGTTTTTCCATCTTTTGTATCCTTCTTACCAAATTTAAAAAAATGAACCTAAAAACTGGTTACTCTGAACTCAGTTCTTCGATTCTTTTGGTGCACATCTTCATCACAATCAACGTTCGGTGGACAAGGAATGGCCACTTTCTTTTCGCCATACACTTTATACGTGAGTCGAATTCGTTGAATTCCATTCGCTACAAGATATTTAATTGCTTCTTGGGCTCTTTTTATACTTAAATCGTAGTTGTAATTGTCGGTTCCTCTAATGTCTGTATGAGAACTCAACTCAATAGTTATATTCGGATTATCACTCATTATGGTAACAATCTTATTCAAAGTAACTTCTGCCTGAGGTGTAATATTCCATTTATCGAACTCGTAATAAATGGGCTCAATTTCAATGGGTTTATTCAATTCAATAGGCGTAAGTTCAATGGTTAATGGTGGGTTCTTTTGGTGTTTTTCTACAGGAACCGTTTTACTAAAATAGCCTGGATGAGAAACTTTAAATACCATTTTCTCTTCAGGATCAGCAATGTATTCGAATTCTCCGTTGGGCGTAGTGGTAATGTCTTCGTGATAACCTTCTTGAACATAATCGATACTAACGGCTGCAATCGGAATTGGAAATTGAGTGGTTTCATCTACTACCAACGCATCAAACTCTACCGAATTCCCTTTCACTAATTCAACAATTAACGCGGTATCTTTCGACTCGACCAAGCCTTCGGTATTAATATTGAGTCTTTTAACGCGATAGCCAGTTTTCGAGAACGATAACACATACTGGTCTCCTGGACCTAAATTGATAGTTGTTTTCCCTCTTCTATTCGTGAAGGTTTCTCTTGTATCGCCTTCGTTATTCCTAATTTTTACATCACCTAACGGAATGGGGTCGTATGTTACCGAATCTACCACTAGCGCCTTTACCGTGTAATCTGATTTTTTAAAGAAGTAAATATCATCTCCTCCTTTTCCGCCCTCTCGGTTACTCGAAAAGTATCCTTGAAACTCTTTTCCATGTTCAACATAGAAACCAAAATCATCTTTGTTCGAGTTAATTGGTGCACCTAAATTTTCTACCCGATCTACTTCTCCATTTTTAATAATGGCTTTAAAAACATCTAATTCACCTAAACCGATTAATCGGTCAGAAGAGAAGTACAAAATGCTATCGTTGTAAGCGTAAGGAAACATTTCTTGCCCTGGTGTATTCACCAATTCACCCATGTTTACAGGGTACGACCACCCTGTTGGTGTGTAGGTGCACATGTACAAATCGGTTTCGCCAAAACCACCCTTACGGTTACTTGCAAAAAAGAAATACTTACCACTAGGTGTAATAGCTGCATGCCCTTCTGAGGCATCGGGTGTATTATGCTGAAAGGGTTTGGTATCTTCCCATTTACCTTCTTTCAAATTAGCATAATAGATATTTAAATGGTGCTTATATTCTGAATTTTTCTGATCAAAAGATTCATCGTTTCGGGTAATAAACGCTGCTGAAAAACGTGGAGAAAATAAAACGGGGCCATCGTGGTAGGAACCATTAAACGGGGCTTCCATTAATTCTGGTTCACCAAAAACTTCTTTTTCTTCTCGTTCTGCTTTATACACTTGCAAGAAGGCTTCTTGATCGTATTTGTAAACCGACCCATAACCTGATTTCCGTGAACTACTGAAAAGAAGAGTATTCTTACTGAAAAAATCAGAGGCAAAATCGTTGTATTCCGTATTCAGCGTAGTTGGTTTCACATAAACGCCCAATTTATTTTTAGAGAGTAAATCTGCCTTTTCGCAAGAAACTACCAAGTCTAATACCATTTCAGACAGTTTACTTTGCGGTTCCTTCAGTAAAAATTGTTTAAAAACATTTTTAGCGTGTTGATATTCTCCAGCAGCTTTTAGCAACAACCCGTAATTAACGTAATAGAAAGTAGTATCGGGATACGTATTTTCTAAAATAGTATAATTCTCAAGTGCTTTTTCGTATTTATTCATGTACTGGTAGCACTGAGCCAACATGTATACATTTTGGGCACTTGGGTTGGTTTCAGCCAGCGTTTCGTAAAGGGGAGCCGCTAGTGCATATTCTAACCTATCGAAGTGTTTTTGAGCACGCTTCTCTTTAAATTTCTGTGCTGTAGTGGTTCCTACTAACAAAAGCACGAAAACGATTAAAGTACTGATTTTCTTTGCCATCATTAGAAATACCTTGGACTTAATATTTTGGGTTTGCGCAAGAAATGGGTGTAAGAAATAAATATTTCGTGCGAACCGCTGGTTACTGTTCTCAACTCTGTTAACGGATAATCATACGCATATCCTACCCAGAAATTTTCTTTAATATTTACCTGAGCCATGACCACTAAGCCATCCCAAACCCTACCAGAAACACCTACCCAAACCCGATTATTAATAATTAACTCGGCATTTAAATCGGCTTGTAAGGGTGCCGCATCTACAAATTTCACCATCACCGATGGCTTAAATTGTAATTGATCGTTAATGGTATACAAGCCACCAACCGTTGCAAATAAGTGTCTTCTTAATTCAGCTTCAACCGCCTCGTCTGACAAGCTTTGGTTAATTAAATTAGGAACCGCAGCAGATGCAAAGAAGCGATCGTTATTCCAATATACCCCCACACCAAAATTAGGTCTGAGAAAACTCTCGTTACTCGTAGCAAAAGAGGGATCGTTGGGATCTATGGTTTGTAAATCTTGCCATTTATTGCGCCAATTGGTTAACATCCCTTGTAAACCAAAACGTAAATTGCTCTTTTCTAACTTTAATTTATACGAGTACGAACCTTGAATATTTAACCGATTGGTGACGCCAATATTATCGTTTACAATGTTGAGCCCCAGTCCCATTTGGTCATCAAAAAACGGACTATGAATAGAGAAATTCTGTGTTCGAGGGGCTCCTTCTACATTTACCCATTGTTGACGGTGTAATAAAATTCCATGTATTCCTCCTTTCGATCCTGCATAAGCTGGATTTACAGAAAGCATATTAAACATATACTGAGAGTACATCGGGTCTTGCTGAGCTTTCGATGCAAAACCACATCCTATTAAAAGGATAACCACTAAAAACCTAGCGATGTATAACCACATATCCTGAGAATTTTTCATCGCGATTCGTTAATTCTAAAAAGTAAAAGTAAGTGCCGTCTGGGAGCGGATTTCCGGAGAAATTGGTTCCGTCCCATGTATTACGATAATTTTCTTTACCATAAATTTCTTCTCCCCAACGGTTGTAAATTCTTAGTACCGAAGGACCTTGAATTTCAATGTTCGGAATTACCCAAAAGTCGTTAATACCATCTCCGTTGGGTGAAAAACCCGTTGGAATGGTAATATCGTTCGATGGTTCCGGATTTACCGTAATCGTTACAATGGCAGTATCGCAGGTATCATTAATACAAATGCTGTAACAAAAAGTATCTACTCCACTAAAACCATCGTCTGGTTCGTAAACTACGCCTGGTGGTGAACTATTAATAATAACCGTTCCGTTTTCTGGATTACACGTTATGTTGATATCAACAAAAACACTGAACACATCGTTATCTAATACCTCAACTAAAACAGGTTCTCCAGCATTGGTACTGTCAGAATCGTCTACGGCATCTAAACCAAAAATGGTGACTACTACCATTCCCGTATCGCAACTTATGAGTTGGGCATCGTAACAATTCACATAATACAAAGTGTCATTCCCTGTGAAACCGGGGTTAGGAATATAGGTTAGCACTCCGTTTATGTAAGAGAAGGAACCATAACTAAATGATTGAATAACGGTAGAATGTGCCGTATCAAAAACCACATCATTCATCAAAATCTCAATTTCTATTGGAGTATTTACAAAAGTTGTGTCGTAATCGTCTACCGCTTCTGGCTGCACCACTTCTATAATAACCATAGCTGTATCGCAGATGTTAGGTGCAAAATCGAGGCAAATTAAATAGATGATGGTATCGGTTCCTACAAAACCCGGATTGGGTGTGTAAACAATGCTATCACCGTCTAAAATAGTGGCTGTTCCGTTGGTAGGACCCGAAAAAATTGAAGTGGTAAAACCCGTTAATGAGGTATCGTTCCCTTGAACATTAATTACCACAGGTAAGCCTGCTCCTGTTGTGTCGAAATCGTCTACCGCAGTTATGTCTAGCAATGTACCTTCGCAAGGAATTGTACCTCTAGGAATTAGCAAATCTGCACGAACACCACCGCCAGTTCCATCTGTTGCTCCAAAATTACTTTGGTAACACAACGAACTTGGGTTAACAATAATTCCTGCATCTCCTCCGGTTCCTGCGAAAATAAAATCGCCTTGTAAGCTGGGAGCGCTCAACCAGAGAATACCTCCACCGCCACCACCGCCAGGGCCATGACAAATAGATACAAATCCGTTGTTATCTAAGCTACCACCATCGCCACCATTGGCTTCTACTCGAATTAAATTTCCGATAATATCTCCTGTTGAAACCAACACAGAACCACCTGCTCCACCGCCACCAGCACCATCTCTACCAGTGCTGTTATTTTGGCTAAGACCATTGGCTAACAGTTGACCACCTCCTGCTTGAACGAAAGCAGAATTTAGAATAATTAAGCCGCCACCACGTTCTCCGCGCGTTCCATCTCGAGGGTCGTTGGTATAATCATTTTGGTGACCTCCACCACCGCCACCGCCCATAAATGCAATATTTAATGTGCTCGAATAAGGAACATTTTTCCCCCCTTCTCCACCCGTAGGCAAGTTGGGCGTACACGCTCCTGTACCATTAGCATATTCGTCTCCACCTCTACCGCCACGGCCATAGTTAGCACCGCCACCACCACCAGTATTGTGGTTGTTACCACCACCACCACCAATGGCTAACGCGCCTCTACCGTACATAAATTGCGTGTAGGCTATAAAGCTTTCGCCCTTTTGGCCTGCCTGATTTTCATCATCCGTTTCGTAAAAGGTTTGACCACAATTTACGGCAGGATCCGATTCACTTCCCCCTCGGTATCCTTTACCAGTTACATCAATATCTGCATTGAGAACAATGGTATCTGGAACGTTAATGAATACTATTCCACCAATTTCACCATCCCATTCTGGAGCGGTTACAGGAGTAGAAACATTTACACTATTAGAATTGGGATTAAACTGAATGGCTTGTACGGTTCCTACCTCGTAAGTATTGGCTAATCTGCGTTGTAGAATTAACGTGTCGATTGAAATTTGTTGAATGGTGCAGATCTCGTAATTCCCTGCCGATTGGTAATCGGTAACTGTACCGTATTGTGCAGAAGCCGATAAGTTAATCTCGCCCCCTTTCATTTGAATGAGAAGAAACTCTTCCCCAACACTAAAATAGTGGACAGAATCTACTCGTATTTTACACGGTTCTGGTATTTCTAAAACACGCGCATATTGATTCACAACCCCACCGATGTTGGTGACTTGCGCTATCAACTCGCTTGAAAGAAGAAAAAGCGAAAACAATAAAATGATGTGGATGTAGAGCTTTTTAATCAATGCTGTAGTTTTGTTCGGTGTCTGAAGATTGATTTCCATCGGAATTTTCAAATTGGAATTTACAATTTTTTAGAAGAAAAAATCAATTCTATAGCGAAAGTAAAAGGTAAAGATGACAAAGAAGCAGAAAGTTGAGTTAATTATTAATACTCTCGAGGATTTATACCCAAAAACCCCAGTGCCGTTAGACCACACCGATGCCTATACGCTATTAATTGCTGTTTTACTTTCTGCACAATGTACCGATGAACGGGTAAATCAAATCACTCCTCTTTTATTTAAAAGGGCGAATTCTCCCCAAGAAATGATTCAACTTTCGATAGAAGAAATTCGAGAAATTATTAAACCATGTGGTTTATCGCCATCGAAAAGTAAGGCGATTTATAACTTATCGCATATTTTACTCGATAAACATAACGGTGAGGTTCCGGCTAGCTTTGCAGATTTAGAAGAATTGCCGGGTGTTGGACATAAAACCGCTAGCGTTGTGATGAGTCAAGCATTTGGGGTTCCTGCATTCCCCGTTGATACCCACATTCACCGATTAATGTTTCGCTGGGGATTATCTTCTGGTAAAAGTGTAGAGCAAACCGAAAAAGATGCAAAAAGATTGTTTCCAAAAGAATTGTGGAACAAGCTGCACTTGCAAATTATATTTTATGCAAGAGAATATTCTCCAGCAAGAGGATTAAAACTCGATAAAGACATCCTTTTTAAAGAAATTGGTAGAAAAACCGAGCTAAAAAAATACGAAGCTCTAGAAATAAAAAAAGGGCGATGAATTCGCCCTTTCGATTTTTTAGTTCAATACCATTTCGATGGTATCGAGAATTTTTGATTTTCGGCAGCTGTGTGCCTTCGAAAAATTTAAAATGTTTTGAATGGTGTTTTTACTCGGCTTCATCTTTTCGTTTTCAATTCCATCGTAATTAAGCCCAAGTGTAGTAATCATATCTTTCTCTTTTTTAGTAAAATTCGAAAGTTCTTCATAAGGTAAAGGTTCACTCATATAGTTCATTTATGTTAGACAACCGAACCTATAACGACCTTTATTCGGGTTTATTGTATTCAAAAAAAAGACCTAAGTATAAATACTTAAGTCTTCTTGGTTTTGAACTTCTGAAACAACTTCATTAATATTTTTTGAGATTCATTTCTTTTTCTTCAATCAGCTTACGCAAATTGATAAGTGCGTAGCGCATTCTACCCAGCGCAGTATTAATACTTACATTGGTTTCTTCTGCAATCTCTTTGAAGCTCATCTCACAATAATGCCTCATTTTCAGCACTGTTTTTTGCTCTTCAGGCAAAAACTCAATCAGCTCGCGAACATCTCCTTTAATCTGTTCCCAAACGATGGTTTCTTCCACGTTTAAATCTTCGCGTTTAATCGTGTCGAAAATGTTAAAATCTTCTCCACCATCTGCTGTAGGCATTCGCTTCTGAGCTCTAAACACATCAATAATTAAATTGTGAGTAATGCGCATTACCCAAGGTAAAAACTTGCCTTCCTCGTTGTATTTTCCGCTTCGAAGAACACGAATTACCTTGATAAAAACATCTTGAAAAACATCATCAGCAGCCTGACGATTGTTCATGTATTTGTAAATGTAAGAGTAGATACGTTCTTGATGGCGGTCGATTAAAACAGCTAACGCTTCTTCATTACCTTTTAAGTAACGACTTACTAAATCCTGATCGGTTAAGAAATCACTTTGCATAGTACCTCCCTTTTAACTGTTGAGCTAGAAAAAAATTAAAAGTAGAGTTGTACTATAAGCGTTCTTTTTTTTGAAGTTGTTAATTGCCTAAACGGAAAGTGCTTTCCATTTGTTGTGCTAATGTGAAAAAAATATTCTCACTAAGCAAATTCAATATGTGCGTTTTACCTTTGCACGCCCAATTTTAACACATTTTTTCAGATATATGAGCAACATCGATCAATTAGACCCCAAGAAAAACATCATTATCAAAGGTGCTTCTATGCACAATTTGAAAAAAGTTGATGTTGCCATCCCTAGAAATCAGCTAGTTGTAATCACTGGCCTTTCTGGATCAGGAAAATCATCACTCGCTTTTGATACCCTCTATGCCGAAGGTCAACGCAGATACGTAGAAAGCTTAAGCGCTTACGCCCGTCAATTTATGGGCAAACTCGATAAGCCAGAAGTAGAATACATCAAAGGCATCTCTCCTGCCATCGCCATTCAACAAAAAGTAAACACAAGAAATCCACGCTCAACGGTAGGAACCACCACCGAAATCTACGACTACCTAAAATTACTTTTTGCTCGAATTGGAAAAACCTTTTCCCCTACTTCTGGGCAAGAAGTAAAAAGCGATACCGTTTCTAGTATTTCTGCTTTTATCTATTCTTTACCAGAAGGAACCAAATGCATGATTACTGCGCCTTTGGTTAAAAAAGAAAATATCACCTTAGAAAAGCAAGGCGAACTTTTATTGCAACAAGGATTTAATCGCCTTTTAATCAACGAAAAACCGGAAAGAATTGATAATCTCGATTTTTCATCCCTAAAAGGTGACGAAACCATTGAGCTACTTATTGACCGTATTGGAGTAAAACAAAACGATGAAGACCTAGAAGCCCGAGTGGCCGATTCTGTTCAAACTGCTTTTTACGAAGGAGCCGGAGCGTGCAATGTTCACGTAGTGGGCGACCAAGTATATACTTTTAGCAACCGATTCGAGTTAGACGGCATCACGTTTGAAAAACCAACCGCCAACTTTTTTGCATTCAACAACCCAATCGGAGCCTGCAAACGCTGCGAAGGCTTCGGCAGTATCATGGGAATAGATCCCGACTTAGTAATACCCAATAAAAGTCTTTCTGTTTACGATGATGCTATTGTCTGCTGGAAAGGCGAAAAAATGAGCGAATGGAAAAACGAATTGGTCAGCAATGCCTATAAATTTGATTTCCCTATTCACCGCTCTTACTTCGATTTAACAGAAGAAGAAAAAGAAATTCTTTGGACTGGTAACCAACACTTCAAAGGACTCCATCAGTTTTTTAAATACCTAGAATCGAACAGCTATAAAATTCAGTACCGTGTAATGCTGTCGAGATATAGAGGCAAAACTACTTGCCCAGAGTGCCAAGGAACTCGCTTGCGAAAAGATGCCAATTATGTAAAGGTGAACGGCAAATCTATTACCGACTTGGTATTAATGCCCATTAAAGAAATTGCACCTTGGTTTCAAGAGCTACCCGAACACCTTTCAGATTTCGATAAAAAAGTTGCGAAGCGATTGCTTTTAGAAATCAATAACCGATTGCTTTACTTATCTGATGTTGGCTTAAATTACTTAACCCTTAACCGTTTATCGAATACGCTTTCTGGTGGTGAATCTCAACGCATTAACCTAGCTACCATGCTTGGCAGCAGCTTGGTAGGTTCTATGTACATTTTAGATGAACCCAGTATTGGATTGCATCCAAGAGATACTCAACGCTTAATTAAAGTACTGAAAAACCTGAAAGAATTAGGCAACACGGTAATTGTTGTAGAACACGAAGAAGAAGTAATGCAAGCAGCAGACCAAATCATCGATTTAGGTCCGTTAGCAGGAACGTTGGGTGGTGAGCTGGTTTTTCAAGGCGATCATGAAGCACTCATAGATGAGCAAAAAAGCTTAACAGCCAAGTATTTAACTGGGAAAGAATTGATTCCGGTTCCTACCGAAAGAAGAAAATGGAAAAGAAGTATTGATATTTTCGGAGCACGAGAAAACAACTTAAAAAACATAGATGTAAGTTTCCCTCTCGATTGCTTAACCGTGGTTACCGGTGTTTCTGGTTCAGGAAAATCGTCTTTGGTAAAAACCATCCTTTACCCAGCTTTGAAGAAAAGATTTGGTAATTATTCTGAAGCTACGGGAAATTTCAACAACATTGATGGCAACATCGAACACATTGAAGACATCGAGTTTATCGATCAAAACCCCATTGGTAAAAGTTCAAGATCGAATCCGGTTACTTATGTGAAAGCCTACGATGATATTAGAGCGCTGTATTCTTCTCAACAACTAGCGAAAATGCGCGGCTTAAAACCGGCCTCATTTTCTTTTAACGTAGAAGGTGGTCGTTGCGATAATTGCCAAGGAGAAGGAACCGTAACGGTAGAAATGCAGTTTATGGCAGATATTCACTTGGTATGTGATGTTTGTAAAGGTAAACGCTTTAAAACCGATGTGTTAGAGGTTACGTATAATAAAAAATCGATTGCAGATGTGCTCGACTTAACCATAGACGATGCCATTGCTTTTTTCTCTGAAGAACAATCGACCAAAAACAATAAGATTGTTGCTAAACTTCAGCCGCTTCAAGATGTTGGGCTGGGGTACGTTACCTTAGGTCAGGCTTCTTCTACCCTCTCAGGTGGTGAAGCTCAGCGAATTAAATTAGCATCGTTTTTAGCAAAAGGAAAAAACGCAGCCAAAACCCTCTTTATCTTCGATGAACCCACTACAGGTTTGCATTTTCACGATATTCAAAAATTACTCACCGCACTTAACGCATTAATCGATAATAATCACTCTGTAATTGTGATTGAACACAACTCAGAAGTGATAAAATGTGCCGATTGGGTAATCGATTTAGGGCCAGAAGGCGGTAAAGAAGGGGGCGAAATTCTATTCGCAGGCACTCCTGAAGATTTAATTAAACAACCCAATAGTTATACTGGCAAGCATTTACAATCAAAGCTTTAGACTGTAAATAAACATCTTACCGTTTATCAACTGTAGGAACCGCTCTTACTTTCTTTTAGTACTTTGCATTGCATAATACCTTCTTTTATACATATCTTTGCCATACACAAATACAAACTGAAACGATGAAGGCAACTATTATTTTTCCACTTCTACTTCTTTTTAGCTTCTTAGCTTCTGCACAGAAATACGATGCACAAAAAGTGTATAATCTTTTCGAGACCCAAGACGATGTGATTATTCTTTCACTCAAAAAAGAACTACTCGATGCGGTAGACTTAGACCTCGATATTGAAGAGCAACTCAAACACATTGAAGGCGATATCACCTACATGAAAACACTCATTGCATCTTCGAAAGAATCGGCCATGGCTATAGCCCAAGATTTAAAAAACGAAATGGATCAGCTCCGGTATAAGGTTACCCATGTGAATAAAGAAAACGACTCCGTAGAAACCGAAGGAGACCTTTACATGTACACCAAATCAAAAGGAAACAAAATTTCAGAAATACATTTCCTAAGTATTAACCAACAAGATAGCGGGCTCTTCTTTTTCACCATCCTCGGAGATTTAACACTTACCGAATAGAAAATTAGACCCAATGAAAATCGAAAACACCAAGGCTCAAATGCGAAAGGGCGTACTTGAGTTCTGTATACTCATGGTTTTAAAAAACCAAGAAATGTACCCTTCAGATATAATTGAACAACTCAAAAAATCGAAGCTCATTGTTGTAGAAGGAACCCTATACCCACTTTTAACACGACTCAAAAATGCTGGTTTACTTACCTATCGTTGGGAAGAATCTACTTCTGGACCACCCAGAAAGTATTACAAACTCACAGAAATTGGAGAAAAATTTCTGGTAGAACTCAGCGCCACTTGGCAAGAATTAGAGCATGCCGTAACCACCATCAAAAACAAGTAAACTGAACCTAAAAGCACTATTGAAGACCTAAATCATGAAAAAAACAATCAACATAAATATTAGCGGGGTAGCGTTCATTATCGATGAAGATGCTTTTCAAATACTGAGCAATTATCTCGATACCATTAAGAGCTTTTTTAATCGTTCTGAAGGTCGTGACGAAATCATGGCCGATATAGAAGCTCGCATCGCAGAACTATTACACGATCGAACCAGCAATACCAAACAAATCATCACAGTTGAAGATATTGAAGCGGTTATTGCCACATTGGGTCAGCCAGAAGATTTTGTAGACGAAGACGAAGAATCTTTTTCCCATCAGCAAACTCACCAAAACACAGGCTCTAAAAAACGCTTTAAAAGACTGTACAGAGACACAGACAACTACATAATAGGCGGTGTTTGTGAAGGTTTAGGCCACTATGTTGGCCTTGATCCGCTGTGGATTCGGGCAGCCTTTTTAATTGCTTTCTTCGGTTTCGGAACCGGACTCCTACTTTACATTATACTTTGGGTAATTGTGCCCAAAGCTACCACCACAGCCGAAAAGCTCGAAATGAAAGGTGAACCCGTAAACGTAAATAACATCGGTAAAACCATCGAAGATGAAATGACGGGCGTTAAAGACAAATTCAACGATTTTAAAAACAGCGGAAAAGCTCAAGAATACAGCAAAAAAACACAAAATGCGGTCGAGTCAATTTTTCATCGGCTCGGGCAAATTCTTCTCTCGATTTTCAAAATCTTAGGTAAACTCATCGGTGTCTTACTCATTTTAGTAGGAGCCGGAAGTTTATTAGCCTTCATAATATCACTTTTTGGAGTGGGTGCAGCAGCCACAACACTTGGTGCTTTATCGTTCGAAAACTTTCATTTAGGCGATATGAACGAGTTCGTATTCACCTCTCCTTTTGAACTTTACCTAGGTGTAATTGGCTTTATTCTGCTTTGCGTAATTCCGCTTTTCGCCATCATCTATGGAGGAATCGCGATTTTAATTCCTGTAAAAAAATCGGCAAAAGGCATTGGCTTTGGTCTACTAGGTGCTTGGTTAGTGGGTATTATTTTATGCGCCTACACCGCTTTTCAAGTTGCCGACCAGTTCAGTAACGAAGGAACCGTTACTCAAATTAATGACCTCCCCACTGTTACTAGCGATACCTTACTGGTAAGCGCCACCAAATTGAGCAGAATGGGTGAAAAACACGCCATTCGATTTAACGATGATTACTTAGGAAAAATCACTTCTGACAGTATTTACATGGGAAATGTTGATTTTAATGTCACCAGAAGTTCAACCCCGTATTTTTCGTTACTCATTGAAAAACAAGCTCGTGGAGATTCTTATGTAGAAGCCGAAGAGTTTGCTGAGAAAATAATTTATCATTTTTCTAGTCCTACAAGCAACGCTTTAGAAATTGATGCTTTCTTTAGAATGAGTGTTGACAATCTTTGGAGAGGACAACAAGTGTATGTAGAGTTAATGGTTCCTGCCGGGAAAACCATTTACCTAGACCCTACTTTAATCGATCTTCTCTACGATGTACACAACACAACGAATACCTACGATAGAAAAATGGTAGGCCATTATTGGACTATGACAGAAACTGGTTTAATGTCTCCGGCATTTTACAAGGGTTCTTCTACGGTAGAAAAAGAACTTGAAAAAGAATACGATAACGAAGAGCGAAGAGATCGCTTAAAAATTCATTCTGATGATTCTGAGGTAGAAATCATCATTAATTAACTGTGTGAGTAGATTCACTAAGTAGTAGTAGTTTAGTTAGGCAAAGGCTGGTTAGAGGTAACCAGCTTTTTTTGTTTCTAACCATTTAAAAGAGTTTGAATAACCGTTTCACGTGTTTTTAATCTTTTCTACTGTTTTCTTCTTGAGAATTGGCTATTTTTCTTGCCACGTGAATTTGGGTTCCTACCATTCTGGTGGGTTCATCTTTGCCATTTCTATCGACCACTTTTCCGCGTGCAAACAGATTGATAAAATAACCTTGATGGTGTTTCATTCGAAATTCCACTTCGTAAAACTCGGTTTGTCCTAATAGGTGTTTCTGCACCGCTAAATTTACCAACTCCTTATCGTCTGGATGAATAAGTTCTACAAAATTTTGATACGTAAGCGGGTTCAATCTTGCTAAATCTACCCCGATTTGATCGGCATATTCTTGGTTTACATTGATTAAATTCTCTTGAATAAACCAATCGAATAAACCCGCACGTGTGCCTGAAATAGCCGCTGAAAGCTTCTCTTTTTCTTCTAGTAACTGCTTCTCGTTTTGCTTTTGAGAAGTAATATCTATACTCATAGAAACATAGCGCGTAGGGAGCTCTGAAGATTCTTCTGTAAACGGAACTACCACTGTATTAAACCACTTTAACGCTCCATTTTTACATTTATGTAGGAACTCGCCTTTCCACACTTTTCCGCTTCTCAACGTTGTATAAAATTCTTCATAAAACTGATCAGAATGGTATCCTGATTTTAAAAGGGTATGTGATTTTCCTATCAATTCTTCGGAAGAAAAACCGAATGTTTTTTCAAATTTCTCGTTTACATGCAAGAAAATTTCATCGGCATCACAGGTAGAAACTGCTGCATACTGATCAATAACAAATCGTTGATATTCAAGCTCTCTTTCCGTTTTCTTATGGCGTGAAATATCCCAAGAGAAAACCGAGTAAACAATGAAATGATCGTCTTTTAACTCTGGTTCACCCATCGTTTCAATCCACCTCAATTCACCTTCTGGTGTAGTAAAACGGTATTGAAAATGATACGCTTCTTTTTTCTCTATCGCCTCTAAAACAGCTTCTTTAATTCTCTTGAAATCTTCTTTATGAACGCAATCCCAAAGCACATTAACGTTCTCTTTTACCTGCTCTGGAGAAAAACCAAAAACATCTTTACTTCGACTACTCGCGAATCGAATTTCTTCTTTTAGCGTTTTTAAGTTAATAGCATGACGCAAAGTAACACCTCTCACTCCGTTCAGCACAGAGTTAAGCTGCTGATTGCGGGTTTCTATTTCAAAGTTTTTGTTCACCAACTCTGAAATATCATGGTTATAGATCACAATACCGCCATCTACCTTTATCACATTATGTTCAAACCACCCTGGTGCTTCTAAAGTCGCTGGAATTTCATACTGCTGAGAAAGAATTTCTCCTGTTTCAAAAACCTTAACATATTGTTCGAAAAAACCATTTGTCTTGTTTATTGGGTATAAGTCACAAATTCCGAAGCCTACTAATTCATCCCGAGATTTACCCAACTGGTCGCAAGCGCATTGGTTAATGGCGCGTATTATAAAATCATTAATTTCATTGTTTTTGTAGCTCACTTCCAACAAGTAAAAAGCCACAGGCAAAGCCTCCAGCGCGCTTAAGCTTAATTCTTTCGAAAACTCAGACATTTCCCCTATTTCACGAATCGAATCATAGCGTTTTTTTGCTCTCAACATCATAGCTGTAGTATGTTCTTTTTGCAAAACATCGGCTACGCCTAACTCTAGAATCCTCTTCGCTAAAGCGTAAGAATCATTGCTAACAATCACCACAATTTCTGCTTGATAAAAGGTTTTCTTTAGCTGGTTCACCAACCTTCTATCTTCTTGATAAGAAGAAGATTCTACAAAAATTAACTGCCAATCAGTATCCTTTTCTTGTGTTGAACTAAACGCTTTAAATTGAGTAAAATCAACAGAGAAATCGAGATCCTTCCACAACGCAGCTAATCGTTGATAGAAGACATCATCAGTCGAGAACAATCCTATTTTCAATTGAGAATTAAAACTCACAATAATTCGGTAAGTATTTATAAATGGGTGAACGTACAAATGAACAGAAAATATTGTACCAATTCTAACACAATTTTAAAACCATACTGTAAATTAACTACTTAGCACAGTAGGAACCACGCATTTAAAATGGTTGAAAAAAACTACCTTTGCAGCTCGTAAGAAATCATCAACTAAGCGCATATGTCGAAAGAAAATCAGGATGTAATTACACCAGCTGAAATCCCTGCAGATGTTAAAAAAGAAATTCTTGATGATTATAAACTAGCCAACGAAAGTAGAGAAGCAAGTTTAATCGGAAGAAGAGAAGTTTTAACTGGTAAGGCAAAGTTCGGCATCTTTGGTGATGGGAAAGAAATTGCTCAAATAGCTCTAGCAAAACAATTCGACAACGGAGATTTCCGTTCGGGTTATTACCGTGATCAAACATGGATGATGGCCGCAGGATTGCTAACCTTAGAAGGGTTCTTTGCTCAATTATATGCCCATGCCGATGTAGAAGCAGAACCAGCTTCTGGTGGTAGACAAATGAATGGCCACTTTGCTTCTCGCTCTTTAGACGAGAATGGCGAATGGAAAAGATTAATCGACCAGAAAAACTCTTCTGCCGATATTTCTCCAACTGCCGGCCAAATGCCTCGCCTTTTAGGCTTAGCTCAAGCTTCGCAAGTTTACAGAGAGAATAAAGTTATTTTAGCCCAAGAAGAATTCCAGAAATTTAGCGATAACGGGAACGAAGTAGCATTCGGTTCTATCGGAGATGCTTCTACTTCTGAAGGTTTATTCTGGGAAACCTTAAACGCTGCTGGCGTTTTACAGGTGCCCATGGTCATGTCTGTTTGGGACGATGGCTACGGAATTTCAGTAAGTAAGAAATTCCAAACCATTAAAGAAAGTATTTCAGAGGCTTTAAGCGGTTTCCAACGCGATGAAGACACTACAGGTTTCGAAATCCTGAAAGTGAAAGGCTGGGATTATGCTCAGCTTTGCTTGGTATACGAAAAAGCCGTTCAATTGGCGCGTGAAGAACACATTCCTGTTCTTATTCACGTTGAAGAAGTTACTCAACCCCAAGGACACTCTACTTCTGGTTCTCACGAAAGATACAAGTCGAAAGAACGTCTTGAATGGGAAAAAGAATACGATGGAATCGCTAAAATGCGCGAATGGATTCTTGAGAAAAACGTAGCTACCGAAGAAGAATTAGCCGAAATAGAAAAAGAAGCTAAAAAACGTGCTCGTGATGCCAAAAAAAGCGCTTGGAATGCTTTCTTAGCTCCTATTAAAGAAGAACTAAAACAAGCTCTCTCTTTAATGGAAGCCGTAGCAAACACAAGTTCTAAAAAAGCATTTATCGATCCGGTAATTAGCAATTTAAAGGCTGATCCTGAACCTCTTCGAAAAGAAATTTTAGTAGCTGTTAGAAAAACCCTTCGTGTGGCTCGTGAAGAGAACAACGAAGCTATTCAGCAACTCAAAAACTGGTTAGCACAGCAGTTAAAAGCAAATGCAGACCGTTACAATAGTCACTTAGTTTCTAACTCTTCTAAAGCCGTTAAAAATATTCAAGAAGTTCTTCCTGTTTACGACAACGAAGCACCTCAAAAAGATGGTCGCGAAATTATCCGCGATAACTTCGATCGAATTTTAGGCGAACGCCCAGAAGTGCTCATTTTTGGTGAAGACAGCGGTAAAATTGGAGGTGTAAACCAAGGGTTAGAAGGTCTACAAGCAAAATACGGAACCATTCGTGTAAACGATACAGGTATTCGTGAAGCAACCATTATGGGTCAAGGTATTGGTATGGCAATGCGCGGATTGCGCCCCATTGCAGAAATTCAATACTTAGATTATTTGCTCTATGCCATCCAAATTATGTCTGACGATTTAGCAACGGTTCATTACAGAACAAAAGGTGGTCAAAAAGCACCGCTGATTGTAAGAACACGCGGACATAGATTAGAAGGTATCTGGCATTCAGGCTCACCTTTAGGCATGATAATTAACTCATTAAGAGGTATTAATATTTGTGTTCCTAGAGATATGACAACCGCTGCCGGTATGTACAATACCTTACTCGATGCAGACGAGCCAGGAGTAGTTATCGAATCATTAAACGGTTACCGTCTTAAAGAGAAAGTTCCAAGCAACTTAGCCGAAATGAGAACCGCTTTGGGTAAAATCGAAGTGATAAAAGAAGGAACCGATATCACCATTGTAACATACGGTTCTATGGTTCGAATGGTCGAAAGTGCTGCTAAAGAACTTACACAAGTAGGCGTAAATGCTGAAGTAATCGATGTTCAAACATTATTACCTTTCGATATTAACCATGATATTGTAAAATCATTAGCGAAAACCAATCGTTTGTTGGTGGTAGACGAAGACGTTCCTGGAGGAGCTTCGGCATTTATCTTACAGCAAATTTTACAAGAACAAAAAGGCTATTTCCACTTAGACTCTGAACCGAGAACTTTAACCAGCAAGGCTCACCGCCCCGCATACGGTTCAGACGGAGATTATTTCTCAAAACCTAGTGTAGACGATATTGTTGACAGTGCCTACCTTCTTATGCAAGAAGCTAAACCTGATCAATATCCAAATATCTTTTAAATTTGAGAAGGCCGCTTTTAGCGGCCTTTTTTGATTATGAAAAAAACAACAGAAAGCTCATCCCATTATCAAGATCTCGATAAAATGACGACTCGAGAATTACTTGAGAACATCAACCAAGAAGATCATTTGGTTCCTACCGCTGTGAACAAGGCCTTACCACAAATTGAAAACCTAGTAAACCACATAGCCGATAAAATGCTGGCAGGCGGTAGACTTTTTTATTTAGGAGCCGGAACCAGCGGACGATTAGGTGTGGTAGACGCTTCTGAATGTCCGCCAACATTTGGTGTAGACCATAACTTAGTTATTGGTATTATGGCAGGTGGCGATGGCGCCATTCGAAAAGCAGTAGAGTTTGCAGAAGATGATGTTGAATTGGGCTGGAAAGACCTTCAAGAGTACGCTATTTCACCCCTCGATTCACTTATTGGAATTGCCGCTTCAGGAACCACTCCTTACGTGATTGGAGCCATTGAAAAAGCAAGAGAAAACAATATCCTTACCGGTTGCATTACCTGTAACCAAGGCTCTCCCCTTGCAAAAGCGTCAGAATTTCCCGTAGAAGTTGTGGTAGGACCCGAATTTCTTTCTGGCAGTACACGCATGAAGGCCGGAACAGCCCAAAAATTGGTTCTAAATATGATTAGCACCTCGCTAATGATTAAATTAGGACGAGTAAAAGGCAACAAAATGGTAGATATGCAGCTCAACAATAATAAATTGGTTGAGCGCGGAACAAAAATGGTTGCCGAAGCCTTAAACATTGACCACACGTTAGCTCAAGAATTGCTCTTAAAACACAAAAGCGTTCGAGCAGCTATCAACGCAAAAAAAGCATAATATGTCTGAAGATAAAGTAAAGAAGGCATTCACCGAAAAAAGTTGGAATGAGATAAAAACCCAAGACTCTTGGCAGGTTTTTAAAATGATGTCTGAAATCGTAGACGGATTTGAAAAAATGGCCAAAATAGGTCCTTGCGTTTCCGTTTTTGGTAGTGCCAGAACTCAACCCGAAAATTCTTATTACACATTAGCCGAAGAAATCGCCTTTCAGTTAACAAAACGCGGGTACGGTGTAATTACAGGCGGTGGCCCAGGAATTATGGAAGCGGCCAACAAAGGCGCTCACCGCGGTAAAGGAAGATCGGTAGGTTTAAACATCGACCTCCCTTTTGAGCAAGTTGACAACCCGTATATCGACAAAGACAAACTCATCAACTTCGATTATTTCTTTGTTCGCAAACTCATGTTTGTAAAATACTCACAAGGATTTATCGTGCTGCCTGGGGGTTTCGGAACCTTAGACGAACTTTTCGAAGCCTTAACGCTTATACAAACTAAAAAAATCGGTCGTTTCCCTATTATTTTGGTAGGAACCGATTACTGGAGCGGCCTAGTAGATTGGATTAAAAAGTCGATGCTTCAAGAAAAAAACATCAGTGAAAAAGATTTAGACCTCTTTCTTTTGGTAGACACTTGCGAAGAGGCTGTTCAAGAAATTGACAATTTCTATAATAAATACTTACTGAAGCCTAATTTCTAGTAATTAGAGCATTAGCTTTTTATCAACAGGTTTTACACAGGGTTACAAACAGGTTTTTCAACAATTTTCTGTTCGTAATTACCCCATGCGTTGCCGAAGATGGGGCACTGCAGCTATTAGATTTGTTAATAATTCATTAGCGAACGCAGTTGCCTCAAATCATCGGATTATGTTTAAATCTGTTATTTTCTCTGTTAACTTTCTCATAGTCTTGTTTTTAGGAACTTGGCTTACCGAAGATGTATCTGTTACCCAAGATTTTCCAGAACGAGTGGATGCCTTGGCTGAATTTGATGTTACACTTACCATCAACAAAGGTGCTGTTAAAGGTTTTGCTAAATATCAGCAAACCATGCCGAAAGGAATTGAAGTAACCAATTTAGAAGGACAAGGAGCTACTTTTACGTATAGTGACCAAACCATCAAGTATATTTGGATGTCGCTACCCGAAGCAGAAACGTTTACCATTAGCTACCATGTGAAAATTACCGATCAGGCACTTGCTGCCATTATCATGGGTGGCAAATTCTCATACTTAGACGATAATAAGAGAATGAGTTTTAATGTTCCTTCGAAAGAGATTAAAATAGGTAAAGAGATTATTCAAGAAGAAATTATTCCTGACCCAGTAGTAGCCCTCAAAAGAAACGTTACTGAAATTAGCCCTATGGTTTACGAGGTGTCTATTCAAGTAGACAAAGAAAACGTGGTCGGTTTTGCTAAAGTTCAAGATTTTATTCCTTCTGGTTCTCAAGTTGAACCCTTAGAAACAGAAGGTTCTGTTTTTTCTATGGTAGACAGAAAAGCCAAATTTGTTTGGTTAAACGTTCCACCTAGTCCTTCTTTTAAGGTTTCTTACCAAATCGATTTATCACAGGCAGATCCCAAAGATGTTTCTGCCATCTTTGGTGAGTTTTCTTTCTTACATGACGGAAAAACTCAAACTCAGAAAATAGATGTTACCGATTTATCACAAGAGCCTGTTCTTGCTGAAAACACCAACTCTAGCGAAACAGAAGCCAACAATCCAGAAGAAGAAAAAGAAGAAGAAACTTCTGCTGCTTCTTTTACCGAAAATGAAGTAAAAGATGAAAATGAAACTATTTCGTCTGAACCAGTAATAGCTGAAGAAATAGAAAACACATCTATTGAAACAGAATCGGTTCCTACCGTTAACGAAGAGCCAGAAGTGGTTGAAATAAAAGAGGAACCTGCCATTAAAGAAGAATCTGTTAAAATTGAAGATCCCATCACCGCAGCGGTTGAAAGCCAGCCCGATGTGCAGAAAATTACTTCGACTCCTCAACCAGAAACGGGCGTGTTTTATCGCGTGCAAATTCTAGCTGGGAAAAACAGTGTAAAATCTCCTTATTTTAAGAAGAAACACAACTATAACGGTGAGTTTGTAGTAGAGAATCACGAAGGCTGGATCAAGTATACAGCTGGAAAACACGCACAATACAAACAAGCCAGAGACAGCAGAGAGCAAATTAAAACGGCTTACAATTTTCCAGGCCCTTTCGTAGTCGCTTATAATTCAGGTGAAAGAATAACCGTTCAAGAAGCGCTGATGATTACTGGGCAGAAATGGCTGCAGTAGAATTTCTACTTGACTCGGTCTAAAGAAAAGTGTTATTTTAGACCGATTAAAAGACGAGCCATTTGAAAAGAACTACCCTTTTATGTTTTCTTCTAGCAATCTGCCTAACCTCGGTTGCTCAAGTTGACTCATCAAAAACGGAACCCGTACCGCGCGCAACTTCTTCTACCGATTGGAAAGAAAAAGAAGGCTTGGTTTTTACACCTACCGTGAGTTTAGGTGTAGGTATGCTTACTTATTACGGAGATATTAGCCGTGATTATAAAACCAACAACCCCATTACCAACCGATTAGCCTACCGAGTACAAGTATCCCAACCGCTTACTAAATTTCTTCACCTCAACTTTAATCTTTGGAGAGGTACCGTTTCTGCCAACGAACGCTCAATCGATAGAAATCTTAATTTCGAATCTACACTTACAGGCGGTGGTTTAGCCCTCGAATACGACTTTTCTAACTTTATTAAGAAAGAGAAAATAACCTTTCAACCATTTGTAGGAGCCGGTTTTGAAGGACTTGAGTTCTTATCAAAAACCGACCTTTACGACAGCTTTGGTAACGATTATTATTATTGGGATGATGGAACCATTCGCAGTTTACCGCAAAATGATCCGGATGCCAATAATGCCGTTCGCGTGCAGCGAGATTACATCTACGAATCAGATATCAGAGAATTAGATATTGACAATTTTGGCGATTACGATGAGTTTAGTTTTTCAATTCCTGTTTCTGCCGGTTTCAAATTACACTTATCCAATCACGTTCAATTTAAGGCAGGAGCCACTTATTTCTTTACCCAAACCGATTACATAGATGGCATTACCCACGAAAGTGTGGGCAATAGAAAAGGAGATGAAGTTAATGATCAATTACTATTGGCTCATTTCTCTCTTAGCTATGATTTTTCTCGTTCAGACCGACCTGTTTATGATGAAGAAGCCGCCATGGAGGTAGATTTACTCATGAAAGCTGATAGCGACAGTGATGGAGTTTCTGACTTTATTGATAAATGTGCTGGAACCCCAAAAGATGTAAAAGTAGATGAGTTTGGCTGTCCGTTAGATGGCGATAACGATAATGTAGGAAATTACAAAGATCAAGAGCCCAACTCTGCTCCCAATGCTATTGTAGATACTACGGGGGTAACCTACACAGATGAGCGTTTGCTAGAGATTTATCGCGCTTTTCAAGATACCAAAGGAAACTATTCACCTATTGAACAAGAAATGTATTCTACCGAAGTGGTAGGTAGACGTACTAAACGAAGAAGACCAGCTTCTGAAACCAGGTATATGGTTAAAATTGGTGAGTTTGAACACAATATCCCAGAAGATATGGTGAACACCATCTTGAATATGCCAGATGTAGAAGTTTCAAGAATTGGCAATAAAGTAATTGTTTCGGTTGGTAGCTACGATAACCTACCAGACGCCATGAAACGCAAAATTGAATTGGCTAAGCAAGGTGTAAGTTCATCGGCTATCATTACACAAAACGAGCGAGGCGAAACCCGCAATTTAGATGGCTCTATTGTGCAGTACGATGAGAATAATTGGCCATTCGATAACCGAACCGTTTACCGCGTTCAACTTGGGGCTTTCAAACGCATTGCAGACGAATCTGTGTTTGACGAATTGCCCAACATGTTAGCCATCAAGAGTAAAGATGGATATACTCGTTACTTTACTGGTGTTATGGACAAATATGCTGATGCCACCGCAATTCGTGATAGAATGCGTGAGCTAGGTTTTAAAGATGCTTATGTGGTAGGTTTAAAAGGTGGTTCAAAAATTCCGTTACAACAGGCTAAAAACGAACTTGAAAACGGTTCTTCTTCTTCTTCTTCTTCATCGAATGGAAGTAATACGGTTCCTACCGAAACGAGAAGCGGAACCACCACCAATAATGTAGAGAATTTATACTTCCGCGTACAAATCGGAACTTACAAAGAGCAGGTTCCTACAGAAACGCTTGAGAAGTTTATGCAAATCGAAAATGTTGAGCAAAAAACAGAAGCCAACGGTTACACCAAGTTCTTTGTAGGTAAGGTAAAGTCTTACGAAGAGGCGGCTGCTTTAGAACAACAACTCATAAACCAAGGTTTCACCGATGCATTTGTTGTGGGTGAACATAATGGAAAAACGATTTCTGCAGAAAATGCACTTAATATGATTAAGTAACCTAAGCTTAATCTAACCCTGAAGACCGACACTTGTCGGTCTTTTTTTTCAATTAACAGAATTTTAGACGTTGCAAAAATTGGTCTTCACTATATTTGACCTTTATAACTTGATTATTATGAAGAAAATTCTAATTACACTAACAGCCTTTTTGTTTGTTGTAGGAACCCAATCGGCTCTTGCACAAGCTAACGAAAGCGCAGAAACCACTGTTAAAACAGAGCAAACCACTACTGTTTCTGCTAAGAAAAAAGACAAGAAAAAGAAGAAAAAGAAAAACAAATCAAAATGCGCAAAAGCAGGTAAGTCGTCTTGTTGTCAATCTAGCGCGACTACATCTGAAAACGCACGCAAAGAAGATTAATGAAAACAGCAATGTTGGCATCAAAAAACATCAAAAGGATCGCAATGTTGGTCCTTTTGTTTTTAGGAGTATTTTCATCTCAAGCGCAAAAACGTAAAACCATGCGTTTCATGTTTTACAATGCTGAAAACCTCTTCGATACAATAGACAGCCCACTAACCCGTGACTCAGAATTCACCCCAGATTCAGAAAAACAATATACATCTCAACGTTATAACGACAAGGTAAATAACCTAGCCAAGGTCTTGCATTCAGCATCGCCTAAAGACTTACCCGAAATTATTGGGCTTTGTGAAGTTGAAAACAAGCAAGTTGTTGAAGATTTAGCCAATCGACCACTTCTTAAAAAAGGAAAATACCAAGTGGTGCATTTCGATAGTCCAGATCAGCGAGGTATCGACAATGCTTTAATTTACCGCAAAAAAGAGTTTACGGTAGTAGATGCTCAACCTATTCGGGTTACCCTTTCTGGCTCTAGCAGACCCACACGAGATATCTTATACGTGAAAGGCTACAACCGTAAAAAAGATACAGTTCATATTTTTGTAAATCATTTTCCTTCTCGCTGGGGAGGTAAAGAAAAATCAGAACCGAAACGTGTAGAAGTAGCAAAACAACTTCGCGTTCGCATCGACTCGATAATAAAAGCGGTTCCTGCCCCGAACATTGTGGTAATGGGAGATTTCAACGATACTCCATCCGATTCAAGTATGATGATTGTTTCTGATGGTTTTAACGAAGATGTGTTTCAAAATACTCCAATGATTAACACCACCGCTTCGTTAATGAACGATAGTACCGGAACGTATTTCTATCGAGGTGAATGGGAAATGCTTGACCAAATTATTATTAGCAAACCCCTACTGGTAAGTGGTGGGCACCAATTCGAAAATGTTCGTGTTCATAAAAAACAATGGATGCTTTACGAAAGCAAGAAACACAACACTTTTGCTCCAAGCCGCTATTACGGTGGTAACAAATGTTTTGGCGGCTACTCAGATCACTTACCTGTAATTATGACAACTCGTATAAAAAGACCGAATAAATAATGAACATTCAATTTAAAGCACTTCTACTTTTAGTAAGTTTCTCGTTAGTTTCTCTTTTGGGTAGGAGCCAGAAAGATCAATCTGCTCAAAAACTAAATACATTTTATAAGTACTTAGAATTGGCTTATGTAGACGAAATTGATGGAGAACGATTAGTAGAAGATGCTATTAAAGCGATGTTAAAAGATTTAGACCCTCACTCTACTTACTTCTCTGCCAAAGATTTACAAAGAGCCAACGAACCTTTACAAGGTAATTTTGAAGGTGTTGGTATACAGTTTAATATACTGAATGATACCATTACCGTAGTATCTCCCATTTCTGGTGGACCTTCAGAAAAATTGGGTATTCGCTCAGGAGATAAAATTGTAAAAATCAACGAGAAAACCGTTGCTGGCGTAGGCTTTACCAATAAAGATGTGGCCGATAATTTACGCGGACCTAAAGGCTCAAAGGTAATGGTGAGCATCAAAAGACGAAATGTTCATGATTTAATTGATTTTGAGATCATTAGAGACAAAATTCCTATTTACAGTGTAGACGCTAGCTATTTAGTTAACAATTCTATTGGTTACATTAAATTGAACCGTTTTGCCGCTACTACCATGAAAGAAATCGATGCCGCTTTCGACTCTTTAAGCGATGCTGGTATGGAAAGTTTAATTCTCGATTTAAGAGGCAACAGCGGAGGCTACTTAAACATTGCTACCGACCTATCTGACATGTTTCTCGAAAAAGGAAAAATGATTGTTTACACTCAAGGTAGATCGTATCCAAAATCAGAAACCATGTCGACCAGAGGTGGTAAATTCGAAAAAGGGAAATTAGTCATCTTAATAGACGAAGGTTCTGCTTCTGCGAGTGAGATTGTATCTGGTGCCGTTCAAGACTGGGACCGTGGAATTATCATCGGGAGACGCTCTTTTGGCAAAGGATTAGTTCAAAAACCATTTAGCCTGCCAGATGGCTCTGCAGTAAGACTTACCGTTTCTCGCTATTATACACCAAGCGGAAGAAGTATTCAGCGACCTTACGAAGATGGAGACGAAGAAAAGTATTACAACGATCTTTTAAACCGATACGAAAACGGTGAGTTAATTAGTGCTGATAGCATCCATTTTCCAGATTCTCTGAAATACAACACCCTAAAAAATCAACGAGTAGTTTATGGTGGCGGGGGGATTATGCCCGACATTTTTATTCCACTCGATACTACGCAAGGTTCTAACTATTACTCTCAATTAGTAAGAAAGAGAATCTTTAACGATTTCACCCTCGAATACTTAGACACTCATAGAAAGCCACTCAAAAAAGAATACACTTCTGCAGAAAACTTTAGTGAGAAATTTGTGGTTACTCCTACTCTGCTCGAAGAGTTTTTCGCTTTCGCAGATCAGCAAAATGTAGAACGAAATCAAGAAGAAATCGCTACTTCAAAAAGCCTGATTGAGCAATCGTTAAAAGCTATGCTTGCGAGAGGTATTTGGAATACTGCGGCTTACTACAGAGTAACCAATCAAGAAGACGATGCTTTCAATAAAGCCATTGAAGTAATTGAAGATAGAACCTTCAAAAAAATGAACATCGACTACAAATAAGCAAATCAATAAATAGAAACACTCAAAAACCCGTATCATGAAAGACAATATCCAAACAGCGCTTTTGGCCGTTTTAACCCTAACAATGGTGTATGGTACTTTTATCAAAGAAGATTCACCTTCGAAAAGAGCACCGTACCAAGTTAAAAATCAACGTCAAAATACTCCACCTGCTAACCAGCCAGCACAAAACAATTTTGCGGCATCAACCTCACCTATTAACTCGCAACCAGCACAGCCAGCGCAACCTTCAGCACCTGCTACCAATGTAGCGTTTGCTCAGATGGAACACAATTTCGGTGTTATTAAACAAGACACAGAAAACGAACACGTTTTCGAATTTACCAATACTGGCGACAATCCTTTAATTATCGAAAACGCCAAAGGTTCTTGTGGTTGTACAGTTCCTGAATACCCAAAAGAGCCAATTATGCCAGGCGAAAAAGGTGAAATCAAGGTAGTTTACAAACCGGGAAAACAACAAGGAACTCAAAATAAAACAGTAACAATTACTGCCAATACGTTACCAAAAGACACTCGTTTAACCATTTCTGCTAACGTAGAAAAGATTTAAACTAAATTTAAATTAGACTTTAGAGCCCCTTGTAGTAAGACTATAAGGGGTTTTTTCTTTACCTGTAGGAACCGCTCACCACTTCGTAATCAAAATTTCTTAACTGATTATTCTATTTTCGCCCCACTTATTCCAAAAACGGAATACAGTTCTCATTAATAAAAATAGATTGGAGGAAAGATGCAAAAAGCACAGCGCTATCGAACGTATGGAGTGAATAATTTCAGAAAAATCGATCAGGTAGAGCAGTACTTATCAGACGAAGAAAAATTTAGCATCGAAGTTGTTGGTAACGTATTACCCTTTAAAGTCAACAACTATGTGATTAATGAATTGATCAACTGGGAAAACGTACCCAACGACCCCATCTACACCCTAACCTTTCCACAAAAAGAAATGCTGCAACCCCACCACTTCGAAAAAGTGGCGAATGCATTAAAAGAAAACCTACCCAAGCCTGAATTTAAAGAGCTGGTAAACGAAGTGAGAATGGATTTAAATCCTCACCCAGCCGGACAAATGGAGATGAACGTACCTGAAATAGAAGGTTATAAACTCACAGGTATTCAACATAAGTACGACCAAACCATGCTCTTCTTCCCTAACCAAGGGCAAACTTGCCATGCCTATTGTACTTTCTGTTTTCGTTGGCCACAATTCGTAGGAATCGATGAGTTACGCTTCGCCATGAAAGAAACAGAGCTCATGATAAAATACCTGAAAGAACACACCGAAATTACCGATGTGCTGTTTACTGGTGGCGACCCAATGATTATGAGCACGTCTCGTTTAGAACGTTACATCTTACCTCTCTTAGAAGCTGATTTACCGCATATTCAAACCATTCGAATAGGAACCAAAGCACTCGGTTATTGGCCGTATCGTTTTACAACAGACCGCGATGCAGACGAATTAATGGGTTTATTTGAAAAAGTGAGAGATGCTGGAAAGCACATCGCTTTTATGGCGCATTTTAATCATCCGCAAGAATTAAAAACGCAAGCCGTTAGAGATGCTGTAGCACGCATTCGCTCTACGGGTGCTCAAATTCGAACCCAATCTCCAATCATGAAAAACATCAATGATGATGCTGAAACTTGGAGTTTTATGTGGAACGAGCAAGTAAAACTAGGGATGATTCCTTATTACATGTTCTTGGCTAGAGATACTGGAGCGCAACATTATTTTGCATTGCCCTTAGCGCGTGCATGGGAGATTTTCCAAAAAGCATATATCCAAGTAAGCGGAATTGCAAGAACCGTTCGCGGACCATCTATGTCGGCAGAACCCGGAAAGGTTCAGATACTAGGGAAATCAGAAATTAACGGAGAAGAGGTATTTGTACTTCGCTTTATTCAAGGGAGAAACAACGACTGGGCACATCGTCCGTTTTTCGCTAAATACGATGAAGAAGCCATTTGGTTAGATGACTTAAAACCTGCATTGGGTGAAGAAGAATTTTTCTTTGAAGAAGAATACAAAGCCATGCAGCAACCAAAAACCATCGAGGTAGAAGAACCTGCTCTCAATTAAAACTACAAAACATGTATTGTATTCGGCTCGAGATATCATTACTTTTATCTCATGAAAAAAGCCTTACAATACATGTTTTTTGCTTTTTCATTCAGCTTGATTATTGCCTGTGAAAAAGACGTTGAACCCACCAACACACTAGCTAAATCTGAGCTAGAGAAAAACAACTACATCAAAGCATTTGTCAATAACGAAGAAGTGAATCTTACCGGAAAACTGCCATTAGGAGATATCTTTTTCAATTCTTACATCGCCTCAGAACGCAATTTACGCCTGCAACGGGTAGATACTGCCAACCCAACCGTGACCTTCGATTTAATTATTGAAAATCTCAACTATAGCGCAATGGCGGTTCCTACTACATACACCTACGCAGACGATTCTTTGAACATGCCTAGCTTAGCTGTTTTCTTTTACGATTCTACAGGCACCACTTTCTCAAACAACATATTAAGGCCCAATTCTTTTCAACTTACCGTGCAATCGAAAGAGCAAGATGTTATGATTGGTAGTTTTGAAGGAACCCTTTACAGCCAAAATCAAGACTCTTTGAAAGTCGAAAATGGCCTCTACCGCATCAAAATCAAAAAATACGATTAATCATGGTAGATTCTCCTGAATCAACTCCTCCAAAAAAACCGAAAACGCATCTCAAGATTACGCTTATTTCTGTAGTAGTAAATCTTGTATTAGCCGCTTCTCTGTACTTTTATTACAATTATAACAGCCAAAAAATCATAGAATTACAAGAAAAGATACAAAACCTCGAAAACGATATCGCTAAAAAAGATGGCGCCATTGAAGAGTTAAGAAGCCAGTTAGATGAGTTTCAATATTAATCGTTAATAGTTTATAACTAAAAAGCAGTCTAAATAAAAATCATTCGCCAATAAACATTTAATTTTGCCGTCCGTTTCACAAGGTAGAATTGAACGCGATATGAAAAAAGAGAGTGATCAGAATCATCCTATAGATTTAAATAACCTAACCCACGATGAGATTGGTGACAACCACCTTTCTTCGAACATAGACACCCCCATGAGAGCCGATGCTTTCGATTTGTCTGACGATCAAAAAATCGAAAAGATTGAAGAGTATTTTCACGGTATTATGCATACACTAGGTTTAGACATGGAAGACGATAGCCTTCAAGGTACTCCTCACCGTGTTGCTAAAATGTATGTGCGTGAGATGTTTAGCGGTTTAAATCCCAAGAATAAACCAAAGCTTACTACCTTCTTAAATCGTTACAATTACGATAAAATGCTGATTGAGAAGAACATTACTATTCATTCAGCTTGTGAGCACCATTTTCTTCCGATAATCGGTACAGCCCATGTAGCCTATATCTCTACCGGTAGAGTAATTGGTTTGTCGAAAATTAACCGAATTGTAAATTACTACGCTCGCAGACCTCAAGTTCAAGAAAGACATGCACTACAAGTTCTTAACGAACTTAAAAATGCCTTAGACACCGAACATGTTGCTGTAGTGATAGAAGCTAAGCATTTATGTGTTTCTACACGTGGTGTTGAAGATCAAAACAGCTCAACTGTAACCGTAGAGTTTAGCGGAAAATTCAACGAGAAAGAAACCAAAGAAGAGTTCTTAAGATACATCGGTAGCGATTTAATGCAATTAGGATAAGATATGGCTGAGTTTCACTTAGAAGATGTAATCTTAAAAAGACTAGAAAAGAATGTTTCTATTCTAAAAGCTGACGACCAAGAACAAGCTTTGCTTAAACTTTTGGTAGAATTGAGAGAAAGCGCGCGCAAAAACAACGACTTAGCAACATTTACCAAAATCAGTGAAGGGTTAAAAAACATCGGAATCACGATGCAGGAAGAGACTCACATTGTTCCGAAAATTGAAGTAGACGCTCGTCTTTAAGAATAGGTCTACTCTTCGCTAGTTCATTTTGAAAAATAGTTTCTAATATTTTGTCGGTGCCTTGTAAATACGAGGTATTACTAAACAGCTCTGCTTTGGGGTAAATAAGAAAACGTTCATCGTTTTCAAACTCTAAAAGCATGCTGTTTTCTGTGTAAACAGAGGGCTTGTTCTCTTTAGAAACCAAAATCTCATTGTTCGATTTAAACAAAATTAAATCGGTTAAAATTCCTGTGTAAATCGATGTAAACGAAAAAGCATCGTTCAATTCACATTGGTGAAAGTCTTTCACGACTAAGTAGTTTACCTCTTGTGAGTCTTTAATTATTTGTGTTTTTACGCGCACAAAAAAATAGTAAGCCTCACTTTTAATTACGAACCCTTCGTTAAAGTCACTATCGTAAAATTTATAGCGGCAGAGACTTACCTTCTGCCCTTTTATTAAAGCTAGCTCGTAAAGCGTAAAATTGGAGATATCACTAATCATTCTGTTTAAAATTAGAAAAGAATTTAGATATCTTGGTCATTCATCGAAATAAAAAATCATGCAAATAGAAGGAAACGTAGTAGACCTCTTTTCAAAATCAATTTATCCTGCCACGATATGGGTTGAAAACGGAAAAATTCAACGCATTGAAAAGAATAACCAACTTTACAATCATTTCATTTTGCCCGGTTTTGTAGATGCGCATATTCACATAGAAAGTTCGATGCTTACTCCCGCTGAATTTGCAAAAATTGCGGTTCAACATGGCACAATTGCTACGGTATCAGATCCGCACGAAATAACCAATGTATTAGGTATTAAAGGCGTTGAATACATGATAGAATCGGGAAATACGGTTCCGTTAAAATTCAACTTTGGAGCTCCTTCATGTGTTCCTGCTACAAAATTTGAAACCAGTGGAGCTGAATTAACCACCGAAGACGTTTCTAAACTTTTACAAAAAAACGAAATAAAATATTTATCAGAAATGATGAATTGGCCTGGGGTTCTGCATAGAGACCCCGATGTAATGGCTAAAATTAAAGCTGCCCACGATTTAAATAAACCCGTTGATGGTCATGCTCCAGGTTTAATGGGAGAGCAGGCTGAGCGGTATGTTTCTGCTGGTATTTCTACCGATCACGAATGTTTTTCAGAAGCTGAGGCTCTTGGCAAGCTAAAATTAGGAATGAAAGTACTAATTCGAGAAGGTAGTGCAGCTAAAAATTATCGGGCGCTCAACGCCCTCATCCCTGAACATTACGAAAACTTGATGTTTTGTAGTGACGATAAACATCCAGACGATTTACTTCTTGGGCACATTAACAAACTGGTAGCGAGAGCTGTAAAAGAAGACCAGCATCCGCTTTTTGCTGTTTTGCAAATGGCGTGTATCAACCCTGTTCACCACTATAAGCTCGATGTTGGTTTGTTAAGAGAAGGCGATTCTGCCGATTTTATTGTGGTAAACAATCTTACTGATTTTGATGTATTAAAAACCGTTATTAACGGGTCTGTAGTATTTGAAAACAAAGAAATTACCTTCAAAACGGAGGCCCCAAACATAGTGAATCAATTTGCGATTAATTCCATCCTTCCAGAAGATTTCGCCATAAAAGTGGAAGGAAAATCGGTGAATTGTATTGTTGCTTTAGATGGTGAGTTAATCACGCAATCAGAGAAAGTGGTTCCTTCTGAGAAAAACGGTTTTTGGGAAGCCAATGTAGAGCAAGACCTTCTCAAAATTGCGGTTATTAACCGTTACCAAAAAGCCCCTGTTGCTTGTTCTTTTGTGAAAAATTTTGGTTTAAAAGAAGGAGCCATTGCCTCTTCGGTAGCGCACGATTCTCACAACATTGTTGTAGTAGGAACCGATGACAACTCAATGGCAAAAGCCGCACAATTGGTGATTGAATCAAAAGGAGGATTAAGCATCTTTTCGAACCATTCTGGCGAAGTTTTGCCTTTACCCATTGCCGGTATAATTAGCAATTTACCCTATAAACAAGTTGCCGAAAAATACGCTGATTTATTGAAGAGAAGCCATGCACAAGGCTGCACATTGACTTCTCCTTTTATGACAATGTCTTTTCTAGCTTTATTGGTTATACCGCAATTAAAACTGAGCGACAAAGGTTTATTCGATGGTGAAAGGTTTGAATTTGCACCTCAACAATTTACTTAATGTATCTGAAATCGTGACCGCTTTCGATGTTCTTTAATGTATTAAAAATTAGTTTAATCACGTTTTCAACATCTTGCTTATGCACCATTTCTACTGTGGTGTGCATGTAACGCTGCGGTAACGAAATAAGCGCAGAAGGCACACCTCCATTAGAATAAGCAAACGCATCGGTATCGGTTCCTGTAGCTCTCGAAAGCGCCATTCTTTGAAACGGAATTTTGTTTTCGTTCGCTGTTTCGATAATTTTCTTCAGCAAGTTATTATGCACTGCCGGAGCGTAACTTAATGCCGGACCCTCTCCACTTTTAATGTCGCCTTGAGCAATTTTATTAATCATAGGCGTATTGGTATCATGGGTAACATCCGTAATAATGGCCACATTGGGCTGTATATGTTGTGTAATCATTTCTGCCCCGCGTAAACCTACTTCTTCTTGCACCGAATTGGTAATGTATAATCCAAAAGGTAGTTTGGTGTTGGTTTCTTTCAACATTCTAGCTACTTCAGCAATCATAAAACCGCCAATTCGGTTATCCAGTGCCCTACCCATGTAGTATGTATTGTTCAAAATTTCGAACTGGTCTTCGTAAGTAACCACACAGCCAACGTGTACACCTAACGCTTCTACCTCTTCTTTACTGCTACAACCACAATCTAAAAAGATATTGTCTTGTTTTGGCGGCTTTTCAGGAGATCCGTCTTTTAGGCGGGTATGAATGGCTGGCCAGCCAAAAACAGCGCGCACAATGCCTTTATCGGTGTGAATGTTTACTCTTTTCGAAGGGGCAATTTGATGATCTGAACCACCATTTCTACGCAAGTAGATGAAACCGTTCTTCGTAATGTAATGCACATACCAGCTAATTTCATCTGCATGGGCTTCAATTACTACCTTGTAATCTGCTTCTGAATTAATTACGCCAACTGCAGTGCCGTAATTATCGGTGAAATAATCATCTATGTATGGGCGTATATAATCGAGCCACATTTGTTGTCCGCCCCACTCGAAACCCGTAGGTGCTGGGTTGTTAATGTACTGTTCTAAAAATTTTTCTGAAGATGCTTTTATCCAAGATTCTTGAGACATAAAATCGTATTTCTTTAGTTGTAACGAAATTAAATTAAAACCACCACCTGCTGTAATGGTTCAGTGTTAAGGCTTGTTATAAAGTCAAGGTAATAGAGAAATTTCCGACCGAAAAATCCACTTGGTTATCACAATTTCCCGTGCCGTAATCTAACGTTCTTACTAACCCTCCTTGCGGAGTGAATTCTAAAATTCCTTGCGTTATAAAGGGGCAAGAGAGTTTCACAATTAATGGTTGGTCAATGTTCGAAGTAAATGCGGTTCCTACCGATGAAACACCACTAGCAGAGCCGGTTATAGCGTATTCATCGTCTAAATAAGCTCCCACACCATTGTTAAAAACGTGGGTAGATTCACCGTTAATCCATTCTCTTTGGCGCGAGCTGGTGTAAACAATAGAATCTCCAGAAGTTCGGGTAATTATGGCAGAAACCTCTACATCAAAAACCAAGTTATTCGAAGAATTGTAGCCCATATTGGTCACGGTTTTGGTTCCTTCTACCTGATTACCATCTACAAAAAAGTTGTTGGTGGCTACTGTATAACTAGCGGTAGGAACGCGATATCGATTACTCGCAATAATTTCTAAAACACCTGAACGTACACGGTTATCGGCACCTAAACATCCGCTTCCAAAATCGAGTACAATAGTTTTAGGATACGTGGTATCTGGCCACGCTGGATTAACGGTGACATTTACACAATTGTTGATGTAAAAAGACGCTGCCGAGCGCTTACCATCAGGATCTTGACCACTGTAATTAACAGCGTCTAAACCAATAGAAAACAGCTGGTTGGTTTCTTTTTCGGCTGCTGCTAAATCTACGGCTACATCAGAATTAGGAGACGAATCTTTCTTGTCTTCTTCTTTTCTACAACTCAAAAGCACAAGTGAAAGTAAGGCGGCCAGTACTAATTGAGAGGATAAAAACTTCATATCAGAACATTTTAGTCTTTTCTTTGCTGTTCAAATTACAACTCTAATATAAAATACAACCTAATTATGGCTTTTTCAGATGGTCAGTTAGTTTTTGCAGCTATCTTCTTTGTAGTGTTTGTAGTAGCCATTGTTTTTGCTTATCGAAAAGACATAAAAACTACGCGTTGGTATGCAAAAGGAGCATGGAAAGTGCTTTTAAGTATAGTGGGTATACTCACAATTTTTTACCTTGTAGTTAGACTATTGGGAACTTCTTAGCATGATTAAATCGGTTTGCGTTTTTCTTTTCTCTCTTTTACTGCTTTTATCTGCCTGTGATACAACCACCTCTAAAGAAAAGCCCTCTCAACAACCCGAACCTCCACAACGCACACTCAACGAAATTTTAGAACGCGAAAAACTCGTTTGTTACACAGAAAATTCGGTAACCAGTTATTTTATTTACCGTGGCCAGCCCATGGGTTTCGACTACGATATGTTTAGCAAATTTGCTAAGGAATTGGGGTTAGAACTAGAGGTAAAACTCGTAACCGACTTTGATGCGGTGGTAGATAGTTTACAACAAGGAAAAGGAGATTTAGCTGGCGGAAATTACACCATTACTAAAGACCGAAAAGAAAAGGTACACTTCTCTACTCCACTTACTCAAACAAGGCAAGTATTGGTTCAACGTTTACCTGAAAACGCTTACCGATACACTACTTATCAACTAAACGATAGCTTAGTAAAAGACCCACTAGAATTAGAGGGCAAAGAGATTTATGTTAGAAAGTCGAGTTCGTTTTACGATCGGCTTATCAATTTAGAAAAAGAAATTGGCAAGGATTTTACCATTGTAGAAGCGGCAGCAGATTTAGAAACAGACGATTTAATTCGAATGGTTTCTGAAGGAGAAATTGATTTTACCGTTGTAGATCAAAACGTAGGGTTGGTCAACCAAAAATTCTATCCTAACATCGATGTTTCCACGCCTATCAGCTTTACGCAAGAAATAGCTTGGTTTGTAGATCAACAATCTAACGAGCTACTCGACACCCTCAACACTTGGCTCAACGAATACAAGAAAACACCCGAGTATGCGGTAATTTATGCCAAGTATTTTAAGTACCGATCTCAGCACAAAACCCGTATCGACAGCGATTATACATTGTTAGATGGTGGCAAAATCTCTCCGTACGATGAGGTGGTTCAAAAGTTCTCTGCCGATATCCATTGGGATTGGCGTTTAGTTTCTGCACTCATTTTTAAAGAATCGCGGTTTACCTCAACTATTGAATCCTGGGCGGGTGCTGTGGGTTTAATGCAAGTAATGCCCACTACTGCTCAGCACTACGGCTATGATTCTATCGATTTAACGGTACCTTATAATAATATAATGATAGGAACGCAACACCTCAATTGGTTATCGAATTATTGGTACGAGCAACTACCTGATACACTTGAAGCACAGAAGTTCGCTTTAGCGAGTTACAACGTAGGTATAGGACATGTAAAAGATGCACAACGCTTAGCGGAGGTTCACAATTTGGATCCTACAATTTGGGAAAACAACGTAGAAGAAATGCTTTTAAGAAAATCTGAACCTGAATATTACCGTTCAGAGGTAGTGAAACACGGCTATTGCCGAGGAACTGAACCCGTGCAATATGTGCGTATTATCCTGAATCGATATAACGATTATAAGAATTTTATCGATTAAGGGTTTTTTCGTCTATTTCTCTTTTTCTTCGGTTTTCTGGGCTCAGGATCTTCATGAAAAAAATACCTAAAATCAAGGGTTACATAAGTTCCTAAAATATCGATGGTTGTGTCGGTTACGCGAGAATTAAACTCTCCAATTTTTGAGAAATAAATAGGCTGAAAAGGGCGGTGAAACGAGCCACCAATGTAGAGGGTTCCGTCTTCTTTGGTTCTATATTCAAAACCTAAGTTGCCGTCAATACCTACGTTAAACCAAGTTTGCCTTACCGTTTCGTGTTGCAGCACCGTGTTAGAAGTGGCCACATCTGAAGGAAACATATCTAAAGCGGCACCAAAAGCGGCATTCATGTAAATTTTCTTGCTCAAGCGTACGTAAAACAATCCTCGCAATGGAATTTCGTATCCGATAATTCGATAATCGAGTTGCTGATCAATTTCTCCATCTAAATCGTTTGCCTTAAGAGAAAAATTACGTTGAATAAAAGAAATTCCGGTTTCGAAAGCTAACCGATCAGAAAAACCATAACGCACTACACCTCCAGCAGAATACCCAAAACGCTGATCTATTCTAAAGGTGGTATCGTTTACAAGTGATTGTTGATCATCTGCATTGAAAAAACCTGCAGGAAGCATCGGTTTAAACTGAAAACCAGCTGTTAATGTTCTAGCCTGCGACCAAACAAACGATGGAATAACTACCAAACATAAAAGAATAAAAAACAGTTTTTTCATACCAGTGAGTTGCACCAAAGGTGAAACGATTTCAATTAGTTACGAACGTAAAAATCCAATTATTGCAAGGGTAAGCACAATAAAAGAGATAATCATTACAAAATACTTAAGGCCTTTGTTTGGCATAAATGGTTTTCGGTACCTGCCAATAGCCAAGTTGTTTAAGTGTTTAACGGTTTTTAAATCATCTCGTTTCACTCCAAACAAAAATCTTGCTTTTTCAGAATCTTCATTGGTGTCTTTTTCGAACCAAATTTTATGCTCTATTAACAAGGTTTCAAAAAATGCACTTTCAGCTTCTGTGCGGTAAAAAAACACAATGTATCTCTGTCGGGTAGGATGATTTCGCCAATTGGTAAAATCGAACGCTTCTTCTAAATTCACAATACTCTCAATTTTTGCCCCACGTAAAGCAGCTGATTTCTTCGGATGCCATTTAATTGGCAAAGCTGATTTACAGAAACCCCATAATTTTTGGCAATTTTATAAAGAAAATCTCCTTTTTTCACCTCATGAAACTCTGATCCTTGCGGAAAAGCAGCAAAACCATATTTCGTTTTTTTCAATACTAAGACCGAATTCATTAATTGATGGGTCTTAAAATCGATAAACATGTGCGGATTCAGTGGTACCCCTTTAAAGCGAATTTCCCAGTGGAGATGGCTTCCTGTAGATCTACCCGAACTTCCGCCTAAACCAATTACATCGCCCGCATCTACAATTTGGCCAGGCGTAACGTTAATTCTGTGCAAGTGAGCATATATAGTTTCTAATCCATTGTAATGCCTTACCACCACTACTCTTCCGTACGCACCATACCATCTAGCCACTCTCACCATGCCGCTAAACGCGGTTTTTACCGGATCCCAAACGTGCAAATCTAAATCAACGCCATTGTGGTTCCTACCGTTACGCCAACCAAACCCAGAAGTGAGCACCCCCTCGATGGGCGGCACAAATTGCCCATTAGCAGCATCAGAAGTAAGTGTTAATTCAATAACAGAATCGCGCGCAATCAACTCTTGTGTGCGGTAAGGATGGGGAACAGATGTATTCCACAAATTGTAGTAAAATTCTGCCGGATATTGCGATGTATCGAATGTTTGTTCGTGTTTTTCAAAATCATCTTGATTTCGAGCTACATACCAATTTATTTGGTTTATCAGCGGGTACGGAATTTCTTCTAGCTCGAACAACGAATCGATGAGAGAAAACACCTCATCAAATTTCATATTGGGAATGCGCAAATACAAATCGAGTTGATTTACCAAACTATCTGGAGACGGTGAAAGCAACTTCAGTGAATCTCGCAAATGGGTAACTTCTCTCATGCTCAATTGACTAAAATCGTTGAGCAGCAAATCTTCGCCATACACCACCACTGCAGAAACGGTATCCTTTTCGTTATCGGTACGAACCGAATACTCTTTGGCCAATAATGGTTGCAAACTCATTAAGAAACAGACTATTATTGTAATAGATTTCATTACGAAAGCGAAAGTATGAAATTTGACCGCTGAAGATGGTATAACGTTGATTGTGTAATTTTAAGTATGGACTTAAAGAAAGTCGGAATTTTTCTTCTCGTAATAACCGCGGCAGCGCTACTCACTGCCAAACACTTCGAAAAACAAGGCTATCCGTTTTGGAGAACCTATGTAATGAGCTCTATAGGCTACTTGGGCTTAGGCCTACTGATTATCAAGGTGTTGTTTTCAAGCTGATCCATCTTTTTCGCGATTTCTTGCTTCAAAATGCTCTTTAAAAGCTAAGTAACGCTTGCGATTTTTGGTGGCTATAGGGAAATAAACCAACGGTAAAAACACCAAAATTCCAAAACCATTGTTCACCATGCTGTAAATGGATATGCCAATTAATAAACCTATTGCGAATGCATCGAATACATTCGTTTTCTTAAATTTTTTAGCTTTAGCAGCTAACTCTTCTTGGGAGAATTCACCGTACTTTTTTGTTTCACTCATTTCTTTGATCCAATTTAGAATAAAAACCTACCGAAGATGCCCATTCTTCATTCTGACTGCTCGATCAGGTCCTAAATAGGTACGCGTTAAAACAACGAAATACCGTTAGATTTATCTTTCTAATAATGAGAATATTGATAATAAAATTATAAATTTCGTCTCTAATCTAAATCTATCACTCATGAAAGCGCTTAAAATTATTGGTATTGTCTTAGTTTCCATTGTATTAATTGTGGTTGTTGTAGGTTATTTACAGCCAGAAACCATGCAAATTGAACGCTCTACCATTGTAAAATCTCCAGTAAGTGTAACCTTCGAACAGGTAAACAATTTAGAGAAACGAGTGCTTTGGTCTCCGTGGGAAAAAGTAGATACCACTATGGCTGCCACCATGGGCGATAAAACTTCAGGTGTTGGCGCCAGCTACTCTTGGGTGAGCGCAACACAAGGCGAAGGATCACTCACCTACCGAGAAGTGGTTGAAAACGAAAAAGTGGTAAGCGATTTACAATTTGGGAAGCAAGGAACAGCAGTTGGTCAAATTACTTTTTCTGAAGCACCAGACGGAACAAAAGTTACTTGGGCCTTTGAATCTCAAGCAACATCTAATCCGTTTCAGCGCTTAGCCATGTCAGTTTTAGCACCCCAATTAGAAATGATGTTCGACCAAGGATTGGCCACCTTAAAAGCCCAAGCAGAAAGTGCAGAAATGAACACTTCTTCTAACGATGCCATTGTTGAAACCACCGTAGAATCATTTAAGTACATAAGTGTTATGGATTCTGCAGCTATGGAAGACATGGCTGCACATTACGCAAAATCGTACGGAATTTTAGGTCAGTTTGCTGCAGAAAATGGTTTAGAAATTACCGGAATGCCTTTATCGATTACCCACCGTTGGGACGAAGAAACTCAATTTGGAGTGTTCGAACCTGCCATGCCCATTAGTGGAGAAGCAACATCGAACGATTTGGTAATGGTAAAAGATAGCTATGCAGGTAAAGTACTAAAAGCAACGCATAAAGGAAGTTACGATAGTGTAGCCCCTACATGGGAAGCTCTTATGGCCAAAGTAGCCGAAGGGAATTACACAGAAAATGGCGCACCATGGGAAGTATATGTTACCGACCCAGGTCAAGAGCCAGATACCACACAATGGATTACTGAAATTTACATGCCGATTAAATAATCGCTGGCATTCAACTAACTTTGAGCCGATTCAATTGAATCGGCTTTTTTGATGGACAAATCTCGCTTTTACATATTTAGTTTAATCACCCTCGTTTTGTTTCCATTGGTAGGCATTACCGTGGTAGGTTTTGTAGAAGACCAGCCCCTGCAATGGTTACAAAATCAACTTAGCAAACAGCGGTTAGGAATCCACTGGCAACTCTTTATTGGTTTGTTTTTCGGTGGCTTATCTGGCTTTTTAGCATGGCGAATTATTCGGTTCCCATTTATGAGAAGTGTTCGTGAAAAATACGGTACGCTGCTGCAAAACTTAGAGCTGAATACCTTCGATATAATCTTGGTAAGTTTCTGTGCTGGGGTGGGTGAAGAATTACTTTTTAGAGGTATTATTCAACCGTATTTGGGCATTTGGATTACAGCCATCATCTTTGTGGCTATTCATGGATACCTCAACCCGATGGATTGGCGCATTTCGGTGTATGGCTTGTTTATGACCTTAATTATTGCCGCTATCGGTTACTTTGCGAAAGATTTTGGAATTATCACCGCTATCACTGCTCATTTCACCATCGATTTAGTTTTACTTTTATACACAACACACGTTAATTTAGATGAATCTGACTAATGTTTTTTCACTGGCAATTTTGACTTTAACCTTGAGCTGCAATGGCCAGAACCAGCCCCAAGAACAAAAAGAAATGGAAACACCTAAAAAGGTGATTCCGCAGTATTCTTTAACCGATTATTACTCGAATAACCGCGAATTAGAGGATTTAGTAGACAGTGTTTACGCTTCTTTAAACGATACCCAGCAATTGGCTCAAATGGTAGTTTCTTCTGCTGGTGAACTGGGCAAACCTAAAAGTGCCGTGCGCAAAGTAGCCAACCAACAATTAGCTGGTGGTGTGCTTTTTTTAAAGGGCGAAAAAAACGACCATACTCAGTTTATCGATGAGCTCAACACCATTGCTGAGCAAAAAGGCGGAATTAAAATGCTTTTTAGCATAGATGCTGAACCTAGTCTTTACAACCGCAGAGTAATCGGAAGTGGAATTACGGTTCCTACCACCCTTTCTATAAAAGATTCTGCACAAGCTGCAGCGGTAGCACAAAGCATCAACAGTGAACTGAAAGAAATGGGATTTCACCAGAATTATGCACCTGTTGTAGATTTGAGTCCTAATAACGAGGCCATTAAAAACAGAAGTTTTGGTTCTAATCCAGATAGCGTTATTCACAAATCGTTAGGCTTTATAGAAGGAACCCAAAACGATGGAATTGTAGCTACCGCGAAACATTTCCCTGGACACGGCTATGTAACAGGAGACACGCATAAACAATCTGTGTATATCGATGGTGAAATGAAAGAAGTAAACGTTTATAAACCTTTAATTGAAGCAGGTGTAATTTCTATTATGGTAGCACACGTTGCAGTTGAAAACAACGAAAAATACGGAACGAACGGATTACCTTCTACTCTTTCTCCCGTTATTGTTACCGATTTATTGCGCAATGAGATGGGCTTTAACGGTATTATTGTTACCGATGCTATGAATATGATGGCAGCCGCCAAAACAGGAGAAAGCGCTCCGTTAAGAGCTGCCCTAGCCGGTTGCGACATGATTTTAATGCCTACGAGCGAAAAGCAATTAATTTCAGAAATGCTTACTGCTCAAGCTAAAAACCCTGAAGTAAAGCAGCAATTTGAAGCTTCGGTAAAGCGTATTTTACGTTTAAAAATGTGCTTAAACTTGATTGATTAATCAGATAGATGAAAGCAACTCAACTCTTCTTAGTTTTTTCTGTGTTGGCCGGTGTTTTGGTTCCCTTTCAAAGCGCCATCAATGGTTTACTCAGTCAAAGTATGAAACACCCATTGCAAGCCACCCTCATCAGTTTTGCTGGTGGGGTGCTTGCTTTACTCATTATTCTTTTGGTGATTCAACCCGATATCCCTAAATGGGCAGAAATCAAGGGTTTGCCTTGGTACCTGTTTATAGGCGGTGTTTTGGGAGTTGTTTTCGTTACTTCGGCCCTGCTTTCAGTACCTAGAATTGGAGCCACTAATTTCTTAGGTGCAGTACTTTTAGGCCAAGTAATTGGCTCTTTAATTATTGACCAATTTGGTTTGCTTCAAGTGCCTGTTCAGCCAATTACCATCAAACGCATCGTAGGCATTATTGCCATTGGTATTGGCGTTTGGCTGGTACAACAAAAGGGCTAAAGCTTTACTCAGCTTTAGCTTCCCATTTTTTAATAAGCCGAACCATAACCTCCACGCTTTTTTGCATGTCTTGAACGCTTACCCATTCTAATTTTGAATGAAAAGCATGTTCTCCAGCGAAAATATTCGGGCAAGGTAATCCCATAAAAGAAAGTTTAGAGCCATCGGTTCCGCCACGTATACTGCGGTGAATGGGTTCAATACCGCTTTCTTGAATGGCTTCTAAGGCGTATTCACTTACTTCAGGATGTTGGTCAATAATTGATTTCATATTTCTGTATTGCTCAGAAATCTCGACCTCAACTTTTCCTTTTTTGAAAATTCTTTCTACCTCTTTGCCCAGCTCTTTTAGCTGATTGCCTAATCGCTCGAGTTCCTGATCATTAAACGAACGAATAATCATAGAAACAGTAGCTTCTTCTGCATTTCCACCCATTTCTACTGGATGTACAAAACCTTGTCTACCTTCGGTTTTTTCTGGTGCAGGAAGCATTTCTACTGCCTTCACAAAAGTAGAAGCCATCTTTAAGGCGTTAATCAACTTGCCTTTTGCAAAGCCAGGATGTGCACTCACACCATAAAACTTGATTACGGCTCCGTCTGCAGAAAAAGTTTCGTCTTCAAAAGAGCCCAACTTTTCCCCATCGATGGTATAACCAAAATCTGCGTTAAGCTTTTCAATATTTACCAAATCAGCACCTCTTCCAATTTCTTCGTCTGGAGTGAACAAAACTTTAATGGTTCCGTGTTTTTCATCTGGATACTTGTGAAAATAATTCACCATATCCATAATAGCTGCAACACCCGCTTTGTTATCGGCACCTAATAAAGTGGTTCCATCTGCGGTAATAATATCGTTGCCAATTTGCTGCTCTAAATCAGGATGTTCAATGGGCATTAACTCCAGTTCTGGGTCGGCCGGAAAAAAGAGACTTCCCCCTTTATAGTTTTCGTGAACTATTGGTTTCACGTTTTTACCTGAACAGTCTGGCGATGTATCTACATGTGAACAGAAAAACACGGTAGGAACCGATTTCTCGGTATTCGATGGTATAGTTCCATAAACATATCCGTTTTCATCCATTTCGGCATCTTCTACGCCTAGCGATTTTAGCTCTTTAACAAGCAATTGAGATAAGTCTTTTTGCTTTTCTGTAGAAGGACAAGTAGGTGAATGTGGATCGCTTTGTGTATCGATAGTTACATATTCTAAGAACCTATCTTTTACGGTAAACGAATAATCTTTTTGCATAATTAATGTATTTCGTCTGGGATGATTCCCATTTTTTTCATCAAGAAACTAGCGTTCATATTCTGACAAATTCCGCGTCTTAACGTGTAATCAAAACGTAAATCGTCTTTTTCAAACATTACTTCAAAGCTATAATTGGTGATTTTAGTAGGCAACTCTTTTTCGAGTTCGCACAAGCTTAAATCGTGCGTAGCAATGGCGCCTATTGCGTTTTTGTGAACAATATTTTTTACAAAGGCTTTAGAGCCCATCGCTTTGTCTTTAGAATTGGTTCCTTTCAAAATTTCATCTAAAACAATAAAGGTAGGAACCCCATTTTCTAATCGGGTAACTAAATCTTTCAACCTAGATAATTCTGAAAAGAAATAAGAAGCTTGATCTTGTAAAGAATCTTCGGTGCGCATGCTACTAAAAAGTTGAACCGGTGTAAACTTCATATCTTGGGCACAAACAACCGAACCAATCATCGCTAAAACCAAGTTAACTCCCAAACTTCTTAAGAACGTACTTTTCCCCGCCATATTGGCTCCTGTAACAATAGAAAAACTACCCAACTCATTAATCGAATACGAATTGTTTACACGTACTTCATCTGCAATAAAAGGATGCCCCATTTCTTTTAACTCGAAACGGTATTGATTCTTCTCAGGAGATGGAAAAGTCCATTTTTGATGGTTGTATTGAATATTGGCCAAACTGCACAAAGCTTCTATTTCGCCTAAATCTGCAAACCAAGATTGAAAATCACTCTTGTTCTGATTTTTCCATTGAGCTATATTCCATAAGCAGTTTATATCCCAAAACAAGAGTAAGTTCAAGATTACGCCCATTATCATATTGTTTCGGTTATCGAATGCTTCAATAATCTTGGTGAGTGATTGAATATGGCCGAGGGCTCCCTCTTTACTCACCAACTTTTCTCTTTTGTTTTTCAGTAAGCTAGATGTAAAGTCTTCTTGATCGAGCAACTCGAAAAACGACTTATACAACTGTAGCGTTTCTAAACTCTTAGAGGCTTGCAAATACTCCCGATTAATCTTTTTTATGAAGGAACCGGTAATTAAAAAAGAACCCACCAATGCGTACGTAAAATATTGAGTAGTGATAACATCTGCAATGTAGAGCGTGGTAACCAAAACCATACTACTTGGCAAAATCCAGCGTAGAATTCGCCAAAAAGATTGTTTTTGAATAAAACCATCACTTTTTAACCATTCAATAGTTTGGTTGAGCTCTTCTTCTCCTGAAGATTTTAACTGACCAAAAGCTGCCAATTTTTGTCTAAAATCTAACCGATGGCTTAATTCGCTTACCGCTTCTTGTCGATTAAGGATGGTTTCTGATTCTAAAGAAGGATGTTTTAACCAGTTGGCCAATGTTTTTTGTCCTAACCAATTATAGCTTCTGTTGATCCAAGCAAAAAGAGAACGTTTGCCAAATAAATCGAAGTCTAACGCAAACGGGTGTTGGGGTTCTTTAAATTCTTCGCCCTCGCTCTCACTAATCCAGTTACCTTCAAGTGCTTTAATTTCTTTCTCGTTGATAGAGCGAAGTGTTTGATACAATTGTTTTGTGGCTTCGAGCTTACCTGCGCGTTTTACCAAGATAAAGAAGGCTGCCATTCCAGAAAACAATCCTATTAACCAAAGAGGTTGAGATTGCGAAGCGTACCAGTATATAGTTAATAAGGTAAACACAAATACAACGAGGCGAAGGGTTCCTACCGCTAAACGAGACTTTTTATTGGCAGCTAAAAGGGCAGAATATTCTTCTATTCTTTGTTGATAGGTCTGTTTTTGCATTTTCCAAAAATACATTGGTTTCTGCAGATACCTCGTAATTCGGAAAACCGATAAGTTTGTTTACACGTATTTTTAGAAAAGATAACATTTCAATTTAGCGAGCATTTACATGTATATACATATATTTGCTGAGTAATTTTAAAACAAAAACAATGAAAAAGATCTTCACTTTAGTAGCAGTAGCCCTATTTAGCCTTTCTGTAGTAGCCGGAACACCAGCAAAAAAATCGGCTAAAGTAGACGTTAAGAACAGTAAAATGGAATGGGTGGGTGAAAAGGTAACTGGTAAACACTGGGGTACCGTAAACATCAAAAGTGGTGAAATGATGGTTGAAAATGGAAAGCTTACCGGTGGTACTTTCTTAATCGACATGACCACTATTAAGGTAGACGATATCGAAGATAAAGAATCGAACGAAAACTTACGTGGCCATTTAATGTCTGAAGATTTTTTCAACGTTAAAAACCATGCAACCAGCAAATTTGTAATCACAAAGGTGACTGAAAAAGCAGGTAAAAACGGTAACAACTACGAGATTACAGGTGAATTAACTATTAAAGGAAAAACCAATACCATTACTTTCCCAGCGAGAGTATCTATGGAAGATAACACGTTAAAAGCGTATGCTAGCTTAAACGTAGATCGCACCAAGTGGGATGTAAGATACGGTTCTGGATCGTTTTTCGACAACTTAGGAGATCGTACAATTTACGATGAATTCAACATCAAATTAGACCTTACCGCTAAGATGTAAGTTACCCCTTAAATATCAACAATCAATCAAGAAACCTCACCCGAAACGGTGAGGTTTTTTTATTCTTGTAAAAAGAAAAGAAGTGCAAATACCACCCAGCCATAAGGTTAAACAATTTCTCGGCTTACTGATTGTGATTTTCGGCTATGCGGGAATGGTATATTTCTGTTTCTTAGAGTTGAAACTCAATAATTCTTGGCCTTTCGACATCTTCTTTTTCTTTATGATTATTATCGGAATTGGCACTTATTACTTGGTAAGTGGCCACAGAGACAAAAGACGTAGATAACGGCATGGCTCGCGAATTTGTTACCCATATTGGTTTTCCTAAAACAGGTACTACGTTGTTGCAAAAACACGTTTATCCGCATTTAAAAAACTATCAGTATTTAGATTATGCTACGTGTAAGAAACTTTTTTACACGCTTATCTATAAAGATGATCTTGATTATCGACCTGACAAGGCGAAGAAAAGGCTCGATGAAGTAACCAATAATGAACGCATATTGGCTTCTTACGAATCGCTTACTGGCCCGCTGTGGTACAATGGATTAAACCGTTCTAGCATACCGCACCGGTTAAAAGAATTAGGCGTTACCAAGGTGATTATTACAATTCGCAATCAAATCAACGAGATTGATTCTTGCTACAGACAATACATTCAAGAAGGTGGTATTTTATCTTTTGAAGAAGCGGTAAAAACCCAAGAAGAGTTTTCATGGAAGAACATTATTGACCTCGATTACTTCAACTATTTCGCTTTGATTCAGCTGTATGCAGAGGTTTTTGGAAAACAGAATGTTTTGGTAATTCCGAGTGAACTAATGAAAGAAGATTTAGAAGGAACCGTTGGACGCATAGAAACGTTTATCAATGCACCTTCTATAGATGAATCTTATTTAAACAAGGCTCAAAACCAATCTTCGAATAAATCTTTATCGAATCTATCGTTGAGAATTCTACGAATTACCAATCATTTTACCCGTAGCAAGTTTAAACCTTCGCACTTAATTCACCCCGCTATTACCACTTGGAAGGTTCGAAATTTTCTGCAAAAACAAGCAGACCCGCATATTATCAGTAAAATTTCTGACCGAGCGAATTACGTAAAAAACTCTAGTCTAGAAGAAACAGTAAAAAAGCATTACCAAGCTTCTAACACCAAATTAGCCAACCAATTTCAGCTCGATCTTAAAAGCTTGGGCTACCCTCTACTTTAATGTCTACGCATTTTATAGGCAAGCATGGTGTTTTTCAACAACATGGCTCTTGTCATGGGGCCTACTCCACCAGGAACTGGCGTTATAAAAGTGGCCTTTTTCGAAACAGATTCGAAATGAACGTCTCCTGCTATTCTATACCCTGATTTTTTGGTTTGGTCAGGAACACGTGAAATACCTACATCGATAATCACAGCGCCTTTTTTAATCATGTCTCCTTTTACATAATCAGGAATACCCACAGCTGCAATTACAATATCTGCGGTTTTAAGAATCTCTTCTAGGTTTCGCGTTTTTGAGTGGGTAATGGTTACTGTGCAATTTCCGGGATAGTGATTTTGCGACATTAAAACGCTTATAGGCATACCTACAATATGGCTCCTACCCATAACAACACAGTGCTTTCCACCTGTTTCGATATTATAGCGATCTAATAATTCTACAATTCCGGCCGGTGTAGCGGGCAAAAAGGTAGGAAGGCCTAAAGCCATCTTTCCAACGTTTTCTGGGTGAAAACCATCTACATCTTTTTCAGGTTTAATCGCTCTTAATACCTTTTGCTCATCGATGTGCTTCGGAAGCGGAAGTTGAACAATAAAACCATCAATTTTATCATTGTTGTTGAGTTGCTCTATCTCATCGAGCAATTCTTTTTCAGAAACAGTATCAGGTAATTTCAGTAATGTACTTTCATAGCCAATGTCTTCACAGTCTCTTACTTTCCAGTTCACATAAGTAACGCTGGCTCCGTTACTCCCCACCAATACAGCTACAAGGTGAGGTTTATCATGACCGTTTTTCACTAACTCTTTTACCTCTAAAGCTAGTTCGCTTTTTATCTCTTGGGAGGTTTTGTTTCCGTCTAGAATTCTCATTATGTATAAGCTTAACGCATTCCTGGAATATTCTTCATTTGACTCATGAGGTTCATCATATTCTTTTTGTTCCCCATCATTTTCATCATTTTACGCGTATCGTCAAACTGCTTAATTAGGCGATTTACTTCTTGAACAGAAGTTCCACTTCCCTTGGCAATTCTCTTCTTTCTAGATCCATTTAAAACTTCTGGAGTTTCTCTTTCTTCTGGAGTCATTGAATGAATAATCGCTTCGATGTGCTTGAAGGCATCGTCTTCAATTTCTACATCTTTTAATGCTTTTCCCATTCCTGGTAACATGCCCATTAAATCTTTAACGTTACCCATTTTCTTGATTTGCTCAAGTTGGCCTAAGAAATCGTTAAAGTTAAACTGGTTCTTAGCAATTTTCTTTTGAAGCTTTTTAGCTTGCTCTTCATCGTATTGCTCTTGGGCTCTTTCTACAAGTGACACCACATCACCCATACCCAAAATACGATCTGCCATACGTGAAGGATAGAAAACATCTAAGGCTTCCATCTTTTCACCTGTACCAATAAACTTAATCGGTTTTTCAACTACTGTTCGAATAGAAAGAGCAGCACCACCGCGAGTATCACCATCTAACTTGGTTAAAATAACTCCTTCAAAATCAAGTCGATCATTAAATTCTTTAGCGGTATTTACAGCATCTTGCCCCGTCATCGAATCCACAACGAAAAGCGTTTCGTTCGGTTGAATTGCTTTTTTAATCGAAGCAATTTCATCCATCATTTGCTCATCAATTGCTAAACGACCCGCAGTATCGACAATGACCACATTGTGTCCGTTTTGCTTGGCGAACTCGATACCTCGTTGAGCAATACTTACTGGGTCTTTATCTTCTTTATCGCTAAAAACGGTTACCCCTACAGAATCACCAACTACGTGTAGCTGATCGATGGCTGCTGGACGATAAACATCACAAGCTACCAATAACGGGTTCTTTCCTTTTTTGCCTTTAATGAATTTGGCTAATTTACCTGAATGAGTTGTTTTACCAGAACCTTGCAAACCAGCCATTAAAATAATAGCGGGGTTGCCTTTTAAATCGAGTGGAGCCTCTTGCTCACCCATGAGTTTAGTTAACTCTTCGTGGGTAATTTTTACAAGTAATTGTCCTGGACTAATCGAGGTAAGAACATCTTTACCAAGCGCTTTATCTTTAATAGTATTGGTAAAGTTCTTCGCAATTTTGAAGTTAACATCCGCATCGAGCAACGATCTACGAACTTCTTTAAGGGTTTCTGCAACGTTTACTTCTGTAATTTGTCCTTTTCCCTTAAGTAACTGAAAAGACTTTTCTAATTTTTCCTGTAATCCTTCGAACATACTTTTCTTCTTATTGAGCCTGCAAATTTAATGATTACACTTACATTAAGAACAGTACCTAACTGTAAGATTATTTGTACTTTAGAAATAACAAACTAGAACCTGAAATCTGTGCTATTATCTAACACTATTTTAGAGACGTTAAACATTCAAGATTCTGAATGGACTGCGGTAATTAACGAAAGATGTAATCATCTCGAAATCAAACATTCAGATTATCCAGAATACTTTTCTACTCATCCGTCAGAGGCTTACGAAGTTTTTCATCTTGTGAAGGTTTTTCGTGAAGAAAAAACCCAAAACTTGTCGAAATCGGGTTCCTACCCAATTGGTTTTGTGATAGACCAATCGATGCAATTGGTAAAAATAGACCGTTCTTTTTCTACGCTTACTCATTGGGAAATGGAAGATGTTGCGCACAAAAGCATTGCTACGCTTTTCGATGGGCCTGAAAGTGAGCGGTATTTTAGTCTAATTGTAGACGGAAAAGAAGAAATGCAAAGTTCTGCACAACTGCAACTTTCGGTAAACATAGAAAACAGCCTCCCCCTGCTTGTTTCGGTCAATTTTTTATTTTCGGTAGGAACACAATTTGTTTTTTCTGGAGTTCTTGAAAACCGAGCAGTTTCTAACTTAGAAAAAGCCGTTTCTGAATCGAAAAGTATCTCTTTCTTAAATAACGTTCCCGTTTTTTTATGGGCCGCTAATGATCAAGGTCAAATCACTTTCTTAAATGAATATGCGCAACGTTTATTTGAAATAGAGCGCGGTTCTGATGGCTTTTTCGATACCTACGCTCTCTTGCATCCAGAAGATGTAGATAACATTTACAAAGCGAGAGACGCTGCGCTAGACAACCAAACACATTACATCTACGCGCAACGGATGTGGATCCATTCTGAAAAAAAATACAAAAAATTTCAAGTGGTTGCCGCTCCCACCGAAGACCCTATTACCCAAAAAGTAAAATGGTATGGTGCGGCCTACGATATTGACAACCTCGAAAACACCAAAAATCAATTAGAAGAAAGTAAAAACCGAATCTCCATTTTAATGGACAACCTGCCTGGGGTAGTTTATCAATGCTTAAATGCTCCTGGGTGGCCCACGGTTTTTATGAGTGAAGGAATTGAGCGCTTAACCGGAGTTTCGGCCGAAGATTTTGTTCAAAATAAAGTTTCTATTAATGACTTTATTCACAAAGATTACCAAAGCAATATTTGGAAAACTGTTCAAGAAAATATTGACAAAGGAGACGAATTTGAAATTACTTATCCGCTCTTTATAAAAAACGAGAAAATCTGGATTTGGGAACAAGGCCGTGCTTATTATAACCAAAATGGTGAGCACATTATAGAAGGGCTCATGCTCGATATTACTGCTAAAATAGAAACAGAAAACAAACTCAAGCGCACCAATTCTTATGTTGAAAGCATTACCACTGCAATGCCCAACATGGTTATTGTCACTGACCTAAGAAACAGCAAAGTAGAATACGCCAACGCTGAACTTTTTAGTGCAACAGGTTATACCATTGAAGAAATCAATCGATTTGAAAACGGACCTTACTCGCTTATTCATCCAGACGATTTACCCAAGATTTTAGAAAGCACCAATCAGATATTACATTCGAAGGAACCGATTATCATAGAAAATGAATGCCGAGCACTCACGAAAAACAACGAATACAGGTTTTTCAGAATCCGCTCGCGTGCTTTTCAAATCTCATCTTCAGGTTACGTAGAAAAAACAGTAACCATTATTGAAGACATTACCGAAAGAAAAAACACTAAGATAGAACTTGAGCAATCGAAAATTAACAACGAGGCTTTGCTCAATGGCACTCTCCACGCCTTTTACTTGTTAGATGCCGATTTTAAACTCATCAATTTTAATAAAGTAGCCGCACAAGAATCGAAACAGCATTTCAGCATCGATTTGTACGAAGGCATGTCGTTTCTCGAACATTTGCCAGAAACATTGGCCGTTCGTTTTAAAAAATCGGGAGAAATTGCTCTCTCTGGAAAAATTCATGACACCATCAATAAGTACAGCATAGGCTCCATTACAGGTTGGTATCGCGTAATTTTTAATCCCGTTAAAAATAAGCAAGGTAGAATCAACGGCTTTGTTTATAGTTCGCTCAACTTAACTGAATTGGTAGAAGTACAACTCAAGTTAAAAGATCAAGAGAGTTTACTACAATCGATAAATCAAAACATTCAAGAAGGTATTTACAGACGTGCTGTAGATGGAGAAATCATTTATGTAAATGAAGCTTTTGCCCATTTATTTGGCTTCGAGAGTAGAGAAGACTTCTTAACCAATGGCAAATCGTTTAACCTCTATAAAAACCCAACCGATCGAGAAGAACTTTCAGCTCTAGTTCGAGAAAAATCGGTGATCAACAACGTAGAAGTAGAATTTGTAAACCGCCAAGGTGAATCGTTTTGGGGCTTGCTTTCTAGCCGGTTTATTAACGATGCTCAAAACTCTTATTACGATGGTTCTATCAGAGACATTAGCGAACTAAAACAAATTCAAGAAGAGTTAATAGAAGCCAAGCAAAATGCCGAAGAGATGAACAAACTAAAATCTAGTTTCTTGGCCAATATGAGCCACGAAATTAGAACACCCATCAACGGAATTATCGGCTTGGCTCAAGTGATGGAATTTGAAGATGATATTAACGAAATAAAAAACTACATCGATCTTTTAAAAACCAGTGGGAACCGCCTACTCAATACCATAACCAGTATTCTCGATTTATCAAGATTAGAATCGAACAAACCCGATATTTCGTTAAAAACGATAGAAATCAACGAGTTAATTCAAGACACTTACAACATCTTTAAAATCTTAACCGAAGAAAAAACCATACAACTTACCTATCAACTTGCCGATGAGCGTTTTTACGTATTGGCAGAAGAAAACATTCTTCATCAAGTACTCAATAATTTAATTGGAAATGCAATAAAATTCACCTTGAAAGGAGAAGTTTCTGTAAAAACTCGCTTAGAAACCCGCAATAAGATCGATTTTGTAGCTATTGATGTTAGTGATACCGGAATTGGAATTAGCGAAGACTTTACTACCAAAATATTCGAACCTTTTCAACAAGCCAGTCAAGGACAAGGAAGGGCTTTTCAAGGTAGTGGATTAGGCTTATCGATTGCTAAAAAATATGCAGAACTCTTAGGCGGAAAACTAAATGTTGAAAGCCAGTTGGGCAAAGGAAGTACCTTCACCCTACTGCTTCCACTCAAAGAAAATTAATTTACATTCTTTCAGGAACTTGAATTCCCATTGCGTTCATTCCTGTAGAAATGGTTTCTGCGGTAATTTTCGACAATGCCAAACGAACGTTCTTTGCATCAGCATCTTCGTCAAAAATTCTAACCGATTGGTAAAAAGAATTGTACAGCTTCACTAAATCGAAAAGATAGTTGCAAAGTAATGCTGGGCTATGCTGCTCTGCCGCTTCTTTTATCGTTACTGGAAAATCGTATACCTGTTTAATTAATTCGTGTTCCTTCTGAGACCATTCCATTGAAAAATCTACTTCTTCGGTAGGCATCTCTCTTCTCAACAAGGCTTTAATTCGCGCATGTGTATATTGAATAAATGGAGCTGTATTTCCGTTTAAATCAATTGATTCTTTAGGGTTGAACAAGATCTTCTTTTTCGGATCTACTTTCAGTAAGAAATATTTTAACGCTCCTAAACCTATGATTTCACTCAACAGATTGCCTTCCTCTTCTGGTAACTCGTCTAACGTTCCGCGTTCTTTCAACTCTTCTTTAGCAGTTTGTATCATACCTGCCATTAAATCGTCTGCGTCTACAACGGTTCCTTCACGAGACTTCATTTTCCCTTCTGGCAATTCAACCATACCGTAAGACAAATGGTAGCATTCTTCTGCCCACGAGTAGCCCAGCTTTTTCAAGATTAAGAAGAGCACTTTAAAGTGGTAATCTTGCTCATTACCTACTGTGTAAATCAGTTTAGAAAGGGCTGGAAAATTCTTAAAACGTTCAATAGCTGTACCGATGTCTTGAGTCATGTAAACCGCGGTTCCATCTTTTCTCAACACCAATTTTTCGTCTAATCCATCTTCTGACAAATCACACCAGACTGAGCCATCTTCTTTTCGAAAGAACACCCCTTTTTCAAGGCCTTCGTCTACTACTCTCTTCCCTAACAAATAGGTTTCAGATTCGTAATACAACTCATCAAAATCAACGCCCATGGTAGCGTAGGTTACATCAAAACCTGCGTAAACCCAAGCATTCATCTTTTTCCAAAGCGCTACAGCCTCTTCGTCTCCTTTTTCCCAAGCACGCAACATTTCTTGTGCTTCTTTAAAAATGGGAGCTTCTTGTTTGGCTTCATCTTCGGTTTTGCCGTTTTTCATCAAATCGGCAATTTCTACCTTATATTGCTTATCAAAAGCAACGTAGTAATCGCCCACCAATTTATCCCCTTTTAAACCGGTAGACTCTGGTGTGGCACCGTTTCCATATTTTAACCAAGCCACCATCGACTTACAAATATGAATTCCGCGGTCGTTAATAATCTGCGTTTTCTTAACCTCGTTACCCGCTAATTTTAAAATTTCAGCCACTGAATACCCCAAGAAAATATTTCTCAAGTGGCCCAAATGCAAGGGCTTATTGGTATTGGGAGAACTGTATTCTACCATAACCGTTTTATCGGTAGATGGTAATTGGCCAAAACCATTGTTTTTGTAAGTTTCACTCAAGAAATTAGCCCAAAACTGATTGCTCAACGTTAGGTTTAAGAAACCTTTTATTACTTCGAAACTCTCAATTTCTGCTACGGTTTTCACCAGTTCTTCTCCCAAAGCTGTGGCAGTAGCTTCTGGTTTAGAACGTGAAATTTTTAAAAACGGAAAAACATTAATGGTATAGTCTCCATTAAACTCTTTTCTTGTTTTCTGAATTTGAATTTGCTCTTGTGCAGGTTCCGATTGGTAAACGGTTTCAAAAGCCTTTTGAAAAGCAGTGGTTAAAAACTGATCTGCTTGCATATTTTTAAATTAAGCCAGTTGTTGTTCAATAGTTTGAGTAAGATTTTCGAGCACAGAAAAAGCAGTCTCGGCCATCTTATTTTGCTTTTCGTCTAGCGTTGGGTTTACCTCTACCACCTCTAAGCATTTTACTTTACCTGTTTTAATAAAAGCATCCATGATTTCTTCCACTTCGTGCTGATCAAACCCTTTAGAAACAGGAGTTCCAGTACCTTTAGAAATTAAATCGCAATCCATGCTATCTACATCAAAAGAGATATAAATCACATCGCAAGCGGCCAATCTCTCTATACTTTCTGCTAAACAAGTAGAGAAACCTCTGTACCTCATTTCGGCCACAGAATAATTTTTGATTCCCAATTGGTTCATCAAATTTTCTTCGGGCTCTTCGGTATCGCGCACACCAAACATCACTAAATGCTCTGGCTTCAACTTAGGCTCAATACCGCCCATATTTTTGAGTTCGTTCCAGTGTTGTTCAGACTTTACCCCTACTTCTTTCACTTGATTTTCTCGGTTATCACAAGCCAATGCCGTGGCCAAAGGCATACCGTGCACATTGCCTGTTGGTGAGGTATAAGGTGAGTGTAAATCTCCGTGGGCATCTACCCAAACAACACCTACCGTTTTATCAGGAAAAGCCATTTTCAACCCAGCTATGGTTCCGCCAGCAGAAGAGTGATCTCCCGCCAACACCAACGGAAACTCACCGTTGTCTATCACCGATTTCACCTTATTGGCCGTATCTTGGTACACCTTTACAATCGATTCAATATGCAACGCAGCGGGTGTATTTATTTTCTTGTAAATCTCATCGTTAAAAGTGGTCACATTCGAAGTGGGGTAACGATTAAAATAAGTACTCTTAGCGTTTAGTGCCGCTACTTCCATAGCTTCAATTCCTAAACTTGCTCCGCGAGTTCCTGCACCAAGTTCCGATCTGTTTTTTATAAGATGTATGGTTTTCATGCCTTTTTATTTTAGTGGTGCAAATGTATTCAATCAATATTCTTTTTCTCGGTAGGAACCCGCTTTTCGGTTCCTACAAAAATAATTTCACCATTTATACCCTCACTTTGCCCCTTATCAACTTCAACAAGGATTCTTGAAGAGATTTTCTCATCTTTGAGAAATCGAAAAACTTAGTACAATGAAAAAAACTTTACTACTGTTCTTAGCTATTATGGCTATCTCTTTCGTGCAAGCGCAAAAAGCTTTTGAAGGAACCATTCAATACAAAATCACCTACAAAAATTTACCAGACGAAATGGCTGGCATGGAATCGATGCTCCCTCAAGGAACTTCTATTACGATGTCGAAAAACATGACTCGTATGGAGCAAGATTTAGGCGTAAGCGGTGAAATGATTGTTATTTCAAATAACAAAACTGGCGATCGTACCATTTATGTAGATGCAGGTATGCAAAAACTAAAAACGAATGCTACACAAGAGCAAGCTGAGTCGATGAACGGAAACGCGCCTGAGGTTTCTATTGAATATGTTGATGGAGAAACACTCGAAATCTTAGGCTATAAAGCCAAAAAAGCAGTGATTACTACCAAAGCAGATGTAGCGGGTAGCACAGTTGAATCAAAAACTGTTGTTTACTACACCGATAAAATAGCCAACCCAGATGGCGATGATCGTTTTGGAGAGTTAAAAGGTTTACCGCTTTACTACGAAATGGAACTTCAAGGAATGACCGTTGTAACCCAAGCTGCTGAAATGACTAAAGGAGTAAGTGAGGCAGACTTTGCAGAACTAGAAGGTTTTCAAGAAATCACTTTCGAACAATTTCAAGAAATGATGCAAATGGCTGCTGGAGGTGCAGGCGGTATGTAATCTCTTTCTTTTCGAACAACCTTATTTTCTATAAAAAGCCGCTAGTTATTCTAGGGGCTTTTTCTTTTTTCGGTGCAACTGTTTAAAACTACTCTACGCAATAATTAATCTACAAGTGTTGTTTTCTATTTTTGACACCTAGTAGGGAGTAATACTGTATGGCCAAAAACAGAAATACATTTATAAAGCGCGGAGATGAAAACACCGAAAACTCATCTTCTACCAAGAAATCGAAGCAAAAAACAAAAAAACCTTTTGCCAAGTTCACCTTTAAAAAAGCACCCGCCTTTTTAAGAGACGAACGGTTTCAAAAAGCAATTGGGTTATTACTCATTCTGATCTCGATTTACTTTTTAATTGCTTTTACCTCTTTCGTTTTTACCGGAAACAACGATCAAAGCATCCTCAACACTCCCGTTACCGAATTGGTAGACGGACAAGTAATTCAGAACTGGTTAGGGAAAACTGGGGCAGTGATTGCTCAACAATTTATTGGAGATTGGTTCGGAATTGCCGCTTTTGTGTTTGTAGTTTTATTCTTTTTAGCGGGCTTCAAAATACTGTTTAAAATCAATTTAATTGCACCCAGCAATGTAGCCAAATACTCTTTATTCACCTTGCTTTGGGTACCTTCTACCCTCGGTTTTCTATTCGATTCAGCACCCTACACTTTCTTGGGCGGTGGTATTGGTAGCGTGGTAGATAATATGCTCGTGCTTTTACTAGGCGAGGTAGGAACCGGTTTACTCCTCTTCTTTGCTTTGGCCGCCTTTGTAATTATCAACTTCGATATAAACCTGAACTTAAAACCTAAACCAACTGAACAGCCAGAAACTGATTCTACATCTCCTGAAGCTCATTACGAAGCACAGTCAGCTTTAGAAAAAGACGAGCATTTTGAAGAAACTAAGAATTGGGTTCCTTCTGTTGAAGAAGAAAAAGAAGCTGAAGAAAAACAACCCGAAAAAACGGAAGCAACTGTTGAAGAGCCCGAATCAGAAATAGATCTTAGTAACTCAACTTCTTCCCAAAAAGAACCCCAGGTCGAAAAAGCCGAAGACGATACTAATTTCAGTTTTGAGGTAACTGAAAACGAAGAAAAATCGGTTCCTACCGAAAAGAATAACGAAAAGGCAGAAGACGAAAGTGACGAGCCTAGTTTCGAGGTTACCGAGGCGGCAGAAGAAAACGAACTAAAAAAATCGGAGCTGAACGATAAAGTGAAAGAGTTTGGAGAGTACGACCCCACACTCGATTTACCGAAATTTCAATTACCTCCGGTAGATTATTTAGAAGATCATGGTGGCGGTAAAATCAAAGTAAACCGCGAAGAGCTTGAAGCCAACAAAAACAAGATTGTAGACACTTTGCGCAATTACAAAATTGAAATTGCACAAATTAAAGCGACTATTGGCCCTACCGTTACCCTTTACGAAATTGTGCCAGAAGCAGGCGTTCGTATTTCTAAAATTAAAAACTTAGAAGACGATATCGCCTTGAGTTTATCGGCTTTAGGTATTCGAATTATTGCTCCCATTCCGGGTAAAGGAACCATCGGTATTGAGGTGCCCAACCAAGACCCCGATATTGTATCGATGCGCAGTATGATGACTGCCGATAAGTTTCAGAACTCTAAAATGGCGCTTCCGGTAGCTTTAGGAAAAACCATTAGCAACGAAACTTTTGTTACTGATTTGGCTAAAATGCCTCACCTATTAATGGCAGGAGCCACTGGACAGGGGAAATCAGTAGGTTTAAACGTTATTCTAACTTCGTTGTTATACAAGAAGCACCCTTCGCAAGTGAAGTTTGTTTTGGTAGATCCGAAAAAAGTTGAATTAACACTCTTCAATAAAATTGAGCGCCATTATTTAGCGAAACTTCCCGATACGGAAGAAGCTATTATTACAGATACTAAAAAGGTGATTAACACCTTAAATAGTTTATGTATCGAAATGGATCAGCGTTACGATTTGCTGAAAGATGCTATGGTTCGTAACATTCGTGAGTACAATCAAAAGTTTGTACAGCGTAAACTAAACCCCGAAAAAGGTCACCGTTACTTACCGTATATAGTTCTGGTTATTGATGAGTTTGCCGATTTAATTATGACAGCTGGTAAAGAGGTGGAAACTCCCATTGCACGATTAGCACAGTTGGCTAGGGCTATTGGTATTCACTTAATTGTGGCTACGCAAAGACCATCTGTAAACGTTATAACCGGTATTATTAAAGCGAATTTCCCGGCCCGAATAGCTTTTAGAGTAACCTCTAAAATAGATTCGAGAACCATTCTTGATGCAGGAGGAGCCGATCAATTAATTGGTCGTGGTGATATGCTGCTAAGTTTAGGTGGCGATTTAATACGCTTACAATGTGCTTTTGTTGACACTCCTGAAGTGGAAGAAATCACTGATTTTATTGGAAATCAGCAAGCGTATCCGGAAGCTTTATTATTGCCTGAGTATGTAGGCGAAGATGGCGAAAGTTCACCGGGAGATATTGACCCGAAAGACCGCGATGCTCTTTTTGAAGATGCGGCCAGAATAATTGTACAGCACCAGCAAGGTTCGGCTTCTTTGCTTCAAAGAAGGCTGAAATTGGGTTACAACCGCGCAGGTAGAATTGTAGATCAATTAGAGGCAGCTGGCATTATTGGGCCTTTTGAAGGCAGCAAAGCTAGACAGGTATTAATACCTGATGAAATGGCTTTGGAACAGTTATTGAATAACGAGTAGAAAAGATAAAAATGACAACAACGATGAAAACTATTCTTACCAGTTTACTTTTAATCTTTACGTTCAGCACATCACTGTTTGCACAACAGGCAGGAGATGATGTAGACATGAAGGACCCGAAGGCAAAAGCTATATTAGACCAACTTAGTAAAAAGAATAAATCGTATTCAACCATAGTAGCCCAATTTGATTACCGTTTGCAAAATAAAGATGCGGGAATTGATGAAACTCAAAAAGGAGACATCAAAATTAAAGGCGACAAATATTTTCTCAATATGGCTGGTCAGCAAATTATTTCTGACGGTAAAAAAATCTACACATGGATTCCTGAAATTGAAGAATTACAGATAAAGTGGGCAGAAGAAGACGATGAAGAAGGGTTAATTAGTCCTTCAGATATTTTCACCTTGTACGAAAGTGGTTTTAATTACAAATATGCAGGAACGCAAACAATGGATGGCGTTGAAGTAGAAGTGATTAAACTTTATCCAGAAAAAGCAGATAAGCCATACCACACTGCCATCTTATACGTTAAAAAAGCAGCCATGGAAGTAAAAGCCTTTGAAACAAGAGGTAAAGATGGCAACACATACACCTTTAAACTAACCGAATTTGCAGCTAATCGTCCGTTAAACGATCAGGTCTTCACATTCGACAAGAGTAAAGCATTAGATATTATCGACTTCACAGAGTAACTTTAACATCAAATTTTACTAAACTGATAAAAATCATTTCGCTAAAAGGAAGGTACCTTACCTTTGTTTTGGCGAGATTTATTATTTTCCGCCTTTCATCATCTTTTTTGCAATTTTATTTTTTTTAATGACAACACAATATCCCAGATTTTCTTCTTCGAAGAAATCAGAATTCGACAGTACTCTTCAAAAAAGAGTCAACGAATATTTTAAGACCAACAACATCAACAAACAAGGTGATTATAGAATCTGGATCAAAACAGTTTTTATGATTAGTTTATGGTTTGTGCCTTACATCTTAATGATGACGGGTGTTGTATCAAGCGCTTGGGGCGTTTGGATTTCGTATGCTATTATGGGCGTTGCTATGGCAGGTATAGGCCTTACCGTTATGCACGATGCATGTCACGGATCATTCTCTAAAAACAAAACTATCAACCAATTAATGGGTTACACGCTAAATATGTTAGGCGGTACTGCCTTTACTTGGATGGTTCAACATAACGTTTTACACCACACTTATACCAACGTTGATGGTGTAGACGAAGATATTACCCATGGATCGATCTTACGATTGGCTCCTTCTCAACAGCATCATTTCATGCACCGTTTTCAAGTGGTTTACGCTTGGGTGCTGTATGGTTTAATGACCATTTCATGGACGACTGCTAAAGATTTTATTCGTCTTCAGCGCTACAAAGAGATGAATTTGATTAAATCTCAAGGTAGAACCTACAAAGGTGTAATGACCGAGATTATTCTATCTAAAGTTCTTTACTACGGTTACGCTTTGGTTTTACCCATGTTTATAATTGACCAACCTTGGTATTTGATTTTAGGTTCTTACGCCACCTTGCATTTTATTGCTGGATTAATCTTGGGGCTAATTTTTCAACCTGCACACGTAATGGAAGATACTGCCTTCCCTACTCCAGACGAAAACAATACCATAGACAACCAACGCGCAATTCATCAAATTACTACAACTACCAACTTTGCAACAAAAAGCACGTTGTTCTCTTGGTTTGCAGGTGGATTAAATTTTCAGATAGAACACCATTTGTTCCCGAATATCTGTCACGTTCACTACAAGAAAATTTCAAAGATTGTAAAAGCTACGGCAGAAGAATTTGATTTACCGTATCACAATCAGCCCACTTTTGCACATGCTGTTTTTTATCACGGTAGAATGCTTTATAAAATGGGAAAACCCATTAAAGCAGCTTAATACAAGCTCGAAATAAACTATTTTTAAAAGGCCAAATTCTGAGAATTTGGCCTTTTTCGTTAAAGTACGTTAACCCAATACTATAGACCCAAGAATATGGTTTATCTCCTAAATCTAATTTATAGTTATGGAACCTAATCAAGAAACTTCACCCGCCACTACAGAACCCCAAGAAAGCTTTTGGAAACGCAATGCGCCCATGCTAAAAGCTGCCCTCATTTTTATTCTAGTCTTGCTTTTACTCGTGCCTAAAACCATGATTGAAGACTTGATTAGAGAGCGTAAATACCGCCAAAACGAAGTGCTCGAAGAAATTGCCCAATCGTGGGGAACGGCACAAGAAGTTTCTGGACCCATTCTGGTTTTACCGTATAAGACCTACTACAAAAACAGCGACAACCAGCTGATTAAAACCACTAAAGAAGCCTATTTCTTACCAGAAAATTTAACGGTAGAAGGAACCTTAGAACCTTCCCAATTACACAGAAGCATCTACGATGTGGTGGTATACAAATCAGACTTAAAACTCAAGGGCAATTTTGAGTTTCCGAACATTGAAGAACTCAAATTAGACTCCCAAGATGTGTATTGGGAAGATGCTCGTATTATTCTAGGACTTACAGATTTACGCGGAATCGATAACGATTTAGCTATTGAAGTAAACGGAAAAAAACACGTATTTAACCCAGGAGTGGGAGATGGAAATCTATTACAACGAGGTGTGCAAACCAGCCTGCCCATTGATCTTACAGCAGGAACTGCTCCTTTTCAATTCCAACTCGATTTAAAGTTAAAAGGAACTGAAAACATTCAATTTCAGCCCGTAGGCAAATCTACCGATGTAACACTTACCTCTAAATGGAAAGACCCGAGTTTTGTTGGTAATTTTAGTCCTGATCAGCGAGAAGTATCACAAGATGGATTTACTGTCAATTGGAACATTATTCATCTTAATCGCAATTTTCCGCAAAGTTGGAAAGCAAATTCTTACAATTTTAACCAAAGTGCATTTGGCGTGAACTTGATACTACCTATCGACCATTATCAAAAATCGACACGCTCAGTAAAATACGCCATTTTGTTTATTGCACTCACCTTTCTCATCTTCTTCTTCATTGAGTTAATCAATAAGCGAAAAGTGCATCCTATTCAGTACATTCTCATTGGTTTAGCGTTAATTATCTTCTACATATTATTGGTGTCGATTTCAGAACAATGGAATTTTAATGGCGCTTATTTAGTATCGGCAGGAGCCACTATCACGTTGATTTCGCTCTACGCTAAAAGTATCTTTAAACAGAATTCTTTTACCCTAATTACAGGCGGAAGCCTTACCGTACTCTACGGATTTATTTTCACCATTATACAGTTGCAAGATTTTGCTTTGCTTATTGGTAGCATCGGTTTGTTCTTAATCATCGCAGCGTTAATGTATTTCAGCCGAAAAATTGATTGGTACAATGGCTTAAAATAATGTAGTAAAGAAAACCATAGAAGGATCCCGGTTCCTACCAGAATCGGGATTTTTTTATGCTTTTAAACTCACCATAAAATCAAAAAAAAAGATGAAAATCATTGATTTCCATCTTTACTGTTCTTTTTAAACCGTTGAGCTGAGAAAGTAAATGAATTAACGGCTGGTTAAAGATTTACCCAGTCGATTTCTTTTTTCAATAAATCAAGGGTTTTCTGCTCTTCTGAATTGGGCGTTGGTTCAAAGTTGTATTCCCAACCCGCGGTTTTGGGTAAGCTCATTAAAATAGACTCTATTCGTCCGCTGGTTTCTAAACCGAACTTTGTTCCTTTATCGTACACTAAATTAAACTCAACATATCTGCCTCGTCTTAATTTTTGCCATTCTTGATGTTGAGGCTCAAAAGGTATGGATTCGTTCACTCCCATTAAATGCGTGTAAATAGGAGCAAATTCGGATCCTACTGCTTTTACATAATCAAAAATATGCTGCTTCGAATGGCCAGTAGATTCTTCGTTTAATCGATCGAAGAAAATTCCACCTACTCCTCTGGTTTCGTTGCGGTGTGGAATAAAGAAATAATCGTCTGCCCACTTTTTATGGTCTGGATAGAAATTAGCATCGAACTGATCTGCCACCTTTTTAAGTTGTTGATGGAACCAAGCGGCTTGGTCTTTCTTCACGTAATGGGGTGTAAGATCGATACCGCCACCAAACCAATACGTTTCACCTTCGATTTCGAAATAGCGCGTATTCATGTGAATGATAGGAACCATAGGACTTTTCGGATGAATCACAATCGAAATTCCGCAAGCGAAAAACTCGTCTTTTTCTAGTTGAAGTGCCTTTTTGATGTTGGCTGGTAGTTTTCCGTGAACAGCAGAAAAGTTAACCCCACCTTTCTCAAGAATATTTCCTTCTTGAATTACACGGGTTCTTCCGCCACCGCCACCATCGCGTTCCCACAAATCTTCTTGAAATTTCCCTTTGCCATCTTTTGCTTCTAAGGCTTGGCAAATTTGATCTTGTAATTCTTTAAACCAGTCAGAAATTTCTTCTCTATTGGGCATTAATCTCTTCTTTTTAATTCGTAGTCGTGAAATTGCAACACGTAAACCGCGCTATTCTCATAGCCACTTTCGGATCCTACCTTTATAAACTTGTATTGGGTGGTGAGCATTTCGTCTGTTAAATCGGGCAATTTGGTAATGCATCCCGCTCCGTAATCGCTAGCACATTGCAGAAAGAAATACCCTACATCAAAGCCTAAAAACCCGAAATGGTTGGGGTCTGATGTGTAATTAGCTCGGTAGCGTTTTATGTAATTTTTCACTTTCGGAGATTGATAATCTTCGAAATGCTGCGCCACAACATGCACGTTTAAACGCATTAACATACTGCTGCTCAGATTAGTAAACTCTAACCATTTTTCAAGACCAAAAACGGTAAATTTCACCTTTTCTCGCTTTTGCACGTAAGAATTGAGCGTAATAAGTGCTTTGGTTACATACGCTTGGTCTTCTGATGGAATTACAATAGCGGTATGACCCGAATCGCCCACCAATGCATTGAGTCGATCTTCGCTGAAAGTAAAGATATTTACCGCCAGAATAGAATCTGTTGTGTCTCTGAGGGAACCGTTAATGTACTTTTTTGCGAGTTCGAAATGGTAGCGATCTTTGCTTCGGCCGTTATCTACCAACACGATCTCATGGGGAGGATAGTTGTTGGCAACGTGCTTGCTTAACCCGATAATGTGGGCTGGATCTGATGCCACTACCTTGGCTAAATGCTCTCGATCTAATAGAATTTTAGACGAAATCTTAACCGGAGAAACCATGCCTATAGGTTGGTCTTTTAGCTTATCGGCAACATACGCAAAGTTGCTTCTAAACAACGGCCCTACAATGAGTTGCACATCGTTTAACTCACCACTATTGATGATTTCATCGATTTTATTTTTGTCGTTTCCTGTATCGAATACCTTGATGGTAAAATTCATGCCTTGAGCACTCAATGAATCGATCGCTATGCGAAAACCTCGGTAAAAATCGAGGGCGTAGTAAGACGATTTTGAAATGTGATAAGGCCTTTTTACATGGTTTGCATTTTGCAGAGTATCTAAAGTATCGTTGCGCTCTAAATAAAAAGGAAGCATTAAAGCGATTACAGCTGTGTCTACTTCTTTAATTCTTAGGCGAACATCTTTTTCGGTAAGCTGGTACTTTAGATTGGGTGGCTTTACTCCCGATAAATAGCGCGGGTTAGCAATAGGAATTCGAATGGTTTGCCCTACTTGTAGTCCCGCTCCAAGGTTGGGGTTTACCATTTGTATAGAATCTACACTTACCTTGTATAACTTAGACAAGCTGTACAGGGTTTCTTTCGGCTTTACTTCGTGCAGAAGTAAACTGTCTTCCCTAGCTCGTTTTAAGTTGTTTTCATCAATTAAGGGAGATTCAGTGTACGGAATCGCAATAGTTGAGCCTTCTTTTAGGCCATCTTTTGCAATGCTCGGATTCCACGCGTGAATTTGTTCAATATTGATTTTGTACCGTTTCGAAAGCGAATACAGTGTTTCTTTAGTTAACACGGTATGGAAAATAGTATCGCCTTGTAGTTTTACTTCTTTGTTTCTTAAATCTTTACGCACATCACGTGTGTATAAGATTCTTACTACTTGACCTATTTTCAATCCTTCTTTATCGAGAATTGGATTGGCTTTCTTTAAATCGGAAACAGAAACATCGTACTTCTTGCTAATTCCGTAAAGCGTTTCTTTGGGCTTTACGGTGTGCAGAATATAGCGTTCGCCATTGATGCGTTCTATTCTATATTCTTCTTGCGCAATCGAAGTGGTTACGGTTCCTACCGATAAAAGTAACGATAGCAAAAAAATTAAATATTGACTTCTTTTTATTCCCATTCTATTGTTGCCGGTGGCTTTGAACTAATATCGTAAACTACTCTGTTAATTCCTTTAACTTGGTTGATGATTTTATTCGAGATTTTAGCGAGAAAATCGTACGGAAGATGACACCAGTCGGCTGTCATTCCATCAGTAGAAGTTACTGCGCGCAAGGCTACAGCGTTTTCGTAAGTACGTTCATCGCCCATTACGCCCACACTTTGCACAGGAAGCAAAATGGCGCCTGCTTGCCAAACCTCATCGTACAAATTATGGTCTTTTAACCCTTGAATAAAGATGTGATCTACTTCTTGCAGCATCGCTATTTTTTCAGGGGTAATGTCGCCCAAAATTCTGATGGCCAAACCGGGTCCTGGGAACGGATGCCTGCCCAATAAGTTCTCGGGTAAGCCCATGGTTCTGCCTGCTTCACGAACCTCGTCTTTAAAAAGTGCGTTGAGCGGCTCTACCACTTTCAATTTCATAAAATCTGGCAAACCACCTACGTTGTGGTGACTTTTAATGGTTGCTGAAGGACCCTTAACCGATTTAGACTCGATTACATCTGGATAGATGGTTCCTTGTCCTAGCCATTTAACATCTTGAATTTGACCGGCTTCATCGTCAAAAACTTCGATAAAAACACGACCAATAATTTTTCTTTTTTGCTCAGGGTCGGTAACTCCGTTCAGTTCTTTGTAAAAGCGCTCTTTAGAATCAACGCCTTTTATGTTTAACCCTAAATCTTTGTATTGCTCTAATACAGCCTCGTATTCGTTTTTACGCAACAAACCATTGTCTACAAAAATGCAGTAGAGTTGCGAACCAATGGCTCTGTGCAAAAGCATAGCAGCTACCGAACTATCTACACCACCTGAAAGACCCAATACCACTTTATCTGAGCCAATTTGTTCTTTTAAGTTGGCAATGGTTTCGTCTACAAAACTTTCGGGAGTCCAATCTTGGCTCACACCACAGATAGAAACGATAAAGTTTTCGAGCAATTGCTTGCCATCTATAGAGTGATAAACTTCTGGGTGAAATTGAATACCGTAAGTAAGTTCGTTTTCAATTTTAAAACCCGCAACTCTTACATCTGGTGTAGAAGTAATCACTTTGAAATTGTCTGGTAAATCTTTGATGGTATCACCGTGAGACATCCAAACTTGTGATTCTGCAGGAACCCCTTTCATTAAGTCACTTTCTTGGTCGATAAACGACAAGTTAGCTCTGCCGTATTCACGAATTTTAGATGCTTCAACTTCACCTCCGTTACTTTGCACCAAATATTGAGCTCCGTAGCACACACCTAATAATGGTAATTGGCCTTTGAAAGCAGATAAATCTGGACGAGGAGATTGCTCATCTCTCACAGAAAACGGGCTTCCGCTGAGAATCACACCTTTTACATCTTCTGTAAGTGCCGGATAATCGTTGTAAGGGTGAATTTCGCAATAAACATTCAATTCGCGAACCCTACGCGCAATCAGTTGAGTGTATTGCGATCCGAAGTCTAGAATGAGGATTTTTTCTTGCATACGCAAAAGTAGAATTATTCCCTATTTACAAGTATATTTCAACCAATTAAGCTGATAAAACGATAATTTCTCTTAGAATATTTTGCTCTTTCCGCTACTTTATTAAATGTAAATTTTAAGTAAAAGATACACCGTACGCGATAACTAAACCTTAACGAAAAAGCGCTTTTCAAGCATTAAAACAAAAGTACGTTTGCAAAAAATTTGCTCATGCGCGCTATTGCACTCTTTCTACTGTTTTTTTGCCTTACAATTTCGACTCTTCGCAGTCAAATAATTGTAAACGAATTTAGCAACGGAACCTCTGGCAGTAAAGAATTTATTGAACTTGCTGTTGTAGGTAATCCGGGTGATTTAGTTGACATTAGAAACTGGATTGTTGACGATCACAGTGGTTATTTCGGTTGTGCTTCTGGAAACGGAATTGCTCCTGGGCATATTCGATTTGCTAATATCGCCAATTGGGCGTGTGTTCCTGCAGGTAGTTTAATTCTAATTTACAACGCTTCAGATCCTAACACGGCCATTACTGCTGCCAACGACTACACCGATAGCAATAACGATCGAGTTTACATTTTAGACATTGGTGGTGCAGGCGCTTACTTAGAAGCCAATACAGGTTTGCCATCGAGCGGTTCGTGTAACACTTTTACGGGTCCTTATTCACCAGCTTCTGGTTGGAACGCGATTGCCCTCGGAAACGGTGCCGATGTAGCTCAAACGGTAGACCCCAACAATACCGCATCTGCATTTCACGCTGCTGGTTATGGCGGAATTTCGGGTCCTACTCCAGCTATTTACTTTTCGGGTTCGGGCTCTGGCAAAAACTTCAGCTTTGTAAATACCGTTAACAACGACTACAATTCGATGGCTAATTGGAGCAGCGGCTCAGCAGCTACCAATGATACACCGGGTGCTCCCAACAACACCGCCAACGCCAATTGGCTTAACTCTTTTCAAGCCTCAACCACGGTAAATACCACATCGGGTTGTGCTCCGTTAGCCGTAAACTTCACCACTTCTAACACGACCGCAGGAAATACTTATTCTTGGAATTTTGGCGATGGCAACTCAGCTTCTACCGCTACAGCCAACCATACTTACACCAGTTCAGGAACATTCAATGCCGTACTTACCATTACCACTCCGGCTGGTTGTTCGTTTACTGAAACTACTGTAATTACCGTATCTCCAGGAGGAGCTATCTCGGCTCCTGCTTTAAACGATGTTTGCGAAAACGAACCGGCTTTTACGCTTCCTCAAGGCACACCAGCCGGAGGCACTTGGTCTGGAAATGGAGTTTCTGGCAATGTTTTTAATCCTGCCATAGTCACAGTAGGAACCCACACCTTAACTTATTCGACAACAGGGGCTTGTGGAGGAAATGATGCTACAACAATTACCGTAAATGCGTCTCCTACTGCTAACTTCACAATGGCTGCTACCAACTTTTGTGAAACCAACACTGCAGTGAACTTAACTTCTGGCACTCCAGCCGGAGGAAATTACATAGGGAATGGAATTTCAGGAAATTCATTTGCTCCTTCTCTAGCAGGTGTAGGAACTCACTCGCTGGGTTATGTGGTTACACAAAACGGTTGTTCAGATACTGCTTATCAAAATGTTACGGTTTCTTCTACTCCTGTAATTGCATGGAATTTACCTGATACAGCCTGCACCAATGCGGGTCCGCTTTTTATTGGAGGGGCTCAACCTACTGGCGGACAATATTCTATAAACGGAGTTGCTATTGCGGGTGATTCTTACGATTTTTCATCTCTTCCTGTAAATTCAACCGCTATAGTTGAATATTCTGTTGCCAACGGAACTTGCTCGGCTAACGATCAACAAAATATTTATGTAAGTGCGGTTCCTACCGTTACCATTACAGCTTCTAACGATACCATTCTTTGTAAAAACGAACCCATCACTCTTCTTGCCAACGGTACGTCTAATGTGATTTGGTCAACCGGAGCTACTTTGGTTTCTATCTCACCTACACAAAGTGGCACATTTTGGGTGCGAAGTGAAAATAGTTGTGGCATTGCTTCAGATACTCAGCAAGTAGAATTTATTGATTTACCAACACTTGACCTCAACATTGGCGATACTTCACTGTGCCAAGGAGATGAAATTTTGCTAAAAGCATCTTTTACCGGAAATTTAACCTGGAATCACACCACTTTTTCTCCTGATTCTTTTTGGGTAAATATGCCCAACGCATACATTGCTACTGCTTCGAATAGCTGTGGTTCGGTAACGGATACGGCTTATATCGCTTTTGAGCAAGCACAAGTTGAAATTGATATTCTCAATCAATCGGATTTATCGGTAGATTTTGAAGCGGTTCCTACCAACTACCGTGATTATACTTGGCTAATTGAAGGCAACTCAATCAATGCTTTTGCTTTTCATCAGCACCAATTTGCAGAGTTTGGAACTCACCCAGTTATTGTGCGTGCAGAAACCGATAATGGTTGTTTGGCGTTCGATACAATTTTGGTTGAACTCAACGATCGATTAGAAAATCTGTTTATCCCGAATGTTTTTACACCCAATGGTGATGGTTTAAACGACTATTTTCAAGTGGTAGGAACCGAAGCTCAAAAGTTTCATGCTGCCATTTTTAATCGTTGGGGAACTGAAATTACTAGTTGGGATGATTTAACGGGATCTTGGGATGGAACCTTAGATGGAACTAATTGTGCAGAAGGAACTTACATCTTGCGCGTAGTTCATGATGAAAAGAATTTAATTAAAACAATAACCTTACTTCGTTAAGTAAACTTTTCATTATTCATCTGCCTTTTATGGCAATAATCTCTTAAAGTTTAACTCACGTTTAGGGCAATTGCTCAGAATATGTTTGCGGTCTGTTAAAGACAAATATATTCTGTGTTCTACTCATCAAAACATAGCGTTTTTCTTTTTGTGCTTTTGTGGCTAGCCAGTTGTGCTGTTCAATCGCAAACACTTATTCATGTTGTTGATTTTGAGACGCAAGGTCTAGGTTACACCACCTCGTCTCCAGAATTTCACAGTGGGAGCGATTATTTCTCTCAAACCACCAGTAATGTAGGTGTAACCGGTAGAATAGGCTCAGGTGTATTTGCTGCTCAAGATATTGATGAAGGTATTTCACTTCCTGCATTTTTAAACATCCAAAACATCAATATAACTGGCTATACCAATCTAGAATTGAGGGTTTACCTAGCCGAAGAAGATGATGGAGGTAGTCAAGATTGGGATAATCCCGATTATGTGCATTTTAACGGAACCATAGATGCCGGAGGCTCTTTTAACTTGCTTTGGATAGAAAATGATGGTTCTGCCTCCAACTCTGCCCCATTTATTGATACTGATTTTAACGGGGTAGGCGATGGCACCGAAATCACCGATGCTTTTCAACAGTTTATAGTCCCTATTGTAGGAACCGGAAACAACCTTAACCTAGAAATTGAATTTGATTTAGATGCTGGTGACGAAGACATTGTAATCGACCATATTGAAGTGTATGGCATTAGCGCCCCGCCTTGTACACCGCCAACAGTAAATAGTTTTTACCCAACTGTTGGACCACAAAACACGCATGTTACACTCACTGGATCAGGGTTTACCAACGGAACAGGAACTTCACAAGTAACGGTAAACGGCTTAGCAGCCACCTTACTTTCAGTTACCAACACCGAAATTATTTTTGAACTGCCTGCCAATGCACAAAGTGGAGATATTGAAGTAACCACCAATTCTTGCCCTGTTATTGCGGGTTCTTTTACATTGATTGAGCCATCATCTTGCGTTGGATTCAGTGCTACAGAACTCATTATTTCTGAAATATACGATGCACCGACTGGATCGCTTTCTTACATCGAGTTGTTTAACGGTACTGCTAATCCCATCAATTTAGCGCCCTACCTTTTAACCATTTCGAATAACGGGAACACACCTAATCCCATAAATATTAATGGCGCTATTGCTCCTAACTCAACGGCTGTTTTTTATATCGGTTCGGGCGGTACTTTAGGCACCAACACGGGAGTAAATTCTGGAATAAATGATGAAGACTGCATCCGTTTAGTAAAATACGGAGCCGTTATCGATATGTGGGGAGTTTGCGGTTCTCCATGGGTAATTGGTGGCGGCAATGGCTTTTCATACATACGAAAACCTTCAGTTACGGCTCCTTCTGCCAGCTTTAACCTCAGCGAATGGGATGCGTACAACACTCCATTTCTCACCAATTTACAAAGCCATACCATGAACTCTAGTCCGAGTTCAAATACCGGCTTTACAACCCAACCTGTAGATGCCATTGTTTGCGAAGGTGATAATCACACTTTCTCCACTACTACCACTGGCTCTTCTAATTTTTACCAATGGTATCAGCAATCAGGCACTGGAAATTGGGTAGCTATTAGTAACGCTCCTCCCTACTCTAACACTCAAACTTCTTCACTTACACTCACCAACACACCTGCCACTTTAAACACCAACCAATACTTCTTAGAAATTATTGATGGTACTTGTATAGTGCCATCAGAAGCGGTACAGATTACCGTATTAGACAAGCCTATTTCTACAACTATATTTCACAATCCTTAAGTTTTAAAAAAAATGAAATTGTTTAAAACGCTGTCTTTATTCTCTTTGATGTTGGTGTCTTCTGCGTTGATGGCACAATCGAACAACTCGAATCCTCACGAAATTTGTGAAGGTTCTATCGAGCCCTACCGAGTAGATTATACAGAAAATGCCGGGGCTGGTACTACCGGTTCTACCTACGCTTGGTCGGTAGTTACTGCTGGTTTTACAGGAACCATCACTCCCAATCAAGGTCCTTCTGGTAGTAGCAACCACATCTCTATCGATTGGGGAACCACTCCTGCTGGAACGTACGTACTTCAAGTTGTTGAAACGTCAGCAGACGGGTGTTTGGGTGACCCTGTAACAGTTGATGTTAACATCAATGCGGCACCTCTTGCCGATGCGGGTTCTGACGAAGTTATTTGTGAAGGCGACAACCTTGACTTATCTACTGCCGCTACTGCCGCAACAGTGGGCAACAACAGTGGAATTACTTGGTCTACTGCTGGTGACGGTACTTTCAACAACGTAAACGCTTTAACACCTATTTATACTCCTGGTGCTAACGATATTACCAATGGTTCTGTAGTGTTAACCATTACGGCTGCAGGAAATGCCAACTGTAGTGATGCTACTGATGATATGACAGTAACCATTACTCCTTCTCCAATTGCCAATGCAGGTTCAGACGAAGCGGTTTGTGAAGGTTCTACTTTCGATCTTTCTACGGCTACAACTCCTGCCACTGCCTCTAACAACAACGGTGTAACATGGTCTACCGCGGGTGATGGTACATTCAACAACGTAAATGCATTAACACCTATTTACACGCCTGGCGCCAACGATATTGCCAATGGTTCTGTAGTATTAACTTTAACTGCCAATGGAAATGCCACTTGTTCGAATGCAACAGACGATGTTACGCTAACAATTACTCCTGCACCACTAGCAGACGCTGGCTCTGATGAGACTATTTGTGAAGGAACCACTTTTGATTTATCTGGTGCTACCGTAAACCCAAGTGCTTCTAACAACAGTGGTGTTGTTTGGTCTACAGCGGGTGATGGTACATTTAACAACGTAAATACGTTAACTCCCATTTACACGCCTGGCCCTAACGATATCGCCAACGGTTCTGTGGTTCTAACGCTTACATCAAACGGAAATGGTTCTTGTTCTGACGTAACCGACAACATGACGTTAACCATCGATCCAGCGCCAATTGCTGATGCCGGAAATGATGAGACTATCTGTGAAGGGGAAACAGTTGATTTAGGTTTAAATACGGTTCCTACCGCGCAAAACCAATCTGCTATTGCATGGACAACCTCAGGAGACGGAACGTTCAACAACACCTCTATTCTAACACCAATCTACACGCCAGGACCCAACGATATTGCTAACGGAACGGTAGATTTAACCTTAACAGCTACTGGAACGGGTGTTTGTACAAGTACAGATGCTAATTCGATGACAGTAACCATAAATGCAAAACCGAATACTTCTGTGATTTTCCACAACTAAATCAACAGAAAATTCTATTTAACAAATGCTAAAAAACTTTTCCATAGCGTGGGTATTTCTTGGGTGGCTGTTGTCTATACAGGTGGCTCAAGCGCAAGTTATAGATACTTTATGTGTCTCTAACTTAGCAGCTACTTATCATGTAGATGGCTGGGCAGGAAGTACCTACGTTTGGGAAGTTTCTAACGGCACCATAACAGCAGGGGCAGGAACCGATTCAATTTCTGTAGTTTGGGATCCCATTGTAGGAACCCACAACCTCTCTGTAGTAGAACTCAGTGTGAACGGATGTGCTGGAGACACACAAAGAGCACAGGTGCTTATCATTGATCCTCCTTCTTTATCGATAGCGGTTCCTACTGCAATTTGTGAAGGAGAACTATTTACTTTAGAAGCTTCAGGTGGCTATAACTATGTTTGGAATACGGGTGATACAGGAGCAATTTTACGTACTTCTGTTTCTGTACCTACCGAATTTACGGTTTACAGTATAACGCAATGTGGTTCAGACACCACTTCTGTGTTGGTAACCCCTCGTCCTTTGCCCATTGTAAAGATTCAAGTAAATGGCGATATCGACCTCTGCGAAGGAGATAGAACTGAACTGATTGCTACCGGTAACGCGGCTTTATGGTCATGGGAAAATCAAGGTAATCTACAACGCATATTAGTTTTTGAACCGGGCAATTATGCCTTGACTGGTTTATTGAATGGTTGCGCCAATTCTGATACTGTTCTTATAGAAGAATGTAGAGATGTGGTGGTGTACAATTCGTTTACACCCGATGGGGATGGTATTAACGATTACCTAGAGTTTAACAAGCTAGAGTTTTACCCAAATGCTCAGCTAGAAATTTACAACCGATGGGGAGATCGTGTTTTTGAATCGGTTGGTTATCAAAAACCGTGGGATGGCACCTTCAATGGTGAACCTCTGCCAGTAGGTAGTTATTACTACATTATTGATTTAAAAGACGGTAGCAAAAAACAAAGTGGATTTATCAACTTGATAAGAAGATGAAACAACTAGCCTTTTTCTTCAGTGTTTTTTGTGGATGGCTATTGCCTCAATTGGGAGCCGCTCAACAGGTATATCAGTTTAGTAATTACCAAGCGAATAGATACATTTTAAATCCTGCTGCTAGCGGCTTAAATAAGCATACTGAGGTAACTTCTGGTTACCGAAAAATGTGGTCGGGAATTGAAGGAGCTCCTCTTACCTATTACACGAGTGCAAACTTTTCGTTGAACAAAGAAAAAACACGCACTTTTAGAAGCAGAGCCTCTAAAAAGATTTATTACAAACACCACAAAGCTCAATTGCACCATGGCTTAGGGGTTTTGGTAGCGCAAGACGAATTTGGTGCATTTAGAAAAACAAGAGCCCATGTAAGTTATGCCGTTCACGTGCCACTTTCTGGTGCTTTTAAAATAAGTTTTTCTCCCCGTTTTGGCTGGAGTGGAACACGTCTCAACGAAGACCAAGTAGATTTAAAAGTTCAGGGAGATCCTACCTATAACCATTTTGTGGCTGAAAACACTTCGTTTAACAATTTCGATATGGATGCCGGTTTGTGGTTGTATTCAGACGATTTGTTTTTTGGTTACTCTTTGTTGCAATTGGTTCCTACCCAATATACACCCGCTGATGTTGACTTAGACGGTAAACTAATAATGCATCACAATGTAATGGGTGGTTATCATTTCGCTTTGAGAACAGGAACCAAAATTGGTTCTAATCAAAAAGAACCTATTCTATTTACGCCCTCTTTTTTAATGAGATTTAGGCAAAATGTTCCGTTTAACATGGATGCAAGCCTAGAAATTGATTACAGAAAACAATTGAAGGTAGGTGGAACTTGGAGACGTAATAATGCCCTCGCTTTTTGGATTGGTATCTATGCCGGAGAAGCCATTGAACTGTATTATGCTTTTGACCGCCCCACCACTAAACTGAAAGATTACCAAACAGGTACACACGAAATTACCTTAAGACTAAAGTTACTTAGAGAGAACTAACCCCTAAAGTTCTTAAGAATCGCTTTTACTGCTTATTTCTTTAAACTGTTGCCCAGAACCGTTTTTTTAGAGCCTCTTCTATTAATAATACGCTATCGTTAACGTAACGTATAATTTACAATTCACCCATCAAAGTAAATCTAAGATTAAAGGTTTATAACAGTCTCTTAAACCTCTCTAACGCTTTTAAATGTTGTGCTGTAGGTAAGTTTGCGCCCGTAAAACCCCAACACTAACTACTCGAATACACGAGTGAATTTTCTACTACAATTCACCCAGAGATAGGCGCAATTGAAAACTAAAAAGGTTGAAGCAATTCAACAAATGTTCGATACCCCCGAGAACGCTTTAAACAAGAACTAATTTTTATAAAACCATAATTAATGAACATGAAACGATTACTCTTTTCTTTCTTGATGTTAGTTGGATTCTCTTCCACAAGTTGGGCTCAACTAACAGAAGATTTTAACACTATGTCAGGAGGCTATGGGACTTCCTCGAGAAATTTACCATCAGGGACATGGACCTTTAGCCAAGCATATCCAGAGAGTGCTAGTAATTCTAGAGGGAACTCGGGAAGTGCCTGTAGAATAAATGATGATATAAACAATGCGCACGCAACTACACCTACCATCACTTCTGGTGTAGGTACGGTAAGCTTTTATTATAGAGCACTTAACAATGATGATGGAACATTTGATCTTCAGATTTCAGTAGATGGAGGATCTTTCACAACTTTAGCAAGTCAAAACTATAGTGGTTCTACATACACACTATTTACACACACTGTAAACAATGCGTCAACTGATATAAGATTAAGAGTATTAAATGATGATCAGGCAGGGCATGTCATAATTGATGATTTTGAAGCTACAGCCTTTATTATTTCAAACTGTTCTGCGGAACCGTCAACTCAAGCTGAAAATCTTCAAGCTACCAATGGTTCAGCTACCAGTATTGATTTATCATGGAATGCTGCCACAGGTGCTAACAACTATATTGTAGTAGCTAGAGAAGCTAATTCTGTGAATTTCACGCCAACAGATGGAACTGATTACTCGAGTGCTACTGGTTCGGGTGATTTCACAGCTGCTACAAGCCAAGGGAACTCGAACAAGGTAGTATATACAGGAAATGGAACAAGTACTACTGTTACAGGGCTTTCTGCAGGAACCGCATACTTCTTTCAAGTATTTGCATTTTGTAGTGATGATAACTTTAACTATTTAACAACAGCTGGAACAGGAAATGATGGTAGCACTTCGTATACACCACAAATTTCTTATTGTTCAGGTGGGCCAACTAGTAGTGGTGATTCAGAAATTGAAAATGTTACTTTAGACGGTGTAGGTTCTGCTGATATCAACAATAATACAACAGGCCAATGCACAGGATCATCAGGGAGTGGGTTTATCAATGACTTTACAGCTCAATCTGCAGATTTAGAAATAAATGGAACTTACACAGTATCAGTTGAGTTTGGTGATTGTAATGATGGAACCCAGTACGATGGAGCAGGTGGTGTCTGGATAGATTGGAATGCTGATGGTGATTTTGATGATGCGAATGAAGAAATAGGCACAGTAAATGTAGATGTTTCAGCAGGAAACGTTATCGAAGACTTTACGATTAATGTTCCATCAGGGCAGCCAATTGGGAATTATAGAATGCGCATAGTCCAGACAGAAAGTGCATCATCCGGCAGTATTTCTCCTTGTGGTACTTTCTCTTGGGGATCAATAGAAGATTATACCATCAATGTTATCTCTAGTTTATTAGCGTTTCCTCCACAAGCTTTAACAGCAACGTCAACTAGTCTGTCTTCTCTACAGTTAGACTTTACAACAAATGCTTCAGGAGAAAACATTGTAATTGCCCAGAATACTGCAAATGCTTTTACGAACCCAACAGATGGTCAAACTTACACTGTTGGTCAATCATTAGGTTCTGCCACTATTATTTATAACGGAAATGGATCTACATTAAACCTTTCTGCCTTAGATGGTAACACTACTTATTACTTCGAAGCATGGTCTGTGAACTCTTCTAACGAATATTCACCTTCCATTTCAACAAATGAGTTAACGCAATCTGATGAAGGTGTTCTTGGTTCTACTGTTATTGAGGACTTTTCGAACATACCTGCATCTAATGGTTCGTATTTAACTAGAAACTGGACTGGAACTAATGGTATTTCGTGGACTGCCTATAAAGCTAGAACGGATAGAACTATTGATGGAAATGCAATTTGTTTAGAAGACGCTTCTGGATCAGAACTGGTATCTGGAACAATCTCTGGTGGAATCACCACACTTTCAGTAACAACTAGAAGGGCCTTTGGTAGTAATGGCAACATAGGTAGTTGTGAAGTGTTTGTGAATAGCACCTCACTTGGTACTATAACCGTTGGTGATAATGCAGAAACATTTTCATTCAATAACATTGATGTTTCTGGTGATTTTACTATTACGATTGAAAACGATGCTTCTGAAAGGGCTGAAATTGATAACTTAACATGGGTCAGCCCAAATAATTTACAACAAGATATTTCATCTGGAGGAAACTGGTCGAGCACTTCAACTTGGGGTGAAGGTGCGGTTCCTTCTACTGCTTTAGATGTTGCTATTGAGGCCAACACTACAGTAGACGGTAACTTTACTGTTGAAAAATTGGTTGTGAATAATGGAGTTACATTAACTGTATCAAGCGGTAACAGCTTAACACTTACCGAAGGTATCACCAACAACGGTACAATTATCGTTGAAAACGATGGTGCGTTATTACAGTCTGGAAGTGAAGTAAATAATGGCTCTGGTTCTTACCAAGTAAAAAGAAATTCTAGTCCGTTAGTAGACGAAACCAGATTTAATTTCTGGTCATCGCCTTTACAATCGACTACTTTAGGAAGTGCTTTCCCAAATTCGAATCCAGTTGATTTCTACGCTTACAACAACTCTAGCTGGGGATCTTCTTTAGCCGCTGCAACTACTATGACACCTGGTTTTGGTTATACAGCAACAGGTGATCCTAATGCTGATTATACCAACCCAGTTATCGCTAACATCAACTTTACGGGTAACCAAGTGAACAACGGAGATGTTACTGTTTCAGGTTTAAATGGTGATTACATTCTTTTGGGTAACCCTTATCCAAGTGGTTTATCGGCTAACGATTTAATTACCAACACCGATATTAACGCTGTATACTTCTGGGATCATCAAAATGCTACTAACTATTCTTCTCAGAATGGTAACCAAGACAGTGATTACGCTGTATTCAACGGTTCTGGTGGTACTAAATCAGATTCTGGAAATGTGGTTCCTTCAGGAAACATTGGAACAGGACAAGGTTTTATGGCTCAGTTCTCAACTCCACAAGCGGGTGGAAGTTTAACTTTTAGCAACGATTGGAGAACAGCTACTAACGACCAGTTCTTCTCGCCAATTATTGATGAGTCTAAAGTGAGAACTTGGTTAAACTTAACCAACGAAAACGGAGCATTCAACCAAATCTTAGTAGCATTATTCGATAACACTACAGACGAGTTAGATGTTAAGTACGATGCACCAAGAGTAAAAGCCAATCCATCGCTTTCTTTCTACTCAAAATTGAACGCTGCTGATTACGCTATTCAAGCCCTTGCAAAGCCTACTCCGATGCAAGGTAAAGTAGTAGAATTAGGAGTTGATGCTTGGGAAACTGGCGAATACACCATCGAACTAGACAGTTTAACTAACTGGCCAACTGATTACACATTAGAATTAGTAGATGTGCAAGAAGGTGTAAAAATCAACTTGCTTGAAACTGAATCTTACGCATTTGAGGTAACTCAAATCGGTTCAATTGCTCAGCGTTTTTACCTGAACATCAATAAAAAACTTGATCAAAACAACACCGATAATAATGGCGGTTTAGCTACTTCTACAGAAGAAGTTGAACTTAAAAATATTAAAGTGTACCAAGCTTTAGATCAATTATGGATTGATGCTCTACAAACCAATGTTTCTATCGAGCAAATTGATGTAATCACCGTAAACGGGCAAGTTGTAGCGACCGAACGCGTAAACAACAACAATGCTCGTCACAACATCGCCACTAGCGGTCTTGCCCAAGGCATTTACTTGGTAAAAGTGACTGCAACTAACGGATCAACAATCAATCAAAAAGTATTTATCAAATAAGAGCAATTATGAAATTAATGAAAGGAATCACAACTGCACTTTTCGTTTTAGTAGCCACAGGAGCTTTTGCTCAAGTGCCTCCTCCACCCAACTCTGGTAACGCCCCAATCGATGGAGCTATCTTGTTACTAGCTGCAGCTGGTGCAGGTTACGGAGCTTACAAAAAGATGCGCAAGTAAGCATTTTATAGTAGTTTGAAAAGAAAACTCCTCGCAGCGTGCTGCGAGGAGTTTTTTCGTTTTATACCTTTTTGTTTTTTTCTTTTTCACATTTTAATCACTGAAAAAGAATGAATTATCCATTTTTTCATTAACTTATTACGCGACCACTACCAGAAAACCACACTACTTATTCTCCGTTTTCTGTTTTGCATCCACCGCCTTTCAAACCCAACTTCAGAAAACGACTACCTATGTTACAAAAGCTATTAATGGCAATACTGTGCCTTTTTGCGCCCTTCTTTTTAAAGGCGCAACTTTCTATTTCATCAGTAGGAACCGATTTTACCATCCATTTTGACTCTACCCTTTCTAATGTAAATACGGGTGCTTTTCAAGCTGCTGGAATTTCTTCTGCCCCCACCAACGGACAACTCCACTCAAATGCTTGGCGATTTACTGGATTCTCAGACGGGGACACCGATTTTGGCGAAACTCATCTTTCGGGCGATTTTACCCGCGGAACATCTTCTGGCGGCATAGGCACTTCTGGCTTGTATGCATTTGAAGTAAGTGCGTCAAATTTTGCTCTCGGTATTCAAGCCACAGGAACCGATTTCACTCCAGGCACCATCGAGCTAAAAGTCATTAATGCGTCTACGTCAACAATAAAAAATCTCATTTTTAGCTACGATATTTGGGTATATAACGATCAAAACAAATCTTCTTCCATCACCTTTCAGTACAAAGAAAGCAGCGGAGCTTACCAGTCGGTTCCTTCTTTAGATTTTCTTACCCCAGCCGCTCAAGCCCCTTCTCCCTCTTGGCAAAAAATCACCAAAACCGTTACCCTTACTCAATTAAACATTGCCCCTAACGATTCCCTTCTTTTTCAGTGGTCTACTAACGATGCGGGAGGTTCTGGCACTCGAGACGAATGGGCTCTCGATAATATTTCTCTTAAAGCGGCAGCTGTTACGGTTCCTACCGATGTGGAAATCACTCATTATTCTTCAGATCGAATGCTATTAAATTGGAGTGAACCCTCTGGAATTTTAGGAACTGATTACGATGGAGTGCTCCTTTTTCTGGCTACTGATTCTTCTACTGCCTTTTTCAATAATTTGCAAGAAGATGGCGCAGATTTTACAGCCAATTCAGAGTTTGGCTTAGGCTCCCTTCTATCCACATCGCCCACATCTCAAGCCATTTGCGTGGCCAATAGCACTTCTGGAACCAGCGACAGTGTAACCGTTACGCACCTCGTAAAAGGTGAAACGTACTATTTATATGCGCTGGCCTATCAAGAGGTGGCGGGCATCAACAACGATTTGTTTTCAACTCCCATTTTCGGAGGTCTACAAACCGCTAATCTAGAAGAAGTTACACACCTAACGGCTTCTGCCACTCATCAAAAAATCACGTTAAATTGGGAAATACCCACTTCCACTCCAACACTTTTTTGGGACAGTATTGTGGTCTTTATTCGAGAAGCAAATCCTGTTGAAACAGCTGTAAATCAAGACAATTTGCATAGCGTACTCACGGCAAGTGATTTCGAAAGTTTCACCAATTGGAACCTTAAAAATCAGCATAATGATGTGTTTAACGTTTCTGGATCTTCTATAGGAACCGACAACACCAACTATTCGGTTTACGTAGGAACCGGAAACTCCTTGTCTTTAACCGGTTTAACCAACGGAACTCCGTACCATTTTCGGATTTTCTCTTTCTTTTCTGCAGATTCGAACCGATGGTCGGTAGGAAAAAACATCACAGCCACGCCTTCTCTCACCGCCAATACTTACTTACAGCACGACTTTGAAACGGTTCCTTCTACACCTACGCTGCACTTTTCTAGTAACGGAACCAGTTCTACCGGCAATGGAATTGAACCGGCTGAACCTCGTTATGTTTCTGGGCAAAAAGGATTAGAATTCAACCAATTAGCAGGCGAATTAATTACCGACACCATCAACACATTGCAACTCACCGATGTATCTATTTCTTTTCGGTTGGCTGCCTTTGGGGTAAGTGCTTCGAGTGGTTTAGATGTTGGCGATTTTGTGGCGGTAGACGTGAGTCAAGATGGCGGAAATACCTTTTCTGAAGAACTGATTCTTCGCGGAAATTACAATGCGCGTTGGAGTTTCAACGGAGGAACAGCAACGGCTTCTGTAGTTTTTGATGGCGATAATACGCCAACACTTTTTGAGCCCAGTTCTGGCGGATTTCAGACCACAGAAGGCTTTTCAACAGTTACGGTTTCTAATTTGCCACCTACCGAAAACTTGGTGATTCGCTTGAGGTTGGTGAATAATGCTCTCAACGAATTTTGGGTAATTGACGATTTGAAGCTTTCTGCGCTAGAAATTCGTCCACAGATACAATTAAGCCAAATCGGTTCGGTTGTTGGAGTTTCAAACGTAAATCAAGCAGCCACACAACACCTGCTCACCAAGAGCAAATTGGCCGTAACAGAAGCTGATGTCACCATTCATTCACTCTCTTTCGAAACCTTCGGAAATTACCTGGCAGGCGCACAATCTGATGTTCTTAGTTTCTCTCTTTTCTACTCCAACGATTCTATTTTCGATTCCAGTGATTCTCTTCTAGAAGAAACCTTTTTTATACCAGCAACGGGCAACCCATTGATTTTTAGTCAACTCAACAAGATTATTACAGAAGGAACCGCTGGTCATTTTTTCTTAACCGCAGATATTCGAGCCAATGCCACGCCTGGGAATGCGTTTGGTGTAAATGCAGCGGAATTCGAATTCAGCGAAAATGTAGACGTAAATAGCAACTCGCTTGCTGGTTGTGGTTTACAAACGATTCAAAGCGCCACAGCCAACGTGGATTTGAGCGAAAATGGATGGTCAATTGTTTCTCAAAATGTTAACCAAACTGCTGAAAAACATGCACTTTCCACTTTTCGATTAAGTGTAACCAATGCCAACGTACAATTTACTGAGTTGGCTATTTCTTTGGTTGGAACCAACAATTTTTCAGCTCTTTCTACCCTTCAACTTTGGTGGAGTGTTGATAGTGTATATTCCACTTCTCAAGCTCAATTAGTGAGTTCTATCCCCGCTTTGGGCGGAACCGCCAACGAAACTTTTGAGTTTTCTGGTTTTCAATCACATACCATTCTTCAAAATACCAGTCACTACTTTTTTATCACAGCAGATTTTTCTTGCGCTGCTCAACCTTCCGATTCTATAGCTATCCAATCCATTTCTACTAACGACTTGTCTTTTAACGCCTCGCCCATTGTTGTAGGAAATTCTATCGGTACTTCAGCTTTCCAAAAGGTGGTAGAATCGGTTCCTACCGTTGCGCAAACATTAACCATAACCCAACTGAATGGGGCACTAAAAGTCGATTGGCAAATACCTCAAACGGGATGTTTCACCGATTTTATTCTCGTGGTAGACACGCAAAGTGTGGTAGGTTTGCCCGCTGGAACTTATTCTGTGAACTCCGCTGGTTTTGATGATTTGCTCAACCCTACTCTCCCGAGTGGCGCGCGCGTTGTGTACAGCGGAGTTGGCACTACCGAAACCGTTTCTGGCTTAGTTCCTGGAGAAGAATACAACTTTAAAGTCTTTACGAAAAACGGAAATACTTGGGAAACCACCGGCATTGAAAGTTCAGAGATTGCCTGGCCAGCACCTAATGCTCAATCGTTATTAATCACCTCCATCTTTGACGGCCCTCGAGCAGGCGGAACGCCCAAAGGCATTGAATTGTATGCATTAGAAAATATATCTGATTTATCGTACTTTGCTATCGGCACTTCTACCAATGGAAATGGCTCTGGCGGACCAGAATTAATTTTATCGCCAACTTCTTTATCGCAAGGTGAATACTACTATGTAGCTTCAGAAAGCTCTGAGTTTGCTCATTTTTTTGGCTTCTCACCCGATTTAACCAATGGCACCGAAATCAAAATAAATGGAAACGATGCTGTTGAATTGTTTTTCGATTCTACTAAGGCATTCACTGGAAACGAATTGGTTACCGATGTTTTTGGTGAAATCAACAATACCTCTTCTGCGTGGAATTATCAAGATGGCTGGGCTGCAAGAATAAACGGAACAACTTCTAGCGGCAATACTTTTGAATTAAGCCACTGGTACTTTGGTGATCTTTCAAGCGGAAGCTCAGGTTCCAATTCTATAGAAACAGAACCAGTTCCCATTCAATTATTCAGCGAACACCCAGGCTTTGTTTTCACGAAAAGTGGAACCTGGTCGCCCAATAATCCCATTGGAAATTCTACGCTCAACGATCAAATTACAGTGCTTGATTCTGTATCTATTTCGGGAAATTTACTGGCCAAAAAGCTCACCATCGAAAGCAATGCTCAACTCGAAATTGCTGCCAATTATTCGGTAATTGTCGATAGTTCTTTGACAAATAACGGCAGGCTTGTGATAAAAAATGGTGCCTCATTCGTTCAAAATGCGAATAATGATGAAAATACGGGAAATGGATGGGTTCAAGTAGAACGAAATACGGGAATTTTAGAAGATGATTTACGGTTTCAGTACTGGTCGTCTCCGCTTCAAAATGCCGATATGGCCACCGTTTTTGTAGGAACCAATCCGAATGATTGGTATGCGTATCAAGGAGATGGAAGTGCTGCGAGTTGGTCTGCTCACACCGGAACAATGGAACCGGGAAGAGGTTATACTTCTACGGGTACAATCGGTATATCAAACCAGGATGAGACGCGTACTTTTACAGGAAAAGTCAACAACGGTTCCATTTCGCTCGCTACTTCAGTGCTCGCTAATCATTACATTTTATTGGGAAACCCTTACCCTTCTGCCATTAGTAATGTTGAGTTTTTTAACGATAATCCGAACCTCAATGGAACTCTTTGGCTTTGGAATCAATCGAGCGCAACTACAGCCAACACTAACGATTATATTACTTGGACAGCCGCTGGTTCTACCGGTGGCGGCTCTGCCGATTTTGTAGGAACCGCGCAAGGTTTTATGGTAAAAACCTCTGCTGCATTAACTTCTGTAGAGTTTAACAATTCTCAACGGGTAACTGGTAATAACCAACCATTTTACTCTCCCAACTCAGTTGGTCACTCAAAAATTTGGATGAGTTGTGTAGATTCTATCGGTAACCACAACAATCTTTTAATTGCGCTAATGCCTTCTGCTACGATGAGCGTTGACCGAATGCTCGATGGAGCAAAAATGAAAGGAAATCCGAATTTAGCTTTCTACTCTTTGATTCAGCAGGAACCGTATAGCATTCAAGCAATACCTCCCTTACACTTTCGAAATAACACCGTAATTCCGCTAGGAGTAGATGCTTGGGAAAATGGTACGTATCACCTTCGACTCGATAGTCTCACTCATTGGAATCAAGAATACCTCATCGATTTAATCGATACAAAAACCGATACCGTTTATGATTTAACATCCACCCCCATCATTTCATTCGATGTTCATCAAACGGGGCAAATTCTCAATCGATTTTATTTAAAATTATCGCACAGAATGGAAAAAGACTCTTCTGATTTTTCGGATAGCATCGATGTGGTGAGTTCGGTTCCTACCGAGAGAGATCAGCGTTTAATTTCTGCCTATTATTCTCAAGATAGAATCTTGGTGACAGTAGAAAAATCGACTTCTACTCTGCAACATATTCAGCTCATTTCTATCACTGGAAACCCCGTTTTTAGCTCGGCTCGCTCTTTGAATCAAACTACGCACGAAATCTCGACCAAACACTTAACTAGAGGAACTTATGTTCTTAAAATGGAACTTACCGATGGCATTATCCATCATCAAAAGCTAATTATTCACTAACACTTCACCTATGAAATCGACACTATTTATTAGCGTATTCTTTGTTCTCGCATCCACAATTTTTGCACAAGGCGGACCACCCACTCCACCAGACCCCGCTAACAGTGCTGTACCCATCGATGCCGGTGTATTGATTCTAGTGTTCGCTGGAATTCTATTGGGAAGTGTTGCCTATTTTAAAAACAAGCCGCAGAGAACCGTCAATTAACAAATTGTTGCTTTTGAGTTTTTGCCCAATTAGGGTTCACTTTACACCGTGATTTGAGCGTATTTTTGCACGATGAATTACCGACCTGTACTAATTTTTATTCTCCGTTTTCTAGGAGTTTATGGAGGTGGAGTAGCTCTTTACCAGTATTATCTCAGCCAATTCTCTGCGATTATCGACCCTTTTAGCTGGGAAATTACCCGCGAGGTTAGTTTTATTTTAGAACAGTTTTATACGGATATCTCTTTCACCTCTTATGCGGGTTTTGCTATCAGCGATATTTATTTTCAAGACGATGTAATTCTCCGTATTGTAGAAGGTTGCAACGGAGCAAGTACCATGATACTATTTGCTGCGTTTGTGGTGGCTTTTAGCGGAAACTGGAAAAAGGCTATTTGGTTTATTCCAACCGGTTTGGTAGTGATTCATTTAGCCAATGTTTTCAGAATATTTATTCTCGGCTTAGTTGCCATGCACCAACCACAATGGTCTGATTTTTTTCACCAATACTTTTTTCCTGCTGCCATTTACGGAACCATCTTTTTGCTTTGGGTAGTTTGGGTGAAAATGGTTTTTAATCAACAAAAGCAAAAACCAAGTCAGCATGATTAAATATGGAATGGTTGCGCTCTGCGTTTTCGGTTTAATAGCTGTTCGTGCCGTAGAAAACACGGTATTTTATGATCCGTTTATCGCCTATTTTAAAGGCGATTATCAATTCACATCTGTTCCTGAATTTCGCACTGGTTGGCTAGTATTGTCCACCACATTTCGCTATTGGCTCAACTCTGGTTTGTCGATTGCCATTGTATATTTCTTGTTTTCGAAGAAAGAAATAGTGAAATTTTCTGCTAAAATATTTGCTGTAGCTTGGCTTGTTTTCACGGCAATTTGGCTGGGAATGCTGATATCTGGTGAGTTAGAAACGCTAAAAATGATTTTCTTTTACGTTCGCAGATTTCTTATTCAACCTTTGCTCGTATTCATTTTGGTGCCTGCCTTTTATTATCAACAATTAATGGCTCAGAATTCATCTAAAAGATAGAAATTACCTTATTTGGCTACTACTACCATGCGAAAATCGAGCGGGTCGAGAGCTTCTTTTACATCGGCAATAAACGATCGGCCCCACTGAGCATACAACGTTGAATAGTTCTCGAATCGCTCTTGAACTTTACCTGCTGGATAAACCGCTGCATACAAATCTTCGATGCGTTGCATGGTTTCTTCTTGCTTCTTTTTCTCTGCACGAATCAACTTTTTCTCAAGGTTATTCAGCCCTATTAACCTTCTGGTTAACTCAGCTTCTGTAGCCACTATCAACGATTTATCGACTAACAACACCTTTTCTTTCAACTGTTCGTTCAGCTTTTCTAATTGTTCACGCTCCTGCGTTAAATCGATTTCTTGGCGGGCATTTTTGCTCACTACCTTCCGTGTTAATTCGTGTTTCGGTAGGAACACGTTTTCCACTTCGAGTTCAAGTTGAGCCAATTTCTTTTGAGCTTTTTCATTTAAAACCAGCACCATATTCCGAAGCATCACCATTGGGAATGGCACCTTAAAATAATCGAAAGTTGACTTTAATTCTAACCAGTACGCTACTTCTGCTCCTCCACCTAAATACGCCAAATTAGGTAAAATCATCTCTTGGTAGATAGGACGAAGCGTAACATTAGGACTAAATCTTTCTGGATGTTTCTCTAACTCGTTCAATAACTCTTCTTGAGACCAAGAAACGGTAGAGTTTAACACTTCCCAGCGATTTTCTTCTTTTACAATTCTTTCTCGGCTTTGCTCTGAAAGGTAAAACAGGTTGATTTCTCTCGGATTTACTTGAGAAGAATATCCATTTTCATCTAAACTTTTTATGGTAGAATTGATGAGCTTTTCAGCAGAATGATGAATTAAATCATCTTTCATGATGGTTACAAACGGAGCTTTTAATCGAGCATCGTCTGCATCAACAATTACCAATCCGTACGCTCCGAAAAGCTCGTTCACTAAAAAGCGAGTAGCTTCACTCAAAGTTGGTAGTTGGTAGGCTTTTTCGAAAAGTTGTGTCAACTCTTCAATGTGCCAAGCACCATTCGAAAACGCATTCAATTGTTTCCAAATGGCTTCTAAACCTAGGGTAGAAATGGTTCCTACCTTGCCTTCTTGCGGTTGATCCCAAGAAAATTTCTGGCTATTAAAGAAGAAATGATTGATTTCAGCAAAATCGTGATCTTCAGTAGCCATCCAATAAACAGGAACCACTTTAAAATCGCTGTATTCTGCGTTCAGTTTTTCTGCCAAGTTAATAGTCGACAGAATTTTATAGATAAAATAAAGAGGGCCTGTTGCTAAGTTTAGTTGGTGACCTGTAGTTACAGTGAAAGTAGAATCGCTGGCGAGCAATCGGATGTTTTCGAGTGTTTTTTTTGAACCTTTTATCGAGCTATACTGAGAAGATACCACTTCCACTAAAGTGGCTCTATCTACAGTATGTTGACTTTTTTCTTCGGCTTGTTTGGCAAAGTTTTCTAACCCTGGAAAACGATTATAAAAAGATGAAACCGACTCATTTTCATCTAGATAATCTAATACCAATGGCGTTAACTGCTTTGTTTCTCGAAATCCAAATTGCTTTATCAGCATGCATCCTCCTTTGTAGAATTTACAATCTCACCCTGCAAATCGTAGTGCGATGCACCGGTGATTTTAACATCTGAAAAATCGCCAATTCGAGCATAATTATTCTCGGTACGAACCAACACCTCGTTGTCTACATCGGGAGAATCAAATTCGGTTCTTCCAACGAAGTAATCGCCTTCAATTTTATCGAAAAGAACTTTCATGGTTTTACCGACTAATTGCTGATTTTTCTCGTAAGAAATACCACTCTGCAATTCCATAATAGCTTCAGCGCGTTCTTGCTTTACTTCGGCTGGCACATCATCTTTCAACGAATATGCATGCGTATTTTCTTCGTGAGAGTATGGGAAAACACCTAAACGGTCAAATTTTGTTTCGGCTACCCAATCGTATAATTCTTGAAAATCTTTATCAGTTTCTCCTGGGAAACCAGAAATCAACGTGGTTCTAAACGCCATTTCGGGCATTTTTGATTGGATTTCTTCTACTAAATTTCTGGTCTTCTTGCTCGAAATTAATCTACGCATCGATTTTAACATCGGGTCAGAGATATGCTGAAGTGGCATATCTAAGTAATTACAGATGTTATCGCGTTCCTTCATTACATCTAAAATTTCCATTGGGAAACCAGAAGGGTACGCGTAATGCAAACGAATCCAGTCGATACCGTTAACGTCTGATAATCTTCTTAATAATTCTGCTAATTCGCGTTTTTTATACAAATCAAGACCGTAGAATGTAAGGTCTTGAGCTATGAGCATTAATTCTTTGGTTCCGTTGGCTGCTAATTTTTCTGCGTTCGCTACCAATTCTTCGATGGGAGTAGATTGGTGTTTACCGCGCATTAACGGAATGGCGCAAAAAGCACAGGGTCTATCGCACCCTTCAGCAATTTTAAAATAAGCATAATGAGAAGGAGTGGTCAGTAAACGTTCGCCCAACAACTCGTGCTTATAATCTGCCTTAAGTGTTTTCAATAATCGAGGCAATTCTCTGGTGCCGAAATAAGCATCCACTTCGGGAATATCGCGTTGTAGTTCAGGTTTGTATCTTTCAGACAAGCAACCTGTTACGTATACTTTTTCTACCATTCCTTGTTTTTTCGCTTCTGCCCAACTTAGAATAGTATCGATACTTTCTTGCTTCGCGTTTTCAATAAACCCGCATGTATTCACCACAACAATCTGAGCATCTTGATCTTCAGATTCGTGTGCAACATCAAAATTGTTGGCTTTTAGTTGCCCCATTAATACTTCCGAATCGAAAATATTCTTGGCACATCCCAACGTGATTACATTGACTTTATTTTTTTTTAGCGTGCGTGCTCTCATTACTTTTTATTCACCTCTTTACTAAACAAAGAATCAACAAACTCTTTGCTATTAAACACTTGAAGGTCATCAATCCCTTCGCCTACTCCAATAAACCTTACTGGAATCTTAAATTGATCTGAAATACCAATCACAACCCCACCTTTAGCGGTTCCATCTAATTTGGTTAAAGCCATTGAAGAAACTTCGGTAGCTTTTGTAAACTGTTTGGCTTGTTCTATTGCATTTTGACCGGTTGAAGCATCTAATACCAACATTACATCGTGTGGTGCATCTGGCATTACTTTCTTCATTACATTTTTAATCTTGGTAAGCTCATTCATTAAGCCCACTTTATTGTGTAATCTTCCAGCTGTGTCAATAATTACTACATCTGCATTAGATGAAACGGCAGACTTTACCGTATCGTAGGCCACCGAAGCAGGATCCGATCCCATTTTTTGTGCAACAATGGGAACATCTACGCGTTCTGCCCAAATCTTAAGCTGATCGATTGCAGCTGCCCTAAAGGTATCGGCAGCACCGAGTACTACAGATTTGCCCGCAGCTTTAAACTGATGGGCCAATTTACCAATGGTAGTAGTTTTACCTACACCATTTACCCCCACTACCATAATTACATAAGGACCTTCGGTTTCTGGCAATTGAAATTCGCTGGTAGTTGATGCATTATTTTCAGCAAGAAGAGCTGCGATTTCATCTCTAAGGATGGTATTTAGCTCATCGGTACCAAAGTACTTGTCTTTAGCTACGCGTTCTTCTATTCGCTCAATAATTTTAATGGTGGTATTCACTCCCACATCAGAAGTAACCAAAACTTCTTCAAGATCATCTAGTACTTGGTCGTCTACTTTAGACTTACCAGCAATAGAACGGGTGAGTTTACTGAAAAATCCTTCTTTGGTTTTTTCGAGACCCTGATCAAGCTTCTCTTTTTTCTCTTTCGAAAATAAGCCAAACAGCCCCATACGAATAGTATTAAATTAGAATTGAATGGCGCGAAAATACGATATCTTAAACGAAGGATAACGCTATTTGCACCAGCCATAAACGCAAAAACCCTTTCTGATAACAGAAAGGGTCTAAAAAGATTGTTAAAAAAGGATTATCCCTTAATAAACGCGTCCACTTTATCGTTCGGAAGAATTTTTTCTTCAAACGTATAAGCACCCGTTTTTTGAGACTTCACCATTTTAATCACCTTAGTAATGTCTTTAGCACCACCTTTACCTAATGTTGCAACTGTCTTTTTTGCCATTTTTCTACGTTTTTAGTGGTTACTTAATTTCTTTATGAACCGTCATTTTTTTCAAAATCGGGTTATACTTCTTCATCTCCATACGATCTGGAGTATTCTTACGATTCTTCGTAGTAATGTATCTTGAAGTACCAGGCATACCTGATTCTTTGTGCTCAGTGCACTCAAGAATCACCTGAATTCTATTTCCTTTTTTCTTCGCCATTGCTTCTTGTTTTCAGGGATTAACCGTTGTAGTATCCTTTCTCACGTGCTTTCTTCAAGCTAGCGTAGATACCATTTTTGTTAATAGTACGAATTCCAGCGGCTGTTACTTTTAAAGTAACCCACTGATCTTCTTCTGGCACAAAAAATTTCTTCACGTGAAGATTTGGTTTGAAAACGCGTTTCGTTTTCTTCATCGAGTGAGACACGTTGTGCCCAGTTATCATTTTCTTACCGGTGATCTGACAAATGTTCGCCATTTTCGTATAATTCTAAAGTGTTCCTTCCAAAAGGGGTGCAAATATACATGAAAATATCCGTGATAATCAAGATATTTCAAATATTTCTTTCCTTAACATGCTTAATCCTTGCAAAGCCGACTTTCGGATGTTGCGTTCTCTGTTGTTTCCAAAGTTAAACTTTTGTGCAATAGTTCGGCTAGGGCCACTCACGGCAATCCAAACTGTGCCTACGGGTTTTTCTTCTGTGCCTCCGTCTGGGCCTGCAATTCCTGAGGTGGCAATAGCAAAGGTAGTCTGCAATTTTTCTTTGGCTCCTTCTGCCATTGCTCTCACTACGGGTTCGCTTACAGCTCCGTATTCTTTCAATAAATTATTGTCTACAGAAAGTTCTTTATTTTTTATTTCGTTTGAGTAACTCACTATAGATCCTTCGAAATAAGCGCTGCTTCCAGCAACACTCGTAATTAAATGCGCTATGTACCCTCCGGTGCAACTTTCTGCGGTTCCTACCGTGAAATTTCTCTCTTTTAATAAATCACCAATTACAGAATATAAGGTTTGGGTTCCTTCGCCAAAAATGTACTCAGGGATGAGCTGATATAGTTCTGCGACTTTCTTATCAACTTTTCGTTGTATTTCGGTTTGATCGCCTATAGCACTCAAACGCAAACGAACAGTTCCGGGAGAAGGTAGGTAAGCCAACTTAATATCTTCTGTGGCTAATTCGCTCTCCCATTTCATAATAATTTCCATCAAGTTACTTTCCCCAATGCCTTGTGTTAAAATGGTTCGGTGGTAAAAAGAAGGGGCTTTAAAATGGGCTTTTATCATAGGGAGCAATTGATCGCTCATCATGGCTTTCATCTCGTATGGAACGCCTGGTAAAGAGATAAACACTTGCCCGTTGTCTTCTATCCAAAGGGCGGGCGCTGTACCGTTCTGATTGCGAATAACTGTGCAGCCTTCTGGCACCATTGCTTGGTATTTATTGACCTCTGGCATTTCTACACCTCTGCTGCCGAATAAGGTTTTTACATCTTCGAGCACTTCGTTATCCATCACCAAAGGTTTCTTGAAATATTCTGCCAAGGTACCTTTGGTAATATCGTCTTTGGTAGGACCCAAACCACCGGTTGTAATTACTAAATCGGCTCGTTTTCGGGCATCTTCTAGCGATTGAATAATGTGTTCCTTCTCGTCTGTAATTGAGGTAATCTGCTTAACGCGAATTCCATATTGGTTCAATTGTTGCGCTATCCAGGCAGAGTTAGTGTCGATTATTTGACCTATAAGAATTTCGTCTCCTATTGTGATGATTTCTGCAAACATGTTACAAATATAGCTTGCTCATGTTTTGTGTTTAATTGTAAGTTTGACTAAATTCTCTTTCGATGAAAAAAAATTGGATTTTATTGACTCTTTTAGTGAGTCTGGTAACTATTAGTTGTTCGGCCCAGTCTTGGAAAGAACTACAAGAAGCTGCTAAAAAAGTACTTCCTGAAGAAGGAAAATCTAACGGAGCTACTGGTTTATCTAACGGAGAAGTAGTGAATGGTTTGAAAGAAGCCTTAAAAATCGGGGCGGAAAAAGCGGTGTCTTCTGCTGCTAAAACCAATGGTTTTAATGGAAATTCGCTCATTCGAATTCCTTTCCCTGAAGAAGCCAAAGAAGTGAAAGATTTCGCCCTAAAAATAGGCATGGAAAGTCAGGTAAATCAGTTTGAAACTACCTTAAATCAAGCGGCAGAAAAAGCTAGTGCAGAAGCTACTCAAGTGTTGGTAAACGCCATTGTGAACATGTCTGTTCAAGATGGTTTTGCCATTTTAAATGGCGGAGACACAGCTGCCACTCACTACTTAAGAAAGAGCACCACAGCCGAGTTAACCCAAAAATTCACTCCCATTGTAGAAAGAGCCATCAACGAAGTGAATTTGACGAAGTATTGGACACCCTTAACTTCGGCCTACAACAAAAATCCTTTTAAACCGAAAGAGATTAACACCGACCTAACTAGCTATGTAACTAAAAAAGCCTTAGATGGCTTATTCTTATTAATTAGCCAAGAAGAGAAATCGATTCGTGAAAATCCGCAAGCTCGCGTAACCGATCTTCTTAAAAAAGTATTTGGATCGTAATGCAAGCAAACCCTCCCAAATCTAGCGAACTCATTTTAAACGAAGACGGTAGTATTTACCATCTTCAACTGCATCCAGCAGACATTGCCGATAACGTAATAGTAGTAGGAGACCCTGATCGAGTTGCGCTGATTTCTCAGCACTTTGATCGAATCACGGTTAAAAAGCAAAATCGAGAATTTGTTACCCATTCTGGCTATATTGGCTCTACCTTTTTAACGGTTTTAAGCACTGGCATAGGAACCGATAACATCGATATTGTACTGAACGAGTTAGATGCAGCCGTTAACATCGATTTTACCACAAGAACAGTTCGTTCGGAGCTTCGAAAACTCAATATAATTCGGGTAGGAACCAGTGGAGGACTTCATCCGAGCATTGCCTTAAATAGCTTTTTAGTAAGTGAGTATTCTATCGGATTAGATGGTTTATTGCATTACTATCAATGGGATCCTACCGGAAATGAAAACACACTCGCTACCGAATTAACTCACCATTTTGGCTGGCACAAAGCCATGGCAGAACCATACGCTGTAAAAGGAGCCGATTCTTTGCTAGCGCTTTTTAGCGAATGTGAAAAAGGAATTACCCTAACCGCTGGTGGTTTTTATGCTCCTCAAGGAAGAGAATTACGACTTCCGTTAGCGGTTCAGCAGTTTCACGAGAAGATAGAGTCGTTTAGATGGAATAATCGCTTTTTGACCAATTTTGAAATGGAAAGTGCTGCCATTTATGCACTCGGTAGCCTCTTGGGACATAATTGTGTTACCGTGTGTGCTATTATTGCGAACCGCGCCACTGGTGAGTTTAGCGACCAACATCACGAAGCTGTAGAACGCTTAATCGACTATGTTTTGGGTAAGTTAACAAGCTGATTGTTAATATTTATTCTTTCGAGTTAAATTACACCTTGCCGAACCCTCTACTTTTGTGGTTAGCAAAATAAGTGTGTTAGTTAACTCAGAAATACAAGCATTAATTCACTTGCTCGATGATCCAGACGAGCAAATTTACACCCATGTAAAAGAGAAATTACTCAACTTGGGAGTGGAGGTTATTCCTGCGTTGGAAGATGTGTGGGAACACGAAGCAGCTTTTGGGTTATTGTTTCAAAACCGAATCGAAGAAATTACCCACGAAATTCAATTCGAGCATGTTTTAGCTCATTTAGTAAAGTGGAAAAACTCTGAAGAGCAAGATTTGCTTCGCGGTGTTTTGCTTGTTGCTCAATACCAATACCCAGACATGAACCAACAAAGCATTTATCAATACTTTGATCAATTGGTGCAAAATGTTTGGCTAGAACTCAACAACAATCTTACGGCATTAGAAAAAATTAGGATTGTTAACCACATACTGTTTACTGATGAAGAGTTTAGTGGGAACACAACTAATTACCACGCTCCGCAAAACTCATTTATCAACAACGTAATAGAGTCAAAAAAGGGAAATCCCATCTCTTTAGGCATCATTTATATGATTGTGGCGCAACGTTTAAATTTATCCGTTTACGGAGTGAACTTACCGCGCCACTTTGTGTTGGCTTATGCAGACGAATATTTGATTCAGCCCGACAGAATTGAAGATTCGAGTGTACTATTTTACATTAACCCTTTTAGTAAAGGAACTGTTTTCAGTAAGCAAGAAATTGAGTATTTCATTAAGCAGTTAAAGCTGCCTTCTTTGCCAGAATTTTTTCAACCTTGCAGTAATTTGCAAATCTTAATTCGCGTTTGTAACAACTTAATAAATTCGTATTCGAAGTTGGGCTACGTAGAAAAGGTAGAAGAAATCAAGAAAATGCAAGATATTCTTTCACCTGACGATTTTTAATATCGTTTGCAGAATAATCTTCAAATCAGTAAAAAAGCTTTTCTCTCTTAAATATTTCTGGTTCAATTCTAATTTATGCGGCATTATTTCTTCGATATAACTTTTATGTGGATCTGCCGATTGAGCCAAAATTTCGCTTTCATTCACATAATACAGAGAAGCAAAATCTGTTAATCCGGGTTGAACGGTAAGCACCACACGCTGCTCTTCAGTGTACAAATCAACATACTTTTGAACCTCCGGACGGGGTCCTACCACACTCATTTCTCCTTTTAATATGTTGAGTAATTGAGGGATTTCGTCTAGTTTATACTTTCGTAAAAAGTAGCCCACATTCGTAACTCTCGGGTCTCTATCACCAACGGTTATTTGCGATAGTTTATCTGAATCAGGCCGCATGGTTCTAAACTTCAGCAACTTGAAAAGTTTACCGTTTTTTCCAACCCGCTCTTGACGATACAATACGCCACCTGAAGAGTCGATGACAATAAGTAATGCAATAATCAAAAAAAATGGCGCTACTAAAAGTAGCACCAACAAAGATGAAATTATATCGAAAACTCGTTTCACAGCCTATTGGGTCTTCATTACTTTCTCTACCGACTCAACTACAGCTTTCACTACCGTTTCGATGTCGTTATCTGACAAGTCGTAATAAACGGGCAACGTAATTTCGTTAGCATACATTTCGAAAGCCTTGGGGTAATGATCGATATTGTACCCTCTGTGCTTATAGTAAGACAACATTGGAAGTGGCTGATAATGAACATTTACACTTACATCTCTTTCAGATATTTCGTAAATCATCAAGTTTCTTTGATGTTCAGAAGCGTTTTTAATGCGGAGTAAATACAAATGATTGTTGGTTTCTTTTGTGTCTGAGTTGGTGGGTGGCAAAACCGCCCAATCGTATTTACTCAACAACTCGTTGTATCGATTCACAATGTGGGCTCTTTTAATAAGCGTATCGTTATCGTAACGAGCTAGCTCCACTAAACCAATAGAAGCTAAAATATCAGTCATATTGTATTTAAAGCCTGCTTCTACAACATCGTAACGCCAACCGCCTTTCTGCACCTTAGCAAAAGCATCTTTGGTTTGCCCGTGCAACGATTTGGTAGACAAATCTGCATACATTCTTTCCGGATCAAAACGGTTAGGAAGATGCAAGGCAATGGCTCCGCCTTCTGCAGTAGTTAAATTCTTAACTGCATGAAAAGAGAACGATGTAGCATCTGCCAAGGTACCCGTTTTACGATTTTTGTAAGATGATCCAATGCTGTGCGCACCATCTGCCAAAATCATTATTCTGCCCAACAACTCTTGGTTCTCGTTTCTGGGAGTGAATTTTGATTTTACTGCTTTCTTTCGAATTACTTCATTGAGCTCATCGTAATCTACAGGCAAACCAGCAATATCTACCGGAATAATTACTTTGGTTCTTTCTGTGATCAGGGCTTCTACTTTGGTAACATCGATGTTAAAATCTTCTCCAACATCGCACATTACTGGAGTTGCACCGGTATGAACCACTGCATTGGCTGTGGCACAATAGGTATAGGCTGGAACAATAACTTCGTCACCAGGACCCACACCAAACCAACTAAGCATTAACTCCATTCCCGCTGTACCAGAATTCAAACAGATTGTTTTTTTCGCTCCAGTATAGTCGGTGAGTTCCTTCTCAAATCGCTTGGTTTTAGGCCCGGTTGTAATCCAGCCAGACTGTAACGCATCCACGACTTCTTCAATGATTTTGTCATCAATTCGAGGGGGAGAAAAAGGAATCATATATTTTATTATCTAATACTAAATTAAAGTAATTTCATTCGCAAAAACATCTTTCGCAGTTGTTTCGTTTACTCGAGTGATTTTTTTTGCTGGGTAGGACTGGTTCGTGGTAACGTGAAAAATAGTAGGGTATTAAAAAGTGCATAAAACACTACTCCGCTTTGCCTTTCGAACACACTTTCTGTTAGGCAACTCGATGCTACAATAAAAGCAAAAAGCGGATAAATAAACAAACGATCTTTTTTAATGTAAAATAACGGAATTATAAAAGGAATTAACAACGTTACAATTCCAATGGCACCTAAGGCTACACCTGCCTGCACAAACTGGTTATGCGGGTTTAAATGAGACTGTGCTGCATAAGTAAAACCTTCATTTTCAAATTTTTGTTGTACTACCTCGTCTACATCACCGGTTCCTACCCCGAAAATAGGATGCTCAAAAAACAACTCTACACTGTATTTCCACATTAGCAACCGCGAGCCAGAACTTGAGCTTTCGTTTCCTTCTTCAAGTTGGGCAATGGCTGTTTCGAAACGATTAATGTAACGAGACGAAATATAAATGATGCCTAACGACAAGCTGAACGACAATACTAACGATACAAAGGTAGATTTTAGTCTAATTTTCGGTAGGAGCACGTAAAATAAACTGTACAGCAACAGTGCACCGAGAATGATAATTCCCATCCTAGATGAAAGTTGGTAAATGAAAACGATTAAAAAAGTTAACGCCAAATAGTATTTATAGTTCAGTTTTTCTCTTTCGTGGAAAATTAAAATTAATATGATGGCCACCGAAAAGTTCAAGTACATAGAAAAGTAGCCAGGGTGCTGAAAATAAGACAATAACTGATAATAGAATACATCGGTATTTTCTGTAGCTATGTAACTAAACGTGCTTACCACCAGCGAGAAAATAGCGGCAATTACCGACCCAAACACATACGTTTTGAGCAATTCTATTACATTTCTGCGATGAATAACGTTGCTTGTTAGAATCACCAACGGAAGAATTAAAAAACTCGCTTTGGTTTCTAAATCAGACAAAACCACTTGCATATTGTCGCTGTAAACGGCTCCTACAACATGCATTAGGTAATAGCTGCTAAAGGCTAAAATGAACCATTTTCTTTCTCGAAAAAGCTCTACGCGCGTTTTCCAAGAATAGGCAAATAGGTTGGTTACCAGAAAAAACACCAAAAATAAAGGCAGTAAATTCTGGTAAAACGAAATCACAAACACCAGCAAGTGCGCTAGGTATTGGTTCAGTCTTTTAAGAGAGTTTCTATTTGTTATTTGCTTTTGCAAAAGCTTACAATCGAATCTATTATTTCTTTTCCTGCCTTGCCTTCACCGTATAAGTTCATAGAAAAGTCAGGTTTTTTCTCTACGGTTTTCGAAACCTTTTCGACCAAATTATCGGCTGGAGATACTAATTCGTTAAAACCATTATTGACCAGCTCTACCCACTCGGTTTGGTCTCTTAGCGTTAAACACGATTTTTGAAAGAAAAAGGCTTCTTTCTGCAACCCGCCACTATCGGTAAGAACCAATGAGCAATTCTTCAAAAGCTCAATCATATCGAAATACCCTACCGGCTCGATTAGGTTCACCTTTAATTCAAGGTTAAACTTCTCTAAATAGGCTTTCGTTCTTGGATGCAGAGGTAAAACTACAGGTGCAATTTCTTGATGAACTTGATTTAAGCCATTTACAAAAGCGGTTAACCTTTCAAGGCTATCGGTGTTTTCTGCGCGGTGTAAAGTACACAAGAAAAAATCTTGAGGAAGGTTAGATAACACTTGGCTTTTTTCTGCTGACTTTTCCGCATAATACAAAGCAGCATCTTGCATTACATCGCCACTTTGTACAATTTGAGCAGTAAAATTATCGTACCCTTCTTTTTGCAAATTATCGATAGCAATTTGCGTAGGGCAAAATAAAATATCGCTAATTCTATCGGTTAAAATTCTGTTTACTTCTTCTGGCATGGCCATGTTAAAACTGCGCAACCCCGCTTCTACATGCCCAACAGGAATGTGCATTTTCTTGGCAGCTAAAGCTCCAGCTAAAGTCGAGTTGGTATCCCCATACACCAATAATAGAGAAGGTTGCTCTTTTTCAAGAATTTCTTCAATCCCCTCTAGCATGCGACCAGTCATAGCACCGTGCCCCACTCCGTGAATATCGAGGTTGTATTTTGGCTTCGGAATTTCCATATCATCAAAAAACACATCTGACATGTTTTTATCGAAATGCTGTCCGGTATGCACCAAAACTTCTTCAATGCCGGGTTCGTTTTGTATAATTCTGCTCAACACAGCTGCTTTTACAAACTGAGGTCGGGCTCCTACAACGGTTACAATTTTTATCAAACTATTGCTCTTTTATCTGTTGCAAAAATGATTGCGCAATTTTATCGCGGTTAAACCTTTTCTCTACGTAGGCTCTACCATTTTCTCCTAACTGTGCCAAATTAATAGTTTGCTGGGCAACTTTTTCAAGTATTTCGCACAATTCTTCCACATTTTCTGGTTCAAAAGCGATAGCACAGTTTCCTTCGTCTACAAAAAGTTCTTTGGCTTCGCCTGCAACTCCAAGAATCACAGGGTTTTTCATGGCTAAATTCTCAAAAATCTTGGAGGGAATGGCTCCTTCAAATAATGGCAGTTTTCGAAGCGGAACAACAGTAGCATCAACGGCTTTGGTAATTCTGGGCATCTCTGTTTTTTGAACAGAGGGCATAAAAATCACGTTTTCTACTTTGAGTTCTTCCTTTAGTTGGAGTAGTTCTTTTTTAACCGGACCATCTCCCAAGAGAATAAACTTCAATTTAGGGTGATGTTTCACTTTATTAGCAGCATGCAAGATAGTTTCTAACCCCTGCGCATGGCCAATAATGCCGCCATAAAACAGCAAAACATCATCGTTTGAAAATCCATTTTCTTCTCGCCAAGTACTTTGTACGCTATCTGGATTGAAGTAACTTAAATCTACTCCATTCGGCAACCAATAGGTTTTTGAAGATGGAAATCGTTGGTTAATGTCTTTTACAATCCCTTGGGTTTGCCCGGTAATGAGAGCCGCATTCTTGTAACACCAAGCTTCTAGCTTATACGCCATTGACAAGAAAAGAGAATTGCTCACTAAACCTAGTTTCTCTGCACTCTCTGGCCAAAGATCAGACACATTAAAGATCATTTTAGCGCCTAAAAAACGACTTAAGAACACAGCGGTAAAACCTAAAAACAAGGGAGGCGACTCTACCAACAAATAATCAAAGTCCCCTTTTTTGAATTGTTTTCTCCCCATCCAAAAACTACTCCAAACGAATGAAAAGTAATTTAAAAGGCGCTTGAAAATGCCGCTATCTTTAGAAACAAAGATGGAAGAACGGTAAACGGGAATTCCATCAATTTCTTCGGCCATACCTGCTTTCCCTTCGTAATCGCTAAAGATTTCCATTTTCGGATAATTCGGCAAAGCGGTTAAAACGGTAATGTCTACCCCCTTATTTTTTAATCGAAGTGCCAGTTCGTGCAATCGATTTTGAGGTGCTCCCGTTTCTGGCGGATAATACTGTGTTAAAAACAGAATTTTCATTAATCTCTTCTTCCCTGTTTGTTAAGTCTAAATGAATTAACAAAGGTATTATTTGACACCAAGAGAGCAGAACTTTTTAAAAACTACCTGCTCTAATCACTCGAATAATTTTTCTTGATTTACTTTGCGGGTCACTTTTGCACCTAAACACTTGAGAAACGGATCAAAATGATGGAAAACCAGAAAATTACCTTCCTCGAATTTCTAAGTTCAATACTTCATCTTTTTATAAAGCAGCGAATGGTAATCATTCTATCTGCCTTGTTGGCCCTTGTTTTAGCTATTTTGGTGTATTTCAATACGCAAAAATCGTACGAAGCCAAGTTTACTTTTCAGTCGAACATTGTTTCTACCATGAGTATTGAGAACAGAATGGAAGGTTTTATTGCGCTAACCAAAAATGCTTCAGACCAGAAACTAGCCGAATCGTTGGGTTTACCGCTAGAAACAATCACCGCTTTTCAGGCGGTTGAATATGCCCTGCAAACTGAAGAATCTCATTCGGTAATTGATGAAGGAACGCGAAATTCAACCATTGTTCAAGTTACTTTTAAAGCATCGGCTGCCGATTATTTCGAAGATTACCAAACCAGCCTTATTCGTTATTTAGAAGAAAGTCCGTTTATACAAGAGCAAATAAGCGAAACCGAGCAATCGTTAGTTTCACTCGAAAAACGCTACTTAGCTTTTTTGGCAGACAGCACTTCTCAAGCTCAGTTAAACGTATCGTTAGAAGGGGCTCCTTCAGAAAAAGTATTTATTGCTCAGCAATTAGAAAGAATAAAAAGTGAGCTAAATCATTTTAAGGCTTTTCAACTTATTAGCGAAGTAATTACCCCACAGCGCTCTACCAATAAAAACTTGATTCGTGCTGCGGGAGTATTTGTGCTCATTAATTTAATTGGTGTTTTTATTGCTATTCTGAAACAAGCTTGGCCTCGTTCGTAGAGAAAGATGAATTCTCAATTTTCTCATCTTTTTGTTCATAATGGTGCAATAAAAAGTGAAAAAACACTAAGTCGAATAACGAAACTCCCCAGAAAATTCCATACTGAGTTAAGCTGTAAAAAAATACGGGAATCACAATCCAATAATTATGGCTGTGGATATTTCTAAAAACAAAAATCATCAGTAAAAAGAAGATAATAACTCCTTGACTTGCTAAGGTTTGTAAAAACGAATTGTGAGCGTGGTATTCTCCTAGCCACAGCTTGAAGGAACCGTTTCCAGACACAGGGCTATCCATCCAAAAGTGGATGAAATTCGCCCAAATATCTCCTCTACCCGTGATCTCAATTTGGCCTTGTTTTCGGGTAAATTCAGCTACAAATTGCTCTCCAAATTGGATCCAACCGAAAACGAATGAACCTACCGAAATCGCTACCACCAACAACACCAAAGACCAGCTAAAAACGGAGCGGTATTTCATCAAACTCTTCTGCATCAACAACAGCATTAACAAAACTAAACCCGTAGATATCAATGTTCTAGAAAAGGTGACAACCACGCCCACCAATAAAATACCGAATACCAATTTACCCCACCAAGAAGAAAACAGCCTGAAACCATACAATAAGAAAAAGCCAATCAGAATTTTCTCGGCCAAAGCACTCGAATTGGCGCTAAGCCCAAAAACACGCTTAAAATACAATAACGAAGAACCCGACTGATCTCGAAACGTAGCCAACTCTGTAAAAATCGTATTTACACCCATGGCAAATTCGTAGACCCCAACTATCACTTCAATCGAGAGCAAACCGAGAATTACCATGGCATCTCGTTGAGAAAAAAACCTACTTAAATAGATGGTAACTCCCATCAATAATGTATAGGGAATCAAATCTTTAGGAGCAGATATCATATCTTGATGAATCAGATTATTCACCAACGAAAGCAGCAAAATAGTGAGCATTAAAAAAGCCGAAAAAGTCAATTTTCCACCTTTTTCTTGAATTACTCCATTAATATCTCGATAAACTTGATGACGCTCACGAAAAATCATCATCGCGAAGAACAACAAATAAATGTAGTGCTCCCCAAATAAAGTTGTAGGTAAATATGCCAGAAATGCCACCATTAGCGTTGAAAGATACTAAACCAAGGGAGTTTATACTTCACTTGCACCACCGAAGCGGTAATAACAAACTGGGCAAAAAACGAGAAAAACGTTGCGGTCGCTGCACCTACCATACCTTGTGTAGGAACCAATGCTGCATTTAAAGCCACATTTATAATAGCCGATGATGCTGTAATGGCTAAAATCCATCGGGTTTCACGATGAAAGAAAAGATAATTCACAAAAATCTTGTACACCCCATTGAAGAAAAAAGCGGCCATAATAAAAATCACTACAGCGTTTGGTGTTAAAAACGTTTTGTTTAGCCAGCTCATAACGGTAGGAGCCAACACCACGATGGTCAAACACACCACAAAAAACACAGCCACGAACAAAAACGAAAACTTAAAAATCTTTTTATAAGCTACTTGCTCTTTATTCATCTCTCCGTAAAACCAGGGCACCCATGCTTGATTAAATGAGTTTTGAAGTAACGAAATAATCATCCCTAGTTGAAAAGCAACACTGTAAATTCCGTTCGTAGCTAAGCCAAAGTAATGCGTAATAAAGAGTTTATCGGTAAAACCAATTGCCACCGCTAGCAATGCATTGGGCACTAATGGCAACGAATACTTTACAATTTGACTCATCACCTCTTTATTCAACGACTCAAACTTGAGTTTCGAAAAATGAATTATCACCACTGCGAAAAGCAATCCGTTCGCTACAACGAGAGAGGCAATTCTCCAGCTCCAATCTTGAGATAAAAGGTAAATGGATCCTACCGTTATGCCAATTTCTAAAACTCCCCTCCCTACTTTCCAAACACCATAAAGCAAGGCTTTATCTTGCAATCTAAAAATTGAAAGACGTGTTTCTACCGTTTGAAAAAAGAAAGCAAAAAGCAACGCCAACCCTACGTATTGCAGCGGCAATGCAGTTAAACTAGCTACCCAACTACCTAAAAACACACCTAGAACCACTAGCACCAAAAGGGTAAACAACAACAAGTAAGCAACTTGCCAAATAAGCACTCGAAAAGGGATTTTCTCATTAAAATATTCGCGATTTACCGATGCTATGCTCGACAACCCGATGAGCGGCAATAAAAGGTTACCTAAGTATTGAAAATTCGTGATTAAACCAATGCCTTCTGGCGAAATATAAAGTGTTAGAAATAATATTAAAAAATACGAAACACCAGATGACCAAGCATTTGAAACACCATAAACCAGTACATTTTTAAACAGTTTCATGGTGTTTATCTATTCTCTGATTGGCGAAGAAAAGCGGTAACATTATCAAAATAATTAGCCTTAATATTTTGATTATTGCTGGTTCTAATAACTTCTTGCTTTTGCGCTTTTAGGGCACCATACTTCTCAGCTAAAACAATGTATTCGCTAACGTCTGCAGCATACCAAGTGTATTGATTTTCGCTTAGAAAATCAGAAAAGTAGGCCTTTGCTCGATTTTGAATATTCACCAACACATTTGGAGTACCTAAAGAAGGAGCCTCTATGGCACACGTTGAATATACCGTTGTGTGTAAATCTGCACGCGCAATGGATTCGTAAACGTTCCAGGCTTCGTGAAAGCGGATGTTTTTCGGCAAGCGGAAGTTTTCTTTGTAGTACGATAGAGGTTTTCTTCTTGGAGAGAACCAAATTTCAAAATGGGGAGCTTGCTTGGCCACTTCAATCATAAAGGGAACAATTTGCTCACCAATTTCATCGTCTTGCAAAGAAACAACAATGCGTATTTGATTGGTTTCGGCTAATTGGTAGTGCACCGATCGGTAAATACTCTCAATATAAAAATGCCCTACCGGAATAGCGTGATCTCGTCTTACAAAGAGCGATTTATTATTAAAAAAATCAACTTCGTTTTCACCAAAAGTGGTTATATAATCTGGGTAATAAGGCGTTTTCCAAAGATGAGTATGGTAGTAGCCAAAATGCTCTTTTGTGATGGTTCCGTGTTGAATCTCCACCACCTCTATTCCTCTTTCTTTTGCTGCATAGATGGATCCGTAATTCATGTACGAAGAAACCACCCACAACCGATTTACTTGTTGATTTTTATTCAGTAAACCCTTCATGGCCTTGTATTGCGCCCAAAATCGTTGAGCTACGTACTCAAAAGAAATGCTAGTATGGGTAAGCTCTTTAATCTGGTTAACAATTTGCTCGCCTTTTAAATCGAGCGATGCATTGTTTTTACCGTGCCACCACTCTAACAGCCGCAAAGGCAATTTAGAAGCTGTAAACGGATGAGGAATTTCACCTTTGGGTCGATGCGGAGTAACCGGCAATTCAAGGTGCAATAACTTTTCTTTCGCAGGCAACAGTTGAGTAAAACCATCTACTAATTTATCTGGAAATTGTCCATCAATTTCTTTGCGTTGCTCAGTAGAAGAAAAGGCAATTTGCGTAAAATCTGACGAGAAATAATTCGATAAACCAAAAAAGGATTGTTGCGCCAAATTGAGCTTGTCTTTCCAGGTGTGTTGCACCAACGTACCACCCGGAACGTACAACTGATCAAACAGAAAAACCTTATAAAAAGGCCACATCGGAATACCACGAGAAGTAATTTTTGCTACATCGTATTCTGTTTCAATTTGCTCAATCCATTGACTTATTGATTTCATTTAGAAGCCGTTTCTTCAAGGTAAATGGTTAAGGCTTTTTCTAATTGTTCTTCGCCTAAAAATTCTTCAACAAACTCTCTAAAAGCACCTGTTCCTCCGCTTTTCTTGCCTAAGAAATGAGCGTGTTTCTTCACGTAAGTTGGTGCGTTTGCAGGGCAACCCGAAAAACCTACCTTTTGCAAAAGCAAAATATCGTTGATATCGTCACCGATATAAGCAACCTCAGACCATGAAATGCCTAGCTCTTTTACCAATTCTTCGGCTAATTTCAGCTTGTTCTGAACGCCCTGATACAAGTAATCTACCTTTACTTTGTTGGCTCTTCTCGCAACAATTTCGGTAGATTCACCCGTCATAATGGCTGTTTTTATTCCCAGCTTTTTACAAAAAAGAATGCCCGCACTATCCGATGTATTAAACTTTTTAAATTCATTGCCTGTATTGTCGTAATACATGCCACCATCGGTCCAAACACCATCAATATCTGTAATGACCAGTTTTATGTTCATTCAGCAACAAATTCTTGGTAAATAATTTCGTTAGCTTCTAAATCACGGTTTACTTTCTTACCGATAATCAACTGACGATCAGCAAACTTAACTCCATCACCGGGGCTTAGTAAGTGAACATCTGCATCGGTAATAATTTGACCCGTTTTTAATGGTTTGTTCGTTGCTAATGAGCGCTCTAATTTTTTCTGCGCTTCTAAAACAGCAGATTCAATCTTCATATCCTCTTCTCCAAGAGCAACCTCTAGGTTACGGATGTCACGCATCATGCGGTAAATACCGTCTGGAGCTAAAGATCCTTTCTGATCGGTACCTTTTAAATCGCGATCAAGAGTAATGTGTTTCTCAATAATTTTTGCGCCCATGGTTACTGCTGCCACGGGAACCATCACCCCAATTGAGTGATCAGAATAGCCAATGGTATACTGGCTGTAATTCTTCTGTAAGTACTTTATGGTATTCAGATTAATAAACTGATAATCTGAAGGGTACTGAGACAAACAATGCAAAATTGATACATCGTTATGGTATTTAGTAATTACTTCTAAAGCGTTATCGAGTTCCTTCGGGCCTCCCATTCCTGTGCTTAATATCATAGGAATTTTTGTTTCTGCCATTACCTCTAATAAAGGCAAATTGGTAAGGTCTCGAGAAGCCACTTTTAATCTATCGGGCGTAAAGAGTTTGAGCATATTCATGCAACCTACAGCGCACAACGTTTCAATAAAATCAAGCCCTTTTTCTTTGGTATATTTATACAATTCGAAGTGCTCTTCTTCACTCAACTCCAAAGCTTGGCGGTGCTCACCATAGGTTGCTCCAAAACTATTGGGATTGTTGTAGGGCTTGCTCATAGCCGAGGCAGAAAGCTCTTCATTTAAATCTCTTTTGGTAAATTTTACTGCGTCCATTCGTTTGAGTTCTCTCCCGAACAAACCATCTACCACAGGTTTTGCAGCACGATCGATTATTTCTTTCGCTAGTATCATAGAGCCGTTATGGTTTTGCCCTATTTCACCAATTACATAAGTTGAATTTACCTCTTTCATGCTATTTTGAGTTTTTTTCAATTTGTTCTTTCATTACTGTAGTGTAGCGTGGGTGTTGACTTAAAAAATGGGTAATCGCGGTAGGATCCAATGCGCTTTCTTGTGCCATCAAATGAACATACAAGTCGGCAATGTTGTCAAAATCTTCTGGGGTATCGATAGTAGTTCTAATAGAACGATTGTTTTCAATTTCGGTAGGAACCGTTTTAAATGCTAATGAAAACTCATCAGGATTTCCGTAAATAAAATTCGTTACATGCTCTTGATAAAACGAATCGTTGGTTAATTCTTGCGCCTTTTCCAATGCATTGGTGGTAACTACTTCTGGCCAAAAGCCATAGTGTGTTTTAATAGTTGGAGTTCCATCGCTTAAAGCAAAAGCCGAGTAATCTGCTTCTTGCTTTAACAATTCGTGAATAGAAGGTGTATACAACAACGGATTATCGCTGCATATTCTTACCACTCGTGTAAAATTATACGCTTTAGCTGTTTCTATAAACCGATTTAAAACATTGTTTTCATCGCCTCGAAAGCAGCCAATTTCTAATCGTTCTGCCAACTCTTCTAATGCATCGTTTTCTTCGTTTACAGATGTGGCCAAAACAATAGGAAAATCAGGAAAATTCTTTTTTAATGCTTCAATTTGAAGATCAAGAATTGATTTTCCTTGGTAAAAAGGCTTTACCACTTTCCAAGGCATTCTTGTAGAACCTAATCGAGCTTGAATTATTATTCCGGTTGTTTGCATGTAAAACTCGCGTACTTTTTTAAGCAGAAATTTTGGCTACTTGGCCATTTTTCAGTTCGTATTCTTCTTTGCTTTCTGAGCAAATGGCTCTCCCGTTCTCATCAAACTCCAGTCTGTGACCGTATTCGCTCATCCACCCAATTTGTTTGGCGGGGTTGCCTACTAAAAGAGCATAGTCGGGTACATTTTTGGTAACAACGGCTCCTGCACCAATAAAAGCATATTTACCAATATCGTGACCGCAAACAATGGTAGAGTTGGCACCTATGGTTGCTCCTTTTTTAACCGTAGTCTTTTCGTACTGACCTCTTCTGTTTACACCGCTTCTTGGGTTAATCACGTTGGTAAAAACACATGAAGGACCCAAAAACACATCGTCTTCACAATTAACGCCTGTGTAGATAGATACGTTGTTTTGCACTTTTACATTGTTGCCTAAAATCACGTCTGGAGAAACCACCACGTTTTGGCCTAGGTTACAATTTTGACCTAAAGTACAATTCGACATTACGTGTGAGAAATGCCAAATTTTGGTTCCTTCCCCAATAGTGCAACCTTCGTCTACAACTGCGGTTTCATGCACAAAATAGTTGGTTGATTGGCTCATTCGAAAGATTTTATTGGTCGTTTTGCAGCTGCGTAAATTCGCTCAATTATATCTACCACCTTCATGCCTTCTAAAGCATTGGCAGTAATAGTATCTCTACCTTTTAAGGTGTTTACAACGTTTTCTACCACAAAGTGATGATTGGCCGCAGAACCTTTAAACGGACCATAATCGTTAGGTGGATTTGTCTCTGCTAACTCTTCCATTTCGTAGCCTTCAACATGGCAATATTCGACTTCGTTTAGGTATTGGCCGCCAATCTTCAACGAGCCCTTGGTTCCTACAACGGTGATTGAACTTTCCATGTTCTTATCCCAAACAGCGGTAGAAAAATTAATGCTTCCTAAACCACCGTTTAAAAAGGTAAAATTGACTGAACCTGAATCTTCAAATTCTGTTGAATTCTGGTGCTGAAAATCTTGAAAATTGCTTTGAATCTTTTCAATGTCGCCAAAAACCCAATACATAATGTCGATAAAATGAGAAAATTGAGTGTAAAGTGTACCGCCATCTAACTTTAAGGTTCCTTTCCAACCTGCTGGCCCACCTTCTGGCAAGGGTTTGTAATAGCGGCTATCTCGGTTCCAATAGCAATTAATTTGAACCATGCACACATCGCCAATCAGCTTTTGTTTTACCATTTTCTTTAGCCATTGGCTAGGCGGGCTATATCGATTTTGCTTAACAACAAAAACCGTTTTATTCTCTTGTAATGCTCTAAACACCACTTTTTCGCATTCTGCTTTTGATAAACCCATTGGTTTTTCAATTACAGCATGAGATTGAGCTTTTAAGCATTTAATGGCTTGCTCTGCGTGCACTCCGTTGGGTGTACAGATGTGTACAATTTCGGGTTTTGCTTCAGCAAGCATTTCTTCAATGTTGGTAAAAAACGGAACCTCAGCAGGGTACAGTTCATGGCTTTTAAGCTCTTTGTTTGTATCAACAATAGCCACCAATTCTGTTTCTGCATATTCATTTACTATGGTAGCATGTCTGCGCCCAATGTGTCCAAACCCAACAACTGCAACTTTCATTCACTAGAATTTAATCTGACAAACCGCAAAATTAGCATAATCCATAGGTTGAGCGTAAATCCCTTGTGGTTTGCTTACTTTAGCAAGCTACAAATGTATGAGCACTCGCAACCAAAATATTGAAGCATTTTTAAATCAACACAGTAGCAGTGTTTTTAGCCATCCGTTGTATGCTCAAATTCTTCATCCTGAGCAGTACGACTTTGTATCAGCTAACGATAAAGGTGGCAATATTGTAGCTGCTTTGCCTTTTGTGCATTATCGAAACAAAGGTTTGCACCGCATTTCGATGCCTGCTTTTGCCCAATATACGCCTCTCTCTTTTGTGTATCCTGAAGGTATCTCGAACAGTAAGAAGTTCTCTTTTCAGGCTCAGATTATAGCTCAAATAGTAGACAACTTGCCGATTGCCGATCATTATTTATTTCGATTGCCGTTTCACCATCAAAATGTATTGCCTTTTGTTTGGAATGGTTTTGAGACATCGATTCGGTATAGTTTCATTCTTTCGAGAGGTTTTACTGCAGAAACCGTGTTAAAAAAGGTGCAATCTTCGGTTCGTAGAAAAATCAAACAACTCAATAATGAGCTTACAGTAGAAAGCTCTACAGATGCTGATCTTCTGTTTGAATTAACCAACAAGAATTACGCATTTAAAAACATGAAGAATCCGTATTCGAGAGAAGAATATGAACGATTGCTTCAGTTTGGCTTTGAGCAAAATTGTTGTGCTTATTATATTGCTAAAAACAGCTCTGGGCGTGTAATAGGAACCCATGTTTACCTTTGGGATCAAGATTACGTGCACTACTTAGTGGGTGCCACCGATCCGGAGTTTAGAAATGCGGGTGCTTCTACTTTTTTAATTTGGAAGGGGATAGAATTAGCCGCGGAAAAGAATTTGTCTTTCAATTTTGAAGGAAGCATGGATGAGAACATTGCGCTATTCTTTAGTAAATTCAATGCTAAGTTGACACCTTATTATTCTGTTGAAAAATATCGAAATGGCGCTATACGGTTCCTACTGAAAAATTTGCGCAAAAAAAAGAGCTGACGATATCGCCAGCTCCCTTAAACGAGGATAAATAAAGCATTTAGCGAGCTACACTCACTGCGCGCGTTTCGCGAATAACGGTTACCCTAACTTGGCCAGGGTAGGTCATTTCGTCTTCAATCTTTTTCGATATTTCGTAAGAAATGTTGCTAGCCATTTCATCGTTTACTTTTTCGCTTTCTACCATTACACGCAATTCTCTACCGGCTTGAATGGCGTAGGCTTTTAAAACGCCTTCGTGAGATAGAGCAAGGCTTTCGAGATCTTTTAATCGCTGAATGTACGATTCTACTACTTCTCTTCGGGCACCTGGACGAGCTCCAGAAATGGCATCACACACTTGAATAATGGGCGATAACAGGCTGGTCATTTCAATTTCATCGTGGTGAGCTCCAATAGCGTTACACACTTCTTTGTTTTCACCGTGTTTTTCGGCCCATTTCATCCCTAAGATGGCGTGTGGCAATTCTGATTCGTCTGAAGGAACTTTACCGATATCGTGCAATAAACCTGCTCTTTTGGCGAGTTTGGTATTTAGGCCTAATTCGGCTGCCATGGTTGCACATAAGTTAGCCACCTCTCTCGAGTGTTGCAATAGATTTTGACCGTAAGAAGAGCGGTATTTCATTCTACCCACTGCTTTTACCAATTCTGGATGCATGTTGTGAATACCTAAATCGATAATGGTTCTTTTTCCCGTTTCGATTATTTCTTCTTCAATGCGCTTTTGGGTTTTCTTCACCACTTCTTCAATTCTAGCGGGGTGAATTCTACCATCGGTCACCAATTGGTGTAACGATAAGCGGGCGATTTCTCTTCTTACCGGATCGAAACACGAAAGAATTATTGCTTCTGGAGTATCGTCTACAACTATTTCTACTCCTGTAGCCGATTCGAGGGCTCTAATGTTTCTACCTTCTCTACCAATGATTCTCCCTTTAATATCGTCACTTTCGATGTTGAAAACCGAAACTGAGTTTTCAATTGCGTGCTCGGTTGCTACTCGTTGAATGGTTTGAATTACCACTTTCTTCGCTTCTTTGCTAGCGTTGATTTTGGCTTCGTCTATAATGTCTTGAGAAATTTTGGCCGCATCGGTTTTGGCTTCTTCACGCAGAACGTTGAGTAGTTCTTTTCGAGCTTCGTCTTCTTTTAGGTTAGCGAGTTGTTCTAGTTGCTCTATGCGTTGACGTTGGGTTTTGTCTAGTTCTTCTTTTTTGCTTTCGATTACAGATAGTTGGTGTTCTAGGTTTTTGCGGATGGCCTCCATCTTTTTATCTTTCTTGTTGGCCTCTGCTAGCTTTTGGTTTAAGCTATTTTCTTTTTGCTTTACGCGTTGTTCTGCTTGTTGAATTTTATTGTTTCTGTCGCTAATCACTTTTTCGTGATCTTGTTTCATCTGCAAGAACTTTTCTTTGGCTTCTAGAATTTTTTGCTGCTTTTTGACTTCAGCGTCTGATTCTGCCTCTTTTAAAATGTTCTGCGCTTTTTTCTGCATGCCTGTTTTAATCAGGTAAAAGGCGATTCCTCCCCCGATTACAAGCCCTGCGATTATGCCAACTGTTATGCTTAAAACGTCCATTGTTTATTTATTAAAAACTATATAAAAACCCGCACGCGCTATTGTTTGAGTAAAACCCTTCATAAGTAAAGGAATAGAGTCGCGCATACTCAGCTGCAGTCCAGCGTCTTTCAGCAAGCTGAAAAATCTCCACAGTAAACTGGGATAAACAGGCCTTGCATTAGAGTCTGCTGCTAAACTCTTAACGTATAGTCTGTTGATTTTACCAAACGTAGAGCTCGTGCGGGATATTTTTATCCACTAATGATTTTTGCAAAGAACATTATAAGTTACTCAGGTAAGTATCTAAACGTTCGTGCACTTTTTGAAGGTCTTCTGAAGATAGGGAAGTAGAATCTTCACCTTGGGCTTTCTCTTCACTCAAGGTTTTATTGGCATAAAATAGTGCAGTCATGGCTAGTAAATCTTGCTTATCACGCACTGCATAGTTGTGTTCCAACTCTTTTATATTATCGTTGACCATTCTAACGGCCTTTCGAATCAATTCTTCTTCTTCTCTTCGGATGGTTAACGGATAAACCCTATTCCCAATTGTTACCTTTATGGAAAGATTGTTCATGGCTGTTTAGAGTTTGGGTACGTTACTTATTTAAAAGTGCAATACATTCGTCAACTTCTTGAATTAGCCCATCTACCTTCTCTTTTAAGTTTTGTGTTTCTTCATCATTTCTGATATTCGAATGGTTGACAAAACTCGAAGTGGCAATTTTATTTTCTAAATCACGCACTTTTTCTCGCTCTATGGCTAATTCTTCCGTTAAGAACTTATTCTTTTTTGTTAAACTATCTACTTCTTTCAGTGCGGTTTGATGCAATGAAATCAGCTTTTCAATCTTACTTCCTAATTGTTTTACTGATTCTTTTCCGCCTTCCATCTCGTTAATAGCTTAAGGCAAAGTTAAAATTAGCAAAATAAGAAGCAAAGGTTTTATCAGCCATAATTCAGCGTTTATCTTGTAGGGCTAAAATGGCGCTAACCGTTAAAATCACAGAGATTTTGTTCATTTGCATGCTCTGATTCCTAATTTATGAAGTTATTTATTTCTGCTTTCTTCTTGTTTCTTACCACTTTAGCCGGGGCACAAACCAAGCACCCAAAAGCTAACGACTTTATTGCTCCGGTTAATATTCCGCTTTATTTGGCTGGGAATTTTGGTGAAATTCGTTCGAACCACTTTCACGCGGGTATTGATATTAAGACTCAGCAACGTGAAGGTGTTCCCGTTTTAGCTGCTGCCAATGGGTATGTTTCTCGCATAAAAGTTTCTTTATACGGATATGGAAAGGTGCTTTACATTGTGCATCCGAACGGACTTACCACTGCTTATGCGCATTTGCAAAAATTCAACGATGAAATTGAAGCCTACGTTCGAAAGGCACAGAAAAATGCACAATCGTTCGAAATCGAATTGTTCCCCGCAAAAAACACCTTTACCTATCATCAAGGCGAAACCATTGCCCTTTCAGGAAATACTGGCGGAAGCGGTGGCCCCCACCTTCATTTCGAAATTAGAGAAACGGCTACCGAAACACCTATTAATCCTCTTCTTTTCAATTTTGATATTAAAGACGATGTTAAACCCATCTTAAAAACATTGGCCGTGTATCCCATGAACGACAGCTCTGCTATAAATGGCCAGAACGAACCGCTCTATTTGCCGCTTTACGGATCTAACGGAAAGTATCACGTTTCAAAAAACACACCTTTAAAAGCTACAGGAGTTTGTGGTTTTGGTATTGAAGTAATTGATCGGTTAAATGGCGTAGCCAACCGATGCGGTGTTTACAGCATTGAATTAAAGGCCGATGAAAACACAATTTACCAACACGAAATGGAAAAAATTCCGTTTCACTTATCGCGCTATATTAACTCACACGTAGACTTTTATGCTTGGAAAAAGTTGAAAAAACGTGTGCAACGTTCCTGGTTAGAACCCGGCAACCAACTTTCTATTTACAACGAGCTAAAAACCAACGGACAAGTGTTTTTTAGCAGTTTTGATCATGAATTAGACTACACCGTTAAAGATAGTTACGGAAATACCTCTTCGGTTTCGTTTTTTATAGAAAAAGACACCAGTAGCTATTTTTTCCCTAAAGAGAAGAAGTTTATTCTTTTTAAACACAACGCACCTCTTTCGTTTAGCAATGAGAAATTTTCATTTTCAGCACCAGCCCACTCGTTGTATTCAGATATCCACTTCGAATACGCCAAAACCAAAAACGATAAATATCATTACAGCGGCATCCATCATATTCACGATTTGTATACGCCACTTCACAAATATGCACAAGTAAAAATTGTGTTAGATTCGGTTCCTACCGTTAATCAAGACAAGTTATTGGCTGTATCTCTCACTAGCGATTTTAACATTTTGGCTGCAGAAGGTGGCCAATTTAAAAATGGAGCTCTTTACTTTAAAACTCGCAGTTTTGGACCCTATGCGGTGGTGGCGGATATTGACCCTCCCAAAATTCGAAATTTCAACTTTAAAGGCGATCTGCCCAATTTGCATCATTTGAGCAAAATTGAGTTTAAAATTGCTGATAATCTTTCTGGAATTGCCACCTATAACGGGTATTTAAACAATGAATGGGTGCTTTTTGAGTACGATAAAAAAACGGGTCATATATGGCACACATTCGATACCCAAAAAATGCAAAAAGGAAAACAGAACCTTCGGCTAATCGTTACAGATGAGAGAGGAAATACTGCTGAAAAGGTGGTTGAATTTATTTGGTAAATTTGTTTTTATGACGCGACTATTCTCAACATTCTTCGTACTTTTTTTAACGGTAGGAACCGCTTTTGCACAAAGTAAAGACTCTACAGAAGTTGACTACACCCAAGATTTAATTCAGTTTTCTGGGGTTACCGTAGACGGTGAAGACCTCACTCCTATTCGGTTTGCAAGCGTTATGATTAGCAAAACGTATCGAGGTACCATTTCAGATAATTCTGGATATTTCAGTTTTGTGGCATCTGTGGGTGATACCATTCATTTTTCGAGCGTTGGTTATAAAGATGCCGCTTTTGTGATACCTGATACTTTAACCACTACCCGTTATTCACTTATTCAGGTGTTAGAAAGAGATACCATTCTTTTAGCCGAACAACGTGTTTACCCTTGGCCAAGCAAAGAGCAATTTAAAGAGGCTTTTTTGAGTTTAAACGATCCTGAAAACGAATTCGAAAGGGCAAAACGCAATTTAGCGCTTGCAGAACAGCGCGATGCTAACCTCAATTTGCCTAGGCGTTCTTACGGAAGTTTAGCTTACAAATACCAAATGCAGCAATACCAAAGCAGACTGTATTACGCAGGGCAATACCCGGCCAACAATCTATTAAACCCTATTGCGTGGGCTCAATTTATTCAAAGCTGGAAAAACAGTAGCCGATAAATTTTTCACTTCACACACTAAATCTGTGCTAGTGCGTTATTAGCTGGTAATTTCGCTTTCGCTACATTTGGCGTTTTGAAAAACTTGAGGCTACTAATATCCATATTATTCGTTTTTGTTACTACCCAACTTTTGGCGCAAAATGCCACGGTAAAAGGGGTAATTACTGACGACCGCGGTAAACCGCTAGAAGGCGCTTATATCACGCTCAAAAATCAAGAAGTAGCTAGCACTTCTAACCAAAAAGGCGAGTATTCTGTTAAGGTTCCTACTGATAAAAATTTCTATTTAGTTTACACATTTGTTGGTCACGATACCGTTGAAAAGCGTTTTAACCTCACCGTAGGAACCGTTTACGAACAAAATGTGACGCTTCGTTTTTCGGCACAAGATTTTTCTGAATTCGAGTTTAGAGACAAACGCCTCGACCGGCCAACACTTATCGCCATCGACCCTAAAACGGTAGATGCACTGCCGTCTCCGAATGCGGGAGTCGAAAGAACGTTACTTTTTCAAGCGGTTGGTGTAAGTTCTACCAACGAGCTAAGTTCTCAGTACAATGTGCGCGGTGGTAATTTTGACGAAAACCTAGTCTATGTAAACGATGTGGCCATTTACAGACCATTTTTAGTGCGCTCTGGGCAACAAGAAGGCTTAAGTTTTGTCAATCCTTATTTGGTAGAATCGGTCGATTTTTCGAGTGGTGGTTTTCAAGCCAAATACGGAGATAAAATGTCATCGGTTCTCGATGTAAAATACAAAACACCCGATACTCGCTTGTCTGGTGCTGTTGAAGGTTCTTTGCTCGGAACCAGTGTTTTTCTCGCTAATTCTTCTAAAAATTATCGTTTTACTCAAATTCACGGTTTTCGATACAGAACCAATCAATACGTGTTAAACGGTCTTGATACCGATGGTGATTATCGTCCGGCTTTTACAGATTACCAAGGTTATTTCACTTTTGATGTAACAGACGATTTAGAAATTGCCTTTTTAGGAACCTATAGCAACAACCGTTATCAGTTTATTCCCGAAACCAGACAAACTGAATTTGGAAGTGTGAATGAGGCATTGCGACTTACTATCTTTTTTGATGGACAAGAAATTAATCAGTTCGAGAATTACTTAGGTGCTTTTACTACCTCTTACCAACCCACCAAAAATCTGCGTTTAAAGTTTATCACTTCTGCATGGAGATCGTTAGAAAATGAGACGTATGATGTAGAAGGAGCCTATCGACTAGATGAATTGGATCGAGACTTGGGTTCTGATAATTTTGGAGATGTGGCTGCGAACCGGGGAATTGGCGGTTTTCTCAATCACGCACGAAATTACCTCGATGCTGTAGTGGCCACAGCAGAGCATAAAGGAACTTATTATGCTAAAAACGCCACCATCGATTGGGGAATAAAAGCGCAAAGAGAGTGGATTCAAGATGAATTTAACGAGTGGCAAATGATCGATTCTGCGGGGTACAGCATTCCCCAACAACCTACCGATCAAATTGAACTTTACAGCGTAATTAATGCCGATAATTCAATCGAATCGAACCGTTTTTCTGGGTATTTGCAATATGCCCGCGAATGGGAAATTGATAGTCATTTGCTAAATATCAATGCGGGCGGGCGATTTAACTACTGGGATTTTAATGAACAGTTGGTGGGCGGACCGAGAATATCTGCCTCTTTTGTACCGAATTGGGAGAAGAAATTTACGTTTAGAGCCGCCTGGGGATATTATCATCAACCTCCGTTTTTTAGAGAAATGAGAAACCTCAACGGAGACGTAAATCAAAATATTAAGGCACAAACTTCTATTCACTATGTGGCAGGTGTAGACCATGAATTTACCATGTGGGATAGGCCATTTCTTTTCACAACAGAAGCGTATTATAAGGACCTAAAAAACCTCATCCCTTACGAAATCGATAATGTGCGCTTGCGCTATTACGCCACCAACAACTCTAGTGGTTATGCAACTGGAATCGATTTTAAGCTGAACGGTGAATTTGTAAAAGGGATAGAAAGTTGGGTAAGCATGTCGATAATGCAAACCGAAGAAGACCTTAACAACGATTTTTATTTAGAAAGATTTAATGCCAGCGGAGAGCTAATTGTGCCAGGTTTTACGGCTGATCAAGTGGCGGTAGACACAGCAATTATTCGCCCCGGTGCCATCCCCAGACCTACCGACCAACGATTTAGAATTGCGTTGTTTTTTCAAGATTATTTCCCCGGAAACGAATCGTTTAGAATGAACCTCAGCTTTATTTTTGCTACAGGCTTGCCTTTTGGACCGCCTACTTATAACCGCTACGAAGACACCTTGCGCATACCAGCTTACCGAAGAGTTGATTTAGGAATTTCGAAGCAATTACTAAAAGACAAAGAAGATAAGCGCTCTGGTTTAGGATTGAAAAAGCCTTTTCATTACTTAGAAAATATCTGGTTGAGCTTAGAAGTCTTTAACTTGTTACAAGTAAACAACACCATTTCTTACCTCTGGATTCGTGATGTTTCGAATAGAACGTATGCGGTTCCTAATTACTTAACGAACCGACAAGTGAACTTAAAACTTCAAGTTCGATTTTAATTGAATTCGGTGGTAGAGATGAATTTTAATGAAAACGGCTTCTCTCTACTGTGAGAAAGAAGCCGCTAACACCAGTGGTAAAACTATGCCTTAAAGCGATTCTGCCAATACCTCTTCTGGTAAGTATTTTTCTAAAATATCACGATAATCTCGGCTTGCTGTAAAGCCGAAACCACCTTCGAAAAATTCGTTCATAATTGGTTTCCAATCACAATTTCTACCCAATGCAAAAGCAAATTCTTCTTTTTCTACAGTAGCTACACGGTGAACTTTCATCCCCATTTCGCCATCTCTTACCCAGCTCCAAAAAGTGAGTAAATCAATCATCGTGTAATAGGTTGAATCTTCTGAAAGGGCTTTACGAATTTCGTCTGTTGTCCATTCGTACTGAACCACCATATCGTTACAATGGTTCTTCTTAATGCTCATAAGCTCTTTTTCGTGGGTAGTTTCACGAATAACCAGTGCGGTTCCTTCAGAAAACACATTTGAAAAATCACTGTAACTCGTTAAGGAAGCAAACGTTAAAGGTGAAACCAATACCGATTTATTTCTCATGTACGGAGCAGAAAAAGCAACTTCTTCTTTTCTAGAATCAGTAACGGTAATAGACGCAGAACCTATAACACCTTGCTCTTCTTTAACCGCATCAAAAATTTTGAAGAATTCTTTTTCAGGAACAAAAGTTAGGTCGATGTTTACTTCGTGTCTCACTTTTGCCCATTCTACAAAACGTTTCAGGATATCTACCTCAATACCCACGAGCTCGTTTTGTTCGTTGTAAAATGCAAACGGATATTCTTCTTGGATGTAAACTACCAACTCTCCCTCGCCTTTTTCTTTTACTTCTTTCCAAGAATTTTGGGCAAAAGAAAGAATTGTTGTCACCATTAAAACACCTAATAAAAGTGTTTTACGAATAGCATTTCTCATTGTTTTATCGCTCATTTTCAGTGCTTTTTAAAATTCGCGGCAAAAGTAGAGCGATTTTATCTTCAGAATACTACCCGTGTATTTTTGTAACGCTAAAAGATTCTTATACCAATGTTACTTTAATATTACCTAGAAGATGCGCCACATTGGGAAGAGGTTGCATAGATTGAACAACATTGTTAATTCTGAACGACAATTTAACAATGATTAAATGAAATTAGAATCTCCTCTTCAGTTTAAACTAAAACATGAAATAGTTAGGCAAACTGCTAGTAAAGATTTAAACGAACTTATCAAATTAGGCTTGATAAAAGAAGACAAATCGACTAAACCTTATCAATATTCACTCAAAAGCAAAGAAGAAATAGAACACTTTATAAAATAAAAGCATTTCACAACAAAGCATATTTTACATACCCTGCGAGATACGCCCCCTATTCAAACCTATGATTTCACCCCAATTTCATCTCTTACAGTGAATTGGCGGTAATAATAGAATGAAAAAATGGTTCCTACCGAAAGCAAAGCGAGTAAGAATAAAAACAGGTATTGAAACCCTAAGAAACCTGAATAATTATCGAGAAAATAACCGATTATAGGACCCGAAAACACATCGGGTGTGTACCCAACAATTGAGACAATCCCCACTGCTGTGCCCGTTACCGCTAACGGAATTTTACCTACTTTCATCACCGAAAAGTAAAGAGAGCGTAGAGAGTAAACGCCTAATCCTAAAATAAATACAGAGGTGAAAAACAAGGCGATTTGCCCAGCCTTTACGCCACCAACCGACAAGATGATGGCGCCTAAGCTACAAAGCAAAAAGCTGATGATAAGCGCTTTTAACACATTAAAGCGGTCTATAAAAAATCCGATTAAAAAACCTGCTAAAGGACGAATAAACATAAAAAGCGTACCTACTTTGGCTGCCTCTACTTCACTCATTTCCATAACATCTGCAGCATACAAAGAAATTACATCGGTAACTTTGTAGGCAAAATAGGCACACAAAATTATTACAGAAAGCAAGCGTACTGCCTTCAATTGAATTACTTCTTTAAAATCTTGCAACGAAAACAACTGATTTTCATGCTTTTCTGTGTTTTCATGTTTCCATTTCAGAAAAATCCACACCAAAATAGCTGTAGCCAACAATAGCCCGATGGCTGAGAAATAAACAATTTGAAAAGCATCTTGCCGATTTTGAATAGAAGCTGTTGCTTGTGATTCTCTTAACAACCACTCAAAAATTACAACTCCTAGTAGACCAAATACGGCTCCTACCAAACCTCTACCGCCATCTAGCCAACTAAACGCACGACCTTGTTGTTGCCTACCTCCCCAAATGCGAGTAGCTTTTATCATGGGAGACCAAAAAAGAAAAATGGTTGAAAAACCCCATAAACCGTAAATCACTAATTGAACAACAAATGGAGGATAAAAAGCAAAAACAACTCCTCCTAAAGCGGTAAGTGCCAAAGCGAGCGCCATCAATTTTCTAGGAGCCCACCGATCTGCCAACGGCCCTCCAGCCAGGTAAGAAACCATAGCTACCACACCATACACCGAAAAACACATGCCCAAATCTGCATTGTTAAGTGAGAACACATCTAATACGGTTGGCCGAAAAATTCTGGGAATAACAAAAGGAAGTAAAAAAATGGCTTCGCCTGCAACGATTAGTAAAAGTAACTTTAAAGCACGGTTTTTCTCTTTTTCTATCCTAGGCTCTAGATTCATTAAAAAAAAGGTATAAAAAAAGCTGCCTAGTAACTAAGCAGCTTTCTATTTGAACAAGGCTTTTGCCTATTTTTTAAAATTGGTAAGCGTATCTTCAATGATATCGCAACATTGGTTTAACTCTTCTTCGTTCATTACCAATGGTGGGGCAAAACGAATAATGTTACCGTGTGTTGGCTTAGCAAGCAATCCGTTTTCTTTTAACTGAACACAGATATCCCAAGCAGTTGAGCTATCTTCTGTATCGTTAATAACAATTGCATTTAATAGCCCTTTACCTCTAACAAGTGTAACTAAGTCGCACTTTTCGATAAACGCATTGATTCTAGCTCTAAACAATTCACCTAAACGCTTTGCATTTTCTGCTAACTTCTCATCGCGAATTACATCTAATGCAGCCATAGCAACTCGTGCAGCAACGGGGTTACCACCAAAGGTAGAACCGTGTTGTCCGGGCCCAATAACATTCATAATTTCGTTGTTGGCCAACACTGCAGAAACAGGATAAACACCGCCAGAAACAGCTTTACCAAGTACAAGCATATCAGGTGTAACATTATCGTAATTACAAGCCAACAGCTCACCAGTACGTGCAATACCCGTTTGCACCTCGTCTGCAATAAACAGTACGTTTTTCGCTTTACACAATTCACTTGCTTTTGCTAGGTAGCCGTCTTGCGGAACGTAAACACCCGCTTCACCTTGAATAGGCTCTACTAAGAAACCTGCCACTTTAGGATCTTCTAAGGCTTCTTCTAAAGCTGAAATATCATCGTAAGGAATGCTCACAAAACCAGTGGTAAACGGACCAAAATTTTCGCGTGCGTTCTCATCGTTACTAAAAGAAATAACGGTGGTTGTTCTCCCGTGAAAGTTGTTATGCGCAACAATAATTTTTGCTTCGTTCTGAGGAATCCCTTTTTTCTCGTAACCCCATTTTCTGCAAATCTTTAATGCTGTTTCAACCGCTTCTGCTCCTGTATTCATAGGAAGCACTTTATCGAAACCGAAATATTCGGTGATGTACTTTTCAAACGGGCCTAAAGCATTGTTGTAAAAAGCTCTTGAAGTTAACGTAAGCGTTTCGGCTTGTTCTTTCATGGCTCCTACAATTCTAGGATGACAATGACCTTGGTTTACAGCAGAATAAGCAGATAAAAAGTCAAAATACTTTTTCCCTTCTACGTCCCAAACATATACACCTTCACCTTTAGCTAGCACTACCGGAAGCGGATGGTAGTTGTGCGCTCCGTGCTTGCTTTCAAGATCCATTAAATCTTGTGAAGAATACTTTTTAGCTGTTTCTTCCATAAATCTATTTTTGATTGTTCATTTTGCGTAAGAACAAAAGTAAAAGAATTCGTAGGCTCTGCACGATTGCTTTTCTTTGCAATGCAAAATAGTTACGATATTGAATAACGAAAATACCATTCAGCTCAAGCGTGGAGCTGTAATAGACTTAGAAATTGTTGATTCTGCATTTGGCGGAAAAGGCATCGCTCGTGTTGAAACTGTAAACGGTCAGTTTGTGGTTTTTGTTCCGAATACCATTAAAGGCCAAACGGTAAGAGCACGTATTATCAAGAAAAGAAAAAAGCATGCTGAGTGTAAATTGCTCGAAATTGTAAAACGTAGTGATTTAGAAGTAGACCAGCCCTATCAAGAGATACCTGGCGGCCCGTATATGCGCTACCCTATTGAGCTGCAACAGCAAGATAAGAAAACAGACACTTTTCAACTTTTTAGAAGAATTGGAAAAGTAGAAGACCCAGAAAGCATCTTCGATGAGTTTATTGCTTCGCCCAGAACGTGGCATTATAGAAATAAGATGGAATATTCTTTTTCTAGCATTGTTTACGATTTAGAAACAGGCGAAGAATACGATGGTTTTGGTTTAGGATTTAAACACCGCGGACAATGGTGGTCTGTAGAAAACCTTGAAAAAGATTCAGGTTTGTTCGATCCGCTGGTCGAAAACAATTTAAAAACCATTCGCGCTTGGTGCGAAAACTCGCAATTACCAGCATGGTGTCCGCCAAGAGCCGAAGGCTTTTACCGATATTTAGGCGTTAGAAAAAGCTTTCACACACAGAAATTTCTGATAGAACTGGTAACTTCTGCTTCTCACTTAGAAGAATTTAACATCGAAGAGTTCTCCCAATTAATTACCGATATTTTTGGTGATCAACTAGGTGGTTTGTTACACTCGATTAATACTAGCACCGGAGACAGAAGCCACGATGTAAACATGGAAACCACCTTGCTAAAAGGCGAAGCTACCCTGCAAGAACACTTGCTTGATTTAGATTTCGAAATTAGTATGCGTAGCTTTTTTCAGCCCAACCCAGCAAGTGCCGAAAAACTCTATAGCAAAGCGGTAGAATATGCATTAGAAGGAAAAACATCTTCAGACGAAGTAATCATGGATTTGTTTTGTGGAACAGGAACCATCGGACAAATTCTTTCTAAGAAGAGTGACTCTACCACTCAAATAATTGGGGTAGATATTGTGGAAAGTGCCATCGCCAACGCAAAGAAAAATGCTCAACTTAATGGATTGAGTAACATCGAATTTTTTGCTGCAGACGTCAATAAATTCTTGTACGAGTTTCCGCAATACAGAAACAAAATCAACACCTTAGTACTAGACCCTCCACGAGGAGGAATTGCCCCAAAAGCGCTCAAAAGAATTATTCAGTTAGAGTCGCCACGAATTGTTTACGTTTCTTGTAACCCTGCTACACAAGCGCGAGATAACGAAATATTAGCCGAAGCAGGTTATCAAATGAAGAAGTTCAGTTTGGTAGATCAATTCCCGCATACTTCTCATATCGAAACGGTTGTTCTTTACGAAAAAGGCTAAAAATTAGCGTATAAAAACGAAATGGCTTCCTCAGATTTCTCTGAGAGCAAATACAACAATGCAATGGCCGCAAGAACAATTCTTGCGGCTTTTTTAATGATTCTCATTCAACGCTTTTTTTAACGATTTGTAGATTTTATACGCTCCGTATTGGCTATGATGCTGATAATCTCTAAACGAGTTATTTTCATAACTCAAACTCCATAAATCAATGGTTTCTACAGAATATTTTTGCAACGTATCCAAAAGTTCGGTATGCAATTCTTCGTACAAGGGCACTTTGGCTTCTTGCCCCGTTTGCACTCCCAAAACCTGATTATACGGCCCAATAATTACCTTTAAATCAACTTCTGCAGCTTGAGATAATCGAATAAATGCAGATAATACATCGCTTCGGTAGGAACTCGAACTATCTATACTCGGAAACCACAACTTCTTTTGAGCATCTCGAAAAGCGTGAGAAACATTTAAATTGGTATCAATTTTCGCCAAGATTTCTACCGTATCGGTTAACGGTTTAAATCCATTTACAGATGAAGAATACACAAAAGGATACTCTCCCAACGCCATTTTAAAATCTCGATAAAACCAAGATCGCGTTCCATCCGCTACCCAACTTGCCGCATTTTGCCAACGCGTTACCGTTGGTTGTGGCGCAAGAATGCTCTCAAAACCTTTGAAATCATAGTGCTTAACCAACTCTAATTGAGTAGTTTCTACTAAACCTTTATGTAAATATCTTTCAATATAAACTTGTTGAGGACTGTTCAATCCCTTTCTCCAATAAGTAGGATTCACAAACAGCAACACCTCTACCCCTTTCCAACGGTCTAGACTTTCGGCTAACAATGGCAAATACACATCGGCACAACGGCCAGCACCGCCCAAAACCGACATTTTACGCTGAATGGTTGAGTCGCCATTAAACCAATGCCAATAATTAGCGCCACCTAATTCACCTGTTTCTGAAGTCCCCAAGAGTAAAAAACCATTGTTTTCTCTAATTTGACCTAAATAATGATGAAAAAGTGGGGAATTTCGTTTTACTTCAATCGCATCAATATCAGCAAATTGATTTTCTGGATAATTGCTTTCTGTAGAATCAGAAAGAGAAACTACTAGGCCCGAAATTACAATAGCTAAAACTAGGGCCAGAATAAGTTCTTTACCCAGCCTATTCAGGTTACCTAAGCTAAATCTTCGCTCTATATTATCGGGCCATTGATTGATCATAACAGACTTAGAATTTCTATCAATTGATCGTGAGAATAATGAAACAACAACCAACCTGTGCTTACGAATAAAAAGGTAAGCAGTAAGGTACCCGATTGATACAACCACGACTTACTCCATTGATTTTTAACTACTAACGGCTGGTACGAATCCCACAATTTTAACATCACCAGCCCTACTCCGTGCCATAAACCCCAGTAAATAAAATTGAGGGTATTGCCGTGCCAAATTCCGCACAAAACAAAGGTGATTATGTAGCCGATGCTGCTGATTAACAAGCGGGGCGCTTGCGGAAAACGACCAGAAAGTTGGGTTACAAGTGGCTTAAAAATCATATTTCGCAAGAATACCGAAAACGTCATGTGCCACCTGCGCCAAAAATCGGCCAAATTGGTAGATAAATAAGGAGATTGAAAGTTTTCAGGCGTTCTAATCCCCAGAAGATATCCCGTTCCGATGGCAATATCTGAGTACCCGCTAAAGTCTAAATAAATGTAAGCCGAATAAGCCATAGCGCTCAATAACAAGCCCACCCAAACTCCGTACTCTCCCGTAAGCAATTCGTAATTAGTGGCTTCGTTAATAACGATAGGAACCAAAGCTAACTTCTTTACGGCTCCAATAAAAATACGTAATAATCCAGGCAATAAAAGAGCCTTTTTGAGTGATCCCCAATCTCGATTATGCCAACAACTAAAGTTGCCGTAAGTATCGATAGGGCCGGCTAAGAAGTTGGGAAAAAACAAGATGAAATTGAAATAATCGAGCACGTTTAACTGGGTAAAACGCTTTTTTGATGCATCTACTAAGAACTGAATATGGCGAAAGAGAATGTAACTAATTCCTAACCTGCCAATTAACGTAATATCCGTGCTGTAATTTCGGTAAATAAATAATCCTATTAACACACTTATCGAAACACCTAAAATTTTCCGACTTCGAGTATTTCTTTGAGATTTTAGCAAGTGCGTTCCTACCGCAAAAACCAACAACGAAAGAACCAATTGAACACCAATGGTATACTCATTTACAACGGTAGACAAGAGGGCCAAGTTACCCAAAAACAAGCCCCATTTCCGTGGCCATTTCACCGGTAAACAACTCACCACCAAATAGCTAACTAAAAACAAGGTGACGAATACGAATTCTCCTGACGAAGAAAAAAACATGGAGTGAAATTGTGTAAATGAAAAATAGGTGGCGAAAGTAGTGTTTTCTACCTAAAGCTTTTTCTAATGTTTACAGATGTCGAAAGGTGTTGATGTTTTTCTTCCCCTCCGCACGGGCTGGTTCAAGACAAAACAAAGAGTTGTTTCTTTACCACTTTTTTTGAGGAGAAAAAAAGTTCCCAACCGAAACACGTAGTGTTGAGCTCATGAGTTCCTTTAAGAATAAACCGAAACGAATAAAACTCCATTGCCTCAGCCTCCGCACGTGCTGGCTCAACAACTCCCCAAGTTGTTGCCCTGCTTCACCTACGTGCTTTGATTTTTTTCAAAAAT